>KB900468.1 GCA_000378885.1 actinobacterium SCGC AAA044-N04 | reverse complement strand
GTGTGCCAAACGACTGGGACGTTGATACTAAGTTGATCTTGGCGCTGGTTAAAGCCAGGTTGGCTGAGTGTAAGTAGGGGTCGCCCCCGATTTGTCACTGGACTAGGGCACTATAGAGACATGGGATTTTGGGCTAATCAAAAAGTGAAGCGGGCATATAAAAATGCCTTGGGTGAATACCAACTCAACTACGCTGACTGGAAGCGCGACATTGAAATCTTCACAAAGATTAAGGCCGCATTCGAGTTAGCGGCAAAGGGTGAAGATGCGGTTTCAAATTTAACTGTGCAAAAAGCTGGTGAGTTTGTTCTATGGCGAGGCCAGGGACAATTTCATGAAGCGGGTAGAGCTGCCGGACACTATGAAGGAAGTAGCCAAGGCGTGAGTATTCCTGTGGTGGCAGGTATTCGATATCGGGTAGGTGCAATGCGTGGAAGCTTTGTGCCAGGCAATGAGATTCAAGTCTATAAAGAGGTCGGCGATGTTGTGCTCACCACTGATCGCTTAATGTTTAACGGAATGATGAATACCAAAGAGTGGGCTTTTTCTAAATGGAATGGCGCGGCCACGTCAAATGATGAGACTGACTTTATTTTCCATGTCAGTAACCGTCAAAAGACTTCAGGCATCTTGTTTGAAGCTCATGTGGGCCGTGAATTTAACCGCTTCCTTGCACAAGCTCTCATCTGCGCAGAGCAGGGAATGAGTGAAGTCAAAGGCGTCCTTACGCAAGTACTTAAAGATTTAGCAGAAGATGAACCTAAGAAGCCGGTGCTCGAACTACCCTCGGCTTAACTACTTGGGTCTAAATCACCCAGCATTAACTGCACGCCAATATAGGGCTGGGGATTATCTGTGTCCCAGCCTAAATGTGCTGGTACTTCTAACTCTTGGGTTCCAAGTGATTTAATCTTTTTAGTCATATTTTCTGAGTGTGACTTGGCGATATAACCAACCTGGAGTCCTTCAACAATGACCATGACTGCATAGGGATCAAAAGCGTTATCTGATTGCAGCTTAAGAGTTGCTGATGTGAAGATTGAACCTGTTTCTACCGCTTTATGGTTCATCACTAGCTGCACCAGATGATCATGCTGGAAGGATTCACCAACGACGTTATAGGTGTAATCATCGGCATTATCACTGGCAGTAATTCCTGAATCTGTGCCTTTGGTGGCGATATATGGTGTTGGAGTAGCTGAGGAAGAAGGTACAGCTGCAGGTGTTGGTTCCGACTTACTTTTTTGCCAGAAGAATTTCATATAGGCAATGTAACGCAGAGTAGTGACATAAAAGTAGCCCCACGCGACTAACCGTGAGGCTACTTAGAGTGTGCACCACTGGCGGGATTCGAACCTGCGACATGCCCTCAGTCAAAGAGCTGCTCTATCCGCTGAGCTACAGCGGTACACAAATGGGAACTTAAAGGTGTTGCGCGTTAATATGTTTTTGAATTAAGTCTCCTGTGGATAAATTCGTGCTACTCTTTTTCTACCTTAGTCAAAGAGTGATCTTTCCAAAGAGTTACAGTACAAAAGCCTCACAGATTAACTTCTGCGGGGCTTTTGGCTTTCATCAAGCCGGGTATCTAAAAGGGGTAAGTGCTAGAGTTCTAGTGCATAGTCAATGCGTCGTTCTTAAGTACAAAAGCCTCACAGATTAACTTCTGCGGGGCTTTTGTGTTGTTATAACAATCTAGAGGTCAAAGGAGAGTCTCACATCAACTCTCTGCCCTAGCTCTAACTTTTCGGGCAAACGAATCGCGTTCTTAATAGGAACTAAATAGGCACCATCTTTAGGTATGAGGGCGGTTTTCCATTGGGTTGTATTGATAGTGACATAGGTATGTAGTACTCCCCAGCCATAGGTTTTAGCTGCTGCAATTACTTTTATCTCTGCAGTGATATCTGGTGGAGTTTGAATGAAATAGAAAGGTGCAGGACCGCGCCACTCAATGAGCTCGTTTGTAAAGCGTAATTCCATGGGAAAAGTGTATTAACTACCACTGACTACATAGTCACGCAATGCAGTTCTTTCACTATCGATTTCACTGACATAGTTCTTCACAACATCACCTATGGAGACAATGGAGAGCAAGGCACCATTGGCATCTACTACTGGAACATGGCGGATGCGGTGTTCTGTCATCATGATCATCAACTCTGCCACGGTGGATTCTGCCGTGCAGGTATGGACTTCTTCAGTCATGATGTCTCGCACATGCATACCTGCTAATTCATCTAGCTTGCCTGGCATAGCTCTGACAACATCTCGCTCAGAGACGATGCCATCTATTTTTTTGCCATCACTAGAGACAACAAGTGCTCCCACGTGGTGGGTATTTAAAGAGGAAACCAAATCATGAATACTGGCACTAGCTGAAATAGTCTCAACGCGCTTGCCTGAAATGATGCTGCTGATTTTCATGGCTCACCTGCCTTCTACTCGTTATGGCGATAGTGGCACTTGCCACCACTGAAGGCAAGAGTGCTCAGCCTGTGAATTTAGTCAGAACTTTAGTTTGGTACTCGAGAACCTCCAGAAATGCCAACGCCCCCCAGATAAATCTGAGGGGCATCGAGCAAGTGAATTTATCCGTGGATAGTTGCAACTTCCTGAATCGCATTTGGTTTGTTGCTGTTCAAGTAAGCAAGTGCTCCTAAGCCAAGTAGCATCCACGCACCCATGGCATATGCACCATAGGTAAGCGGCGATGCCAGTGAGACGATGAAGCTCAATCCTGGCATTCCCGTAATTCCTGCTGCATTGAAGAAGCCAGGAATTAAGAAGAGGAAGCCAACGAGTGGTGCCAAAATATGGATAACAGGATGTCGCTCATCACGGCGATGCTTGGTGAAATAACCAATACATGCAAGGTTTGCGATCATGTAGACAGGAACAACTGCAACAACCAAACCTGTTGCAATAATTCCAAATGCCATCTGTGGTGAGTATTTAGCTCCTAAACCAAGAGCCAATACAAGGCCCACAACAAGCTGAACAATCACAGCGTTGCGTGGAGTCTTGTGCTTTGGATCGATTTCAGAAAGGAACTTAGGGAAAGCTCCTGCGCGGCCAAATGCGTACGCAGTACGCGTAAAGACATTTGCGCCAGCATTTGCATTTGCAATAGTTGAGTTAATAATTGCAAAGAGAACCAAGATCCAGAAAATGGTTCCGACACCTTTTGCTAGGCCGTCCCATGGAGCGCCGTTATTTGATGCTGCGAAGTCCTTAAACTTATCAGGACCGAAAGCAACTGTCGCGGCATATGTTGTGAATGCATACAAAGCTCCGATTGAAAGCGTTGCATACATAACAGCTTTAGGTATGTTTTTGCGTGGATCTTCAGTCTCTTCAGCAAGTGGTGCTGCAGCTTCAAATCCTGAGAATGCAAGAAGACAGAAGACTGAACCTGCGATAACGCCTGACCAGCCAGCAAAGCCTGGGGCGTTGGCATAGTGTGGAGAGAACACTGCAAGATCATTATTTCCGCCAGCTTTAATTACAAGAATAATTCCAACGAGCAGGAAGACACCAATTTCAATTGCTCCAAGGATTACACCTGTGCGAGCTGATGAGCGAACACCCTTGTAAACAATTCCACCAACCAAAAGTGTGCCGGCAACTGTAAAGATCCACCAGTTTCCAGCTGAGAATGAAGGCTGTTCTGCGTTCCATTCGCCGGCAACTGTGTATCCGAGCTGCAACATAACAAGTGGAACAATGAGAACTTCAACGGCTGCATAAGCCCAACCGACAAGGAAGCCAACCCAAGGGCGCAAACCAACTGCACTGTAGGTTGCAACTGATCCAGCAGATGGAATATGTGCGGCTAATTGACCAATGCTTGATGCGGTAAAAAAAATACCGATGAAAGCAAAAATCACTGCGAGTGGAAGAGCCCCACCTGCAAGAGGTGCTCCAAATGGAATCGATGCAGCAATTGCTGCACCAGGTGCCATGGAACAAATTGATTGGAATACAACTTCGCGTAGTCCAACGGCATTGCGTTCTAATTGAGCCAATTAGTTTTCCCCGTTTCGTCTCCGATTAATCTCAAGTCTTTACTTGAGAATGTTAAGAATTCTCCTACAAGTATTTTGTTACTGGTGGGTAATTTAACTTATATTTAACGCTTTATTTGAGATTAAATGGCTTTGGCGCGCGTGAAATCTTTGGTACTCGCATCTTGGCTACAGCAAATCCATCAGGCATTGGATGGCAGTTTTGTGCAATTCCTAAATCACCGGCTACGGATAAGAAGATGAACGCATCTTCTATTGTAAAGCCCCAGTGATCTACTAATAATTTTGCTGCTTCTTCACATGCATGCTTCAAGGCATCCTGAATATTGCTTGCAGTTCCATGAGTGACCCATGAATCTTTTAATTCAGTGATGGGCCAACCCCCACAATTACCTTTAATCAAATCAACTTTAATTATTCCCGTTCCACCGATTTCAACACCAGTTCCAGAGATTTCGCCATCACCCATTGAGGCATGCATGTCTCCGATAGCAAGTTGGCCACCTGGTTGAAAAACAGGAAGGTGGATGGTTGCTCCGATTCCATTGAGATAATCATCCATATTCCCACCATGGCGATCTGCAAAGAATGTTCCAATTTCACCTGAAGCAGGTGCAACGCCAATTACCCCAAACATGGGACGAGTAGGGAAAGTAACACCATTTGATTCCATTGTGATTGTGCCGTCTTTAACTGAAAAGATTCTTGTTTGTGGCGCGGTTGTATGTTCGATGAGCTGACCCCATTGTGGAATAACCATTCCAGCACCTTTTGGACCAGGCTGAATGTCCATAATTGTTACAGAAAGTGAATCCCCTGGCTCAGCGCCAATAACTTCAAT
>KB900467.1:1856-5408 GCA_000378885.1 actinobacterium SCGC AAA044-N04 | reverse complement strand
GGGATTAATTGGCTTGCGCCGTGCTATTTCTCTGAGCAGAGAAGCAATTATTGAAGAAGTTAAAGAGTCAGGCGTGCGCGGACGTGGCGGGGCAGGTTTTCCTGCGGGTATTAAGTGGAAGACAGTTGCTGATGCGATCAGTGATCAGAAATATATTTGTTGCAACGCAGATGAAGGCGATAGTGGAACTTTTGCTGATCGCATGCTCATTGAAGGAGACCCATTCACTCTCATTGAAGGCATGACGATTGCTGCAATTGCCGTTGGTGCCACAGAAGGCATTGTCTACTTACGCTCTGAATATCCATATGCGATTAAAACTTTGCAAAAGGCAATTGATATTGCTCATGCTTTTGGTTGGCTTGGAAGCTCAGTACTTGGAAGCAAGCATGCATTTGAGTTAAAGATTCGTGTGGGTGCTGGTTCCTATGTGTGCGGTGAAGAAACAGCAATGTTGGAGAGCATTGAGGGAAAGCGCGGAGTAGTTCGCGCCAAGCCACCACTGCCAGCACTTGAAGGTTTGTTTGGCAAACCAACAGTTATTAACAATGTGTTAACGCTCTCAACGATTCCTGCAGTATTAGCAGATGGCGCAGGTGCATATAAAGCACGTGGAGTTGGCAGATCTTTAGGAACACAAGTTTTTCAACTTGCCGGCAACATCAAACGCGGAGGAATTGTTGAAAAGCCTTTCGGTATCTCAATTGAAGCGATCGTCAATGGCTATGGTGGGGGAACATTGAGCGGTGCACCGCTGCGCGCTGTTCAAGTTGGTGGACCGTTAGGTGCTTACTTTGGAAGAGATAAATTTGAAACCTCATTAGATTACGAATCCATGTTGGCAGCCGGCGGAATGCTCGGACATGGCGGAATAGTTGTATTTGATGATTCAGTAGATTTGGCGCAGCAAGCCCGCTTTGCAATGTCATTTTGTGCACTGGAGTCTTGCGGTAAATGCACACCATGCAGAATCGGTTCCACACGCGGAGTCGAAACAATAGATCTAATAATTCAAGGCGTTAAAGTGGATGAGAACAAGAAGCTGCTTTTGGATTTATGTGAGGTTATGACCGATGGATCTCTGTGTGCCATGGGCGGCTTAACCCCAATGCCAGTAAAAAGTGCGATGATTAACTTCCCCGAAGATTTCACTGGAGAGGTGAGTCGACGATGACAATGATCCACGAGCATGACTTTGGTACGCCGGCTAGTAAGAAGAGTGAGCAAGTTAGCCTTGAGATCGACGGGAAATCAATAACAGTTCCGGCAGATACCTCCATCATGCGCGCAGCATCAATGGTGGGAATTGATATTCCAAAGCTCTGTTCAACTGATCGCCTTAAAGCTTTTGGTTCATGTCGCTTGTGTGTCATCCAAGTAGATGGACGTAACGGAACACCTTCTTCATGTACAACTCCTGTTGCAGATGGAATGAAGGTTGTTACCCAATCAGAGAAATTAGATCGTCTACGTAAAGGTGTCATGGAGCTCTATCTCTCTGATCACCCAGCAGAGTGTGCAACAGGGGATGAGTGCGAAGTCCATGGAGTTGCAAAGAAAATTGGAATTACCGAGAGCCGCTATGCAGCTCCTTCTACACACTTGGATTTGAAGAAAGATGAGTCCAATCCATATTTCACCTTTGATTCCACTGAATGCATTGTTTGTAATCGATGCGTTCGAGCTTGTGATGAAGTCCAAGGAACCTTTGCACTAACAATTGAAAACCGTGGCTTTGAAGCACGAGTTTCATCCTCTGGCACTTCCTTTATTGAAAGCGAGTGTGTTTCCTGTGGTGCATGTGTTCAAGCGTGTCCAACGGGAGCATTAACTGAAAAGACGCTTTTAACAATAGGTGCACCAATTTCATCTGTAATTACAACTTGTGCTTACTGCGGTGTTGGCTGTTCCTTTAAAGCTGAGATGCGCGGCGACAAGTTGGTTCGCATGGTTCCGCTCAAAGATGGCGGCGCAAATGAAGGTCACTCATGCGTTAAGGGCCGATTTGCATATGGCTATGCCACTCACTCAGATCGCATTTCTAAGCCAATGATTCGAAATGCAATTACAGACCCATGGAAAGAAGTTTCTTGGGAAGAAGCGATTTCATTTGCAGCAACTGGCTTAAAGAACATTCAGGCAGAATCTGGCCGTAATGCAATTGGTGGCATTACATCTTCACGCTGCACCAATGAAGAAGTATTCGTAGTTCAAAAGATGGTGCGCGCAGCTTTTGCTAATAACAATGTTGATACATGCGCACGTGTATGCCACTCACCAACAGGGTATGGACTTGGCCAAGCTTTTGGAACATCAGCCGGAACACAGGATTTTGAGTCCGTTGAGCACAGCGATGTCATTATGTTGATTGGTGCTAACCCAACATCTGCCCACCCAGTGTTTGCTTCCCGTATGAAGAAAGCCTTACGTAAAGGCGCTCAACTCATCGTTGTTGATCCACGCGTTATTGCACTTGTTCGAACTCCTGGTGTTGTTGCCGCCCACCACTTGCAGTTAATGCCAGGAACAAACGTTGCAGTAATTAATGCCCTTGCACACGTCATTGTCACTGAAGGTTTAGCTAAGCGTGACTTCATTGATGCACGATGTGAAGAGAAATCATTTAAAGAATGGGAAGCATTCATTTCACTTCCTGAGAACTCACCAGAGGTTTTGGAAGCATCATCTCGTGTTCCAGCAGAAGAGATCCGCAAAGCTGCCAGGTTGTTTGCATCAGCACCTAATGGTTCTATCTATTACGGTCTTGGTGTAACAGAGCACAGTCAAGGCTCAACTATGGTGATGGGTATTGCAAACCTAGCAATGGTCACAGGAAACATTGGCCGCAAAGGTGTGGGAGTTAATCCACTGCGCGGTCAGAACAACGTTCAAGGCTCTTGCGATATGGGTTCATTCCCACATGAGCTACCTGGTTATCGTCATATTTCAAATGCAGATACTCGCAAGATTTTTAATGACAAGTGGGGCGTCACATTAGATGCAGAGCCTGGAATGCGAATTCCTAATATGTTCGATGCAGCAATTGCCGGTAATTACCGCGGTCTCTATGTTCAAGGCGAAGATATTGCTCAATCTGATCCCAATACTTCTCATGTTCATGCAGCCCTTCGTGCGATGGATATGGTCATTGTTCAAGATCTCTTCCTCAATGAGACTGCAAAATTTGCACATGTCTTCTTGCCGGGCACATCATTTTTGGAAAAAGATGGAACTTTCACTAACGCTGAGCGTCGCATTAACCGCGTTCGTCCAGTGATGAAGTCAGCAACCGGAAAGAGTGAATACGAAGTTACTTGCGATCTTGCAACTGCTATGGGCTATCCAATGTCTTATGCCAGCGGGGCCGAAATAATGGATGAGATCGCAGATACAACACCAACATTTGCTGGAGTCTCCTTCAAAAAACTTGATGAAGTTGGAAGCTTGCAGTGGCCATGTAATGAGGCAAATCCTGAAGGCACTCCTACGATGCACTTGGAAACCTTTATGCGTGGTTTGGGCCAATTCAATCGCACTCCTTACGTTGCAACA
>KB900467.1:0-1771 GCA_000378885.1 actinobacterium SCGC AAA044-N04 | reverse complement strand
GTAATGAGGCAAATCCTGAAGGCACTCCTACGATGCACTTGGAAACCTTTATGCGTGGTTTGGGCCAATTCAATCGCACTCCTTACGTTGCAACAGATGAAAAGGCCACACGTAAATTTCCACTATTACTCACTACTGGGCGAGTACTTAGCCAGTACAACGTGGGAGCACAAACACGTCGCACGGCAAATAACATCTGGCATACCGAAGATATTTTGGATCTGCACGAATCAGATGCCGAGCTGCGCGGTATTGCCGATGGTTCTTGGGTCAAACTTTCATCTCGTGTGGGCGAAACAATCATGCGTGCTCGAATTACAGATGAAGTTCCTGCAGGAGTTGTTTACACAACTTTCCACTTCCCCGAAAGTGGCGCTAACGTCATTACAACAGATTTCTCTGACTGGGCAACGAATTGTCCTGAATACAAGGTAACTGCAGTTGAAATTACGCCAAGTGCGCAAGGACCTGGTGCGATGGTAGAAACCCATATTGATGGAGATGTTCAACTCGCATCCATCATTCGCATGGTCAATCAGATTGCAGCAAATTTCCCAGCTACCGATGCACCTGAAGTCAAAGTTGCCCACCACATCGTTCAGTTCTGGACTCCTGTCATGATTGAGCGTTTACACAAAGATGTAGACAAGTCATTGCTTTCACCAATAGCCCAAAAGGCTCTTGAAGTGATGTTAGTTGCTAAGTAGTTCTTTAACCTGCTCAGATAACTGACCATAACCAACGTTTTGAATCTCAAGTGGTAACCCAATACTTGCGCCTGCTTGCTGAGCTAACTCTTCCAACTCCTTATTCGGTTGCTGAGCCAACCAGATCACACGTGAGTAGTTCTTGAAATAATCATCACGCAGCTCTGGCCGCTTATCTAAACCCAGCTCAACCATGACACTTCTATGAAAAGATTTTACGAGGAAATCAGTTAAGAAGTATGTGCCAGCATCAGATTCCATAATTTCTTCGATCTTTTTAGAACCAGCAAAGATGTCATAGCAATGGTTTCCACCCAATCGCTTCACACCATGGGTTGCAATGACCACATCGAGTGCGCCATAGGTTCCACAATCGGCATATGCCACTGCGCACTTTGAATGCTTGTCTTTAATCTCACTTAAAAGTGAATCAACTTCACCAGCAATCTTTTCTGGACGGTTATGAAGCAGTGGGGGAAGGGGATAGATAGTGATATCTAGCGATTCTGCCGCTGCGATATCAGCAATATGGGTGGCTAGTGCCCCGCATGCAACTACGCCAACGCTCATGCAGGAAAAGCTAAGCGTTCAACGAACTTATCGTTGAAGTCTTCACGATCAGATAGTTCGATGTAGTCAATTTCTTCAAGGAGTGCTTGTGCACCATGGCGCTCTTGGGCAGATAGCAAAACCATCTTGGCACCTTCTCCTGCAACGTTACCTGCCGACATAATGCGCATGACTGAAAGCTTTGGCACTAAACCAATCTTTACGGCAGAAGACGGTGAAAGGTAAGAACCAAATGAGCCTGCAAGTAGCACCTGCTGGATTTCAGATTCCTTCACGCCAAACTCTTCCAAGAGAAGTGCCCATCCTGTGGCAATAGCAGCCTTTGCAAACTGGAGTTCGCGCACATCACGCTGAGTTAAAAAGACGCAATCAGATAGATCGCCTACTTCTTTGCTCCATGTAAGAACAAAGACGCGCTCACCTTCACGTGTAACTAAACGGCTAGCAAGCTTTGGCGAAATTGTTAATGCTGCTTCATCAGTAACAAACTTGCC
>KB900466.1 GCA_000378885.1 actinobacterium SCGC AAA044-N04 | reverse complement strand
GTGTCACGCTCTCCGCTGATCTTGTCGAATATATCCAAGAGTTTTGCTGGAGTTGCAGCCCTTCAGGATGTTTCCCTAGAAGTGCGCGCAGGAGAAATTCACGCCCTACTTGGTGAAAATGGGGCCGGAAAATCCACTCTTATGAATATCGCATCGGGAACCTTGCGTGCTGATAGTGGAAACATTGAGATTTGTGGGGAGTCAATTAGTTCCCTCACCCCGCATCAAGCTACTGCGCTAGGACTGGCAATTGTTCACCAGCACCCAGCAGTACTTCCAGATTTAACGATTGAAGAAAATATCCGAATTTCTGTCCCAGATGAAATGCTTCAATCAGCGGGCAGTCCTGCAGCGACAATGCGCAAGATCCTTGATGATTTCGGATTTACAGTCAGCATCAAAGATCGAGTAGAAAATCTCTCTATTGCGCAACAACATTTATTAGATTTAGCAAAAGCATTTGCTGTCAATCCTAAAGTTCTTATTTTAGATGAACCAACGGCACCGTTAGGAAAAGAGTCAGTAGAGATTCTTTTTGATCGTGTAAGAAAAATTGCAGCTGCAGGAACTTCTGTTGTCTATATTACCCACCGATTGGCTGAGGTCCGCGAACTAGCAAATCGAGTAACTGTACTTCGCGACGGTAAGTGGCGTGGTGTTAAAGATATTTCTGATATTTCCGATGATGAGATTATGACCTTAATTGTTGGTCGCGAACTTGAATCAACTTTTCCTCCTAAGCATGGTGGCAAAAAAACTGACAAAGAATTCTTTAAGGTCGATAATATTTCAGGTCCTGATTTTCAAAACGTTTCGTTAACTGCCAACAAAGGAGAAATTGTTGGTATTGCAGGCGTGGTAGGAAATGGGCAGAGTCAATTACTTAGAGCAATTGCCGGTCTTGATAAGTTCTCAGGCGTTATTGAAATTAATGGAGAAGCCACTTCGGGTAAGAAACTGCTCAATAAGGCTGCATACATGCCTTCGGATCGACATAGCGAAGGTTTAATGATGTCTCTCTCTGTGAGAGAGAACGCGGCGGTAAATGCTCTCAATAAATTAACTAGCGGAATTTTTGTTAGCCGTAAAAAGGAAACAGAAGTTGTTCATACATCTTTACAATCTATTGATGTTAAAGCCCCATCGATGGATGCTGATGTTTCGGCTCTCTCCGGTGGAAATCAGCAGAAAATCGTGATGTCGAGATCACTACTCTCTGACCCAATTTTGATCATTGCCGATGAACCAACTCAAGGAGTTGACGTTGGTGCCCGCGCAGAAATTTATAAGATTCTTCGCGATACTGCCGAGAGTGGAATTCCGGTTATTGTGAATTCTTCTGACACAAAAGAATTAGAAGGACTATGTGACCGTGTGTATGTGATGTCACGAGGACATATCGTGAGTACTTTGGAAGGTAGCGATATCACTGAAACAAAGATGGTTGCGGCCGCAGTTAGTTCTACCAAGCTCAAGACTGCAGAAGAGAATCTTGTAACAGAAAAGGAACTCCGCAGACGAAGAATTCTGCGCTCTGATTTCCTTCCACCATCAGTTCTCATGGGAATCATCCTTCTTTTGAGTTTATTTATTTACTCTAAGAATGACTTGTATTTTGGTTCATACAATATTAATGCTGTACTCGGATTAGGTACTGGCTTGGGCTTTATCGCTCTAGGACAAACCATTGTGCTGATGACGGGAGGCATCGATTTATCGGTTGGCCCCGCCTCCGGAGTCTTATTGGTTATTGGTTCCTTCTTTATCAATGACGGTAAGTCATTGCCGATGATTCTGTTGGGATTTGCTCTTATCATTATTTCCGCAATTTTAATTGGCATAATTAATGGAACTCTCATTCGCTTTGCTCACTTCACGCCAGTTGCGGGCACACTTACGGTTTACATCGCATTAATCGGAATTGGGTTCTTGTTACGCCCAGCTCCTGATGGATATTTCAACGCAACCTTTACAGACCTGCTACTTGCCAAAATTGGACCGGTTCCGTACACATTCCTTATTTTGATTGCAGCAGCGATTCTCTTCGAACTCCTTATTCGCCGCACAAAGTGGGGAGTTCGCCTTCGTGCTTCTGGTTCAAGCGAAGAATCTGCCCGTAGGTTAGGCGTAAATATCGATCGCACAATTATTGGGGCTTACGTAGCTTCTGCCTTATTTGCTGCAGTCGGTGCAGTCATCATCATGGGATTGATTGGTCTGGGCGATCCAGCGCAGGGCACGACCTACACATTGCAATCAATTACTGCTGTAGTTCTGGGTGGAACTAGCCTGCTTGGAGGTAGAGGCTCATTTATCGGGAGCTTGCTTGGCGCAGTCTTAATGGTTCAAGTACTCAACGCTTGCGTATTTTTAGACTTATCTCAGAGCTGGCAGTACCTCTTCCAAGGATTGCTCATTGTTTTCGCAGCTATTTCTTACACGCTAACTCGATCTGGAGGAAAAAAATGAAGGCAGCACGTTTTCACGGTCAGAAAGATATTCGAATTGAAGAAGTGGCAGCACCAGGTGCACCTTTAGCTGATGAAGTTGCTGTAGAAGTTCTTTACTGCGGAATATGTGGAACTGATTTACATGAGTACGTAGTTGGTGCAATTGTCACACCAACTAAGCCACATCCTCTGACCGGTGTTACAAACCCTCAAATTCTTGGCCATGAGTTTTCTGCTCGTGTAATTGAAATTGGAAAAGATGTTCGGGATGTAAAAGTAGGAGATCGAGTCGCCATCATGCCTGCCATTGTTTGTGGCCGTTGCATTCCATGTCGCACTGGTCGTGGACACCTATGTGAGCTTTTTGCTTGCACAGGTCTTTCTGCACCAACAGGTGGTCTTGGAGAGATTGCAATTTTGAAAGAGTATCAAGTAGCAAAACTTCCTGACTCAATGTCAGATCAAGCCGGTGCACTCGTAGAGCCAGCTGCAGTAGCTGCATACGGAGTTGACCGCGTTGGCGTTACTGGTGGTGACATTATTCTTGTTACTGGTGCTGGCCCTATTGGAGCACTCTCTGCTTTGTATGCAAATGCAATCGGTGCCGCACAAGTGATTATTGCTGAGCCAAACCCACACCGGGCAGCCTTTGCCAAGGCTTTAGACCTTGGTCCTGTCCTTAACCCAATGGATGATTCTTTTGCCGCAACAATTGCTGAACTCACTGAGGGCCGCGGTGTTGATATGGCCGTTGAAGCATCAGGTAGTACTGGCGGATTAACTGGTTGCATGAATAGCGTGCGACGCAGTGGAAAGATTGTGCAAACAGGTTTACACACTAAGCCAGCCACAATTGATGCAATGAAGCTCTCGGAAAAAGACATCTCATATGTTGGTTCTTGGTGTTACTTGCTTACAGATTGGCCACGCGTGATTCGATTGGCCGCAACAGGTAAGTATCCAATTGAAAAAATGATTTCAAATGTTATTGGAATTGACGATGTTGTTACGAAGGGCTTCGATGTCCTCATTGATCCAAAGGGGGATCAGATGAAGGTGCTAGTTAAGGTTAAAAAATAGGGGACAGATGAAAAAGCCCCCCGACATGTTCGGGGGGCTTTTTCATTTACATCTGTGGAATTTATTTACAAAAAAGCGGTTTCAGCGTACTAAGCGCAGGGCGGGTTTTTAGATATTCCGCAGAAGCAGCTTCATGTAACTCTTTGTCGTAGTAATCCCATTGGATGAGCTCTAGTGCTAGGCCATCTGGATCACTGAAGTAGCACCAACGCCATCCAGCAAGTGGGCCCGAATCAACAACATTCACATCACTATAAAACACGACACCCTTTGACTCTAATTCAGCCTTTGTTGCATGGATGTCATCAACATTGAAGCAGACGTGAGCGGCGCCTAGATGGTTGTTTGGTACTGGCTTGCCGTTAGTGTCAGCCCGGTCGGCATATTCAATGAGCTCAAAAGTTGTTGTTTTATCAACCCAGAGTGAAACTTGGCGCAGCTTGGCACCAGGTACTCCAACACCCTTTTCAAGTTCTGGGCCTTCAAACCAACCTGTCGGCTCATTCTGGAATTGAAATCCTAAAATGTCGTGATAAAAATAGATTGAACGATCAAGGTCGCTACAAATGAGTCCAACATGGTGGACATAGTTCATCTTCATTAATTCATCCCCTGTTTAGTAGTGGCAAACAAGCAATTCAAAATATACGCCTAGAAATGGGGGGGTGTACAGCCCTTCTAAACACTTTTATACTGGCTCAGTGCCCTATTTGGGGGCTACTGCACGGTAGGTTTGCCTTCTCACGCGGGCAATGTCAACGGGTGAGAACTCTGGAGGGAGAGTGATGACTGACGCGATTGCACATCTTGGCTCTCGTTTGAAAGAGATACGACTTAAGTCTGGTCTGTCACTTCGTGAGATTGCTCGTCAATTAGATGTATCGCCATCATTTATCTCTCAAATAGAAAACGGTAAATCGCAACCATCGGTTGCAACGTTGTATTCATTCGCAAAACTTTTAAGCGTTCCCGTCGATGTGCTTTTTCAATCCTCAGGGGACGTGCATATTGAACCCAATAAACAATTAGATATTGAAGTCAATCGCAAAAATCTCGCCCATCCAACTGATGCCTGGGATAGCTCTAAAGCCCGAATTTCCTCGATAAATCCCAATAATCGCAGTCTTATTACAATGGACTCTGGAGTGACTTGGGAGAGGTTGGCAGCTACTGCCGAAGAGTCAGTTAACTTTATGGAGATTAATTACGCACCAGGGGCTGAAACAAATAAGTCAGGTGAAATGATTTTTCATGATGGGTTTGAATATGGATACGCCTTGGAAGGCGAATTAGAAGTCACTATTGGCGATCTAGTGCTTCAACTTTCAACCGGCCATTCTTTGGGATTTGATTCCTCGATCCCACATAGATTTAGAAATACCGGCCCCAACAAGTTTCGCGGAATTTGGTTTGTACATGGGTGCCATAGCGCCCATACCTCGGCCTAAAACACAGGAATCCACCCCCTTCTAGCCCTTAGAAAAACCTTGACACCCCTGTTTTGCTGGTGTTAACTAGGAGCGAACATTCATCCCGCGGTGGGGCGAATCAACCCTTCAGGAGTTAATAATGGCTATCGCAACATACGGAACCAATGGTGTCGATTGGGAAAACCGAGTTGATTTCGAGCGCCTGCGCACCGAACGTCTTGCACGCCTTAAAGCCGAACTCGAAAATTCGAGCCTGGGAGCGCTACTAACTTTTGATTTTCACAATATTCGCTACATGACCTCTACACACATTGGCACATGGGCGATGGACAAGATGATTCGATTTTCAATCTTGCCTCGTGGGGGTGAGCCAGTTCTGTGGGATTTTGGCTCTGCAGCAAAGCACCACACAATTCAAAATCCATGGCTTGATAAAGCTCATGCCGATGCAAGTGCCAATGGCCATGGGCCACACCATGATGCTGGTCCATTGATTGGATCACGCGCTGGAATTTCAACCCTTCGTGGTGCGATTCCGCCAAGTGCTGGTCAAGCAGAAAAAGTTGCAGACAAAATTTATGAAGTTCTTAAGGCATATGGTTTAGAAAAAGAACCACTAGGTATCGACATCGTAGAACCACCTGTACTTTTTGCTCTTCAAGCAAAAGGTATTCCAGTCGTAGATGGGCAACAGTTATTTCTTGCAGCTCGCAGAATTAAAACAAAAGATGAAATCTCACTTCTTACCACTGCAGCTTCTATGGTTGATAAAGCCTATGACGATCTTTATTCATTCCTTCGCCCTGGAGTCAAAGAGAATGAGTGTGTAGGTCTAGTTGCGAAAACTCTTTACGATTTAGGTTCAGAGCATGTTGAAGGAGTAAACGCAATCTCAGGTGAGCGTTGCTCTCCACACCCACACGTCTTTTCTGATCGCATTATTCGCCCTGGTGATCCAGCGTTCTTCGATATCTTGCACAGTTACATGGGTTATCGCACCTGCTATTACCGCACATTTGCAGTTGGTTCTGCATCACCTGCACAACGTGATGCATACACAATTTGCCGTGAATATATGGATAAGGCAATTGCATTGGTTAAACCAGGTGCAACTACTGCTGACATTGTTAAAGTCTGGCCAAAGGCTGAGGAATTCGGCTTTGCTAATGAAGAAGCTGCATTTGCTCTGCAATATGGCCATGGTGTTGGACTTTCTATTTGGGAACGTCCAATCTTTAGCCGCATGATCTCTCTGGATAATCCAGAAACCTTAGAAGAAGGAATGGTCTTCGCGCTAGAGACTTACTGGCCAGCAAAAGATGGTTGGGGCGCAGCGCGTATTGAAGAAGAGATTGTTGTTACTGCCACGGGTTGCGAAGTAATTACTAAGTTCCCAGCCGAAGAACTATTGGTTGCTGGTCAGCGATATTTCACAACTGGAGGCTTCCTTAATACAACTCGTGATTCACAATCACATTTGAATACATCTACTTTTAATCACATCGGCAACGGTAAGTAGGAGTGGATCTCGGCAACGGTTATGGTCATCTGACCTATTCCACACTAGTTCACCCGGGCGATACATGGCCAGAGATGAAAAACTCTCTGGTCGCTTATGTGCCAGAAGTAAAGAAACGTTTTAGTCCTGATGCACCTATGGGAGTTTCACTTCGCCTTGCTAATGCATCAGTTGAGGAATTGCTTGCAAAACCTGAAGAGCGAATTTGGTTAAAGAAATTCCTTCAAGATAACCAGCTATATATCTTCACAGTTAATGCTTTTCCATATGGTCCCTTCAAAGGCGAACTCGTTAAAGAGCAGGTTTATGAACCAGATTGGACAACGCAGGCTCGAACTCAATACACGATGCATATTGCAGATATTTTGGCAGAAGTTACTGATCAATCTGTTGAGCCCACAATTCAAACAGCTCCCCTTGCCTATCGCCCAAAGGCAATAACTCCTGAATTTATTGCAAGCTTTGATGAGAATATCTATCGAGTAATTGCACACTTAATGACACTAGAAAAAAAGACAGGTCATCGAGTCAAGCTAGCCGTTGAGCCAGAACCTTTTTGCTTCTTAGAAACAATCCCTGAAACAGTTGAGTGGTTTAAAGAAAAGATCTACACACTCAAAGCTGCAGAGAAGATCGCCAAGTATTCAGGACAACCCCTTTCAGAAGTTTTTGGTGCAACTAGGCGCTACCTCGGCATAGTTCTAGATATTTGCCACCAGTCAGTTGCATTTGAAGATATCGCTGGCGATATCGACTTGCTCTCTCAAGCTGGAATTCCAATATTTAAACTCCAAGAAGCTGCAGCTTTGCGTGTTGATAACGTCACCGCAGAAATAGTTGAAGAGCTCAAGAAATACACCGGGACGATTTATCTGTCACAGACCACCGAACTTCGAAACGGAGTTATTACTCGCTTTTTGAACTTAGAAGATGCGATTGCCGCCTGGGATAAAGATCCTGGACCTCGGGAATGGCGTACTCATTTCCATGTTCCAGTTTTCTTACAAGACCTAGGCCCATTCCAGACTACTCGCTCAGGAATTGATGATGCACTGCGAGTGCACGCACGTACACCGCTATCTACCCACTTAGAAATTGAGACCTACACCTGGGACGTACTTCCAGAACATCTTAAAACTGGGGACATTACTGAGTATGTGGTGCGCGAACTGGAATACGTCAGGGATGAGTTAATGCGCCAGGTAGCGGCTATTAAATAACCCTTTGTATTGTGATTGGATTAATTTAACGCTGCTTTCAGGGTTGCGAACTCGCTTACAAGCTCTGAAGGCAATTTAGAACCAATCTTTGTGAACCAATCATCAATTAATGGAAGCTCTGCTTGCCATTCCTCAATGTTGACTGCGCAAACTTCATCCATTTCTCCTACGGAAGTTCCCAATCCAGTGACATCAATTGCACCTGGAGAAGGAACTAAACCAATGGGAGTTGCAACAGAAGTATTGGCTCCTTCAATTTGTTCGATAGCCCATTTAATAACACGTGAGTTTTCGCCAAACCCTGGCCATAAGAATTTTCCTAAGCTGCTACGGCGAAACCAATTAACATAAAAGATTTTTGGCAATTTTGATTCATCAGCATTCTTGCCTATAGATAACCAATGATTTAAATAATCCCCAACGTGATATCCAATAAATGGGAGCATCGCCATAGGATCACGACGCACCACTCCAACTTCACCTGTTGCAGCCGCAGTTGTCTCTGATGAGAGTGTTGCACCCATAAAGACGCCATGATTCCAATTGCGTGATTGAACTACTAAAGGAATTGTGGTCTTACGGCGCCCACCAAAGAAAATTGCGGAGATAGGAACACCAGAAGGATTTTTCCACTCAGGTGCAATTATTGGACATTGCTGTGCAGGGGTGCAGAAACGAGAGTTGGGATGTGAGGATAGCTCGCCACTTTCTGGTGACCAGTCGCGGTTTTTCCAGTCGGTTAAATGAGAAGGGGGAACATCAGTCATTCCTTCCCACCAGACATCTCCATCATCGGTGAGTGCGACGTTTGTAAATATCGAATTTCCCTTTTCAACGGTGCGCATCGCATTTGCATTAGTTCCCCAACCAGTACCGGGAGCAACACCAAAGAAGCCAAATTCAGGGTTTAATGCATACAGACGGCCATCTTCACCAAAGCGCATCCATGCAATGTCATCGCCCAGAGTTTCAACTTTCCACCCATCAAGAGTTGGTTCAAGCATTGCCAGGTTAGTTTTGCCGCAAGCAGATGGAAATGCAGCCGCTACATAATGTGCATTGCCGGAAGGGGGAGTGACCTTAAGAATTAACATATGTTCGGCAAGCCAGCCTTCATCACGTGCCATGACAGAAGCTATTCGCAATGAATAACATTTCTTGCCTAATAGAGCATTTCCGCCATATCCAGAACCGAATGACCAAATCATGCGCTCTTCAGGAAACTGAGTAATGTATTTAGTTGCGTTGCAAGGCCACTTCACATCTTTTTCACCGGCGTAAAGCGGAGCACCCACAGAGTGAAGTGCACGAACAAATTCTTTATCAGAACCTAAAGCCTTAAGAACATCGCTACCCATGCGGCTCATAATGTGCATAGATGCAACTACATAGGGACTATCAGTGATTTGAACACCAAACATTGGAACTGTTGCATCTAGTGGTCCCATGCAAAATGGGATCACATGCATCGTGCGCCCTCGCATACTGCCAAGGTAGAGCTCTTCCATAATCTCTTTCATGGCTTGCGGATCCATCCAATTATTGGTTGGACCAGCATCAGACTCATTGACTGAGCAGATATATGTACGATCCTCTACGCGCGCAACATCGGTAGGATCGGATGTACACCAAAATGAATTGGGCTGCTTTTTTAATCTAGTAAAGGTCCCAGCTTCGACCAGGGAAGTCGTAATCTCATCCCATTCGGCCGCCGTCCCGGTACACCAGTAAATATTCTCAGGCTGGGTCCTCGCTGCCACAGATGAGACCCACTCAAGCAATTGTGTGTGAGAGGTAGGAGGGGCATAAGCCATGTGTGACTCCTTAAGGGACCAAAATCTCTATTGAGAGTGTAAAGTAATACTGAACATCTTAGCAAGATTGTTTACTATGCCTGCATTTTCAGCCTTCTGGAAGCGAGCTGAGCCCCTTCTCAAGGGGGTCAGCGCCCTATCGGTGGCTATAACTATGATTACGCCAGATCCCTCGTACGGCGTTATCCGTACTGAACTCCCCCAGGGCAGGAATGCAGCAAGGGTAGGTCCGCTCTGGCGGGTGTGCGAGGGGTCCTATTAAATTGCGTCGAAGAGTAGAGGAGAGCACACGATGTCTTTAGCGTTGTATCGCAAGTATCGTCCCTCTGTTTTTGCAGATGTCATCGGACAAGAACATGTAACTGTTCCACTTTCAAATGCGTTGGAATCTGGGCGCACGCATCACGCATATTTATTTAGCGGCCCGCGTGGTTGCGGAAAAACTTCTAGCGCTCGCATTATGGCGCGCTCACTTAACTGCGTTAAAGGACCAACACCTAATCCATGTGGTGAGTGCCAATCATGTAATGATCTAGTTGCAAATGGCCCAGGTTCACTTGATGTTATTGAACTAGATGCGGCAACACATGGTTTAGTAGATGATGCACGCGATCTTCGCGATAAAGCTTTCTTTGCACCAGTGCAAAGTCGTTACAAGATCTACATCATCGATGAGGCCCACCAACTTGGACCAGGTGCTGCAAATGCACTTTTGAAAGTTGTTGAAGAACCGCCTCCCCACGTTATTTTTATCTTTGCTACAACAGAGCCAGAAAAACTGATTGCAACTATTCGCTCTCGTACACACCACTATCCATTCCGTTTAGTTCCACCTGGAATATTGGCTGCACACTTAGAAAAGATTTGCAATCATGAAGGCGTTAGCGTTGCTAAAGGCGTTATTCCACTTGTAGTTCGGGCCTCTGGTGGCTCAGTGCGCGATGCGCTCTCTGTGTTGGGACAACTTCTTGCTGGTGCCGGCAAAGATGGCGTGAGCTATGAAATTGCAATTCAATTATTAGGTTTCACAGATGGCGCCCTACTCGATGATGCCATCGATGCGATTGCTGCCCATGATGGGGCCACACTGTTTAAAACCATTGATCGAGTCATTGAATCCGGCCATGATCCACGCCGCTTTACCAGTGACATGTTGGAGCGCATTCGCGATCTAATGATTGTTGATGCCTTAAAAGATTCAGCCAGCAATTCAATTCTGCGCGATATCCCAGATGATCAAATGGAACGTATGCGCAATCAAGCCAACCGCATTGGAACAGCTAATCTCTCACGAGCTGCAGATATTGCTGCAGAAGGTTTGACTCAGATGCGCGGTGCCACAGCACCACGTTTAATGCTGGAACTGATCTGCGGACGCATACTTTTGCCTATTGGCGATAATGGTGAATCAGGAATGCTCTCTCGTATTGAGAGATTAGAGCGCGCGGAAAACATTGCACCGATGACAACTCCCGCACCAGCAAAATTAGTTGAGAAAAAAGAAGCAGCATCACCTAAGAAAGAGGAAGCTGCGCCAGCAGAAGTGAAAGTAGAAGCACCTGCAGCCAAGGTAACGAGTGCCCCTGGGGCCTTTGATATTGCAGCACTTCGCCGTGCTTGGCCAGATGTTATTGAAGATGTGAAGAAGCGCCGCAGACTGACTTGGTCACTGCTTTCTGCTTCAGCACAAGTATTAGCTGTTGATGACAAAGCAATCACCATTGGAATTGTTAATGCTGGTGCCAGAGATTCATTTGTTCGATCAGAATCAGATGAGATTTTGCGCAAGGCATTTGTGGATGTAGTTGGCATTGATCGAAAGATTGAATGTGTTGTTGATCCTTCCATTGATACCAATACACCGGCAGCACGTGAGACTCGCACATCAGAGGCTCCTTCAGATAAGACTTTGCTTTCAGGGGCGGCACTGCTTGCCCAAGAACTTGGCGCAAAAGTAATTGAGAGTAAATAATTAATGTCAGGTATGTATGAAGGTGCAATTCAAGATCTCATTGATGCGCTAGGTCGTCTGCCAGGTATTGGTCCAAAGTCGGCTCAACGTATTGCTTTTCATATATTGCAAGCAGATGCCGAGATAGCAACTGCGCTCGTGGATTCCATTCGGACTGTTAAAGAGCGCGTGAAGTTTTGTGTAGAGTGCGGAAACGTTTCAGAGGAAGATCAGTGCCGGATCTGTCGTGATCCACGACGCGATAACACGTTAATTTGTGTTGTTGAAGAGAGTAAAGATGTCATTGCAATCGAGCGCACACGAGAATTTCGCGGTAAGTATCACGTGCTAGGTGGTGCAATTAGTCCTATCGATGGAATTGGTCCAGAGCAGCTGCGCATCCGTGAACTCATGGCCCGTCTTGCAGATCCTGGAATCGTTGAAGTTATTTTGGCTACCGATCCAAATCTTGAGGGAGAGGCCACAGCTACCTATCTATCGCGCATGATTAAGCCGCTGGAAATAAAGGTCTCTCGATTAGCTAGCGGTCTGCCAGTGGGCGGAGATTTGGAATATGCCGATGAAGTCACGCTGGGCCGAGCATTTGAAGGACGCCGCAACGTTTAATCTCGTTATTTGATACGCGCTTCATCTCATTATCTAAGATTTCCCGAAAAACGGTTAGCGCCAATTAAATCTATGCGCCACCATTAACCCATGGGACTCATCGTTCAGAAATATGGCGGCTCCTCGGTGGCAGATGCCGAGGGCATGAAGCGCGTTGCCAATCGCATCGTTGCAGCCAAGCGCGATGGCAATCAGGTCGTTGTCGTTGTTTCTGCGATGGGCGATACAACCGATGAACTCATTGATTTAGCTAAACAGATCACTCCAATTCCATCAGGGCGAGAACTCGACATGTTGCTTACTGCTGGTGAGCGAATTTCTATGGCTCTTCTTGCAATGGCGATTACAAATTTAGGTCATGAAGCCCGTTCATTTACAGGTAGCCAGGCTGGTGTGATTACAACATCTGCACATGGTCGCGCTCGCATTATCGATGTGACACCAGGACGTATTCAAGAAGCGTTGGCAGAAGGTGCTATTGCAATCGTTGCTGGCTTTCAAGGAATTTCACAAGATACAAAAGATGTAACAACTCTTGGTCGCGGTGGTAGTGACACAACTGCAGTTGCTTTAGCTGCAGCATTAGAGGCCGATGTTTGTGAGATTTACACAGATGTTGATGGAGTCTTTAGTGCTGATCCACGAGTTGTTCCTGCGGCACGGAAGTTAAAAACTGTTACGTATGAAGAAATGTTGGAACTTGCAGCAAGCGGTGCAAAGGTTCTGCACTTGCGTTGTGTTGAGTATGCACGCCGTTATGACTTACCTATTCACGTACGTTCATCTTTTACAACTAATGAAGGAACATGGGTGGTCAAAGATCATCCACAAGGAGGAGAAATGGAACAAGCAATCATCTCAGGCATCGCCCATGATAAGAGCGAAGCAAAGATCACGATTGTCGGCGTACCGGACCGAACCGGTGTTGCTGCACGTATCTTCCAAGCCATTGCCGATGCTGACATCAACATCGACATGATTGTCCAAAACGTCTCTGCCGCTGCCACAGGCCTTACTGATATTTCATTTACTTTGCCAAAAGCAGAAGGTGCTGATGCAACAGCTATTTTGCAAAAGCTTCAAGGTGAAGTTGGCTTTGCATCCATTCAATACGATGATCAAATCGGTAAATTGTCATTAATTGGCGCTGGAATGCGCTCACACCCAGGCATTACAGCAACCTTCTTTGGTGCAATGTCAGAGGCTGGAATCAATATTGAAATGATTTCAACATCAGAGATTCGTATTTCTATTATCTGCCGCCAAGCAGATCTAGAGCGTGGAGCTAAAGCTGCTCACGCCGCCTTTGGTTTAGATGCTGATAGCAATGAAGCCGTTGTTTATGGAGGAACTGGCCGATGAGTAAAAAGAAAAGCTCAAAGAAACCATCACTTGCCGTAGTTGGTGCAACTGGCGCAGTTGGCACAGTCATGCTCAGCATCTTGTCTGAGCGCAAAGATGTTTGGGGCGAGATTCGTTTAATTGCATCTGCGCGCAGTGCAGGCAAGAAGTTGATGTGTCGCGGTGAAGAGCTAACTGTCGTTGCACTATCACCTGAGGCATTTGATGGAATTGATGTTGCAATGTTTGATGTGCCAGATGAGGTTTCTGCCGAGTGGGCTCCCATTGCAGTTGAGCGTGGAGCAATTGTAGTAGATAACTCTGCAGCTTTTCGTATGGATCCGAAAGTTCCATTGGTTGTTCCAGAAGTTAATCCAAAAGATGCCAAGAAGCGTCCTAAGGGAATTATCTCAAATCCAAACTGCACGACACTTTCTATGATTGTTGCGATGGGCGCACTTAATAAAAAGTTCGATTTAAAAGAACTCGTTGTTGCTTCATACCAAGCCGCATCTGGTGCTGGTCAACCAGGTATCGATTCATTGCGCGAGCAAATTTCACTCGTGGCAGGAACTAACGCTGGAGAAGAAACTGGAGACGTTCGCAAATTAGTTAAAGACTTAGGAGCATTCCCAGCCCCACTTGCACTTAATGTGATTCCTTGGGCGGGATCTCTTAAAGAAGATGGTTACACATCTGAAGAACTCAAGGTGCGCAATGAATCCCGCAAGATTCTTGGAATGCCTAAGTTAAAGGTTTCAACTACTTGTGTGAGAGTTCCAGTTCTAACAACTCACTCATTGGCTGTTCATGCAACGTTTAAGAAGGAAGTCACACGCAAAGGGGCACAAAAGGTTCTTGAAAAAGCTGCTGGCGTGACATTGCTAGATGATCCAGAGAATAAGAAGTTTCCAACTCCTAATGATGCAGTCGGAACAGATGCAACATGGGTTGGGCGCGTGCGTCAATCACTTGATGATAAGAAATCGATTGATCTTTTCCTTTGCGGTGACAACCTACGCAAGGGCGCAGCTCTAAACACCGCACAAATCGCTGAATTGCTAGCAGTAGAGTTCACCGCATGAGTATTAAAGAGACGCTGCAAAAGGATTTAACAGAGGCTATTCGTGGCCGCAATGAAATCACTTCAGGCACTATTCGCATGGTTCTAACGGCAATCACTAATGAAGAGGTGGCTGGCAAAGAAGCACGCGTTCTAAGTGATGAAGAGATAATCACTGTTCTATCTCGCGAAGCTAAGAAGCGCCGTGAGGCGGCTGAAGCTTTTGAAACTGCTGGTCGTACAGACAAAGCAGCGCTAGAAAAGAGTGAAGGCGAAGTTATTGCAAAGTATCTTCCAGCTCAATTAAGCGAGGCAGACATCGCAGCAATCATCGCTGAGGCAATTGCATCAACTGGTGCACAAGGCCCAGCCGATATGGGCAAAGTAATGGGAGCAGTAAAGCCAAAGATCGCAGGAAAAGCCGATGGCGGCGTGGTTTCTGCACTAGTGAAAGCAGCGTTAAACAAATGACAAAGTATGAATATGCAACCGTGCCACTTCTTTCACATGCAACCAAGCAAATTCTTGATACATGGGGTTCTGATGGTTGGGAACTTGTTCAAGTTGTTCCAGCACCAGGAACTGGCGAACAGCTAGTTGCTTACATGAAGAGAGTGATCGCATGAATCCAGTAGATGTACGCGCAAAGCTAAAAGAACTTGGCCTAGAACTACCAGTTGCTGCAAAGCCAGTTGCTGCTTATGTTCCAGCGATCCGCACAGGAAATATTGTTTTCACTGCCGGGCAACTTCCACTTGTGAACGGTGAAATGGCCGGAGTTGGAAAAGTTGATGGAGAAATTACTCCAGAGCGCGCAAAGGAATTAGCACAGGTATGTGCGCTGAACGCATTAGCTGCAGTTGAAACTGTTGCAGATGTAAACAAGATTACAAAGATTGTTCGAGTTGTTGGCTACGTTAATGGCGTTCCTGGCTATATCAACGCACCAGTTGTCGTTAATGGGGCCAGTGAGCTGTTCTTAGCAATCTGGGGCGATGGTGCAAAGCATGCGCGTAGCGCAGTTGGAATTGCAGAATTGCCGTTGAATTCACCAGTTGAAATCGAACTCACAGTAGAAATTACAGACTAACTATTTACCGCGCTTCACTAGGCGTTCAAAATCTGTAATCAATACTGCACGTCCATCAAGCTTTAACCAGTTACGTCCTGCAAAATCTGCAAGGGCTTTATTCACTGTCTCGCGAGATGCACCAACTAGTTGAGCAAGCTCTTCCTGAGTTAGATCATGGTGAACATATAAACCTTCATCAGTTTTCTTACCAAAGCGCTCACCTAGATCAATTAATGCCTTAGCAACACGTCCTGGAACATCAGAGAAAACAAGATCGCCCACCGCTTCATTGGTGCGACGAAGACGTTGTGCCAAACGAGCTAATAAGTGAAGTGCAACATCAGGATTCTCGCGAAGCCAAGGAAGAAGTTTTGCTTGTCCAAGACTTAATAGTTTTGCATCTGTCACTGCAGTTGCAGTTGATGTGCGTGGGCCTGGATCAAAAAGACTGAGTTCGCCAAACATTTCGCCGGGTCCAAGAATTGAAAGAAGATTTTCACGTCCGTCACCACTTGAAGTTCCAAGCTTGAGCTTTCCTTCAACGATTACGTATAGGTGATCACCATCTGCGCCTTCAGCGAATAAAACGCTGCCCTTAGAAATCTTGACTAAATCCATCTGTGCGCGAAGAGAAGCCGAAGCGGCGTCATCAAGGGCGGTAAAGAGCGGGGCTCTGTGTACGGCATCTAAATCTATGGTCACGGGTAGTACTTTAGCCTCATGCCCGCAGATAGTGAAACCCGCAAAGAGGCTCGGGCTGTATATCGGATTCTCAGCAAGACCTACCCAGAAATCCGCTGTGAACTAGATTTTAAGAATCCGCTGGAGTTAATAGTTGCAACGGTGTTGAGCGCACAGTGCACAGATAAGAGAGTTAACACCATTACCCCAGCACTTTTTAAGAAGTATAAGACTGCAAAAGCTTATGCAGGAGCAGATATTCATCAGCTAGAAGAACTGGTGTATCAAACTGGTTTTTATCGTGCAAAAGCGCGTCATATAAAGGGAATTGGAATCAAATTAACCGAAGAATTTAATGGTCAAGTTCCCAGCACACTTGAAGAGTTAATTACTTTGCCAGGGGTTGGTCGCAAAACTGCAAACGTGGTTCTTGGTCATGCATTTGATATTCCTGGAATCACAGTTGATACACATTTTGGTCGCTTATCCCGTCGCTTTGGGTGGACTAAAGAAATGGATCCAGTAAAAGTCGAACGTATTGTTGGTGAGTTAATCCCTCAAAAAGAATGGACAAACTTGTCACAGCGAATGATTTGGCATGGCCGGCGTATCTGTCATTCACGCAAACCCGCTTGTGGTGCATGCCCCGTTGCAAAGATGTGCCCTAGCGTTGGTATTGGTGAAATGGATGTTGCAAAGGCACGGTTGTTAGTAAAGACAGATAAGGATTTTCGATGAAGAGAGTAGCTATTGCAGTTGCAGTGATTCTGCTTGCAGGATGTTCTTCTCCTTCAGAAAAAGTAGCTGGGCAAGTTTTTTCTTGTGAAAGTGTTTCAAGTAGTACAACAGAAGGTTCAGTAGTTCTTGATTGTTTAGATGCTGGTGCTGGTGCCTCCGTGGATTCAATCAAAGGCCCAGCAATTATCAATGTGTGGGGTTCATGGTGTGGTCCCTGTAAAGAGGAGATGCCAATCCTGCGCTCTTTCTATAAAAAAGCTCAAGGCAAAGTTTTATTAATGGGTGTTGATGTTGAAGAGGCTTCAATTGAAGATGGCCGCAAATTTGTAGAAAACAACGGCATTACTTGGCCTAATCTTTATGATGCAGATGGCAAATCCCGGGCTTACTTTGGAATGGGAGTTCCAGTCACATGGTTTATCGTAGCCGATGGAAGCGTGGCATACAAACATATTGGCGTGCTAAAAAATGAAATTGAATTAATTTCACTTACTTCCAAGTACTTAGGTGTGAAGCTCTAATCCTCAGATTTTGCGCTCTGTAAGCCCTCTGAAATCAACTTCATAACATTTGGATCAGCCAATGTTGTGGCATCTCCCACTACTCGGTTTTCAGCCACATCTTTGAGAAGTCTGCGCATGATTTTGCCACTTCGAGTCTTAGGAAGCTCATTCACAATCAAGA
>KB900465.1 GCA_000378885.1 actinobacterium SCGC AAA044-N04 | reverse complement strand
AACAATTCACGCCTACACAAATGACCAGGTCATCTTAGATTTCCCACACAAGGATCTACGCCGTGCTCGCGCAGCTGCAACTAACATGATTCCAAAAGCAAAGCCACTGTAGACATCGGTATCTATCCCGCAACTTTGTAGCACCTTTGGATTGACCATTCCACAACCGCCCCATTCAATCCAGCGATTGTTAAAGAATATGTCGACCTCAGCACTTGGTTCAGTGAAAGGGAAAAATGATGGACGAAGACGAGTTGTCACATCTGGACCAAAAATATGACGGGCAAAGTTATCCAGCGTTCCTTTGAGGTGGGCCATTGTGATGCCCTTATCAACAACTAAGCCTTCAACCTGATGAAAAACTGGACTATGCGTTGCATCCAACTCATCTGCTCTAAATGTTCGCCCAGGACAGATGACATAAATAGGTGGAGTCTGAGTCAGCATCGTGCGAATTTGAACAGGTGATGTGTGAGTACGCAGCACCATTCCTGATTCAACTGGCTCAACAAAGAATGTGTCCTGCATTGTGCGAGCTGGATGATCTGCAGGAATATTGAGTGCATCAAAGTTCAACCACCCTGATTCAAGCTCTGGGCCTTCAGCAACTGCATAACCCTGCTCAATGAAAAAATCCGAGACTTCATTTTTGATAATTGAAATCGGATGTAGTCCCCCGCGATGTCTGCGATTAACGGGCAAAGTAATATCAACTACTTCTTCTAGCAAAACTTTCTTGTCGCGCTCTGCTTCAAGTTTTTGCGTTGCTTGCGCTAGAGCCTCGGCAATGGCAGCTTTGCCATCTCCAATAATTTTTCCAAAACTAGCTTTTTCTTCCGGAGATAGAGAACCCAGAGTTCTGGATGCAAGTGAAATCGGTGCCTTATCGCCAGCATGGGCTAAACGAGCAGCTTTCAGAGAATCTAGATCTGTAGCGGCGCCAAAGGCTACTTGGGCATCTTTAACCCATTGTGAGACATCTTCTTGGCGCATAGAGCGAACTCTATCCTGTGAGAGTTTAGGAAGATGGGATATTTGCTAGGTGATACATAACAATGGTTGCCGCCGCTGAAAGATTCAGGCTTTCGGCATTACCAGGCATCGATATTTTGACTTGTTCAATGGAAGATACGCCTTGGGCAGTTGCTAATCCCCTGGCCTCATTGCCAAATATTGCTACACAATCTTTAGTGATCTTGAGATCTTTCAGTGATTTTTGACCCTCTGCAGCCAAAGTGAAAGCTTGCACACCAAGGGCTAAAACAGTAGATAACTCTATGTTTTCAAAGACCGGTGTATGCCAGAGTGAACCAGCAGTACTGCGGACAACTTTTGGTGAATAGAGATCCACACTTCCGGGGGATGTAATAACAGCGTCGATTCCAAAGGCATCAGCTGAGCGAATAATCGTTCCGGCATTACCTGGATCTTGAATCTCTGAGAGATAAACAAATTTGCGGGTGCCATTAAGTGTGACTGACTCTAAAGAATTATTTGGGATAGAGCACACCGCAAGAATTCCTTGAGGCGTAATGGTCTCAGACATCGCCTTCATCACGTCATCACTGACTTCGATTACATTGAAGGAGTTGAGATCTGCAATCTGTTCAACTTTAAGGCGACCGGTTGGTGTGACATACAAAGTTTCAATACGTGGACCAGTCGTTGCCACCATTGCTTCTCGAGCACATTGCAAACCCTCTGCAACAAAGTGAGCTGAAGATTTTCGTTCTTTTGTACCCCTAGAACCAATAAGAACCTTAACTCGCGCGATATGTGGCGAGTTAAGGCTCTCAATCATTGGGATCTATTAAGCAGATACAAGGCTCTTGCGAGCAACATCAACAAGTGTCTTGAATGTAGCTGGATCATTTGTTGCTAGATCTGAAAGAACACGACGATCTACTTCCACTCCAGCAGCCTTGAGGCCCTGTATGAAGCGGTTGTATGTAAGACCATGTTCGCGGCATCCAGCATTAATGCGCTGAATCCATAGGCGACGGAAATCGCCCTTCTTATCTTTACGGTCGTTGAAGGCATAAACCATTGAGTGCGTAACTTGTTCCTTCGCCTTTGTGAAAAGACGGGAACGTTGTCCGCGATAACCACTGGCACGTTCTAATGTTGTGCGACGCTTCTTAGCAGCGTGAACTCCGCGTTTTACTCTCATTTAATTCACACGATCCTTACTTCAAGCCAAGCATGCGCTTGGCTGTCATCGTTACGGTTGGCTTTGCTGACTTCTCAGTTGAGAGACGGCGGGTGACTCGTGAAGATTTGTGCTCGAGTAAGTGGCGCTTTCCAGCACGCTCGTGCATAACCTTTCCAGTACCTGTGATGCGGAAAGTCTTCTTCGCACCACTGTGTGTTTTCATCTTTGGCATTTCTTACGCTCCATCCGTTGTCTCTGCTGCGGCATCGGCCTTTGCCTTACGCGCTGCTTTTGCTTCAGCTACTGCTTCTGTCTTCTTCTTTGTTGGGCCTAACACCATTGTCATATTTCGTCCCTCTTGTTTAGGGGCGAACTCAACAAAGGCAAACTCTGCGACATCTTCTGCAAGACGTTGCAATAGCTTGTAGCCCATCTCAGGTCGCGTTTGCTCGCGGCCGCGGAACTTCATCGTCACCTTCACCTTGTCGCCACCCTTGAGAAATTTCTCAACCTGATTGCGCTTTGTAACGTAATCATGAGTTTCGATCTTTGGTGTTAAACGCACTTCCTTCACCACAATGTGGGTCTGGTTCTGTCGCGCTTCCCGTGCCTTCTGTGCAACTTCGTACTTGTATTTTCCGAAGTCCATGATCTTGCAAACGGGTGGATTAGCTTCTGGTGCGATTTCGACTAGGTCGAGACCAACTTCATCAGCCATCTTTAACGCTGTATCGATATCGACAACTCCAACTTGCTCACCGGTGTAACCGATAAGACGAATTTCGGGTGTGCGAATTCGATCATTAATGCGCGGGTCAGTTGTGATTTGTGCTCCTTCGGCTTCGTTGAACGCTTTGGTCTAACAGCGCTGCATGAGAAAACCGCAAGGAAAAAGAGAAGTAAATCTCTCATCCGACAAACCAGCTCGCACTAGTGGCGAAGAAGGTGGGAGCGGTAACTCCTCTTGCAGTGATTATTAGGCCACTGGTCTGGGGCAAAGATTACCGGCTGGGAGCTAAAAGGTGAAATTGAGGCCTAAAGTGCGCTTAGGCACCCATGGCGTGGACGCCGCCATCAACATGGATGATTTCAGCGGTGGTCTTAGGAAACCAATCTGAGAGCAGAGCAACAACGGCCCTAGCAGCAGGCGCTGGATCTGTAACATCCCAAGCAAGTGGTGCTCGCTCATTCCATACTTTTTCAAACTCATCAAAACCAGGAATAGATTTTGCAGCCATCGTGCGAATAGGACCTGCAGCTACTAAATTCACGCGAATATTTTCAACACCTAAATCCCGCGCCAAATATCGTGATGTTGATTCCAGCGCAGCTTTGGCAACACCCATCCAGTCATATTTAGGCCAAGCAACAGTTGCATCAAAATCAAGGCCCACAACTGATCCACCGCCAGTAAAGAGTGGCTTTGCTGCCATAGTCAAAGACTTCAATGAATAGGCAGAAACATGCATCGCAGTTGAGACATCTTCCCACGAAGTATTGAGGAAATTACCGCCAAGGGCTGCCTCTGGAGCAAATCCAATTGAGTGAACAACACCATCTAGACCATCTGGAAAATGCGCACGCACTCGTGACTCAAGGGCAGCAAGATCTGCCTCATTTATGACATCGAGTTCAATGATGGGTGCCGGTTGTGGCAATCGTCCTGCAATACGTGTTGTTAATGAAAGCACTCGTCCGTAGGAAGAGAGAACAACTTGTGCTCCCTGTTCTTGTGCAAGACGGGCGATATGAAAAGCAATCGAACTATCAGTTAGTACTCCCGTAACAAGAATCTTCTTGCCATCTAGTAATCCCATCTCAGTGACCCATTCCTAATCCGCCATCTACTGGAATCAACGCTCCAGAGATATAGCTGGCTTGTGGTGAAGCGATAAAGGTGACGACATCTGCAATCTCTTGCGCAGAGCAGAAGCGGCCTAGAGGAATAGATCCAGCGATTTCATTTCTGCGTTTTTCATCCAAAGTCGAAGTCATATCTGTTTCAACAAAGCCTGGCGCAACCACATTTGCTGTGATGCCACGGCTGCCAATTTCACGAGCAAATGATCTAGCCATTCCGACAAGGCCAGATTTGGAAGATGAGTAGTTCACTTGCCCAGCAGAACCAAGTGCTCCAACAACAGAGCCCACAAAAATCAGACGTCCCTTTTTCAATTTTAAAAGACCTTTCGTTGCACGTCGTGCCACACGAAAGGCCCCTGTTAGATTTGCATCAATGACAGATTCAAAATCCTCATCACTCATGCGCATGACAAGACCATCTTTAGTGATACCTGCATTGGCAACAATGATCTCTGGAATTCCCCATTGGGCTTCAATCTCATCGAAAGCTTTATCGACACTATCTGTACTGGTCACATCCATAATCACAGATTTAAAGCCAGCTGGTGCGGTGCCGCTGCGATAGGTAACAACGACATCGTGACCGGCAGCTGCTAATGATTGTGCAACTGCCAAACCAATACCGCGATTTCCACCTGTTACCAATGCCACTGAACTCATAGCCAAAACTTACTAGTTACCGAGAGGTATTCAAAAGAAGCGCTTGGGTGCGCCTGGCACTACTCTTAAGACATGGCTAAGAAGAAGAAAGTTTTCGCGATTACCGATGCGCCCTTAGCCCTGACCCGTGATCAAGCTGCTCGTCAAAAAAGGTATTTCATTTCCATGATGGTTCGAACAGCGTGCTTTGTCTTAACGGTTGTTTTGCCTAGTCCCTATCGTTGGATCGCACTCGCCGGAGCCGTTGGTCTGCCATATTTTGCTGTAGTTATCGCTAATGCTGGCCGAGAAACAATTTCGAGAAATAATCAGATTATCGAAGAGAAACCTTTATCACTCGATTAATCATGGCAAAAGTTCGCGAACCATATGCTGTTCTTAAGTCATTTATTGCACTCGCCCTAATTGCTCTCTGCCTGATTGCAGCCCAATGGCAATATCACCGTGGGGTAGATAGGCATGCACGCAATGCGATGATTGAAAAACATATTGCACTTGCGCCAACTTCTCTAGACGCAGTCAAGGATTCACCGCTTGCAGCTGAGTGGCAGAGTGTCACAACTCAAGGTGTTTTTGACTCAACTAAGCAAATACTTCTGCGCAATCGCTATAGCGAAGGCGTGTATGGCTTTGAAGTTCTCACTTTGTTCACATCTCAAAATAATGAAAAATTCTGGGTAGATCGAGGTTGGGTAAAAGCGGGAGCTAATGCCACAATCGCGCCGACTATTACTCCCCCTCCAGCAAATAAAGTTTCGATCACTGGTCGGTTGCGTTTAGATTCCTCACTTCCCCGAGGATCATTTTTTGCATTGCCTGCATCTGGAAGCGGCCTTATTTCTAAACTCGATGCGCAATCCCAACTCGATACCGAGGATTACTACATCGATCTCTTAAGTGGTTCGCAAAGCTCGCTTACGCCCGCAGTACCTGCACAACTTCCAGAACTCAGCGATGGCCCTCACATGGCGTATGCCTTGCAGTGGCTCTTCTTTGCTGGCTTAGTTATTTATGGGCGAATATTAATTCGCCGCACCCGTTAAGTCCTGCCGGTTATAGAGGTCTGCATATAGACCACCACGTGCCACAAGTTCATCGTGTTTTCCACGCTCAACTATCTGACCCTTTTCAAGAACAAGAATTTGATCAGCATCTCTCACAGTGCTCAAACGGTGGGCAATAACAATGCTTGTGCGACCCTTCAGTGCGCTCTGTAAAGCAGCCTGAACTAAGGCCTCATTCTCTGAATCTAAATGCGCCGTTGCCTCATCAAGAATGACAACTGAAGGAGATTTAAGAAGTAAACGAGCAATAGCTAATCGTTGCTTCTCTCCACCAGATAAACGGTGTCCACGCTCTCCCACCATTGTGTCTAGCCCGTTTGGTAGCGACTTAATCAACTCCCAAATCTGTGCTGACTCACATGCAATGCGCATTTCATCCTCAGTTGCATCGTTTTTTGCATAACGTAAGTTCTCAGCAATAGTTTCGTGGAATAGGTGTGCATCTTGCATAACAACACCAATTGACCCACGTAAAGATTCAAGAGTCAGATCACGGATGTCGTGACCATCAATTTCAATTGCACCAGTTGTAACGTCATAGAGACGTGGCAGCAGGGCACTTATCGTTGTCTTACCGGCACCAGACGGACCAACTAATGCAGTTAGCGTTCCAGGGGCTGCTGTAAATGAAAGGCCGCGAAGTACTTCACCACTTTGAATAGTCTCTGGCTTTGCAGCTGATTCAAGGGAAGCAAGTGAAATCTCTTCAGCGCGAGGATATGAAAAACTAACGTCCTTGAACTCAATCTTTGGATGAGTTGGCTTTAACTCAATGGCATTCTCGCGATTCTTAACCATAGGTTCTAGGTCTAACACTTCAAACACACGTTCAAATGAAACAAGTGATGTCATCACATCAATGCGCACATTCGATAGCGCAGTTAGCGGACCATAGAGTCTTGCTAGCAGAGCAGTAATCGCCAGCAACGTACCAACGGTCACTCCCCCGTTAATAGCTAAATGTCCACCAATACCGTAGGCGAACGCTGTTGCGATAGCTGCAACGCTAGTAAGTGCGATAAAGAAAAGGCGATTGAGCATTGCCATCTTGATACCAATATCGGCAACCTTGCGAGCTCTTGAGCGGAAATATTCACGCTCTCTAGAAGGCTCACCATAGAGAGCGACAAGCATCGCACCAGAGACATTGAAGCGCTCAGTCATCGTGCTCGACATTTCAGCATTGGTATTGAAGGAATCCCGGGTTAACTCTTGAAGCTTGCGGCCAACCCATTTAGTTGGAATGAGAAATGCTGGCAAGAGAAGAAGTGAAAAAATCGTGATCTGCCAGGACAAAATCATCATGGTCACACCCACAAGAACCAAACTCACAACATTGCTGACAAGGCCTGACAAAGTTGCCGTAAATGCCTGCTGAGCCCCCATTACATCTGAATTGATTCTAGAAATAAGGGCACCTGTTTGTGTGCGAGTAAAGAAAGCGATGGATTGTCTTTGAACGTGGCCAAAGACTAATGAGCGAAGATCATAAATTAGACCTTCACCGATTCGAGAGGAGAAATAACGTCCCAGCATGCTCATTGCTGCATCAGCAATAGCAAGTAATCCAACCAGTATGGCTAAGCGTGTTACCAACGCACCATCTTTTGGAATAACACCCTTATCAATTAGTTGACGCAAAAGTAATGGCGTAGCCACGATTAAGGCAGCGTCCACGACAACTGTAAAAAGGAAGATCCAGATGCTGAGGCGATATGGTTTTGCAAATGTAAAGATTCGCTTTACTGTGCCGGCTTTGAGTTTTTGCTGCTTGACCGATGGGTCTGCAGTCATTGATCTGTGAGTCATCCAAGCCGCATGCATTGACATGTGACTACCTTATTGAGTTATACCTCAGACAGTAAAACCGAGAGCGCGAAGCTGATCTCTTCCATCATCAGAAATCTTGTCTGGGCCCCAAGGTGGCATCCAAACCCAGTTAATCTTCACATCTGTTGTCATACCCGCTAACGCTGAACGCGTCTGATCCTCAATGACATCTTGAAGAGGGCATGCAGCTGAAGTCAGCGTCATATTTAGAATTGCAATATTTGCTTCATCGACCATAACGTCATAAATCAGTCCTAAGTCGACAACGTTTATTCCCAATTCTGGGTCGACAACATCCTTCATTGCCTCTGTTACATCTTCAACACTCGTTGTCATTTGCTCTCTCCCTGTGACTGAATCGCTGCATCTTTGAAGGCCATCCAACCAAGCAGTGCGCACTTTACACGACCTGGAAACTTTGAAACGCCGGCAAATACCACTGCATCCTCAAGAATTTCTGGATCTCCAGCTGCTGTGCCTTTGCTTGCCATTAACTCTGAAAAAGATTTAACAATCGCATCGGCTTGTTCCAAAGTTTTGTCGGTAACTAAGTCACTGAGCATTGAGACACTGGCCTGTGAGATTGAACAGCCTTGGCCATCCCATGTAATTGAAGTGATGACATTGTTTTCAACATTAAGATTCAAAGTGATTTCATCACCGCAACTTGTATTCACATGGCTTACCTGCGCCGTGTAAACAGGACTGAGTCCCTTATGTTGTGGGTGCTTGTAGTGATCAAGAATCACTTCCTGATACAGCGAATCGAGTTCCACTAAAATCTCCCAAAGTATTTTCGAACACCTAATAAGGCTTCTACTAGAGCATCAACATCACGCTCATCATTGTAGAGATAGAACGAGGCACGTGTAGTAGCTGGAACATTCATGGCCCGAGCTAAAGGCCAAGCACAGTGGTGTCCCGTGCGCACAGCTACACCCTGACTATCAACATACTGCCCAATATCGTGCGGATGAATATCAGCAAGCGTGAAAGAAACTGTTGCACCCCGAGCAACATTTTCTAATGGGCCAACAATTCTAATTCCCTCTATTGACGACATCTTCTCTAATGCATATCCAGTAAGTGCAATCTCATGTTCGCGAACGGCGTCCATTCCTAGCTCTGATAGATATTTGCATGCAGCGCCAAGACCAACGGCCTGTGCCATATTTGGAACTCCGGCTTCGAATTTTTGTGGAACCGGAGCCCATGTTGCAGTCGTCATTGTTACATTTTCAATCATTGATCCACCGGTAAGAAAGGGTGGAAGCTCATCTAGAAGTTCAGCTTTACCCCACAGAACTCCCACACCAGTTGGGCCAACTGCTTTGTGTCCCGAAAAAGCCAAAAAGTCCACATCTAGTTCAGCAACATTCACACTCATATGTGGAACTGACTGGCAAGCATCTAGCACGACCACTGCGCCAACTTCATGTGCGCGCCTCACAATTGCATCTAATGGGTTGATAGTTCCCAAAACATTGGATTGGTGTGTGACCGCAACTACCTTTGTATTGGCAGTAATAACCTGATCAATATTTGAAAGATCTAACCTTGAATCCTGCGTGACATTAAACCATTTGAGCTGGGCTCCTGTGCGAGCAGCTAATTGTTGCCACGGAATCAAGTTAGCGTGGTGTTCCATCTCAGTAACAACGATGGAGTCAGATGCACTTAAGGCGAAACGATTACCAGGCTGGGCATTTCCCATTGCATAAGCAACCAAGTTGATCGACTCGGTGGCACTTTTTGTGAAGATAACTTCACTTTCTTGCCCACCAATGAATGTGGCTACCATTTCTCGAGCACCTTCATAGGCATCAGTTGCCTCTTCAGCTAGCTGATGAGCTCCTCGATGAACGGCAGCATTGTGCTTTGAATAGAAATCACTCTCTGCATTAATGACTACCCACGGCTTTTGCGCCGTTGCCCCGCTATCTAAATAGACAAGCCTTTTACCATCGCGAATAGTACGTTCAAAGATTGGAAAATCTTTACGTACTTGCGCAACAGAAAAACTCATTAGATCCTTACTTACTCACGTAATCTGCGTAGCCGTTTGCCTCTAGCTTGTCTGCTAGATCTGGTCCGCCCTCTTCAACGATTTTGCCGTTAGCAAAAACGTGAACAAAGTCAGGCTTGATGTACTTCAAAATACGCGTGTAGTGAGTGATAAGCAATACCCCGAGATCATTATTAGCTTTAGCTCGGTTAACACCTTCAGAAACAATACGAAGAGCATCAACATCTAACCCTGAATCTGTCTCATCAAGAATGGCCATCTTTGGCTTAAGTAGCTCAAGCTGCATAATTTCATGGCGCTTCTTTTCGCCGCCAGAAAATCCCTCATTAACATTGCGTGTAGCAAATGATGGATCCATGTTCAACGCTTCCATTGCACCCTTAACTTCGGCGACCCATGTGCGAAGCTTTGGTGCTTCACCGCGAAGGGCTGTTGCTGCTGTGCGAAGGAAGTTAGAAACTGAAACGCCTGGAACTTCTACTGGGTACTGCATGGCTAGGAATAAGCCAGCTTTTGCACGTTCATCAACAGTCATATCCAAAACATCTGCGCCATCCAAGGTAACAGAGCCACCAGTGATTGTGTACTTAGGGTGACCTGCGATTGAGTAGGCAAGAGTTGATTTACCAGATCCATTAGGACCCATGATTGCGTGTGTCTCACCTGACTTGATTGTTAGGTCAACACCTTTGAGAATTTCGACGCTACCGTTTTCAGTATCGACTGAGACTTGTAGTCCGCGGATTTCTAGAACGCTCATTATTTTCTCTCTTCTACTCGTGTACTAAATCTCAACCGTGACGGAATTTCCGTCGATCTTTACTGCATATGTTTCAAGGCTTATGTTCGCCGGCAAGGTCAACGCCTCACCAGTTCTCAAATCGAATTCAGCACCATGTAGCCAGCATTCAATTTTGAAATCTGTAACTTCACCCTCTGATAGTGAAGCCTCTGAGTGAGAGCAAGTGTCATCAACTGCAAAGACTTCATCGCCCACTCGGGCAACACAGATGGTCTTGCCATCTTTTTCAATCTTGACCGGCTTGCCGACCTCTAATTGATCTAATGTTAAGTCGGCCATTTATGCACCAGCTCTTTCAAGTTCGCCATCTATGCGCTCCATGAGGCGCTCTTGCACTTCTTCGTTGCCAATCTCTGTGATTATTTCATTGAAGAAACCACGAACAACAAGGCGACGGGCATTTTCTAATGTGATTCCACGTGACATCAAATAGAACAACTGCTCATCATCAAAGCGGCCTGTAGTACTTGCGTGTCCGGCACCAACGATTTCACCAGTTTCAATCTCAAGGTTGGGAACAGAATCAGCGCGTGCTCCATCAGTGAGCAAGAGATTTCTATTGAGTTCATAAGTATCAGTACCTTCGGCAACAGCGCGAATCAAAACATCACCGATCCACACTGTGTGAGCATCTCTGCCAGCAAGAGCACCTTTGAAGTTCACTCGAGATTTAGCATTTGGCACAGCGTGATCAACGTGCATACGGTGCTCAAAGAACTGTCCGGTAGTTGCGAAATACACTCCTAGAAGTTCTGCTGATGCACCAGGTGCCGTGAATTCAACAGTTGGAAGGATACGTACTACATCTCCCCCAACGGTTACTGTGATTGATTTGAATGTTGCATCCTTATCAACCACTGCATGGTGGCGGGCGGTGTAGACACTCTTTGAATCAAACTCCTGAAGAGTCACGAAAGTCAGCGATGATCCAGGAGCTAAAGCTATCTCTAAATCTTCTGCCAGCAATGTATCGCCAATGTTTTCAACGATTACTGTTGCGACAGCGTGAGTACCTAGTGAAATACGCACTCTGGAAAGTTCAGCAGAATCAAGGGCGCCAGCTGAGCGAGTCAAAAAGATTGGCTCTTTAATTTCCGCATTTGCATCAATAGAAAGATGTGCAACATCAGAGACTTCTCCGCGGATGCGCTCGATGATGACATCATCGCTCACAGCAAGAGGTGCCAAAGATTCACGAGTAAAGCTGGCACCCTGAGGTAATCCCGCCTTCGTTACAAGGGAATTACGGCCTCCAACAATGGCTGTGCCATCATGTAAACCGCGCAAGCGCTTAAGTGGTGTGAACCGCCAAGCCTCTTCGCGCCCCGTTGGGGTTAAGTAATTAGTAGTTAAAACAGACATTAACCAACAGCACCTTCCATTTGAAGTTCAATGAGGCGATTGAGCTCTAATGCATATTCCATAGGCAGCTCACGTGCAATTGGCTCAATAAATCCACGGACAATCATTGCCATAGCTTCATCTTCAGTTAATCCACGAGACATCAAGTAGAAGAGTTGATCATCAGAGATCTTTGAAACAGTTGCTTCGTGACCCATTGAAACATCATCTTCTCGGATATCAACATATGGATATGTGTCAGAGCGAGAGATTGTGTCAACTAGAAGTGCATCACATTTAACTGTGCTCTTAGAGTGATGGGCTCCCTCTTGAACTTGAACAAGTCCACGATAAGAAGTACGTCCACCATTTCGTGCAACAGATTTAGAGATAACAGATGATGATGTGTATGGAGCTGCGTGAACCATCTTGGCGCCAGAATCTTGATGCTGTCCTTCTCCAGCAAAGGCAAGAGATAACGTCTCACCCTTTGCATGTGGACCCATTAAAAAGATTGCAGGGTATTTCATTGTTACCTTTGAACCGATGTTTCCATCGACCCACTCCATGGTTGCACCTTCAGCACACGTAGCGCGCTTGGTAACCAAGTTGTAAACGTTGTTAGACCAGTTTTGAATTGTGGTGTAGCGAACGCGAGCACCCTTTTTCACAATAATCTCAACTACAGCAGAGTGAAGTGAATCTGACTTATAGATAGGAGCGGTACAGCCTTCAACATAGTGAATGTATGAATCTTCATCAGCGATGATTAATGTGCGCTCGAACTGACCCATGTTCTCAGTGTTGATGCGGAAATATGCCTGTAAAGGGATATCCACGTGAACACCCTTAGGAACATAGATAAATGAACCACCAGACCACACAGAAGTATTAAGTGCAGCGAACTTGTTATCTCCTACTGGGATAACGGTTCCGAAATACTCTTTAAATAGCTCTGGATACTGCTTGAGCGCGCTATCTGTATCAAGGAAAATGACGCCTTGCTTCTCTAGATCCTCACGGATTGAGTGATAAACAACCTCTGACTCATATTGCGCTGCAACTCCTGAAACTAGGCGTTGCTTTTCAGCTTCTGGGATACCTAGTCGATCGTATGTGTTTTTAATTTCATCAGGCAGGTCTTCCCATGTTGCGGCCTGCTTTTCTGTAGAGCGCACGAAGTACTTGATTGTGTCGAAGAAAATTCCAGAAAGATCTGATCCCCAGTTGGGCATTGGCTTCTTCTCAAATAGAGCAAGGCCCTTTAAGCGAAGGTCTAGCATCCACTGTGGCTCTGATTTCTTAGAAGAAATATCGCGCACGACATCTTCATTCAGACCACGCTTAGCGTTGGTACCTACATCGCTCTTATCCGACCAACCGTATTCGTAGTTGCCGATACCTTCGAGTTCTGGATGTGCGATTGTCATGCACGTACCTTTCGCTTTGTTGTAGCTTTTGTTGTGGGTATGAAAGTTGTACACACGCCATCACCGTGTGCAATTGTTGCTAAACGTTGAACGTGAGTACCAAGTAAACGTGAGAGTGCTTCTGTCTCTGCTTCGCATAACTGCGGAAATTCGGATGCAACGTGAGCTATCGGACAATGGTGTTGGCAGAGTTCTTCACCCATTGGCTTCTTAGCAATACTGGCTGCATAACCTTGTTCAGTTAGAAACTGAGCAAGGGCCTCGGGCTTGTTGCTTTTCTTAGAAAGAGCCACGGTTGCTTTTCGCTCGATGTCATCAGCGCGAGATTGGGCAAAATTTGAAACTAAATGCTCTCCAGATTGTGCTGACATAAACTTCAATGCAGCTACTGCTAAGTCGTCATAAGAATGTTCGAATTGCTCGCGGCCCTTATCGCTCATGACAAAAACTTTTGAAGGTCTACCTCTACCGCGGTTGATCGCAGAGTGTGGTTCGCGTGCCTGTAAAACGCCATCTGCAACGAGTAAATCAAGATGGCGGCGAATTCCCGCAGGAGTCAGACCCAAGCGCTGACCAAGAACTGCAGCCGTAGATGGGCCATTTTCTAATATGGAACGCGCCACTAAGTCCCGGGTGCGAAGATCATCACCTGGAACTGGGCTTGTTTGGCCGCTCATTTTCACAACAGTATTGTGTCGTAATTCGACACCATCGGCCACTCGGCCCGCCTGAGTACCCAGTAGCCATAGGGTTGGGCCATGGCATCCACGCGCGCGGCTCGGGCACTTACTCCTCTTACTCTGGTCCTTCTTATCTCGCAGGCGGCAATCGTTGTCACCGGAGGCGCCGTACGCCTAACAGGCTCAGGTCTTGGTTGCCCAACGTGGCCAGAGTGCACGCCGGGTTCATATGTGCCGGTTGAGAATCAAGCTGAAGGCGTTTTTCATTCATGGATTGAATTCGCAAACCGTCTACTTACTTTTGTGCTGGTCGCCTTTGCACTTGCAACCTTAATTGCAGTTTTTCGTGCCGGAAGAAAAGATCTACGCATACTTGCTGCTGGACAATTTTCAGGAATATTTGGTCAAGGGGTACTTGGCGGCATCACAGTTCTTACAAATCTCAATCCAATCTCAGTTGCTAGCCACTTCTTACTCTCAACAATATTGATTGCTGCTGCAACATCACTTCACACACGCCGCAAGGGACCCGCGATCAAGACAGGAATACGAGGACCTCTTAGTAGTTATTCCAAAACACACATGATGTGGGCGGCTTTAGTAATTATTTTGGGAACTGTTGTAACTGGAGCCGGTCCACATGCCGGAGATATAAATGCACCTAGATTGCACATTAGAATTCAAGAAGCTGCAATGTTGCATGGAACCGCAGTACTTGTACTACTTCTCTTTACAGTGGCTTTTTATTTGCGAAAAGATATTACTCACACAACTAAAAATCGCCTTTTGATTTTCTTGGGTATTTCTCTTGCTCAAGGAGTTATTGGATATATTCAATATTTGCAAGGCGTCCCTGAGTTATTGGTAGCAACTCACTTGTTAGGTTCTACTTTAGTATGGATTGCAGCGTGGCGAATCTGGCTATCCGTTCAATTTAAAGCAAAGGAAATAGCTCAATGAGTTCAATGCCTGGTTGGTCGGAGATGGATGATCGCGTAATTTCATATTCTCGCGCTCTTGCAGCAGATGCAGTGCAAAAAGTTGGAAATGGTCATCCAGGAACCGCAATGTCATTGGCACCTGTTGCTTACACTCTCTTTCAACGCCATCTTGTCCACGATCCTTCAGATCCACAGTGGGTTGGAAGAGATCGCTTCATCCTCTCTTGTGGACACTCTTCATTAACTCTCTACACGCAGCTTTTCTTAAGTGGTTACGGTCTTGAGTTAAAAGATCTTCAAGAATTTCGTACATGGGGTTCCCTGACTCCCGGACACCCAGAATTTGGTCACACTGCCGGCGTAGAAATGACGACTGGTCCACTTGGCCAAGGTGTTGCAACTGCAGTGGGTATAGCTATGGCAGCGCGCTATGAGCGTGGTTTATTGGATCCACAAGCACCTGCAGGTAGCTCTGTATTTGATCACAGCATCTGGGTTATTTGCTCTGATGGAGATTTACAAGAAGGCGTAAGTGCTGAAGCATCTTCTCTTGCTGGAACTCAAGAACTTGGTGCATTAAATGTAATTTATGATGACAATCGGATTTCCATTGAAGGTGACACACATAATGCATTTACGGAAGATGTATCGGCCAGATATCGAGCTTATGGCTGGCACGTCATCGATGTAGCAGCTGCTTCTAACGGCAACGTAGATATCGATGCTCTTGATGCTGCAATGGTTGCAGCTAAGAAAGAAACAACTAAACCATCTTTGATTCGAATGAAATCTGTTATCGCATGGCCAGCACCGAAGGCGCAAGGAACTGCAGGTTCACATGGATCAGCACTTGGCGATGAAGAAATTGCCGCAACCAAAACTGCTCTTGGTCTTAACCCAGAAGAAAAGTTTGCAATGCCAGCAGATGTATTGGCACATGCTCGCTTAGTAAAAGATCGCGCAGCAAAAGTTCGCAAAGCGTGGGATGCAAAGTTTGCAACGTGGCAATCAAGTAACCCAGAGCAATCACAGCTATTGGAACGTTTGCGCACTAAAGCATTGCCAGCTGGCTGGGATGCTGATATCCCAACATTTGCTCCCGGGAAAGATGTCGCAACTAGGGCAGCATCTGGTCAAGTCATTAATGCAATCGCTAAACATCTACCTGAGTTCTGGGGTGGTTCTTCAGATTTAGCGGGATCAAATAACACGAGCATTGATGGTGGTGGCTCATTCCTACCTTCATCCAGCGCGATTAAGGGTGCCAACCCTTACGGGCGAATCATTCACTTTGGAATTCGCGAACACGCCATGGGATCAATCCTCAATGGAATTGCACTGCACGGTTTGACCCGATCATTCGGTGGAACCTTTGCAGTCTTTAGCGATTACATGCGCCCGGCTGTTCGTCTTGCCGCACTCATGAATATTCCTTCCACTTTTGTTTGGACTCATGACTCAATCGGTGTTGGTGAAGATGGACCAACTCACCAACCAATTGAACATTTCGCGGCTTTGCGTGCGATCCCAGGATTAGATGTTGTTCGACCTGGTGATGCCAATGAAGTGGCCGAGAGCTGGAAGAAGATTCTGACTCGTGGCCGGGCAGCTGGAATCTTGCTCTCTCGTCAAAATCTTCCTGTCTTAGATCGCACAGAATGTGAACCTGCTTCTGGAACGGCTAAGGGTGCCTATATTCTCAAAGATGCACAAAATCCAAAGGCAGTTCTTATTGCAACTGGCTCTGAAGTTTCACTGGCAATCGATGTGCAGAGTGCATTGGCAAGTGAAGGAATTGCAGTTCGCGTTGTAAGCGCTCCATGTCTTGAATGGTTTAGCGAACAAGATCAAAGCTATAAGGATCAGGTGCTGCCACCTGCAATTAAGTTGAAGGTGAGTATTGAAGTAGGAATTGCCCAAGGCTGGCACCAGTTCATCGGTGATGGAGGAATCGCAATTTCACTTGAACACTACGGAGCCTCAGCAGATGCAAAACGTCTCTTTAAAGAGTTTGGTTTCTCCGTAGAAGCTATCGTCACAAAAATTAAGGCGGCTCTATAAGTGTCTGTTGCAGATGTAGCTAAGGGCGGAACTTCAATCTGGCTCGATGATTTATCCCGGGCCAAAATATCCGGCACAGATGCCCATTCTCTGCCATCGCGTATTGCAAAATCTGGCGTAGTAGGTGTTACAACCAATCCTTCAATCTTTGGCGCAGCAATTGCTGGCGCAGATGAGTATGCCGCTGATATCGCGGCAATGAAAAGCGCCTCGGTCGATGATGTTGTTAAGAAGCTAACCACTGATGATGTACGAGCAGCCTGTGATCTTTTCAAAGATATCTACTCATCAACTAAGGGCGTAGATGGACGAGTAAGTATCGAAGTTGATCCACGTCTTGCCCACGATACTCAAGCCACAATCGCACAAGGCAAAGAACTCTGGTCAATTATTGATCGACCTAACTTAATGATTAAAGTTCCAGCAACTATTGAAGGTTTACCCGCAATCACCGCTCTTATCGCCGCCGGCATTAGCGTAAACGTCACTTTGATTTTCTCAGTAAAACGATACGGCGCCGTAATCGATGCCTACATCGCAGGAATAGAAGCTGCGACCAATCCAACACATGTTCATTCCGTTGCATCCTTCTTCATTAGCCGAATCGATTCATCTATCGATGCCCTGCTTAAGAAAGATGGTTCAGAAGTTGCAACTTCTCTGCTTGGAAAAGCTGCAATTGCTAACGCCCACCTTGCATACCAACTCTTTGAAGAGAAGTTCTCCTCCCCTAGATGGCAAGCACAACTTGCTAGAGGGGCACATAAGCAGCGACCACTTTGGGCATCAACTGGTGTGAAAGATCCTGCCTATGATGACACGCGCTATGTTGTTGAACTCATTGCACCAGATACTGTCAACACAGTGCCTCAATCAACATTAGATGCCGTTATAGATCATGGGAAAGTGCGCGGTAACACAATCACATCTAACTATGGCGCTGCAGTTGATGTTCTCAAAGGCCTCTCATCACTCAACATCTCACTTGATGCCGTAACAACTGAACTTGAGGTGGACGGTGTGAAAAAGTTTGCCCAAGCTTGGGATGATCTACTCGCTAACGTGAAAGCAGCTCAACAGGGATGATAAAGATTTCAGGACATGCGATCAAAAATATCGATCGCAGCGATGCTCGATATGTGGCGCTAACTCAAGTTCATGCACGTCTGGCTAAAAAGGACCCAACGATTTGGGGTCAGGCTGCGCAAGCTGAAGCCTCCATTCGCTTGAATTGGATTGATCTTCCTGAAAGTTCGAGAGATCTCTTGCCTGCACTGGATGCTCTTTATGCAAAGCATCGCGATAAGACAAACGTGATTTTGTGTGGCATGGGTGGTTCATCTCTTGGCCCTGAAGTGATTGCACAGAGCTTTCAGAAGAAGCTCTTCATTCTTGACTCAACTGATCCAGATTATGTCGCCCATTCACTCACGGGTGATTTAGCAAAAACCGTTGTAGTCGTAAGTTCGAAATCTGGTTCAACAATTGAAACCGCTTCACAGCGTGCACTCTTTGAAGAAGCATTCACAAAAGCAGGGCTTGCGCCTCAAAACCACATGGTCATCGTTACTGATCCAGATTCACCGCTCGACAAACAAAGCCGCACAGCTGGTTACAGCGTCATCAACGCCGATCCAAATGTTGGCGGACGCTTTAGTGTTTTAAGTGCATTTGGTTTAGTGCCATCAGCTTTGATTGGTGTGGATGTCTCAGTTCTCCTTGATAGCGCCAGTGATGCAAAAAACGCCTTCCTTAAAGATTCAACTCTGGTTGTAGATATTGCATACCTACTCGCTTATCACGCAGGTCAATACCTTTCTTATACCGATGATGGTTCTTTAATGCCCGGCTTAAGTGATTGGGCTGAACAGTTGGTGGCCGAATCAACAGGTAAGAATCAAGATGGTCGACTACCAGTTGTAATTGAAAAAGCTGCCACAAGTGCCAATGTTTTTTCAATTGCATATGCCGGTTCGGCTGACCTAGTTGTTGAGGCTGAGCTTGCTGGGCAATTCATTATTTGGGAATGGGTAACTGCCTTGGTTGGCGCAGCACTTGAAATAGATCCATTTAATCAACCCAATGTCACCGAAGCTAAAGAGCAGACATCTGCATTGCTCAAAGAATGGGGCGGTGTACTGCCTGTGTTTACTGCCCCACACACTGATGGCGCGCTTGAAATATTTGGAGAAGGCGCTGATGTTGCCCACGCGTTAGCGACATTCATTCAAGGCATCCACAAAGATGGTTATGTAGCAATCATGGCTTATCTAGATCGCAAAGATGAAGCAAAGATTGCGCAAATAAGATCCGTACTTTCAGAGAAAATTGGCAAGCCAGTTACTTTCGGTTGGGGGCCACGTTTTCTTCACTCGACCGGTCAGTTCCATAAGGGTGGTCAACAAAACGGATCATTCCTGCAAATCACTGGAACACCGTCAGCAGATATTGCAATCCCAGGACAGATCTTTGGTTTTAAGACTTTAGTTGCAGCTCAAGCATTGGGTGATGGAAAAGCGCTTGCCTCAAGAAAATACCCGCTCCTTCGATTTAATTTAACAAATCGCAGTGCGGGTATCGACCAACTTCTTGATGCTGTAAAAAAGATTTAGTCTTCGTCATCTCCACGAAGTTTGCGCAAAGCCTCTTCTAGAATCTTCTCGCCTTCAGCATCAGTGCGACGCTCTTTAACGTAGGCAAGGTGAGTCTTGTATGGCTCATTCTTAACTGGGCTTGGTGGGTTGTTGCGATCTCGTCCTGCTGGGTAACCACACTTTGGGCAGTCCCACTCAGCTGGAATAACTACTGTTTCTTCAACAGCAAATGATGGACGCACTTCATGCCCATTTGCACAAAAATATGACACATATGCGCGAGCAATCGAATCACCGCGTTCTGCCTCGCCCATTGGGCCGGCGCCGACTCGGCTTCCACGAATTGCACTTGCCATGTATTACTCCTTTTTAAAGTATGTAATTAAACGATTTACTTAAGAACAAGACTTAAAGCAACAACGAGTGCAAACCAAAGGCCACCAACAACAATCGTGATGCGATCTAGGTTGCGCTCAACTACTGATGACCCGCCGTAGTTTGTTGAGATACCGCCACCGAAAAGGTCGGAGAGGCCGCTTCCCTTGCCCTTATGCAAAAGGACGAGCAGGATCATAAGAACGCTTGTAATGACGAGCAAGATTGATAGAGCTAATTTCACGTTGTCGAACTCCTTGTTTCGTAGAGGGTAAGGATACCTGCAAATGCGACCGCAGTCTTACTCTGCTTGCGCGTGGAACTTCACAATCTTGGCTAGTTCTTCAGGATCTAGGCTCGCTCCCCCAATAAGGGCGCCATCCACATCGCTCTTTTTCATGATTTCTGCGACGTTGGAAGACTTCACTGAACCGCCATAAAGGATTCGCATATTCGATGCAATCTCAGCAGAGCCGATGTTTTCAATCTCTTCACGAATCGCCGCGCAGACTTCTTGAGCATCTTCTGGCGTAGCAACTTTGCCTGTACCAATTGCCCATACTGGCTCATAGGCAATAACAATCTTTTTTAGCTCTGGTTTAGTAAATCCTTCAAGGCCTGCACGAACTTGGCGAATCACATGGCTAACGTGAGCCCCAGATTCACGAATAGCTAACTCTTCGCCAACGCAAAAGATTGGAATAATCTCATTAGCAAGTGCAGCCTTAATCTTGCGATTAATTAATGCATCTGATTCACCATGAATTGCACGGCGCTCAGAGTGACCAATAAGAACATATGTGCAACCAAGCTTGTGCAACATGGAGCCAGCGATATCTCCCGTGAAAGCTCCGCTTGCCTCTGGTGAAAGATCTTGCGCACCATATGTAAGGCGCAAGCGATCTCCATCAATCAAAGTCTGAATCGAGCGAATATCTGTAAAGGGAGGAATGATCGCAACATCAACTGCGTCATAGTCCTTGTCATCGAGTGAGTAAACCAACTTCTGGGCAACTGCAATCGCCTCAAGGTGATTGAGGTTCATCTTCCAGTTTCCAGCCATCAATGGTTTACGCATGAGTGCTCCTTATAAGCCAAGTGCTTGAAGACCAGGAAGTTCCTTGCCCTCTAAATATTCTAACGATGCTCCGCCGCCAGTTGAAATATAACCGAACTCTGAGTCGGCAAAGCCTAGAGCACGCACCGCGGCAGCAGAGTCTCCCCCGCCAACAACTGAAATACCTGAAACCTTGGTTAAAGCTGTGGCAACAGTTTTCGTTCCTGCTGAAAAGTTAGCAAATTCGAATACGCCCATAGGCCCATTCCAAAATACCGTCTTGCATTTTTCGATTTCAATGGCAAAAGCTTTAGCTGACTCAGGACCAATGTCTAGACCCATTTGATCGGCTGGAATTTCATCGGCTGAAACTAGAGTGGGTGTGGCATCGGCAGAAAAGCTAGATGCAACAACGATGTCAGTAGGAAGAATAAGTTTTACGCCATTCTCCCTTGCACTTTCAATTAATCCTTCAACAACATCGAGCATCTCTAGTTCAACAAGGGAAGTACCGATTTCCTTGCCTTGGGCTTTAAGGAATGTAAAAACCATTCCCCCGCCAATAGCCAGAACATCAACTTTCCCAAGCAGATTCTCAATCACACCTAATTTGTCAGAAACCTTCGCTCCACCAAGAATCACTCCATATGGACGCTCTGGATTTTGTGTGAGTTTCTTTAAAACCTCAACCTCTGCTGCAACTAAGGTGCCAGCAACGTGAGGCAAAAGCTTTGGTAGATCAAAAACTGATGCGTGCTTGCGGTGTACAGCGCCAAAGCCATCGCCAACATATGCATCGGCCAACTTTGCTAACTGTGCTGCAAACTCTGCTCGCTCTGACTCTTCTTTACTTGTTTCAGCGGCACTAAAGCGAATGTTTTCAAGAAGCAGAATCTGACCTGGCTTGAGAACTTCAACTGCTGCTGTGACTACATCCCCCACCACTTGAGCTGGGAAAATAATTTCTTGTCCGAGTAACTCTCCTAAACGCTTAGCAACTGGTGCCAGCGATAACTCTGGTTTGGCTTCACCCTTTGGGCGACCCAAGTGCGCAGCAATGACAATCAATGCACCCTTTGCGAGCAGAGCTTGAATAGTAGGAAGGGAGGCTTTAATACGACCATCATCTTTAATGACACCATCTTTTAATGGGACATTGAGATCACAGCGTAGAAAAACGCGCTTTCCCGCTACATCAAAGTGTGCAAGATCTGACATTAAAGAGTTTTGCCAACGTGTGAAATCAAGTCCACAAGGCGGTTTGAATAACCCCATTCATTGTCATACCAACCAACGATCTTGACCTGGTTACCAATTACCTTGGTTAGACCTGAATCGAAGATACATGACGATGGATCAGTGACGATATCTGAAGAAACGATTGGATCTTCTGTATATGAAAGATATCCTTTGAGCTCACCTTGTGAAGCAGCTTTCATCGCAGCGTTAATCTCTGCTGCTGTTGCTTCCTTAGCAAGTTCAACAGTTAAATCTGTTGCAGAACCAGTTGGAACTGGCACGCGCATTGCATAACCATCTAGCTTGCCCTTGAGCTCTGGGAGAACCAAAGAGATAGCCTTTGCAGCTCCTGTTGATGTTGGAATCATGTTAGTTGCAGCTGCGCGAGCACGGCGTAGATCCTTGTGTGGGAAATCTAAGATGACCTGGTCATTTGTGTAGGCGTGAATTGTTGTCATCAAGCCCTTAACAATGCCCCAGTTATCATTTAGCACCTTAGCCATTGGCGCAAGGCAGTTAGTTGTGCATGAGGCGTTAGAAATGATGTTGTGCTTTGAACCATCATATTTTTCATGGTTCACACCCATAACAATGGTGATGTCCTCATCAGTTGCTGGCGCAGAGATGATGACCTTCTTAGCACCTGCGCTGATGTGCTTTTGAGCATCGGCAGCCTTTGTGAAAATACCAGTTGATTCAACAACAACATCGGCCTTAACTGAGGCCCAAGGCAAGTTAGCTGGATCGCGCTCTGAAAAAACCTTAATTGTCTTGCCACCAACAGTGATTGAATCATCTGTGAATGTAACGTCAAGACCCAAGCGGCCCAAGATTGAGTCGTACTTGAGCAAATGCGCCAAAGTCTCATTGGGTGTGAGGTCGTTGATTCCGACAATATTGATATTTGGGTTGGTTAGCGATGCACGAAAGAAGTTGCGTCCGATGCGTCCAAAACCGTTGATTCCGACATTAATCACAGTACGTGTCCTTGCTACTAAAGGGGCTAGTAATAGAAAAGCCCAGCTGTTGGTGGTTCGTATGACTGCCACAACGCTGGGGTCTTGATGCAAATACTATCAGTGGCCATAGGCCTAACTTGCGGGTAGAAAAGGTGTTTAGTTCAACAAATCAGGCGAAAGCCCGCTCTCAGTATCAGGAATTCCGAGTTCTCCCGCTCGTTTATCAGCCATCGCCAATAAGCGACGAATTCGACCAGCAATTGCATCTTTAGTCATTGGAGGAGTGGCAAGTGAGCCCAACTCTTCTAGAGATGCTTGGCCGTGATTAATGCGAAGCTCACCGGCTTCTTTCAAGTGATCAGGAATCGTTGGACCAAGAATTTCCATCGCGCGCTGCACACGTGCTGCAGCAGCTACTGCTGCGCGAGCAGAGCGACGAAGATTTGCATCATCAAAATTAGCTAAGCGATTTGCCGTTGCGCGAACTTCACGGCGCATACGACGCTCTTCCCAAGCAAGTACTGATTCATGTGCTCCAAGGCGTGTGAGTAAAACACCGATTGCATCGCCATCACGGATAACAACACGGTCAACACCGCGAACTTCTCTGGCCTTTGCCACAATTCCCATACGACGAGCAGCACCTACTAAAGCCAGGGCTGCTTCAGGTCCAGGACATGTAATTTCAAGTGATGAGGAGCGGCCAGGTTCAGTTAATGAACCGTGGGCAATAAATGCACCGCGCCAAGCTGCCTCTGAATCACAGATTGCAGCAGAGACTACTTGTGGAGGTAAACCTCTTACTGGACGACCATTGGCATCAACTAAACCTGTTTGTCTAGCAAGGGCGTCTCCTGCTTCGATGACGCGAACAACATAGCGTGAACCTTTGCGCAACCCACTCGATGAAAGCACAGCCAAGTCAGATCCATGTCCATAAATATCAGCAATATCTTTACGAAGTCTGCGAGCACTTTGAGACGTGTCTAATTCAACTTCAATCAAAATTTTGCCGGCTGCTATATGAAGTCCACCAGCAAAGCGAAGAAGTGAGGAAACCTCGGCCTTGCGACAGCATGGCTTAGTCACAGAGATGCGACTGAGTTCGTCCTTAACTGATGCTGTCATTGCCATGGGGTTATCCAACCAGTTTTGGACCCATGATGTGGCCCAAATAGAGAGTTAATTTTGAAACATCATGATGAACACTGCCTGGTGCCTTACGAATATCGGCTGCAATCACTCTTCCGCCCATTTTTGCTGCCGCTTCATCAAGGGCTACCGAATTTCGAACCACAGATGAATCAACCAGGCAGTAGTCAATCTTTAATTCAGGGGCATATGAATGGAATAACTCTAGATGCTCTTCCGGTGTAGACCCTGCGAACTCTTCACCAGTAGTTGTGTTTGTAGCATCAAGATTGAGAATCAAAATCTTCTTAGCTTTTGTGCGAAGAAGTGCATCCTGCTGCATCGGAACCATCAGGTGTGGCATGACTGAAGAGAACCAAGATCCTGGCCCCATAGTTATCCAGTCCGCAACGCGAATCGCAGTAAGGACTTCTAAACGTGCCTGGGGATTTTCAGGAATTACGCGCAGTGATTCAATGCGTCCCTTTGCTGTGGCAACTTCTTTTTGTCCTCTCACGACTATGCGACCAGTAGACGTATTAAAAGTTCCTTCAATATCTAATGCAGTTTCAGCCATAGGTAGAACTCGGCCAATAACTTTCAATAACTGCCCAACTCGATCTAAACCAATAACTGGATCTTCATTCTCATTCCATATAGACGCCAGCAAGAGATTTCCCATGGCATGGCCGTTGAGCGGTCCATCACTTTCAAAACGATGTTGCATGATGTGCGCCCAGGTGCGACCCCACTCATCATCTGCACACAAAGCAGCTAACGCCATACGTAAATCACCTGGAGGCAGAATTGGAAACTCTTCGCGCAAGCGACCACTAGAGCCGCCATTATCTGCAACGGTTACTACAGCTGTTATGTCACTAGTTATTTGGCGAAGCGCAGATAACGTTGCGGCAAGGCCATGACCTCCCCCAAGCGCTACAACTTTTTGCACTACTTATTCTCGCCCAACGTCACGATGAGTTGCATAGGCAGAGCGATCATTAGAACTGAGTTGGCGTGCAATCTCTTCGGCAACTGCAACACTTCGGTGCTTTCCACCCGTGCAACCAACAGAGATAGTCACATACTTTTTACCCTCATGCATATATCCAGGAACCATGAAATTAATGAGAGCAACATAATCTTTGACAAACTTACTCACACCTTCACTACCCAAAACCTTTTCACTTACTTGCGTCGTTAATCCGGTTAAAGGTCGAAGCTCAGGTATCCAATGTGGATTTGGAATAAAGCGACAATCCAAAACCAAATCTGAATCAACTGGAATTCCATACTTATAACCAAAGGAGAGAACATTGATGCGAATCCCTTGAATCTTTCCGCCACCAAATATCTCACCAATTCTCTTTTCAAGTTGGTGCACATTCAAATTCGTAGTATCAATTGCAATATCGCACTCAGCACGAACTTCCTCTAGTTTGGCCCGCTCGCGCGCAATTCCATCCACAATGCGATCGCCACCTTGTAATGGATGTGGTCTGCGAGTGGATTCAAAGCGTTGTACTAAAGCTTGATCAGTAGCATCTAAGAAAACTAGACGGTATGGCGCACCATTCTCCTTTAATTCTGCTAAAGCTGCAGTTAACTCATCAAAGAAATGTCCCCCGCGAACATCCACGACAACTGCATATTCTTTGCCTTGAGAACCTGTTCCTTTACCAACTAAAGCTGGTAGCAATGCTGGCGGTAAGTTATCAACTACATACCAACCTAAATCTTCAAGAGCATGCGCCACCGTTGAACGTCCGGCTCCAGACATCCCCGTCAGAACTAAAGTCTCATTGCTGGTCATGGCTTTATCCTCTTACACCTGTCAAGAACCCGTTCACACGCTCCATGCTTTTGGCCAAATAGGCAGGAAGCATCTGTTTATGTTCAAGGTTTTTAGTCTCGTAGAGATAGTTCAGCAGAACCAGTCGACGCTGCAGTAGTAGGGAGTCCATTTGAGCCTTGGTATAGCTAGGTAGTTCGCAGACAGTTTTATACCCCTCCAATACTGCCGCTTCCTGCTCGGGAGTATCTAAGTAATACATGGTGATTGCTAAATCTTGATGTGGGATTCCATAGCCACAATCATCAAAATCAAAGATGAAAAGTTCACCTTCATGCCACATCAAATTCCAGCCATGCATATCGCCGTGAATGACTTGTATGGGATTGGCGCCAAATAGATCTTGTGTATCAGCTTCTATAACGGCGATCGCCGATTTAATAGCGGTGAATTGCTCCTTTGTGAGCAAGCTCTTAGAACTAAGCAAGTAGTCCTCAGTCCCCCACAACCAATCACGAAAGGTTGGAAGCTCAGCTTGTTCAGAAAGCTGGAACTCACGTGAGCTTTGATGCATCCGTGCCATTGCAGTACCGAGTGTCACTAATTGTTCATGAGTTGGTTCATCGCCTATCTCTTCACCTTCAAGCCATGTATAGAGAATTCCATAAAGAGTTCGCCCGGACTCTGCATGGAGAATGGAGGAGATAAAACTGTCATCCTTATTGGCAACCGGTCTTGCCACTTTAATCCCCGGGATTCTGGATACAAAGTTAACAAACTCAATTTCACCTGCAATATTTCCCACAGTGCGAGTTGAATTCACATTGATCCGCAAAGCGTATTTATCACCACTGCCTGTGACTACCGAAAAGGTGGCATTGAATTCGTAGTTGATGCACTTCACTTCAACATCATTGAGGCCATAGCCAGTGAGCATTTCTCTTGCGCTCTTGGTAAAAGATTCAATTTGTTGCTCGCTCGTAGAATCAAAGAAATCCAAACCCATTACTTGCTCTCCACGATTTCACCTGTAGATGTGTTGACCTGCTGTGAACTCATAGCTGCAAGTTGCTCGCCAATAACTGCTGCAATCTTGCTACCGATACCTGGAGTTGCAGCGATATCTTCCACAGTTGCCTTGCGGATAGCAGCTACAGAACCAAAGCGCTCCAGCAGAGCTTTTCTGCGTGCCTGACCAAGTTGCGGAATTTCATCCAGAATAGATTCCAACATGACTTTGGATCGGCGTGAGCGGTGGAAAGTAATAGCAAATCTATGCGCCTCATCGCGAATGCGTTGTAAGAGATAAAGACCTTCACTAGAGCGAGGCAAAATGAGCGGATCAGAAGAACCCGGAACCCACACTTCTTCTAATCTCTTTGCCAAACCACAAAGCGCAATATCTGTAATTCCTAACTCAGCTAAAGCACGGGCTGCGGCATTTACTTGCGGGGCTCCACCATCAACAACAATGAGTTGTGGTGGATATGAGAACTTACTCAACTTTCCACCCAGCTCTGCCACTTCAGCCTCATCTACAGATCTATCATCGAGCAAGCGCTTTAATCGACGAGTAATCACTTGGTGCATTGCTCGAGTGTCATCAAATCCTTCATCAGTATTAATGATGAACCTACGGTATTCACTCTTTTTGGCTAATCCATCTTCAAAAACCACCATTGATGCAACCACAGAGGTTCCTGAGATATTTGAAATATCAAAGCACTCAACACGCAATGGTGTGCGGGCTAAATCGAGTGCTTCTTCTATATCAAGCAAAGCCTTGCCGCTGACTGCGGCATCATTGGCGCGCTTACTTAAGAACTGAATAAGTGAGTACTGGGCGTTGCGCTTGACCGTTGCCAGAATCTCAACCTTTTCCCCGCGCTGTGGAACCTTCAATGAAACCGGTGCACCACGCAAACCACTGAGCCAACTCTCAAGTGCTGTTGCATCTAGTGGAAGTTCATTGATAAGAATCTCTGCAGGAATATCACTCGGTGCACTCTGGCTATAGATCGAGTAGAAAAGCGCACCCATCTCATCATCGCCTTCTAGGGATTTACTTTGATCCACAATCCATGAACGTGAGCCCTTGATGGCACCGCCTCGAACAATGAAGATTGATCCTGCGGCATGTGCACCATCATGGTGAATTGCAACGATGTCGGCCGTTAAGTTCTCAGGCAGTGCAGCTTCTGCCGATTCCTGCGCCCGCTCAATTGCATCAATAGAATCTCGAATCTTGCTAGCCCGCTCAAACTCTTCTCGACTAGATGCCAGCTCCATTTCAGCGCGCAGCGTGGGCACAATGTCAGTATTTCCATTGGACATAAAATTTACTAAGCGATCAGAGAGTGCTTTGTGATCTTCTTTGCTAATCCACTCAACACAAGGTGCGGCACACTTTCCAATATCGCCCAGCAAACATTGGCGTTTAGTCCGTTTTGCTCGTTCAAAGTTACTAGTCGTACACGAGCGAATAGGAAAAGTCTTGAGAACAACATCGAAGGTGCTGCGCAGTGCCCAGGTATGTGTAAAGGGCCCAAAGTATGAAATTCCAGGACGTTTAGATTTACGAGTGATAAATACCCTTGGGAACTCTTCTTTGTTTGTAATTGCTAGGTATGGATATGACTTATCGTCTCTAAATTGGACGTTGTATTGCGGTGCATATTGCTTAATCCATGAAAACTCTAGCTGCAGAGCTTCAACTTCTGTATCAACTATCGTCCAATCAACTCGCACGGCTTGGTGCACCATGCGATATGTTTTTTCGGCCAAGTTGCCCTGAAAGTAATTACTCAAGCGATTCTTTAGATTAATTGCCTTGCCAACATAAATGACCGTATCTGTTGCATCATAAAACCGATAGACCCCAGGAAGTTTAGGAATATCCGATGGCCGATAGCTCTGGGGATCTGCCATATCGATTACTTCTTAGTCGCTACTTTGCGATTACTTGCCAAAATTTCACCTAAGAACTGTCCGGTGTAACTGGCCTTTACTTTGGCAACATCTTCAGGAGTTCCTTGGGCAACTACTAATCCGCCTCGGAATCCACCTTCTGGTCCCATATCAATGACCCAGTCAGAGGATTTAATGACATCTAAGTTGTGTTCGATAACTACAACAGTATTTCCTGTATCAACTAAGCGATTGAGAACACCGAGCAACTTGCTTATATCTTCAAAGTGCAGACCAGTCGTTGGTTCATCCAAAACATAGATCGTGCGGCCTGTTGAACGACGTTGTAACTCTGTAGCTAGCTTCACGCGTTGTGCCTCACCACCTGAAAGAGTTGGTGCTGATTGACCTAAGCGCACATATCCCAAACCAACATCGTTGAGAGTCTTTAAGTAGCGGGCAATCGCTGGCACAGACTCAAAGAAATCTGCTGCCTGTTCTATCGGCATATCCAAAACATCGGCAATTGTTTTACCCTTGTAATGAACTTCAAGAGTTTCACGGTTATATCTGGCCCCATGGCAAACTTCGCAAGGAACATAAACATCAGGTAAGAAGTTCATCTCAATTGTGATCGTGCCATCACCTGAACAGTTCTCACAGCGTCCGCCTTTAACGTTAAATGAGAAGCGTCCTTGCTGATATCCACGAATCTTGGCTTCGGAAGTTTCGGCAAAGAGGGCGCGAACTTTGTCGAAGACTCCGGTATAGGTTGCAGGATTAGAACGAGGTGTGCGACCAATAGGTGATTGATCAACGTGGACTACCTTGTCCAGTAAATCAATACCCGTAACTGTGCGATGTCGTCCAGGAACCAATCGTGCTCCATTGAGTTTATTGGCAAGGACCGTATACAAAATATCGTTGACCAGAGTCGATTTTCCTGAACCGCTCACACCTGTAACTGAAACAAAGACTCCTAACGGAACTTCAACATCAATATCTTGTAAATTATTTTCTTTCGCGCCTTTAACTACTAATTGACGCTTTGGATCTACTTTGCGACGCTTGGATGGAATAGCAATAGATTTACGGCCAGATAGATAGGCACCAGTTATCGATTCTTTGGAAGCAATCAGATCGTCATAGCTACCTGAAACAACAACTTTTCCACCATGCTCACCAGCACCGGGGCCGATATCTACAACCCAATCGGCAGTTCTAATAGTTTCTTCATCGTGTTCAACAACAATAAGTGTGTTGCCCAAATTGCGAAGTCGAGTCAATGTATCAATCAGGCGGCGGTTATCACGCTGATGCAATCCAATACTTGGCTCATCCAAGACATAGAGCACGCCGACTAATCCACTGCCAATTTGTGTGGCAAGGCGAATTCTCTGTGCCTCACCACCAGATAATGTTCCCGCAGGGCGAGCAAGAGACAAATAATCCAGACCAACATCGAGTAAGAAGCCAAGACGTGCATGCACTTCTTTCATGACTCGTTCCGCGATTTGAGCTTCGCGCTTATTGAGCTTGATCGCCTTGAGAAACTCTGCGCACTCCATAATAGAAAGTTCAGTAATTTCACTGATGTTCTTATCACCCAGAGTTACTGCCAAAACTTCAGGCTTTAAGCGAGCACCCTTACAAACATCACATGGAGTTTCGCGCATATACGCTTCGTATTTATCACGGCTGTAATCACTATCTGTTTCACTGTGGCGGCGATGAATAAAGGGAACAACGCCTTCAAATCCAGTGGTGTAGTTCTTGGTGCCGTAACGACCCTTGTACTTCATCTTAATTTCATACTCATAGCCATTAATGATGGCATCGCGCGCTTTTACAGAAATCTTCTTCCACGGTGTATCTAGGGAGAATGAAACATCCTTTGCCAAAGCCTCTAATAAGCGAAGGAAGTAATCAGATGATTGCCCACCTGACCAAGGTGCAATTGCTCCATCATTGATGGAAATTGAGTCATCGGGAATGATCAAATCATTATCGACTTCTAACTTTGTTCCAATTCCAGAACACTCTGGGCATGCACCAAATGGTGAGTTGAATGAGAAAGAACGTGGCTCTAACTCCTCAAAGGAAAGGTTGCAATCATGGCAGGCTAAGTGCTCGCTATATGTGCGCTCTTTCTCAGCACCTTTTGCATCGACAAAATCAAGCAGAACAATTCCAGATGCAAGGCGAAGGGCAGTCTCAATAGAATCTGTGAGTCGAGTCTTTGACTCTTCTTTTGCAGTCAAGCGATCGACAACAACTTCAATGGTGTGCTTTTCTTGCTTTTTTAGCTTTGGAACATCGGTGAGTTGAATAACTTCACCATCCACACGAGCACGTGAAAAACCTTGAGTAATTAAGTCAGCAAATAGCTCAACAAACTCGCCTTTTCGCGAACGAACTATCGGAGCTAAAACTTGAAACTTTGTAGTTGCGGGCATAGTCAAGATTTGATCAACGATTTGCTGTGGTGATTGTCTCGTTACTGCTTTGCCGCACGTTGGACAGTGTGGGCGACCAGCACGCGCAAAGAGCAAACGTAAGTAATCATAAACTTCAGTGATTGTTCCAACAGTAGAGCGCGGATTTCGGTTCGTTGATTTTTGGTCAATTGAAACAGCTGGTGAAAGTCCTTCAATAAAATCCACATCAGGCTTATCCATCTGTCCCAAAAATTGACGGGCATATGCAGATAGAGATTCGACATAACGGCGCTGGCCTTCGGCAAAAATGGTGTCAAAAGCTAAAGATGATTTACCTGAACCAGATAGACCTGTAAAAACAATGAGTGCATTGCGTGGCAGTTCAATGGAAACATTCTTAAGGTTATGCTCACGAGCACCACGAACAACGAGTTTGTCGATAGTCACTAAACCCCAGCCTCTTCCATTGAACGTAGTTCCTTCTTTAAAATCTTTATCTCATCACGCAAACGTGCAGCGACTTCAAATTGAAGGTCTCCAGCAGCAGCGCGCATCTGATCAGTGAGCGAGCCTATCAATGCCATTAAATCTTGGCGCGGCAAGGAGGCAAGGGATTTCACATAGAGTCCAGCCGTTGCCGCGCTCTTTTGATTTGCCCGCTTATTCGATGCCATCAGCTCTTCGGTGTCCTCAGATTCACGGTTAATCAGATCGGTGATATCTGCAATCTTCTTACGCAATGGTTGTGGGTCCACACCCTTTTCTAGATTGTATGCAACTTGCTTGGCGCGACGTCGATTCGTCTCATCAATTGCCTTCTCCATAGAGGCTGTGATGTTGTCAGCATACATATGCACTTCACCTGAAACATTTCGAGCAGCACGACCAATGGTTTGAATCAATGAAGTTGCAGAGCGAAGAAAGCCTTCTTTATCGGCATCCAAGATTGCAACTAAGGAAACTTCGGGTAAATCTAGACCTTCGCGAAGTAAGTTAATTCCAATCAGTACGTCGTATTCACCGGTTCGTAGTTCACGCAAAAGTTCAACACGGCGCAGAGTGTCTACCTCAGAATGAAGATAGCGAACACGGACTCCCTTTTCCTGCAAATAATCGGTTAAGTCTTCACTCATCTTTTTAGTCAATGTCGTAACAAGAACACGCTCATTCTTCTCAGCACGAATTGTGATTTCATTCAATAAATCATCGATCTGGCCCTTAATAGGTTTAATAACAATCTGTGGATCAATTAATCCAGTTGGTCGAATCACTTGCTCCACAACATCGCCATCTACTTTTGCCATCTCGTACTTTCCTGGCGTTGCAGATAGGTAAAGCTTTTGCCCTGTGCGCTCAATAAACTCAGGAAACTTCAAAGGTCGATTATCTAGTGCACTAGGCAATCTAAAACCGTGTTCGACCAGTGTGCGCTTTCGTGAAGCATCTCCTTCAAACATGGCACCTAGCTGCGGAACGGTCACATGACTCTCATCTATTACAACAAGGAAATCCTCTGGGAAATAGTCCAGCAAGCAATTGGGAGCAGAGCCTGCCGCACGATCATCTAAGTGTCGAGAGTAGTTTTCAATTCCACTGCAAAAACCAATCTGCTCCATCATTTCAATATCAAAAGTAGTTCTCATTCGAAGGCGCTGCGCTTCTAGAAGTTTGCCCTGCTTTTCAAGTAGATTGAGTTGAACTTGTAATTCATCTTGAATATCACCAATTGCTCGCTTCATAGTTTCTGGTCCCGCTGCGTAGTGAGTGGCTGGGAAGATATACATCTCAGTTTCATCACGCATGATTTCACCGGTAAGAGGATGCAACGTAGTGATCCTTTCAATCTCATCACCAAACATTTCAATTCGAATCGCTAACTCTTCATACATAGGGATGATTTCGATGGTGTCTCCACGCACGCGGAAAGTTCCTCGCTCAAAGGCAACGTCATTGCGCTTGTATTGAACATCAACGAATTTGCGCAAGAGCGCATTGCGCTCAATCTCATCGCCCACACGCAGTTTGATCATTCGATCCACATACTCTTGCGGCGTTCCTAGACCATAAATACAAGAAACGGTTGCCACCACAATCACATCTCGTCGAGTCAATAATGAGTTCGTTGCTGAGTGGCGCAAGCGCTCAACCTCATCATTAACACTTGAATCCTTCTCAATGAAGGTATCGGTCTGTGGAACGTATGCTTCAGGTTGGTAGTAGTCGTAGTAGGAGACAAAGTACTCGACAGCATTATTTGGTAGAAGTTCCCGAAATTCATTTGCTAACTGTGCAGCCAGCGTTTTATTAGGAGCCAAGACTAAAGTTGGGCGCTGGAGCTTTTCAATCAACCAAGCTGTGGTTGCTGACTTTCCTGTACCAGTGGCACCAAGTAGAACCACATCTTGTTCTCCAGCATTAAGACGACGGGCAATCTCTTCAATAGCTTCAGGCTGATCACCAGCCGGAACATAATCACTAATTACCTGAAAAGGCTCGACTCTTCGCTGGAGTTCAGATATCGGGCGCATTTGCTAAGCCTACTTTTTAACATCCTTATCCGCGAGTTCTTCCCAGATATTTTCAACTTTACGCAGTAAATCATCTTCACTGCCATCGTTCTCAATCAAGAAATCAGCTATTGATTCGCGCTGCTCTCTCGTTGCCTGGGCAGCAATACGTGCTTCAATTTCAGAGATGTGCAAGCCCCTTGCTCGCAACCGTGAAACTCGATTCTCCATCGATGATTCAACGGAAATCACAATATCGAATCGATCCTGTCCTCCAGTTTCAAACAGAAGCGGTATTTCATAGACAAGAGTTTGGCCAGCTTTAAGTGAGGCAACGGCTTCTTCAAACTCATGGCGAATCCAAGGATGAATAATTCCCTCTAACTTCACTTTTAGTGTGGGGTCTTTAAATATTAACTCCCCCAAGGCTCGTCGATCTATATCTCCATTTTTCAATATGGAGTCACCAAAGGTGCTCACTACTTCATCAAAACCAGTTGAACCTCGCTCAATAGCTGCTCGAGCTAACTGATCTGCATCAATAACAATTGCGCCAAGGTCAGCAAAGTATTCGGCCGCAAGTGACTTCCCACAGCCAATGCCACCGGTTAAACCAATTACGCGCATGGAATAAGGATAACCCGATTAGAAAAGAAAAAGGACCCGACAATTACGTCGAGTCCCTTTACTTTAATTGTTTTTACTCAGCAGCAGGAGTTTCTTCGGCTGGAGTTGCAGCAGCATCGGCAGCTTTAGCTTCTGCCTTTTGCTTCTTATGTGCCATGAAACGCTCTTGCGCTTGGGCGTATTGCTTTTCCCATTCTTCGCGCTGTGTTTCATATCCAGGCTTCCACTCTTGTGAATCAGAATCGAAACCTTCTGGATAGATGAAGTTTCCTTCAGCGTCATAGCGAGCAGCCATTCCGTATTGAGTTGGATCAAATGCTTCGATCTCAATCTCATGTCCTTCGTTGGCTTGCTTGAGAGAAAGTGAAATACGACGACGCTCTAGGTCAATATCGATGATCTTTACGAATAGCTCATCATCAACTTGAACTACCTGCTCAGGAATTTCTACGTGGCGTTCTGCCAACTCTGAAATGTGAACTAGGCCTTCAATGCCTTCGTGAACACGAATGAATGCTCCGAATGGAACAAGCTTTGTAACCACACCTGGAACAACCTGATTGATTGTGTGAGTGCGAGCAAATGCCTGCCATGGATCTTCTTGTGTTGCCTTAAGTGAAAGTGAGACACGCTCACGCTCAAAATCAACTTCAAGAACTTCAACGGTTACTTCATCGCCCACTTCAACAACTTCGCCTGGGTGATCGATGTGCTTCCATGAAAGCTCTGAGACGTGAACAAGTCCATCTACGCCGCCAAGGTCAACGAATGCACCAAAGTTAACGATTGATGAAACAACGCCTGTGCGAACTTGACCCTTTTGAAGCTGGTTAAGGAAAGTTGTGCGTGATTCAGATTGTGTCTGCTCTAGGAATGCACGACGTGAAAGAACAACGTTGTTACGGTTCTTATCTAGTTCGATGATTCGAGCTTCAACCTGCTTACCGATGTAAGGGGTGAGATCGCGAACACGGCGCATTTCAACAAGAGATGCTGGCAAGAAGCCACGTAGTCCGATATCGACGATAAGTCCGCCCTTAACAACTTCAATAACTGTTCCAATAACAACTTCGTCGCGCTCTTTCTTGCCTTCGATGTCTCCCCAGGCACGCTCGTACTGTGCGCGCTTCTTAGAAAGAATCAAACGACCTTCTTTGTCTTCTTTTTGAAGAACAAGAGCTTCAATAGTCTCGCCAACCTTGACGAGTGAGTTTGGATCTACATCGTGGCGAATTGAAAGCTCGCGTGAAGGAATAACACCTTCAGTTTTGTATCCGATGTCGACAAGAACTTCTTCGCGTCCAACCTGGACGATTGTTCCTGTTACTAGATCTCCATCATTAAAATTTCTGATTGTGCCTTCGATTGCTGCTAGAAAGTCGGCAGCTGATCCAATGTCATTTACTGCAATTACTGGTGCTGTAGTCAAGTTGCTCCGTAGGGATAGATGAGTAGTAGTTCCCGCTTTCGCGGCTGGAGGGTAAGGGTACGGTTTGCGCGTCTATTTGAGCAAATCCATGCGTGAAAATCACGCTCGCAGATAGACTCATCAGTGCAATGAAACGCTACATCGATTTCTTCAAGACGCCGCAAGTTGTGCCTCTATTTTTGGCCTCTTTCCCGGCGCGAATCGCCTACGGAATGATCGGCTTGTCCGTCTTTTTTAAAGCAGAACATGAAACCGGCTCAATCGCATTTGCGGGTTTAGCTATCGGCGTCACTTCAGTTGCTGGTTCCCTTTCGGCGGGAGTTCGCTCCTCCATCATGGATCGATATGGACAAAAATGGCCACTTCGTATCTTGGTGCCCGGTTACACCACGATGCTCATAGTTTTAAGTTTTGCTCACACTCGTCCAACAATTTTAAGCTTCGCCTTTCTTTTAGGTGTATCGGCTCCCCCAATTAACTTATCTGTGCGTCCATTATGGAAAGCGATTGTTCCAGCAGATCTTCTGCGCAGTGCATATGCAATCGACACGTCGGTCATAAATACTGCTGGAGTTATTGGACCAGTTATAGCTACAACTCTTTCGCTTTCTTCTCATCCACAGTCAGCTCTCCTTTTTGCCGCATTCATGATGGCATTAGGCGGCAGCTCACTTGCACTTAATCCCGTTTCACGGGGATGGATTCCTGAAAAGAAAAAAGCTGGACAGAAAGCTCTTTGGACACATCGTTCAATGCAACTTCTAATGATTGAGGCAATTTTCATTGGATTCGGATGGGGTGTATTCGATGTTGCAGTTCCTGCCTTCGCAACAATAGAAAAAGTTCCAGCACGCACCGCCTGGATTCTGGCAGCGATGGGAATCGCAAGTATTCTGGGAGGAATCACTGCAGGGATAGTTTCTAAACGCTTCAGTCCCCTTGAGTGGTTCATGCGAAATTACATTTTGTGGTTAGTTTTCACTCTGCCTTTGGCATTTACGTATCCAGGCTGGAGTCTTGCATTAGTTGGAGCATGTTTAGGTTTTGTAGGTGGCGCTCAACAAGTCTTCTATTGGGAAGTACTCGAGGCTGTTCGCCCACTCGGTTCTGAAGTTTCATCCATCGGATGGCTCTGGACTATTGAAGGATCTTTCATGGCACTAGGTTCTGCTTTTGGTGGCTATGTATCTCAAGAATTTTCACCACGTATTGCCCTCTCAATCACGCCAGCGTGTATTGGGATTGGCGTAATAATTTTGATAGCAGGGAAGAAATATCTCTCTGAAGCAAATGCCAGACCTTCAACTGAAAATGATTTGCGTGCCATGCGAGATAATTCAGATGAGACTAATTAGTGTGCAGCCTCGTGCCAAGTCAGCCCTAATCCAGCACTGACATCTAGTGGAGCCCGCAGAGGATAAGCAGCGCCCATTTCTCGCTTCACCAAAGTAGTTATTTCCTCTTCTTCACCCTTAACAACTTCAACAATTAATTCATCGTGAATCTGCAATAACAACCTTGAAGAAAGTTTCTCCTTTTCAATTGCAGCCTGAACCTTGAGCATGGCCAACTTAATGATGTCGGCGGCTGATCCCTGGATAGGAGCGTTAAGTGCCATGCGCTCTGCCACTTCACGGCGTTGGCGGTTATCGTGCATGAGATCTGGCAAATACCTTCGGCGCCCCATGATTGTTTCGGTGTAACCAACTTTGCGCGCATCCTCGACAACCACTTTTAAGTAATCGCGAATTCCACCAAAGCGCTCGAAGTACTTATCCATTAGATCTTGCGCCTCTGGAGGAGAAATATCTAACTGAGCAGAAAGTCCATATGAAGATAGACCGTAAGCAAGTCCATATGACATTGCCTTAATCTGCCTGCGCATTTCAGGGTCAACATCATGTGCTTTCACGCCAAAAATCTCTCCAGCAATAGTTGCGTGCAAATCCTCCCCTGACTCAAAGGCTTTGAGAAGTTTTTCATCATGAGACAAGTGAGCCATGATGCGCATTTCAATCTGGCTGTAATCAGCAGTTAGCAGGCCAACATAGCCTTTACCAGCGATGAAGCAATTACGAATTGTGCGACCCTCTTCTGTGCGCACTGGAATATTTTGCAGATTGGGTCCAGTTGAAGATAGGCGTCCGGTAGCTGCAACAGTCTGTTGGAAATGTGTATGAATTCGACCGTCCTTAGCAATTTCTGCAATCAATCCCTCAACAGTTGTCCCTAACTTCTTTGTCTCGCGAATACGCAATAAAGACGTTAATACTGGGTGACCGCTCTTCTGGTGAAGCCAATCCAAACTTTCAGCATCGGTTGTATACCCAGTTTTAATCTTTTTCGTTTTAGGTAGTTTGAGTTCATCAAAGAGAACAACCTGCAGCTGCTTAGGTGATGCCACATTGAATTCATGACCAACAGCATCATGGGCAGCCTTAGTTTCTCTTCTCACTTCACCTTCAAAATAGGCAGCAAGTTTGTCCAATTCCTTTTGATCAACAGCTATTCCGAGTGACTCCATCTTGGCTAGAAGAGCGGCAATAGGTAGTTCCATGTCATTAAATAGATCCCACAAGCCGCGCTCTTTAAGTTCTCGCGTCAAAGAATCCTTCAGAGTAAAGAGTGCGCGAGCCGAAGTTAGAAGTTCCTGCTCTGGGGATGAAAAGTTAATAGCACTGCCATCTCCCCATCGCTCTTGTAAGTCTTTGAGCTCTTGAGCTCTTACTCCAGGATTCACAAGATAAGCCGCGAGCGATGTATCAAAACCCACTCCAACTAGCCCATTACTTCTAGCTAGCGACTTGGCATCATGGGCAATCTTTGGAATAGATGCATTAGTTGCCCAATCCCCCATCGCAGATGAGTGAACCAGGAAGATATCTTCTTTAGAAAATGCCACGGCATAACGATGCAACTTCTCTTCTTGCAAAGAGAATGCAATTGCAATCTCGCCTTTGTGCTTAGCAATCTTTGCATCCAACTCTGCTGGGGTTAAGACTCCCTCACTCATTTCATCGGCAAAGAGGGCCAACTCTGGTTCGGCAGATTTTCCAGTTCCTTTGAGAAGCATTGGCTTCATTCGATCTTTAAGAGTTTTAAACTCAAGGCGATCAAAGAGTGGATTGGTCATAGCTTCATCCACACCTGACCATGCAAGTGCATCGATGCTCAAATCCAAGGGAACTTCTGCAACTAGTTGTGTGAGCTCTCGGTTACGAATGACATTATCGATTGAATCGCGAAGTGCTTGACCTACTTTGCCGCCAACTTTATCCACATTCGATAGAAGCTCTTGGAGTGATCCGTATTCAACTACCCATTTGGCTGCTGTCTTTTCACCAACACCTGGAATCGATGGCAAGTTATCACTGGGATCCCCGCGAAGTGCCGCGAAATCTGGATACTGCGCAGGCGACATTCCATACTTTTCCTGCACAGCTTCTGGTGTCATTCGCGCCAAATCACTCACGCCACGTTTTGGATAAAGCACAGTAGTTTTATCATTTACTAACTGAAATGAGTCACGATCGCCAGTGCAGATGAATACCTCTGCGCCTTCCTTTTCAGCACGTTTAGTAATTGTGGCCAGAATGTCATCAGCTTCGTATCCCTCAACTTCAAACTGAGTAATACCGAATGCACTTACTAGCTCGTGCAGATAGGACATCTGTGAACGAAACTCATCCGGAGTTTTAGCGCGGTTGGCTTTGTACTCTGGAAAAATCTCGGAACGAAAAGTCTTTCGAGAAACGTCAAAGGCCACAGCAACATGGGTTGGTTTTTCGCTCGTCAGTAGCGATAGCAGCATGGTGGCAAAGCCATAAATGGCGTTAGTGTGCTGGCCAGATGCCGTAGTGAAATTCTCAGCAGGAAGGGCATAAAAAGCGCGATATGCCATTGAGTGCCCATCGATAAGTAATAGGCGTTTGCTCATGGGCACATCTTAGGTTGCGCACTAGAATAGTTCTCATGGTCAACGAAGAGTTTCTGAAATTTTATAAAGAACGTGGCAGCGGCGCACTCGATCAAAAGATGGGCATCAAGATTCTTGAAGCCGAACAAGGTCGCCTTGTTGGCACAATGCCCGTTGAAGGAAATACCCAACCCATGGGCCTATTACATGGCGGGGCAAACGTTGTGTTAGCTGAAAGCCTTGGTTCTATCGGAACGTCTTTGCATGCCGGACCAAATCGGAAAATTGTTGGTGTGGACATCAACGCAACGCATCACAAATCAGCAACAACAGGGTTGGTTACTGGGGTTGCAACAGCAATTTCTTTGGGCAAGACGTTATGCAGTTGGGAAATTGTTATTACTAATGAAGCAGGCGAACGGACTTGTACAGCACGTATAACCTGTTTAATCCTGGCAGAGCGTTAAGAATGGGCTCCAGTGCCAAGGTAAGCCTCGCGCACTGCAGGATCATTAAGTAGATCAGAAGCTTTAGCCTCTTTCACTACATTACCTGTTTCCAAAATATAAGCACGGTGTGCACGTTGTAGTGCTTGCTGAGCATTTTGCTCAACGAGCAAAATTGTTACACCCTGCTTATTAATTTCAGTAATGATGCGGAAAATATTTGCGATCATCTGAGGTGCAAGTCCCATAGATGGCTCATCAAGAAGTAGAACCTTTGGACGAGACATCAGTGCGCGGCCAATAGCCAACATCTGCTGCTCTCCACCAGATAAGGTTCCGCCAGCTTGAGAGATACGCTCTTTCAAACGTGGAAAAAGTGTGTAGACCTTATCTAAATCTTCGCTCATTTCAGCTTTGCGGTTTTTGCGATGGAACTTACCCATCTCCAAATTCTCAAGAACTGTCATGCCAGGGAAAATTCCGCGGCCTTCAGGTGCTTGTGAGATTCCAAGATCCACGCGCTCATGAGCTGGAACATTTGAAATGTCTTGACCATCAAAAATGATTGCGCCAGAGGTAACTTTGCGCAGACCAGAGATTGTCTTGAGTGTTGTTGTCTTTCCAGCACCGTTAGCACCGATTAAGGTAACGATTTCACCTTCGTTAACAACTACTGAGATTCCCTTAATCGCTTCGATTTTGCCGTAGTGAACGTGGAGATCTTTAATTTCAAGACGCATCAGCTGGTACTCCTAAATAGGCCTCAATAACCTTTGGATCATTTTGAACTTTGCTTGGTAAGTCATCTGCGATTTTGACACCGAAATCTAGGACAGCAACGCGATCTGAGATTCCCATAATCAATGACATATCGTGTTCGATAAGAAGGACTGTGTAACCCGCATCGCGGATTCGCTTAATCAATGCAGCAAGTTCAACTTTTTCAGCAGGATTAAAACCTGCAGCTGGCTCATCCAGAAGCAGTAGCTGAGGGTTGGTTCCCATCGCGCGAGCGATTTCAAGTCGGCGCTGAACGCCATATGGCAAGTTCTTGGCCAAACGATCTGCATATTCATCGATTCCGATGAACTTTAAGATCTCATGTGCACGTTCGCGGTTTTCCCGCTCTTCACGACGAGCACGTGGGGTACCAAACAAGGCTCCAACTAAACCGCTCTTCTTGTGAACATCTGTGGCCGTGATGACATTTTCAAGAGTTGTCATGTCTCCCCATAAACGAATGTTCTGGAAAGTACGGGCAATTCCCATCTCTGTAATCTGAAAACGCTTTTGCTTCTTGATTTTTGTGCCAGCAAAAGTAATCGTGCCACTTGTTGGTGTGTAAACACCTGTAACAACGTTGAATACCGTTGTCTTACCAGCACCATTAGGGCCGATAAGCGCAAGGATTTCTCCCTTTTTAACTTCTAGGTTTACTTCACCAAGAGCTGTAACGCCACCGAATTTCATAGTGACGTTTTCTAGTGAAAGAAGTGTCTCAGCCATTATGCATCTGCCCCCTTCTTAACAATTGCTTTCTCACGCTTTTTACGTGGTAGCAATCCATCTGGGCGGAAGTTCATTACAACAACAAGAACTGTTCCAAATACCAAAAGACGTGCATCAGAGATAAAACGGATGCGATCTGGAAGGTAGCCAAGGATTGTTGCTCCCACAATTACGCCCCAGATATTTCCAATTCCACCAAATACCACGCAAGAAAGAATCAAAATTGAAACGTTGAGTGTGAACATTTCAGGTGCAATAAAGAGGTTCTTAGAGCCATACAAAACACCTGCAGCACCACCAACAGCTGCACCCAATGTAAATGACCAAATCTTGTACTTGAGTGTTGCGATTCCCATGAGCTCGGCTGCATCTTCATCTTGGCGGATAGCTTCCCAAGCACGACCTGGACGGCGAACACTTAAGCGGCGAATCATCCAGATAGTAAGGAGAATCATGACGACAACAACCCAGAAAAATACCTTCTGATCATCTAATTTAAACTTCAATGGCCCAATATCTGGAGGCATTGGAATGTTTGCGATTCCGTTTGGTCCTTTACTCCATGTTGAGTTAAGAACAACCAAACGAACAATTTCACCGAAACCAAGAGTAACGATGGCTAGGTAGTCACCACGTAAGCGAAGTGTTGGAAGACCCAAAAGCACACCAGCTAACATCGCAAAACCAATTCCAAAAGGCATGATTTCCCAGGTGTTAAGCCCTGTATGCGTTCCCATTAACGCCATTGTGTATGCACCGATAGCAAAGAAGGCCACATAACCCAGATCGAGCATTCCTGACTTACCGACCACAATATTTAAGCCAAGTGCCATAAGGACGAAGATTCCAACTGGATAAACCAAAACTGCGTCATATGCAGCAATGGGAGTTGCTAAGAATGAAGCTCCGGCAAATGGGAGCAATCCGACGAGAATGACTGATCCAATCGCAATTGCAATGCGCTTTGGACGATTAGCCTTCTCCCAAACTCCTGCACCCCAGTCGCGAAGATTCCAGTAATTTCTAATTTTCATGAGTTATGCCCTCGTTGTCTGGACGGCTTCGCCAAATAGACCATTTGGCTTGAAGAGAAGAACAAGAACTAAGACGATGAAGACAGTTACTGCCTTCCACTGTGTTCCAAGGACGGCTGAGGCATAAACCTCAAGAAGGCCAAGGCTAAGTCCACCGAAGAAAGCTCCGCGGATATTTCCAATTCCACCGAGAACAGCTGCAGTAAATGCAGCCATACCCATTGTGAAACCAATATTAAATTTAGTGTATTCAAAAACAGTAATGTAGAAGAAGCCAGCGGCACCTGTTGCTAAGCCACCAACAAGAAATGTTGTAGTGATAACACGGTTCAAGTTCACACCCATGAGCTTGGCTGCATCTTCATTTTGGGAAACGGCACGAATTGCCTTACCCATTCGAGAAAGTTTAATGAATCGCTCTAGAACAAAGAAGATCAGAGCGGCTGCAATAATTGTAATTACCGTATCGAGGCGAATATTTGCGCCCCATACTTCAGTCAAAATAATTTTTTCGAGAACACGCGGGGCACCAACTGGTCGAGAATTAGTCAACAGACGCATAATTTCTTGGAGCGCAATTGAGATACCAATTGCAGAAATCAAAGTTGCAAGTCTGTTCGTGCCCTTCATGCGAAGGCGACGATAAGCAACGAATTCAACAAATACTGCTGTGAGGCCAGCTACCAACATTGACATCAACAAACTAGTAACCAATACCAAAACCAATTTTGCGCCTTTTGCTGGTTCTGAAGTTTGTGTGTAATGGAAAATATCGCGTGAGGTTATAACGGTACCAAATGTGCCCCACATAAAGATTTCAGAGTTCGCAAAGTTAATCATGCGTAATACTCCATAAACCATGGTGTAGCCCAGAGAAATCAAAACATAGATAAATCCAAGGGCGATTCCTGCAATTGTCAGCGACCAGAACTGATCAATTAGTACTGCAAACATTTTTCTCCTTCGCTAATGCCTCTGTGCGAGTATAAAGGTAGAAGTTACGCAAGTGGTGGGTGTTTTGGGCTCATTTTAAGAGTTTTCCAAAACACCCACCATTTGTTAAGCGTTTGTCCTAGTTAATTACTTGATGATTCCTGTGTTAACTAGAACACCATTCTTTGTTGTGAAACCAGCAAATAGTCCGTATGAAATGTCGCCATTTGCATCGAACTTAATTGTGTTTCCAGAGATGCTCTTGCCCTTGTAAGCATTTACATAAGCAAGCATTGCTGAACGTGTTGTCTTTCCAGCCTTAATGCCAGAAAGCAAGATGTTTGCAGCATCGAATGACTCAACTGAGTAAACACCAGATGAAACGCCCATCTTCTTTACGAAGTCAGCTTCCATCTTCTTGTCTACGCCAGCAAGACCGCCAACGCCAGTTACCTTTGAACCTTCAGCTGCAGCTCCTGCAAGCTTTGGGAACTCCTGGTTGAATACTCCGTCGCCGCCAGCAAATACTGCCTTTGAACCTGAGTCACGAAGCTGCTTGATGAACACAGCAGCTTGGCTGTAGTAACCAGTGTAGATAACAACAGTTGCGCCAGATGTCTTAATCTTTGCAATTGTTGGGCTGAAGTCTGTTGTTGTGTTTGGAACTGAGTCTCCACCAACAAGTGTTGCTCCAGAAACCTTCTTCAAGCCAGCTTCAACGAAGCCACGAAGAGGTACTGCGTATGCTGATTGGTCATCGAAAACGAAAACCTTTGCAGCTGAAACGCCTGCTGTTGCGTACTTAGCCAAAGCTGGACCCTGAAGGTCATCTTTACCTACGACGCGGTGGAAAATTGGTCCACCAAAGTCAGGTGATGTTGGGTCAGTTAGTGACACGCGTGTTGCTGATGGTGAGATCAACGCCATGTTTACTGACTTGTAATATGGAAGTGAAGCAATTGTTGCACCTGAGTAAGCAGGTCCTACAACGCCAAGAACGTTCTTGTTTGAAGCAACACCTGGAGCAACTGTTCCAGCTACTGCTGGATCTCCCTGGTCATCGATTGAAACTAGCTTGATCTTGATGCTTGGGTTCTTTGCTTCGAATAGTTTGATTGCATACTTGACTGCATTTTGCTCATCGATACCTGTTGAAGCTTCGCCACCTGAAAGTGGACCTTGGTAACCGATTGTGTATGTCTTTGCAGCTGCACTAGCTGTTGGTACTGATGCAATGCCAAATGCAAGGGCTGCAGCAGATACAACGGCAAGTGAACTCTTAATCTTCTTGTTCATTTAGTGCCTTTCCTGTTCTTGTGTCCCGGGACAGGGAGGTGGTTAGGGTAATGGCTGGAGCAGCGTATTAACAAGCCCGTTTAAGCATGAAAAGGCCGGCTTTGATTGCAGTTCGGTAACGTTTTGGACCCCAGTGGACAGGTCAGCTCTCGGGTACAGCCTGCGGGCTAATGACGGCCTCGGCCACCTGTTTCATCGTTAATCGACGGTCCATTGCCGCCCTTTGAATCCAAGAAAAAGCTTCTGGCTCTGAAAGATTTAGCGCCTTCATCAAAATACCTTTTGCTCGATCAATGATTTTTCGAGTTTCTAAGCGATCATGTAAATCTGCAACTTCTGCAGCAAGTGATCGCATTTGTGTATGGCGGCTAATTGCAATTTCTATTGCTGGAATCAAATCGCCAATTGTAAATGGCTTAACTACATATGCCATTACTCCAGCATCACGAGCTCGATCAACTAATTCTTTTTGAGAAAAAGCTGTCAGCATCAATACAGGCGCAAGATCAATAATTTTCTCTGCTGCAGAAATCCCATCCAGCACGGGCATCTTCACATCAAGAATTGCTAAATCAGGTTTATGTTCATTTGCTAAATCAATTGCTTCTTGGCCATTTGTTGCCTCTGCGACAACTTCATAACCAGCACCTTGCAACATCTCAACAAGGTCCATGCGAATAAGTGCTTCATCTTCGGCAACGAGGATGCGAACCTTTTGTGTCATGTGCCCCGAGTCGGATTTGAACCGACACTGTGCAGTGTTTGAGACTGCCCTCTCTACCGTTGGAGTACCGAGGCGTTAAGTGATATCCGAACGGGGCTAATCTTAGCGGTAAGCCGCAGCTACCCCACCAACAGCATCTCCCACGCGGTGAACGCGCATCGCATTCGTTGAACCTGGAATTCCAGGAGGAGATCCGGCAACAATCATCACTTGATCACCTAGTTGAGCGCGACCAGAATCAATAAGGACTGTGTCAACCAATTTCACCATTTCATCAGTTGCACCGACGATAGGCGTGAGCATTGATTCAACACCCCAAGAAATTGCAAGGCGGTTATAAGTTCCAACTTCTGGAGTCATAGCAAGAATAGGAATAGGTGAGCGCAAGCGAGACATACGTCGGGCTGAATCTCCGCTTTGTGTAAAGGCAACTAAATACTTTGCTCCAACAATTGCGCCAACCTCAGTTGCTGCCTTTGTAATTGCTCCGCCTTTAGTACGAGGGGCTGTCTTTATAGGTCGAATGCGATCTAAGCCACCCTCTTCAGTCTTTTGAATGATGCGTGCCATTGTTTGAACTGCTTCAATTGCAAAGTCCCCGACACTAGTTTCACCTGAGAGCATCAGAGCATCTGCGCCATCTAGAACTGCATTTGCACAATCTGTTGCTTCGGCTCGAGTGGGGCGTGAATTCGTAATCATTGAATCAAGCATTTGAGTCGCAACGATTACCGGCTTAGCCATATCTCTAGCTAACTCGACGCATTGCTTTTGCACCAATGGCACATCTTCAATTGGTAGCTCCACACCAAGATCACCACGTGCAACCATGATGCCATCGAAGGCTTCAACGATTTCAACTAAGTTCTCAACGGCCTGTGGCTTTTCAATTTTTGCAATGACCGGAACTCTAATTCCTTCTTCATCCATAATCTTATGGACATCTTTAATGTCTTCTGCGCTTCTCACAAATGAGAGCGCGATGAAATCGGCTCCTGCTCGCAAGCCCCAGCGAAGATCATCAATATCTTTTTCAGATAGCGCAGGAACAGAAACTGCAACACCTGGCAAGTTAATTCCCTTGTTATTGCTCACTGCCCCAGGTTCGATAACTTTAGTGACAACATCATTGCCCTTAACTTCAACAACTTCAACAGTTACTTTTCCATCATCGATAAGAATACGATCTCCAGCTTTGCAATCTCCGGGTAAACCTTTGTAGGTGGTACCAACGCGCTCTTTTGTACCTTCGACTTCATCAACTGTAATTGTAAAGATGTCACCGCGCGCTAAATCATGAGGTCCTGCTTTAAAGCGTGCCAGACGAATCTTTGGTCCTTGCAGATCAACAAGGATGGCAACCGGGCGACCCGCAGCTTTGGCTGCATCACGAACAGAATCAAGACGTGCTTGGTGTTCTTCATATGAGCCGTGAGAGAGATTCAAGCGTGCCATATTCATTCCAGCATCAATGAGCTCCTTCACTTTTTCAGGAGATTCAACTGCTGGACCCATCGTGCACACGATCTTTGCTCTACGCATTTGCCTACCTTAAACCATTAGTTGACGGGTTGTTGGTTCAATCGGTGACGGAAGCTGAGTCTCCCCAGTGAGGTATCTATCAACGGCTGCTGCTGCACTTCGTCCTTCTGCAATCGCCCAAACAATCAGTGACTGTCCACGTCCGGCATCACCTGCTACGAAAATGCCTTCTTCACTTGTTTCAAAATCTGCATTACGAGCAATATTGCCGCGATCATCTAACTTAACTTCTAGCTGCGTAATGAGATCTGATTGCTCTGGTCCAGTAAATCCCATTGCTAGGAATACAAAATCTGCAGGAATCTCTTTCGCAGTTCCAGGAACTGGTTCAAACTTTCCATTTTCAAACTTAGTTTCAACAATGCGGATGGCACGTAGATTGCCATCAGCATCGCCTAGAAACTCTTCGGTGCTAACTGAGAACATACGGTTATCTGTTTCTTCATGCGCACTTGATACTCGATAAATCATTGGGTAGGTCGGCCAAGGCTGTGAAGCTGGTCGCTCATCACTTGGGCGAGGCATAATTTCAAGTTGAGTAATGCTTGCAGCTCCTTGACGAATAGATGTTCCAAGGCAATCTGCACCTGTGTCACCACCGCCAAGAATCACAACGTGTTTTCCTGCAACATTGATCTCAGGAACTTCTACTTCACCAAGTGCCTGCTTATTACCCCATGGCAAGAACTCCATTGCTTGGTAAACACCTTTAAATTCGCGACCAGGAATTGGCAAGTCACGCCATTTAGTTGCACCCACAGCAAGAACAATTGCATCGTATTTCTTGCGAAGATCAGCACCTGTTACTTCAACTCCGACATCAACGCCTGCGCGGAATCGAGTTCCTTCTTTTTCCATCTGCACTAAACGGCGATCAAGAATGTGTTTTTCCATCTTAAACTCTGGAATTCCATAACGAAGTAGGCCGCCGATCTTGTCGGCTCTCTCATAAACAGCCACAGTGTGACCGGCGCGAGTTAACTGTTGAGCCGCAGCTAAACCTGCAGGACCTGATCCAATGACTGCAACAGTCTTACCCGTAATGCGATCTGGAGCCAAAGGCTTTACTTCACCAGCATCGAAGGCTTCCTCAATAGTGCGAAGTTCTACTTGCTTGATTGTCACAGCATCGCGATTAATGCCAACTACACAAGCAGTCTCACATGGGGCTGGACACAAACGTCCGGTGAACTCAGGAAAGTTGTTAGTTGCATGTAAGCGATTTATTGCCTCAACCTTGTCTCCACGCCAAATCAAATCATTCCATTCAGGAATGAGGTTTCCGAGTGGACAACCTGAATGACAAAAAGGAATACCGCAGTCCATGCAACGGCCAGCCTGCTTTTGCAGATGCTCAAAGCTCTGTGGTTCATATACTTCGCGCCAGTCTTGAATGCGCACATCAACTGGACGTCGCGTTGGAGTTTCGCGCGGTGTAGTCATAAATCCTTTTGGATCAGCCATTTGCCGCAACCTCCATTACTAAAGCATCAACAGGCAATCCTTCTCGCGTTGCGCGTGCCATTGCTTCAAGCACTCGTGCGTAATCACGTGGCATGACTAGAGAGATTCGCTTAATCGCACTCTCCCAATCCTTAATCAATTCACTTGCAACAATTGAGCCAGTTTCTTGTGCAAAATCTGAAATCAATGAACGAATAATCTCTTTTTGATCTTCTGGGACGGCCAAAATATCAACCATCTCTGTGTTCACATTAGCTGCATCTAAATCAAGGACAAAAGCTCGTCCACCAGACATACCGGCTGCAAAGTTTCGGCCTGTGCGTCCAAGAACAACAACGCTTCCACCAGTCATGTATTCACAACCGTGATCACCAATTCCTTCAACAATTGCAGTTGCTCCTGAGTTTCTAACGCAGAAGCGCTCACCCACAACGCCACGAATCATTATCTGACCAGATGTAGCGCCGTAACCAATGACATTTCCTGCAATTACATTCTCAGAGGAGTTGAAACTAGATTTCTCATCAGGTCGAACAATGATGCGACCGCCAGAAATTCCCTTGCCAACATAGTCATTTGAATCACCATAAAGGCGAATAGTTAAACCACGTGGAATAAATGCACCGAGAGATTGTCCTGCAGAACCATGCAAAGTCACATCGATAGTGTCATCAGGTAAGCCTGCTCCCCCATGCTTGCGAGTAATTTCTGCACCCAGCATTGTTCCAACAGTTCTGTTAACGTTTCGAACAGGAAGATCTATTCGTACTAACTCTTTGTTTGAAAGGGCAGCTTCTGAAAGTGCAATCAACTGATTATCTAGAGCTGCATCTAGACCGTGATTTTGCGCTGAGGTGTTGTG
>KB900464.1 GCA_000378885.1 actinobacterium SCGC AAA044-N04 | reverse complement strand
GCAGAAGATAGCGGTGGTGGGCCTTGATTTCAGCGATTCTCCAGGGCAAGGAAATCCAATTGAAATTCTTGGAAATAACCTAGAAAAGGCTAAAGAGTTCTTTAATTGGTATTCAAATGGAAAAGTAAAACTTGAATTTACAACCTACGACAAGTGGATACGCCTAAGTCAACCATCAAGTGCTTTCGTCACAGGCGAGCATTTCACTACTACGGCAGGTGCCTTGTCAGTTCCAGATATGGCTAAAGAGTTCAATTCAGCTATAAACAAGCATATAAATTTGAGTGGATACACGGCAGTCTTCTTTGTTTACCCAAAAACTATTGAAAAGATAACTGAAAACTTCGGTCTTGCTGCAGGTTGGGGCGGGCTACCTGCCTTTTACGGTTATGCGCCAACTTATTACCCAATCGAATATCCATACTGGATATATATCATTCATGAATTACTCCATGAGCAAGGACTTCAAGGACACTCACCAAAAAATCAATATCGTTTTGGAGTTCTATTAAACGGTAATGGGTATACGGCAGGTATCAACTCTTGGGATGAATTAGCAGTTGATTGGCTAACTGAGGATGAGATCTACTGCGTTGACAAGCCTAATTTAAAGCCGGTACAAATTGAGCTTGCACCGATTGAGCGACAACAAGCTGGCATCCACACCATCATGATCAAATTAGATGATCACAGAGCCCTTGTCATTGAATCCCACAGGCAAGGCGATTTTGCTCAAGGGATGCCTGACTATGGATACGGCGTGACCTTGCAGTTAGTTGACACAAAGATTCCAACTACATGGGATGACGATCAAGCAACGAGCATCTATCTCAAGATTCCTACCTACAATCGCCGCGGTCCTGAGTATGGAACTCAGATTAATAACAAGTACGCAAATGATTCAGGTATTAACCTCTATAACGGCATTGGTGTATCTGGTGCTCGGTGGGGATTAGATCAGAACTACCTCATGCTCGAAGGTGAGAAATTCACCTTTGAAGGCATCACGATTGAGTTTGTTAAGAGTGGCAATACGGATCTGATTGCGTTGACTAATTAATTAAGAGTTAACGGACACCCAATAAACACTTCCCCCATCCCTCTCCAAGATCCCGTACTCAATCATGTGCCGTCTAATGGCTGCGGTGTCGTGGTGGTAGGTGGCAATGATTGCGTTAAGTTCTTTTTCGGGGTATTTGGTGTCAGGGGAAAGCTTGCTTGCGATTACCTTTAAAACAGCGATCTTCTTGGCCGGCTTAACAGGTATGGATATCAATGTGCCATTAGGGGCAAAGAACTGATCTATCTGTTCGCTCATAGGGATAATTATATGAGGGACAGCGTTGATAGAGAGCTTTCCTTGGCCTTCCTCTAGTATTTGCAAAATAAACTTACATAAGAGATGAGAGAAAGAGCCATGGGCGCTTGTACTTGCGGATACAGCACAGATCCTGAGAAGAACTGCAATGGAACTCATAAAGTAGTTAAAGCTGTGAAGGAAGATCTAGCGGTGAAGCTAGAGGCTAATGGATTTCCTCATGCTGCGCAGTATGTGAGAGAGAACTAACTAGCTTTCTTTTCTAGTAGGTGCCATAGAGCAGTTGTGCCTATGGCCCATGCGGGCGAGCTTAAATCCAAGCTCGGCTAGCGCAAGTCATACCCGCCGGTGTTAAAAGGGGCGAGGTAACATAAATTATGGTTATTAACTCAAATACTCAATCCACTGCACTGGCTAAATCTCAAGAATCTCGCTTTATCAAATCGCTAGCGCGTGTAGACATCACGCTCTTCATCATTGCTGCGATCATCTCACTCGACACAATTGCAACTATTGCTACAGGCGGTGCTCAATCTCTATTTTGGGCAGTCTTTATCGCCTTTACTTTCTTAATACCCATTGCGATGTTGATGGCAGAGACTGGATCTGCTTTTCCTGAAGAAGGTGGTCTATATCAATGGGTTAAGTTTGCCTATGGGCGCTTGGCTGCAAGCATTGCGGCAGTTTTGTATTGGATTACCAATCCACTCTGGTTAGGTGGATCTCTGTGTTTTATCGCCTTTGATGCTTTTAGTGGCTATATCTTTGAAATTAAATCAGGCTCAGCTGGAGAGTGGGTCTTTAAATTAGCTTTCATCTGGATAGCAATCTATTTGGCAATTATTAACCTCAAATTAGGTAAGAAGTTCATTGGGGCAGGTGCTATTGCCAAGGTCATAGTGCTGGCATCACTTGTGATTTCAACTGTGATCTATGGCTTTAAAAATGGCTTCCAGCCATTTGATTTTGGTGGCTTAAAGCCAACCTTAGGCGGCTTTATTGCAATTGCTCCAGTTATCTTGTTCTCATATGTGGGCTTTGAAGCACCTAATGCTGCATCAGGTGAGATGTTTGATGCTAAGAAAGATACTGCGCCAGCAATTAGGCGGGGAAGTGCGATTGCAACATTGGCTTATATTTTACCTGTTCTTTCTATTATGTTGATTGTGCCAAGCAAAGATCTAGAAGGTTTAACAGGATTCTTAGGTGCAGTCAAAGAGGTGTATTCGGTATATGGGGGAGCAGCAGATTTCTTAGTTGCACTTACTGCTGCGCTGTTTATCTTTGGTCTTATCTCACTAGGTAGTGCATGGATGATGGCTACTGATCGTATTCAAGCGATGGCAGCAGCCGATGGGTCATTTTTTGGTGGCTGGTTTGGCGAGTTCAATGCTAAATATGGAACACCACTTCGTATCAATATCCTCTCAGGTGTGATGTCAACAATCTTCGTGGCAGCAGCCATGACGCTAGTTGATGGGGATGCAGCATCAATCTTTACAGTGGTTTTAGTCTGTGCAATCTCAACATTATTGGTCTCATACATCATCATTATTCCTTCGGTCATGAAGCTCAACCGCACCAGGCGTGATGTTGAAAGAGCCTATGAGGTTCCAGGAGGTGTGAGAGGGTTCCAAATTACTGGCTCAATCTTGTTCATCTATATCTGCATCGGTTCTATTGGTGTTGTCTTCCCAGGCACTTTAGAGAGCGTCTTTGGAATTGAATACAACTTTGAAGATATTTGGGGAATGTCTAGAGGCAACGTGCAACTCTTCACTGCAGGAACTATGGCGGTAGTGATTTTGGTTGCTATTGCAGGCTATGTGGGCGGTAAGAAATTACGAGAGAACCTCACAAATTCTTAGTAGATTCTCGCTGCAACCGTAGGAGAGAAGGTCTGGGATATGGGTGCATCTGTTGTTCGCATGAGTAATGCGCTTAGAACTCAATTCTTCTTTCTTGGGGTCTTAGTTGGTGGTTGGTCTACTCGTATTCCAGAGGTTAAAACTGCACTTGGTTTAAATGATGCAACGTTGGGGCGGGTGTTGATGGGCTCCACCGTTGGAGTTCTCATTAGTTCTCAGATTATTGGTTGGCTCATGCGTGAGCTGGGAGCTAAGCAGGTCTTTTATATGGGTTCGATGATCTTTCCTGTGGGATACCTCTGCATTGCCTTTGCACCTAACGCACTCTTCTTATTTATTGGCGCAGTCTTTTTTGTGTTGGGATATGCCTTTATTGATAACCCCATAACAATGATCACTCAAGATCTAGAAAAGGTTGCAGATCGTAAGTTTCTCTCTGGCTTTCATGCATTTTGGTGCATGGGCACCTTAGTTGCAGCCTTCTTTGGTTCTTTCTTAATTGGTCATGTTCCATATCCAATCCACTTAAGTGGATTAGCTCTCATCAGCTTTAGTGTTCTTATTATCGCTGGGCAAAGGCTTGAGGCTAAAGAGGCAAGTGGGGAGAAGAAGGAGAAGATTGATTTTCCTTGGTTTGGCAAAAACACAGGAATTATCTGGGCTATAGGTTTTGCGATGCTCTGCGCTAATAGCGCTGAGTTTGGTGCAACTGATTGGTCTGCGCTCTTTCTTAGAGATGTTCTGGGTATTACAGGACAGTTCTATGTGGGAGCATTTATGGCATTTGAAATAGGGATGATTACTTCTAGGTTACTGGGGGATAAATACATTCACACCTATGGACCAGAGAAAGTAATAAAAATCTGCGGATTTGTTGGATCTCTAATGTGGCTGGCAACAATGGTGCTGGGTGTGGAGATGAGTCATGGCAATAAAGTGCTGGCCTATGTTGTGATCTTGCTCGGCTATCTAGTTGCAGGTTTGGGTGTGGGACCTATGTATCCATCGTTAATCACCATTGTGGGGCGCTTGAGTGGGGTAGAAACATCTGTGGCCTTTGCTAGATGTCTTTTAATAGCACTTCTGGGCTTTGCCGTGGTTCCAGGCTTAATCGGACATATTTCTGATCTTTCATCTCTTAACATCGCAATGCTGTTGCCAATATCTTTGTTGGCAGTTGGTGGCTATATGTCACGCGTTGCACGTAGTCCAAGAGTGGCGGCTGCCTAAATGAAGTTTGCACATCGCATCCCTCAAGTAGTCCTGGGCGCAGCTCTTGCCTATGCCGGCATTGGGCACTTAACAACTAATCGCACAGAGTTTCAGGCACAAGTGCCAACGATCTTAAAATCAATAGCAGATTTTGTAGTTCTAGCCTCTGGGGTAGTGGAGATTGTCTTAGGTCTGTCTCTTATCTTTCTGTGGCGCTATAGAGTCATCGTGGGCTGGGTAGTTGCAGCTTTCTTTGTGGCAATCTTTCCAGGCAATATCTCTCAGTATGTAAACCAGGTTAATGCTTTTGGTTTAGATAGTGATAGTGCACGCTTTATTAGATTGTTCTTTCAACCACTTCTTGTGTTGTGGGCGCTGTGGTCAACGGGGGCGTGGCACGATAGAAGGAAATCACAGAAGATTTGAAAGAAAAACAAAGAAAAAGACCCGCAGTTACCTGCGGGTCTTTTTTACTGTAACTCTTTGGTGCGCCAATATGACGTGATGAAAGAGTAGCACGCAGGTATCCACAAGTGATCTAAACCAAAATTTGTGGATGTCCTTCATTCCATATCTTGGGCTGGTGGTCCTGTAGCTCAATGGATAGAGCGCCAATATGACGGATTTGGAGGTTGTGGGTTCGAATCCCACCAGGACCATGCTTGTGAAGAAGCCTCGCCTCGTCAGCGGGGCTTTTTTCATTAGGTAGAGGAGTTCATCTCAATTTCCACTCTTATTTGCCTTAAGAATTACTGCCCGTAACCTTTATATATAAATCTTCGTTCTGCATCTTCTTCATGGGTGTTTCATTCGAGGGATGAAGCGTTGTTGGAGTTAAATCCTTTACTCCAACAGCGCATCCTTGAAGGCAATAATTAATCATATGTCTGTGCTTTAGTACCTTCACGTTTGCACTTTGTTCACAAAAGAAGATAAAGATACGCGGATGAATACAACTACCTCAGGCAAGGCGCTTAAGCGCACAATCGCAGTACTCCTCGCAGGAGCAATCGCACTGGCAGTTGCCAGCAACGCTGCTCCACAAGCAAATGCCGTTAACGCATTTCGCCACAGCATCGCCCTTATTGGCGATATGCCATATGACGCTAAAGGCGTTACACAGACACCAGCAGTAATTAACGCAATAAACGCTTCAGGTGTGAGCCTGGTGTCATTTGATGGCGACACAATGAGCGGTAAGGGTGATAAGTGCACAGATGCTGCATACCCAGCTCTTAAGACTGGTTTCTTCGATAAGTTTAACAAGCCAGTGTTTTACTCAGTTGGCGATAATGAATGGGTTGACTGTGATCGCGCTGTTAAGGGTGGTTTTGACCCAATGACACGCTTGGCATTAGTTCGCTCAAACTTTTTCCAAAATGCTGATGGTTCATATATCTCACTGGGTAATGCAAGCTCACGTATTTCAGTCTCACACGATGCTAAGTACCCAGAACTACAGATGTTTAGCTTCAAGGGAATCACCTACATCTACCCTCACGTTCCAGGCTCTGCTAATAACTCAGCAGTTGCAACACCAACCTTTAAGACATATAACGATGCTGCAACTGATGGAAACGACGCTGAATACAAGGCGCGCGATGCAGCTAACGTGGCATGGATTAATAAGGGCTTTGCTAAGGCCGTCACAGATGGCTCAATCGGTGTGATTGTTGTTGTTCAGGCGAATATGGACTGGGAAGGCTATGCACGTGATGCTGCAGTGCCAAATAATGAAAACACTGCAGCTTTTGCTAACGTCAAGCAGGCTCTGTTGACTAATACCCTCAAGTTCAAGAAGCCAGTATTGCTACAAAACGGTGATGAGCACTGGTATCAAGTTGATATGCCAATGAATGAAACAGCTGGAAAGCTTGTCGAAAAGGACAAGGGCTCTCTAGTTGAGAACTTCACACGCGTTCAGACATTTGGTTCAGGATTTAACCACTGGGTTGAACTCATCATTGATCCACGTGCTGAGAACCTATGGACATTTAAGGTTCACATCATCAAGGAGAATCTAGACGTTCACACAGCTCCATAAATTGAAATAGATAAAACCCCCTCGTGCAATGTGCGAGGGGGTTTTTATTTACGTGGAGCTAAGGCAACAAAAATCAATAAAACTATGATGGTGATGATGAAGACTGCGGCAGATTTGAGTTTTTCTCTCATGATGCCTTAGTAATAAGCAGAGGTGTTTCTAGCTCTTCATACTTAGCGATCCATGAATAACCGCACTCTGTGCAGGCTGTCATTGGACCAAAATCCTCATTGATAACAATTTCCAACTCTATGGAACGACAGACATAACAAGTTGGAAAATCTAGTAATTCAGACATGAGCAACTTCCCTTCTATCGATAGGCATTGGTGTGGGGAAGTAGCTATATCGTCAACGATGGTGGTTATGGGAAAGGGGCATGCAGTTGAACCCCAGGTGAACTTTTTAGGAACACAAAAGCCCCCTAGTTACCTAGGAGGCCTTGTGTGCCTTAAGGGGTCTTAAGCTGATTTGGCCGCTTGTTCTTTAACGTTTTCGCGTTGGAGTTGTTCATCAAAGCGCTCTATAGAGCGGCGAGAGCGAGAGAAGGTGGCACGCTCCTCTAGCTCTAGTTGACCGTAGTGGTCGTTGTTGAGATGGCGATCAAGGCTGGCGTTAAGCAGAAACAATGAATGTGACAGATCCATGGATGGATAGTGGGCTAGGAAGGTGACTGGGTTGGTGATTGCAGGTTAATTGCAGGTGAGGGTTAAGTGAAGAGTTGTGTGTGTGGCAGAACCACTCTGAGTAACGGAGTTATCTGCTTTAATTTGGTCAGATTTTGTAATGGAGTTGGTAACTCTTGATTTGAAATTGCAAAATCTTGGAGCTCTGGACAAAGAAGACCCCTTCACCGGGGTCTTCTTTCTTATCCACATCCTTTTCTCTAATTTCAAACTCAGTCAGGGCAAACACGCATTATTGCGATGCAGCTCTGGTGGCGTAATGGCAGCGCAAGAGGTTTTACCAACCGCTAGGTGCGAGTTCGATTCTCGTCCAGAGTTGCACCTTGATTTCAGCGAGAAAAACCATCGCCCCTAGATTAGATTTTGTCCATGCTCGGTGGAATTAACAACGCTCTGTTCTTAGAGGGCTTTCGTGGCTTTATTGCCCTTGCAATCTTTGTTCTCATTCTTAAGTGGGTTTTTCCAACTAAGCAAGATCCTGTGGCAAGGGCGCAGCGCAAAGCGCTCAAAGCTTCTCTTCGAGAGTTAAAGCGCAAATAAATGGGGCTAGTAATTGTTACTGGGGGATCACGGGGCCTTGGCTTTGAATGTGCAAAAGAGCTTGCATCACTTGGTCATCAGATTGTTTTAGTTGCACAAGATAAAGCGCGCTTAGAAGAGGCAGCCAAGCACTTAGGTGCTGCTTTTCGATCAGTTGATTTAGAGGATTTAGATGCAGCTAAGAGGACATTTGAAGAGATTCTAGAATCCTTTGGCACACCAGAGATTGTGATTCTGGCCCATGGTGTGATGAGTGCAAAGATGTCTAAGACGTTAAAGACAGATAACGCTGAGTGGCGCAGGGTTATGGCGACTAATTTAGATTCTGTTTTTAGTGCACTTAATATTTTGGCAGCGCCCATGGCCGAGGCACGTGCTGGACGAGTCGTTATCTTCTCTGCATGTTTAGGTCGTATGTCAGGACCTGGAAATGCTGGGGGATTAGCTCCCTATCGAGTGAGCAAAGCGGGAGTGAACGCTTTGGTTCGTAACTTGGCACATGAGACTGGACTTGGTGCACGTGGATTTTTAGTAGATGCAGTGTGTCCAAATCATTCCCGCACAGATATGGGTGGACCAGATGCACCGCTCTCTGCTGCCGAAGGTGCTCGCACAGCGATCTGGCTAGCAACAAGGGCCTTTGATGTTAACGGGGCAAGTGATCAAGAAAAGCTCACGGGAGTACTGTGGGAAGAGATGAAAGTGGTGCCTTGGTAATGAGAATTAATACAACAAGTAACTCTGCATTCAAGCGAGTGATTGCCGGCAACAGTTAATAACCCAACTTCAACTGGTGTGTATTTAAAGGTTGATGGTGCTAACCATGGTTCCCATCAACCTATTGGAGCGGTACTAAAAAACGGTGGAAATACATATTTTGGTGTGGGTGTTGTTGATGGAGTAGGCATTGCTGGCGATTACGAACCGTGGGATCTCAATCATGTGATGTATCCAGGGGAGTCGATTACTTCAAATGGAATCAAAGTCACTCTTGTAAAGGGCGGCGATAATGACACCGTGCGCATTGAAAAGGTGGGCTAGAAGCCCCGTCTTAAGCTCCTTTTCCCCTTGCTGGTTTTACACTTAATACACCCAATGCAAGGAGTTGTTTATGAAACTTCGCCATGTTCTTTCCTTCACTTTGTTTTTATCAGTTCTGGGCTTAGCCCCAGCACACGCTGCTGAAACGCGTGTAGTCAGTGGAGTAAGCGCCTATTACCGCGTTGATCTTGGTTACTTGGTTGGCTGGACGTTGCCAGCTGATACAAAAGGAATTACTACGTACACAGTCACTGCTAACCCAGGGGGCAAGACCTGTTTAGCAAGCTCTATTGCGCTTAAGTGCGCTTTTACTAACACCGCATTGGGTTTTACTAATACTTATACTTTCACTGTTGTTGCAAATACTGCCGCCGGTGATGGTCCAGTATCAGCGCCATCAAATGCCATCAAGGCAGCATCTATTCCTTATGCACCATTAACAGCGCTGGCAAAAGCTACAAGTGATACCAGCGTGGATGTGGAGTGGGTGCCAAATCAAAATGATGGCGGATCACCTATGTATGGATACACCATTACGTGGTGGCCTTCATCAGCATCTGGTGATCCAATTGGCAACGAACAAAAGCAGATAGTAGCAACGACTACTAGAGCATCACTGACTGGCTTAAAGCCCAGCACGATGTACATCATCAATGTTGCATCTTGTAATGCCTACGGCTGTAACTCTGCAGACCGCTGGGTGTATGTCTCAACTACAGGGACAGCAGGATTGAGCAAGATTAAGCCACCTGTTGTTATAAGTGGTGGAAGTGCCACAACTACATGTTGGAACGCTATTTGGGATGCAGGAACTGCAGCATCTACTGGTTCCACTTTTACTCGTTCAACGACAAAGTGCCCTGGAATCACGTTAGATCCAGCCCTGTATCCAAAGATTGATCCCACTGCCATTAATTCAAAGATGGCACCACTTGCTACAAAGTTTGCACAGAGTGCAAGCTTCATGGGATTTAGTAAGACGTATTCAATGAAAGAGTGGGCAGCAACTGGTGGAAATAACTGGTATGCCTACTTCAGCGCTTCAAGTAAATCAGTGACTTTAGGCTTTACAACCCCATACACAGTCATTTCAATAACTCCAACAGTCTGCACAGTGGCTGATCGTTGGGTTAAATTCCTAGCCCCTGGTGAGTGCATTCTCAATGGCTCAGTTGCTGGCAATGATATTTGGCTGCCATCACCTGTTGCTGTGGGACGCTTTACGATTATTCCGTAAAGATTGAGGACAATAAAAAACTCCGCTCACCCTCGAGCGGAGTTTTTTATGTGGGGAAAGCTATTTACTTGGTTGCCTTCTTTGTTGCCTTAGCAACAGGCTTCTTAGTTGCAGGTGCCTTCTTTGAAGGAACTGCTTCTTTCTTCTGAGTCTCAGATGTTTCAGATGACTCATGTGCTGCTGTGCCCTCTTTTGCAGCAGCTGTTGGCTTCTTGATAGTTGGCTTTGCAGTTGCAGCGTTAGCTGAAACTGAGGTCGAGACCAATGCAAGTGCAACAAGTGATGCTGTGATGATCTTCTTCATGTGTTACCCCTTATGTACCCCTCGGATGGAATAAGGCAACTATGGGCTGGGTAGATGGGGATTGGGGTAGTGGCGGCTGAGTGGATGCTGAGAGTTTTTATCCATATGGCATTGTTTTCACGCTCAGGGCAACCTAAGTTTGGCCCATGAGCGATGATGCACTTGGACTCGATGAGGCCTACTCTGTTAAGACCCCTGAAGATAACAAACGCTTATATGCAAAGTGGGCAGCCACCTATGACTCATCTTTTGTAGATGCCAAGCAGTATCGCTATCCCAAGGCAATTAGTGAGGTCTTTGATCAAGTTGTTACAGATTCAGTTAGTCGGGTTTTAGATATCGGAACAGGCACGGGCCTGACCGGCATGTATTTATCAAGGCTTCGCCCTGACGTTGTTTTAGATGGCATGGATATTTCGCCAGAGATGTTGGAGCAGGCAAAGCTAAAGAAGCGCACTGATAACAGTGCGGTCTATAGGCAGTTGTATGAGCGAGATTTAACTCGGGCTGTGCCGAACGAAAATGCACCGTATGAAGCACTCATTAGTTCAGGAACATTTACCCATGGCCACTTAGGGCCAGAGTGTTTGCGCAACCTATTGCCACTACTTGCAAATAATGGCTGGTTAGTGGTGGGAGTAAATAACGAACACTTTGAAGCTAAAGGATTTGCGGGGGAGTTGGAATCACTTGTTGCACTCGGTGCAATAGCAGAGCCTGAGATATTGAGAATTGATGTCTATGAAGAGGGCAGTGTGCACTACGGGGATCAAGCCAGAGTCATTGTTACTCGCGCAATAAGTTAGGCAATAGAGCGAAGTACTGCTGTAACAACTCCTAGGATTTCGCATTTATCGCCATTTATAGGCTCAAAAGCATCATTTGCTGGCAGTAGCCAGATGTGGCCATCTTTTTTAGAGAAGGTCTTTACTGTGGCTTCGCCATCAATCATCGCTGCCACGATTTCACCTTTGTTGCAATCTTTTTGTGAACGGATAACTACAAAGTCACCATCACAGATAGCTGCATCAATCATTGATTCGCCCACTACTTTGAGCATAAATAACTCACCTTTTCCAACAAAGGACTCAGGCAAAGGAAATACTTCTTCTACTTCTTGCTCAGCAGTTATTGGTCCACCTGCTGCAATGCGACCAACCAGTGGAATCATTGTTGTTTTACCAATAGGGGCGCCGTTTACCTCAGGGGTTAATTCAAGTGCACGGCCCTTGCTCTCATCGCGGCGGATGAAGCCTTTTTGCTCCAAGATCTCGAGCTGATACTTCACAGAGGCTGTGGAGGTCAGGCCAACGGCTGCGCCGATCTCACGCATGGTGGGGGCATAGCCATGTTCGGCCATAGCCGTTTCGATGACATTGAGGATCTCAGCCTGGCGGGTGGTTAAGCCCTGGGGGGTGTGTGTGCTCATGGATATAGGGTGGCATAGATTTGGGAAAAATTCAAACATATGTTCGAATTTAACTTGCCATTTGTCAGTGGTGGGGTGTTTAATTGTCTTATTCGAACAGTTGTTCGAATACCTTCCCCAAGGTAGTTCGCAGGAGAAAAACTATGAGCACAGTGTCACTAGCTAGCAAAACAAGTGTTTTACAAGGCTTTTCTAGCCCTTTCACACAAACGACCAATCCGTCCGGCGCATCACTCACTCGTCGTGGTCGACTAGCTCGCACTTTGTTCGTAGCTTCCTTGACTGTGGTCCTGGCGGCAGGTTTTGCCGCTAAATCAGGTGCCGGTGATCAAGTAGTAGCCCCAACCTCCTATGTCACCGTGGTGGTTCCTGGGGGAGCAACGCTCTGGTCTGTCGCCTCTGCCTATTCAAGCGGGGATGTGCAGGCGATGGTTGAGGCGATCCGTGAGGCTAATAATCTGGCGGGCTATGACGTTCAAGCAGGGCAAAAGCTTCGTATTCCTTTTGAGGGCTAGCCCCGACACGCCCTAGCAATCCCTTTTGCCTACTCGGCAGGCAAACTCTCGAGAAATGCTTTATAGTTCCCACTATATGTAGGGGTCGAAGGCAGTAAAACTTCCATAAGTAGTGTTTTTAGGGTAGTTTTCCTCCTCCGCTCAATACATCTAAAAGTTGGAATTTCTAGGATTTCGAAGGGAGACACGCCGAGATGATTTGCCCGTTCTGCCGATATGAAGATTCTCGTGTTGTTGACTCTCGTCCGATTGAAGATGGCACACAGATTCGCCGTCGACGTGAGTGCCCACAGTGCAGCCAGAGATTTTCTACTCAAGAAGTAGCTTTGCTCAACATCATCAAGCGAAGCGGTGCCACTGAGCCATTTAGCCGTGAGAAGGTCCTTGTGGGCGTTCGCAAGGCCTGCCAGGGGCGTCCAGTAAATGAAGATGATCTAGTTTTGCTTGCTCAGCGCGTGGAGGAAACACTACGTTCTACTGGTCAAGCAGAGATTGAAGCTCAAGAAGTTGGAATGGCCATCCTTGCGCCACTCCGAGAACTCGATGAGGTCGCTTACTTACGTTATGCCTCTGTGTACCGTAACTTTGCCTCCCTTGAAGATTTCGAAGGTGAGATCGCACTACTGCGAGCTATACCTTCAAGCCATTCTCCGGCGCAATCGAATAAAAGTAATTCCCCAATTACTGAGAAAAGCACTACAACTGCACCACAAAGCAATAAAACATTAATGAATCAGAACAACTAAAAGAATACGGGGAACCACATATGTCAGAGACGGTCATCAACCGACCAGCGAAAATCAAGGCCCACAACACCATAAAAGGTAAGGGTCTGACTATCGAGCGTATCTACACTAACGAAGGCGTACACCCATACGATGAAGTTAAATGGGAACGTCGTGATGTAGTACAGCAGAACTGGAAAACCGGTGAGACCGTATTTGAACAACACGGTGTTGAATACCCAGACACATGGTCAGTGAACGCATCAACGATCGTTACAACAAAGTACTTCCGCGGCGCAGTTGGTGCAGAAAATCGCGAGTGGTCACTTAAGCAAGTTATCGATCGCGTAGTTCTTACCTATACAAAAGCTGGAAAAGAGCACGGCTACTTTGCAACAGATAAAGATGCCGAAATCTTTGAACATGAATTGACATACATGTTGATGCATCAGGTTTTCTCATTTAACTCACCAGTGTGGTTTAACGTGGGAACAAATGAGCCACAGCAAGTAAGTGCATGCTTCATCCTCTCTGTTGATGACACTATGGACAGCATCCTTAACTGGTATCGCGAAGAAGGAATGATCTTCAAGGGCGGCTCTGGAGCAGGTCTTAACCTCTCGCGCATTCGCTCATCTAAAGAGCTTCTAAAGTCCGGCGGAACAGCCTCTGGTCCAGTCTCATTTATGCGTGGTGCTGATGCATCCGCTGGAACAATCAAATCTGGTGGTGCTACACGCCGCGCAGCAAAGATGGTTGTTTTAGATGTTTCTCACCCAGATATCGAAGAGTTCATCGAAACTAAGGTTAAGGAAGAAGACAAGATTCGCGCACTTCGCGATGCTGGCTTTGATATGGACCTTGGCGGAAAAGACATTATTTCTGTTCAGTACCAGAACGCTAATAACTCAGTTCGTGTTTCAGATGAGTTCATGCGCGCAGTTGAAAAGGGCGAGTCATTTGGTTTGACTGCTCGTGCAACTGGTGAAGTTATCGACACAGTTGATGCTCGCACACTCTTTACCAAGATGGCTCAAGCTGCTTGGGCATGTGCTGATCCAGGAATTCAATATGACGACACCATCAATGATTGGCATACAAATCCAGAGACTGGCCGTATCAATGCATCTAACCCATGCTCTGAATACATGTCACTTGATAACTCATCTTGTAACTTGGCATCCCTAAACTTGATGAAGTTCCTAAAATCAGATGGTTCATTTGATGCAAAGACTTTTGGAAGAGCAGCAGAGATGATCATTACAGCAATGGATATCTCAATCTGCTTCGCTGATTTCCCAACTGAGGCAATTGGTGACACAACGAAGGCATATCGCCAACTAGGTATTGGTTATGCAAACCTTGGCGCACTTCTTATGGCTTCAGGTCTTGCCTATGACTCAGAGGGTGGCCGCGCACTAGCTGGTGCCATCACATCATTGATGTCAGGTATTACATACAAGCGCTCAGCAGAACTTGCTGGAATTGTTGGCGCCTATGCAGGCTTTGCACAAAATGCTAAGCCACATGCTCGCGTGATGCGCAAGCACGCTGCAGCATCATCTGCTGCAAAGTCAGAGACAACTCTGGATCGCGATGTGTGGACTGAGGCTAATAAGGCTTGGGATGCATGTCTTTCAACTGGAGATAAGAATGGATGGCGCAACGCGCAGATCTCAGTTCTAGCTCCAACAGGAACAATTGGTTTGATGATGGATTGCGATACAACTGGTATTGAGCCTGACTTCTCATTGGTTAAGTTTAAAAAGCTCGTTGGTGGCGGTTCAATGCAGATCGTTAACCAGACAGTGCCACAGGCCCTTGTAAAGCTTGGTTACACACAAGAGACAGTAGAAGCAATCGTTGAATTCATTGCAGCTAATGGTCACGTCATTGATGCTCCAGGGCTAAAGCCAGAGCACTATGAAGTATTTGACTGCGCACTTGGCGCTCGCTCGATTGCTCCAATGGGCCACGTTCGCATGATGGCTGCCTGCCAGCCATTCCTTTCAGGTGCTATCTCAAAGACAGTGAACCTGCCTGAAGATGCAACGGTTGAAGAAGTTGAAGATGTCTACTTCCAAGCATGGAAGATGGGCGTTAAGGCACTCGCTGTTTATCGCGATAACTGCAAGGTGGGACAGCCACTCTCTGATGGAAAAGCTAAGAAGAAGGATGCAACCGTTGAAGCATCAGCACCAGCTGCTGCAGTTCGCAAGCGTCTTCCAAAGGCACGTCCATCAATTACAACATCATTTGCTGTTGGCGGCGCTGAGGGTTACATGACCGCTGGTGCATATGCCGATGGCGCACTCGGTGAAGTCTTCTTAAAGCTAGGTAAGCAAGGATCAACACTTGCCGGTGTGATGGATGCGTTCTCGATTGCAGTATCAATCGGCCTGCAATACGGAGTGCCTCTAGAGACATTCGTTGAGAAGTTTACTAACTTGCGATTTGAACCAGCAGGTATGACAGATGATGCAGATATTCGCATGGCACAGTCCATGATGGATTACATCTTCCGTCGTCTGGCACTTGATTACCTGCCATTTGAATCACGCAGTGCAATGGGTCTCTACACATCTTCAGAGCGCGCTCGCGCACTTGAGACAGGTGAGTACACACCAGATATCACTGCAGCAACAGAGACCATCGCCCAATCAGCAGCCCCTGCGACAGTATCAAAGCCAGTGGCCGTAAAGATTGAAGCAGCACCTGCAGTTGAGTACGGATCATCAACAGAGTTGATGGAAGCACTCTCTGGAGTTAAAGCAGATGCACCTTTGTGTATGACATGTGGTGTCAAGATGCGTATGTCAGGTGCTTGCTATGTATGCGAAGGTTGTGGAAACACATCTGGTTGCAGCTAAACCTTAAAAGTAGTTAAAAAGCCCCGTCAATCACTGCGATTGGCGGGGTTTTTTCTATGAGTTAATTACTAACCACTAAGGTTGCACCATGAGCGATATGTCCAACAAAGTGCGCGAGGCACTTGATGTCGCCGTTGAAGCAATTGGTGGCGCTCCACGCGAGGGCCAAATTGAAATGGCTGAAGCTGTTGCTAACGCCTTAACTGATCGCCATCACTTAATGGTGCAAGCTGGAACTGGCACAGGAAAATCACTTGCTTATTTGATTCCAGGAATTGTTCACGGGCGAAAAGTATTAGTTGCAACTGCCACCTTGGCCCTGCAGCGCCAGTTAGTAGATAGAGATCTACCTGCAGTTGTTCCTGCCCTTGAAAAGCTGCTGGGACGAGAAGTGACTTATGCGATCTATAAAGGCGTTGGCAACTACATCTGTTTGCAAAAGATGAATAGTGAAGATGTTGATCCTGATGGCGAGTTAGTCATGGATGTTTCTTCCCTTGAAAAAGATGCAAAACGTTTAATTGCATGGGCTAAGACCCCGGGTGTTTCAGGAGATAGAGATGATGCACCTGAGGTGGATAGGCGAGTATGGGCAGCTAATAGTGTTTCTGGGCGAGAGTGCGTTGGGGCAGATGTCTGTGCTTTTGGTTCCCAGTGCTTTGCGGCAAATGCAAAAGGCAAAGCACAAACTGCAGATGTGGTTGTTACTAACCACACCCTGCTTGCCATTGAGATTATGGATCTGCATCCCATATTGCCTGAGCGAGATTGCATTATTTTGGATGAGGCCCATGAGTTTATGGATAGAGCAACCCAGGCTGTTACAGATGAACTGACTTCTGGTCGCGTTCTGCGCGCTGCTGCTATGGCCCGCAAGTTCATGCCTGGCAAGCTGGCAGATGCTTTTCACAAAGCTGCCAATGATTTTCATGAGTCCATGGTTGATTACGGGGAAAGCGTGCGCACTGAACTGGGTTCACAGGGACGCCTAGAGGAGATCCCACAATCTTTGGAATCACCGATTCGAAAAGTCAGGGAGGCTGCGCAAGCAATTGTTCAATCTCTTACTGCCGATGATGAAATTATCGATACCGATGCAATGGCTGAGCGGGCACGTGTTAAAGGTGCGGTCAATGAAGTATCAACAACTGCTGCCACGCTTTTAAAACTCGGAGATGGTTTAGTGCTCTGGTATGAACCAACTTTTTCTACCTTGCACTTAGCACCACTTTCTGTCTCAGATGTCTTGCGCGAGAACATGCTTAAGCAAACACCAGTCATTGCCACCTCTGCCACATTAACTGTCGGCAATTCCTTTAACTCATTAGCTAAAAGCATTGGTTTTATTGTGGGAGAGGATTTAAATGCCGAGCTCTCTGAAGGTGAATTAGATCCAGGAAATGTGCAAATGCTCGATGTTGGTTCCCCTTTTGATTTTGCTAATCAAGGCGTTCTCTATATGCCAAAGCATCTACCAGAACCTGGGCGAGATGGCCCCAGCATTGAAGTGCTCACTGAGTTAGGTGAGCTCATTGATGCTGCCGGCGGGCGCACCTTGGCCTTGTTTTCTTCATGGCGCGGGGTTGAAGCAGCAGATGCGCATTTGCGCAAAGTGTTAGCTGAACTTCCTATCAAGATCATCACTCAAAAGCGCGGTGATGCAGTGGGTCCTCTGGTTGCTCGCTTTGCAAAGGATGAAACTTCAGTATTACTTGGCACGATGTCGCTGTGGCAAGGTGTGGATGTGCCAGGAAATAGTTGCATCCTTGTTGCAATCGATCGCATTCCTTTCCCACGCCCAGATGAGCCGGTGATGTCGGCTCGTGCATCCCAAGCAGATGCCGCTGGCGGAAGTGGCTTTATGCAGGTGTCACTGCCACGTGCTGCGCTGTTGTTAGCCCAGGGCACGGGCCGACTTATTCGATCTGTTGATGATCGGGGAGTAGTTGCGATTTTAGATTCTAGAATTGTTACTAAGCGATATGGAAGTGTGTTACTTAATTCAATGCCACCGCTGTGGCGCACATCAGATAAAGCGGTGGTGCAAGATTCTCTAAAGCGCCTGAACGAGTCCCTTTAGGGCAGGCCAGGACTTTTCAAAACTAGGGTGCAGCGTTAATTCATCTACTTCATCTATTTCAACCCAGCGCACTTCATGGGATTCATCATTGAGTTCGTGGGCTACTAATAGATCTGTTGCATAGGCAATGACGGTGTCATAGCGCCAACTGCCGTGATCATCGCTAAAAGTTTGAATAGGAGTTAAGTGCACAGGATCAATTCCTGTTTCTTCCTTTGCTTCCCTAATTGCTGCCTCTAATACGCTTTCATGACTATCACGTGCTCCTCCTGGGATTCCCCACGTGTCACCGTTGTGAACCCATGGGGCGCGATGTTGCAAAAGGATTTGTGTTCCACGCACTAAAAGGATTCCGGCAGCTCCATTAAGGCCCCAGTGCTTATTGCCACAGGCGCATTGGATCCAACCATCACCATCGCGCGCGCTCATGAACTAAGAGTGTCACAACTATCCACAGTTAGCGCAGTGAGCACAGGGTTTAGTCCCAGCGCCCATTTATCGTGCCTGCACATGAAGCCCTTATTAGTTCTCATCCTTTTTATCTCACTCTCCACCCCCGCTAGCGCAATAGCTGATTGCACAACCAGCGCCTGTGTTGATGTTTTCACCCAAAATAACCAGATCATCATTACGGCAAAAAAGGGTAACGGGGGCGCAGTAGTTAAAAAGCGCACCGTGGTTGCACCTACACCAAAGCCAACGCTGTGGTTTCCACCAAAACCTAAAGCTGTTCCAACTGTTAAGCGCACATACAAACCACGGGTGCGTGTGAAAAAAGTGGTTACTACCAGCGTTAATTTAAGTGATCGATTAATCAAAATGGTTCCAACAGCCACTATTGCCTATCAACCAGAGTTTGAACCGCTAGTGCATGTGCCAGTTATTTTCTGGTGTGATCTGCCCACTCTCTTTCAATCTCGAGTCGACATCATTGGTGAAGTTATCGATGTTGCACTGCGTCCTGGCTTTGCCTGGCAGTGGGGGGACGGGGAAGTTTTTCAAACTACTGAACCAGGGGCTCCTTATCCCAATCAGAAAATCACACATACCTATAAACGCCCTGGCACCTATTACGTGAGCTTGATTGCCACATGGAATGGCACCTTCAAACATAACGGGGCAACCAGAGCCATCACAGGAACTATCAAAATCCCATCTTTTGCAGTTATCACCGTGGTATCTGCTAACTCTACTTTTACGAAATGAGCAGATAATGACAACAGATTATGAAGAGTTAGAAATAGCATCCCTTCCACTTGCAAGTGATAAGGACTTTGTTGCCCTCGTTACAAGCTTTAGCGTTGATCCAGATAGCCCAGACCTATCCTTTATGCAGCGAGACGGGGCAACGGCGGTCATTGATTTAGCAACCGAGTTTGAAAAATATGGCGTGGCAAGTAATCCTGATTTGATTGCACGGGTTATTGGGCGCCTGAGCGATATTCAAGTGCGAGATTTTGCTCTGGGCACACATAACTCAGAAAGCTTTGAAACGTATTGGCGGATGTGGCATTACTTATTACAAATTGCCCCCAAAGGCTTTGTTGCACCTGTTGCTACATTGTTTGCAACCCTGGCCTATGAGCGCTCTGATACTCCACTTGCTTATAGATCCTTAGATCGCGCTAGCGCTGATGCACCTGGCTATTCCCTGACTATTTTGCTGCGCAGAGTCTTTGGTTCAGGCTGGCCTGCTAATGCTTTTGCTGCCATGCGCATTGAGCTACACCCCAAGGTCACTGCCGGGATTTTCGAGTAGCAGGGGGCTTCTGTTAAGGTTTGCCCTAGGTCACGAGTTCTAGTGTTTAGCCCCGGCTTACTAGACGGCAACCCTCCACCACGGTGGGGTGCTCCGGGTGAAGACCAGATCGACTAGCACAACGCAGTCGATAAGCGTGGAACACCTAATTCCACTAGTTATGCCCCTTGTTGGCATATCTATTTTTAGGTGTTCCCATAACTGGGAGGAATTACTCACATGTCAACCTTTTCACTTGAAGAAGCAGCTTTTGAAACGCGTCAAATTCACGCCGGACAAGTTGCAGATCCAACAACTGGAGCACGTGCACTTCCTCTGTATCAAACCACTGCATATCAATTCCGCGATACAAAACATGCAGCAGATCTTTTTGGTTTGGCAGAGTTAGGCAATATCTATACCCGCATCATGAACCCGACGCAAGATGTTGTTGAAAAGCGCATTGCATCACTCGAGGGTGGCGTTGCAGCTCTGCTGCTTGCTTCAGGTTCTGCTGCTACAACTTTTGCAGTCTTAGCTGTTGCAACGGCTGGAGATCATATTGTTTCATCGAAGTATCTCTATGGTGGCACATATAACTTGTTCCATTACACCTTGCCAACTTTTGGCGTGGAGGTTACTTTCGTTGATAACCCCAATGATCCAGCAGAGTGGGCTAAGGCAGTTCGCCCTAATACCAAAGCATTTTTTGGTGAGACGATTTCAAACCCTAATAACGATATTTTAGATATCGCTGCAGTTGCAAAGGTTGCTCACGAAAATCATGTGCCATTAATTGTCGATAACACTGTGGCAACACCCTATGTTATTAAGCCAATCGAATTTGGTGCAGATGTAGTGGTTCACTCGGCAACTAAGTTTCTTGCTGGTCACGGAAATGCAGTAGTGGGTGCGATTGTGGATTCAGGTAACTTTGATTATGCGCTCTATCCTGAAAAGTTCACAAGCTTTAACACTCCAGATCCTTCCTATCACGGCCTTGTCTATGCCCAGGCTCTAGGGGTTGGATCAGCATTTGGTGCAAATCTTGCCTACATCTTCAAAATTCGTCTGACCCTTCTTCGCGATATCGGAGCTGCTGTGAGCCCATTTAATGCATGGCTTCTGGCTCAAGGTCTTGAGACGCTGACTCTTCGCATGAAACAACATTTAGAAAATGCTAAGGCAGTTGCTACATGGCTAGAGAGCCACCCACAGGTTGAGAAAGTTAATTACTCATCTCTACCAAGTAATTCATACAACAAACTTGCCACAAAGTATGCACCGAAGGGTTCAGGCTCAGTGCTCTCCTTTGAAATCAAGGGTGGAATTGAGGCTGGACAGAAGTTTGTTGAAGGGTTGCGCTTGCACTCACATGTTGCAAATATTGGTGATGTGAGATCACTAGTTATTCATCCAGCATCGACTACTCACTCACAACTCTCACCTGAGGAATTACTCAATGCAGGCGTCAAGCCCGGCTTAATCCGCTTATCTGTTGGTCTTGAAGATATCGAAGATATCAAGGCAGATTTAGCAGATGGTTTTGCTGCAGCCCGCTAGATGAGAGAAATTAACGCTTCGGTAACCGGGGCATGGCTTGAACACCATGCACCCGGTGATCGGCGTTTTCTAAAAATCGGCGATGTCGGCCTTGAAGATGGTGAAGTACTCAAAGATGTGACTATCGCCTATCAAAGCTGGGGCGAGTTAAATGCTAAAAAAGATAATGCGATTTTAGTTAACCATGCGATGACTGGTTGGTCAGATGTTGCTGGCTGGTGGCCATCGATGGTGGGGCCAGGATTGCCTTTTGATACAAACAAATATTTTGTTGTCTGTCCCAATGTTATTGGTGGATGCCAGGGATCAACTGGTCCGTCCTCCCTTGCCCCTGATGGCAAAAGATATGGTTCTCGTTTTCCATCTCTGACAATTCGTGACATGGTCAAGGCTGAAATTCAATTTAGTGATGTGCTGGGGATTGAGAAATATCGCTTGGCAGTTGGACCATCCCTGGGCGGCATGCGTTCATTGGAATGGGCTGTGCAGTTGCCACATCGTGTTGGTGCAATCTGCACGATTGGCTCTTCTGCAGTTGCAACTGGTGATCAGATTGGAACATGGTCTATTGAACTGCGCGCAATAAAAACTGATCCCAACTTCAACAATGGTGATTACTATGAACAAGATGCCGGACCAATAGCTGGAATGGGCATTGCACGACGTATTGCCCATCTGACGTATAGAACTGAAGCCGAAATGGATATTCGCTTTGGGCGAGAACTCCAAGGCGATGACACGGGACGCTATGCCGTTGAGTCATATCTAGATCATCAGGCCGATAAGTTGGCCCATCGCTTTGATGCCAATACCTATATAGCCCTGACTGAGGCCATGATTTCTCATGACATTGGCCGTGGCCGAGGAGGAGTGGCTGCAGCCCTTGAATCCATCTCAGTTCCAGTTGTTGCCGTCTCCATTGACACCGATCGCCTCTTTCCTGTGCGCCTGCAGGCTGAAATCGCTGACTTTGCACCTCACGCTGCGCCTTTAGTCACGATTTCATCGCCATTTGGCCACGATGGCTTCCTGGTGGAGGTTGAATCTGTTGGAAATGTGATTAGAACGGCGTTGGATTTAGCTAAATAAGGGTCGAATTATCGCTTTTGGATGTGCATTTACCCCTGTGGACAAATTATAATATAGCCATCGCATCAGCGCGCTCGCTGATAAAAACCAAAGGACAATTGTGGCTGTATTTAGTGCGCTCAAAAACAAGGTGTTAAAGAAAGCTGTTACAAAAAAAGCTGCACCTGTAAAGAAAACTGCTGCTAAAAAAACAGCCCCTGCCAAAAAGAGCGCGCCAGTAAAGAAAGCTGCAGCAAAAAAGGCGGCCCCTGCAAAGAAAGTAGCGGCCAAGAAGGCAGCGCCAGTTAAAAAGGCCGCACCTGCGAAAAAAGTTGCACCTGTAAAGATTGCACTCAAGAAAGATTTAACGGCAAAAGATGTTCAAGCAATTGTTGATGCTAAAAATGCAGTACTGCGCCAGCATGAAGTTCTAGCAGAGCTAGAAAAGCGTGGTGTTACATCGATCAACCGCATTCCTAAAAAGACGGATAAAGATTTAGTAGATGAAGCCCGTGCGCTAGCAACTGAAGTTCCAGTCATTGTTGAAAAACTACGCAAAGCTGGACTTGGTGCACCATCTCGTATTTTGAAAAAGAGCGACTACGCACTTATTGAGCCAAAGGTTGCACCAGTTGCTGCGCCAAAGATTGATGCTAAGACTGGTAAAGCTGCAGTCGTTAAGATCGATGGGGAAGAAGTAGAGCTTGAAGAAGTAGAGCTTGAAGATGTTGAGACTTTGATTAAAGAAGTTGTTGAAATCATTGATGGGGAAGAAGAAGATAAGGGCAACCAACCACGCGTTGTTAACTTAACTGAGGATACTTCTGGCAATGAAGAAAATGCCTTCACTTTAAAGGCCTCTGAAGAAGATGACGCCCCTGCCCAGACAGTTATGACCGCTGGTGCTACAGCAGATCCAGTAAAGGATTACCTGAAGCAAATTGGCCGCGTGGCACTACTTAATGCAGAGCTTGAAGTGGAGCTTGCTACACGCGTTGAAGCAGGTCTTTTTGCTGAAGCAAAGCTTAAAGATGAGAAGAAGATTGAAAAGAAGTTAAAGCGTGAACTTGAATGGCTTGTTGAAGATGGAAAGCGTGCAAAGAACCACTTGCTAGAAGCAAACCTTCGTCTGGTTGTCTCTCTTGCAAAGCGCTACACCGGTCGTGGAATGCTTTTCCTTGACCTTATTCAAGAAGGTAACTTAGGTTTGATTCGCGCCGTTGAGAAGTTTGACTACACAAAGGGTTATAAGTTCTCAACCTATGCCACATGGTGGATTCGCCAGGCAATTACACGTGCAATGGCTGACCAGGCCCGCACAATCCGTATTCCTGTTCACATGGTTGAAGTTATTAATAAGTTGGCACGTGTTCAGCGCCAGATGCTTCAAGATCTAGGTCGCGAACCGACCCCAGAAGAGTTAGCTAAAGAGCTGGATATGACACCTGAAAAGGTTGTCGAAGTTCAAAAGTATGGCCGCGAACCAATTTCACTTCACACACCACTGGGTGAAGAAGGCGATTCTGAGTTCGGTGATTTGATTGAAGACTCTGAAGCTGTTGTTCCAGCTGATGCGGTTTCATTCACATTATTGCAAGAGCAGTTGCACTCAGTTCTAGATACGCTCTCAGAGCGTGAAGCTGGTGTAGTTGCAATGCGATTTGGTTTAACTGATGGACAACCAAAGACGTTGGATGAAATTGGAAAGGTCTATGGCGTTACACGTGAGCGTATTCGCCAGATTGAATCAAAGACAATGTCAAAGCTACGTCACCCATCTCGCAGCCAGGTCCTTCGCGACTACTTGGATTAATCCATGACTAACGCACGAATCTTTATTAACCCTGAGAGTGGTTCAATTAAGATTATTGGCGCAGTTGATTTCGTTGATCGCGAAGGCAATATTTTAGAAACTAAAGAAAATGTGAAGTTTTGTGGCTGTGGACTATCAAAAGATAAGCCAAACTGCGATGGATCACACAGAGATAAGGCTGCTAAAAAAGATTAAATAGAAGGAGTCTCGACGAGCTTTTCGCTCTCATCGACAATCTTTGCAGCAACGCTCTTTAGCTTTTCGGCATATTCCTTGCCATGGTGAGCACAGAACATGAGTTCTCCGCCGTTTAGAAGCACAGCGCGAACATAAGCCTGGGCTCCGCAGCGGTCGCAACGGTCAAGGGCGTTAAGAGGTACTGATTCGAGCATCAATTGTTCTGACATATCTCTCTCCGTTCGTGCGTTGTGTCTTACTTCCTATGGAACATCAAACCATGTCTGGATATTCCCCGCTCGTTATAATTAAATTATTTTCGTTAAATTGATGTTAATTTGCTGGGCAAATATCGATATTTCCAGTATCTGAGACGTATTCGGCGCGCTTGCAACTCATTTGCGCCTACGGGCGATAACCTTTCGCCCCGTGGCCGAAAAAGATATTGCGACAAATGTGCAGGATAGCTATACCGCAAAAGATCTAGCGGTTTTAGAGGGTCTCGATGCCGTTCGCAAGCGCCCAGGTATGTATATCGGCTCCACAGACTCACGTGGACTCATGCACTGCTTGTGGGAAATCATTGATAACTCAGTAGATGAGTCACTGGCTGGACATTGTAAGAAAATTGAAATTAATCTTGAATCAGATGGTTCTGTTGAAGTCCATGATGATGGTCGCGGAATTCCTGTAGATAAAGAACCCAAGACTGGTTTAACTGGTGTTGAAGTAGTTCTCACTAAATTGCACGCAGGTGGAAAATTCGGTGGCGGTTCATATGCAGCATCTGGTGGTCTGCACGGTGTTGGTGCATCCGTAGTGAACGCACTTGCATCTCGCCTAGATGCTGAAGTTGATCGCGATGGCAAGATTTATTGGATGTCATTTCAACGCGGTGTTGCAGGAATCTTTGATGGCGATGGACCAAAAGCACCATTTGAACCAAAATCAGGATTACGCGTTATTGGCAAAATCTCTAGCAAAGTTACTGGCACACGCATTAAGTGGTGGAGTGATCGCCAGATTTTCCTTAAAGAGGCAGAGCTTGATTTAGAAGATATCTATGCACGTGCTCGCCAGACTTCTTACTTAGTTCCTGGTTTAACACTGATTGTTAATGACAACCGCACAAAGACCAAGACAACAGAGACTTTCTTCCACAAGAGTGGAATCACTGAATACTGTAATTTCTTACAACCCGATGAAGCCGTGGGAGATGTCATCCGTATCTATGGCACCGGTCATTACCAAGAGACTGTTCCTGTTCTAGACGATAAAGGCCACATGGTTTCAACTGAAGTTGAGCGCGATATGGAAGTTGATATCGCCATGAAGTGGGGCAATGGTTTTGAGACCACGCAGCGCTCATTCGTAAACATCATTGCAACGCCAAAGGGTGGAACACACGTACTGGGCTTTGAGCGCGCTTTGGTCAAGGTCGTTAATGAGGCGCTTCGCTCGACTAAAACTCTTGCCAACAAGGAAATCGATGTCATTAAAGATGACGTCATCGAGGGTTTAACTGCTGTTGTCACTGTTCGAATGTCTGAACCACAGTTTGAAGGTCAGACGAAGGAAGTTCTAGGAACAGCTGCTGCCACGCGAATAGTTTCAGCAGTTGTGGCAGATAAGATGAAAGAGTATTTCAATACTTCAAAGCGCATTGATAAAGCTAATGGGCGCTTAGTACTTGAAAAGATCGCAGCAGCTTCCCGCACACGCATTAGTGCTCGTGCTCATAAAGATTTGCAACGCCGCAAGAACGCTTTGGAATCATCATCACTTCCAACGAAGTTATCTGATTGTCGTTCAGAGGATGTAACACGCACAGAGCTATTTATCGTGGAAGGCGACTCAGCCCTTGGCACAACCAAGGCTGCACGTAACTCTGAGTTCCAAGCGATTTTGCCAATTCGCGGAAAGATTCTTAACGTTCAAAAAGCTTCTCTTTCGCAGATGCTTGAAGATAAAGAGTGCGGATCAATTATTCAGGTCATTGGCGCAGGCTCTGGAAAGTCATTTGAACTAGATGAAGCCCGCTATGGCCGCGTTATTTTGATGTCAGATGCTGACGTTGATGGCGCACACATTCGCTGCTTGCTATTAACGCTGATGTATCGATATATGCGCCCTCTGATTGATGCGGGCCGTGTATTTGCTGCTATCCCACCTTTGCACCGCATTGAAGTAATGGGCGGGGGAGGAAAGAAGGGTGAATACATCTACACCTATAGCGATGATGAGATGAAGAAAATTACTGCAGATTTAAAGAAGAGCGGAAAGCGTTGGAAAGAGCCTATTCAGCGCTATAAAGGTCTGGGCGAAATGGATGCAGATCAGCTGCGCGAAACAACCATGGATCCAGATGCCCGCACACTACGTCGCATCACAGTCTCTGACGCATCAGCTGCCGAGGCCATGTTTGAACTATTGATGGGCAGTGATGTTGCCCCACGCAAGGAATTTATTGCTAACGCTGAGATTGATCGCGAACATATCGACGCTTAGTCGATAGAAACTAAGTCGAAGTACTCGTCTTTCCATAGATCCTCATCGCCATCTGGCAACAAGATAACTCGCTCAGGTTTGAGTGATTGCACAGCGCCTTCATCGTGAGAAACCATGATGACTGAGCCTTGATACTCAGCAAGTGCTCCCAGGATTTCGGCGCGAGATGCTGGATCTAAGTTATTTGTTGGCTCATCTAGGAGCAATACATTTGCAGCAGAGACAACGAGAACAGCTAGAGCAAGACGTGTTCGCTCACCACCAGATAAGACCTTGACGGGTTTGTGAACATCATCGCCGATGAAAAGGAATGAACCTAAAGTATTACGAGCTTCTGGTTCACGCAGATCTGGCGTTGCAGACATCATGTTCTCTAAGACTGTGCGCTCAAAGTCCAGGGATTCATGTTCCTGGGCGTAGTAACCAATCTTTAAGCCGTGGCCTTGTTCAACTTTTCCAGTATCGGATTCAAGTTCACCGGCCAGAATTCTAAGAAGTGTTGTTTTACCAGCACCGTTAAGACCAAGGATTACAACACGAGAGCCTTTATCAATCACACAAGAAACATCGGTAAAGATTTCAAGTGAGCCATAAGACTTTGAAAGCTCTTCACCAGAAAGGGGAGTCTTGCCACATGGGGCAGGAGTTGGAAAGCGCAGACGTGCAACTTTGTCGTTCACACGAACATCTTCTAGACCGCTGCGAAGTTTTTCCGCTCTACGTAACATGCCTTGGGCAGCAGTTGCCTTCGATGCCTTTGCACGCATCTTCTCGCCCTGCTTCTGCAAAATCTCTGCACGCTTTTCAGCATTGGCGCGCTCTTTCTTACGGCGGTGTTCATCTTGTTCGCGCTGGAGAAGGTATGCCTTCCAACCCAAGTTATATACATCGATAACGTTGCGGTTGGCATCGAGATAGAAAACTTTGTTAACAACGGTTTCAATCAAGTTCACATCGTGGGAGATGATGACAAGGCCGCCGGAGTATTTAGCTAAAAACTCTCGCAGCCACATAATGGAGTCAGCATCTAAGTGGTTAGTTGGCTCATCAAGAAGCAAAGTCTCAGCACCGCTAAAAAGGATGCGAGCCAATTCAATACGGCGGCGTTGACCACCAGAGAGTGTGGAGAGCTCGTGTCCAAAGACTGCCTCTGTCACACCCAAAGATGTTGCAATCGCTTCTGCTTCAGCCGTTGCTGCATATCCACCGGCGGCACTGAACTCATGTTCAACACGGGTGTAGCGATCCATTGCTTTTTCAAGGGCTTCACCTTGGGCAGTTGCCATCTCTTCTTCCACAGCGCGCATGCGATGTGAAATCTGATCTAAATCACGGGCAGAGAGAATGCGCTCGATTACTGTGCCAGGTTCATCACCAGTGCGTGGATCTTGTGGCAGGTAACCAATTTTTCCTGTGCGATTTACCGCGCCCCCTGCAGGCATAGTTTCACCTGCTAATACTTTTGCAAGAGTGGATTTACCTGCACCGTTTCTACCCACAAAACCAATGCGGTCACCGCTATTGATGCGCACAGTCACGCCCTTAACGAGCAGGCGAGCACCTGCTCGAAGTTCTAGCGCTTGGGTTGAAATCACGCCGTAGTTTAACGCTTAGAGCTTAGGCAGCGCCAATTCGAGTTTTTCTGGCGGTTGCAAATGACTTACCAACTGCGGTTAATTCATCTGAAACCTGTGCTTTGATCGCATCTTCACTTTTTAGAAGCTTTGTCAGTTCTGCAATAGTTGATTTGAGTTCTTTTTGCTCAGTTTCAAGTTCTAGCTTGCTCATTTTCGTTAAACGACGAAGTGGCATATCCAAGATATAGGTAGTTTGCTCATCGTTTAACTTAAAGTCCTTCATTAACTTCTCTTTAGCAGCAGCTGCATCATCGCTGCCGCGGATAATCTTGATGACCTTATCGATATCGATAATCGCCTTTAAGAGTCCATCAACAAGAGTTAAACGTCCCTCTGCCTTTGCTTTGCGGAACTCAGAGCGACGACGAACAACTTCAATGCGGTGTTCAATAAAGACTTTAAGCAGCTCTTTTAATCCAAGAGTCTGAGGCTTTCCCTTAACCAATGCAACAGCATTGATGGAGAAGGCATCTTCCATAGGAGTAAGTGCATAGAGCTGTTCTAGGACTGCTTCTGGTTCAAAGCCGTTCTTAATCTCAATAACTACGTTGGTACCGGTCTGGCCATCAGTTAAATCGATGATGTCGCTAATCCCTTGGATTTTCTTAGCTTTAACAAGGGCTGCAATTCGCTCAACAACCTTTTCAGGCCCGATTGTGAAGGGAAGTTCTTTAATAACAATTCCCATTTTGCGTGTGGAGACCTTTTCGATCTCAACGCTGGCGCGCACTTTAAATGAACCCTTACCGGTTGCATAAGCCTCGCGCACACCTTCAAGGCCAACAAGTTCTCCGCCTGTTGGAAAATCTGGACCAGGAACATATTTCATTAACTGCTTAACTGTGGCAGATGGGTTTTCAATCAAAAACTTAGTTGCAGCGATAACTTCGCCCAGATTATGTGGAGCCATGTTGGTGGCCATACCCACAGCAATTCCAGAACCGCCGTTAACGAGCAGGTTGGGATAAGCAGCAGGAAGAACAAGAGGTTCAGCTAACTGGCCGTCATAGTTAGGACCAAAGTCAACGGTGTTCTCATCTGCTTCTGCAACCATTGCCATCGCAGCAGATGCAAGGCGGGCTTCGGTATAGCGCATCGCTGCAGGACCGGCATCGAGTGAACCAAAGTTTCCGTGGCCATCGATAAGAGGCAAGCGCATAGAAAAAGATTGCGCCATGCGAACGAGTGCGTCATAAATTGCGCCATCTCCGTGAGGGTGCAACTTACCCATTACTTCACCAACTACACGCGCACTCTTAACATGTCCGCGCTCTGGGCGAAGTCCCATATCTGCCATCTGATGCAAGATGCGACGGTGAACTGGCTTTAAACCATCGCGTGCATCTGGAAGTGCACGTGAATAAATTACTGAGTATGCATACTCAAGAAAAGATTCAGAAACTTCCTTAGAAACATCGATATCAACGATCTTGCCTGGGTATTCACCAGGTTTTGGACCGACGGGTTTTTTCCCCTTTGCCGCAGTTTTCGCGGGAGTCTTCGCAGTTGCCATTGGAGCATTGTGCCAAGAGAGTTGCTTAATCTAGGGGAGGGCGCGCCCCAACAGTTGCTACACACTTTGCCGCCAATGCAGTTCCGGCTGAAAGGGATGCCTGTAAATCATTTGTTTCTAGCCACTTTGGAATAAATCCAGCAGCAAATGAATCTCCAGCACCTGTTGTGTCGACCACATTGGTAGTGACGGCTGACACCTTTGCAACGATGTCGCCATGAACAGCCATTGCGCCGCGAGAACCTAATTTGATGACAACAAGTGGCGTGTAAGCAGTTAGATTCTTTTCTGCCGTTTCAACATCTTTAGCATCACCTAGATAGAGAGCTTCTTCAGAGTTAAGAAGAATTCCATCCATCAATTTGACCCAGGATAAGACTTCATCACGGGAAACAATCTTCATTGCTCCAGTTGTTGTTGGATCAAAGTAAATTGGCTTTCCAGCTGCTTTGATCTTTGCAATCATAGAAAGAACTGCGTCGCGACTGCGAAAATCTAGTAGGGCATAACCACTCAAGTACACACCGTCCACATCATCTAGTGGAGGCAAATCACTTACTTCAAGATCGGCATTTGCCCCATTATCTGGAAACATTGTTCGCTCACCATTGGCATCAACCAAAATAACCACAACACCAGTTGGACGCCCTGAGTGCATCAAATTCATGTGTTCCACGCCGTATTTATCTAAATCAGAGATAAGGGCAAAGCCAACAGGATCATTGCCAACGCGGGCTACTAACTGAGCTTTGGAGTGGGTGCGAGTAATCCAGGTTGAAACATTTGCAGCTTGTCCGCCTGGGTGGCTAGAAATTCTGCTGGCAGTGTCATTGCCATAGTTGATTGGCTCTTTGAGCTGGGAAATAACATCCAGGGCTAGATCGCCAATACACAAAATCTTTTTCATTTAAGCGCCATCGCTATATCTGCAGCTAGTGCGCAGTTAGATTTAATGATTTCAGTGTTAATAGCAAGTGATTCACCTTTGCTGGCGGTGTGGAAATGTTCAAGTAGATATGGTGTTACATACTTTCCATCAATTCCATCACGGGCAGCATTTGCCATACCAGTTGCCAAGATTTCATCATGGCGCGCCTTATCCATCTGCTTTTCAACTGGGTTAGTAACGATCAATGCATGGTTAGAGGTTGCAACTTGGCTGCGGGCTTTAATGATTGCGGCGATCTCTTCGGCTGAATCAACGCGGTGTTCGATTTCAAAGCCTGAATCAGTTAAGTAGAAACCTGGAAAGCGGTTGGTCTTATAACCAACGATGCCAATGGCTAGGGTTTCAAGGCGCTCTAAAGTCGCATGAACATCCAGAATTGATTTCACTCCAGCACAGACAACAGTCATATCCAACTGTGAAAGCGCAGTTAAGTCAGCAGATTCATCGAATGATTCATTTGCACCTCTATGAACGCCGCCAAGACCACCGGTTGCAAATACTTTGATTCCAGCAATTGCTGCGATGTGAGCTGTGGCTGCAACAGTAGTTGCGGCGCTTTTGCCTTGAGCAATGATGATGGCTAAATCTCGACTAGATGCTTTGGAAATGTCATCACGATTAGCGATGGCGTCGAGTTCACTTGCTTCAAGACCGATATGAACAACGCCATCAAGGAGAGCGATTGTGGCTGGGACGGCCCCGCGTGCTCGAATAATGCTTTCGCACTCTTGGGCAACTAAAAGATTGGATGGGCGTGGCAATCCATGGCTAATAATCGTAGATTCGAGTGCAACGATGGGTGTTCCGGCTGCAATTGCAGCAGAAACCTCAGTTGAATACTTAATTGCACTCTTCATGGGACAACCTTAGCCGATGTAATGAGAAGATATGAACGTGCATTTGTCCCAGATAACTCCATCGATCTTTACATCCTTGGGGCTATCGACTTCCGAAGACCTTTTAGCGATTGGGCCTTCACCCAGTGGGCGTGAACTTCTATTTCTTATCGATGGCTTTGGCGCAGATGTTATAGAAAAATACGCAGATGCCATGCCAACTATCGCCCGGCTCACAAAGTTCTCGACGATAAAAACTTCATTTCCATCTACTACTGCCACATCACTTGCAACGCTAACAACTGGAACGTTGCCTGGCGTGCACGGAATGCTCGGTTACACCGTGCAAGTTCCACGAAGTGGTGGTCGAATTCTCAACGCTCTTAAATGGGATGAACGTGTTGATCCTATGAACTGGCAACCCGTGCCAACGTTGTTTGAGCGCGCAGTAGCTGAAAACATTAATGTCACACACGTTGCAGCTAAGCGCTATGAGAACTCCGGCTTCACGCGAGCAGTCTTTCGCGGAGCAAACTACAAAGGCGCAAATGTTGCAGCAGATTTGATTGCAGAGACTAAAGCAGCGCTACAAAAGACTCCTTCTTTTGTTTATCTCTATGTCAATGATTTAGATGCAGCTGGTCATAGTGATGGTGTTGGAAGTGAGAAGTGGTTAGCGGCCCTTTCCATGATTGATCAAATGTTTTCAAACCTTATGAAAGAGATGCCACATGGCACCCGAATTTGGCTCACTTCTGATCACGGAATGGTTAATGCAAGTGAAAAAATAATTATTGGACAAGATAATCCCTTATTAGAAGGTGTGGCCGTTATTGGGGGAGAGCCAAGGGCAAGACATCTTTATCTCTCACCGGATAACGACAGCGTGAGTGCACGAAGTGAATTAGCAAGTAGATGGCAGGAATATTTGGGAGAAAAGGCAACTGTTCTGACTCGCGAAGAAGTAGTTACAACTAAGCTCTTTGGTGATGAAATTAGTGCTGATGCACTTGATCGCATGGGGGAAGTCATTGCTATTGCCCAGAGCGGAGTTGTTTTACTTGATCCAGAGCGCGCTGAAAAGGAAGGTGCGATGGTGGGACACCATGGCGGGGATAGTGAGATTGAATCTGAAGTTGGATTGCTAACTACAACGCTTAGTTAATTACTAATCTTCAGTAGGTTTGATGCCGAACATAATTTCATCCCAGCTTGGAACCTTTGCTCGTGCAACAACACCATCGCGCGCAGCCTCATCATCTGGGAGTTCACGAATAACTGCCAAGCGTGGAACTTCTGGCATAGGGGTGATTTCTTCGCGCAAGGAAGGGTGATTTGCATCTGAATAGACAAGGCCGGGCGTTGGCATCTGACGCGCAGGTGGTTCATCGCCCATCATCCAACGAGCGTTTTCATCCATAGATGTGAGTGTGCGACGAGTTGTGTCAAAGTTCCATTGCGCAATTCCAACACCACTGGTGTTTGGATAATGTAGCTCAACAGTCCACGTTGAATCTTCATGGCGCCATGTGTTCCACGAAAGATCTGAAAGATCGATATTGCGAGGAGCAAGGCGAGAAACAACAACACCTAATAAGTTCACTGGTTCGCGGCTTCCTTCTTTGCGAACAGATACTTGTTGAGCTTGATCAATGATGTAGATGCGCTCTTGCAAGATTGGACCAGAGAAGCGTTCGATTTTTTCAATCGGAATATTATTTTCGCGTGCTAACTCTTCAGCTAACTCACCAGCACGCAAGCGACGCTGAATCTCTTTGATAGAAATTGTGTCAGCTTCTTGTTCTGGAACTGCAGAAAGACGAGGTTGATTAACTGTGGCACGCAAAGTGTCACTGATGCGAACAGTGAACTCATTGCCATCGTTATCGTGCAGGGACAAGTGAGTACCGTCCTCACTTTTGCCATTTAATCTAAGCTCAGTCACGGTTCAGAGAGTAATGGATGAGCCCCTTGTAAACCCGAAAATAGGGCAGTGTGGCTAATAAAGCTGCACACATAAATCCCAAGGGCACCCAGAAAGCGCTTTGTGCCCCATAGGTATCAATGATCCATCCGCCAAGGGCGCTAGAGATTGCACCACCTAGCGGCATGCCGGCAACGACCCACGTGAAAGATTCAGTGATCTGTTCACTGGGCACGACTTCTTGCACAGCGCCATAGGCGTTAACAATCAGTGGCGCGATGGCAAAGCCGTTAAAGAAGAGCGCAACGGCTAGCCAGAATATTGAATCCACAAATATAAATGGAATCGATAGTGCAGTCAGGGCAGTTAAAAAGATTAGAAAACGGCCAGCGTATGGTGTTTTCCATTTTATGAGCCCATTAATAATGGCCATCACTGCGCTGCCAGATGCCCACAGACCTAGCAGTAATCCAGAATGGGATTTTTGCCCTTGGCTTTCTGCAAATCCAACAACAGTAATTGAAATAGCTCCAAAGAAACCGCCAGTAAAAGTTGTGGCAAGTGCGATGGCCTGAACGATTGGTATTCCAATAACTGGAGGATGTGGATCTTTAATTCGGACCGGGGAAGGTGGTGGCTCAGTTGCCCGTTGCATTGCAAAGAGTGGCAGACCAATAGACATCAAAATCATTCCAGCGATCAGACCTGCAGCCGGAGCAATCGAAGTTGCACAAGCTGTGGCAGTAATTGGACCAACGATAAAGACAACTTCATCCATCAAAGCTTCATAGGAGTAAGCGGTATTGACTACATGCTTATCTGTTTCATCTTCAGCCGTAGATGATTTATCAGGGTTTAAGACATGCAGCCAACGGCGGCGTACTAATCCGCCTGTGTTGATTGCTGCAAGTTCAGCCACAACGATGGAAACAAACCAGCTCCAGACCGGTGCTCCATTCATCACCAGTGCAATAAAGAGTGAAAGGCCAATGATTTTCATCGGTACCACTCGAAGCAACATCTTTCGTTGCCCGATGCGATCTGCAAGCCTTGACCAAAATGGGTTTGCGATAGAGATAACTATGGATGCAACTGCGCTTAGCGCTCCAGCTAATGCATAAGAATCACTGACTGCCACAACAATAAAAATCAGGGCCAATGAATCCATAGAAACTGGCATTCGGCCTATAAGGCCTGAAATAGAAAACTTCATCGCTCCCGGAGTGCGAAACAGGGTTGTATATGCCGAGAACATGTGACACATCCTATGACAGGGTTAGGATGTGCACGTGAGCATTAATGATGAACTCTTAGCGCTGGCTTTGGATATTGCCAAGCAAGCTGGCCAATTACTTGTTGATCGCCCAGCATCTTGGGAGTTAACTTCTAAATCAACTGCAATTGATATTGCAACACAGATGGATATTGCAAGTGAAAAGCTCATTGTTAACGCCATTCTTGCTGCCCGCCCAGATGATGGAATCATTGGTGAAGAAGGCGCAGAGAGGGTGAGTACATCCGGTTACACCTGGGTGATAGATCCAGTAGATGGAACTGTTAACTATTTCTATGGCCTACCTGGCTGGAACATCAGCATTGCCGTTAAAGATTCTCAAGGAACAGTGGCAGGTGTGGTGCATGCGCCCACAATTGATTCCACATGGCATGCAACCCGTGGTGGTGGTGCTTTCCTCAATAATCAACTGATTTCCTGCAATGAACCCATTGAACTAAACCGAGCTTTGATAGCAACTGGTTTTGCATATGAACTCAAAGATCGAATTAACCAATTAGATTTGGTGAATCAATTGATTCCAAAGATTCGAGACATTCGCCGAATGGGCGCTGCTGCAACTGATCTGTGTTGTGTGGCAACGGGAATGGTGGATGGCTACATCGAAACTGGATTAAAGGAGTGGGATTTAGCGGCTGGGGCTCTCATTGCCACTGAAGCTGGGGCAGTTGTCACCACGCATTCATGGCGGGGGATGGAGTTAACGGTGGCAGGCGGTGCCCACCTGCATGCTGGGCTCATGCGGGAGATTCCCGCCTAGATTTACCCGATTTACGCTCAAGGCCCCTTCTGTGGCAAGATACGCAGTCTGCACCTGCCAAAGCCGGTGCTTAAGAGATAAAGATAAAAAAGGACGAATTCCATGAACATTCTTGACTCCGTAGATGCAGCATCGCTGCGCAAAGACATCCCACAGTTTCGTGCTGGTGATGAGCTCAAGATTCACGTCCGTGTTATCGAAGGTAGCAAGAGCCGTCTTCAGGTTTTCCAGGGAATCGTTATCCGTCGCCAAGGTGATGGAGTTCGCGAGACTTTCACAATCCGTAAAGTTTCTTACGGTGTTGGCGTAGAGCGCACATTCCCAGTTCACACACCAGTTATTGAAAAGATTGAATTAGTAAAGAAGGGCGAAGTACGTCGCGCCAAGCTTTACTACCTACGCGATCTACGCGGTAAGGCTGCAAAGATTCGCGAAAAGCGCGATGGCGTTGAAGGTTACGGTGATGGAATTCTTTCAACACCAGAACCAATTGCAGCTGTAGTTGCAGCAGCTCCTGTTGTTGAGGAAGTTGTTGAGGCGCCTGTTGCTGAGGCAGTTGTAGAGGCTCCAGTTGCTGAAGCAGTTGTGGAAGCACCAGTTGCTGAAGCAACATCAGAAGCATCACCAACTGCTGAATAATCACTTCAATGCGTCGTAAGGGTTCCCTCCTTCGGGAGCTCCCAATCCTTGTTGTAGTTGCACTTGTTGTCTCCCTGCTTATAAAGACTTTCTTAGTTCAGTTTTTCTATATTCCTTCGGGCTCAATGGAAAACACTCTGCAGGTTAAAGACCGAGTCGCTGTTAACAAAGTCCCATTTCTCTCGCGCAATATCGCCCGTGGTGATGTTGTTGTTTTCCGTGATCCTGCCGGCTGGTTACCAGAAATTGTTGATTATTCAACAAATAAGTATGTTGCAAAAGTTAAAACAGGCTTAGTTGCAGTCGGGGTCTTACCTAACCCAGCAAAGCAGTACTTGGTTAAGCGCGTCATTGGTGTTGGGGGAGACCGAGTTGTTTGCTGTGACAAGGCTGGTCTGTTAACAGTTAATGGCACTGCAATTACTGAGCCTTATATCTTTGCTGGAAATAAGCCCAGCGAAATGAAATTTGATGTCACTGTGCCTAAGGGAAAAGTATGGGTTATGGGAGATCACCGCGGAGCAAGTGCCGACTCCCGATATCACCAAGACGATATCAATAAAGGTTTTGTTCCACTCTCACGCATTACGGGCCGAGTAGTTGGCGTTATTTGGCCCTTTAAGCACATTACTTATGTTCCGCAAATTAACGTTTTAAAGTAGTTCTCTATGAAGGTTATTGAGCAGCTGCTCATTCAATCAGGAATTTCTCCTATTGCCGGCGTTGATGAAGCAGGGCGCGGGGCATGTGCTGGTCCATTAGTTATTGCAGCCGTTGTGTTAAATGATCCCTTTGCACCAGAGCTTGCACCTGTGCGAGATTCAAAAGAGATTAGTGAAGGCAAGCGAGAAGAAGTCTTTGAACTTATTCAATCAATAGCTACAAGCATTAGCGTGGTGATTGTGCCAGCCGAGGAAATAGATGCACGTGGGGTGCATGCCGCAAATCTGGATGGAATGCGTAGAGCGGTTAATGGATTAGATATAACCCCTGCTTATGTATTAACTGATGGCTATGCAATTGAGGGATTAGGTTTTCCTAATTTAGCTGTGTGGAAAGGCGACCAGGTGGTTGTCAGTATTAGCGCGGCATCGGTAGTAGCAAAGGTGACTCGTGATCGCATTATGCGAGAAATGGACAAAGAGTTTCCGCTCTATGGATTTGGCGGACACAAGGGTTACATCACTGCAGCTCATACGCAGGCCCTGAATGATCACGGGCCTTGTGCACAACATCGCCAATCTTTTTCTAATGTAGCTGCACTTATTCACAAGCACTAGCTTTACCTAAGTTTCTATCACCTGGCCCTTTTAACGTGGCGCCTTATGTACATACAAACTCCTGCATTTCTCACTCCCTTTGAAGCTCGCGCCATTCTCTTTTCAAGCATTGAACCTGGTCATTTCTTTTGGACCGCTGAGATATCGCACAAAGGCCCACTTAAAACTTTGGAATCCATACTCTCAGGTGATTATCCGGCTGAAAAAGTGAAGTCAATCATCACTTCCATTAGAACTGCTGAAGTAGGACAAATTCTCTATGAGATAGAAAAAGCCGGAGCACAGTTCTTAACTCCTGAACATGAGCACTGGCCGATTGGAGTTAACCAACTTGCTAATCCACCCATCGGATTAATTGTTAAAGGCGATTCAACTTCTCTGAAAACGCCAACCTTGGCCATTGTTGGCTCACGCAAACCAACAAATTACGGAGCCCAGGTTGCTAGTGAATTTGCTCGCGCATTTTCAGATTTAGGCTGGGCGATTATTAGTGGAGGAGCATATGGAATTGATTCCTATGCACACCGCGCAACCGTGCAAGCAAATGGTCGCTCTATTGCAGTATTAGCAACAGGTATAGAGGTTGCTTATCCAAAATCTAATCAAAAACTCTTTAACGAGATGAGTGTACATGGTGCGCTGATTAGTGAACTTATGCCATCTGAAAGTGCAATGCCTTCGAGGTTCCTGGTGCGAAATCGCTTAATTGCAGCAATAGCAAAAGCTACGTTGGTGGTTGAAGCAGCCTTTCAAAGTGGTTCACTGCGCACTGCCAGAGATGCTGCAGAACTACTTCGCCCAGTAATGGCAATTCCTGGCCCAATTAACTCTGTAATGAGCCAGGGATGTCATCGCTTAATTAGTGAACGTGCAGCAGAGTTGATCACTTCAGTTGCAGATGCGGTGGAGTTCATCGGTACAAATCAATGAGAGAATAAGCCTATGAGTGATTTCCGTTCGGGCTTCGTTGCCATTGTTGGCCGTCCTAACGTTGGAAAATCCACTCTCATTAACACTTTAGTTGGAAGCAAGATTGCAATTACTTCGCATCATCCAAACACCACCCGAAGTGCTATTCGTGGAATTGTGCACGGCGATAACTTCCAAGCAGTCTTGGTTGACACACCTGGCGTCCACAAACCAAAGACACTTTTGGGCCATCGCCTAAACGCAGTTGTCGATCAATCAATGGATTCAGTGGATGTAGTGATTTTGTGTATTCCAGCTGATGAAACTTCAGGTGCTGGAGATATTTTCATTGCACAAGAAATCGCTAAGCACCCACGGGCTAAAAAGTTTGCAGTTATTACAAAGACAGATTTATTATCTAAAGAAAAACTGGCGCTTCGCCTAACAGGGATTATGGAGTTAGCTGAGGGCTTTACCTGGGATGAAATCATTCCAGTTTCTGCCGCCATTCATGATCAAATCGATTTACTCAATCAATTGATTGGGGCCGCTCTTCCTGCAGGCCCTGCCTACTACCCAGAAGGCACAACAAGTGATCAGGCAATTGAGCAGTTAATTTGTGAGTTCATCCGCGAAGCCGCTCTGCAGGATGTTCGAGAAGAACTGCCTCACTCCATTGTTGTGACAATTGATGAGTTTGGTGAGCGAGAAGAAAAGGGATCACGCCCCTTTTATGATGTGCACGCAACTATCCATGTTGAACGTGATACCCAGCGCGCAATCCTGCTTGGACATCAAGGCGTTCGCTTGAAAGAAATTGGTATTAGAGCACGCGCAGATATTGAGCGCGCACTTGTTGCCAAGATTTTCCTTGGACTTCATATTAAGGTTTCTAAAGAATGGCAGCGCGATGCACGCATGCTCGACAAGCTAGGTTTTGAAGAGCGTCGTTAAACTTTCTCTTTACGACTTGCTAAATATGATCCCAGCAAGACCATTGGTAGACCAACGATAATTCCCAATGTAATTGGCTCATTTAAGATAATAATTCCAAGAACAACTGCAATAGCTGTGTTGACATAGGTCGTTAGCGAACCGCGTGCTGGGCCGATTTCAACGATAACGATAAAGAAGAGCATGAAGGCAATTGCCGTGCTCAAAACGCCTAATGCCACAAGTGTAGTGATTGCTTGTGCTGAAACTGGATTACTTGGCCATACTGCAATAGCAATCGGTGTGTAGAAAAGACAGGTGATTCCCATGGCCACACCATTAATGGCAATTCCATCAACACCAGGCAAGTTGGCTGTGATCATAAGGACAGCGTATGCATAGAGAATAGAAGCCAGAATCACCATTGCGATTGCTTTTGGATTACTGCTTCCAGTAATAGATTCAATTCCAACCAAGGAAATGATTCCAACAAAGCCAACAACTAGACCAAAGATTCTCTTGGGTTGCCAGACGCTGTGATCTCCACGAAGTGAAGAGAAGATAGTTGAAAAAATTGGAACTGTTGAAACGAGTAAGCCTGCAAGGCCAGAAGAGATTTCTTTCTCAGCACTAGTGATGAGAATCCATGGACCAATCATTTCAAGTGCTGCATACGGGGCCACATATTTAATGCCCTTGATTGCATCCTTTAAAGTGTTTTTTCTCATCGCAATAGGAATCAAAATCGCAGCACCAATAAATGTGCGCCCAGCAACGATAAGCGGAGGTGGAATATCAGCTACGGCCACCTTCATTAGAAGGTAAGGAATTCCCCACAAAAAGCCGACAATGCCAAATTGGATCCAGGATTTACGGGTCATTTATGCAATCACGCCGCGATAAAGAGCAACAGTTGCAGCAGCAACTGCATCCCAACCAAATTCACTCATGGCTCTTACTCTGCCAGCAGTTCCATAGTTTTTTAGCAGTTCTGGCTGTGACATTAAACGCGTAATGGATTGTGTGAATGCAGCTTCAAAAGCTGGGCCATCACCGTTGTAGTCAACTAATTCGCCGGTTTGCTTATCTGCAACAACTTCTGGAATTCCGCCTACGCGGGATGCTAAAACAGCAGTTTCACAACCCATTGCTTCTAGATTAACAATTCCAAGTGGTTCATAGACCGAAGGACATAGAAATAGCTGAGCTTGGGTCAACATTGCAGTGAGTTCGGCGTGAGGAAGCATGTCTTTAATCCACCAGATGTTGCTGCGGGTTTTTTGCAGCTCTGCGATCAAATCAGCAACTTCTTTGCCAATTCCTTCTTCATCTGGACTACCTGCAGCTAATACCAGGCCGTACTCGGCAGGAACCTCTTTCCATGCACGCAACAAATGTGCCAAACCTTTTTGACGAGTAATGCGACCAACAAAGATTGCATACGGACCAGTGACACCGTATTTAGCGGGCACGGATGCATCATTATTTGGTGCGAAATTTGTTGTATCAACACCATTGCGAATAGTTACAACTTTGCTCGGATCAATTGATGGATAGGCAGCTAAAACATCTGCGCGCATTCCATCACTCACGGCAATGATTGCTGCTGCACTCTCATAGGCAGTTTTCTCTGCCCATGATGAAATCGCATAACCCCCGCCAAGTTGTTCAGCTTTCCAAGGACGAAGTGGTTCAAGTGAATGAGCACTGACAATATGGGGGATTGAATATTGCAACGCTGCAAAGTGGCCAGCCATGTTTGCATACCAAGTATGTGAATGGACTAAATCAACGTTAGATAGATTTGTTGCAATTTCAAGATCTGTGGCAATTGCTTGCACTGCAGGATTTGATGCAGTGAACTCTGATGGAGTCTCATATCCAAAGGCATCATCGCGTTTTCCGCCAAAGCAGTGGACATCAACTTGAACATCTTTGTTTGTGCGAAGGGCTTGCGTTAACTGGAGTACATGGACACCAGCCCCGCCATAGATTGCAGGAGGCCATTCTTTGGTAACGATGCCAACTTTTAGCTCGCTCATATCAACCCCCTACCCGCATCAAGAGGTACAGGCTATCGTTAGCACATGGCAAAACTTAAACTTCCCCTTGGAATTGTCCTTGCCGGCGGTGAGGGAAAGCGTTTAATGCCTCTAACTGCAGATCGCGCAAAGCCCGCAGTTCCATTTGGTGGTTCATATCGCCTTATTGATTTTGTTTTGTCTAACCTTGTAAATGCCAGCATGTTAAAGATTGCCGTGCTCACTCAATATAAATCTCACTCACTTGACCGCCACATCACAACAACGTGGCGAATGTCAGCTCTTCTTGGAAACTACATCACCCCAGTTCCTGCCCAGCAGCGCTTAGGCCCACGTTGGTATACAGGCAGTGCGGATGCAATTTTGCAGAACTTTAATTTAATTCATGATGAAGATCCTGAGCATGTTTTGGTCTTTGGTGCAGACCACGTCTATCGCATGGATCCAGGTCAGATGTTTGTTCAGCATGTTGAAACTGGCGCAGGAATAACTGTTGCAGCCATTCGCATGCCACGCTCTGAAGCACATGAGTTCGGAGTAATTGAATTAGCTGAAGATGGAATCACTATTAAGGCATTTCATGAAAAGCCTTCTGATCCACCTGCGATGCCAGGACATCCTGATCTTTCTTTGGTTTCAATGGGTAACTACATCTTTAAGCGCAGTGTCATGGAAGAAGCGTTGATTATTGATTCTGAAGATATTGAGTCACGTCATGACTTAGGTGGAAACATCATTCCTTTCCTAACCAAAAATGGTGAAGCAAAGGTTTATGACTTTGCCAATAACGTTGTCCCAGGAGAGACAGATCGCGATAAAGGTTACTGGCGTGATGTTGGTTCAATTGACTCTTACTATGACGCACACATGGATTTAGTCTCAGTTCATCCAATCTTTAATCTTTATAACCGTGAGTGGCCTTTGCTCACTAACCCACCATCATTCCCACCTGCCAAATTCAGCGAAAACGGCGGTGCAAATGATTCCATCGTCGGTGCTGGCTCCATTATTTCTGGAGGAATCTTGAATGGCTCAGTGGTTTCCTATGATGTTTCAGTTGGAAGAGGCGCTCTTGTTGAAGGCTCCGTGTTGATGCCATCGGTTCGAATTGGCGATAGATCAATCGTGCGCAATGCAATTTTAGATAAGAACGTTGTGGTTGAGCCAGGTGCACAGATTGGTGTTGATTTAGAGCGAGATCGTGCTCGATTCACCATTAGTCCTGGCGGAATTATTGTTGTTGGTAAGGGTGTTCGAGTTACAGCTTAGAGCTCTACCAATTCGCGGTGTTATCTCGCAAGGTTCGATACTTATCCATCACATGTGGTGTGGCTTTAGCTTGGTGATGTGAAACATTTCCTAAATCCCATGTTGGCATCTGACCCAGCAGCGCCCATGCTGCTTGCTTAGCTGCGCCATCTGCAACATATTCACCAGCAGGTGGCACAAGAACTTCACGGCCAAAGAGTGCACTAGCAATGGTTGGAATAGCAGGATTCTTTGCAGCTCCGCCAATAAGAAGAATTCGGTTGACGTTAACGCCGAGTGCAATCAGTGAATCAACAGCATCGGCTAAACCTGCCAACATTCCTTCAATCATTGCACGCGCAATATCGGGCGGATTGGAGTTATTCAGGTTCATTCCCGCAAAGACTCCAGTGGCATCTGGGCGGTTAGGGGTTCGCTCACCTTCAAAATATGGCAAGAGCGTTAAGCCATTAGCACCGGCAGTTGCAGTCAGTGCAAGGGCTCCGACTTCATCATGGGTTTTGCCAAGAATCTTTGTGGCTGCATCCATGATGCGTGCAGCATTTAATGTGCAGACAAGAGGTAAGAAGCGACCAGTCGCATCAGCAAAACCTGCAACTGCTCCAGTTGCATCATGGGTGGGAGTTTCAGAGACCGCAAAAGCTGTGCCAGAAGTTCCAAGTGAAACTACAACATCTCCAGGTTGTGCTTGCACACCTAACGCTGCGCCTGCGTTATCACCAGCACCTGCAGCGATTGGAATTCCTGAAGTAGTTGTTCCACCAAATTCATTAGGAGCAATAATTTTTGGCAAACGCAGTTCAGAGCCATGGCGCAGTGCAAGGCGCAAGATGTCTTCGCGATAATGTGATGTTGTTGGATCAAAGTATCCAGTTCCAGATGCATCACTTCGATCTGTGAAAAGTGTGGAGAAATCTTTAGCGCCTTGGAGTTGCCATGAGAGCCAATCATGGGGAAGGGCCACAGATGCAACACGAGCGGCATTTTCTGGTTCGTTATCTGCCATCCAGCGAAGCTTTGATGCTGTAAATGATGCAACTAAAACTGAACCCACTTTGCGAGCAATTTCAGCATTGCCGCCTTCTTCGCGGTTTAAATCTTCGGCAGCTTTAGCAGAACGTGTGTCATTCCATAAAAGGGCTGGTCTAATTACTTCACCATTACTATCAAGTGCGACCATGCCATGTTGTTGTCCTGCGATGGAAATAGCGTGAACATCTTCTAATCCGCCCGCATCTTTTATTGCACTATCGAGGGCGTTTTTCCAATGTGTGGGATCAACTTCTGTGCCATCAGGATGTGCTGCTCGGCCTTGGCGAACGAGTTGTCCCGTGTGGGCATCGCGCATGACTACTTTTACCGACTGAGTAGATGAATCCACGCCGGCGATGATTTGTTGATTGCCCATGCAGCAAGGCTAGACTGTTCCAGTCAGCGTTGACCACAGGCCGGGCGCTTTTGATAGCTCGAGCCCTTCATCATTTTCTTTTAAATGGAGTTAATAATGCGTATTGGTGTGCTTACTGGTGGCGGCGATTGCCCAGGTCTAAATGCTGTGATCCGCGCCGTGGTTCGTAAAGGCGTAAGAGAGTACGGACATGAATTTGTTGGTTTCCGCGATGGTTGGAAGGGTCCACTAGAGGGCTTAACGATGCCTCTGAATATTGAGACAACTCGCGGCATCTTGCCTCGCGGTGGAACAATCCTGGGATCTTCTCGAACTAACCCTTTCAAGATCGAGGGCGGTGTAGAAAAGATCAAAGACAACCTAGCTAAAGCTGGTATCGATGCACTTATTGCAATCGGTGGCGAAGATACTTTGGGTGTTGCAACAAAGCTTGATTCACTGGGAGTTAAAGTCATTGGTGTTCCAAAGACAATCGATAATGATTTAAACAACACTGACTACACATTTGGTTTTGATACCGCGGTTAATATCGCAGTTGAAGCAATTGATCGTTTGCACACAACAGCAGAGTCGCATCACCGTGCGCTAATCGTTGAAGTTATGGGCCGTCATGCTGGCTGGATTGCACTGCACTCAGGTCTTGCAGGCGGAGCAGCTTGTATTTTGATTCCAGAACAAAAGTTCTCAATTGAAAAGGTTTGCGAATGGGTTGAATCTCGATTCAAATCCCATTACGCACCAATCATTGTTATTGCAGAGGGGGCTATTCCTCAAGAGGGTGACATGGTTACAAAGGATCAGACACTTGATTCATTTGGTCACGTCAAGCTCTCAGGTATTGGCGATTGGCTAGCCAATGAGATTGAAGCACGCACTGGCAAGGAAGCACGCACATCTGTTTTGGGCCACATCCAACGTGGTGGATCTCCAACAGCATTTGACCGTGTTCTTGCTACCCGATTTGGTCTGCAGGCAATTACTGCCGCTCACGAAGGTGACTGGGGCAAGATGGTTGCACTTCATGGCACCGATATCGTGCGTGTTCCGCTGGCATCTGCCACAGAACAGCTCAAACTCGTTCCCCTAGAGCGCTATAAGGAGTCAGAGATCTTCTTCGGATAATTGCGGTACGCGATTATCAATTGATTCTCTATCCTTAACCCATGACTTCTCCTCTAGATAATCTCTTCACGCCGCACCTTGTGGCTGCCCAGCAACCACAGTGGCCTGGCGGACCAGAGGGCGCTGCAATCAAGGCAGCAGTTGCTGAACTTAAATCATTTCCACCACTTGTCTTTGCTGGTGAATGTGATGATCTAAAGGCACGTATTGCACTTGCTGCAGAGGGAAAAGCTTTCTGGTTACAAGGTGGAGATTGCGCAGAGACTTTTGCTGCAGCAACGGCTGATTCAATTAGAAACCGCATTAAAACTATTTTGCAGATGGCTGCGGTTTTGCAGTACTACTCATCATTGCCAGTTGTAAAAGTAGGACGTATGGCAGGTCAGTTTGCTAAGCCACGCTCGAATGACATGGAGACTCGTGGGGATGTAACACTTCCTGCTTACCGCGGAGATGCTGTTAACGGGATTGAATTTACTGAAAGTGCTCGCACACCAGATCCACACCGTTTAGTGCGTGTTTACAACACATCAGCTTCTACTCTGAACTTAGTGCGTGCCTTCACGCAAGGTGGTTTTGCTGATCTTCGACAGGTGCATGAATGGAACAAGGGCTTCATCCGCGATTCATCTGTGGGTGAGCGCTATGAAAAGATGGCAAGTGAAATTGGCCGTGCGCTTTCATTTATGAAATCTGCAGGTGTAGATCCTGAGTCATTTAAGTCTGTTGATTTCTTCTCCAGCCATGAAGCATTAATTCTGGAATATGAGAAGGCGCTCACTCGTATTGATTCACGTACAGGAAATCCATACGATGTTTCAGGGCACTTCATCTGGATTGGTGAGCGCACACGTCAACTAGATGGTGCACATGTTGATTTTGCTTCAAAGGTTCGAAATCCAATTGGTATCAAACTTGGACCTAAGTCCACCGTCGATGATGCACTCGCACTCATTGACAAGCTAGATCCAAATCGCGAGCCAGGTCGAATTACTTTTATTACACGTATGGGTGCTGGGAAGATTCGCGAAGCTTTGCCTGCCTTAGTAGATGGTGTTACTAAGTCTGGGGCAAAGGTTTTGTGGGTCTGCGATCCCATGCATGGCAATACATATGAGGCACCAACTGGCTATAAGACACGTAAATTTGATGATGTTATGGATGAAGTAAAGGGATTCTTTGAAGTCCATAAGGCGCTAGGAACTCACCCAGGTGGAATCCACATCGAACTTACCGGCGATGATGTCACTGAGTGCGTTGGTGGTGGCGAGCAGATTTCACATGAGGACCTTGCTTCTCGCTATGAGACTGCTTGCGATCCGCGCTTAAATCACTCTCAGTCCTTGGAGCTTGCCTTCCTAGTTGCTGAGATGTTGCGCGACCGCTAATTTTCTCCTTGTGACATTATTAGTAACAACCCATAAGACACCTGTTGGAAATCTGAATCTACTAGCTGATGATCAGATTTTAATTGGGGCAAACCTTTCTTCAATTAGTGCTTTTAAAGCTGGCAAAGATATAAAGATTGTTAAGTCCATTCCTGTTATCAGTGATTTAATCAATGACTATTTCGATGGGGACATCACTGCCATTAATGGCATCAAAGTCAGCCAACCAGGTGCTCCTTTTTCTCAAGCTGCATGGAAGGCTATGCGCAAGATCTCTGGCGGCAAAGTTCTCTCCTATTCTGATATTGCCGAGCGCGCAGGTTCTCCTGCGGCGGTGCGCGCAGCGGGAAGTGCATGTGCAAATAACGCCATTATGTTGGTTGTTCCATGCCACCGAGTTGTTAAAACTGGGGGAGCGCTAGGAAATTATGCCTACGGTGTTAATAAGAAAGAGTGGCTACTACGCCACGAGGGCTACCTTTAAAATCTCAATCGCTTCTTTGCATTGAGCATCATCAAAATCTAGATGTGTAACTAGGCGTGCATACTTTGGACCCAGCGCGCTAATCCATAAGCCCTTTTCACGGCAACGTGTTGCTAGTTCTGCAGCTGTTATTGGAAGGTGAGCCAGATCTAATCCCACAATGTTGGTTTGAACTGTTGCTGGATCAATGAGAGAAGAATCAACAGCAGCAATAGCAACGGCAATCTCTTTAGCTCGGCGATGATCTTCAGACAAGCGATTGATGTTGTTATCGAGTGCGTAGTGAGCAGCAGCTGCGAGTAATCCGACTTGTCGCATGCCGGCGNCATAGCGCTTGCGCCACACACGTGCCTTAGCAACGCGCTCTTTAGTTGAAAGCATTACTGAACCGATGGGTGCACCTAAGCCTTTAGATAAACAAACGCTGATGGTGTCAAAGTATTTTCCGTATTCATTGAATGCAACACCACTTGCAACGTGTGCGTTCCAAATGCGGGCACCATCTAAGTGAAGAGCTAATCCCATTGCATCTGCGCCTTTGCGCAAAGCTTTGATCTCATCAAGTGGTTGCACAGTTCCGCCACCAAAGTTATGAGTATTTTCAACAGCAATTGCAGTCGTTGAAACTAAATATGGGCCTGAATCTGGACGGGCAATTTCAAGGGCATCGGCGGCCTTGAGCAATCCATGGGTTGCCGGCCATGTGCGGGTAGTGATTCCACTAAATACTGCAGCAGCTCCAAGTTCAGCGCGCACGATGTGTGAATTAGTCTCTGCGATTAGTTCTTCACCAGGGTTAACCAGCATTCTGATAGCTAATTGATTTGCAAGAGAGCCAGTGGGTGTGAAAACGCCAGCTTCCTTGCCAAACATTGCAGCAACGCGCTCTTCAAGTGAGTTCACTGTTGGATCATCGCCATACACATCATCGCCAACTGGCGCTGAAGCAATAGCCTCACGCATGCCTTGTGATGGGCGGGTTACGGTGTCTGAGCGAAGATCGATGGCCATGGAAGTGAGCCTACTTTGATTCTTTGATAACTATCAAATACATAGCGCTCACAACAAGGATTCCACCGAGTGCGCTCTGCAGAGTTAAGCGCTCACCACCAAAAATGATTGCAAAGATGGCAGCAAAGACAACTTCCATCGTCAAAATGACGGCCACTTTAGTTGAACTCATATGCGCTTGGGCCCACGTTTGGATTATGAAAGCAATTGCTGTTGCAAAGACTGCCGTGAAGATAACAACACCCCAGACGCTTGCATCAGGTGGTGGTGAATAGCCTTCTGGGATTGATGCGATGCCAGAGAGCACGCCACACATAAACAACTGCACCACAGTCATGGCATACACATCACGTCCTGAACTCCACTTGCTCAGAGCAATGATGTGGCAGGCATAAAAGATTGCGCTAATAAAAACTAGAAGTTCACCGATACCAACAGAAAAGCCGTGAATGGATAACAGCCCAAGGCCAAGGGTTGCAACTGCGATGCAGCTCCAAGTGAACTTGTTGATTTTCTCTTTTAGAAATAACCAGGCAAAGAGTGGAGTGAGAACAACGTATAGGCCAGTGACAAAACCTGTAATTGCAGCACCTGTTCGGGCAAGGCCGAGAGTTTGGAAAATGTAACCCAAGCCTAGAAAAATACCTGCAGAACCAGCACGCAGGAGCAGATCCTTGTTAAGAAGTTTTAATACCTTTGGGCGAATGAGCACCATAACAACGGTGCCAAGAAGGAATCTGGTGAAAAGAAAATTGTTAACACTTTGGCGCTCGATTGCATCCTTCATAATCACAAATGCCCAGCCCCATGCCATCGCAACAGTGAGAAGGGCCCAAGGGGCTAACTTCATTTTGAAAAGATGTTTTGAATCGCTCACTTCTTATCTCGAAGTTTCTTCAGTAGCGCTACTTCAGGCTTGTGTTTTTCCTCCATACCAGGAGTTTCAAGAATTAATGGTGCGTTAGCAATAGCAGGGTGAGCTAGGAGTTCGGCAAAAGGTTCTACGCCAATGTGGCCATCGCCGATATTTTGGTGGCGATCTTTAAGTGCTCCGCACACATCCATGGAGTCATTGGCATGAACTAATTGGAAACGCTCAACGCCAGCGATTTGAACGAGCAAATCAATAGTTGCAGTCATGCCACCTTTAACTGAAATGTCATGGCCTGCGGCAAATACGTGACAGGTATCAAGACAGATACCGACCTTAGGGTGGTATTCCAAAGCTTTTAAGTAGTTTTCAAGATCATCTAGCTTTTTAACTAGTGACTGACCTTGACCTGCAGTTGGTTCTAATAACAAATACGGAGCATCATCAGGCAGAGCGTTGAGAATTGGCATCATTCCTTCGTGAATCTGCTTCCAAGCTTTTTCAACGTGGTTTACATCCACCGCAGAGCCAGTGTGAATAACTGCGCCTAACGCTCCGATATCTGCAGCTCGTTGGAGTGAATACTTAGTAGAAGCTAAAGAGTTCAGGTATGTGGCTTCGGTAGGTGAGCCTAAGTTAATAAGAAATGGTGCATGGACATAAGTTTCAAGATCCATTTCAGCAGCTTTGATTTTGTAAGCCTCATCTAATTCAGGCTTTGCTGCTGGCATTGCCCACATACGTGGACTTGATGCAAAAACTTGAATAGCACTTGCACCAATTTCTTGTGCATATTCAATGGAGCGCTTAGCCATTCCGCCAGTTGTTGGGACGTGGGCACCAATACGTGGCTTCTTGGACTCCTTAGGCATTGGCTTACCCTACGGTAATTGTGACCACGCTGCCACGTTTAACTTTGCTACCCACCTTAGGAGAGATGTTTGTAACCTTCTTGACCTTCTTAGTTCCTAACTTCTTGACAACAACCTTGAGCTGCAGGTCTTGCAACGCTTGTGTTGCCTTGAGTTGATCAAGTGAAAAGACGTTAGGGATAAAGACATACTGCGAGCCCCTAGAAATAACGAGAGAAATAGTTGAACCCTTAGGTGCAACATCCACACCGGTTGGGCTTTGAGAAATAACCACTCCCGATAAAACCTTTTCATTAAAGGCATAGCTGGACTCAACATTAAAGCCCAGATCATTTAACTCATTGAGCGCTTGTTCACCACTCTTGCCAGAGTATGAGGCAAGTGCCACAGTCTCAACACCCTTACTTATGACAAGTGAGACAGGAGTATCACGCTTAACTTGCGTGCCTGATGTAGGGGATGTGGAAATCACAAAACCTTTAGGAATCTCTGTGTTAAAGACTTCGGTATTTGCGCCAACTATTAATGGGAATTTCTCAAGGGCAGTGGTGGCAGCCTCTGGTGTGAGTCCAGTTACGGAAGGAATGATGTATCGCTCTGGGCCCTTTGAAACAATTAATTTGACCTGCCCGCCAGATGCAACACGTCCACCACCTGCTGGATCTGTTTCAATGATTGCACCTTTAGCAATATCTTCATCGAAACGCTTTTCTAAAATAACCGTTGTTAGACCAAGAGGGGTAAGAGTAGAAACTGCTTCCTCATAAGTACCACCAACTACCGATGGAACAACTACACGCGAACCTGGCCCCACCAATGTGTACCAACCACCAACACCAAGTGCTATTGCCAAAATGATGGCAACCTTGCGGTTGCGGCGCACACGCTTGCTCGCCCTCTTTTTCTCTTCCTTTGCAGCCCTAATCTCTTTAGTTGTTTCTTTTATCTCAATGCTCTCTTCTTTTTCTTCCTCTACACGGCAAAACGTATTACTTAGCCACACTTCTTCTACCTAAAGCTAAACGCAAATATGTTCACGCTCTTTATGGATTTGCTCGCTATGCAGATGAAATCGTTGATGATCTTGCATCAACACTTACTGTGCAGGAAAAGGCAGATGCTCTAGGTGTGTGGGGAGCGAAGATTCTGCAAGATCTAAAGAGCGGCCAAAGTAATGATGCAATCGGACGTGCACTCATTGACACAGTCAATACATTTGCAATCCCCCATGAGCACTTTGAAGCTTTTCTTCACTCAATGACTATGGATTTAACTGTGCAGGAATATCAAAGCTATGAAGATCTCTTGGAGTATGTCTATGGCTCTGCTGCAGTTATCGGTCTTGAGATGGTGCCGGTGCTTGGAGTTCTGCAGGACGGAGCCTATGAATGTGCAAAGAAGCTAGGCATAGCTTTTCAATTAGCTAACTTCATCCGCGATGTGGGAGAAGATTTAGATCGTGGCCGTATTTATCTACCTATTACGGAGCTAGCCGAGCACGGTGTCACGCGTGAAATGCTTGAAGAGCGCGTCCTAACGCCACAAATCATTAGCGCACTCAAGTTCCAAATTGCTCGTGTGCGCCAACTACAACAAGAGGCAACTCCAGGAATTCAAATGCTTGCAGCAACTAGTCGCCCATGTATTGAGGCAGCAAGTGAGCTCTACTGCGGCATTGTTGATGAAATTGAAAAGATTGGTTATGACATCTTTAACAAGCGTGCAAAAACTTCCACTGCGCGCAGATTACGCGTCTTTATTGCCGCTTATCTGAAGCGCCTAGCCGTATCCAATTAGTTAAAACACCAAGTACTAGCGCAAAACCAAAGAGTAAATCTTCAACCGGGGCTGATGCGATGCGCCAGCCAATAATGGCATCTGGGCTATACATCACGATATTTCTTGAAGTCAGCCACCAATTGGTAAGTAGCTGGAACCCAACAACGATGGCGTATGAAGTCCAAAAGACTCGGCGCTTGAGTAGCTGTGTATTGAATAGATAGAGATCAAAAGAGGTAGCAAAGAGAACAGCAAAGATTGCAATCTGTGTATACGTCATTCGTACACCTTCCAATGCTTCTTAACAGTGCGCACAGCTTCAATAGTCATGAGCGCTGCAATAGGAACAACAATGAAGAACAAATACTCTTCTAGTGGAATGCAAAATGGGCCATAAATTCCTAGAATCTGATCTTTATCAAAATACCAATGGCCATGAGCAATTGCGTATTTGTCCCAAGCGATGAATAGAAAAGCCACAGGCACAATTGCCAGCACTACTCGCTTAAACTGCTTGAGAACCCCAACTTTGAGAATTACTTCTAACCAGAATGAGCCAATGACGGTGAAAACAATCATTGCTAGGTATCCATACTTTTGCACGAGATAACGCTACTCTAATAACCACGGGAGCCGCATGCGGCTGAGAGGGTTTGAAATTCAAACCGACCGATTGACCCGTCCGGTAATGCGGACGCGGAAAGGAAAGACATGTCATCCATCATTTTCACAGCCTGGGGCTATGAAGTCTCAGTTCTTGAATTTATTGCAGCCGTAACTTCATTTGTAGGAGTCTGGCTTGGCACAACTGGAAAGCGCATTACCTGGCCTTGGTGGGCACTGAGCAGCGCTCTCTATATGGTCTTTTTTTATCAGGTAGATCTCTTTGCTAGTGCAGCTCTGCAAATTGTTTTTATTGTTGCTGCCATTTGGGGTTGGCGCGATTGGGCACCAACGGGTGCTGCACCAGGATATTTAAATCATCGCAATCGTTTATATTGGGTCGTTGGAACAATTGTTTCTGTTTCACTTCTGACCCCCCTGCTCTCTCGTATTGGGGCAGCTGCAACATGGTCTGATGCATTTTTACTTGTTGGCTCATTAGTAGCTCAAATTCTTATGGTGTATGAAAAAGTTGAATCATGGATTCTTTGGCTCATCATTGATGCTGCAGGAACAATTCAATACGCCTACCTTGGATATTGGTTCACTGCCGTTTTATATGCCCTCTTCACACTCGTAGCAATCATCGGCTGGAAGCGTTGGTATGTCCTTAATAGCAATTGATGGCAGAGCAGGGGCTGGTAAAACAACTTTAGCTGCCAGCTTCTTTGATGAGTTATCAGTTGATAAGACTGTTGAAATCATTCACATGGATGATCTCTATGACGGCTGGGAAAATGCTCTAGGTGAGCGCCTCACTCAAACTTTAGAGTCAATTGTGAAATCACATCAGAGGAAGGTTGCTTTTGAAATAGATATATTCAATTGGCAATCAATATCCTTTGATTCAAAAAGGCAGATTAACCCCGTTGATATCTTGATTTTAGAAGGTGTAGGAGCTGGGCAAAAAGTAGTACGTGATGCTGGAGCAACCTTGCATTGGCTAGATATTGATGCCGAAGTTGGCATACAAAGGGTTTTGAATCGAGATGGCAACCAGATTGCATCGCAGATGAAGCAGTGGCAAATTGCGCAAGAAATACATTTTTTGCGAGATAAGACACGCGAAAACGCGGAACACATTCAAAGCTCACCAGCTTAAAAGCCCTAAAATCGCCCATATGTCAGAACTATCGGGTGAGCTCATTGATGGGCGTTATCAACTCGCTCGCCAGGTTGCCAATGGTGGAATGGCCAGCGTCTACGAGGCTATCGATACCCGATTAGATCGAAAAGTTGCAGTAAAGATTATGCATCCGCATTTAGCCCAAGATGAAGCTTTCGTTAATCGCTTCATTAGAGAAGCTAAAGCTGCAGCTGCGCTCTCACATCCCAACATTGTTGCCGTCCAAGATCAAGGTTGGAATCAAAACGGAGTTCCGGCCGTCTTTATTGTTATGGAGTTAATCGAAGGTCACACTCTTCGTGAATATCTCAATGAGCGCGGCAGATTTGAGATTAAAGATGCGATTAACTATCTCACTCCTATCCTTAGCGCACTTGCTGCAGCCCATGATTTAGGAATTGTTCACCGCGACATGAAACCTGAAAACATTTTGATTTCTAAAGAAGGTCGCGTAAAGATCGCAGATTTCGGCTTAGCGCGCGGAGAACTCATTGGTTCAACTATGACGGCTGAATCAAGTGTGATCTTGGGTTCAGTTTCATACCTTTCTCCTGAACAAGTCCAGCGCGGAGTTGCAGACTCTAGAAGTGATGTCTATGCAGTTGGCATCGTGGCATTTGAAATGCTGACTGGTGAAAAGCCATTCCTGGGCGAATCCCCTATTCAAATTGCCTACATGCATGTGAATCAGGAGATTCCGTCCCTTCGCAGCAAACGCAAAGAGATTCCAGAGGCTTTAGATGCATTGATTCTCAAAGCAACTGATCGTGATCCAGATAAACGCCCTCGCACAGCAGGAGAATTCCTTAAAGCCTTGGAATCTATCCAAAACGAGATTGACCCTAAGACAAACCAGATGAAGTTAGCTCTTGATCTTCCTGTGGAGCCTATTAAGGAAAAGCCACGAGGAAAGATGAAGAAGCAGGTAGAGGAAGAAAAAGAAGAGAGCATTGAGATAAAAGAAACAACTAAAGAGATTAGGGCTGCAAAGGAAGAGAAAAAGAGGGCGAGCAAGCGTGT
>KB900463.1 GCA_000378885.1 actinobacterium SCGC AAA044-N04 | reverse complement strand
TTGGTGGGCGTGGACTGGCCTGGCCCCCAGGTTAAAGATAGATTTAGCATTAATGGAACGCACACTCATCACGGTCCCAACCTCTATTCCCATGGTTGCATTGATCGGACCACATGATGACAACCTTCGCGCAGTAGAAGCAGCTTTTCCGTCTGTAAACATCACTGTTCGCGGAAATGAAATCACTTTGCGCGGTCCTCATATTGATTGCATGGCTCTAGAAAATCTCTTTGGTGAGCTGATGGTTGTTATCCGCTCAGGAAATCTTCTCACTGTCGACGCCGTTGCGCGCTCGATTGCAATGCTTGAGAGCAAGCCAGTGGATCATCCAGCAGAGGTTTTATCTCTCAACATTGTTAGCAACCGTGGCCGCTCGATTAGACCAAAGACTGCTAATCAAAAGCGCTATGTGGATGCAATTGAAGATCACACTATTACTTTTGGTATTGGGCCAGCTGGAACAGGCAAAACCTATTTAGCTATGGCCAAAGCTGTCTCTGCGCTGCAAGCTAAGAAAGTTAACCGAATCATTCTTACTCGCCCTGCAGTTGAAGCTGGTGAGCACCTTGGTTTCTTGCCAGGAACTCTCAATGAGAAGATCAATCCTTATTTGCGCCCACTCTTTGATGCACTCCACGACATGATTGATATTGAAACCATTCCACGCATGATGCAGAGCGGAATCATTGAAGTAGCACCGCTTGCCTATATGCGTGGTCGCACACTCAACGATGCCTTTATTATTTTGGATGAAGCACAAAACACAACCCCAGAGCAGATGAAGATGTTTCTAACTCGTCTGGGCTTTGGTTCAAAGATGGTCATTACAGGCGATGTCACTCAGATAGATCTGCCTAATGGTCAGCACTCAGGACTTCGAGTTGTAAGAGATATCTTGAAAGACATTGATGACATTGCCTTCCTTGAACTCACCGCTGAGGATGTTGTTCGCCACCGTTTAATTGGCGACATCGTGAAGGCTTATGACAAATTTGATGAGGCGAAACAAGCCCTTCGCCCGATTCGCAAATAGATGACAATAGAAGTTACGAATAGTTCGGGGCAATTAGTCCCAAGTGCAGAAGTAACCTCACTACTTACTTTTGCTATGGGTGAGCTCAAACTTAATCCAGAGTGTGATCTCAATCTTGGTTTTATTGATGATCAATACATGACTGAGCTTCACATCAAATGGATGGATGAACCAGGCAGCACAGATGTTCTTTCATTCCCCATGGATATGCCAGAAGTTGAAGGTGACATTGTCACTCTTGGCGACATCATGATTAGCCCAACTTTTGCCGCAGCTCAGGCGCTAACTGCCGGGCATTCAACTGAGCATGAGATTTATATTCTGGCTACACATGGTTTATTGCATATAATTGGTTACGACCATGCAGAACCGAATGAAGAAAAGATTATGTTTGCCCTGCAGGAACAAATCGTAGAAAAGTGGAAGCAAACTCAATGAGTCCGATAGCTATCGTTAGCATCATTTTATTGTTGGCTTTTGCAGGATTTCTAGCCGCATCTGAGTCTGCTCTTACATCAATCTCTCGAATTGTTGTTGAAGAGTTAGAGGGTAAGCGCGGGGGATTACTTCTGCGCAAATACAGCGCTCAGCCAGCTAGATATCTCAACGTAATTCTTCTAGTTCGAAAGCTTTGTGAATTTACTGCCACTGTTCTCTTAGCTGTCATATTGCTGCGCAATTATTCTTCGGCACAAGCCATGGCTTTAACTGTTGCAATCATGGTCGTGCTTTCCTATGTGGTGGTGGGTGTTGGCCCACGTACTCTGGGCAAACAACAGCCTCATAAATATGCCCGCTATGGAATTATCGTGGCTTATGGCCTTGCATTTGCACTCGGTCCAGTAACAAAGATTCTTATTGCAGTTGGTAATGCCCTGACTCCTGGTAAAGGTTTTCGTTCAGGTCCCTTTACATCAGAGGCAGAACTTCGCGACCTAGTGGATCAAGCGCATGAGCGCGGTCTTGTGGAATCAGATGAGCACGAAATGATTCACTCAGTATTTGAACTCGGTGACACTTTGGTGCGAGAACTCATGGTTCCTCGCACAGATATGGTCTGGATTGAAAAAGATAAGACTTTGCGTCAAGGCCTTTCTCTTGCACTTCGTTCTGGTTTCTCACGTATTCCAGTAGTTGGAACAGGCCAAGATAACATCATTGGAATTGTTTATGTTAAAGATTTAGCCCGTCGCGCACTTGATCACCATGAGGCTGAACAAACTGAAAACATTGAACAACATATGCGCCCAGCCACCTTCGTTCCTGAAATAAAGATGGCAGATGAACTCTTAAAAGAGATGCAGCGCAATCAGATTCACTTAGCTGTTGTAGTTGATGAATACGGCGGAACCGCTGGAATCATCACAATTGAAGACATCATTGAAGAAATTGTGGGCGAGATTGAAGATGAGTTTGATGACGGAGAAGATGATTTTGCTTGGCTCACACCTGATAAGGCACGTGCCAATGCCTCACTTCATATCGAAGATTTAGCTGATGAGTTGAAGATTGAAATCAATGAATCTGATTTTGAGGATGTGGACACAATCGGTGGATTAATGGCGCAGAAGCTGGGCCGTGTGCCAATTGCTGGATCAACAGTTTCATTACAAGGTTGGTCAATCACTTCAGAGCGTCCATTGGGCCGCCGTCGCAGAATTAGTAGCGTGTTAATCGAGCGTCTTGAGAAAGAGATTGAAGACCACGAGTAAGAGATAGAATCTCCCAATGCGCATCGTCCGTTTTTCCCCAGGTCCTGACTCAGGACTTGGAACCGATCCACTCTTTGGTGTTTTAGAAGATGATGCCACAATCACAGTCATTACCGGAGATCCCATCTATTCAGGGATTCAAAAGACTGCAGCCACAGTTCCAGTTTCTAAAGTGCGCCTATTAGCACCAGTTATTCCTCGCTCAAAGGTTGTTTGCATCGGCAAGAACTACGCCGATCACGCAGCTGAAATGGGCGGGGTTGTGCCAGAAGAACCAATAATCTTTTTAAAACCTAACACTTCTGTTATCGGACCAAATGACACCATTGTTTGGCCAGAGATGTCAGAGCGAGTTGACCATGAAGCTGAGTTAGCAATTGTTATTGGTCGCCTTTGCAAGGATGTTCCACTTGAGCGCGTCAATGACGTGATCTTTGGCTACACCATCGCAAATGATGTGACAGCAAGAGATTTACAGAAAAAAGATGGTCAATGGACTCGTGCAAAAAGCTTTGACACTTTCTGCCCAGTTGGCCCATGGATTGATACAGACTTCATTCCTGGCACACAAAAGATTACTGCAACAGTGAATGGTGAACTCAAGCAGTCAGCGGCGCTCAGTGACATGATCTTTAAAGTTCCTGAAATCATTAACTTTGTCTCACGTGTCATGACCTTGCTTCCTGGTGACATTATTTTGACTGGCACACCAGCCGGTATTGGACCAATGGTTGCCGGGGCAGATGCGACAATGGCTATTGAAGGTTTAGGCGAACTAACTAACAAAGTGAGAAAAAATTGACCAAAAAAGTAAAGGTTCGCTTCGCACCATCTCCAACAGGTGATCTGCATGTTGGAAACATCCGCACAGCACTTTTTGACTGGGCCTATGCACGCCACACGGGCGGAACATTCCTTTTTAGAATTGAAGATACAGACACCACCCGCGTTACAGATGAATACATTCAAGCTGCAATCGATACGTTGAAATGGCTTGGACTCAACTGGGATGAGGGTCCTGAAGTTGGTGGCGATAATGGCCCTTACTTGCAGTCACAGCGTTTAGGAATATATGCCGAATGGGCACAAAAGTTTCTGGATCAAAAAGATGCCTATCACTGCTACTGCTCAGCAGAAGAGTTAGAAGCTGTTCGTGAAGCACAACGCGCAGCAAATGTTGCACCGGGATATAACGGGCACTGCCGTGATCTAACTGCAGATCAAATTGCTGCATATAAGGCAGAAGGACGCTTGCCTGTGGTGCGAATGCGCATGCCTGATGGCGGAACAACTTTTAACGATTTAATCCGCGGAGATGTCTCTTTTGATCATAAGTTCGTCCCTGATTTTGTTTTGGTACGCGGTGATGGCTCACCTCTCTATACATTAGCCGTTGCAGTAGATGATGTTTTAATGAAGGTGACTCACGTTCTACGCGGTGAAGATCTTCTCTCTTCCACACCTCGCCAGATCCGTGTGTATCAAGCAATGGGCTTAGCAATTGAGGATTACCCAGTATTTGCTCACTTGCCATTTGTTATGGGTCAAGACAATGCAAAGCTTTCAAAGCGAAATGGTGAAGTTTCAATCGCTTGGTATCGCGATAAAGGATTCTTGCCTGAGGCGATCTGTAATTATCTAGCTCTGCTTGGTTGGTCACCGGGGGATGATCGTGAGAACGTAACAATGAAGGAGCTCACTGAGCTATTCACTGTTGAAAAGGTTCACTCATCACCTGCCCGCTTTGATATGAAAAAGCTTGAAGCAATCAATGGTGACAAGATCCGCGCATTAACCATCGATGAATTCCTAAATTGGTCACTGCCATTTTTAACTAAGGCGGGGGTAATTACTGGAAGCGCCGATGAAATTGCACTAGTAAAGCTAGCCCTGCCATTGATTCAAGAGCGAATCATCATGCTCAGTGAAGTTCCAGCGATGCTCAAATTCTTATTTGTTAAAAACTTTGCAGTTGAAGCGGAGAGTGTTTCAAAAATTACTGATGATGCTTCAAAGCAGGTATTACAGCGCTCACTTAAAGAGTTGGAACCACTAGCAACCTGGAGTCACGAGAGTATTGAAGCTGCGTTGCGATCATCTTTGATTGAAGAGATGGGATTGAAACCACGCATTGCATTTGGTGCAGTTCGTATTGCAACAACAGGTAGCACGATTTCACCACCGCTATTTGAATCTATGGAATTACTTGGCAAAGAGGCTTCATTGGCCCGTATTCGCGCGGGGTTAGAGCTCTAAATCCTTTGGTATTCTTTGCTCCTGCTGTTTTTGGGGTATGGGGTAATTGGCAGCCCTGCTGATTCTGGTTCAGTAAGTCTAGGTTCGAGTCCTGGTACCCCAGCGATGTAAAGATAGAAATGGAAACACTAGGGCCCCGTCGTCTAGCGGCCTAGGACTCTGGCTTCTCAAGCCAGCTACGCGGGTTCGAATCCCGTCGGGGCTACGTATGGCTAATTTTGTGCACGTCCTTCCAGCTTTTGTGCTGACTGCTCTTCTATTAGCAATTGTTCCGGGTCAAACCGTTGCAATGATTTTGCGTCAATCAATCATTGGTGGAACAAAGACTGCATACACAACTCTGCTCGGAACAAGCACCGCTCTGATTTTCTGGGGAGCTGCATCTGCAATCGGCTTATCACAGATCTTTGCTCATTCACATGCTGCCTATAGCGCACTTAAATATGCCGGTGTCGCTTTCCTAACTTTTCTTGCCCTTCAAACTCTATGGTCTTTGCGCCATGAATTTGGAAAATTTGATTATGAAGGATCAGCCAAGACTGGCTTAGGGCCTGCATTTCATTTAGGACTTTTAACTAATCTAACAAATGTTAAGGCTGCGGTATTTGCCGTTGCCTTTATTCCACAGTTTGTGCCTAAGGATTTCAATCTAGGCTGGGGAATCTTTTTGCTTTCAATAGTCCAAGCTCTGACATCTGCATCGTGGTATTCATTTTTGATATCAATTATTGGCAGAGCAACTACTGTTTTAGCACGTCCAAAAGTGCGAAGGGGACTCACCGCTTTTTCAGCTTTGGGTATTTTGTTCCTAGCGGCAACTTTATTGCTTACTTCACCACGCTAATTAGCCAGCTAGTTCCATCGGCCAAGCATCAGTAGGTGAAGCACTTAAAGGTAGATTCTTGCCATCTTTAGTCGTGACTTTTATATAGGTAAGGGTTGGTTTGCCCTTTATTGTCTTTGTTTTACTTAATTCCACAGTTACATCGGCATAAAATTGCTTACCTTCAACGCAGCTCGGTAAACAGTCGTTGATTTGATACTTGCCTTCACCGCTTGCACCTTCGGCGCTCCACGTGCTCCACTCAATAGCGCCAACACCAACTCCGGCATCTGCACAGAACTTGATAATGACTTCTGGTTTGTAGTCCTGGATTCCGCAATTAGTTACATACACCTGTGAAGTCACAGCACGATTAATGAAGGTATAGCCGCCATAGCTAAGGCCAACAACTGTGGCAAGTAAGACAATCCAGCCTTTTGAGTATCGGTATTGGCGAAAGTTTTTCATGATCAGGATTTTCTAGCCCAGCGAAGCAAAGGCTCGGCATCATTAGGCATGTTATGTGCAATCCAGAGTGCACCATCTAAATTATCTCCACGAGCACTTACGAACTTAGCTTTAGGAAGTGATTGAGAAATATTGCTCGCAATGGCGCTCACGTAAGCAGGATTCTTAGATGGACCACCTTGAATTGCAATCTCTGGTGCATCATCTAATGAACCGCCAGCCCCTAACCACGTTGCAATGACAGTCTGAGCTAATAACGCTGCGCCTTCGTTGCGGATAGCAAGTGCAGTGGGACTTCCTACATCTGCTGCAGAAAGCAAAGTCTTAGCCGATGAAATCGCAAGTGAGGCTGCATCAACTGCATTCTTAATAGCCAGAGCGTCATATGCCAGCATTTGATCTTTAAAGGTGTTCAATAAAATCAGGTCATCACCGCGACCTTGGCGAATACCAAGGGCTCTTGTTAATCCTAATTTCCCAAGCCAGAAACCGCCGCCTTCATCGCCAAAAGTACTTTCAAGTCCATCACGATGAGCAAAATGTGAATCTTTTCTGCCAACACTTACGACCCCACCACCGATAGAAAGTACAACACCATTGCCACCACCAAGAGCGCCAATGAAACCAGCCAAGCCATCATCCATCACTGCGACTTTGCTAGCGCCAAAAAACTCATTACAAAGAGCTAGAAATGGTTGTGGATCTGTGACTATCCCACGAAATCCGGAGCAAGAGAGTGTGACCGTATCTGAATTGAGTTTTTCAATACTTTCAAATACTGCTCGTAATGATTCCAGCGGAGGTTCTCCAGCTAATTTACCGCGAGTGGAATTGATTAAAGTTTCACCTGAACTTATGCGGCTTCCTGATTGACCTAAATCTACAGCGAGCACATCAACCAACTAGATCGCGATTGCGCTTAATTTCGCGATCATGCTTACACGGCATATCTAAATGCTTGTCATAACATGGATCACAGAGCAGAACTAGCTGGTGGCATTCAGGCTTTTGGCAGTTTCTAAATTCTTTAGTTGGGCCATCACAGTGAGCGCAAGTTCCAATTAACTTGGTGTGATCGCTGAAATCGATAGTTAAACGATCATCAAATGTGTAGAGGGAGCCTTCCCATAGACCATCATCACCAAAGGCGTTTCCGTAGCGAACGATTCCGCCCTTCATCTGATAAACCTCTTTAAAGCCACGATTCTTCATCACCACAGAAAGGATTTCACAGCGAATTCCGCCTGTGCAGTAAGTAACTACTGGCTTGTCTTTCATATGATCGTATTTACCGCTTTCAATCTCTTTCACAAAGTCATGAGAAGTAGTTATATCTGGCACTACTGCATCTTTGAACTTTCCAACCTTGGCTTCAAAAGCGTTACGGCCGTCAAAGAAAACCACTTCATCGCCACGCTCTTCGACAAGTTTATTGACTTCTTCTGGGCGCAAATGAATTCCGCCGCCGATTACGCCATTTTCATCGACTTTAATTTCACCGGGATTACCGAAAGCTACAAGTTCGTCCTTGACCTTGATTTTGAGCTTTGGGAAATCATTGCCCGTTCCTTCAGACCATTTGAAATCTATCTTCTTGAAGCCTGGATACTGGCGGGTGTTCTTGATGTATTTCTTCACATCATCCATATGCCCACCCAAAGTGCCATTAATTCCATGCGGTGAAATCAAGATACGTCCCTTGATGTTGAGGGATTCACACAAAGTTTTCTGCCACAGCTTTACCGCCTCAGGATCAGCGATTGGTGCAAAGCCGTAGTAAAGAATGACTTTGTTGAAGTTCATGATTTCAAGCCTATTCTTATAGCAATGCTGCAGCAATAGATTGAGTATGAGCAGGTGATGAACCACAGCAAGAACCAACAATGTTCACGCCTAGGTCTTTCATCTCTGCGGCATAACGTGCCATTTCTTCCGGTGTGCCATCATAAATAAAGACATCACCTTGAAGTTTTGGAAGGCCAGCATTTGATTGAGTAATGATAAATACGCCTTCTGAACGAGCTTCTACTAACTCTTTAGCAATCTGTGACATTTCATCTGTTCCACGGCCGCAGTTTGCACCGATGATGCGAACGCCCAGTGCTGCTAATTGCTTAACTGCCATTGCTGGCTTAACACCCATCATGGTGCGCAGATTTGTATCAAAGCTCATGGTGACAATGATTGGCATTCCAGGTGCAACTTCTTGGGCTGCAGTGACTGCGGCTTCAACTTCACCAAGATCTGACATAGTTTCAATAAGAATTGCATCCACACCACCGGCAACAAGTGCGCTGATTTGGGCAGCAAATAAAGCTTTTCCGGATTCAGGGGTAAGTGTTCCCATAGGTTCCATTAATTCACCAGATGGTCCGATATCTCCCATAACAAAACATCCAGGATGACGATCAGCAACCTTACGTGCAATTGCAGCGCCAGCTTTGTTTAATTCTGCAAGACGATCTTCAAGTCCGTGCATGGCAAGACGGCCTGCTGTTCCACCAAAAGTATTTGTTGTAATGAAATTTGCACCAGCGGCTGCATATGCCTCTAAAACTGCTTCAATCTCTTCTGGCTTTTCGACATTCCACAACTCAGGTGCACCACCATCGGTAAGTCCACGCTCTTGGAGCATTGTTCCCATAGCACCATCTGAAACAAGAGTTGCTTTTTCTAACGCTTCATAGATTGCAGACATTACTTTTCTCCTATGGCATCAAGAAGTGCAGAAAGGTTTTCTTCACTCAATTCTATTTCAAGCTTTTCAACGATTTGAGCAGCAACAACATCAGGTGCACCTTCTGTTTCAACCCAAGGATCACGATTCCATCCAGCGGTGTATGCATCAGCATCAATTTCACCTAAGCGCATCGCTGCTTCATCTATAGCCTCTTGAAAACGAGAAGCCAGCATGATTTTGATAGTTGTTTCACCTGAGCGTGCGACAACCATGGATGGAATTTCACGCCAACGCATGATTTGATATTCGCTCATAGGCCAATTCTATAGGCCAATTTCCCAGCAATATGACCCTGCGCGAGTACCCTAAGAAGCATGATTGATCTACATTCAGTTGATTTATGGCAGCAGGCAGCGGTAATTATCGATGCGGTGATAGCAGCATTCCTTGGCTCTCTCATTGGTTGGGAACGTGACCGGGCTGGTAAATCTGCAGGACCTAGAACTATGGCCCTGGTGTGCGCATCCTCTGCAGTCATTGTTGCAATTGGCGCTGTTATGGATGTTGAAGCTAAATATGGTGACCCAACCCGTGCACTGCACGCAGTTATAACTGGAATTGGTTTCCTGGGCGCTGGCCTTATCTTCACAAACACCCGTGCAGGCTCTTCTGGAATTGGTGGAGTAACAACTGCGGCAACAGTTTTCACAACTGCAGCCGTTGGTGTTGCCGCGGGATTAGGTTTTCAAGTAGCCGGTGCTGGTTTAACGCTAGTTATTTTAATTATCTTGCGATCAACGCAAGTAATTGAGGCAACTACAAACCGTCACGACTAGCGCTTATTAATTTTTAAAACAACATTTCGATCTGTAGGACGTCCTAACCACCAATCAATTCCATGCTTTGCGCCAAGCTCTGGTCGCTTTTGCCATACGTTCGCACTCACTGTTCGAGAGAGCGCAGCAATTTCCAGGGGAGTAGATGCATTGCCGTGGTCAGTTCCTGCCGCATGATCAACAACGGTTAATCCGAAGTAGTAATCACCAGATTCATCCTTAACCATTTCAACTGTGCGGGACTGCTGTGGCCAATCTGCATGTGATGCAGTTTCAATCTGCCAGAAACCACTGACTTCTTCCACATCACCAATCCACTCAACATGGTGGCGGTGTTCATGTCCTGCTAGCCATGCAATCACTTGTGGATATTTGAGCAACATTTCACGGATCTCATCAACGCATACACGGCGGCCACTTGGCGCGTAATCATTAAACATGGTGCTCAAAGGATGATGTGAAGCTAGAACAACAGGCCTATCTGATGCAGCAACTTGCTTTTCAAGCCAAGCAAACTGCTCTTCATCCAAAGAGCCCTGCCAGCCACCGAAGTGATTGACGCTATCTATAACAATTAGTTTCACGCCTTGCACATGCATTGAGTAATACATTGTTTTATTGCGTGCATTTTCTTGTGTGAACCCATGGCCCTTTGGTTCACCGGGTGAATCAAGGTGTAACTGTGCATATTCACCGCGCTCAACTGCACGACGCTCTATTTCTGCAGTCACGCCAACAAAGGGTGCATCATCGGCTGCGGGATATCCAGCAGGACCAACTTCGCGGAACTTCGTTAATGTCTCATAAAGGTTTGTAGTTGATGGAAGATCTGTATAGCGCTTTCCACCAATCATTTCCCAATTTACTTCAGGAGTTGGGGCAACTGTGCCTTGCAAGAGCGCATCATGATTGCCGTGCACGGCATACCAAGGAAAATTAAGTCCAGTGGCTTTGAAAGGTGTGCGACAAGAGTTTAAAAGATTAGGAACAATTGGGAATCCATATTTTGCACGGGCATGATCATCTACTTTTCCTGCAGGAGTTCCATGTGGGTGCCAATAGCGAACGTCGTAATGTTCGGCTCCATCATCAATGACACCTTCATACTTTGAATGATCACCTGAGTCAGGACGAATCTCTAAGCCATCAAGTAAAGCTATGTACCAATCGACTTCATTCTTTTGCGCGTTATCTGTTGTATCTCCAGTGATAATTGCACCAGCAATTTTATGACCAGATAAAGGCCCAACAGTGATTGAGTTAAGTGATTGCACCATTGATTCAACAACATGTGGTGACAACATCGCATGTGGTCGGTAAGTACCAATGGTCCCTACTTGCTCACGTATAGGACTATCAGGATCGGCGTGACGATCTAAATATTCTGGGCGCGTTGGTGACTGTGCATCGCAAACATGTAGATCGGAAAGATGATGCAGAATTAAGAGCGGTGTGCTCGACGCCGGGAAGGAATGTCCACAATGTGGTTCAGCCGGCACCTTTACAAGGTTGCGCCAGCCCAGCGAGTTAGCTTCTCCACGAGCAAATGCCATAGTCAGTATCCTAGTCAAATGGAAAGCAAAGCTGGAAGCATCATCGTCTTAAGTGGCGGCACCAGTTCTCGCTTGGGCGCAGATAAATCCCAAGCCATATTGGGTCACCAACAGTTAATTCACCACATTCTTGCAAACATTCCTAAAGAATTTGAAATCATTATCGTCGGAGCAGACCCGTTATTTCCAGAGATTGCATATCGTTGTATCCAAGAAAACCCAGTTGGTGGTGGACCAGTAGCTGGAATTGCTGCAGCTTTGGAACTTTGTGAGAGTGAGATTGTTGGTGTTCTAGCCACCGATATGCCATTTGCAGGTGCTCATATGATTCATTTGTTAAGTGCAATGACGTCACACGATGATGCGATTATGTATGTTGATTCACAGGGTTACAAGCAACCATTAGCTGCGCTCTATCGCCGCGAATCTTTAGAAAACGCTCTATCTACAATTGGCAATCCCCATGGAACCTCTATGCGCACTTTGATTTCACATTTGAATATCCATGAAATCCACATGAGTCCTGAGATTGAAAAGGCCATGATTGATGTTGATACGCCGCATGACTTAGTCGTTGCTATGGAATATCTGGCAAAGATATGAGCGCACTTGTCGAAGGAAGTTGGGATGATGCTCGCGCGATAGCACAATCCACATTCAAGCAGTTGAAATCTGAATCCTTGCCAGTTGAGCATTGCGTGAACAGAACTGTGGCCGTGGATGCCAAGTCTTTAGTTGATCTGCCAACCTATGCAACTTCTGCAATGGATGGGTATGCAGTCAGTGGGCCTGGACCTTGGAAAATAGTTGGTGAAGTTAAAGCAGGATTGCCAATGAAAGGAGTACTTGAATCAGGTCAAGCTGTTGGAATTGCAACTGGTGCGGTGATTCCTGAGGGAACGTTTGGAATTATTCGTTGGGAGTCAGCAAAGGTAGATGGAACACAGTTAAATGGTGAGGTAATTAAGGATCAAGATATTCGACCACCAGCACATGAATGCAAAGCTGGCGATGTCATTGTCAGTAAAGGAAGCGTTTTAAACCCAGCAATGATTGGTTTACTTGCTGCAGCTGGCTTTGATGAAATAGATGTTGTTACACAACCTAGAGTTGCACTCGTTTTGCTCGGCGATGAAATTCAACTCAACGGTATTCCACGCGATGGTTTAGTGCGTGATGCACTTGGCCCACAGTTACCTGGTTGGTTACATGCCATGGGAGCGCAAATAATTAGTACTCAATACATCTCAGATCAATTAGATTTAGTTGTCACTGCCCTAAAAGATTCTTGTGAAAAGGCAGACATTGTCATTACAACAGGTGGCACAGCCCAAGGCCCACGCGATTATCTTCACGGTGCACTCGATGCAATCGGTGCAGAGATTTTGGTAGACACCGTCAAAGTTCGGCCAGGACATCCGATGTTGTTAGCGCGCAGTGGTGATGTGGCAATTCTTGGTCTGCCTGGTAATCCACAATCAGCAATAGTTGCACTTGCATCCCTTGGCCAACCAGTCATTGCATCAAAGCTTGGTCAGACTCATAAGAAGCTTGCAAAAACCATAACAGCCAGTGAATTAACCGCTCCGCAAGATTTCACTCGTTTGATCATTGGCAATCTCATTGATGGTCAATTTCATGTTGCTCCGTATTTGGGCTCTGCAATGCTGCGTGGATTAGCACATTCAGATGGCTTTGCCATTGTTACAAAAGCTCTGACAGGTGCGGGCGAGCAAGTGCGCTGGTTAGACTTACCGGCATGAGCGATGGATTAACCCACCTAAATAGTTCAGGTGAAGCCAACATGGTTGATGTAACAGGACGAGATGTCACTGTGCGCGAGGCCATTGCATCAGGGCGAGTGAACTTATCGAGTGAAGTGGTTGCTCTGCTTCGTGATGGCACAACACCAAAAGGTGATGTTTTATCTACTGCTCGAATAGCGGGCATCATGGCAGCCAAGAAGACAAGCGAGCTCATTCCACTGTGTCATCCCATTGCGATTAACAAGATTTCAATAGATTTAGCAATCACTGATACAGGCGTTGAAATCAAGTCCCATGTCATTACTTCAGATCGCACTGGCGTTGAGATGGAAGCGTTAACTGCCGTTAGCGTTGCTGGGTTAACGATTATTGACATGATCAAAGCTTTAGATCCAGCTGCAGAAATTAGCGCTATTCACGTTGATTCAAAATCTGGTGGAAAGAATGGCGATTGGAAGCGCAAGTGAGCCTGCGCACCGCAGTAGTAATAACTGCAAGTAACCGTGCATCTCGTGGTGAGTATGCAGATTTAAGCGGTCTATCCCTTGCACAAGGACTCACTGATCTGGGTTATGCCGTATCAGGTCCACATGTCGTTGCAGATTCCATTGATTTGATTTCAGAACAACTTACTGTGGCGCTAGCTAACAAAACCCGTCTTATTGTCACAACAGGTGGCACAGGTGTTTCACCAACGGACATAACTCCTGAAGCAACCGCGCCATTTATTGAAAAATTCATCCCAGGTTTTTCAGAGGCGTTGCGTGCATATTCACGGGATAAAGTTCCAACATCTGATTTAACAAGAGGTTTAGTTGGAACACATGGCACCTCACTTATTATTAATCTACCTGGCTCCCAAGGCGCAATTAAAGATGGCTTAGTAATAATTCAACGTTTAGCTGGACACATTCTTGATCAGCTCGATGGCAAGGATCATTGATGCCCGAGCTTGTCTATGCAGTTGTCACTGATGCGCCTGTTCACATTCAGGAACTATCTAAGCTCGTAGCAAATCCTGCGAGCGGTGCGGTAGTTACCTTTTGCGGAGATGTTCGAAACCATGATGGCGGCAAAGAAGTTGCCTCACTTCTTTATGAAATACATCCCAGTGCCCCAGAGCAAATCAAACGCATTACACAGTCTGTAATCGGCCACTATGACATTGAAACAGTAGCTGTTGCTCATCGTTATGGTGATATTGCCATCGGTGAGACTGCATTTGCGGTGGCAGTATCTGCTGCCCATCGCCAAGCGGCCTTTGATGCCTGTTCTGCAATTGTGAATGCGGTTAAAGAGAAGTTGCCCATCTGGAAGCATCAAAAGTTCACTGATGGCACTGATGAATGGGTGAACTGCGCATGAGCAAACTCATTGACACCTATGGCCGTGAACATCGCAACTTACGTGTTTCTCTTACCGATCGCTGTTCACTGCGCTGCACCTACTGCATGCCTAATGATTTCGCTGCGTGGATTCCTAATGATGACCTGCTGACTACAAATGAACTTCTTACGGTTATTGAAGTCGCCGTTGAGCAAGGTATTAATGAGGTTCGCCTAACTGGTGGTGAGCCTTTGCTTCGCCCAGATATTGTTGAAATCGTTGATCGCATAGCCGGTCTTGCTAATGCTCCACGTTTAACTTTAACTACCAATGGTCTAAAGTTAAAGGAGTTGGCTCAACCATTAGCAAAAGCTGGATTGAATCGAATTAATATCAGTTTAGACACTTTAAGCCGCGAGCGTTTTAAGAAGTTAACGTATAGAGATCGCTTTGATGATGTCATTGAAGGATTACATGCAGCCAAAGCTGCTGGACTATTTCCAATCAAAGTAAACACAGTTTTACTTCAAGGACTAAATAATGATGAAGCCCCAGCATTATTGGAATGGGCACTCAAGAATGAATACGCATTGCGCTTTATTGAACAGATGCCATTAGATGCAGGTGGAATTTGGGATAGAGCAACGATGGTGAGCGCGGATCAGATTTATGCAGACCTTTCAAGGAATTATGAATTAACTCCTGTTGACGGCCGAGGCTCATCACCTGCAGAAGAGTTCTATATCAATGGAACTCAAGCAACTGTTGGCATTATTGGTAGCGTGACACGGCCATTTTGTGGGGCATGTGATCGCTTGCGTTTAACTTCTGATGGTCAGTTGCGCTCATGTTTGTTTTCAAATGAAGAAGTTGATGTGAGAAAAGTACTGCGAGATGAGAATAAAGATGATGCAGCAAAGCGAGTGGAAATAGCGGCCCGCTTCCAGAAAACTGTAATTAGCAAGCTGCCTGGCCACGGTATTAACGATCCTTCTTTTATAGCACCAGCTAGACCGATGTCAGCAATTGGTGGTTAGCCACCAGCAAAACGTGGCAGCACATCAATAAAACTGCCAGCATGAATAGGCATATTCATATCATTGACTGCTACTGAATCAACGAGAAATGAGCACTGCTCAATAACGTGAGCTAGTTGGGCGTTATCTGCAGTTATTGCGGCCAGAATCTGCGTGAGCGAGGCTGGTTCAACGCGCTGAATGCTTACTCCAGCCGCGGCTCGCGCAGCTGCAAAGTAGCGAATCTCTATATCCATAGCCATGCTCGCATTGTATGGTTACCCAATGCTCGAGTACATCATTATCTTCTTCACTGGCATTCTTGTCGGTGGAATTAATGGAATGGCTGGGGGAGCATCAGTTATCTCCTATCCAGTCTTGCTCGCCACAGGAATGTCGCCTGTAAGTGCGGCCATCTCAAATGCACTCGGTGTGACACCGGCTAATTTCTTTGCTCTCATTGCCGTGCGCGATCAGATGCGTGCTTACTTTCAGGAATACAAGAAGCTCATCTATATATCCATTCTCGGTTCAACTACCGGTGCCTTTTTATTGCTCAATGTGCCACCTGGTGTATTTGAAAAAATGGTTCCCTTCCTACTTCTCTTCGCTAGCTTCTCCTTTTTGATTAAAACTAAGCCTGTTCGTGGGGCTCGACATGCCCTGGCTGAAAGAATTGGAATTGCAGCAAGCGGGTTGTATTGCGGCTACTTCGGTCCAGGCCAAGGTGTAATCGTGATTGCAGTTCTTGCCCGCGATATCAGGCGCGATCCCAAGACTTTGAACACTGCAAAGAATTTAATTGTTGGCTGGACATCCCTGATCTCCAACATCATCTATATCTTTAGTGGAAAGGCCCATTGGGGAGCAGTCATTGCCTTGCTCATCGGAGCCAGTATCGGCGGAACTTATGGGGGGCGCTATGCCGCACGAATGCCGGTGGCCGTTTATCGAGGGCTCATCCTCAGCGTGGGCTTTGGCGCCTCAGCCTGGCTGTTTTATAAGTACTACTTGAGCTAAAACCACCCGCTTGGGCCCTGTTCATTGGTATATCACTGATATATCATCACCGATGTGAGCCAAGCGATCCATATTCTCTCCAGAGAGAGCTCCTCGCTATCTGAGGCGGCCTATAGCCGTATTCGCTCAATGATTATTACTTTAGAACTTGAGCCAGGATCACTAATCAGTGAGAGCGCATTAATGAGCACCTTAAAGATGGGGCGCACACCTATTCGTGAAGCTCTGCGCTCGCTAGCAAATGAAAAACTTGTTGAGGTTTATCCACGTCGTGGCATGTTTGTTTCTCGTGTGGATGTTGCAAATCTTTCACAGCTCTCTGAAACACGCGCAGTACTTGAAATTAAGGCGGCAGAACTAGCTGCCACTCGTTCAACTGCTGCCGACCAAGAGATAACAAAGGCTTTGATTAAGGAAATCAACACAATCAAAGGTGATTTAGATATGCCAACTTTGATAGGACTTGATCAGCGAATTCACCATCACATCTACCAATGCACCCACAATGAATTTCTAGCTGCCGCTCTGGATAACTACTACGCCCACGCCCTTCGCATCTGGTTCTTAGCCCTTGATCGTGTGGAGCATTTAGCTGATGCAATCATCGAACACCGAGCCCTATTAGAAGCAATTGCAAGCAATGATCCAAAAGCGGCATCAAAGGCAATGAAAGAGCACGTTGAAGGTTTTGAATCTGAAATCCGTAAATCTTTATAACCACCACCAAGAGAAAAAGGAAATGAAGCTATGAGTAAGTTACCTGCAAAGGCAAAGTGCGTTGTTATCGGCGCTGGAATCGTCGGCAACGGCATGGTCTATCACCTTGCAAAGCTGGGTTGGAAAGACATAGTCCAGATTGATAAAGGACCTCTTCCTAACCCTGGTGGCTCAACTGGCCACGCATCTAACTTCATCTTTCCTGTCGATCACTCAAAAGAGATGACTGCAATTACTGCTGAAAGTATGCGCCAATACAAAGAGTTTGGAACTTTCACTGAAACTGGTGGAATTGAAGTTGCTCGTTCAGAAGAGCGTATGCAAGAGCTGGCACGTCGCATTACATCTGCAAAGTCATGGGGAATCGAAGGTGGTCGAATCCTTACTCCTGCAGAAGTAAAAGAACTAGTGCCATACATCGATGAAAGCATTATTTTAGGCGGGTATTACCAGCCAACTGTGGGCGTCGTTGACTCACTTCGCACAGGAACAATCATGCGCGAGAAAGCACAAGAGATGGGTGCTGCGCAATCATTTGCCAACGTTGAAGTGCAAGATATTAAAGTTGAAAACGGAGTTGTAAAGGCAGTTGTTACCGATCAAGGAACAATTGAAGCTGAATACGTTGTTATCGCTACAGGTTGCTGGTCACCAAAGCTAGCTGCAATGGCTGGTGCACACATTCCTCTAACACCTGCAGTTCACCAGATGAAAGATATTGGGCCTGTTCCATTCTTTAAAGACACTAAGGGTGATATTGAATGGCCAATCGTTCGTGACATGGATGTGTTCATGTATGAGCGCCAACATGGAACGGGACTTGAAATTGGTTCCTATGCTCACCGTCCAATTCTCTACACACCAGATGACATTCCTTCAAATGCTACTGCAGCTCTATCCCCAACAGAGTTTGCATTTACTCAGGCAGATTTTGATATCCAAGATGAGCATGCCTATGAATTAATGCCATCTATTGTTGGAGATGAATCTGTACGTGAGAAGTATGCATGTAATGGAATTTTGTCTTACACCCCAGATGGAATGCCTATTCTTGGCGAAACTCCAGAAGTAAAGAACTTGTGGTCAGTAGCGGCAGTGTGGATTAAAGAAGGTCCAGGAACTGCAAAGTCTGTAGCTGAATGGATGGTTCTAGGAGATTCACATATTGATCTTCACGCTTCCAACATTGCTCGCTTCCATGAGCACCACAAAGAAGAGAAGCACATTAAGTCACGTGTGGCTGAATCATTTAACAAGACCTATGGAATCGTTCACCCACTTGAGCAGTATGAATCAAATCGTAAAGTTCGCCTCTCTCCGTATTATGAGCGCGAAGCAGCACTCGGTGCAGTCTTCTATGAAACAGCTGGATGGGAACGTCCGTTCTGGTATGAATCAAATAAAGATTTAGTTGCAAAGTTTGGCGACAAGGTAATGCCACGTGCAGCTGAATGGGAATCACGTTGGTGGTCACCAATTATCAATGCAGAGCACCTACAAATGCGCGAGACTGCAGGAATCGTTGATTTAACTGCCTTTGCATACTTTGATATCACTGGCCCATCAGCTTTGGCTGTTATGCAAAAGGCTGCCCTGCGCCAGATGGATGTTGCTATCGGTCGTGTTGTTTACACGCCTGTACTTGGTCCTAATGGTGGATTTAAATCAGATTTAACAATCATGCGACTTGATACTGATCACTTCCGCGTTGTAACTGGTGGTGCACACGGTATGGCAGATAAGAAGTGGTTTGCTGACCTATTGCCAGCCGATGGCACTGCAAAAATCAAAGATATTACTTCTGACTACACAACCCTGGGTGTGTGGGGTCCAAATGCACGAAAGATTGTTCAAGAAGTTACTTCTGAAGATATGAGCCACGAATCTTTCAAGTTCAGCACGTGTAGAGAGATTGATATCAAGGGTGTGAAAGTTCTTGCATCTCGTATTTCCTACGTTGGCGATCTTGGCTGGGAGTTCTATGTTCCTATGGCTGATGGTCCTGCTCTTTGGGATGCACTCTGGGAAGCTGGAAAGAACCACGGATTAATTCCTGTTGGAATTGGTGTGTATGGAACTACTGGTCGTCTAGAGAAGTGCTACCGCGCATACGGTCCAGAGCTTGAAACTGAATACACAGTAGTTGAAGCAGGAATGCAATCTCCAAAGCTCAAAGAGGCAGATTTCATTGGTAAAGAAGCGCACGTAAAGCACCGCGCTGAAAAACCAGTTGCAATGCTGTGCACACTCTTTGTTGATGATCACACGTCATCTACTGGTGTTAAGCGCTACATGATGGGTAATGAGCCAATCCTTACTTTGGATAAGAAGCCAATTACAGATGCACATGGACGACGTTCATATGTAACTAGTGCTGGTTCTGCACCATCTTTAGGTAAGCACATCCTTATGTCTTACCTTCCAACTGAGTTAGCTGTTGCTGGAAACAAGTTCATCGTTGAATATCTTGGTGAGCACTATCCATGTTCAGTAGCTGAAGTTGGCCCAACATCAGTATTTGACCCATCAAATGAACGGATCCTTGCATAATGGACGTACTTGTCTGCTTAAAGCGCGTTCCACTAGCTGGTGGAACTCTGATTCTGACTCCAGATTCACGCGATATCGAAACTAAGCATTTAGGTTTTGGTATTAGCCCTCATGAGGAGAATGCCGTTGAAGCTGGTGTTCAACTCGTTGAACAAATGGGAGGAACTCTGACTCTGCTTACTCTTGGACCTAGTGATGCTGAAGAACAACTTCGTTCACAGCTAGCTATTGGTGCTACTCGCGCCGTGTTGATTGAAACAGATGGACAAGAGTGGGATCCACAAGGAACCGCTGCTGCTCTAGTTGATGCAATCAATGCTGAAGAGACTAAATTTGATCTCATTATCTTTGGCGCAGAATCTGCTGATAGTGCTGGATATCAAATCCACATTCGTGTGGCCCATGCTCTCAATCGCCCGATTATTACCAACGTTAAATCTATGAAGGTTGAAAATGGTGTTGCAGTATGTGATCGAGTGGTTGCAGCTGGACGCGAGCATTATGAAGTTGCGCTGCCTGCAATTGTCACTGTGCGCGATGGTTTAAACATCCCTCGTTATCCATCAGTGCCAGGTCGCATGCAAGCACGCAAAAAGCCAGTTGACATGAAAAAGGCTGAAGCACGCGTTCCTAAGTTAGAAAAAGTTACTTTGGCTCTTGCACCGTCTAAGGCAAAAGGCGCTGAAGTGTTAGGCAATGGAGCAGATGCCGTTCCTGCATTAGTTGAAGTTCTCAAAAAGATTGGAGCCTTCTAATGATTCTTGTACTCGTAGATCATGACCGTGGTGAACTAGATCAACTCTCACTTCGTGCATTAACTGCTGCCCGCAAATTAGGCCAAGATGTTGAAGCAATTGTAATTGGTAAAGAAGGCGCAGCACTTGCTGGCATCGTCGGTGAATACGGTGCAAAGGTCTTACACGTTGCAACTCATGCAAACCTGACCGATTACACACCAATGGCATCTGGTCGCGCTCTTAAAGATTTAGTTGAAAAACTAAAGCCAGAAGCTGTATTGGCCGCTGGAAGCCCACGTGGAAATGAACAGTTAGCGCATTTAGCTGCGTTTCTAGACCTTCCAATGGCAGCTGAGTGTTCAGAAATCACCTTAGGTTCACCTCACCATGTGCTTCGTGCACGTTGGGCGGGCAATCTCATTGAATCTGCAAATGTTCACGCAGATCTATTGATTGCAAGTGTTCTAGCGTTTTCAACAGAACCAGAATCTGCAAATGGCGGCGCTGCAACTGTTGCAGAGTTTGAACCTGCACTAGAGCCACAAGATTACGCAGTCAAAGTCCTAAGTCGTGATGCTGGTGAATCAAAGGGTGGCGTAACACTGGTTGATGCCAAGGTAATTGTCTCTGGCGGACGCGGTGTTGGTGGACCTGAAGGCTTTGGACAAATCGAAGAACTTGCATCATTGCTAGGCGGAACAGTTGGTTGTTCTCGCGTTGTAACAAGTTCTGGTTGGCGTCCACATGCTGAGCAGGTGGGTCAGACTGGAACAAAAGTTGCACCAGATCTCTATATCGCAGCGGGTATCTCAGGTGCGATGCAGCACATCGCAGGTATGAAAAACAGCAAAACAATCGTTGTAATTAATACAGATCCAGAAGCTCCAATTCTTAGCTATGCAGATTACGCAATTATTGGTGACCTGCACCAAGTAATACCAGCGCTAACTAGCGCAATACGTCAAGCCAAGGGATAAAAAATGTCAGATATCGAAATTGCACAAGCTGCAACGATGAAGCCAGTCACCGAAATCGGTGCCAGCTTAGGAATTGATGCAGATAACTTAGAAGCCTATGGAAAATACAAAGCCAAAGTCAATTTGAAATATCTGACATCTTTGCCAAAGCGCGATAACTCAAAGTTGATTTTGGTAACTGCCATTAGCCCGACACCTGCAGGTGAAGGAAAGACAACAACAACCGTTGGTCTAGGTGATGCTCTTCGCCATATTGGTAAAAATGCAATGATTGCTTTACGTGAACCATCTCTGGGTCCAGTCTTTGGAATGAAGGGTGGAGCAGCTGGTGGCGGTTATGCCCAGGTAGTTCCAATGGAAGATATCAATCTGCACTTCACTGGGGATTTCAACGCTATAGCCCTTGCAAACAACTTACTTGCAGCTCTTCTAGATAACCACATCCACCATGGCAATGAACTCAATATCGATGTTCGTCGTATTGCGTGGAAGCGTGTAGTTGATATGAACGATCGTGCATTGCGTGAAATTGTTGCATCCCTTGGTGGTGTTGGTAATGGTTACCCACGCAGCGACGGCTTCGACATCGTTGTTGCCTCAGAAATCATGGCAATCTTCTGCCTGGCAACATCTATCGAAGATTTGAAAGAAAAGATTGGTAAAATCGTTGTTGGTTACACCAAGGACAAAAAGCCAGTTCTTGCAAGTGATCTCAAAGCACAAGGTGCTATGACTGTTATTTTGAAGGATGCATTCCAACCAAACTTAGTTCAAACTTTAGAAAACACCCCAGCCTTTATTCACGGTGGACCCTTTGCCAATATCGCTCATGGTTGTAACTCGGTTGTTGCTACAACATCTGCTATGAAGTTAGCTGACTATGTTCTGACAGAGGCTGGTTTTGGAGCAGATCTTGGAGCTGAGAAGTTTATTGACATCAAATGTCGCAAATCTGGACTACGTCCTTCTGCCTGCGTATTAGTTGCAACGATTCGTGCAATCAAATACCACGGTGGGGCAGATCTAAAGACAATCACAGAGGAGAACTTGCCAGCACTTGAGGCAGGTCTTGTAAACCTTGAGCGTCACATCAATAACATCACTAAGGTCTATAACCTTCCGCTAGTTGTTTCAATCAACAACTTCACTAGCGATACAAAGGCTGAAGTTGAACTCCTGCGCTCTCGTGTTGAAAAGCTAGGTGTGAAGATTGTTCTTGCAACTCACTGGGCCGATGGCGGTAAAGGTGCTGCAGATTTAGCCCATGCTGTTGTTGAACTATGTGAAAAGCCTCAATCAATGACTTTTGTCTATGAAGATAGTGCAACATTGTGGGAGAAAATCAATGCAGTAGCCACAAAAATTTATGGCGCAAAGGATGTCACCGCTGATGCCAAGGTGCACGCAAAGCTCAAAGAGCTTGAAGCATCTGGCTATGGAAACTTCCCAATTTGTGTGGCAAAAACACAGTATTCCTTCTCAACGGACGCGGCTCTGCGCGGTGCTCCAAGTGGTCACACCATCAATGTGCGCGAAGTAAAACTCTCAGCAGGTGCTGAGTTCATCGTGATGATCTGCGGAGAAATCATGACAATGCCAGGACTACCTAAGGTGCCATCGGCTGAGCGCATTGATTACATTGATGGAAAGGTAGTTGGTCTGTTCTAATGAAGTATTCGACTTGGTCACAAGAGGCAGCGTTAGCTGTTCTTGCGACCTTGCGCGAGGAAAAAGGAGCAGTCCTTATGGCTCTGCAAGCTCTTCAAAAGGAGTTTGGTTATGTTCATAAGGAAGATGTCACATTGGTTGCTAACTTTTTTAATAAGTCTCGAGCCGATATTCATGGTGTTTTAACTTTTTATCATGATCTACTCACTGAAGCTCCAACTGAAAATCAGATCTCTGTCTGTGTGGCAGAGGCTTGCCAGGCAGTGGGATCTCGTCAGCTAGAGAAAGATGCGAAAGCTAAGTTTGGCAAAGAAGTCCATGATGGTTACTGCTTTGGTAACTGCGCACTCGGACCATGTGCAATGGTTAATGGTGCAATCCTTGGCCGTGCCAGCGTTGAGAAGATTGCACAGGCCCGCATATGAAGATCTATGTTCCAGGTGATAGTGCCGCAATCTCAGTTGGCGCAGATGATGTTGCTGCGGCTATTGCACATAAAGTCACTGGAGCAACAATTATTCGCAATGGTTCACGTGGTGCGCTGTGGTTAGAACCAATGGTGGAAGTAGAAACTGAAAAGGGTCGCGTTGCCTATGGCCCCGTATCTGTAGAAGATATTGATTCCTTGGTTGCTGCAGATTTCATGCATGGTGGTACTCATAAGTTATCTCTTGGTGAGAGCGAGAAGATTGAGTGGTTAGCTAGTCAAGATCGTGTGACCTTTAAGCGCGTTGGAATCATTGATCCACTTTCACTCTCTGACTATGAAGCCCATGGGAATAGAGGTTGGGACCGTGATGAGTGTGCGTTCCATTAATGCTAAATCTATCTTTAACCTGGGGGCCAGGCCAGTCCACGCCCACCAAGAAGATGCAAGTGAGCGTGGAAAACTGATTGTCCGGCCTCTGCGCCAGTGTTAAAGACGGTTCTGTAACCAGTTAAGCCGTTCTTTGCCGCAATCTCCCCCGCTGCAACAAAAAGATCAGCCGTTAGCGTAGGAGACATCTTGGCTAAGCCAGCTGCATTTTCAACATGCAGCGTGGGAACAATTAAAACGTGGGTTGGTGCTTGTGGGTCAATGTCATTAAATGCCACAACATTTTCATTGCGATAAATTATTTGCGCAGGAATATCGCCAGTGATGATTTTGCAGAACAAGCAGTTTGAATCTAGCGCCACGTAATTACCATACCTTGAGCAGGGCTGAAATAGCCGCCACTGCTGCAATACCTGCATGTGCTGAGCGCAAGATTGGTCGACCCATCAGCGCAACCTTTGCCCCTGCTTCGACGAATTGATCAAGCTCTGTTGGTGTTATCCCACCCTCAGGTCCAATGATGACAAGAAGGCTTGCAACATTGTGTGAAGAGATTGCATCACTGAGCTTTGTTGTAGTGCTTTCATGGAAAACAACAGCTAAGTCACTGAGCTTGATTGCCTCACAAATCTGCTGGGTTGTTGCAATATCCGTAACTTCTGGAATACGTAATCTGCGTGATTGCTTACTTGCTTCACGGGCTGTAATTGAGAACTTCTCAGAGACTTTGCCAATGCTGCGAGATGCCTGCCATGGCACGATGCGATCAACGCCAGCCTCAGTTAATAGCTCAATTGCCTCTTTCGCACGATCACTCTTCGGTAACGCCTGAACGACAGTAATTGTTGTTGGAATCGCCTCTTGAAAACCAGATGCCATAACCTCAACTTCAAGGGACTTCTTCTTAACTGCAAAGGCTTTAACTTGGCTCCAACTGCCTTGCCCATCACTGAGCATGAACAAATCCCCTGCTTTCATGCGCAATACCCTCACGGCATGGTTGGCATCTTCATTATCAAATTCATAAATCTGCCCCACCGTTGTGGGCAGGTCATCGACGAAAAATAGAGTCAACATTATTTGGTAAACGCACCTTTGATCTTGGAAAAGATTCCACCCTCAGGGTTTTTCACGTGGGCATCTCCTGATTTTTCTCCACGCAAATCTGCAAACTTCTTCAAAAGCTCTTCCTCTTCACGGCTAAGTTTTGTGGGTGTTTGGACCTCGACATGAACAACTAAATCTCCACGTCCGCCATGGCGCAAGCGAGTCATGCCTTTGCCCTTAATCGCTATTGGTGTTCCACTTTGAGTTCCTGCTTTAACATTTACTTCAACTGGGCCATCTAAAGATTCAACTGTGACTGTCGTGCCGATAGCTGCAGCGCTCATTGAGACAGAGAGTGACATATGCAAAGTATCGCCTTCACGGATCAAATAATCATGATCTGTTTCTACGATTTCAACATATAAATCTCCTGCTGGTCCCCCACCATGTCCCACTTCACCGCGGCCTGATAGTTGAATGCGATTTCCAGTTTCAACTCCAGCAGGGATCTTCACTTGAATATTCTGACGAGATCGAACTCGACCTTCACCTGCGCACTCACGGCAAGGGTTTTGAATAACACTTCCATATCCACCACATGCATTACATGGGCGTGATGTCATCACTTGACCAATAACCGAGCGCACTACTTGCTGAGTTTCACCGCGTCCTCGACAAACCCCACATGTTGTTGGTTGGGCCCCATCAATACAGCCACTTCCTGTGCACTTAGGACACACAACTGCGCTTTCAACAGTTATCTCGCGCTCTGTTCCAAAGCATGCTTCATGTAAATCAACTTGCACACGAATCAAAGAATCTTGCCCTGCACGCATGCGTGGACGTGGTCCACGTGATCCACCGCCACCAAAGAATGCATCCATGATGTCGCTAAAGCCACCACCAAAACCGCCACCACCAAATGCGCTACCGCCCATGTCATATGACTGACGCTTTTGGGAATCACTTAATACTTCATATGCAGCAGTGATTTCTTTGAATTTATCTTGCACCGCTGGATCTGGATTCACATCTGGATGCAGTTCACGGGCTAACTTGCGATAAGCCTTCTTAATTTCATCAGCTGAGGCTTCTCGTGAAACACCTAACGTTTGGTAATGATCGCTCAACTTATGCACCTTCATCAATAAAACGGCCAACATAACGGGCAACTGCAGAAACTGCAGCAATAGAACCTGCGTAATCCATGCGAGTTGGCCCTAAGACACCTACTGCGCCATGTTGGGCAGACTCAACACCGTAACCAACTGTGACCAATGATGTTGTTTGCAGATTTGTCTCATTCTGCTCACTACCGATTCGAACATGAACAGTTGAACGGGCCTCATCTAGCAAACGCAAAATAACAACTTGTTCTTCAAGTGCTTCAAGAATAGGTGAGAGAGTAAGACCTAAATCTTCACCAGATCGAGCTAAGTTAGCTGTTCCTGAGATTGCCATCTTCTCTCGGCCTTCTCCAATAATTGGGAAAGTTACAACAGCAACTTGTTTTGTAATATCTGCTAATAACTTGGCAGATCTTTTCAATAACTCTTCTAAATCATTAGAGCCCTGAAGAAATGCTTCAATAGCTCGGCGCTCAGCTGCAGATAGAGGCTTAACTGTCGCTAACTTATCAACGAAGACTCGATATCCAAGATCTGTTGGAATTCGGCCAGCACTTGTGTGAGGTTGTGTAATTAAGCCCTCTTCTTCAAGAACAGCCATTTCATTTCGAATAGTTGCAGGTGAAATCCCGAGTCCATGGTGGTCGGCGATTGACTTTGAGCCGACTGGTTCCTGCGTCGAGACATACTCATCGACAATTGCGCGGAGGATTTCAAGACGGCGGGATGACATAGTGGGCCTAGGTTACTAGAAAGTTATTTCTCGCACGATTCGATCTGCAATCAAGCGCCCCACGGGAGTCAACAAGACGCGATCATCACGCAGTTCGATATATCCATTTTCACGATAAGTCCCCAGAAGCTCTAGTTGATGAGGCTCAAGAAGTGAAATCTGCAAACCATCTCGCATACGAATCCCCAGCATGATTGATTCATGAACTTTTTGTTCTGAAGTTAAATCTTCACTTTCGTGAATAGGTGATTGCGAAGCAAATAGCTTTTCCTTATAAGCATTGGGGTGCTTAACATTCCAAAAGCGCTTTCCATCAACGTGTGAATGTGCTCCTGGCCCAAGTCCCCACCAGTTTCTATTTTCCCAGTATGCAATGTTGTGGCGGCATTCGTGCGAAGGCTTTGACCAGTTAGAAAGTTCATACCAGCTCAGCCCACGTGCTTCACACATTTGATCCACTAGTAAATACATATCTGCCATCAAATCATCATCGGGCATTGATAGATCCCCACGTTTAATTTGAGCAGCTAACTTTGTGCCAGTTTCAACAATGAGTGCATACGCGCTGATGTGATCGATATCGAGATCAAGTGCGGCTTGCACGCTTTCGCGCCAATCATCTAAGGATTCACCTGGGGTTCCATATATCAAATCAACACTAATGCTCTTAAATCCTGCGCCACGTGCCATATCAACCGCGCGCTTAACATTCTCAGGGTTGTGTGTGCGATCAAGTACTGCCAATACGTGTGGTTTGGCAGATTGCATGCCGAATGAGATGCGATTAAATCCCACTTCTAAGTAGCGCTCTAACTTCTCTTTCGTTACTGAATCAGGATTGGCTTCAAGGGTTATTTCACACTCTGCGCTCAAACCATTGCGAGCCTTAATGGCAGCAATTACACGACCCAGATCATCGGCTGGAAGCAAAGATGGTGTGCCACCACCAAAGAAGATAGTTGGAACCGGATCTTTTGGCGCAGCATCTAACTCTTTTAATACGGCATCTATGTAGTCATTGCTTACGATTTCAAGGGCTGCACCATCTTGGAGTTCTGATGGGGTGTAGGTGTTGAAGTCGCAGTAACCGCACCGCTTAATGCAGTACGGGATATGAACGTAGAAAGAGAGCGTCATTGCCCTGCTTTGCGAGCAGCCTTGACCTTTTCAATATCTGCATCGGTCGCAAGTGCTGCTACGAAAGCCTCTTGTGGAACTTCAACGCGTCCCACCATCTTCATGCGCTTCTTACCTTCTTTTTGCTTCTCCAAAAGCTTTCGCTTACGAGAGATATCTCCGCCATAACACTTAGCCAAAACATCTTTGCGGATAGCGCGAATACTTTCGCGGGCAATAATGCGAGAACCAACTGCGGCTTGAATAGGAACTTCAAACTGCTGGCGCGGGATTAGCTCGCGTAACTTGCCAGTCATCATCACGCCATAGGCATAAGCCTTATCGCGGTGAACAATTGCACTGAACGCATCGACTGCTTCACCTTGAAGCAAAATATCAACCTTTACAAGATTGCCTTCAGCATCGCCCTTTTCTTCATAATCAAGTGAGGCATAACCCTTGGTGCGAGATTTAAGTTGATCAAAGAAGTCAAAGACAATTTCTGCCAAAGGTAAGTCATAACGGATTTCAACTCTCTCTTCTGAGATGTAATCCATACCGAGCAAGATTCCACGGCGCTCTTGGCATAGCTCCATAATTGTTCCAATGAATTCAGATGGTGCCAGAATCGTTGATTTCACAATAGGTTCATATACCGTTGCAACTTTTCCTTCAGGAAACTCTGATGGGTTAGTAACGCGAATCTCTTTGCCATCATCCATCACAACGTTATAGACAACGTTAGGGGCAGTTGAAATCAAATTGAGTTTATGTTCGCGCTCAAGTCTCTCACGCACAATTTCCATGTGGAGGAGCCCAAGGAATCCACAACGGAAACCAAAACCTAGAGCCGCAGAACTTTCTGGTTCATACACAAGGGCGGCGTCATTGAGTTGTAACTTATCGAGTGCTTCACGTAGCACAGGAAAATCTGCACCATCTAGTGGAAACAGGCCTGAGAAAACCATTGGCTTTGGATCTTTATATCCAGCAAGAGCTGTCTTAGTTGGGTTGTTATAGGTAGTAATCGTGTCGCCCACTCGTGATTGGCGCACATCCTTAACCCCTGTAATTAAATACCCTACTTCGCCAACTCCTAAGCCCTTAGAAGCCAGTGGTTCTGGTGAAATAACGCCAACTTCAAGTGCTTCATGTCGAACACCGGTTGAAAACATTTGAATTTGTTCGCGTGGAGACAAGTGACCATCAATTACACGAACATATGTGACAACACCACGGTAGGCATCATAAACAGAGTCAAAGATAAGTGCGCGAGCTGGAGCATTTGCATCCCCAACAGGTGCTGGGATTTGAGCAATGATTTGATCAAGTAGTTCTGCAACACCATCGCCAGTTTTACCTGAAACGCGCAAACAATCCTCTGGCTGACATCCAATGAGCTTTGCTAATTCGGCAGCAAACTTTTCAGGTTGAGCGTTAGGTAGATCGATTTTGTTGAGCACCGGAATGATAGTTAAATTATTTTCCATCGCTAAATAAAGATTTGCCAAAGTCTGAGCTTCAATTCCTTGGGCGCAATCCACAAGAAGTACTGCGCCTTCACAGGCTGCAAGTGAGCGAGAAACTTCATAGGTGAAGTCAACGTGGCCAGGTGTGTCAATCATGTTCAGGATATATTCCTGACCATCGATTCCACTGCGCCAAGGCAGACGTACTGCTTGAGATTTGATTGTGATTCCGCGTTCGCGTTCGATATCCATACGATCCAGATACTGTGCACGCATATTGCGCGCTTCTACTACTTCGGTAATTCCCAACATGCGATCGGCAAGAGTTGATTTACCGTGATCAATATGGGCAATGATGCAGAAGTTACGTATCTGCCCCGGATTAGTTGCTGCTGGTTGCGGCGCCTTAGCAAGTGAAATTGCAGGCATGAACCTAGCCTCGCTTTAAGATCGAAGAAAAATTAACGTGCGCCGGCTTTGGCAGCTGCCTTAGCCATTGATGACTTCTTGTTTGCTGCAGTGTTCTTGTGAAGAACACCCTTTTGAACAGCAACATCTAGAGCCTTAGAAGCTGTGCGAAGTTCAGTTGTGATCGCAGATGAATCTCCTGCGCTAACTGCCTCACGGAATTTACGGACAGCGGTCTTGATAGATGAGCCCACAGACTTATTACGAAGGCGTGCCTTCTCGTTGGTCTTAATGCGCTTAATCTGAGATTTGATATTTGCCACGCTGTAGTACTCCGAACTTCTAGGTGTGTGTTGAAGGGTAAAGGTTACCTGTTAGGGCCCGAAGGCTCAAATCAAGCGGTAATTATGCCTGAGGAGGCTGCTCGGCGGCGCTTTCGCCCACCAGCTGGCTTGGTCTCTACAGGTGTTTGCTCATCATTTAAAGATTCATGGAATTCATGCTCTGTGGAATCTTTTTCCTCTGCATCTTCATGTTGTGATGATGGGACATCAAGTTGTGGCATTGGTGCCTTCATCTTCACAGGCTCCATATGAATATGAATTCCGCGTCCGCTACATGAATCACATGTAGTTGAGAAAGCTTCAATGAGTCCTTGACCAACACGCTTGCGTGTCATTTGAACAAGTCCTAAAGATGTAACTTCTGCAACCTGGTGCTTGGTGCGATCTCGGCCTAAACATTCAACGAGTCGGCGCAAAACCATCTCGCGGTTTGATTCCAAAATCATATCGATGAAGTCAATGACAACAATTCCACCTAAGTCACGAAGACGAAGTTGACGGGCAATTTCTTCAGCTGCTTCTAAGTTGTTCTTAGTAACAGTCTCTTCAAGGTTTCCGCCCTTACCAATGAATTTACCGGTGTTAACATCGATAACAATCATTGCTTCAGTACGGTCAATTACAAGTGAGCCACCTGAAGGCAGATAAACCTTGCGATCAAATGCCTTGGCCAACTGCTCTTCGACTCTAAAGTCTGCAAAGAGATCGCCTGTGCCTGTGTATTTTTCAATCTTTGTTGTTAGTTCTGGAGCAATAAAGCCAAGATAACTAGTTACTTCATCCCATGCAGTTGCACCTTGCACAGTGAGCTTGCGGAAATCTTCATTGAAGATATCTCGGATAACTCGAACTGCAAGATCTGGCTCTTGGTAGAGGGCAACGGGTGGATTAAAGTTTGTGTTTTGAGTCTTGGCATAGATGTCATCCCATTGAGCCTTAAGACGTGCAACATCACTAGTTAAATCTTCTTCGCTCACACCTTCAGCAGCTGTACGAACAATGACGCCAGCTTCTTCTGGAATTAAGTTCTTCAAAATTGCTTTCAGGCGCGTGCGCTCAGTTTCAGGCAGACGCTTTGAAATACCAGACATTCCGCCACCTGGGACATAAACAACATAGCGTCCTGGCAATGAAATTTGGCTGGTTAGGCGCGCACCCTTTTGACCGATGGGATCTTTTGTAACCTGAACTAATACTGGCTGACCAGTCTTTAATACAGTTTCAATTTTGCGTGGTTCAGATTCAGAAATACCTGCAGCATCCCAGTTAACTTCACCGGCATACAACACAGCATTACGGCCCTTACCAATATCAACGAATGCAGCTTCCATTGAAGGAAGAACATTTTGAACGCGACCCAAATACACGTTACCAACGTATGAAACGTTGCTATTGCGGTTCACATAGTGCTCCACCATCACGCCATCTTCAATAACAGCGATCTGTGTGCGATCTGCAATCTGGCGAACAAGCATCTCGCGATCTACGTTTTCACGTCGGGCTAAGAATTCACCATCAGTAATAACGGTTGGGCGTTTGCGATATGGCTCGCGGTATTCAGAGCGAGCGCCACGGTCATTACGATCGTTGCGATCACGACGTCCTCCGCGGCGATCACTGCGATCTGGGCGTTCAGTACGTGCTGGACGAGCTGGACGTTCGCGAACTTCGCGGACCTTAACAACTGTTACAACACCATCTTCATCAATTACTTCACCTGGTGTTACACCTTCAGCATCTCCTGCTGCGCGACGGCGGCGGCGACGGCGATGAGTTGTTCCATCGCTATCGGTGCTCTCTTCGCCAGCTTCTACTGTTGAATCTTCATTTGTTGCAACATCTGCGCCAGGCTTGCGACGGCCACGGCCACCACGGCGACGGCGACGGTTGCGATCTGGACGATCTCCACCTTCTGATGCAGGTGCATCAGCTGCTGGAGCCTCTGGGACCTCAGCTTTTTTGCGCACAGTTTTAGCAACTGGCTTATCTGGGGCTGCTTGAAATACTGGAACCGGGATAGCTGCTTTTTTGCGCGTAGCCTTCTTTGGTTCATCGGTTGTTACTTCAGTAGTTTTTGCTTCAGCCTTAGCCGAAGTTTTTTTAACCGCACGCTTGCGCGGTGTTTTAGGCTCAATAGCCATGGCACCAAATCCTCTATGCGTCTTTTAGAACGCTTATCTCGTTAAAAAATCCCTGTTTTAGGTTTTTCTTACCTGTTCGCGCTGGGCTTTTACCGCGATGGATTCGCGAGCCGCGCTGAACTATGTGCCCTAAGTATGGCAGATAGGGGCCTAATTGCCTACTTCAGCCTCTGGAGCGAGCGTGAACGTTCTGCAGCAGGCCAAAACCGATCAAAGTGGCAAACATCGATGAGCCTCCGTATGAGATAAATGGCAGTGGCACACCCGTCATTGGCATGAGACCTAACGTCATTCCAATGTTTTCAAATATTTGAAATGCAAACCAAGCAATCACACCGGTTGTCACTAATCGCCCAAAGGGGTCGCTCGTTCTTCGAGCAATTGCAAATGCGCGCATGAGCATAATTAAATACAGCAACACAATTAATCCACTTCCAAGAAAACCTAACTCTTCACCAGCTACGGTAAAAATAAAGTCAGTCTGTTGTTCTGGAACAAAACGGCCGTTAGTTTGTGGGCCATTAAATAACCCCGTTCCAATTAATCCGCCAGATCCCACAGTGATGCGGGCTTGGCGAAGTTGGTAGCCAGTGCCTTGTGTGTCAACTGTTGGATCTACGAAAGTTTGCAGTCGCTTAATTTGGTAGTCGCTGATGACTCCTGTGTTAGTTGCAACTACTGCCCCCAGAACTGCGACAAGTAGAAGTCCTACTACCCATTTAGTCGGTGAACCAGAAACGGCAATGATTGTTACAACAGATGCTGAGATAATAAAAACGGTACCCATGTCAGGCTGTAGCAAAATAAATATAACTGGAATTGCCGCAACTGCTAGGGCTTGCAAAACATCTCTAGATGTTGGTTCATCGCTATCGTGGGTGCGCTCAGATAAAATCATGGACATACCAATGATGATGGAAATCTTTGCCAGCTCTGCCGGCTGAATCTGGAATCCACCAGGCAGTCCAATCCAAGCTTTAGCACCGTTGACTTCACTACCTAAACCTGGAATCAAAACAACTATTAATCCGATAACGCCTAAGCCCCACACAATCGGTGTGTAAGCGCGCAGCAATCGATAATCAATAACCGTTGTGCCATAAGCTAAAAGGGCACCGATAGCGATGTTAATAACGTGGCGCTTTAAGTAATACTGAGGATCTAAACCATTGCGTGAATACCAATCACGTGTTGCTGCATAAACAAGCAACGTGCCCATGAGTAAAAGCACCGCAACAGCAGCAGTTAAAACTGGATCAAAGCCATGAAAAATCGAGCTTCTCTGGCGGCGATATAGGCGTTGACGCGCAGCTATTTGGCTCATGGCGTCTCCTTAGGCTTTGTAGCAGGTGAAATCTTTGGCAACGTTGTTGGAGGTTTTCCAGTTGGATAGATCGCAGCTCCTGGAATAACTTTATTGCCTTTAACACCGAAAATTGCTTCATAGATGTGTCGGACACCCACACCAGATGTTGATGCACCAAATCCGCCTTGTCCCACCATCATGACAACTGCAAAACGTGGATTCTTACTTGGTGCAAAGGATGCAAACCAGGATGTGTCATCTTTTTGTGTGCCATTAGGGTTTCGACCAAAAACTTGGCCAGTTCCAGTTTTTCCACTCACCTCAATGGGGAAACCAGCAAATACTCCAGCACCTGTTCCGCTCACCACCACTTCACGTAATGCACTTTGTAAGAACTTAATAGTTGAAGGTGCGGTGTTTAGGGTGCCCAACTTTTGTGGCTCAATAGACTTAACAACTGTTCCGTCAGTCTTAACGATTGCTTTTCCAACAGTTGCCTGCCAGATAGTTCCACCGTTGCCGATGGCTGCATACATCTGAGTCAACTTAAGTGGTGTTACAACTGTGTCACCCTGGCCAATAGCAAAATTCACAGCATCACCAGCGCGGACCTTGTCACCGTCCACACAATTTTCAGCAGCTAGTTGAATGAGAAAAGGAGTCTGTTGGGCTTTAGTTGCACGGGTTTTGTAGTTGCAATAGAAATCTTTGTTCTGTTGGAACCAGCTCTTTTTATAATTACGATCAGCTAATCGTGATGTTGATTCAGAAGGTAGGTCAATTCCCACTTTTTGAGCGATGTGGAACGTTTGAGCTGCTTTAAAGAAATAGTCATTCGGGCTCGATTTTGGACGCAGACCACCATCTCGCAGCCATTCATCAAAGGCGATTTGATACCAAAGAGTGTCGCATGAGACTGCAATGGCTTTCTTTAAGCTCATGCGTCCCTGGTCCCTGCTATCAAAGTTTTGGAATGCGCGATTACCTACTTGTACCTCAGAAGGACAGTTATAGGAGGCGTTAAGGTCATAGCCTGCTGCTGCAGCTGCAACAACAGAGACAGATTTAAAAGTTGACGCAGGTGCAAATAATCCCTGAAGTGCACGGTTAAGTGCTGGCACAGCCTTTTTCTCACTAAAAAGATCTGATGCTTGTTGAACCGTTAATCCTTTTTCAAAAGCATTGGGGTCATATGTTGGATAGGAAGCAAGTGCCAAAATGCGCCCAGTTCTAATATCCATTACTACGGCAGCACCTGAATCAGAGGTGTAACCATTTGCTCGCCCGCGCTTTACCGCATCTGCTAACGCCTGCTCAGCAGCGGCCTGTAATCGAACATCCAGACTTGTTACTAAGTGATCACCAGCAATTGGTTGAGTATTTTGGCTCTCTCTGGTGATTGCCTCTTTACGATCAACAATAAGAGTTCTAATTCCTGGAATTCCGCGTAGATAGGAATCGTATTGAATTTCAAGTCCAGCTTTACCAATGGATTCACTTCTAAAATATTGCTTGCCGGAATTTTTCGTTAAATCAGAATCAGTGAGCGGTCCTACATAACCCAGAACGTGGGCGGCATTAACGCCAACAATGCCTGGATAGCTACGAATTGAGATTGGTTGGGCATCTACTCCAGGAAATTGATCGGGACGTTCCACAATTTGCAGGGCAATATCTGGATCTGCCTCTTTAGTAATAGGAATAGGTTGATATCGAGAGCCAGTCCAACAACCTGCACGTTGACCAACTGGTAGTTCACCGCACAGGCGTGTGTTTGTGTAAATATCGTTGTAATTAAGTTTGAGCAGCTTTGCCAGGCGCTGCATTACATCAACACCTTTATCAGGCTGCTTATCAATTTCAATGCGATCGATAGTGATCGCTAAACCCACTTTATTAAGGGCCAATGGCACACCAGATGAATCAACTATTAATCCACGATTTGCCGGTGCCACAACGTCACGGCTTTGAATACTCAATGCTGCATCACGATATTTTGGGCCGGCAGCGATCTGCAAATAAAACAAGCGACCAAAGAGGGCAACAAGCAGTGAAACAATGAGGATCTGAGCAACAAGTAAACTTAAGCGTGAGCGTTGATTCATAGAGCAGATCGCGTTTCAAAAACAAAATTGTGCATAAAGGAAAACACTGGCAGAACGATAGGAGTAATTACCAAAGTCCATAGTGAGTTACCAAGCAGCGTAACCAGGACTTGTCCGAAGCTCCCTGTTGTAACACCTAACAGCGCACTGCTTGTAAGGAAAAGCATTTCGGTTAGTAAGTTGGCAACTACTACAAAGAAAACTACTCCTATTGGATTTCCATTGATATTGCCATCCCCATAACCCAAGTATGAGACTCCATAACAAACAATGATCATGATCAGTGTCCACTGACCCACTGGACCACCTGCACCGCCAGACATGTCCATCAAAATTCCTGCACCAAAGCCTGTCAACGCCGCAATCTCTGGTGTGCTAATTACTGCCCAAACCAGTGCAAAGATTACAAAGAGTGAGAATCCCCCACCTGGAAGTTTAAATTGACTAACTACCGCTTCTTGGAAAAGAAAGATAAAAAGAAAAACTGGCACAGAAAGTGAAATCTGACGGGTCAACATTTGTAGCTACTTAGTTGGCGACGGTGATGGTGTCACATAAACCGTCACTGTTGGAATAGGAGTTGGGACTGGCTTAGGTGGAACAAGAGCATCACCTGGATTAGAAGATGAAGCTGAAACAACTACTGCCAAAACTCCAAGAGCGCCAAAATTTGTGTAATAGCGAACTGTGCCACTTTGAGCGATTTCGCCAGCTGAGTTATCAACTGCTGTTACATATCCAACGGGAACGCCTGGAACAAAGGGACGGTTTGCAACACTTCCTCGCGCTAGTAAAACATCGCCCACTTTCACTGTTGTTAAATTATCAAGTAATTGCAGTGAACCTGAGCGTGAACCACGGCCAGATAAAATGCCTATTTGCTGGGTTCCGGCAATGCGAACACCAATCTTAAAAGCTGGATCTGTTGCCAGCATTACTAATGCAGTTGTTGGGTAAACATCTTTCACAACACCGGCAATTCCTGTTTGGGAAAGCACGGTCATATTTTTCTTAATGCCCGCATTTGAGCCACTATCAATAGTCACGGTTTGAGAAAATGATTGGCTAGAGCCTTGGCTGATAACTTTTGCGTTCACGACTTTATATCCGGCAGTTCCTGCTAAATCCAAAATAGATTCGAGTTGCTTAAGCTGTGCATCAGCGTTTTTACGGTTAAGCAAATCTGCTTTTAGCTTTGCATTATCAGCGCGTAGCTTTTCAATTTGATTGCGGGTCCGGCCCAAGTGGGTAAGATCGCTAACAAAGTTCTTAACCGGCGAAAGTATGAAGTTTCCAGCCTTTTGAAAAGGCGAAAGAATTGTCTGAGTGCCTTGACGCGCACCATCTAGAACTGCAACACCACGCAAATCTAAGGTGATTAGAAATAGCGCAGTAACAATTAAAATGATTAAGAGAAGACGGGTACGACCCTCTCCGCCGTAACGCATCTTCTAATAAACCTATCGACGAGGTTCGGAGATTAAGACCTTCTCTAAAGCCTCAAACTCTTCGATACATTTTCCAGAGCCTTCAACTACTGCATCCAATGGACGTTCAGCGATGTGAATAGGCATTCCAGTTTCTTTACGAAGACGCTCATCAAGGCCCTTGAGCAAAGCACCGCCACCAGTAAGAACAATTCCGCGATCCATCAAATCTGATGCAAGCTCTGGAGGAGTCTTATCAAGTGTGCTCTTTACTGCGTTAACAATTGCATTGACTGGCTCTTCTAGAGCTTTGCGAATCTCTGCAGCTGAAACAACGATTGTCTTTGGTAATCCTGTTGCTAAGTCACGACCGCGAATCTCAGCATCATTTTCACCAGCTAGTGGATAAGCAGAACCGATAGCCATCTTGATTTCTTCTGCGGTGCGCTCTCCCAAAAGCAGTGAGAATTCACGCTTAACCCAGTTAATAATCGACTGATCGAGCTCATCTCCACCTACGCGAATTGAAAGTGAACACACAATTCCACCTAGTGAAATAACTGCAACTTCAGTAGTACCGCCACCAATATCTACAACCATGTTTCCTGTTGGTTCGTGGATTGGAAGACCAGCACCAATAGCTGCTGCCATTGGCTCTTCAATAATGTAAACCTTACGAGCACCGGCTGCATATGCTGCATCCTTAACTGCGCGCTGTTCAACACCAGTGATACCAGATGGAACACACACAACGATTCTTGGCTTAGCCAAGTAACGACGGCGGTGAACCTTTTGAATAAAGTAACGCAGCATGCGCTCGGTTGTCTCAAAGTCTGCAATCACACCATCTTTAAGTGGGCGAATAGCAACGATGTTTCCTGGAGTACGGCCAATCATCTTTTTAGCTTCAAGACCGACGGCTAAGATTCCGCCAGAATCTTGATTGACGGCAACAACAGATGGCTCATTCAAAACAATGCCACGCCCGCGCACATAAACAAGCGTGTTTGCAGTTCCGAGGTCAACGGCCATATCACGACCGATGAAAGACATTCTGCTCTGTCTGCTTTGTGAACTCATACTTTTGTACTCCTTGATTATTTAGGGAAGAAAATTTGAATCTCGCGCGCAGCCGATTCAGGTGAATCTGAGCCATGCACAATATTCTGAACAACTTTGGTGCCTTGATCACGAGCTAAGTCACCACGGATAGTTCCAGGTGCTGCAACTGTTGGATCAGTAACTCCAGCTAGGGAACGAAATCCTTCGATAACACGATTACCTGAAGCAACCATTGCAACGATTGGTCCTGACATCATGAACTCAACTAGTGGTTCATAAAATGGCTTTCCAATATGTTCTGCGTAGTGTTGTTCAAGTAATGCGCGATCCGCGTTAAGTAAACGTAACGCTTCGATGGAATAACCCTTTGTTTCAACACGAGAAATTACTTCGCCCACTAAACCACGACGGACTCCGTCTGGCTTAACCAGGATTAGGGTTTTCTCAATGCTCACCTGCCTAGTCTATTAGGCCTTTTCCCCTGCTTGTGCCATGAGAGCCGCACGCGCAGCTTCTCCCTTGCGGCCCACAATGATGGCTGCGGCCCATAGTCCTATGAAAATCACCCCAATTAGAAAAAAGGATGGGACGAAAAAGCCGAAACAGATCATGAAAACCTGCAGAACTGAGCCGATATATAAACCTGAACGTCGCTTGAGAATGCCGGCATTGAGAAAGAGAAGCAGTGACATAACAGAGCCATAGATTAAGGCAGAGGTTGGTTGGTCTTTAGTTGCAAGCAAAATGGCAAAACCTAAAGTCAGACTCTCCATAACAAGAACGGTTGCTCCTAAGACTTTCATTTCGCAAACTTCTTTCTCAAATAGGTTCGAGCTTCTCCCACTGTAACAACCGAACCGGTCACAATAATCCCGACAGTGTCTTCACTTAAGGGTCTAGTTGCATCTCCCACGGCGCGATCAAGGGCAGTATGCAAATCTATGACTTCAAATACTCGATCATTACCAAAAACTGAAGTTGCTAGCTTTTCTAAATCCGAAGATGACATAGCACGTGAAGATGAACTTTGAGTCACAATCACATGATCAACAATTGGCTCTAACTCTTGCAAGATTCCAAGGACATCTTTATCGCCAAAAACACCCACCACTGCCACAATCTCATCAAAGTTAAATTCACTCTTAAGCGTCTGCGCTAGTGCTTTAGCACCATGAGGGTTATGAGCAGCATCTAGAATTACCGTTGGATCGCGGTGCACAACCTCGCAGCGCCCAGGTGAAGTTACTGCAGCAAAGCCTGCGCGCACTGCTTCGATATCTAGTGGTTGATCGCCAAAGAAAGCTTCCACTGCAACAAGTGCACTTGCAGCATTAGCAGCTTGGTGCTTGCCATGGAGAGGCAGGAAGATTTCATCGTATGTGTCGTGCAAACCTTGAATAGTCAGGAGCTGTCCCCCGACTGCGACTGCTCTTGAGGCAACTGAATACTCAACGCCTTCGCGCACAACATCTGCGCCAACCTCTGCAGCTTTTCTAATTAACTCTTTAGCAGCCTCTGGCTCTTGCTGGGCAAGCACAACAAAGCCGCCTTCTTTAATGATTCCAGCCTTAGTTGCAGCAATTTCATGGAGCGTATTTCCTAGATATTCCATGTGATCAAAGCCAATAGGCATAATTACTGAGACATCAGCATCAACAACATTAGTTGCATCCCACTGCCCGCCCATGCCAACTTCAATAACTCCGACATCTACAGGATGTTCAGCAAAGGCCACAAAGCTAAGTGCTGTGATTGCTTCAAAGAATGAAAAGGGGTGTTCAAACTTCTCATCCATTAACTCTAAATATGCGGCGATATCGTTATAAGCAAAGATTAAATCTTTAGGATCAATAGGCTCACCATTAATAGCAATACGTTCACGGTAGGTTTCAAGATGTGGGCTAGTAAAGCGTCCTGTGCGCAACCCATGGGCAAACAACAAAGAATCAATCATTCGTGTTGTAGTGGTCTTTCCATTTGTTCCACCCACATGAATTGTTGGGTAAGTAAGTTGCGGAGAACCTAAAATATCAACCAACGCTGCAATTCGCTCTGTTGTTGGATCAATTCGAACTTCAGGCCAGCGTGCGAGCAGCGCTTGCTCTATTGCATCAACGCGCTCTTGATCATCGGGTGAAATAATCATGCTTGTGGTAGTGCGCCAAGCTGGGCAGTAATACGTTCGATGTCAGTACTTGTTTTAGCAAGTCGTTCACGGATTTCAACAACAACGCTTTCAGGTGCTTTAGCCATGAAGCCATCATTGTTCAACTTCACTTCTGCAGTCTGCTTATCCTTAATCGCTGCAGCTAAATCCTTTTCTAATCGAGCGCGTTCTGCAACAACATCGATTGATCCAGTTAAATCGAACTCAATCTTTACAGAACCGATTTCAACCTTTGCACTGGGTGTGATTTCGCCAAGCTCAAGGCGCAAAACAAAAGCCATCGCGCTCGAGTAATCAGCAATTGCTCCCTTTGCAACAAAACGTGCTGGAATCTTAAGTGAAGTCTTAATTCCTTGATCATTTCTAAACCTGCGAACATCAGTGATGATCTCTTGCATCTGAGTAACAAGCTTCTCTGAAGCCTTATCAACATGGGCAGCATCTGCCACAGGCCACTTAGCAATAACCAGTGATTGTGCCCCAGTTAACGTTGTCCAAAGCTGCTCAGTAATAAATGGCATTACTGGGTGCAAAAGGCGCAAGAGTTGGTCAAGGACATGACCCAGAACACGCTTAGTCTTTTGTGAATCAGTTCCAGCAAAAGTTTCCTTTGAAAGCTCTAGGTACCAATCACATAGGTCATCCCAAGCAAAGTGATACAAAATCTCACAGGCACGAGCGAACTCATACTTTTCAAGCAGTGAGTCAACTTCAGAGACAGTCTCTGACAATCGGCTCAGAATCCACTTATCAATAGCGTTCAGGGAATCAACTGCTGGAAGTTCACCTTCAACAGTTGCACCATTCATCATTGCAAAGCGGGTTGCATTCCAGAGCTTGGTAGCAAAGTTACGTGAACCGCCGATCCAATCTTCAGCAAGTGCTTGGTCTGTGCCTGGGTTAGCACCGCGAGCCAACGTAAAGCGCAAAGCATCAGCGCCGTATTTGTCCATAAACTCAATAGGATCAATAACATTTCCACGACTTTTAGACATCTTTTTTCCAAATTGATCTCGCACCAAACCATGCAACATGATTGTTTTAAACGGTGGAACGCCATCCATGGCAAAAGTGCTCATCATCATCATGCGCACTACCCAGAAAAACAAAATGTCATAGCCAGTGACTAGAACTGAAGTCGGGTAGAACTTAGCTAAATCTGCAGTTTTTTCTGGCCAACCAAATGTTGAGAAAGCCCACTGGCCAGATGAGAACCAAGTATCTAAAACATCTGGATCTTGCGTGTAGCCGGCAGGTGCTGATTCACCTGGACCAACTACAACCACTTCACCATTTGGTCCATACCAAACTGGAATGCGGTGACCCCACCACAACTGGCGAGAAATACACCAGTCATGCATGTTATCTACCCAATCAAAATAACGAGGTTCTAACTCTTTAGGTTCAATTGTTACTGAGCCATTTCGCACAGCATCAGCTGATGCTTTAGCAAGTGTTGCAACCTTTACGAACCATTGCTTAGATAAACGTGGTTCCACTGTTGTGTCACAGCGTGAACAGTGACCCACTGCGTGAATATATGGACGCTTTTCAGCAACGATGCGACCAAGTGAGCGTAGTTTTTCAACCACTGCCACGCGTGCTTCAAAGCGATCCATTCCATCAAACTCAGTTCCAGTGCCATCCATAACACCATGCTCATTCATGATCACAACGAATGGAACGTTGTGACGAACGGCCATTTCAAAGTCATTGGGATCATGGGCTGCAGTTACTTTCACAGCACCTGTTCCAAAATCTGGATCCACTAGTTCATCGGCAATGATTGGAATCATGCGGTTAACAAGTGGCAAAAGTACAGAAGTTCCAACCATGTGCTTATAGCGTGGGTCATCAGGGTGAACAGCAACTGCGCCATCGCCCATCATTGTCTCTGGTCGTGTAGTTGCAACGGTGATGCTTTGTTCGCCTTCACCGTAGCGAACTGAAACAAACTCACCAGAATCATCTTGGTGCTCAACTTCAATATCTGAGAGTGCGGTTAAGCAACGAGTACACCAGTTAATGATTCGCTCTGCGCGATAAATCAAGCCCGCATCATGCATCTTCTTAAACAAAGTAACTACCGAGTTAGACATCGCTTCATCCATTGTGAAGCGCTCACGTGACCAATCAACAGATGAACCAAGGCGCTTCATCTGTTCAAGAATTGCACCGCCAGATTCAGCCTTCCAATCCCAGACGTTCTTAACAAACTCTTCGCGTCCTAAATCATGGCGAGACTTACCACCAGCAGCTAACTGCTTTTCAACAACGTTCTGTGTTGCAATTCCTGCATGGTCCATTCCAGGAAGCCATAGAACTTCAAAGCCCTTCATGCGCTTCATACGTGATAAACAATCTTGAAGTGTTTGATCAAGTGCGTGCCCAATGTGTAGAACGCCTGTCACATTTGGTGGTGGCAAAACAATTGAGAAAGCAGGTTTGCTCGATGATGCGTCCGCTGTGAAGTAGCCAGCGTTAACCCACTTTTGATACAGGGTTGCTTCGATATCAGCTGGTGAAAAACTGGAAGCTAGGTCGCCGGACATAAGGAGCAGTCTAGATTATGCGCTCTTCTCCTCTTGACCCTTTGCTGCGCGTGAGCGCTTTGGAATATCACCAGTTCGTTTAATAAATTGCGGTTGCGCCCCATTTTCGATGCAATCTTTGTTCACAATGACTTTTGCTACATCACCACGGCTAGGAACGTCATACATCACACTCAAAAGCGTTGATTCCATGATTGCGCGAAGGCCACGAGCACCCGTTCCACGATCCAAGGCAAGATCTGCAATGGCATCAAGTGCTGGGGCATCAAACTCCAACTCCACATTATCTAGATCAAAGAGGCGCTGGTACTGCTTCACAAGTGCGTTCTTTGGTTCAGTCAAAATCTGCATGAGAGCTTCTTTATCCAAGTTCTCAACACTTGTTAGCACTGGCAAGCGGCCGATGAACTCAGGAATCATTCCAAACTTCAAAAGATCCTCAGGCATTACATCGGCAAAGATATCTTTACGGTTCTTATCGGCGGCATCTTGCAAAGTTGCATTAAATCCAACGCCAGACTTACCAACTCGGCTTTCAATGATCTTTTCTAATCCAGAGAATGCCCCACCAACAATGAACAAAACATTGGTTGTGTCAATTTGAATGAACTCTTGGTGTGGGTGCTTGCGTCCACCTTGTGGTGGAACAGATGCAACAGTTCCTTCAAGAATCTTCAATAGCGCTTGCTGAACACCTTCACCAGAAACATCTCGAGTAATAGATGGGTTTTCAGATTTGCGAGCAACCTTATCGATTTCATCGATGTAGATAATTCCAGTTTCTGCCTTTTTTACATCATAATCTGCAGCTTGCAAAAGTTTAAGCAAAATATTTTCAACATCTTCGCCCACATAGCCAGCCTCTGTTAACGCTGTTGCATCTGCAATAGCAAAAGGAACATTGAGCATGCGTGCAAGAGTTTGAGCCATCAGAGTCTTACCGCACCCTGTTGGGCCAAGTAGCAAGATATTTGATTTAGCTAATTCGATTTGATCTTCACGGTTGCCACTTTGCACGCGCTTGTAGTGGTTATAGACTGCAACTGAGAGAGACTTCTTTGCACGGTTCTGTCCGATGACATATTGATCTAGGAATTCAAAAATTTCTTGCGGTTTAGGAAGTTCTGCAAGTCCAAGGGATGAGGCTTCAGAGAGCTCTTCAACGATGATCTCATTACAGAGTTCAATGCATTCATCGCAGATATAGACGCCAGGTCCGGCAATGAGTTTTTTAACTTGCTTCTGAGTTTTTCCGCAGAAGGAACACTTGAGCAAGTCGCTTGTTTCACCGATTCTAGTCATGGGTAAATTTTAGATTCTTTAGCGGTTTTATGTTGGGCTTTTTACGCTTATCTCTGTTCGCCGTGAGAATAATTGGCGGGCATCTTCATGTCTTTCACCCCAGGAACTCGAAGAATGGCAAAGCTAATCAACACATGAAAAATTGATGCGCCAATGAGTAGTTCTTTTTCTCCAAAGAGTGCAACGGCCGGACCGATCAATGCCATTCCAATGGGCATCAATCCAGCTGAACCCATGTGATCAATTGAGAACACTCGACCTTGCAAATGTGCGGGCACTTCGCGTTGCACAGCAGATGACCACCAAGCCTCCCACGGCCCAACTGAAAAACCAGCAAACAAATAAGCGATCACAATGAAGGTTCCTGATACCGGAAATGCTAATGCCAACGGAGCGATGATGATAAACATCCAGACAAAGATTGAAACATAGCCTTCATGCTTAACTTTTATCTTCACACACAGCAGCGCTGAAATGATGCTTCCGATTGCAAAAGCCGATGCTGCCAATGCAAAGGGAGTATTCGAATCAAATTCACGGCGGCTAATAACTGGCAACAAAACTGTTTCTGCTGCAAGCACAACCATCAACTGAACTGAGACCATGAGAATGAAGGCCCCAATCCAAGGAATATCTCTCACCGTGCGCAGGCCTTCTCGAAGTTCAATAAAGAAAGGCTCTTGTGCTCGCTTATCACTATTGATGTCTTCTTGAATCTTAAAAAGGAAGTAAGTGCCTAAGATAAAAGATAGTGCAGTAATGAGGAAAGTAAATCTGCCACCAATCAAAAACACTGATGCACCGCCAATACCTGGGCCCACGATAGTCGCACCCTTTGTCATGATGTTTCGTGCAACATTTGCCGCAGGCAGTTTTTCATCTGGAACAAGACTTGGAATGATTGCGCCGGCTGCTGCTGCGCCAAAAGCATCACCAACACCGATCAAGAAAACTGCAAGGCCTAATAAGAAATGCGGCATTGATGGTGCTGAGACAAAAACCATTGAGATCACGACAGCTGCTCTGAAAAGATCTGCACCAATCATTACATTTCTGCGCGGCAACCTATCTGCCCACACACCAGCAAATGGTGCAAATACAACGCCAGATAAAACGCGTGCTCCAAGGATTAGGCCTAGAGAGGTGGCGGTTCCGCCAGCATCTAGAACGGTTACCGCTAATGCAATAGGAAATGCAGATGCACCCAAAACAAAGATTGCATTAGAAAACCAAAAGAGACGGTATCCCTTGTAAGAGAAAAGGGAGCCCGCCTCAAATAGTTTCATAGAAAGTTTACTTAGTTGGCTTGGCCTTACGTGATGCCAATACTTGATCGATGATTCCGTACTCAACAGCCTCTGCTGCTGTAAGAATCTTGTCGCGCTCGATGTCTTTGCGAATTTCTTCAGATGACTTCACAACGTGGCGAGATAGAAGATCTTCTTGCAAGCGAGAGATTCGATCGATTTCGCGAGCTTGAATTTCGATATCAGAAGCCTGACCGCCACCTTCTGATGAAGGTTGGTGAATCAAAATACGTGAGTGCTCAAGGGCGTAACGCTTTCCCTTTGCACCTCCCGCAAGGATCACCGCTGCTGCAGATGCTGCTTGACCCAAGCAAATAGTGCTGATGTCTGGGCGAACAAACTGCATCGTGTCATAGATAGCTGTGAGCGCAGTAAAAGATCCACCAGGTGAGTTGATGTAGATCATGATGTCGCGATCTGGATCCATAGATTCCAGAGTCAATAGCTGTGCCATTACATCGTTTGCAACGGTGTCATCGATTGGCTGACCCATGAAAATGATGCGCTCTTCAAATAGCTTTGTGTATGGATCTTGACGCTTGTACCCATAAGCAGTTTTTTCTTCAACAGTTGGAAGAACGTAGCGTGAGCTAATCTCTTGAAATGTCATTACGCTTTCCCTCCTGTGATTTGTCCCAATGAACTCACTACATGATCCACAAAGCCGTAATCCTTGGCATCCTTGGCGTTGAACCAGTTATCGCGATCTGAGTCTGCAAGAATCTTTTCTAGGCTTTGACCAGTGTGCAAAGCGTTTAGCTCTGAAAGAGTTTGCTTTGTAATCGCCATTTGTTCAGCCTGAATACGAATATCAATTGCAGTTCCACCAATTCCACCCAGTGGCTGGTGCATCAAGATACGCGAGCTATTAGTTGCATAGCGCTTTCCCTTTGTTCCAGAGGTGAGTAGGAACTGACCCATGGATGCAGCCATTCCAAAGGTAACTGTGGCAACATCATTTGGAATTAACTCCATCGTGTCAAAGATAGCCATACCCGCAGTTACAGATCCGCCTGGTGAGTTGACGTATAAGAAAATATCTTTCTTTGGATCCAAAGACGATAGAAGAAGTAGTTGAGCACAGACCATGTTGGCCATCTCATCGCGGACTTCACCTGACAAGAAAACAATGCGCTCTTCAAGCAAGCGGTTGTAAATCTGGTCCTTCATTTTGCTTTCTAAATCCACGTCAATTTCCTCCTGTATTTTTTACCTGTAGTGACCCTAACAATATTGGGGAGTAAATGCTTCCCGGTTTGGCCACTTTGGAGCGTGAACTGGGCGATGTTCGCTCAGGGCTAAAGAGTATTAAGCCTCTTCGACTAAATCAGCAGGTGTTGGCTGTGGGCGCAACGCTTCAAGATCAATAACTGCACCTGATGAATCTTTCACCGTAATGCGACCAAGGACTGATGCCAACGCCTTTGCGCGCGTTACCTCTGCAACTAACTGCGAAATCTGGCCAGCCTTTTGTAGTTCTTCAGCAAATTGCTGAGGAGCCATTCCATAGCGCTGTGATGTGCGAACTAAGTACTCAGTGAGTTCAATCTCAGTGACCTGAACATCTTCACTCTGAACGAGTGCATCTAGAAGGAAATCAGATTTTAGTGATGCTCGGACTTCACCATCTACTTCTGCGCGGTGAACTGCATCTTCTAAGCGGCCTTCACCCTCAAGGTGATCATTGACTTCTAGTTCAACCAAAGTATCTGGAACTGGAATATCTAGATCTGCCAATAGTTTTTCAACCAGGCGATCACGTGCCTGTGTTCCTTGTTCCATCTTCTTCACGCGGCCCAGGCGCTCGCGGAAATCTTCACGAAGCTCGGCCAAAGTATCAAACTCGGAAGCTAGCTTTGCAAAAGCATCATCAACTGGTGGAAGCTCGCGCTCTTTGACTCCCTTAACTGTTGCCTCTACTTCACCCTTTTCACCCTCTTGTTGACCAACAAGCTCAGTTTCAAAGCGCTTTGTTTCACCAACGGCCATACCAATCAAAATCTCATCAAGTCCAGGAATCATCTTGTCTGAACCAACTTCGTAGGAAAGATCATTTGCTTGTCCACCTTCAACGGTTTCACCGTTAATAAAGGCGTTCATATCAAGAGTTGCAAAGTCACCATTGGCAACTACGCGCTCCACTGTTGTGAGTGTTCCAAAGCGTGTGCGCAGTGATTCAATCTGCTCATCAATATCGGCATCAGTGACAGTAACGTCATCAACTTCAACGGTAATCTTTGAGAAATCAGGCAACGTTACTTCTGGGCGAATATCTACCTCAACAGTAAATACAAGCTTCTCGTTATCAACGAACTCTTTAACATCAACAACCGGGCGACCAATAACTGCAACTGTGTGTTCGCGAGCTGCCTGGCCATAGAAATCTGGAAGAGCTGCGTTGATTGCCTCATCTAATACAGCTCCGCGACCCACGCGCTGATCAATCATTGATGCAGGAACTTTGCCTTTGCGAAAACCTGGAATGTTTACTTGTGTTGCTACCTTCTTATAAGCATCAGCAACATGTGAAGTCATTTCACTATAAGCAACTTCAATATCGAGGCGAACGCGAGTTGGGGAAAGTGTCTCGATAGTGCTTTTCACAATTACTCCTAGGTGAGCTAACAAGTTAAAAGGAACTGGTCGGGGCGGGGAGATTCGAACTCCCGATCTCCTGCTCCCAAAGCAGGCGCGCTAGCCACTACGCTACGCCCCGAGGCGCAAAGCGAGAGTCTAGACGAGATTTCACTCATCTCTTACCGACCCAGTACCTTTAGCCCCTACGCACCACATGCGGGTGTAGCTCAATGGTAGAGCCCCAGCCTTCCAAGCTGGCCATGCCGGTTCGATCCCGGTCACCCGCTCCACGTATTTATCCGATGGAACCGACCTTAGTTATTAGGGCAGAACCGCTGAAGGAAATAGATGTCAATGTTGACGAAGTGGTTTGAATAAAAATATGAACTTCAAATGTTGGAGTTTCGGTCAAATTGGCATAGGCGCCCATTATTCGAATTCCAAATTGCTTTGAATTGATGTTATTCGCATAGCTGTCGGAATTACTGGCTATCGAATACTGGTTCCCAATTGGCGTACATGTGTCACCTACACACAAGTCTATGGCTGCACCAATATATAGAGGTTCGGAATTCCCTGAAGGAATTAGACCATTTATCATCACTTCAAATAGATAATTTGTGTTTGCACTAAGAGTGAATGTCGAGACAATTTCAATACTTCTTCCAGCTGATGTTATAAGTGATTTTGAAGGCAATGAAACCCACTGCGCATTAGAAATCCCCGCAGCACCAGTCGCTCCTGTACCACCAGGTGCACCAGAACTTCCTGTTAGTCCAGTGTCACCTTTAACACCTTGTATTCCTTGTGCACCTGCATCACCTTTACTTCCGGGTGCTCCATCTGCACCTTTACTTCCTTNATTTCCATTTGTGCCTGCTGTGCCAGTGTCACCTTTAGTTCCTGGAGTTCCATTTGTACCTGCTGCACCAGCTAATCCACTTGCTCCTGTTTCACCTTTAGCTCCAGTTGCACCGACTGATCCTGTGGCACCGGTGTAACCAGTAGATCCAGTTGCACCTGTTGATCCCGTGGCTCCAGTTAAACCTGTGGCACCTTTAGCACCATCAATTCCATTGGTTCCATTAGCACCTGTTAATCCTTGTTCTCCTGTGTTTCCTTTGGCTCCATCAATTCCAGCTGTTGGTGCAACAACTTCTTTTGCGTCAGCTATGCGAAGTGTTGTTGCTAGCTTCCATACCCCTTTAGTTTTGGGTCCATAAAGATTTGCGTTCTTAATATCAATATAGAAATCACCATCTATGCCTACAGTTTTAGTTGGAATTCCGCTGCCACTTAAAATTGTGTTGGGAATTGTTGATGCAGATCGTCCGGCCTCTTTAACAACAACAGAAGTTTTGCCCGCAGGATATGCTTGTGGGCTACTGATTAAAGTTGTTATCAATGCAAGAGCGATGAGAGTTGTTTTAGTTTTCATGAGAATCCTGGTTTCTAGAACACTTAGAAAGTTCTGAGAGTTAGTGTGAAACAGGTAACTTTTAGGTTAAATAGGGCGCTCCACCGCAGGAACTGAGCATGGAAATTGGGTTGCCCCCATAAAAACTGTAAAACTCACACAGTGTTCTAAGACTTGCCTACTACTTTATTCAGCATAAGAGAGTTGATTACGGGTAGTCGATGACGAGGGGTCACAGACGGTTCCACTAAACGAGAGGAAGACATGCAAATGTCATCAAATAGAAAGATCGCAGCAGTAGTACTTACAACTGTTGCACTTTCAGTTGGCACAGTCGGTGTTGCATCTGCATCACAGGCAAAGTCAACTGGTAAATCAGTATCTGTCCGCCAAACAACAACGCGCACAACAGTTAACGCTGTTGCTAATCCAATGGCTGGTGGAGCTATGGGTCAGATGGGCGATCCAAGTGCGGCACTTGCAACTGTTCTCACATCACTTGTTAAGGATGGAACAATTACGCAAGCTCAAGCTGACAAGATCACTGCAGCGATAAATGCAGCTCGCGCAGCACATGAAGCTACTGATGGAAAACATCCAGCACCAATGATGGATCCAAACCATGCGGCACAATTCACGCTGATTGCAACGACAATCGGTAAGAGCGCTACAGATATCCAAAGCGCTCTTGCAGCTGGTCAATCACTGGGTGCTATCGCTGGTGACAAACGCGCTGCACTTATTACCGCACTTGTTGCAGATGAGACAAAGAGAATTGATGCAGCAGTAACTGCTGGAAAGATGACAGCTGCGCAAGCTACAACTCTCAAAGCTGGTTTAAGCGCACATGTAACAGCAGAAGTTGATGCAGTCCGACCAGCAATGGGCCCAGGAATGGGCATGGGTGGGCACATGGGTGGGCACGGTCCCAATCACTAACCAGTTTTAAAGCTAGATCCTCCTAAGGGTGAAAACCCGCCACATCGATGAGATTGTGGCGGGTTTTCTTTATGCCCACGTTGTTAATGGCAAGATGCGCACATGAAGATTCATATCGGAAGTGATCATGCAGGCCTTGAATTAAAGAGCGCTCTCGTTCAATACCTAGAGTCACAAGGCCACAACGTCACTGACCATGGACCTCATGAATATGACGCACTTGATGACTATCCCGATTTTTGTATTCCGGCAGCTGTTGCAACAGTTAAAGATGCCGCTTCTTTAGGCATTGTTTTAGGCGGCTCTGGAAACGGTGAACAGATTGCAGCTAACAAGGTTAAAGGCGTGAGAGCAGCGTTGGCGTGGAGCGTTGAAACTGCAAAGCTTGCAAAAGAGCACAACAACGCAAATGTTGTTGGCATCGGCGGACGTATGCATTCAATAGATGAGTGCAAGGCGATAATTGATGCTTTTATCGAAACTCCATTTACAAACGATGAACGTCACGTTAGACGCATTAACAAAATTACTACTTACGAAAATACATCAAATCAGTAACTTGGTGATCTTTATCGATCCCCTGACCTTCAAAACGTGTGACCGGACGCGATTCTGGTTTTTCGATAACTCCCCCAGTAAATAAAGTGGAGGCAGCAAAAACTTCCTGCATGCTAAGTGCATAGGGAACCCAGTCAGTTGCTATATGGATATAGCCACCTTTTTTTAACTTTGGGTGAATCAGAGAAAGAAAGCCTTCATTAACGATTCGGCGCTTATTGTGTTTCTTCTTCGGCCACGGATCAGGAAAGTAAAGATGAATTGCATCTAAGGATTCATCTTCAAACATGTGAGGCAAAACAATATGAACATCATCTTCAATAACTCTTAGGTTCTTTAATTCATTGTCCACAATTCGGCCCAATAGCTTGCCGATTCCAGGTGGGTGCACATCAACGGCGATGTAGGCGTTTTTGGGATTATTTTTGGCGATGATTGCGGTGGCTTCCCCCATGCCAAAACCAATTTCCATAATGATTTTCTGGCTGGTGGGAAAGATCTCTTTAAGATTTACTTTCTTTTCTTCAACGGCAATCCCGTAAATAGCCTGTAATTCATCTTTTGCTTGGCGTTGGGCCTGGGTAATGCGAGAGCCTCGGATGCTATAGCTACGTACCGAAGGGCGTTCCATGTCCTAACTCTGTCATGGTTGGATTGGAACCTACAAAAGCGCCCCATCCATTAAGAGGAGTTACAAGTGCCAGGTCTGAATTTGAGCCGTACTGAAGCAAAAGAACGTGCGGACCATCTTTACGTAAACAGCTATGCAGTGACCCTGGATGTGACTAAGGGCGAAGAAACCTTCTACTCAAAATCAGAGGTTTCATTTACGTGCAACAAGCCTGGCTATTCAACCTTTATTGATGCAGTTGGACGCAGCGTTATTAGCGCAACCCTTAACGGCGCAGCCGTTGATGTTTCTAACTTTGATGGCGAAAGTATTTTCCTTACCAACTTGGCAGCAGATAACACCCTAGTTATTGAGATGAATGCTGAGTATTCAAAATCAGGTGAAGGTTTGCAGCGCTCGGTTGATCCAGCCGATGGTGAAGTTTATTTGTACTCACAAGGTGAGACCGCACATATCCGCAACATGTTTGCCTGTTTCGATCAACCATCTCTTAAAGCAACATTCACTCTCACCGTAACAACACCTGGTCATTGGGCAGCGGTTTCAAATAACCCAGTTGAGTCAAAAACTTCTAAAGGTGATCTTGTTGAATGGAAGTTCGCAACAACTCCTAGAATTCCAACGTATCTAGATGCACTCATTGCAGGACCGTATCAATCTGTGCATGATGTATATAAGGGTGAAAAAGAAATCCCTCTTGGAATCTACTGCCGCAAATCAATGATGCAGTACTTAGATCCAGAGGATATTTTCCTGGTTACTAAGCAGGGCTTTGAATACTTTGAAAAGGTATTCGGTCTTGCATATCCATTTGAAAAATACGATCAAATCGCAGTTGTTGACTTCAACTTCGGTGCAATGGAAAACGCAGGCGCAGTCACATTCCGTGAAGAAGTTCTAGTTTTCCGCTCACACATGCCAGAAAAGTCATACCTTTCACGTGCAAACACCATCCTGCATGAAATGGCACATATGTGGTTTGGCGATATGGTCACGATGTTTTGGTGGGATGACCTCTGGCTCAATGAATCATTTGCTGAATGGGCTTCTTACTTAGCTTTATCTGAATCAACGCGCTTTAAAGGTGCTTGGACTGAATTCAATAGCGCGCGTAAGAATTGGGCCTATCGCCAAGATCAACTCTCTTCCACTCACCCCATCATCGCTGACATGGTGGATATGGAAGCGGTAAATGCTAACTTTGATGGAATTACTTATTCAAAGGGTGCATCGGTATTACATCAACTCGTTGCCCACGTTGGTCGCCCGCAATTCATTGCAGGATTACAAAAGTATTTTGCCAAGCATGCCTGGGGTAACACAACACTCAATGACTTGCTAGTAGAACTTGAAGCAGCTAGTGGACGTAAATTGGAAACCTGGGTTCACACATGGCTACAAACAGCAGGTGTTAACACCTTGCGTCCGCAGCTAGAAATAGATGGCGATACATACACCAGCGTTGTAATCTCACAAGAAGTTCCGCTAGTTCCAGCCGGATCTAAAGAGCTTCGCCCTCACCGCCTTGCCGTTGGTCTTTATGACATCAGTGGTGACTCACTTAACTTACGTAAATCTGTTGAACTAGATGTAGTTGGAGCCAGCACGCCTGTAACAGAGCTAGCCGGTGAAAAGGTTGCAGATCTTTTGCTAATCAATGATCGCGATCTTTCCTATGCCAAGCTGCGCTTTGATGATCGCTCAATTGCAACGCTCAAGAAATACTTAGGTCGCTTAAATGATCCGCTGGCCCGTGCAGTTACTTGGGCAGCAATTTGGGATATGCACCGAGATGCTCAAATTCCAACTGCAGATTTCATGCAAATTGCGCTCTCTGGTTTAGGCGGAGAAAGTGATGATGCAATCGTCAATATTGTTATTGGCCAACTTGGCACATCCGTTGAAGCTTATGCATCCGATGCTAATCGCGATAAGTATCGTGAGCAGTTGGCTGCCGGTTTCTGGAAACTTCTGAAAGAAAGTGCTCCAGCAAGTGATCTACAACTTCTCTATTCACGCGCTTTTGCCACTAATGCACACACCCCAGAACAGATTAAGAATGTGCGCGGGATATTAAATGGTGAAATCAATGGTCTTAAAGTTGATACCGATCGCCGATGGGATTACCTCATTGCACTAGCCGAGCGCGGAGCAGCCACCCTTGCCGAGTTAGATGCAGAATTAGCAACAGATAACACAACAACTGGAAACCTTTTCTACCAGAGCGCAAAAGCTGCAACACCAAATGCCGAAGCAAAGGCATATGCATTCAATACTGTCTTGCATCAAGATGCCCAAACATCAGTCCGCTCGGCACTTGTTGCTGGTTTCCAGCGCCCAATTCAGCGCCATTTACTTGCTCCATTTGTTGATCTCTACTTCGACAATTTACTTTCTGAGTGGGAATCAAAATCCTATGAAGGCGCAGCTAAGTTTGTGACTGGCATGTATCCAAGCTGGATTATTAGTCAAAGCACTTTAGATAAGACTGATGCTTGGTTAAACGGTGTTGGAAAAGATGCTCCCGCTGTGCTTCGCAAACTTGTGAAGGAATCACAAGACGGAGTTATCCGAGCTTTGAAGGTTGCAGCGCTAGATAACTAGTTAATTGAAGAAACTGAGGATTGCTGCTTTTCTTCTTTTGGCGCTGATATCAGCCATGAAAAAAGTGCAATCACAGCAAAGAGTGCAACTGGAATTACTACAAAAGTAAAAATAGTTTGCGCAACGCTTAAACCTGGGCCAGGGACAAAACCCTCTTCAACTGAGCTCATAAGTAAATGCATGGGATAAGTGTAAATGCTTTAGGCAGTAGCTGCTGCCACACCGAATGGTTCTAAATACTGCAACCATCTGGCATTAGTCTGCCCAGTTCCAAGAATTCTCCATGCTGCTCCAACTGGCTCACGTGGAAGTTGTCGCAATCTCCAACCAATTTCTTTGAGCTGTTTATCTGCCTTTAAGTGATTGCACTTATGGCATGCAGAGACAACGTTTTCCCAATTGTGACCGCCACCACGGCTGCGTGGAATCACGTGATCAATTGAGGTGGCAGGTGCACTGCAATACACACAGCGCCCACCATCTCTTGCAAAGATTGCGCGGCGAGAAAGTGGAACTGCATGGCGATAAGGAATGCGAACAAATTTATTAAGGCGAATAACTGAAGGAAGTTCTATTTCTCCGCCTGAGAAATGCAGAACAGAACCAGAATCTTCAATCATTGTTGCCCGGTGATTAAGAACAAGGATGAGCGCACGGCGTTCAGTTATGACACCTAGTGGTTCGTAGGTGGCATTGAGCACCAGCGTCCGAGACATCCTTATCCTCTCCTTGGCTATAAGCGATTGGTTTATCTTGCCCCAAAACACCCGAGCGCGTGGGTATTGACTAGCGATATTTAGGTAAAGATTTGGATAAAGTCTGACATCTATGAACGATTCACTGCGTAATGCCCTGGACTGGATAAGCGGAACTCCCCTGCGCGTAGCCATCATTCTCATAACGGCCATGATTTCCCAGGCTTTTGGAACGAGGGCAATTGAGCGAGCTATGAATCGATTGGCAACAGCTGATCTAGTTCCAGGTCCACGCAACATTGTTGCCCGTCAAAAAGAGCGCGCTCGCACCATCGGCGGCGTACTATCCAGCACATTAAAAACAGTCATCTGGGTTGTTGCAGTTGGTATGGCGCTGGGTGAGTTTGGATTTAACTTAGGACCACTGATTGCATCAGCTGGAATTTTAGGTGTGGCACTTGGTCTTGGTGCCCAGACTCTGGTTCGAGATGTTCTCTCTGGAATCTTTATGCTCGTTGAAGATCAATACGGTGTTGGCGACAAGATTGATGTTTTAGAAGTTCAAGGCGTTGTTGAAAAAGTTGGTTTGCGTGTTACATGTGTGCGCGATAAAAAGGGAACGCTGTGGTATTTGCGAAATGGTGAAATTCTAAAAGTTGGAAATCAATCTCAATCTGGTTGATTAATCATGGCAGCAGCTGCCATCTCTAAGTAGCTCCACAACTGATCTCTGTGTTCTGCGCTCAATTGCATTCCATCAACAGCCGTGCGCATCGCTTTAACCCATGCATCATGAGCTGCAAGGTTGATATGAAACTCTGCATGGCGCATGCGAAGACGTGGGTGTCCTCGGTTTTCTTGATACGTGCTTGGTCCACCCCAGTACTGTTCTAGAAACCATTGCAAGCGCGTTGCTGCAGCCTTTAAATCACTCTCTGGATACATTGGGCGCAGAATGGGATCAACGGCAACTTGAGCATAAAACTGGGAAACTAAATCAGCAAAGAAAGCTTCTCCGCCGATTTCTTCATAAAAACTACTCATGACCTAAGGCTAGCCATGTCTTTGCCCTTGGCAATCTGCAAAACGAAATATGTAGTGATCAGACAAAGGGCACCACTTATATAAAACGCGGCTGCATAGTCACCAAACTTCACTCGCACAACAGCTGCGCCAAATGCTGCAATAGCACCGCCAATTTGATGGGCGGCAAATACCCAGCCATAAATAACAGTTGCACGATCTGGCTCCAGAATTGTTCTACACAACATCACCGTTGGTGGCACTGTTGCAACCCAGTCAAGGCCATAGAAGATCACAAAGACAAGTGTGGATGGATGAACGGAAGAGAAAAGAATGGATGGAAGCAAGAACAATGAAAGTCCGCGTAATCCGTAGTAGAAAAAGAGAAGTTTGCGCGGATCATATTTATCAGTTAACCAACCTGAGAAAATAGTGCCAATAACATCAAAGACACCTACAAGTGCAAGAAGCGATGCGGCAACTACTTGACCCATACCATGATCATGGGCTGCTGGAATAAAGTGAGTTCCAATTAATCCGCTAGTCGATAATCCGCAGACAAAGAATGAACCAAAGAGATACCAAAAATCTTTGTGCGCACTTGCCTCTTTTAGTGAAACGATCGCTAAACGTCCAGCGCTCATTCCAGAGTGGGCAGGTGGTGTCCAATCATCTGGTGCACCATATGGCAAGAGGCCAATGTCAGCTGGTTTTTCTCGCAGAAATAAATAAATCATCGGAACCATCAATAGCGCTGCAGCTCCAATAGTTACTCCAATGGATTTCCATCCATACATTCCTGATAAATGTGTAAGGCCGGGCAAAAAGATTAATTGCCCTGTTGCTGAAGCAGCAGTGAGTCCACCAATAACTAATCCGCGGCGCTTAACAAACCATCTGTTTGCAACTGTTGCAGCAAAGACAAGTGCCATAGAACCTGTGCCAACACCAACAATCACGCCCCATGTTGCAATTAACTGCCACGGTGCATGTATTTGAGTCGTTAAGAAGGCTCCAGTACTTACCGTTGTGAGGGCGCCCATTACTACTTTTCGCACGGTAAAGCGCTCCATCAGCGCAGCAGCAAAAGGCGCAGTTAAGCCATAGAGTAAAACGTTAACTGAGATTGCAAGGGATATCTGATCACGGTTCCAACCAAAAGCATCTTGCAGCGGAATAATTAAAACAGATGGGGCAGATCTAAAGCCTGCAGTTGCCACCAAAGTAAAAAAAGTAACAGTGGCGGCGATCCATGCTGGATGAATTCTGCGGTTAGTTTTCAATCTTTATAATCCTTTGTGAAGCAACGGCAAGGGCTGTAACTGGAATAGCTGCAAATAAGCACAACCATCCATAACTTAGCGTTCCGATAATTACGCCCGCAATTGCTCCCCCGCCAGCTCCAGCTAAGTTCATCACTAAATCACTTGCACCTTGTGATGCTGGGCGCATTTCAACTGAGACTGATTCAGAGAGAAATGCAGAGCCAGCAATGAGTGTGCAGGACCAACCAAGGCCAAGTAAGAACAGACCAATTCCAAGGCGCACAGCATCATTTGCTGCCGCAGTGCCTGACACAAGAGTTGATAACAACAAGATCGTTATGCCTATTTGAATAACACGGATGCGCCCCAGTCGATCACTTAAAGATCCAACAAGAGGGGAAAATGCATACATTCCCAAAACGTGCACACTAATAACAAAGCCAATGATGCGCAGTGAAACATCAACATGCTTCATATGAATAGGAGTCATCACCATTACTGAAACCATTGCCACATGCCCAATTGCAATAGCACTTATTGCAAAGAGTGCTTTTGGATTAGAGCGAATATGTGTCAGGGCCGCTTTTGTTGAACCTTTATGTTGTTTGACTTTGGCCTGTTTTTCAGCCAAAAGGTAAGGATCAGGGCGAAGGAAGAGTTGAATAACTACTGTTGCAAAAATTAATGTTGCAGCCGAAATCATGTATGGGCCAACAAGTGCTGGCAGATTGAAATGCTCTGCTAAACGACCAGCCGGATCCATCAAATTAGGCCCAGCAACTGCGCCAATCGTTGATCCCCACACTACAAATGAGAGCTGTTTAGCGCGGGTTTCATTGGTTGCTAAATCAATAGCTGCAAAGCGGGCTTGATAGCCAGAGGCAGATGCTGAACCAACAAGAAAAGTTCCAAGGAGCATAAGGAATATGTTTTTGTGTGCTCCGCCCAGGATTGCACTAATAGAACCAACAACTCCTGCCACATAACCAAAAGAGAGTGAAAGTCTGCGACCACCACGTGCAGTTAAACGTGCAAGTGGCAGCGCCATTGCTGCTGCGCCTAAAACAGAAAAAGTTTGTGCTAGGCCCGCCAAAGTTTCAGAATCTGCAATAGATGAAACCAGCAGTGAACCTGCGGCAACAGTGCCTGCAACTCCCACACCATTTAAGACTTGGGCAGTAGCAAGTGTTCTTACTACTTTTTGTTGCAGCGCTGTATTTGGCATTAAGAAACTAATCTGACCCACACGGCGGTATCAGTTGGCAGTGTGTGGCCAGTAATTGGCCCACTTGCAACTAGTACTTGTGAGTTAGAAGGAAGCTCAATCGGTGCACCAAAGTTGATGTAGCAAGCAAAATCTCCAGGACGCTCAAATGCAACAACATCTTTGCCCGCTTCAATCCACTCCATTGGTCCATCGCCTAAGCCTTCTTCGCCTTTGCGAATAGCTAATGCGCTTCGATACATAGACAAGGTTGATCCTTCCACACCATCTTGTGTGTCAACGGCGTACGTGCCCCACCAGGATGATTGCGGCAACCATGCTTGCTCTGGTTTTAGCGCAGCATTAGTTGAGAAACCAAAAGCACCGGCTGAATTAGAAGTCCAAGGCATTGGCACGCGGCAACCATCACGGCCACGATCTGAAAAACCACTCATCTTCCACCGTGGATCAGTTAAACGATCTTCTGGAATATCGCGTACTTCAGGAACTGCTAACTCTTCACCTTGATACAAATACGTTCCACCAGGTAGAGCCAGCGTCATTAAGGCAGCACTTCTTGCACGCAATGTTCCACGCGCAATGTTGAGCGCTTTAGGATCCCCTTGGCGTGAAAGAGTTGTATCACCGTGATTTGTAAGTCCTAGATCTAGGCGATCAACTGAGCGCACAACATCGTGATTATTAAATACCCACGAAGTTGGTGCTCCCACTTCTTCTAGGGCATCAATTGAGTTATTAATCTTCGTCTTGATCTCTTTTGCATCCCAGAGCGTTGTTAGCATTTCAAAGTTAAATGAGTTCTGCAGCTCATCTGATCGCACATAACGCGCAATGCGCTCTGATGGACTAACCCAGGCTTCAGCAACTGCCATGCGATCTCCTGGATATGAATCAAGAATCTTGCGCCAAGAGCGATAAACATCGTGGACGCCTTCTTGATCCCAGAAAGGTTTGTGTTCTGAGCCAAGCATGGATGCTGCTGGATCTTTTCTAATATCTGGCAAGCCCGCTTCTTTAAACATTCCATGGGCAACATCGATGCGAAAACCTGCAACACCGCGATCTAGCCAGAACTTCAAAACATCTTCTAAGTGGGCAACTACTTCTGGGTTCTCCCAATTAAGGTCAGGTTGCTCAACAGCAAAGAGGTGTAAATACCACTGCCCTGGTTTTCCATCGGCTTCAATGACGCGCTCCCATGCGCATCCGCCAAAGACTGCTTCCCAGTTATTTGGTGGCAAATCTCCGTTAGGTCCTTTGCCATCGCGGAACATATAGCGATCGCGCTCAGGTGATCCAGGGCCTGCTTTAAGGGCAGCCTGAAACCATTTGTGATCACTTGAAGTGTGGTTAGGAACAATGTCAACGATTAACTTAATTCCTAAATCATTTGCTTCTTTAATGAGTTGCTCTGCTTGAGCAAGCGTTCCGTAATCAGGTTCAATATCCATGTAATCAGAGACGTCATAGCCGTGATCGTGTTGAGGTGATGGATACCACGGTGAAATCCAAATTGCATCAATACCTAGTTGCTTTAAATACGGAAGACGTGAGCGAATACCTTCAACATCGCCAATGCCATCACCATTTGAATCAGCATAGGAGCGTGGATAAATTTGGTAGGTAACTGCATCACGCCACCAAGGACGCTCTTTACGAGATTTTAAAGGTGACATTTTTACTCCGTCTCAAGGTATTTAGTGAGAAATGCGCGTTGTTCATCATCTATTGGATGAGACTTCTTTGTCTTCATATCTACTGTTACTTGCACAGTTTTCACTCGAGCTACGAGTTCGCCTTTCAACTTGATCTCATAGGTCATTGTGAAAGAAGAGTTACCAATTGCGCTCACCCAAAGCTCGATATCGAGGAATGTATCGCCATCATAAATAGGTGCGATGAAATCAACTTCAGCACGGGCAACAACCATCTCTAAAATGCCTGACCAAGCAAAGCGGGCTTCTTGGGCATAAGTTAAATACACCGCGTTGTTAACATGACCAAAAGCATCTAGATCATCCCAGCGGACATATTGCTTACTTTGATATCTCATTTAACGAGTCAACTTTCTATATGTGACGCGGTGTGGACGTGCTGCATCAGCTCCTAATCTTTGAATCTTGTTAGCTTCATAGGATTCGAAGTTTCCTTCAAACCAGAACCATTTTGAATCACCTTCATAGGCCAAAATGTGTGTTGCAACGCGGTCAAGGAACCAACGATCGTGGGAAATCACCACTGCGCAACCAGGAAATTCAAGGAGCGCGTTTTCCAGTGAGCCCAAAGTTTCAACATCTAAATCATTGGTTGGCTCATCAAGGAGTAATAGATTTCCACCTTGCTTAAGAGTCAGCGCTAAGTTCAAACGGTTGCGCTCACCGCCCGAGAGAACTCCAGTTGGCTTTTGTTGATCTGGGCCTTTAAAACCAAAGCATGAAACATAGGCACGAGAAGGCATTTCAACTTGACCGACCTTAATGAAATCAAGACCATCCGAGACAACTTCCCAGAGTGTTTTCTTAGGATCTAATCCACCACGGGACTGATCGACGTAGGAAATCTTTACAGTTTCACCAATCTTCACACTTCCAGAATCTGGAGTTTCAAGACCCAGCAATGTCTTAAACAGAGTTGTTTTACCGGCGCCATTTGGCCCAATTACTCCCACAATTCCATTGCGTGGCAAAGTAAATGAAAGGTCATCGATGAGAACGCGATCACCAAAGCCCTTAGACAGATGATCCACTTCAATAACAACATTACCTAGACGCGGTCCAGGTGGAATCTGGATTTCTTCAAAGTCGAGTTTGCGCATCTTGTCAGCTTCAGCTGCCATCTCTTCATAACGGGCAAGACGGGCTTTAGATTTAGTTTGGCGGCCCTTAGCATTCTGGCGCACCCATTCAAGTTCTTCGGTTAAACGCTTTGCGCGCTTGGCATCTTTTTGGCCTTCAATCTTTAAACGCGCAGATTTAGTTTCAAGGTAGGTGGTGTAGTTACCTTCATAAGGATAAGCACGACCTCTATCGAGTTCTAGAATCCACTGTGCAACATTGTCCAAGAAATATCTATCGTGCGTGATCGCAACTACTGCGCCCGCATATTTATTTAAGTGCTGTTCTAGCCACAAAACAGATTCAGCATCAAGGTGGTTAGTTGGCTCATCAAGAAGTAATAGATCGGGGGCTTGCAAGAGAAGTTTGCACAACGCCACACGGCGCTTTTCACCACCGGATAGAACTGAAACATCAGCATCTGCTGGTGGGCAACGAAGTGCGTCCATAGCTTGTTCTAACTGTGAATCTAACTCCCAGGCATTGCGGTGATCGAGTTGTTCTTGCAGCTCACCCATTTCAGCTAATAACTTGTCGTAGTCAGCATCTGGGCTAGACATCTCATCGCTAATTGCATTGAAGCGATCAAGCATTGCAACGGTTTCTGCCACGCCCTCTTTAACGTTATCAATAACATTTTTGGATTCATTGAGCTGTGGCTCTTGAAGCAAGATTCCAACGGTGTAACCGGGAGTTATGTATGCCTCGCCATTTGAAGGTTGCTGTAGTCCGGCCATGATCTGTAGAACTGTGGACTTACCGGCACCGTTAGGTCCGACCACGCCGATCTTGGCGCCTGGATAAAACATAATCGTGACGTCATCAAGGATGACCTTGTCACCATGCGCTTTACGCGCCTTCTTCATCGTATAAATGAACTCAGCCATGAGATGAAACCTTACCGTTATGTGTCGGTAGACTTAGCATTCACGACCCCCTACAGGCGCCTGTAGCTCAGTCGGATAGAGCACCCGCCTTCTAAGCGGGTTGTCGCAGGTTCGATTCCTGCCAGGCGCGCATGGCCAACGAACAACCCAACCTGATCTGGATCGATTGCGAGATGACGGGTCTTTCTCTAGAGAAAGATGTCCTCGTAGAAATCGCCGTCCTTGTAACTGACTCACAATTAAATCTGATCGGTGATGGTGTTGATGTGGTGATTAAGGCCAGCGCTGCGCAGTTGGCAGGTATGAATGAGTTTGTCACTCAAATGCACACCACCTCAGGATTAATCACCGAAATCCCCAATGGAGTTTCAGTAACAGAGGCCGAAGATTTGATTATTAAATATTTAGAGAGTGCAAACACTGCTGCTGGAAAATCACCATTGGCCGGTAACTCAGTCTCTGTTGATCGCTCTTTCATCGCCCGCGATATGCCACGTCTAAATGACTACCTGCACTATCGCACCATCGATGTCTCATCGATAAAAGAGTTGGCTAGGCGCTGGTATCCCAAGGCCTACTTCAACGCCCCGGCAAAGACGGGCAATCACAGGGCTCTGGGTGATATTCAAGATTCCATTGCAGAACTTGCGTATTACCGCAGCGCAGTATTTGTTCCAGGTGATGAGCAGTAACAGGTAGACTTGGGCACTCATGGTGGGCGTAGCTCAGCTGGTAGAGCACTCGGTTGTGGTCCGAGATGTCGCGGGTTCGAGCCCCGTCGCTCACCCCACTATTAACTGAATCGAAGAGAGAGCTGGGCAAAAAATGATTTTTGATGTTGTCGTTGAAATCCCTGCAGGCTCTCGCAACAAATACGAGATCAATCATTCAACTGGTGAAGTGCGCCTTGATCGCATGCTTTTCACAGCAACGCGCTTTCCTCATGATTACGGTTTTGTGAAAAACACTCTCTCCCTAGATGGCGATCCACTAGATGCCCTTGTGATGCTAGATGAACCAACTTTTCCTGGCTGCGTAGTCTCTTGCCGTGTTATTGGCATGTTTCGCATGACCGATGAAAAAGGCGGAGATGACAAGCTTTTGTGTGTTCCAGCCGGTGATATCCGCAAGGCTAATCTGCAAGATATCGATAACGTGCCAGTCTATGAACTAGATGAAATCAAGCACTTCTTTGAGGTCTATAAAACTCTAGAACCTGGCAAAGAGGTTCACGGTGGTGAGTGGGTTGGCCACGAAGCTGCTGAAGAAGAGATTAAGAATTCTTATAACCGCTACAACGGTTCGCATTAACTAACCAAATAAACTTAGGGAGAGCTAAGTGATCAATAGCGGTGACACAGCATGGGTTTTAGCAAGTGGAGCACTTGTTCTATTTATGACTCCAGGTCTTGCAATCTTTTATGGCGGCATGGTCCGTGCTAAAAGTGCACTCAATATGATGATGATGTCATTTGCAGCAATCGGCATCACCACAATCATTTGGGTTCTCTATGGCTACTCCCTCACTTTTGGCACATCCCACAACGGCCTCATCGGTGGATTTGAGCATCTAGGTCTGGCTAAAACTCTAGATTCAACTATTGGCGCAGAAGGCCACCAGATTCCCACTCTTGCTTTTGCAATGTTCCAATTAACTTTTGCAATCATCACCGTTGCACTTCTCTCTGGCGCAATTGCAGATCGCACTAAATACTCCTCATGGGTCTTATTTGTAGGCGTTTGGATCACTTTGGTTTATATCCCGGTAGCGCACTGGGCTTTTGCTTCACAAAGTGGTTCCGGCGGTTGGATCGTGGACAAGTTAGGTGCACTTGATTTTGCCGGTGGCACTGTCGTTGAAATTAACTCAGGGGCCGCAGCCCTTGCCCTGGCACTTGCTTTAGGCAAGCGCGATGGCTTTAGAAAAGATCCCATGCGACCACACAACATGCCGCTTGTTCTTTTAGGCGCCGGCATGCTCTGGTTTGGTTGGTTTGGCTTTAACGCAGGAAGCGCACTATCTGCAGGCTCCCTTGCTGCAACTGCAATGATCAACACACAGATTGCATCTGCTGCAGCGTCAATGTCGTGGGCCCTTTATGAAAAGCGCCGTGATGGAAAAGCAACAACGCTTGGCGTTGCATCTGGTGCGATCGCAGGCGCCGTTGTTATTACACCTGCCTGCGGATTTATTAATCCTCTGGGCGCACTGATCTTGGGGCTCATTGCCGGCGTTGCCTCTTCTTATGCAGTTTCTCGCAAATACAAATTTGGTTATGACGATTCACTCGATGTTGTTGGAGTCCACGGCATCTCAGGAATTATTGGAATGCTCGGTATTGGAATCCTTGCAACTGTGACAGTTAATGCTGCAGGCAGAGATGGCTTAGTTGCAGGTGGCGGCAGCGCCCTTCTCATGGACCAAGTAGTGGCAATTGTTGTTGTGGCCGCATTCTCATTTTGTGCCACATGGCTCATCGCCAAGGCAATTAGTGCAACGGTTGGCTTTAGAGCCTTTAAAGATGATGAACTCACTGGTCTAGACACGGTTTATCACGCAGAATCAGCTTATGACATCACTGGAAACTCCAACCGGTACTAACGAGAGGCAATAGAGAAATGAAACTAATTACTGCAATCGTTAAGCCAGCAAAAGTCGATGAGATTAAAAAGGCTCTACAAGCTGCTGGCGTGCACGGCATGACAGTCTCTGAAACCCGCGGTTTTGGCCGTCAAAAGGGCCATACTGAAATCTATCGCGGCGCTGAATACACAGTTGATTTCATTCCTAAGGTGCGCATTGAAGTTCTTGCAGATGATGCCGAAGCCAACGAGATTCTTAACTTAATCGTTGACACTGCCAGCACAGGATCAATCGGTGATGGAAAAGTCTGGGTCACACCTGTTGAAACTGTTGTGCGTGTTAGAACTGGCGAGCGCGGAAGTGATGCACTTTAATCTTTAGGCACAACCTGTTTTGGACATGTTGCAATAATCTTCACAATTGCGGCCCTTTCCGGCGCCGTTAGCCACAGACCATATTTGGCTTTTACTGCAACTTGCCGTGCAACATAGGCACATCGATAACTCTTCTTTGGTGGCAGCCACGTTGCTGCATCCCCATCACCTTTTTGTGAGTTCAATACACCTTTAACTGCCAAAAGATTGAGTGGATCATTAGCTAAAGCGGTGCGCTTTTCTATAGTGAGTTTGAAGGCACCGGTCTGCCAGGCATTAGAAAGAGCAACAACATGGTCAATCTGCACGGCGTTACTTGTGCCAACCCCGCGCACAAAGTCAATACTTTCTCCTGAATATGGATCAGGCAGAATTCCGCTCAGAATCGTGCAGCGATCTTTATAGACAATATCTATGAGATCTCTTTTTAAAATGTCATTGCGGGTGTCACAGCTATTTCCATCCACATCTTTCCAAGCAGTACCGAACTGAGCTCGTGTGTATCCAGTCTTTGGAGCGCGGCCCTTGACTGCCATCGTTGCAATCACATCGCTCACAGTGGGGCTGGCCGCGCTAGAGACTTCTGGAATCCCTGCAAGAAAGAGCGTGAACACTAGGGCAATCCTTATTTCCCAGTGACTCATACGACTATTTTGGCGGTGTCGGGAACGTGCAGCAAGGCCGTTCTTGCTGATAGGTTTCCACCTGCATTCAAGCGTTTCCGGCGCCTGGATGCTTCGGGTGGTTAGCTCAGTTGGTAGAGCAGGTGACTCTTAATCACCGGGTCGGGGGTTCGAGTCCCTCACCACCCACTTATGTAGGTAAATCCGAGTTCTATATCCAAAGCCTGGATGTAGTTCAAACCCTTGAATAGTGGATATATCTGCCAAGTCGTGACTTCTTGTAAGGACCATAACTTTAATTAATTTAGTTTCAACATTAGACGAGAATAATTAACGAAAGCATTCAATGAGGCAAAAAATTAAGTGAGACTTTTTTGAAAAAATATCCTACTGTGACCATTCGGAAAATCTGAAAGAGTGCCAAATTCTCTATATCCATGCTTCTTGTAGAAATCCACGGCTTGAAAAGAGAAGGTATCTAAATACGACTGTGTACAGCCTTCTTTGATTCCCCATTCTTCAATTGCCATTAGTAGACCTGATCCAACTCCCATACCTCTCATGGATTCCTCAACATAGATCAATTCTATATTGAGCCAGTTCCAATCTTTAACAGCAAATGCGGCACCAATTTCATTATTCTCGCCATCTGTAGCCACCAAGAATTGTTCGGATCCATTGATTTCGCCTGCTATTTCAGAATTGAATTGCATCAATTTGCGTCCGAAGATGCCCGCTGAGGATGGATCTTTGGGAGTTATTCGCACCCATGAATTGTAGGGCTAACCAAATTGATAGCCAAAGACCACATTGAATTTTTTAAAATACCCCCTAATATTGGAGATGAGTCAAGAACGGATATATCCGCATAGTGGGTCAAAGGGAATGGTTTGAAGGTTTGATAACGAGTCCCTCACCACCCACTTACGCAAGTAAGCCCCGAGATTAATGCGGAGAGTTCGATGAAACCTACAGAAATCCAATTTGCCCACAATCTTCACGCCTTATCTGCGCCGCAATGCCGGCGAATTGTGAAGGCATTAGTTCAGGATTCACACACCCTGAAAGATCTCTCAAAGATGTGCAAACTTACCCCAGCATCGTTAGATAAGCATCTAGAAATTCTCATAAAAGCTAGATTAGTAAAGTTACGCACTGCCGGTGGAGTGAAAACGGCACATCTTCAAACTTCTAAGTTCAAACCAACGTTGGATTGGTTTATCGAACTAAATAGTTGAAGAACGGGTGGGAGGCTCAAGTCCCTCACCACTCACCTACGCAAGTGAATCCGAGCTCTATGTCCAAACCTTAAATCTACTGACTCCATCGATTTAAGGTTTGTACTCAGTGGACCAGAATCTTCTCAAGAAGAGGCTTGACTCGATTCAGAGTATGAACCGGTGAAACATTCGAAAGCACGTAGATTCCATAACCGATAAGTGCGGCCCAAGGAAAATACAGAGAAACTGATACCAAGACTGCTCCCAAGAGCGCAGTTGCTCCCATAAAAATTGGTGTGCCTTTTCGCATCATTTCGGCAGGAATAGGAAGTTCACTTGTGTAAGAAACTGGGAACTTGAACTTAACGAAGGCGGCCAAGATCATCGTTGTCCAATAGTTCCCGAATAGGCAGATCCCGAAATAGAAAACTCCCCATTTACGGTTCGGAGTATCAAGATTGTGCGCTAGTAGTGCGACACCAAATGGCATCAATGCCACCCACGCCATGCTCAACCCATGCTGCCAAACTATCCACGCGTTTGTACCCTGTGTGTATTGACTACCAGCGTGGTACTGATACCAAGTTGAAAAGAGAACGACAAAGCCGAGTATGTATGCAAAGAACGTAGGCCAATGTTCAATTATCGCGGTATTCAAATTTTCACTCTTACTAATTTCTGGAACCATTTCGACCACATTTAGGCCAAGAAGCGTTAATGCAATAGAAAAGACACCATCACTTAATGTGTCGATAAAATTATGGCTGATATCTTTGAATTTCTTCTCCATGTTGCTCTCCCATCCAAATTGATTGGGAGAAAAATAACTTGAAGCTTTCAAACCTGCAAGACTCGCCCAAAAAGTTAGTTGAGCCCTTTCTCAATAAATCCTCTCTTGGCTTAGACTTTCCAACCTAGGGATTAGCCATACGGGGAGATTAATGACAAATCCAACTGCCACAGTGCACACGCATTCTGGTGCAATAAAGCTGATTGCACTGATCTTGGCACCGGTTTTGCCATGGGTAGCAGCCATTGCATTTGCCCAAGTAACTCATGCTGCAACTCCTCAAGAGCTCGCACTTTCAAAAGCATCCTGGTTTAGCAATGTGAAAGTAAGTTTTTCTGGAGAAAGCGTCGTCATCGCATCAGATGGCCTTCCTCATTGGATGGCAGAAAAATATGCAAAGCCAAATACCGGAGTGATTGTTCCCTCAAGTGCAAATGATGTGAGCCTGGATCTAGCCAGCAATTTGGTTTATGCCCAGAAATTGAACTACACATTGACTTTAAACCCAACAAAGGCCCCTTCGGTTACCTCTACTTCCTTAGGTCCTATTGGAATCCTTGCAAATGGTGCGGTTATTTTTAATCCTTACGAGGGTGACGGTAAGACTGTTGCTGTTACGGGAAATGTTTATGTGAGCGACTCCAGCGGGGTTAAGTGGGGCTTTCTTGATGTGTGTAATGGTCACCCAGGAATGGGTGGGATGTATCACTATCACGGCATGCCACCGTGTGTAACTTCAGTCATTGATAAGACTGGCGGGCCCTCACATATTTTGGGAATAGCTTTCGATGGTTTCCTTATCTATGGCAATAAAGACATCAATGGAAAGACCGTGTCTTCTTCACAATTAGATCAGTGCAATGGAATAACAAGTCCCACACCAGAGTTTCCAGCAGGTGTCTATCACTATGTTTTAACTGAAGAAAAAAGTAATAGATCCACAATCAACTGTTTTGCAGGAACACCCGCACTTTCTAAAGGTGGCGGAATGCAACCAGGTGGAATGGGTGGAATGCCAGGAATGGGTGGGCCACCACCTGGCGGTGGACCGCTACCTGGAGGACCACAACAACCAGTAGCTCAAGCAACTGCCACACCAACGCCAACGCCTAGTTACACAACTCTTTATAAGGCAGTGAAAACAACTCAGTTGGTATGCCAAAAAGGAAAGGTCAAAAAGACCGTTACCGCAACCACTTGCCCAACTGGCTATAAGAAGATTAGTTCAAAGAGCGTCACAACATATATTGAAACGAAGGTTTTAGTTAATCCCTAGCGCCTTGTAAATCAAGCTCTAAATTAAAAGAGATTGATCCCGCCAAACTTAAATGGGATTGCCTGGAAGGCAGTCTTATCGGTTGCGTTGTGATCATTGGTCACATAGATGATGCACTTTGTGTGAACACAATCGCCATCTTTGAAGTACTTATCAACCTTGATGGTGAGCTTTGCAGTTGCCGGTTTAGCGCCCATCTTTAGATCTGCGGCCACATTAGAGACCCAGAGCTTTGAAGCCTTTGCTGGATTACAGGCTGAAGGCACAGTCGTTCCCTTTTCAATTCCCATGCACTGGGAAACATAGATTCCGTGCTCTTTTGGAAGCCCAGAAACAGTGATAGTAACTAGCCCTGTCTTTGTTGAAACTTTGCTTGCATTCAAGACTTTAACTTTTGCAGCAGCCTGGGCAGGCTGGGCGCTAAGTGCTAAAAATATGACTGAAATTACTGCAACTGCCTTTTTCATTTACTCTCCGATTGTTTTCGATTGTCTTTGGAAAAGAGTAAAGGCGAGTACTGGAGCACGCATCTTGAATCTATGTGAGTTATGTCGCGTTTTAGGTGTTAAAACCAACTTTTACTATTGAGGGTTTTTCACCAAGCAAAATGGATGACCTTCTGGATCTAAATAGACTCTAAAGTTGGTGCCTGGTTGCACTTCATGCTTGGTAGCGCCAATTGCCAATATTTTGCTCTCACCAATATCTAGATCTTTAACATGAAAATCAAAATGTAGTTGTTGGGGAACGGGACCTTCTGGCCAGGTAGGTGGGATGTAGTTGGAGACTTTTTGAAAAGCCATCATGCGCACACCGTTATGGAATAGATCTACCCATTCATCTTCTAAGTCTTCTATCTCTCCCACATCCCAGCCAGTTATCTCTGCATAGAAGAGGGCAAGGGATACTGGGTTGGCGCAGTCCACTGCGGTGTAAACGTGGTGGGCGATAGACATGAGTGAAAGTGTAGAGCGCACCAATGAGAGTTGGAATACCCTAGCGCCTATGACTATGCACCCACAGACCAAAGCCTTTCTCGACTACACCGCCGCCAATAATCCAATGCCGGCTGATGCAACGTTAGAAGAGCGCAGAGCAGATGCTGCTGACTACTTAAAGTATGCAGGTCCTGAATCAAATGATGTGCACACCGAACATACCTATTTCACTTCTCCCACAGCAGATCTGCATGCAGTGATTTATCGTCCTAAAAACGTTAAACCCAATGCTCCTGCTCTTGTTTATTTCCATGGCGGTGGTTGGGTATTTAGCTGGACACTTCGCTATGCCCCGCAGATGACCAACATTGCAGCAGAGACTGGTTTTGTTGTTATTGGTATCAACTACCAAAAAGCACCAGAGCATCCATTCCCTACACCTTTTGATGATTGCTATGCAGGTTTGCTCTGGGTTGCAAAAAACGCTGCGCGCTTTGGAATCGATCCAACAAAGATTGGCGTGGGAGGCGATAGCGCTGGGGGCAATTTAGCTGCAGCAGTTGCACTCAAAGCAGCTGACACAGGAGACGTGAAGCTTGCCTATCAAATGCTTATCTATCCATGTCTTGATACTAATTTTCAATCACAGTCATACCTTGCCCATGAAACTGGCTTTGGTTTAGAAAGTGTTGGTATGCAGTGGTGTTGGAACCTCTATGTTCCAGAGGCTCACATGAACAACAAATATGCCATCCCCGCGCGAGCAACTACTTTCAAAAACGTTGCACCAGCCATCATTGGCTTAGCCGAGCATGATGTCTTGCGCGATGATGGTGCTAACTATGCAGCTGCGCTAGAAAAAGCAGGCGTGCCTGTGACAATGAAGGAATACCCAGGAATGATTCATGGCTTCTTTGGTCATGGTTTCATGGTCGATGATGCATACAATCTTCGCAAATGGCTTAGTGAACAGATAGTTAAAGCTGTTCAGTAGTGTTTGAAGCACAAACGCTGCTTATCGCAGGCTGTTTATTCCTGGGAGCAGTTCTCTACACCTCTGTTGGCCATGCAGGTGCATCCGCCTATATAGCCGTTATGACCCTCTTTGATCTTCCCCCCGTGGTTATTAAGCCAACGGCACTTACTCTTAATATCTTTGTCTCATCCTTTACATCTCTTCGCTATATCAAGAGTAATTACTTCAACAAAACTCTATTTCTCTATTTAAGTGTGGGCTCGGTGCCTGCAGCATTCATTGGCGGACGTATTAATCTGCCCAGTAATGTCTACAGACCAGTAATTGGTGTGCTGCTTTTGTTATCTGGTGTGCGCTTTTTAGTCCAAGCGTTACAAAGCGACAAGGCTCATAGGGAAGTAAATAAACCTTTAGCTGTAATTATTGGTGCAGGCGTTGGTTTGTTATCTGGAATCACTGGCACAGGAGGTGGCATATTCCTCTCCCCCCTGATCATCTGGTTAGGTTGGGTGAGCGTTAAAGCTGCTAGCGGAACAGTTGCTGCCTTTATCTTTGTTAACTCAACTGCTGGATTACTTGGCAATCTTCAATCAACATCATCACTGCCAAGTGAGCTGCCTGTGTTTTTAGTGGCCGTATTACTCGGAGCATTTATTGGCACACGCTTTGGAATCAAGAGATTCTCATCAGTGGGAGTGAAGCGGGCTTTGGGTGTTGTCCTACTAATAGCTGGAGCTAAATTCGTACTTTCTTAAACAAGCAGCTCTGCAAGCAAAGTTTCCACTCGCTTCTTGATTTCATCTCGTATCACTCGTACTGATTCAATGCCTTGTCCTGCAGGATCCTCTAAAACCCAATCTTCATAGCGCTTGCCTGGATAGAACGGGCAAGCATCACCGCAGCCCATTGTTATAACGGCATCAGATGCTTGAACTGCCTCTGGAGTTAAGATTTTTGGAACATTATTTGCAATATCTATACCCAGCTCTGCCATAGCTTCAATTGCAACAGGATTAATTGAATCTTTTGGTGCAGAGCCAGCAGAGAGAACTTCCACACGATCTTGTCCTAATGCCTTCATGAAACCTGCTGCCATTTGAGAACGGCCAGCGTTATGCACACAAACAAAAAGCACGGTGGGCTTATTTGTCATGTGTGAGCACTTTTGTTAGACCTAAGCCAATAAGGGCACCGAGCACTTGAGCAGCGATGAACTTTGGCGCGCACTCTGGCGCAATTCCAGCAAAGGAGTCGCTAAAGGTTCGTCCAATAGTGACTGCAGGGTTTGCAAAGGATGTGGAGCTTGTGAAGAAGTAAGCACTTCCTATCCAGGCGGCAACGGCTGCTGGGATTACAACAAGGTTTTTCTGGTTAACCAAAAGATTGATTAAAAGGATTAAACCGGCAGTGGCAACTATTTCGCCAATATAGAGATTGCCACCTGAGCGAATCTTGGTTGATGTTTCAAGCAATGCGTGACTAAACATTGCATTAGCCAGCATGGCACCTGCTATCGCACCTAGTACTTGAGCGATTGAGTATTGAATAAATTGAACCGTTGAGCTCTTGCCTTGGATGAGATCAATCATTGTTACAACAGGGTTGAAATGGGCTCCGCTAATAGGAGCCAGAATAGTGATTAATACATACAAGCCAAAGACAGTTGAAATCGTATTCATGAGCAGTTGCACGCCGACATCTTGGGAAAGATTCGTGGCCATGATGCCTGAACCAACAACGATTGCTACTAAAAACGCAGTGCCAAGAAACTCGGCAAACACCTTCTTCATGTATAGAGTGTACATTGATTGGGTAAACACACGATGAACAAAGAGAAAACCCCACCAGCCAAAGTGGCTGATGGGGTTTTCTTTAAGCCTTGTTATGAAACAGCAATGATGTCTACAACAAAGATCAGAGTTTCATTTGGTCCGATTGGGCCTGAACCATTTGGACCATAGCCAAGATCTGCTGGGATAACGAGTAAGCGACGACCGCCAACTTTTGCACCAGGTAGCCCTTGTTGCCATCCAGCGATAACACCAGAAAGAGGAAACGTTGCTGGTTGTCCACCTGACCATGACGATTCAACAATAGAACCATTTGACCAAGTCATGAGTGTGTAATGAACGGTCAGAGTGGAAGATGCTTGAACTTCTGTGCCCGTTCCAACAATGATGTCTTGTGTTTGAAGAGTTGTTGGCGCTGTACCAGTAGGTGCCGTAATTGTTGGTGCTTCACCAGCATTAGCTGTTACTGCCGGTAGGCCATTTGATGCTGAATCTGCCACTTTGTCTTTTCCTCCACATGCTGAAAGGGATGTAATCGCAAGCGCGATTACTGCTGCAATTGCTAAGTTTCTGAGCTTTGAATTCATTTCCATCCTTTATTCGAGTTCGCCGATTAACTTAAATTCACCATTACCAAGTTGGCCTTGCGCCCTATACATCTCAAGCTTTGCGCGAGTATCTGCAATATCAAGATTTCGCATAGTGAGCTGGCCGATGCGATCAACTGGACCAAAGGCAGCGTTTTCTGTGCGCTCCATAGATAGCTTCTCTGGTGCATAGCTAAGTGCAGGACCAGTTGTATTAATAATTGAGTAATCATCACCGCGACGCATACGCAAAGTAACTTCACCTGTAACGGCAGATGCCACCCAACGTTGCAATGATTCACGAAGCATTAAGGATTGTGGATCTAGCCAGCGTCCCTCATAGAGCAGGCGACCTAAGCGACGACCCTCTGCGTGATAGTTAGCAATAGTATCTTCATTATGAATTGCACTAATTAAACGCTCATATGCAATAAAGAGCAGCGCCATTCCTGGAGCTTCATAAATTCCACGGCTCTTAGCTTCAATAATGCGGTTCTCAATCTGATCAGCCATACCAAGACCATGGCGGCCACCAATTGCATTGGCTTCTTTCATCAACGCCACAACATCATCAAATGACTTACCGTTAATAGCAACTGGGCGACCTTGAACAAAAGAAATCTTCACATCTTCGGTTTCAATCTTTACGGCCGGATCCCAGAAGCGAACACCCATAATTGGTTGAACTAGTTCAACAGAAGAATCTAGATTCTCTAATGACTTTGCTTCATGGGTTGCACCCAAGATATTGGCATCAGTTGAGTATGCCTTTTCAGTGCTGTCGCGATAAGGAAGTTTGTGGGCAACTAGATACTCAGACATCTCTTTGCGCCCACCGAGTTCATTAACAAAATCAGCATCTAGCCATGGCTTGTAGATTCTCAAGTTTGGATTAGCTAAAAGACCATAACGATAGAAACGTTCAATGTCATTGCCCTTATAAGTCGAACCATCGCCCCAGATATTTACTGAATCTGCATGCATGGCACGAACCAGCATGGTTCCTGTTACCGCGCGGCCCAGTGGAGTTGTGTTGAAATACTGTTTTCCGCCTGAGCGAATATGGAAAGCTCCACAAGCAATTGCAGCTAAGCCTTCTTCAACAAGTGCGCTCTTGCAATCAACAAGGCGTGAAATCTGCGCGCCATACTCCTTGGCGCGATCTGGAACTGAATCAATATCTGGCTCGTCATATTGGCCTAGATCTGCGGTGTATGTACAAGGGATTGCACCTTTTTCGCGCATCCATGCAACAGCCACAGAAGTATCGAGTCCGCCAGAAAAGGCGATACCGACTTTTTCTCCTACTGGAAGAGATGCAAGGACCTTAGACATGAGTGAAGTCTAACCGATAGTGAAGGTAGAAATTTTCTTTGAAAGGGCAGGCACTACGCCCCATTGACTGGTGATTTCGCGATATCTATCGATATCAAGGGAGTCGGGTTGCGCTCCAGTCTTTACTGCACGAATCATGATGTTTCGCGGTGTGTGTTCTCCCCCGATGAACTCAATAATTTCCACACGGTATCCCACAATGCGCAAGATCTGTGCACGCAGTGCATCAGTAAGGATGTCACCCATGCGCTCTTTCATCACACCAAACTTAGTAATTGCTCCCCATGGCTCTGGGCTTTGCTCCATCTGCTTTTGAATATCGTGATGGCAACAAGGGGCGATTAACAAAAGCTTTGCACCACCGTTGACCGCCCAGGCGATTGCATCATCGGTTGCTGTGTCACAAGCATGTAGTGCAATTGCAACATCTGCCTGATCGGTAGTAGTTGTCGCTATTTCTTCTGCCTTAAAAGTTATTGTTTCTAAGATTCCAAGCTTTGTTGCTATCTCATTGTTTCGATCACGCGATGCTGGGCGCACATCAATTCCTGTGACATGAACAGGCATTCCAATGCTTCTTAAGTACTGGTGGGCTGCAAAAGTTAAATAAGCATGTCCACATCCAAGATCAACGATTGAAAGTGGCTTCTCCTTACTTGGCTTTGCAATCTGGCCAGCTTCAATTGCCGAGTTAAGAGTTGGAACCAGTAAGCGAAGAAACTCTTCTACTTGTTTGTATTTATCGTTCTTTGATGGCTTGATCTGGCCCTTGTGATCGGCGATACCAACTTCAAGTAAAAATGGATCTGCTGGATCTAATAAACGCTCTTTTTTCTTATCGTGGGACAAGTTCTGTTCTAGGACCTTCTTTTCATAGTGAACTTGAGCTTCACCACTTTTTGTCACACGGATACTGGTTGAACCATCCACGCTATCCACCGTGATATTTGCATAACCACTAGAGAGTAGTTGCAGGACTTCTGATTTATTTGGAGCAATATTTTTTGTAGTTGTGGCTTTGCCATCGTTGTGAGTAAGTTGTAAAACGACGGTGCCTTTTATTTCAACTGGCCTAATATCAATTCTCTCGTGCTCTACCTGCATATTGCGCCGGCGGCCTGATAAAACCACTCGCACGAGAGAACTAGTATCCAAAATAAGCGCACATGCCTGCTCTAAGGCTTCATCTATTGATTGAGGCATGAGTTATTTAGGCGAAATTACCGCTGTGCCCTTTTCATGTGGGTAAATAGTAAGAATGTGATTTGGAAGAGCTTTAGCAAATGCCTCAGCAAGCTTGCGCTCACCATCACGATTAACATCATCGATAACAATAATTGCCTTAGGCGAGAGTTTGGCAATGAACTCAGCGCGAGCCGGCATGCGTGCCTGTGGGTTTTTTGATCCTGGTGGGCCATCAACTATGAGTAAATCAATGCGCTTTAAATCTTTTATTATGTTGGTGTCATACCAATCCACCCCTGAAATATGAGCTTTGAGTTCAGCCACACGAATATCAACACCTCGCACCTTGTGCTCTTTTAACACTTCTCGAGTTTTGCCTGCAAACTCAGCAGAGTTATCAATACTAATTACTTTCTTCGCTCCAGCTTTTGCAACTACCAACGTGGAAACACCAGAGCCAAGTTCGACAACTAATTTGGGATTATGGGTGCGAACTAGCTGTGTCAGAGTTAAGAGTAGATCTGGGGATGCTGCCCAACTACGCGTTGGTGGAACTGGTGCACTAAATTTTAAAAGCGATAACAACTGTTGCATTGCTTCACTTTGGCGAAAGGATTGCCAAACTTCTGCCTTTAATTCTTTTGTTGAAGCCGAAATTTCACGGGCAATTCTTGTATTTACTTTTCTATGCAGCGCGCGTAATGAGCGAATGCAATAAGCCAGGCCAAGCCCAATGGCAAGCAAGAACACTAAAGTTAGTAGTTTCACCCATTAAGTCTAAGTGCGGGGCAGGTGAACTTCAATTGCCAAGCCCCCAAGTTCGCTCTTGCGAAGAGTGAATGTTCCCTTATGTCTTTCAATTACCGCATTCATGATGCTCATACCAAGACCTGTGCCACCCGTATCTCGCGAGCGGGATCTATCAAAGCGCTTGAGCCCTCGAATTTTTTCGCCATAGGACTCGGCAGGTAATCCCGGTCCAGCGTCTTCAATAATCATGATGATCTGCTTGTCAGCTTTGATGCTCACTCGCACTGGTGTACTTGCAGGTGTGTGTAAGCGAATATTAGTTAGAGCATTTTGAATAAAGCGCCGTAAATACTTTTCTGAGCCAATCAATACGACGTTCTCATCAATCTGAGTGGTGAGCGGATGTGTTGGAGCTATCTCCTTAAAATCAGAGATGTTTTCACGAACCAACTCAGCAAGGTCGATACTTTCAAAATCAATGTTGCCTTCTTCGCCCAATTGAGCAAGCATCAACAAATCGCCAATGAGAAAATCCATTCGCTTTAACTCAGAATTAAGCCGGTCGAAGGCAGCACTTTCTCTCTCAGGGTCTAACTGTTTTCCTTTGAGAAGTTCGGCGTAACCTTTAACAACAGTCATAGGTGTGCGCAGTTCATGTGCTGCATCTCCCAAAAACTCCTGCATCTTTTGTCGTTGAGCACGCTCTTGGGCAAGTGCCCCTGATCTAGAAAGCAGCGAGGTGGCTATTGAAGCAAGGATGTTTGCAAGAATAATGAAAATTAAGAGTTTCCAGAGATTTAGATCAAGTGAGCGATTTATATCTACAAGCGAGCTGGCAATGATTAATTCATCACCCTCTGGAATAGGAACATGGCGTATGCGCAAATCTGGTCCATCTAGAGGTGTCCCAACAGATTCACGCAGAATTGTTACTTCACCTGTTGGAGTTGCAAACCCTAAGGTTAAATCAAAATTGTTTTGTTCAATACTAAGTAAGGCAATACTGACTGCATCCAGTGGGTTGACCCGAATATCACTTTCAACTTGGTTAAGGTGTTTATCAATAATTGCAATTTCGCTGCGGTATGTACTCACCACCGCAAAGCCGCCAATTAGGATGGACAAGACAGAGGTAATGAGAGCAGTTGATATTAATTGTCGAGTTCTATTACTCATGGAAACTATTTTGGCTCCTGGATTTGAAATCCCACGCCTCGAACTGTTTTAATGCCTTCAAATCCATCTCGGTGCAGCTTCTTGCGCAGGTAAGAAATATATGTATCCACGACTGTGCTCTCAGATTCAAAAGTAATCCCCCAGACTTCATCCAGAAGAAGGTTTTTGCTCAGGACTCTGCCCTTTTTCTCAATTAAAATCTGCAATAAGCGGTACTCCGTTGGTGAAAGATCCACTTCTTGCCCGTTGAAGCTCACTAGGTGTTGATCATCATCGATAGAGATCGGTCCACACGTTAGAAGAGAAGGTGTATCTATATTTTTTGTTGAACGACGCAAAATAGCCCTTATTCGCAAGATCAGCTCTTCAATCCCAAAAGGCTTAACAACATAATCATCAGCGCCAATCTTTAAGCCACGCGTGATGTCGGCTTTATCTTCGCGTGCAGTGAGCATGAGCACTGGCGTTAAATCATTAGTGCTTCTAAGGCGTTCTACTAATTCAAAGCCATCCATGAGTGGCATATTGATATCAATGACCAAGAGATCTGGTTTGTGGGTTCGCAAGAGAGTTAGCGCAGACATTCCATCAGTTGCTTCCACGGTCTCAAAGCCAGCAATACGCAAAGTGTCATTGAGAAGGGCCCGGACTCCGGGCTCATCATCAACGATCATAATCAGCTGGGCCATAGGGCCACTCTTGCATGATGGGGCTATAAATCCAATAAATTTTCACTACCTAAGGCCATTTCACAGAAAAATCACAACAGTTAGATGCATCATTTAGGCATGAGAATTCGAGGGGTAACGTTGCTGGTCATGTCTATGACCCTGCTCTTTTCAACTTCCCTAAATGCCTATGCCGATGCAACGCCCTCACCGTCTCCTGATTACCAAAGCTTGATGAACCAATACAAAATAGATTTAGATCAATACCGCGCTGCAGTTCAGGTTCGTGAACAAGCTCGCATGCAGATAAATCGCACCTTTATGCTCAATGTTGAAGCAGCAAACCGTGATGCGCGCACAGCGTTGAAGGTAGCAAAAACAGCAGCAGCTAAAAATGAAATTCTTTCTAATCAGAAAATTGCAGTGACTGCAGCAAGTGTTGCGCGTGATGCTGCAATCGCCGCACTGGGCGCACTTCCGACTCCGCCCGTGAAGCCAGTTAAGCAAGTAGAAATGGCACCACTGGGCAAGATGAAAAATAAGAAATCTTCTCCTTCTCCAACCCGATAGAGAATTTATTGACTATCGTTAGACCATGAAGAAATTTAATTTGTGGCTAGCCCAAAAAGTTACTACTGGCGTTGCGACCATGTGGTGCGCCTATCTCTTTGCAGCAATTGCACTTATTTCACTTCCTAAGGCAATCCAATCTGGTGATTCAATAGTTATTGTTTCTTGGGTAGCCCAAACTTTTCTTCAACTTGTTTTGCTTTCAATAATCATGGTGGCTCAAAAAGTTCAGTCGCAGAGCGTTGAGGAAACAATCAATGAGACTCATACGGCTTCACTTGCCGAATTTGAGTTAGCAAAAGAGGCACGAGAGTTAGCTCACAAAGAAATATCTGAACTTCATCAACTCTCAAAAGACATGCATAAATTGATGCGTGAAGTTGAGACCCGTCTTAAGAGTTAAATCGTTATAAAAGCGAGACATTGCTGCCCTTAGTTTCAGTCTTCTTGCATTGCTCGTTAACATGAGCTTCGCATAAATTCACCTTATGAACTCCTCGCCGTGGTGGAAAGAAGCCACGATTTATCAGATCTATCCCCGTTCTTTCTTTGATAGCAACGGTGATGGTGAGGGCGATTTACCTGGAATCACTAGTCAACTAGATTATGTAAAAAGCCTTGGTGTGGATGCGATTTGGTTAAGTCCCTTTTTTACATCTCCCAACAAAGATGGCGGGTATGACGTAGCTAACCCGCGCGATGTTGACCCACGCTTTGGAAATCTTGATGATGCCAAAGAGTTAATTGCACAAGCCCATAAGCGTTCTTTGCGTGTCATTGCAGATATTGTTCCCAATCACTTCTCTGATCAGCACGAATGGTTTCAAGCTGCGCTAAAGGCTGGACGGGGCTCAAAAGAGCGCGAGCGTTTTCATTTCTATGATGCCAATGCTGATGGAACTCCTCCTAATAATTGGATTTCACTCTTTGGTGGCCTATCGTGGACGCAAGTAGAAGATGGTCAGTTCTACTTACATCTCTTTGATTCATCACAACCTGATTTGAACTGGGAGAATCCTGAAGTAAATGCTGACTTTGAAAAGACTCTGCGCTTTTGGATCGATTTAGGCGTAGATGGATTCAGAATTGATGTGGCCCACGGTTTGGTCAAAGAAAATGTATTAAAGAATCACCCTGATCCACAGGGCTTAAGTAATGCTTTGCGACTTGATGTGGCAATGGATCCTGAGAAGCGCAACGCACTTTTGCTCACTGTGCCTTACTTTGATCGCCAAGGCGTGCATGAAATCTACAGAAAATGGCGAAAGCTCTTTGATTCATACGGTGATCGCGAGATCATGGCTGTTGCTGAAGCTTGGGTTCATCCCCCAGTTAATGCAACGCGTTATGTTCGAGCAGATGAGCTCCATCAAGTCTTTAACTTCGACTTACTAACTGCAGAGTTTGATTCAAAGGTTTTATTTGAGGTCATTGAGCGATCAATTTCACTTAATGCCACTGTTAACGCTCTTCCAACGTGGGCGCTGAGTAATCATGATTCACCACGCGTTGCTAGCCGTATTGGTGAAGAACAAGCACGAGCGCTTGCACTATTTGTTTTTGGACTGCCTGGTTCTACCTATGTCTTTGCAGGTCAAGAACTAGGACTTCCTGATGGTGTATTGGAAGACTCAGATCGCCAAGACCCAACTTTCTTTAGAACTAAAGGGGCGATCAAGGGCCGAGATGGTGCACGAGTCCCTCTTCCTTGGAGCGGCAATACAACACCTTTTGGATTTAGCACAGGCAAGCCTTGGCTTCCGATTTCACAAAGCTGGAAAGATCTAACTGTTGAAAATGAGTTAATTGATCCTAAGAGTTCTCTGCAGATGTATCGCAATGCCCTAGAGCTTCGCAAAGAATTCTTGGTCGGGGCCGGTGGTATTACTTGGCTTGAGTCCACCCAACATGGAAGTAAAAGTGATGCATTGCTTTCATATTCTCGTGGAACTGTGACAGTGGTCATGAATCTTTCAGATTTGCCTCAAGAATGTGAAGCTGGCGGCAAATTAGTAATGGTCAGTAGCGGAACAGTCGAAGCTCGAGAAGGAAAAAAGGTTATTCCACCGCGTTCGAGTGCTTGGTTTTTAGCTTAACTGGCAGACTACATCCATGGAATCGACTTCGACTTGGATAATCACAATTGCAGTTCTTGCTGCAGTAATTCTCTTTGATCTTGGAATTGCAGTTATTCGACGTAATAAAGCAACGTCTATGCTCGAAGCATCTTTTTGGACTGTTTTCTATATTGCAACAGCTCTTATATTCGGTGCTCTACTGCCGCATTGGGCAAGCGAGCAAGGACAAAAAGAATTCTTTGCAGGTTGGCTCACCGAATATGCACTGTCGGTCGATAACATATTTGTTTTCATTATTATTTTGGCAAGTCTTAAGGTTCAAAAAGAGGCACAGCAATTAGTTCTACTGCTTGGCATCATGCTTACCATTGCTATTCGTGGTCTTCTTATCCCGCTGGGAGCGGCGTTAATTTCACGCTTTGCCAGTATTTTCTTCCTCTTTGGAATCTTCCTTATTTATACCGCTTGGCAGTTAGCTAAAGAGAGTGAAGATGAAGAGTGGAAAGAAGGCAAAGTAGTTGCGCTTCTTAAAAAGCGTGGATTTAGTACCTTTGCAATCGCCTTAGTTGCACTGGGTCTGACTAACTTAGTCTTCTCACTGGATTCAATACCTGCAATTTTTGGCTTAACTAAGGACCCATACATTGTGACAACGGCTAACGTATTTGCTCTTATGGGCTTACGCCAGCTCTATTTCTTACTTGAGGGGCTTCTAGCGCGCCTGGTATTTCTCTCAAAAGGACTTTCTTTTATCTTAGGTTTCATTGGCATAAAGATGATCATGGAGGCATTCCATGGCATTGGAATTGATGAGATCGCTGGTTTACATATTCCTGAGGTGAGTCTGGAAGTGAGCTTGGGTGTAATCGTTGCTAGCTTAGTAATTACTACAGTAGCCAGCCTCACCGCCACTAGAAAAGATGGCAGTGAGATCGTTTAAATAATCTCTTTATCTCGCAGGGTTTCTCGCTTGTGATCTTTACTTTTTTCATGAATCTTGCGAATCTGAATGTCAAAGCTTTTCATCGCCGCATCAAAGGCAGCAAGATCATTAAATTCGCTGGCTTCAGAGCGAAGCAATGGGCCTGAACCATGAGAAGTAAGAATAACTCGGTGTGAGTGCTTACCTAAACGTGGGTTAGTTTCATGGAGAACTTCTACTTCAACGCGGTCAATTACCACGCCAAAGCGTTCCATGGAATTTAATTTTTCTTCGGCTATTTCTCTAAAGTCTTCTGCAAGTTCTGCATTACGTGCATGAATTTGTATCTTCATGTTTATAAGGGTAGTACTAGAACCACCAATGTCGCTATAGATGCAAGCAGAAATGATTTTCCAAGAATCTTCAATGCTGTCGCGCGGTCAGCTGCTTTGTCTTGTGGATCACTCACGCGTGATAAGTCACCGAGCTTGCCAAAGTTAAATGTGCCAGCAAAACCATATGCAAGACAGAATTTACTGCGCGATTGAACATAACCCACTGCAGCAACCATTAGTGGCAAAAATATTCCTACTCGTGCACCATGGGGTGCACTAGCAGAAATCAATGCGATTAAAGATGAAAGTGAGAGAAATAAACCAACTAGTGCAACGAACCGCCTACGACGAATCTCTTTCTGCCCAATGTTGCATGTGCCAGCAACGTATGTTGAATCAGACATCTTCAAATTCATCTTCATCGACCCAGGATTCTGCTGTGGAGTCCTCTTGATGTTCCATCCATGAGAGGAAAGAGCCGACGGCGCGAAAAGCCAACACGGCAACAGTTACTGCTGCAATGATTCGACGAAGGGCTTTGACCATAAGAGAAAAATACTCGCTATTGAGATTTCCCGCGCTAGATAGCGTTGAGGGCGCGGGTGATGTCGTCCCAGATGTCATCAACATGCTCACAACCTACCGATAAGCGAATGAGCTGTTCAGGAACAGATGGACTCTCTATTGGCCAGCGGCGTCTGCGCTCCCATAAGGATTCCACTCCACCTAAGGATGTGGCATGGGCGATCATTGTTGATGAGTCACACACTTTTTGTGTTTGCTCTGCTGTGCCATCAACTTCAAAGGAAACAATGGCACCAAAGCCTGGGTAGCGAACTCGAGTTATTTTTGGATGGCTTTCAAGGAGCTTGACTAATTCCTTGGCACTCTCTTGTGACTTATTAAATCGAAGCGGGAATGTGCGCAGCCCGCGCAGGGCTAGCCATGCTTCAAATGGACCTGGAATAGAGCCATTGAAACTACGTGAATCATGCAGACGCTTATAGAGGGCTGGATCATTTGTTGAAAGTGAGCCCATCAAAACATCGCTATGGCCAGATAAGAATTTAGTAACAGAGTGCATAACAATGTCAGCGCCCATCGCTAAAGGATTTTGCACAAGTGGAGTAGCAAATGTGTTATCTACTGCAACACCAATTCCTTGTTTCTTAGCTGCAGCAATTAACGAAGCAAGATCGGCAACATCTAGACATGGATTAGTTGGAGACTCAAGCCAGACCAGAGCGGCGCCTTTCATGGCATCAATAACTTCTTTGGTATTAACTACATCTACAAATCTAACTTCTAGTCGACCACTTGAATGAAAAGAATTAAGCAAGCTCATTACACCGCTATAGCCTTGATTAGAAGCAACAACTGGTGCACCAACAGGCAGAATTGAAAAGACTGCACTTATCGCTGCCATGCCAGAAGAAAACGCAAGAGTTTGTCCACCCTCTAACGCACTAATTGCTTCTTCTAGTGCAGTCCAAGTTTGGTTTCCATAACGGCCATAACCAATGGGGCCACCTGAATGAAAAGTAGACGTTAAATCAATTGATGGATTCAGCGGCGCATCGGGAGTGACTGCCGGACGTCCTGCAGTAATTGCGCTGGTTTCAATCTTTTTACTCATCTGCTAATCCTATGCTGATGCTTCCAGCACTGCCATCGCAGCGTTGTGGCCTGGAATACCGCTCACTCCACCCCCGCGAATAGCACCTGCTCCGCAGATAAAGATACGTGGATCATCTGTTTCTACACCCCAGCGCACTACCTGGTTATCTTCACGGAAAGGAAAACTCAAGTCTTTGTGGAAGATATTGCCTCGAGGTAGCCCAACATCGCCCTCAATATCCAAAGGTGATTTAACTTCTATGGCAGCGATTACATTTTCAATGGGTTCAACTAAGTATTGATTCAGTGAAGCCAGCGCAGCCTTTAAGGCAGCAGCTTTTGCAGCTTCATTATCAGCATCAAAGAGTGCCGCGGGGGTGTGTAAACCAAAGAGTGTAAGGGTTTGATAACCAGCATCTTGTAGTTCAGCACTCAGAATTGATGGATCACTTAATGTGTGGCAGTACATTTCAATCGGGAGTTTTTCCGGCACATTACCGCCCTTGGCTTGCAGATATGTTGATTCACATTCTGCAAAAGATTCATGTGCATGAAATGTTCCTGCAAATGCCAACCGTGGATCGATTCCAGATTTTAATTCAGGTAATGACTTCAACAAGATATTAATTTTCATTTGTGAGCCTTCTAGGCTAACTGGTGGCGTTTTCCCTCGAAGTCGCGCCAAGACTTGTGGAGCAGCATTACTTAATACATAACTAGAGGTAACAGATGATCCATCTGCAAGTATGAGAGTTGCACTTTCTGTGTTTGATTCAACTGAACTCACTCTAGAGTTCACTCTAATTTCTACTCCAGCTGCAGTTGCCACACGTACTAACTCTTTAACAAGAGCGCCCATTCCACCGCGTGGAACTTTCCATTCACCGGTGCCATTTCCGATCAAGTGATATAAGAAACATATATTTGCTTGCATTTCAAAAGCTGAAGAAAACGTTCCAATTAGAGCATCGGTCAAAATAACACCACGAACTAAATCATCCTTAAAGCGTGCTTCAATCACTTCACCAATTGGGCGCTCCATCAAGTAATCCCATACTTTTGGCATATTAATCTCTGCTTTTAACTCACTTCGAGACTTAAGAGGATGCAGCATCGATGGTGCGATTTTGAGTGCAAATTCTGCAATTTCATTGTAGAAATCCTGCCAAGCCGCCCACTCAGCACCGCTTGGATCCAAATCCATAAATGAATCGTGCGTTTGTTTATCCCACTGACGGGCAACATATAGCCCTGAATCTTTTCCATTTCGAGAATAAGGGGTGTAGCTAGAAACCTTTCGCGAAATGCATTCAAAATCTAAGCCCAGATCAGTAACAATCTGATCAGGCAGAAGGGAGATTAAATAAGAATAACGAGAGAGCATCGCATCGTATTGGGGAAATGCTCTAACACTCGTTGTTGCTCCACCAACTTCTGAATTTGCTTCAAGGATTACTACTGATTTTCCAGCTTTAGCTAAATATGTTGCTGCAACTAGACCGTTATGGCCACCACCAATTATTGCAACGTCATAATCTGTCACTACAAAGATTTCACAATTCGATCAATTGCCTCAGTTAAAATAGTTGGGCTCGTTGCATAATTCAAACGCACGAACTGTGAACTTTGTGCCCCATACATATGTCCGGCGTTAAAGGCCACCTTGCCGCGCTCTAACAATGTTTGCGCAGGATTTTCCCCCAAATTCAATGAAGTTAAATCAAGCCAAGCAACATAGCTGGACTGGGGTAAATGAGTTTTAACTGAAGGCAACTTGGCACTGAGTAAATCTCGCACCATCACAGAGTTTTCTTGCAATGTGGCCAACACAGAATCTAGCCACATTCCGCCATCTTTGAAAGCAGCAGCTGATGCAAATGCTCCAAGAATTGAAGATCGAAATTTAACTGCCGGTGGCATCAGGGCCAAGACTTCATCGATGGCAGCATTTTGGGAAACGATTAATGCTGATTTAAGACCTGCAATATTCCAGCCTTTTGAGGCAGAAGTAACTGTAATTCCAACTTCTCGTGCCGTTTCACTGATGGCCAAGAATGGAACAAATTCATGTCCTTTGAATACAAGAGGTGAATGAATTTCATCGCTGATAACAATCACGCCGTACTTCTTAGCCATATCTGCAATTCGTGTCAGTTCAGCACGTGAATAGATGCGACCCAGTGGATTATGAGGAGAACACAATAAGTGAACCCTAATTCCAGATGCATAGGCTTTTTCAACTTCATCTAAATCTAAAGTCCAAGGATTGACATCATCACTTTGTGAACCAGAGTTTATGAAAGGTATATCAACTTTTTCTAACTTAACTTCGTTTAGCCAATTGTAGAAATTTTGATAGACAGGCGAGTTGATGAGTATGCGATCACCTGGCTCAGTAAAGACGCGCAAAACTTCAACGCAGCCAACTCCAACATCGGCTGCAATTCTTACCTGAGACTTATCTATCTCCCAACCCCATCGCTGGGCACAAAAAACTGCGAAGCCATCAGCTAACTCAGGAACTGGGCCTAAATATCCAAGGTCTGAGTGATTCACCATCTCAATTAACACATCGCGAATTGGCTGGGCTATTGGAAAGTCCATCTCCATTACTGGAAGTGGCAAAACATCTGCTGGAAATCCTCGCCACTTTTCAGAGCTATGGGTAAGAAGCTCGCTCAGTGCCGGCGCAACAACGTTGTTATCAGACATGGCGGAAAGATTACCCTGCCTCGCTCATTAAGTGAAAGAGGCTAAAACTAAGCCTCTTCTGGGCTAATTCGACGCGTTGAGTTTCTTACAACCAATGTTGTTGGAAGTACTAGTGAGGGAGGATCAATATTTGGTTTGCGCAACCTCTCCATAATCGACCATGCTGCCATTTCACCCATCAGTTGCACGGGCTGTTCAATAGTTGTTAGCTCTGAAAACTCTGCCATCTCATGACCATCAAAGCCGACAATAGAAATATCATCTGGTGCTTTTAATCCATGTCTGCGAAGTGCTTGCATGGCTCCCATAGCCATCTCATCTGATTCACAAAAAATGGCTGTGGGGCGATTGGGACGTGCTAATAAATCATCCATAGCGCGGGCGGCGGTGTGCATTGTGAAATCACCATGGACTTCTCTTTGAGGTAACCACTCCAGGCCATTTTCAGCCAACACCTGCATAAAACCTTTGCGCCGATCTTGTGGAACGCTGAAGTTAAATGGATCATCAGGACGCCCTGACATCAATCCGATTTTCTTATGACCTTGATTAACTAAATGTTGAGTTGCAGAACGAGCTCCAGCAATATCATCAATTTTTACTGAAGCACACTTCTCATGCTCCATACCAACTAAGGCAATCGGGATTCCAAGGCTGAGCATGGAATCAAACTCTTCAACAGTTGGCGGCAAGCTAATAACAATGAGTGCATCAACGCGGCCCTTGAGTAACTGGTGTTGAAATAACCTTTCACGGCCTTTCATCTGGCTGAAGTTATAAAGAAGAAGATCAAGTCCGGCTTCACGCAGGGCCTGTTCTGCCCCACTAATTACTTGTGAGAAATACCAACGTGAAATATATGGTGCTACAACGCCAACGCTGTTTGTTCGTCCAGAGGCGGTATTGCCCTTAGTTGGCGTGAGTGGATAACTTAATTTCTCGGCAGCTGCAATAATTTTTGCTCGAGTGGAATCATTAACATGGTGAAGACCGCGAAGAGCGCGTGAAACAGTGGCCGTGGAGACCCCAGCTTCTTCAGCAACTTCCTTGATTCCAGCCACGTTAGGCCTCCATAAACTGTAAAAACCTGCAAATAATTCCGCAAGAGACTGCAAAATAGAGCATTATCACTGCAATTGGCAATACCCCAAGGCAAATACGGACTAAATTGGCGCCTATGAGTAATCAAATTGAAACCCAGATTGATGTGTCCCTGACCGAGCGAAATCGATTAACTGCACTTTTTCGCATCATTCTTATCGTGCCTATGGCGATCTACGTTGCATCCTTTGCACCGCAACAACTAGACACAACCAATACAGCTTGGGTAGCTGGGTTTTTTATTCTCCCAGTAGCTCTTTCAATTGTTTTCCGTCAGGCCTATCCGTCCTATGTATTGGCATTTAATGAAGCATTTCTTTCACTTTCAACACGAGTGGATGCCTACTTACTCGTATTAACAGATGAATATCCATCGATTGAAGAAAATGAAGTCGTGAGCGTGACTTTTCCGGAAGTAGATCCAAAAGCTCTTAATCGTTACCTGCCTCTCGTGAAGTGGTTCTTAGCAATTCCTCTCTACATTGTTGGAATCGTTTATGCCATCTACTCATTCTTCTTGACGATCTTTGCTTGGGTAAGTGTTGTTCTTACTGGCAATTATCCTGAGTGGTGTGCGGAAGGTGTAGTTGGAACTATTGCCTATTGGAACCGTGTTGCTGGCTATGCACTCCTTATGGTTACTGACGAATATCCACGTTTCTCCCTCTAATTTATGGCTGTCCACTCTGCGCAAAAGATGCGACGTATTGTCGCCGAAGTTGCAGAGTTGGATCGAAAGTTTGCACCGCTCATAGAGCGTCGTCCGTTGTGCACCATAGGTCGCAGCGCTCCAACTGAGTCTCACTTTGAGTCCTTAGTAAGTTCAGTTATTTCCCAGCAGCTAGCCGTAAAAGCTGCAGAGACAATTCATGGGCGATTAGTTGATCTCTGTAAGGGAACTATCAATGCCAAAAAGCTAATAAAGATTGATGACATTGCGCTTCGAGAAATAGGTGTTTCAGGTGCGAAAGCCCGCACATTAAAGGGCTTGGCTGGGGCTGTAGTGGATAAAACTATTCCTATAGATACCATCGATGACATTCATGATGACCAAGAAATTTATGACAAATTAACTTCACTTTGGGGAATTGGTCGTTGGACTGTTGAGATGTTCATGATGTTTCAATTGGGACGTTTAGATGTTTGGCCTACTGGAGATTTAGCGGTGCGACGGGGTTGGGACATGATCCATAAAAGGAAAGTAGAAACTTCTGCCAAAACCTTAGATCTAAAAGGTGAGAAATTGCATCCATACCGAAGTGTTGTTGCCTGGTATTGCTATCAAGCAGTCCATGAAAGCCGCGGGCTGGACTACTAAATATCCTCAAGGATTAATGAGACAGAGTTAATGCACCAGCGCTCATCGGTCGGAACGTCATAGCCTTCGCCTTTAAAGATATGGCCTAGGTGTGAACCACAAGCTGCACATCGCACTTCAGTTCGCACTCTGGGAAATAATGAGCGATCTTCAATGAGTTCAACGGCATCATCTGCAGTTGGAGCATAGAAAGAAGGCCATCCACAGCCGGAATGAAATTTAGTTTCACTGCGGAAAAGTTCCGCGCTACACGCTTTGCACTTATAGACCCCTACTTTATCGGTGTCTGTGTATTCACCGGTAAATGGTCGTTCGGTTGCAGCATTACGTAATACCTCATAAGAAAGTGGATCTAGCTTTGCCTTGAGAGCTTTTTCATCAATTGAAACTGGATAATTTTTCTCGCTCATACATTAATTCCTGCACTGGGATAGGCGACTCCTGTGCTTGAGTGGCAGTCGTATCCGTTGGGGTTTTTCTGTAAATACTTTTGGTGGTATTCCTCGGCAAGAAAATATGTAACTCCATCAGCGCTCTTAATTTCCGTCACAATTTCATCTAAACCTGCAGAAGTTAAAACATTTTGATAGACATTTCGCGAATTAACCGCAGTTACGTACTGTTCAGGAGTGGTTGTGTAGATAGCGCTTCGGTACTGCGTGCCAATATCTCCGCCTTGTTGATTTAAAGATGTTGGATCATGCATTGTCCAAAACTCTTCCAGCAATCTCTGATAACTTACTTTTGAATCATCAAATGTGACTGCAACCATTTCAGCGTGACCAGTAACTCCCGTACACACTTGTTCATAAGAAGGGTTGGCTCGCGTGCCACCCATGTAGCCAACTGAAGTTTCTGTAACGCCATCCATCTGCCAAAAACGGCGCTCAGCGCCCCAAAAGCAACCGGTAGCAAAATATGCCATTGAACTCATAGCGCTCATTCTGACAGTAACGCGCAATAACTGCACCCGCTGATAACCTACTCATGCTCATGAGCCCCCGTAGCTCAGGGGATAGAGCACCGCCCTCCGGAGGCGGGTGCACAGGTTCGATTCCTGTCGGGGGCACTGACTTGATGCATATCACCCTAATTTTCCAAATCTTTATCGATTCATCCTTGTTAATCACTGCCTAACAAGGGAGAATTATGTTCTTGCGCAATATCAATGTGCGTATATCCACCGAAAGAATTTACGTGATTTGGGTATGCCCAAATCTTTTATATGAAGGGGGCTTCCTATGGATTGGCGACATCAATCTGCTTGCCGCGATGAAGATCCTGAGCTCTTCTTCCCAGTTGGAAATACTGGACCAGCGATTACCCAAATTGAAGAAGCAAAAAAGGTTTGTAACCGCTGCATCGTAAAAGAACCATGTCTTGCATGGGCGCTAGAGAGCGGACAAGATGCTGGAGTTTGGGGCGGACTATCAGAAGATGAGCGTCGTGCACTTAAGCGTCGTGCTGCGCGTAATCGCGCGCGTTTAATGGAGCAGCAAAACCAATTCTAAAGTGGGAAGCGTAAGTTTGCTTGCGTTCCAGTATCTGTTGATTCTAACTTCAAAACACCTTTGAGTTCATTTTCTGTCAACGTTCTAACAATTTGCAGCCCTAGATTTGATGATGTTGCTAAATCAAAACCTTCAGGTAAGCCAACTCCATCGTCAGTAATATTAATTACGCATTCATTGCTATAACGAGAAAGCTCGATAGTTAGCACTGAGCCCTGCTCTGCTAAACCATGCTCTAGAGCGTTGTGCATTAACTCTGTAACAACTAGTGAGAGCGGTGTGGCAAGTCTAGATTCAAGAGAACCAAGTTCGCCTTTTCTCTCGATTCGAAGCTCGCCCATTCGAGGACTCAACTCAAGTGCGTGAGTGATCAAACTAGTAAGAACCTCATCAAAGGCAACTTCGTTTTCAGTACTAGTAGAAAGTGTGTCGTGAACCAAAGCGATAGATGCGATGCGTCTTACGGCTTCATTGAGGGCAGACGCCGCGCTTGGATCTTCAATTCGACGTGCTTGTAAGCGAAGTAGGGCTGAAACTGTCTGAAGATTATTCTTAACTCGGTGGTGAATTTCACGGATTGTGGCATCTTTAGTAACAAGTTCTCTGTCTCGCCTACGAAGTTCGGTTACATTTTGCAATAGAACAATTGCACCAATTCGATCTTCGTCTTGAAGCAATGGAAGTACTAAAAGATCAATAGTCGCACCTTGATTATCAATATCAACGCGCCGTAAAGTTTTTCCGTTAAGACGCGTGCGGACTCCTTCTTCATGGGGATTTGGAGAATTTTTAGCTACAGCCTCGGCTACTTCACCCAATTTATTATTTTCAATCTCATTTTTCCATCCCATTCGGCTGAACGCAGATCTGGCGTTAGGACTTGCATATGAAATAACACCATTTACATCCAGGCGAATCAGGCCATCTCCCACACGTGGAACTGGTTCAAATAGTGATCCTGCATCTGAATAAGGAAATGATCCTTGGGCCACCATTCGATAAAGGCTGTGTGCTATTTCCCGATAATTTAATTCAAGGCGACTTGGTGAGCGCATTAAATCGGCATTGCGGTGTCGAGTTATTACAGCAATTACTTGGCCATCAAAGAGCACAGGAACGGCTTCTTCCTTAATCATGAGTTCACCGACTTGCTCAGCCTCTGAATCTCGAACAATCTCGCCACCAGATAATGCAGAATCAATTCTTGGGCGACTCCCCCACATCACTTCCTCGCCAATAACATCATTAGTGAAAACAGTGGCGGCAGTTGTGGGGCGAATGTGTGCCACAGCAACATGGCCAGTTGGCCACATTTTCATATCTTTACGAATGGGAACCCAAAGAATGAGATCAGCAAATGAAAGATCTGAGAGCAGTTGCCAGTCTGCAACTAGTTCACGCAACTTGTGGGCCTGATCGATGGTTACAGAACTGCGGCTATGTATTAAATCTTCAAACTGGGGCACGTTACTTCCAATCCCCTAGATTTATTTCTATTTCTTGAGTAGCAAACCAAATGAGTTCTTCTTCATCAGGAAAGAGTAGAAGTGCACACTGCACTTGTTCCCATGTGATTGCTGAGTTCAAGGTAACTGAATTTTCATTCACTGTATTGACCTGCTGGGCTTCTAACTCAATGGCTAAAACTATTCCGGGGGCTTTTTCTGTTGAACGCAGTTCAAAGGCAGCTTGAGCGGCCTCAAGAGATAAGAGATATTCAATTTCTTCTTCATCTAGATCTTCATTTTCACCGACATAAAAAGGTGTTGGAGCCAATATTGAATCTAGGGTTTTACTTCCAGAATTAAGGAATGCCACTAGTTCATCACGGGAAATAGGAAGATAGGCTCGCATGCCTTAATAGTATTAGATGTTAGCGCTTGAGCTCACTGGCCATTTTTGCAATTGATTTACGCAGCGCAGAGCGCATATTGACCTCAATGAGTGTTGCTTTTTCCTCTAAAGCCTTCGAAGCTGCCCGCAGATCACGGCCAATTACTCGCACACACAATGGTCTTAATCTCGTAGTGATTGCCAAGAATTGAGCCTCTTCATCATCACCTTTTTTGCCCTGAGATCGCATGTTGAGTGTGAAGCTAAGCGCGGATCTAATTGAAGTTTTCTCTAGCAAACCGCAGACCTGTTCAAGTCGATGGATTCCAAGTAAATCTGGACGAGCTATAACCATTAACTCATCGCCCTGGTCACAACTCCAAGTTGTCATAGTTATGGAATTTGCGAGGCAACAATAACTATTAGATATCAGAATAAGTTACGTGCCATGCTTGTTCGATTTGAAGGTATTGATAAACGTTGGTTGTGCACTGTACTTACGTTGCTTTAAGCACCACCATGACAACGCTTGTACTTCTTACCTGAGCCACATGGGCATGGTGCATTACGAGAAACATCTCCAGTAGTTTTCACACCTGATTCATCTGCAGCTGTGTATTGAAGACCGCTAGCAGGCAAAGACTTGGCTTCAAGTCCTGCTCCACTGACTTGCTTGCTTGATGCTTCAACGGTGACTTCGATATTAAATAGGAACCCAGCAATTTCTTCCTTAATTGCATCCATCATCGCTGAGAACAAATCAAAACCTTCGCGTTGATATTCAACGAGTGGGTCGCGCTGGGCCATTGCACGAAGACCAATTCCCTCCTGCAAATAATCCATCTCATAGAGGTGCTCGCGCCATTTACGATCTAGGACAGAGAGCAAAACCTTGCGCTCTAACTCGCGCATAACTTCTGAACCTAGTGACTCTTCGCGCTTTGCATAAGCAGCTTGGCAATCTTCAATTACTGCAGCAGTTAAGTACTCGGCATCTAGTCCATTACGTGAACCAACCCGTGCTACAAGTTCATCGATAGTAAAGGAGATTGGATAGATAGTTTTAAGCGCATTCCATAATGTGTCTAGGTCCCAATCCTCTGAATAACCCTGGGATGTGGCCATGCTGACGTAGGCAGTTAATGTGTCGCTAACAAATGTAGCTACCTGATCCTTGATATCAGCACCTTCTAGCACCAT
>KB900462.1 GCA_000378885.1 actinobacterium SCGC AAA044-N04 | reverse complement strand
CACGCACATTGGCACTGCCACCTGCCCACTCTGTTACATATTTTCCAGCAAGTGCCATGGTGAGCATGCCGTGAGAAATAACATTTGGAAGGCCAACAGAGAGAGCAAACTCTTCATTTTGGTGGATTGGGTTTTGATCTCCGCTTGCATCGGCATAGGCCTTAAGCAAAGCTCGATCGATATAGAAAACCTTTTCTGGCAATGTCATTCCAACTTCAATCATCCGCGCACCACCAACGTTGACCATGATGTGACAACTAATTCAGCGCCATTATGTAGATCAGATCTCACAGAAACAATTTCATTTCCAGCTGCAACTCTGAGCGTTTCAATTGTTGCTGAACATGTGAAGACATCGCCGGCAACAATTGGGCGAAAGATTTCAAACTTTTGATCGCCATGAACTAGCCGTGTCCAGTCAACGCCGATTTCAGGTTGAGTCAGGATTGATTCATATTGGGAGAGAGAAATGCGGATAGAAAAAGTAGGGGGAGCAACGCTTGTGTCGGTTTCGCCAATGACGGCAGCAAAGGCATCAATTTGAGATTGTGTGACCGTAACTTCTTCCACACCCTTGAAGGTGCGCCCGACCGAATCGGGATTGATCATTAGCGAGTTTCGCGGTGAAGAGTTGAAGACTTGCAACGTGGACAGAACTTCTTAAGTTCCATGCGGTCTGGATCGTTGCGGCGGTTCTTCTTTGTAATGTAATTGCGCTCTTTGCAATCAACGCATGCCATGGTGATCTTTGGACGTACGTCCGCGCTCTTGCTTGCCATGGTCTTACTCCTTCATTGGTTATCGAGGGGCTCAGGTTACCCGAGCCTTCTCGATGCGCGAAATTCACGCGTGTGGAACTTGTAGCGGAGGCGGGATTTGAACCCACGACACAGCGATTATGAGCCGCTTGCTCTACCAAGCTGAGCTACCCCGCCAAGGGTTGTGCGTTTAAAACAGATCTTCATCTTGTGAAGAACTCTTTCGAGCCCCCCACCGGAATCGGACCGGTGACCTTTTCCTTACCATGGAAACGCTCTACCAACTGAGCTAGGGGGGCAGATCGAATGCTGAGCGTACAGGCAATTAACTACTTTGGAAAAATGACCTACTTATAGGGCTGGATTTAGCGTGATTTTGCCAGTTGTTTCGCGGGCCAACATTGATTGGTGAGCAGCAGTGGCCTGACTTAAGCCAAATGTTGCACCAATTACTGGCTTTAATTTTCCATCAATTACTAATGAAAATAGTTCTGTAATTACATCGTTAAGAAGTTCTTTCTTACCAAAGCAATGTGCCAACCAAAATCCTGTAATTGTCTTTGATCCACCCATTAACACACCTGGATGAATCGGTGTTGGCGCAGTTCTAGATGCCATACCAAAAGTGACTAAGCGACCAAATGGTGCCAACACATCAAGGCTGACATCAAAAGTTTTACCGCCAACCATTTCAAGAACTAAATTAACTGGCTTACCGCCATTGGCCTCAAGAATCGCATCTTTAAGTTTGTCTTGATCTGCATCAATAACAACGTCGGCGCCAAGTGATTTAGCAAGTGCTCGCTTGCTCTCACTAGAGGCAACTGCAATTACTTTTGCTCCCCACATCTTTGCTAATTGAATTGCAATAGTTCCAACGCCACCAGCTGCAGCATGGATAACTACGCTCTCACCTTTTTGGAGATGGCCAACAGTTTTTAAGATGTGCCAAGCAGTTGAACCTTGCACCAACATACACAGTGCTTGTTCGTCACTTACACCCACTGGAATCTCAATCATCGCAGCAGAGTGAGCAAGAGCTTTCTGTGCATATCCCCCACCATCAACAGGAGCGAGCACACGGCGACCATTAGCGATTCCAACAACTTCAATACCTGGAATTAGTGGAAGTTTTTGTGGAGAAAGATAAGAGTTTTCTGTTTGGTGAGTATCGGCATAGTTAATACCGATAGACGTTACTTCTATTAACTCTTGTCCAGGAGCTGGAACTGGTTCGGCTAGATCAACTAAGTGCATGGATTCTGGACCGCCAAATGCGGTGATTTGTATTGCCTTCATTTTTTTATCCCTTAGTTGAGCCTAGAGTTAAGCCTGAAACAAATTGCTTGCGCAATACAAGGAACAAAATAATCGTTGGCGCAGCGACAATGCTGGCACCTGCAGCAAGCAAATTGAAATCTGTGATGTATTGGCCTTGTAGTTGGCGCAAAGCAGAAGTTACAGGTCGCTTGGAATCCTCAGACATCAAAATCAACGCCCAGAAGAAGTCATTGTAAATCCAGCAACTCATTAACACACCCAGGGCTGCTAGAGGTGGGCGAAGCAATGGCAACATAACGTCCCAGTAATGTCTAAATACTGAACAGCCATCAAGAATTGCTGACTCTGAAATTTCCTTTGGAACAGTCTTCATGTATGAGGAGAGAACGAAGGTAGCAAAACCAACTTGGAATGCAACGTGGATAAGAATGATGCCAAAATAGTTGTTATAGAGCAATGAACGGTTTCCGAAAAGATCACCAATTTTGATGTATAGCCAGAAAACTGGAATATATGTTGCAATGGTTGGCAACATATTTCCAGCAGTAAAGAAAAGTAGAAGAGTCAGATTAAATCTAAATGAGTATCGCGATACTACGAAGGCGATGAGCGAACCTAAGAACAAAATCAAAATAACGCTAGGTACCATCACATAGAGAGTGTTCAAGAAGTATTTCGTTAGACCCATAACTCGAAAAGCTTGGAAATAGTTATCTAGGTTTAAATGGCGTGGCCAAGAAAATACGCCGTAGGAAATAATGTCGTTATACGGACGAAGTGAGGTCCACAGTGTCCAAAGGATTGGAAAAATCCAGACAAAAGCGAAAAATCCGATAATGGCAGAGATGAAGTTGTCTTTGACCTTTTGCTTATTCTTATAATCTTTATTTCGGACGATCGTTGTACTCACTCGAGGTCCTCCTTAAAGACAATTCGCAGATAAACAAGGATCGGCACAACGCAGAGCACAAGGGCAATAACTGAATAAGCCGCACCCTTCATTGAAATACCTTGTCCGGCAAAGTTTTGGAAGGCCAAAATATTGAGCAATGGCCAGGCTGTTGAGGTGCCATAAATAATGTAAACAAGGTCAAAAGCACGCAGAGAATCGATAATTGTGATCACCAAAATGATGACATTGACCGGGCGCATCGTAGGAAAAATGATTTTTCTAAAGGTCTGCCACTCTGTCGCGCCATCGATTGCAGATGCTTCTCGAAGTGATGAATCAAAGGCCTTTAAGCCAGCTAAATAGAGCAACATGATGTAACCGATATGGCGCCAAGAGGCTATAGCCATAATCACATAGCTATTGATGCTGTAGTTTCCCCAAATAGAAAGAGCATTTCCAATATCTCTACCCATCACGCCTTGCACAAAGCCACCAGGTTGGAGCATGAAGTTCCAAATGATTCCAATAATGGCAAGGGATAAAACAACAGGCATATAGAAAATAGTTTCATAAATCTGGTGACCTTTAATTTTGCGATCAAATTGATAAGCCAACAGAATTCCAAGTGGTGTTGCAATGAATGTGAACCATAGTAACCAGACGACGTTGTTCTTTAGTGCATCATAGAAAACTGGTGAACCGAAAAATATGTTTTTGTAGTTTGCAAGACCTGCCCATTTAATGTCACCGACATTAATGCCGTTCCAGTAAGTAAACGAAAGAGCGATCGTGATGAGTGTAGGTCCCCAAAGGAAAACTACCTGTAGCAAAGTAGGAATACCTACGAAAGCGCTGAGCGTAAACCGATCATTCCGGGAAAGGGAACGGCGGCTGCGAACATTTTTGTTCACAGCCGCCGTTTTCATTTCTTAACCCTAGTCTAATTCGTTAATTTAAACGAATTAAAGTGCAGGTAGTGCATCCCATTGTGCTTGCGTGCTATCAAGAATCTTTGTGAGATCTTTTGGATTCTTAAGGAAGCTCTGAATTGCTGGGCCAACAACTGGACCAGCAAAGTCACCGCGAGTATCGCGGTCAAGGAAGAAGCCGATGTTCTTAGCTGCGCCAAGAACTGCAAGCTTCTGCTTGTTGAATGCATCGTATGAAGATGTATCGAAGTCGCTGCTGATGTAGATATTTGTATCTCCAGCGGCAACTGCTGCATCAATACCTTCCTTTGATCCCAAGAATCCTGCAAGGTCTGCTCCGCCTTCGACGTTCTTACCATTTGCGGCAACTGAAATACCGTCAAGTGGTGCATCGATTGAGTCAATACCGTGCTCTGGATTGATTTCTGGGAATGGAACGATCCATAGATCGTCATAGTCGGCCTGTGACTTCGCTAGGAAGTCATTAGCAAACCAAGAACCCATCATCATGGCGCCGCACTTCTTCTGTAGTAGAAGATCGCGCATGCCATCCCATGAAATATCTAGAACGTTCTTGTTCATGAATGGAATCAATTCGCCCATGTGTGTGAACACATCTACGACCTTTGCATCTGTCCACTTTTCTTTGCCGTTAAGCAAGTCAATGTGGAACTGATATCCATTTAGACGCATGTTGAGAATGTCGAATGTTCCCATTGCTTCCCAACCACCCTTGTCGCCAAGTGCGTAACCAACTAGACCCTTCTTCTGTGTAGCTTCACACAATTTAATCAGGTCATCCCATGTTGCAATGCTCTCTGGGTTAAGACCCAATTCCTGCATTGTTGACTTACGGTAGTGAAGTCCCCATGGGTAGTAAGTAGTAGGAATGATGTACTGCTTGCCATCTGAAGGATTTGTTGCACCTTGGATTGCAGCAGCTGAAAGTGAACTTCCAAGAGCCTTTACCTGATCAGAAACATCAGCTAGAAGTCCTGCATCAGCACGTGCATTGGTACGCCATCCGGCCATCCAACCAAATGCATCATCTGGAGTTCCTTGCAAAATTTGAACGAAGTTATTCTGGAAGTCATCTGAGTTGACTGCCTGTGAAATAACTTTGTTGCCAGTCTTCTTTGTATAAGCATCGTTTGCTGCGATTGCAATCTTTGCACCAGCATCACTTAGATTTCCACGAATTGTGAAGTGAACATCTCCAGTGACTTGCTTCTTTCCGCAACCAGCAAGAAGTGATCCACCAGCAACTAGTCCAGCTCCACCGATTGCAGCACCCTTAAGTACTGAACGACGGGAAATGCCATTGTTTACATCTGACATTGTTTTCCTTTTCTCTAGAGTTGAGCCTTTCGAAAGGTCATCAGGTATTGAAGGGGCCAAGGCCTGGTAACACGCTCAACTTAGGCCTCTTACCTATGAACACATAGGCCTAAAAGGTAACGAATTGATTACTTTTACGCGTAAATTGCCGTTTTTTGGCTACTTTTTGCCACCAAAGAGCCGTGAGAGTAAACCCGGCTCTTTTGGGTCATTTTGATGGCCCTGGCAGCGATCCTTTTTTGCCACCCCAGCCAAAGCTTGCTCAATATGTTGGCCACAACCTGACCAGGTTGGCTTTGAACATTGATTGCATGTAACTCGTGAACACATATTTACACCCTATATCCCAGTGATGCGAACAGCAACTAAGGCAACTCCAGCAACAATCACCCAAGCGATTAAGCCCATAATCATTGGGCGTGCACCAATTGCTCGAATTGCTTTCCAACGCACGCCAGATCCAAGTGCAACTAATCCAGCACCTAGCAATATCTTGCTAGTGAGCACAACATCGTCGTGAATTCGAGCAGGAATATCAAAAACATTTTGGATTACTGCAACTGCAATAAAGCCAAGAACGAAAAATGGGATTAGTGGAACCTTGGCAGAGCTTTCAGCGCTTTGACCTTGTGCTTTTAAGTGCTTGCGATGGCGAAGTGAAAGGATTAAAACTATTGGTGCCAGCAAACACACACGAGAGAGCTTGATAACAACTGCAGACTTAACTGCATCATCACTCCAAACGGAAGCTGTTGCAATAACTTGGCCAACATCGTGGACTGCAGCACCTGCCCAAGCACCAAAAGTTTGATCACTCAAACCCATTAAGTGGCCAAAGAAAGGCAAAACAAAAATAGAGAGAGTTCCACATAAAGAGATCAACCCAATTGCATAAGAAGTCTCTTCCTCTGTTGCGCGAGTTTGAGGACGAATTGCGGCCACTGCTGTTGCACCGCACACTCCAAAGCCAACACCAATAAGTAGACCCAGTTCCCCACTCATTTTGAACAACTTCGAAAGAGCTAAAATTCCAAAGATTGTGAAACTGACTACCAAAATGACTGTGATTACGCCTTTAACTCCAATGGCTTTGAGTGAAACAACACTTACCTGAGCCCCCAGCAATGCAACACCATTGCGCATTAACTTCTTACTTGAAAAGGCTGTTCCCGCTGCTGCCACAGCTGGCCATGAAGCAAAGTTTGCAATGCTGAAGCCAAAGGCAACACAGAGTGCTAGTGGGCTAATTGCAGGTTGAATATTGTGAATTTGAAATGCCACAGCAACAACAGCTGCGATTAAGCCAAGGCCTGGAAGTGTTTTTGTCATTTAGATTCCTAGCTTTGCGGACCAAGTATTCAACTGCTCTGCCACTTGATCAGTAATAGTGATCTCATCACCATTATTGAGTTTCTCTGGATTCACACGATTAGATCCTGGAAGGCGGCCTCCAGCCGCGTTTACTTCCTGGACAAATTCAGAGGTTCTATTGGTATTGCCATCTACAGATAATTTGGAAGCATCAATTGCAAGTACAAAGTGTGAAATCTGTTGAGGCAAAGCATCTTGGGTAGCTGCAAACATGTCAGGAATATTCTTAGCCAATGTTGGCCCAATCAACATTCCAGTTAGAGATTCAACTAAAACAGCAATTGCATACCCTTTAACGCCACCTAATGGTGCAAGCATTCCGGCAAGTGCTTCTTTTGCATCAGTTGTTGGTGTGCCATCTTTTGTATAAGCCCACCCTGGTTCAAGTTCTGCTCCTGCTTGTGCTTTTGCTTGAATCTTTCCGCGAGCAACTGCACTCGTTGCTAAATCAACAACTGTTGGTGGATTAGTTGGAATACCCGCAGCAAGGGGGGAAGTTGATAATAATGGTTGATTGCCACCCCACGGTGGCATAACCGCTGGTCCAGTACTAAATGCAATACCAACTAATCCACGATTAATCATTGGCCAGACATAAATACCTAATGCACCACAGTGATTAGAGCGTCCAACACCAACCGCGGCTATTCCATTGACCATGGCGCGCTCAGATGCGATTTCAGACGCTTTTTGTAATTGCCAGTGACCTAAACCATCATCTCCATCAAAGACAACCAAACTTGGTAAATCTGTAACTGTTTTCAACTGTGCTTTTGGATTGATACCGCCTGCTTGTAAACGTGAAAGATAAAAAGGCAGGCGCATCAATCCATGGCTGCCGATCCCCCACCGATCACTTGCAACGATGCAGCGTGCAGTTGTTGCCGCTTCTTGTGTAGGAACACCAGCAGCTTCTAAAAGTGAAGTCGCAGTTTCAATTGCCGAACCAACCTTTAACGTGGCCATTAGTTGCCACTTTCCTTCAAAGCACCAACTGCATGAGTGGCTGGCTTGGAGTTAAGAACCAATGCGATATTCGATGTGAGAATTTCATTAATTCTCAGTTGGCTCTGGCTAGTTATGCCAGCAATATGAGGCGTAAGAATGAGGTTAGAAATACCTTCCATCTCACCTTTAGTAGGTGGCTCTTGTGCTCGCACATCAAGTGCTGCCCCAGCAATAGTTTTTGCCTTTAAGGCAGAAATCAGATCTGATTCATTAATAACTTCCCCGCGACCAACATTGATGAGAATTGCTTCGGGCTTCATCAATGCAAGAGTTGCTGCATTAATTGTGCCGTTGGTTTCTGGCGTAGATGGCATATGAATGCTCACTACGTCGCTGCGCTTTAAAACTTCTTCAAAAGTAGTTAATTCAATTCCTGAGAGATTTTTTGCATATGGGTCATACCCAATAACGTTGCAGTTAAAGCCTTGAATGAGTTTTGCTGTTGCAACACCCGTAGCACCGCAACCCAATAAGCCCCATGTCAGGCCTGATAGTTCACGGCCAGGCGTGCGCACCCAACCACCATCACGAGTTGCAACATCATGGCCTGGAATGTTTCGAAGTAATGCAAGTGCTAAACCCAGTGTTAATTCACCAACGCTTACGGCATTTGCTCCAAGTCCAGCAACAACAACTACACCAGCCGCATCGGCTGCTTTGAGATCAATATTATCGAGTCCAACTCCAGCACGTGCTATTACTCGAAGTTTTGGAGCTGAAGCAATTACATCAGCTGTAACTTTGGTGCGATTTCTAACAACAAGTGCAGTTACATCTTTAAGAGACGCTTTGAGTTTTTCAGGATCATTCCACAAATCATCATTTCGGATAATGGGAAAACTCCCTTCCAGCTTTTGGAAGGGAGTTCCCCATACATCTTCAGAAATGAGAATCATTATGCAGAGATATACAACTTCGTGAATGTGAACTCACGGTGACCCATAACTTCAGCCTTACATAGACGTCCGTTAACAGTGTCATAAATGACATCCATCATCATGTCGCCAGCCTTTGTTAGGTCGTATTCGTAACGAAGTAATCCAGAAACATCGAGATCGATGTGCTCAGTCATTGACTTTGCTGTCTTGATGTTTGCAGTCAACTTCAAAACCGGAACGATTGGGTTACCGATTACGTTTCCTTGTCCGGTTGGGAACAAGTGAATAACTGCGCCGCCAGCTGCCATCAGAGTTACGCACTCTGCTGCAGCCGATGATGAGTCCATGAAATACAGGCCAGGCTTTGAAGCACTTGGCATTTCTGCAGGCTTGAGAACACCGACAACTGGCACAGAGCCAGTTTTTGCGATGTTTCCAAGTGCCTTTTCTTCAATAGTTGTTAAGCCACCAGCAATATTGCCCTGTGTTGGCTGTGAGCCAAGAAGGTTTGCACCAGTTGCTTCAATAACTTTGATGTAGTTGTCATATGTTAACTGGAACAATTCACGAGTTGCCGCATCAATGCAACGCTCTGCAATGAGGTGCTCTCCACCGGTTAGCTCTGAAGTCTCACCAAAGAAAACAGTTCCGCCTGCGTCAACCCATCGGTCAACAGCCTGTGAAGTTGTTGGGCAAGAACCAAGACCAGATGTTGTATCTGACTCTCCGCACTTGATCGACATAATCATGTCGCCCATTTCAGCTTCTGTGCGAACAAGACCAGATGCATCTTGTAAGAACATTGCTGCAACACGGCTAGCTTCCTGAATAACTTGTAAGTCACCTTTACCTTCAATTGAAAATGCTGCAACTGGCTTTCCAGTCTTTGCAATTCCATCAGCAACTCTTTGAGTCCACTTTGGTTCAATACCAATGACTACTACTGCTGCAACGTTTGCGTTAACACCAGTACCAATAAGAGTGTCGAAAGTAAGTTGTAGATCTTCGCCAAACTGTAGGCGACCGAAAGCGTGAGGTAGAGCTAACGTGCCAGGAATAACTTTTGCAACAGCTTCTGCAGCTGCATTTGAAAGGTCATCGAGAGGCAAAATAATGACGTGATTGCGGATACCCATAGTGCCGTTTTCGCGGCGGTACCCCATTAAGCGCGGCTTGCTTCCCATCGATAACTCCTCATGTTGTGTGTGTGAATGTAATCGCCCTTTTTAATGGCAGCTGATGCAAGTCCGACCTTGATGCCGTACTTAATAATTGAGTCACCCTCAGCAAGATCTGCGAGCGCAAATTTGTGTCCTAGAGGAATCGCGTGGTTTAAAACCGCGGTGCTCTCTGTTCCTTCTTTTACCGAACGCCCTTGCAGGGTTCCAGGTTGCAGATCTGTCATCGCAACGGCAACGTTGTCGCCATCATGATGGAGCAGGAACTGCGGTGGTGTTATTGCCATATCTACACACGCCTCTCATCGCTTTATTTGGGTAGTGGTCTGACCTCTTGCGGGAGTCTAGGACAGTTGAGCGTGTTACGTCTAGCCCCCTGCCCAAAATTCTTGAAGTGGTCTAACCTGTTGCCATGAAAAGCGAGCTTCGGTACGGAATTATCGGCGCAGGCAGCATGGGCCGCGAGCATATTGAGAACATCAAGGTCTTGGGTGGGGCCACCGTGAGTGCACTCAGTGATCCTCATAAGCCCTCCCAAGATGCCGCCCTTGCTATGGCTCCTGGCGCCAAAGTCTTTAGCGATCACCGAGCTCTCCTAGATTCTGGACTTATCGATGCAGTTATCGTGGCAACGCCCAATGACACACATGCAGCAGTTCTTAAAGATTGCCTTGCCACAGATTTAGCGGTTTTTGTTGAAAAGCCGCTTGCAACAACTGTAGAAGATTTGAAATCAATTCTTAGTTGGGATGAGAAACGAAGTGCAATGACATGGATGGGTCTTGAATACCGTTTCATGCCACCAGTTGCTGAAGCAATTGCTCGAGCAAAAGAGGGCGAAGCAGGAAAAATTCACCAAGTATCTATTCGTGAGCACCGCGAACCTTTCTATCCAAAAGTGGATAACTGGAATCGTTTTGCCGAGCGCACTGGTGGCACTTTGGTAGAAAAATGTTGTCACTATTTCAATTTGATGGACATCGTTGTTGGTGAACAACCTGTTCGAGTTTTTGCTTCAGGTGGCCAGAGCGTTAACCACTTGGATGAAAAGTATGATGGTAAGCAAGCAGATATGTTAGATAACGCTTACGTAGTTCTTGAGTATGCAAATGGCGCTCGTGGGATGCTAGATCTTTGCATGTTTGGCGAAGGCTCTTTTGATAAAGAGATTCTGACAATCGTAGGAGATGAAGGAAAGATTGAATCTTTCTTACCTTCACAGGTAGTCCGAGCTTCACGGCGCGAAACTATTGGAAAGCTCTCTGGCTGGAAGCAAGGCGCTAGTCGTGGAAGTGGAAGTGAGCAGAAGATTGTTCATAACTACGATGTGAAATACATGGGTCACCACTATGGGGCTTCTTTTATTGAACATACGAGGTTCCGTGATGCTATTTTGAATTCAACTCCTGCGGAAGTAACGCTCAAAGATGGTGTAACTAGCGTGGTTACTGGCCTTGCTGCTCATAAGAGCATTAATGAAGGCAGAGTTGTTGAAATCAAAGAGTTGTGGGGCTAATTACCAGCTTGTCCATGGCTTTGCATGAGTATCAACAATCTCAGCCAACTGCTCTAGTCGAGGAATTGAAACTTCACGCAATGCAGCAGGAATGTCGGCAGCGCCAACAATGTCTGCCCACACCGCACGTCCTGCAAGGAATCCACTTGCTCCACCCATTGCACATGCCTTCACTGCATCATTAAAGAATGGCTGCTTAACACCATTTGAAAGTACTACCCACGGTGAACCAATAGCTTCAGAGATTCTTTCAGCATTCTTAGTCACTAAATTCAAATCACCTTCACCATGAAAAGGAACTTCAGCTTTATAGAGATCAGGCTTCCAACTGGCAGCTTCTCTTGCCGCAATGATTAATTCTTCCTCGCGATTAAATGTTTTGGAAGTATCAGTTGGAGGTTTGACAATAATTTCAATAATTGAAGGAAGGCCTGAGATCGTGCATAACTTATTAAACTCTTCTACAAGTTTTGCTCGTGAATCCGGTGACTCATCATTGCGCCATAGGACGAGAAACTTTAAGCCAACGCTTCCTATATCGCGCATACGAATGGGATCCACATCTGGATCAATTGCTGTATCTGTTGCAGCTCTACCTGCAGGCCCAACCAATAAATCAGCTGCAGCGATTAGTCCGCAGCTGCCTTTGAGAGCTTTCTGCTTGATAATTTCATCAATTCCAAATTCTTGATCTACTAACAGCGCAGATGCATATGGTGAAAGTTCGCGGGCTACATCGACTTTAAATTGAGTCAGTTGTGAATCAGGAACTGGAGTCGATTGATGGGCAGCAAACATGCCACGTAGTGCTTCGCGCTGATCAACTGCAACCATTGCAAGTGCACCAGATGGTCTTGCCAGATTAGTTAGTGGTGCTCTCATTTGTTTGCCTCCAGAAATGCATTGAGTTCAGCTGTTGTTGGAATCATTGATTGGCCATCTAATCCGCGGCAGGAAAGAGCAGCTACGGCATTAGCTCTGCGCAGGGCCTGAGAGAGTTCAAAACCTTGAATTATTTGGGCAATAAGTGCCCCATGGAAAACATCGCCGGCTCCTAATGTGCTTGTTACTTCTACTTTAAAACCACTGGCAGTTACTAAACCTGATTCAGGTGAATAGCCTGAACTACCAGCTGAACCTTGGGTGGCAACAACAGTGTTACCTGATTTTGTTGAATCATTTTCAAGTGCAACTGAAAGTGCCACACCTGGATAACGAAGTGCCATTTGACGATCTGTGGGAACAAATAAGTCAACAAGTGAAGGGTCGAAATCTTCCACGCCATAGCCTGCATCAAAGGAAATCTGTGGGCCTTTGCCTCGAGAAATACCTGCTTCATTGAGCCTTGTTATCCCAACATGATCAACATGAAGCCACTCTGACGCTGAAATCATTTTCTTAGCACTCTCGTTGAGCGGTGACTGAGTGACCGGCTGTCTTGTACTGATTGCACGAGCACTATTTTTCTTTGAAGCAACTATGACGCTACCTGCAGTTGCAGTATTGCCGATTGAAATTCCAGAGGTATCAACTTTTTCTTTTTCAAAAATACGTAAAACCTCTTTGCCATCGGCATCATCGCCAATAGTGCCAACTATTGCGCTTCTTATACCTAATCGACTCAGTGCCACAGCTGCAACAGCTGCTGGTCCCCCACCTGCACGTGTGATTTCTTTAGCTACAACTCGTTCATCTTCTTGTGGATATTGATCCACGAGAGCAATTGTGTCAACGGTAATGACGCCCATACAAACGACTTGAATGTCGCTCAATTCTTATTCTTTTCTTTTGCATCCGCCAATGCCACTGCTCGTGCACCTGTTATGTGCTGCAATGTTAATTTCGCAGCCAGCTCACCATTTCCAGATTCAATGGCAACTAAAATTGCATTGTGCTCAGACTTTGATACTTCAGAGCGACCTGGCAGTCTCAACGTTGTCTCCATAGACATTTTCATTACATCCTGCAATACATTGAGTGTTTGATTAATAAATCTATTACCTGCAATTCCAACAATTGTTAAGTGGAACTTCGCATCTAATAGCTGCAGGTGGTCAAAATCAATGGGAGATACCGCTGTAACGGCCTCAATCTGATTTAGAGTAGCTCTCAGCAAACGGATATCTTCCTTCGTAGCTTTATCAGCAGCCCACTTAGAAGCCGGAACTTCAAGTACTTCACGGGCATCAAATAATTCATTTAGCCCATGTGTGGTTGCCATCATCGATGCCCGAAGCTCTTGAGCCACTATCGGTTCTTGAACAAATGTTCCTTGGCCATGCTTTATTTGAACTAATCCTTGTGCCTGCAAAATATGAAGTGCTTCGCGCAAACTTGGGCGACTGACCTCTAGTAAATCTGCTAACTGTCGCTCTGGTGGCAGGCGGTCTCCAGGGTTTAATTTCTGAAGATCAATCAACTCAACAAGTTGTGTAGCAATACGTGCGGCTCTTTGAGGTGCAACTGAAGCAACAATGCTCATTTTTACCCTTTCACTGCTCCGGCAGTTAGGCCGGCGACAAAGGAACGTTGCATGAAGACATACATGAGCACCATCGGAATAGAAGCAACCATGATTGCTGTGAAGAGCATACTGTAACTAGTTGCGAATTCACCGCGGAAGTCAATAAGAGTTAGTGGAAGCGTCTTCTTATCTAGTTCATTAATGAGCATGAGTGGGTATAGCAAGTCGTTCCAACAAATAACAAAGAGGAAAATTGAAGTTGCGCCAATGGCTGGTCTTGCCAGCGGCATTGCAATTGATCGATACACACGCCAATGACCTGCACCATCAATGCTTGCTACTTCAAACATCTCCTTAGGTAAATCTTTGAAGAACGCCGAAATAATAAATACTGATATGGGAAGCGTGAGTGCGATATTGACCAAGACTAAGCCAAAGAGTGAGTTATTAAGATGTAGCTTTGTGAAGAGAGTAAAAATAGGGATGATATTTACTTGTCCAGGGATAGCTAAGCCTAGAGAAAAGAGCAGAAATAGAACCTTGCCTGTAACTGTTATTGACCGTGCAATTACATAAGAAACAAGGCTGGCGAAGAAAATAGTAATTGCCACTGAAAAGACTGCAACAATCACAGAGTTTTTGAAAGGAGTGATCACATTTCCGGTGTCAATAAGAGTTCTGAAATTGTTCAAATTCCAATGCTTTGGCAAAGCTAATGGCTTTGTGTAAATCTCAACATCTTCTTTGAAAGTACCCAGCACCACAATTGAGCTAGGCACCAATACGGCTGCAGCGAAAATTGTGAGCATTGTGTTCTTAAAGATTCTATAAATCATTTTTTGTCTCCGTAATCAATACGAAGTGTGCGCCGTTGTAGCCAAGTTACTAGCATAACAAGTAGCACTAGGAAAATTGTTTGTGCTGCTGCATATCCAAATTTATATCCAACAAATGCAGTGTTATAGACCAAAGTAACCAATAGATCTGAAGAGTTAAGTGGTCCGCCCTGTGTCATCGCATAGACAAGATCGAAAGCTCTAAATGTTTGAATAGTTGTATAGGCAACGATAACTGCAGTAGTTGGGAGCGCCATTGGCCAGGTGATGTTCTTAAATTGTTGCCAACGTGTGGCACCATCAACTTCGGCAGCTTCATACAACTCTGCAGGAATTTGTTGCAGACCTGCAACATAGATAACAACCATCTGCCCTGTGTGAAACCAAATCTGTGTGACTGCTACTGCATAGAGTGAATACTTCGAATCACCTAGCCAATTAAGGGCAAGCTTGTCCAGACCAATGGCTTTTAAAGTCGCATTGATGAACCCGTAGTTTGGATCGTAAAGGAATGTCCAAATGAGTCCAACAGAGACAGATGAAAGAATTGTTGGGAAGAAATAGACCGTACGTAAGAAAATATTCGTCTTTGAATTTTCAGTTAAAAAAGTTGCAAAAAGTAAACCAAATCCTGTTTGCAGAACCACAACAATGATTGCAAAGCGTATGTTGTTGCTGAGAACTTTCATAAATAGATCATCATCAGTCAATAGATGAATGAAGTTCTTTAATCCTATAAATTCAGGCTTGGTGACCCCATCCCAGCGCTGAGTGGAATAGAGCAGATTTGAAAGTGCTGGGTAGAGATAGAGGAATGAATAAATAGCAAAAGCTGGAAAAGCCATCAGCCATAAAATCTTTGAATCCTTTTTTCTTTTGCGCGCGCCAGAGGCACCCTTGCCGAGTTTGGCAAGGGTGCCCTGGGTACGAGCTAGTGAACTAACTGTTTACTCCTTAAGAAGTAAGACCCTGCTTGATGGTCTTTGAAGTATCAGTAAGTGTCTTGGTCACATCTGCTCCGCCTGCGATTGCAATCAATGCATCCTCAAGTGGGTTACGGACGTTGTTAACGTTGTTGAACAAGAAGCGTGGTGCAAGTAATAGCTTCTTACCCATGATGTCTGAAGTGTTCAATAGGTCAATGTTGGCTGAATAGTCAACGTTGATGATTGAAACGTGCTGTGAAGTTCCAACAGCATATGCCTGAGCATTTTCAGCTTGTGCAAGGAATGAGATAAAGGCTGCAGCAATCTTCTGATCTGTTGAAGATGACTTTGCATTAACGCTCAGGATGAATGTGTTGTTTGTGATTCCCTGATACAAAGGCTTTGCATCAGTAGTAATCATTGACATCATCTTCATCTTTCCTGACATTGCTGGGTTGAGCTTTGTAACTGTGCTCATACCGAATGTTCCAGTTGGATAAATTGCAGCCTTGCCTGAAGCAAAGTCAGCTGGTGCAACAGTGTCGTTGTATCCAGTTGGGTTTGCTGGGAAGCAGCCTGCATCAGCCATTGCCTTGTACTTGTTAGCCATTTCAACAAACCAAGGTGATAGAAGATCAGCCTTTCCTGTATCAATTGCTGTGATGCGATCTGTCAAAGTTGCAAGATCTGGAGCTGAGTTCATCAAGAATGAGTTGATGATCTGACCCGCGTTACCGCGTGTAGCTCCTGGCCAAGCAAATGGAATGAATCCAGCTGCTTTAGCTGTCTTACAGAATGCAAGAGTCTGGGTCCAAGTTGTTGGAACCTTCCATCCCTGCTTTGCAAATAGCTCTGCGTTATACAAAGGATTGTTAAATAGAGATTGGTATGGAAGTCCATACACCTTTCCATTAACAGTTCCTGGTGTTAGCGCTGAAGCAATAACGTTCTGCTTCATAAAGCGTTGGTTTGATAGATCAGCAAGTAATCCGCCTGCGTAGAACTGGTTGAATTGACCACCACGGCTTGTTACAAAAACTGCAGCTTTCTTGTTAACGCTGATTTTTGCATATGCCAAGTTGGTGTAATCAACAGAGCTCATGATTACTTGGTTGATGTGTGTTCCAGGGTTAGCAGTTTCGAACTTGTCGATAATGCCCTGAAGAACAACTTTGTCTTCTGGACGCCAGTGGTGGAATTCAATTGTTCCATCTGGAGCAGAAGATGCTGCTACTGGCTTGGCATTTGTTGAACCAAGACGTACGCGCTGCCAAGTTAGCTTTCCATTGGAACCTGTTTGGCAGATTAGTGATGATGTTGATTGTCCAGTGCTTACGCCTTCTGTTGTACATGCCTTGCCGAAAGTTGGAGCATCAGCAGCGTGTGCAACCGCAAGTGGAGTAATTACAAGTGCCGTAGCAACTAATGCAACTACACCAGCACGGAGTGAAGCAAAGGTACTTAGTCCTTTAGTTTTCATTTTTATCCTTGCTTTCCGAGGGTTAGATTGTTGTTTACCATTCTGTGAGGGGTATCCCTAACTTTTTTGCCAGTTGACGAATACCTGGTCGCACATCGATCCATGAAATGACCAAGTGGTGCGGATATCCGCCAGTGACGATTCCATTCACTAAAGCAGCTGCATCAGGTTCAGTGATAACAGTTGCTGTATTGCCTTGGAAGTGATTGGGAGCAGGGATTGATTCCCCTCGGCTCACAACCATGCGAAGACCCGTGCGGTTGCTCGGATCCACATCCCGATCAATACGAAACAGTGTTACTGGTCCGGTCTTGAGCGGAAAATTACCTGCAACGCCTAGTTTGCGATTGCAGTGGGTGGATTGGGTTGCATTAGTTGGGTCTGCAGCAAGCTTTGTTGCAGCTGAACCGCAGTGCCATAAGCGAACTAAACCTTGTGAAGCATCTAGATCAACGATGTCTACCAAGTAGTTCTCATCTGAACCTAGTGATTCACAGACCATCATTGTTACTGCGCCTAAAACATCGCGCTCACATGTTGTGACAGTTCCACGATCTGAAAGGCGGCCCAGGGATGAACAAATACAGGCACCTAAATCAGTTGGAAACTCTGGCCAGCAACGAATAGCAATGGCATCTAAGACTTCTTCTTTTCGCCATTCATCCAAGGCAACTTCAACGCCATAAACCTTCTTTGCTTCTTCCACATTCACTGAAGCTAATGAAGGCTGAGCAGCAACAGCGTTGGCATAGGCAAGTTCGCGAGCCTCTTGCTTAACTTCTGAAATTCTTCCAAATGCATCATCAATGGTGATTTGGCGAATATCTAAACCGAAAGTTGAAAATATCTGCTTTGCATCATAAACACATGGCGTGAAACCAATGGGTGCATCCCCAACTGCGCCAATCTTTTTACCACGCAGCCAATCCAAAGCCTTTTGTGCATGAGCCTCAGATCCAAACTCGCCTGTCACAGTTTTTGGTGAAGATGCCTCAGGCAGTTTTCCTGCGAGCGCATCTTTAATTGCAGTGCGCACTTGTGGTTCATCTGCATTACCATGAATATGGCGAATAGATTGTCCGGCGTTCATTAATGCATGTGCTGCAAGGTTCACGCCACACATTGAATTCAATTTAAGGCGATCCCCTACTGCGCCAGGTTCACGCATAGACCAACCCAGGACTGGGCCTTTTACTTTTCCAAGCAGTTCAACTGCAGGAGATGCATCTGAGAATGAAGCCATGAACAAGATATGTAGGTCAGCGTGTGGAAGTTGAACTGCTGCAACATCATCGACTGTCATTACTAACTCAGATGGTCCGACCACCGTGGCGCCGAGCTCGGTGAGTAGTGCTCGCGCACTATCGAAATTTGCTTGAGCACATGCCAGGTCAAAGGTTGGGCGCGCGAGTGCGACGAGAGCAACAGTGCTCATTAAACCTCCAGTGGTAAGACCTCTTGGCAGAGCGTGCCACTGGAGAGGGTGCGAGTCAATGCCAGAATCGCGGTTTTGCGCCTTGTTATAGGACTGTGATGATCTTTAGGGGGTGAGTAAAAATGGTCTGGTCCGACCATTGACCTCAAAAGAGGGCCAATCTGGGTCCATCGAGAGGATTTTTACGCCTGAGTTAGTGGCAATGATCGTGTCTTCTGCTTTAAAGCCCTTACCCGTTGGGTTCCAGGCGATTGGCTGGTAATTAGCAATCAAGCGCGCACTGCCCGTATTAGCTGGCCAGTCCCGCGGCAAGAACCCAGTTGGGCCACCTTGGTGATGTTTAGTCCATTCATCAGAATCAAAACCATTGGCTGGATAGGCGCTTATCGCAGCATTAATGGGATCAGAAAATGCTTTACCCACCACTGTTGCATCCAACATTGCAGCTTCTACTTTAAAAATTGATTCATAGTCTTTTGCTATCGCATCTGTAACCGGTTCAAAACTGACAATACGCGTAACAGATGTAATCAAGCCTTTGCGCTTTGCGCATATGGATGCAGATACTCGATTTCCAACCACAGCATCTGTTGGAAGTGGATGTCTAAATTTATGCACGCGGTCCTGGCCTGCAACTCCTAAGAAAGCAATCTCTAGATCTGCTTGCCAGAGTGCATGAGTAATCAAACCCGCTACATCTATTTCGCGATCACTACTTTCAACTTGCTTCATTGCGCTTCCCAAAGCAGCAGCTGCATCTGCGCAAATCTGCTTAAAGCGCGCAACATCTGATTTAATCAACGAGGCTCGAATAATCTCGATCTCTGTTCCTAAATCGATTCGATCTGCTCCTGGTTGATCACTACCAACCTTTGCACCTGTTGGAAGCTGTGGATCACGACCTTCTGACCACTTGATAGTTTTAACACTGACTTCACTTGGAAGTTCTTCTGCAATCAACCGTGGTGCTTCAACAACATTTGTTATTGCTGTTGCACCCTCTTGAGTAATGATGAGATCAAAACACGCTGCATCAATAGTTGTGGGCACATGTACTCGTCCAGCTATTGCCCAAGCGAGGTTGGGATTTCGCCGTAAAACTATTGCCTCAAGCCCCTTGTGCTTCATTAGCTCTCGCAGAGGCGCTATACGCTCATTAAATGCGTTCATTGCTAAAACCTTACAGCCTTCCAGCTTGGTGCACGCGCTTTAAGAACTCTTGAGTCTTTGGGTTCTTTGGTGCATGCAATACATCTTGGGCAGATCCGCGCTCCAGAATATTTCCAGATTCCAAGAAACAGACTTCATCTGCCACTTGGGTGGCAAAGCCCATTTCATGTGTTGCTAAGACCATTGTCATTCCATCGGACTTTAAATCACGCACAATGCTCAACACCTCATTAACCAAAACTGGATCAAGAGCAGATGTAATTTCATCGAGCAAGAGCAGACGTGGGTTAAGTGCAAGTGAGCGAATGATTGCAACTCTTTGTTGCTGTCCCCCACTGAGGCGATCTGGATATTGATCAGCTTTGTCTGCTAAATCAAAGCGCTTAAGGAGAGCAAGGGCTGCGGTAGTTGCCTCATCTTGATTCTTTCCTTGCACCTTGATGGGAGCAAGAGTGATGTTTTCTAAAACTGTTTTATGTGGAAAGAGATTAAAGGATTGGAAAACCATTCCCAGCTTGCGGCGAACTTCATCCACATTTATGAGTGGATCTGAAATCTCTTCACCATCTAGAAAAATCTGTCCATCATCAATGGATTCAAGCAAGTTAATGCAGCGAAGCAATGTTGATTTACCTGAGCCCGACGCACCAATTAATACTGTGGCAGTGTGTTCAGGAACCGAAAGTGATAAGTCATTGAGTACGAGCTCAGTCCCGAAAGATTTGCGAATCTTGCTCAGTTCTAAGACGTTGGCCATTAGATAGCACCTTCTGCACTTTGGGCATTGGTGCGCTGCCTGATGGCGCGATCTGTGTAGCGGGTCATTGGAATTGTGATGAGTAAGAACAAGATGGCTGCAACAACGTAGGGGGTGTAGTTAAAGGTTCGAGAGGCATTAATCTGCGCCGCTCTCACCGCATCTGTCACACCCAGAATTGAAACTAAACCAGTGTCTTTGAGAAGTGAAACAAAGTCATTGAGAAGTGGTGGAACAACACGCCTAATTGCTTGTGGCAAGACCACATAACGCATGGTCTGTCCTGAAGTTAAACCTAATGAACGCGCAGCTGCTCTCTGACTTGGGTGAATTGAAAGAATTCCACTTCGGATAACTTCTGCAACGTAGGCAGAATATGTAAGAACAACTGCAACGGTGCCCAAGAAAATAACATTGCTAGAAATTCCCTTTAATTGAAGTGCTGGAACACCAAACCCCACCAACAAGATAATCAAGATAAGTGGAGCCCCACGAAAAATATCCACGTATGCCGTTGCGAGAAATCTAAAGGGAGTCAGGGCTGGGGATTTTGTTGTGCGTAGAAGTGCAAGACCCATAGCAATTACACCAATTGCTGCTCCCCCAATGAAGGTGAGCTGTAAATTGATCCATAACCCTGCGATAACTGTTGGGAAAACTTCTCGGCCGTAATTAATATCAAAGAAGGTTTTTTTAACTATTTCCCAGCCTGGGGATGTAACAAGAATGATAAGTAATGTGCCAAGAACAACCGTGGTTGAGACTGCGGCAATAGCTGCTTGCCGTCTACTTATTCGTGCTCGTTCACCACGTCTTTGAATCTCACGTGAGCTTGGCGACCAAGCAGAGTTCATTCGCTCTGACATGGTCGCCAAACTACCGTGTTTACTTCTTTATTACGCTTATGGCTTCAATACTGGCGCGCCAGCATCTGTTGCAAGCCACTTATCTGTAATGGCTGCCAATGTGCCATCAGCAGTAATCGCATCAACTGCGCCGCTCACACATGAAGTCAAAGAGCTGCCCTTTGTTAGCAAAAGACCGAATTGATCTCCTGAACCAGTTGAAGGCAGTTGCCCCACGATGATTCCGTTTGGAACTTCAACACCTGAGAGATAGAAAGCTGTTGGTAGATCTACTACTAAGCCATCAATCTGCTTGTTCTTAAGTGCTGAAACACCTGCAGCGTTATCGTTAAATACCTGTGGCTTAGCACCGATTTGAGTGCTGATTGCATCAAGGGAAGTAGTACCAACTGCTGCACCTAGCTTTGCACCCTTGAGGTCTGCAAGAGATGTCTTTCCATCAATCTTGCTGCCCTTGAAGGAAACTATTGCTTGTGGTGCTGTGTAGTAAGGAGATGAGAAATCAACTGCAGTCTTGCGCTCATCTGTAATTGAGAATTGCTGCAAGTTGAAGTCAAAGTTCTTTTCACCTGGTGTTACAGCTGAATCAAAAGTTGTACGAACCCATACGACATCTGCTGCATCAAATCCAAGTTGCTTAGCAACTGCGTATGCAACTGCGCCTTCAAAACCATTTCCGGTCTCTGGCTTATCATCAATAATCCATGGGTAGTAGGCAGGCTCTCCAGTTGCAATTGTTAGTTTGCCTGCAGTAACTGTTGCTAGATCAGCCTTTGCACATGATGCAGCAGAATCAGATGTGGCTGAATCACTCTTAGCGCAGCCAGTTAATGTAAGTGCGGCTGCAATTACTACAGCTGCGAAAATTCCAAAACGTCTCTTCACGATTACTCCTCAAAGTGGATTGATATAAGCGAAGGCTATTGAGGCTATTAATAGATGTCTACACGCGAGTTATATGCAAAAAGCCGCCCTTATGAAGGCGGCTTAATGGTGGCGGGTGAAGGATTTGAACCTTCGAAGGCAGAGCCGGGGGATTTACAGTCCCCTCCCATTGGCCGCTCGGGCAACCCGCCAAGGTCGAACAAGTACTGCGGCAATTATGGATAGTGCGAAGGGAAAGGATACCTTAGCCTCGTAGGCGCACAAACCGCGCTTTTAGGCAGTGAAGGAGCCCTCACCATGGCAGCAGATGCAAGCTTTGACGTAACCTCCAAGATCGACCGCATGGAGCTCGATAACGCTATAAATCAGGCTATTCGTGAGATTGATACACGCTTTGATTTCAAAAACACTGGTTCAAAAATTGAACTAGAGGGTGAAAAGATTTTAATTGAAGCCGACACTGAAGAGCGCGCTAAAGCAGCACTCGATGTTGTCAAAGACAAAATGATTAAGCGCGGAGTTTCACTCAAGCACCTTGATGCAGGTGCACCGCAGCTCAGCGGCAAGATCTATAAAATCGCTGCCCCTTTAAAAGAAGGCATCTCAACTGAGAATGCAAAGAAAATTGCAAAGCTAGTCCGTGATGAAGGTCCAAAGTCAGTTAAGACTCAGATTCAAGGCGATGAACTGCGTGTGACATCAAAGAGTCGTGATGATCTGCAGGAGACTATGGCCATGATCAAAGATGGTGGCTGGGATTTCGCTGTTCAATTTACGAACTTTAGATAATTGAGTAAAAATAAGTTAGGCCTAGTCTTTGGCTTTAGTGCTTACGGGCTCTGGGGTTTGTTTCCCCTGTATTGGCCCTTGCTTGAACCAGCCAAAGCTCTAGAGATTGTTTCGCACCGTGCTGTGTGGACTTTGGTTTTTTGCGTCATTATCTTGGCTTTAACTAAAGCGCTGAAATCTACTGTCACAACTCTTAAGCGCCCCCAGGTTGCTCTCAAACTCTTTGCTGCCTCATTTCTAATCTCAGTTAACTGGCTTGTCTATATCTGGGCAACAAATAATGGCCATGTTGTTGAGGCATCACTTGGTTATTACATCAACCCGCTCATCATTATCGCTTTTGGAGTTTTATTATTAAAAGAGAAGATGCGCGTTTTGCAATGGGTGGCAGTTGGTATTGCCTCCCTTGGCGTTTTGATTTTAACGATTGACTACGGCCGTCTGCCGTGGGTTGCACTAGCGCTAGCTATCTCATGGGGCAGCTATGGACTTATTAAGAAGCAGCTCGGTTTAGGCGCACTTGAAGGTTTAGCAATTGAAACAGGCATCTCATTTATTCCATATGCCGGATATTTACTTTATTTAGGCAATCAAGGCAACGGTCAATTTGGCAATAGCCCGGGCCTAACAATTCTTCTCATTAGCGCCGGTGCTGTAACGGCTGTTCCGCTACTCCTATTTAATGGTTCAACCACTCGCCTACCGCTTTCAACTATTGGACTATTGCAATACATCACGCCAACTCTGCAGTTCTCTATTGGTGTGTGGGTGCGCCATGAAGATATGCCAGCAGCGCGGTGGGCAGGATTTCTAATTATCTGGGTTGCCTTAATTACTTTAGGAACAGATTTAGTGCGATCAAGCAGAACGGTCGATAACAGCATCACACAGTGACATCAACGCACCTGTTGCATCACACACAGGTAGTGGGCCAAGTGCGGTTCTAGCTTCTTTGGCAATCTGAAATAGCTGTTCACGAGATTCACTCAAAGCTTTGTGATTGCGCAAAGCACTTAACACTTGCTGCACAGTATCTTCATCTTCAATAGGTGCTGATAAAAGCTGCTGCAATTCACGATCAGATGAATCAGTTGATTTCATAACATTGAGAGTCACAAGTGTTGGGACACCTTCACGTAGATCTGTGCCCGGAGTCTTGCCTGATTGATTTGATTCACTTGCAATATCGATAACATCATCGGCTAACTGGAATGCAACACCTATTTTTTCACCAAATTTTGTGACTGTATCTGTGATCTCTGCAGGAGCTCCTGAAATCATTCCACCATATCGGGCAGAGGCTGCAATAAGTGAGCCAGTCTTATCTGCAACAACTTTTAAGTAATGCTCAAGTGGATCTTGTCCTGGGTTTGGCCCCTGAGTTTCCATGATTTGGCCGATAACTAAGCGCTCGAATGTGCGGGCCTGTAAACGCACTGCTTCTGGGCCAAGATCAGCTAATAGATCAGAGGATTTTGCAAAGAGAAAATCGCCAGTCAAAATCGCTATGGTGTTTCCCCATCGCATATTTGCACTTTCCACTCCGCGACGAAGTGGTGCTTCATCCATAACATCATCGTGATAAAGAGTTGCTAAGTGTGTTATTTCGCAAGCAACTGCAGCTGCAATAACTCCTTGGCGGTTGGCATCACCAAATTGAGCAGTTAATAGGGTGAGGAGTGGTCGCAAACGCTTACCACCAGCTGCAACTAGGTGGTGGGCGGTCTCATCAACAAATGGGTATTCACTGCGCGTGTGACTTAGAAGAAGGCTTTCAACATCTGCCATTTGTCGAATCAGAGTTGCTTCCAACTCTGGAGCAACGTTGGGAATGCCAAATGATGACATTAGCGAATGAAGGTTGCGAGATTCGAGATGAAGTTAAGAATTGGAGCTGGGAAAACACCCAAAGCAATTGTTACGATCAGTGAGAAAATAACCGTAATTGACGTCAATGATGATGGAATTTCAACGCTTGTTCCATCTTCGACTGGATCAGTAAAGAACATTAAAACAATAACGCGGATATAGAAGAAGGCTGCAATAGCACTTGAGAGCACACCAGCAATAACAACGCTTCTTGCTCCGCTTTCATATGCTGCAGAGAAGATTGAGAACTTTCCAATGAATCCGCTTGTGAGTGGAATCCCAGCAAAAGAAAGAAGGAAGCCAGCAAATGCAGTTGCAACCCAAGGAGAGCGCTTTCCTAAACCTTTCCAACGATTCAGATCAGTTACTTCACCGGCAGAATCGCGAACCAAGGTAACAATTGCAAAAGCACCAACAGTGGTTATGCCATAAGCAAAGAGATAGAACAGCGAAGCCTCAAGGCCTGCCTTATTCAAGGCGATAACACCAGTTAATAAGAAGCCAGCATGGGCAATGGAAGAGTAGGCCAACATGCGCTTCACATCACGCTGTGCAATGGCAACTAATGAACCAAAGACCATCGTGATAATCGCAATGATGGTCAGCATGGGAGTCCAGGACCATTGGGCGTTTGCAAAAGAGGTGTAGTAGATACGCAGCATCGCACCAAAGGCTGCAACCTTTGTTGCTGCTGCCATAAATGCTGTTACAGGTGTTGGTGCACCTTGATACACATCTGGTGACCACGCATGGAATGGAACTGCGCCAACTTTAAAGAGCAAACCAACAGATAGAAATGCGATTCCAATAAGTAGGAAGACATCGTTTCCGCCGCCACCCACTACTGCATCGCGGATGCCACTGAAGGTAATTGAGGCTGAGTATCCATAAAGAAAAGCTGCGCCAAATAAGAAGAATGCTGAAGAAAATGCACCGAGTAGGAAGTACTTAAGGGCTGATTCCTGAGATGCTAAACGGCGACGGCGTGAGAGCCCTGCCATCAAATACAACGGCAAAGAAAGCATTTCAAGTGCAACAAATAAGGTAATGAGATCGCTAGAGACTGGGAATAAGAGCATTCCAGCAACAGCAAAGAGAGTAAGTGGATAAACCTCAGTTACTTGATTACCAGTCTGTAATGCATGTCGTTCTTCATCTGAACCTGGAAGTGAAGCAGCAAGGGCCGTGAAGTGTTCAGTATCGGCGATGAGTAAAACAGAGATGATAGAAATAATAATGATTGAAGCTTGCAGCAAAACTGCAGGCCCATCAATTACTACTGAGCCCATTGCTGCACTTACCGATTGCTCATTGCGCACTTTCCACACCTGAACAAGTGCTAAAACTAAAGTGCCTAGAGTCACTGACAGCTGCGTGATTGGGCGCAGCGCCTTGGACATGAAGGCTTCAACGAGAACACCAATGAGCGCCCCGCCCAACAAAATAAGCATGGGTGAAAGAAGCGTGTAGTTAAGAACTGGTGCGCTGAATTCCATTATTTATCACCATTCGTTGGAGCTGGATCAGTGAAGCCCATTTGAGCAATCACATGCGCTGAAGCTGGGTTAATGACATTTAATAGTGGCGAAGGATAGAAACCAAGAGCAATGATGATTGCAATCACTGGAGCAATTGCGATTTTCTCTCGAAGGTTCAGATCACTTAATCCCTCGTTGCCAGGAGTTGTTGGTCCGTGTAAAGCCTTTTGAACTGGGATCAAGATATAGAGGGCAGCTAGAACAATTCCAAATGTTGCAATGACAGCATGCACTGGGTATCGAGTAAATGTTCCAACTAATACTAAGAACTCACTGACAAAGCTAGACAAACCTGGTAACGCCAGTGAAGACATTCCAGCCAGGAAGAATGACCAAGCCATCACTGGTGTGACGCGCTGTAGTCCACCAAAGTCTGCAATCGTTGAAGAACCACGACGTGCAATCATCCAACCGCCAACGATGAACAACGCTGCCGTTGAGAAGCCGTGATTAAACATATATAAAGTTGCCCCGCTGTGACCCTGTGAGGTCATTGCGAAGATACCCATGGTGATGAAACCAAAGTGAGAAATTGAAGTAAATGCAATTAAGCGCTTTAGATCCTTCTGACCAATTGCAAGGATTGCGCCATAAACAATTGAAATAACTGCAAGAACCATAATCAAAGGTGTAAATGTCTTGCTGGCTTCTGGGAACAGAGTTAAGCAGTAGCGAATCATTCCAAATGTTCCGACTTTATCTAGAACACCTAGCAACAACACCGAGGTTCCAGGGGTTGCAGAAGCTGCAGCATCTGGCAGCCAGGTATGAAGTGGCCACAGAGGTGCCTTAATTGCAAAAGCAATAAAGAAGCCTAGGAATAGGAAGTTCTGAGTAGTTGAACTCATCTGCAGTTGTGAAAGTGCTTGCAGATCAAATGTATGTCCGCCCTGAGCGCCTGACATCACATAGAGGGCGATAATTGATGCCAACATCAGTAATCCACCGAAGAGGCTATAAATCAAGAACTTAACTGCTGCCGCTGAGCGCTCACCGCTTCCATAACCACCAATCAGGAAGTAAACCGGAATCAGCATCGCTTCAAAGATGACATAGAACAAGAAGACATCTGTTGCTACAAAGACACCAATCATCATTGTTTCAAGAACAAGGATGAGGATGTAAAACGTCTTTACAGACCAACGGCCACCGTGGGCTTCATTCCAACCAGCTAATACCACAATTGGCGCGAGAATTGTTGACATCAAAATCAGCACCAGTGCTAGACCATCAATACCAACGGCGAAGTTGATGCCAAAGGTAGGAATCCAGGAATACTTCTCAACAAACTGAAGTTCGACGTTATCGCGCTGGAAGTTAACAGCCATAGCAATAGTTGCTAGAGCGACAACCACAGTTGTGCCAAGTGCAACTTGCTTAGTTAGAACCTCTTTTGTCTTAGGTGTAACAGCAACTGCAATTGAGCCAATGATTGGCAAGAGCATTAATAGAATCAATGAATTCATTATTGAACCACCACCCAAATCGCTGCGATGAGCAGGGCCGCGCCAACAAAGATCAGCGCTGCGTAACTACGAACAAAACCGCTCTGCACTCCTCGTAGAAGTGAACTTGAGCCCATTGCCAGCTTTCCAACTCCACGAACTGCGCCATCAATAACGGCTTCATCAGTTTTGACCAAAACCTGCGTTAACTGCTGGCCAGGGCGCATAAATACTGCTTCGTTGAAGCGATCTTGCATCAGATCTTCTCGTGCGATCTTGGTAAATACTGAAACATTCTCTGGTGCAACTGATGCAACTTCTTGGCGTGAATACTTCAAGAACGCAATTGCAACTCCGATAGCAACCATGCCAAGTGCAAGGGCTGAAACAACGATTGGTGCAAGAAGTTCTTCGTGCTCACCATGGTGTTCAAATAATGGTGACAACCAGTTAACTAGTGCATCTCCGCGGCTAAGTAAGTAGCCAGATGAAACTGAACCGATTGCAAGAATTGCCATTGGGAGCCACATCAATAATGGGGACTCATGGGGATGGGCTTCTTCATCCCATCTAGCTTTTCCTGTGAAAGTGAGAATCATTACGCGAGTCATATAAAAAGCCGTAATTCCTGCACCTAATAAAGTCACTGATCCCAGAAGAATTCCTTTAATACCGCCGGCGTTAAATGCAGTTTCGATAATCATGTCTTTTGAATAGAAACCAGCAAATGGTGGAACTCCAAGGATTGCTAAATATCCAAGACCAAATGTCACAAATGTAATTGGCATGAACTTTCGAAGTGCGCCGTACTTGCGCATGTTTACTTCATCATTCATTCCATGCATGACTGAACCTGCACCAAGGAACATTCCAGCCTTAAAGAAGCCGTGAGTTAATAAGTGCATGATTGCAAATGCGTAACCAACTGGACCAAGACCAGCACCCAAAATCATGTAACCAATCTGCGACATTGTTGAAGCAGCAAGTGCTTTCTTGATGTCATCTTTTGCAGTACCGATTAATGCACCGAACAACAAAGTAATTGCGCCAACAATGACAACTAGTAACTGGGCAGTTGGCGCGGCATCGAAAATGAAGTTCGAGCGAGTAATGAGATAAACACCGGCAGTAACCATTGTCGCTGCGTGAATAAGAGCTGAAACAGGGGTTGGGCCAGCCATCGCATCGCCCAGCCATGCCTGTAATGGGAATTGCGCTGATTTTCCTGTTGCTGCAACTAGCAACATGATTCCCATGGCAGTCAGCGCTGCTGTTGATGTGTGGTGCGCGTGCTCTTTAATTCCTGCAAAGGAGACCGTTCCAACTGTTGCAAAGGCAATCATGATGGCAAAAGAAAGTCCCATGTCACCAACACGGTTCATAACAAATGCCTTCTTGGAGGCAGTTGCATACGCAGGCTTTTGGTTCCAGAAACCAATCAATAGATAGGAAGCAAGACCAACGCCTTCCCAACCAACATAAAGGTTGAGGTAACTATTTCCTAGAACCAACAAAAGCATCGCTGCAATGAACAGGTTTAAATAGGCAAAGAAGCGTCTGCGATCGTGGTCATGTGACATATAGGAAATTGAGTAAATATGAATCAATGTTCCAACACCTGTAATAAGAAGAACGAAGCAGATTGAAAGTTGATCTAGGAGCAATCCTGCATCAACCTTAAAACTTCCAACTGAGATCCACTCAAATAGCTTTTGTTCAACAGGTCGAGCTGTATTAGAGCGGCCAAGCATTTGTGAGAGTTGGTAGAGGCCAACGGCAAATGATGACCCTGACATCAAGGTTCCAAGAATGTGGCCCCATTTATCAGCACGTCGGCCAGCAAGTAAAAGAATTGTTGCACCAAGTAATGGCAGCGCAATTAAATAAACGAGGCTATTTGAAGTCGTCATAGCTATCGCTTCAACAAACTAGCATCATCAACAGATGCTGAACGACGTGAGCGATAGATCGTCACGATAATTGCTAGGCCAACTACAACTTCACAGGCAGCCACAACCATCGTAAAGAAGGCCACTACCTGTCCGTTGAGATCACCATTAATTCTGGAAAAAGTCACAAAAGCTAAGTTTGCAGCGTTGAGCATGAGCTCAACACACATGAAAACAACGATCGCATTGCGTCGAACAACTACTCCCACAGCACCGATAGTGAAAAGAAGTACGGATAGATATAGATAATTAGCTGCATCCATTTACTTCTCCTCCCCCTTACTAGTGTCGACCTTGCCAAGTTCAAATGTGCCTGAAGTCAGCATGTCTCCACGTGCTTGCAAAGTTGCGTTAATCGAGTTGGCAGCTGGTGTGCCATCTGGCAAAAGTGCTGGAACATCTACAGCGTTGTGACGAGCAAATACCCCTGGGGCTGGAAGACCAGCAGCGTTTGCAAGTGATGCACCGCGAAAGCGCTGTGTTGAAAGTTGGCGCTGTGTTGGTCGCAATTGAAGGCTTTGATGATGTGCAAGAACCATTGCACCTAAGGCAGCAGTAATAAGAAGTGCTGAAACAACTTCAAATGGCCAGACATATGTTGAGAATAGGAGTTGCGCAATTCCTTTAACGTTTCCGTTTGAATTGGCTGCTTCTAATCCAATTGCACTTCGGCCAAGAGTTGCACGGCCAATCAAGGAAACCATCAATCCACCGAAGCCAACTGCAGCAGTGATCGCAATTGGTCGAAGTCCTGGAATTGTTTCAGTAAGTGAATCAGATGAATCAACACCAACAAGCATGAGAATAAAGAGGAAGAGCATCATTACTGCACCGGTGTAAACAACTATCTGAACAATTCCAAGGAAAAGGGCATCTTGAGCAATATAGAAAATAGCTAAGTTGATCATTACTGATGCCATCAAAATTGCAGAGTGAACTGCTTTTTTAACTAGCAACATTGCCAAAGCTGCCGCAACGGTCAATGGTGCAAGAACCCAGAACAAAACTGCTTCTGGAGTCTGTGTTTGACCTACTGCAATAGCTAAATCAACCATTTACTTCACATCCTGAGATGGGTGTGATTGCTTCACATCACCCTTGTAGTAATTGCTGTCATCCATATCTGGATACATTGGATGCGGAGGCATCAACATTCCTTGGCGAAGCGGTGCTAATAAATCTTCCTTTTCAAAGATTAACTTCGCGCGTGATTCATCAGCTAATTCATATTCATTAGTCATAGTAAGCGCACGTGTTGGGCAAGCCTCAATACAAAGTCCGCAGAAAACACAGCGCAGATAGTTGATCTGATAAACCTTGCCATAGCGCTCTCCTGGAGACATTTGATTCTCTGGAGTGTTATTTGCACCTTCCACATAAATCGCATCTGCAGGACATGCCCAAGCACAGAGTTCGCAACCAATACATTTTTCTAAACCATCTGGGTGGCGATTAAGTTGGTGACGACCATGGAAGCGCTCAGCTGTTGGAGCTTTCACTTCTGGGTATTCAACTGTAAGAGTCTTTTTAAACATCTTAGAAAATGGAATCCAGAAACCCTTGAGGTGTCCAAGTAGTCCAACTGATTCGCCAGTCTCCATCTGTGTGTAGGCGATATCGTTAACTGAAATTTCACTCTTTTTTAGCGGTTCGAGTTGCTCAGACATGATCGCCTCCTTTGCCAACTTGTGACACATTGATGTTTGAAACATTCATTGGAACGCTTGGAACTGCAAAAGATGGATCACTGACTTCAACCTCAAGTGATTCCAGCTTTTTCTTCTTTGCATTATCAAAACCTATATTTGCAGCCATCACGAGTAAGACCACAAAGCTGGCAAAACCAACCACAACTACACGCGGAGCACCTTGTAGTGAAAGTGTGCGAAGTGTTGCAACAACCAAGATCCAAAGAATTGAGACTGGAATCAAGATCTTCCAACCAAACTGCATAAATTGGTCATAGCGAAGACGTGGGAGTGTGCCGCGTAGCCAAACGAATACAAAGAAGAAAACAAGCACTTTTGAGAAGAACCAAATGCCGGTAAACCATCCGCCTAGCCAGGCTTCAGTAAAGCCAAGACCTGGGAGTGCGTGATAACCACCAAGGAAAAGAGTTGTAGCAAGTGCTGAAACAGCGATGATGTTTACATACTCTGCCAAGAAGAAGAGTGCGAACTTAAGTGATGAATATTCAGTATGGAAACCACCAACTAGTTCACCTTCTGCTTCAGCTAAATCGAAAGGTGCACGGTTAGTTTCACCCACCATTGAAATTGCATAGATTGCAAATGATGGGAACAACACAACGCCATACCACCACGTTGATTGAGCGGCCACGATGTCAGAAGTTGACATTGATCCTGCATAAATAAAGACAGCTACTAGTGAAAGTCCCATGGCAACTTCATAAGAAATTACTTGAGCACTTGAGCGTAATCCACCAAGTAGTGGATATGTAGAACCAGATGACCAGCCAGCCAACACAATTCCATAGACGCCTACTGATGCAATTGCTAATACATAGAGCACGCCGACTGGAAGATCAGTTAACTGCATTGCAGTTGTGTGACCAAAGAGTGAAACTTGCCCTGTAATAGGAATAACAGCAAAAGACATAAAGCAAGTTGTTGCACTAATGATTGGTGCAAGAACGAAGACAATCTTGTCTGCCGCCGCTGGGATCAAATCTTCTTTAAGAGCTAACTTCACACCATCAGCTAAAGCTTGAATCAATCCAAAAGGTCCAACACGGTTAGGGCCTGGGCGCTCCTGCATGCGACCAACGATGCGTCGTTCTCCCCAAACAGACATCAGGGTAAGAAGAACGCAGAAAATAAACACTAGAAGTGCTTTGATAGCAATAATTCCGCCTGAATCTGCGCCAATGAGCTCTGCTGTTGTCATGCCTTCACCACACTCACTACTGCGCCATGTGCAACGCCTAGATTTACTAGTAATTGAGAACCTCGTGAATTACGTGGTGCCCAGAGCGCATCGTCATGAATATCTTCAACAAGTGCGCTCAAAGTTACTGAACCTAAAGAAGTTGAAATCTTAAGTTTGTCGCCATCGACCACGCCAAGTGCGCCAGCGCGCTTAGGTGAAATAACCGCAACAGTTGCACGTGCTGTTCCTGCAAGGTTTTCTTCACCTTGCTGCAAAGTTCCAAGATCTAGCAAGCGGCGCCATGAGGTGAGGATGAATTGATCTCCCGACACAGTTGGCACTGCAGGTGCAGAAACTTTACTCATTGATGCGCGAGCGCCATCCCACTTGCCAAGGGAAGCAATTTCTTTAATAGCTGCGCTAACAGTTCCAAGATTTATTGATGTGCCCATTTCTTCGGCAATCATTGAAAGAATACGTAGATCGCTGCGATTAAGTGAATCTTGCACTGCGGCATCAAATGAACGTGGACGGCCTTCCCAGTTCAAAAATGATCCGCTCTTTTCAGTAACTGCAGCAACTGGCAAAACAACATCTGCATGTTGTGTGACTGCGCTGCTAGCAATTTCTAGAGAAACAACAAAAGCTTTTTCAAGTGCAGCCAGTGCGCTTTGGCTATTTTCTCCATCAAGTGGATCAACGCCGCCAACAACTAATGCACCGATTTCACCAGCATTTGTTGCTGCATAAATCTCTTGCGTGCTCTTGCCTTCTGCACTTGGCAATGAATCTGTTCCCCACACCGCTGCAATATCAACACGTGCTGATGCATCTGTAACTGGGCGCCCACCTGGCAGCAAGTTACCGATTGCCCCTGCTTCAAGTGCACCGCGCTCTCCAGCACGACGTGGAATCCATGCAATCTTGGCACTGCTTGAATCAGCCAGAGCTGCAACTGCACTTAATACTCCAGCACTTTCAGCAGCTCGCTCCCCCACCAAAATCACTGATTTTGCATTCAGAGATTGTGAAGTGATGGCTGCAGCTTCTGCCCCTGGAGCAACCTTTACAAACTCACCTTTAAGTTTTTCAACTCCAATTGAAAGCTTGGTTGCAATCGCTGTGACCTTGAGTGCGCGCTTTCGTACTTGCTTATTCAAACGCAAGAAAACAATTGGTGATTCTTCTTCTGGCTCAAAGCCAACAAGTAGAACATGATCTGCGCGATCAATATCCAAATACGTTGTAGTTGAACCGACTACGCGTGCTGCAAGGAATTCACGCTCTTCATTTGATGAAAGGCGTGAACGGAAATCAATGTCGTTTGTGCCAAGTGCAACACGTGCAAACTTGCTATAGCCATATGCATCTTCATACGTTGCACGGCCACCAACTAGTACTGCAGCCTTAGATGCTTTCAATCCCTTTGCTGCTGCAGCTAACGCCTCTGGCCAAGAAGCTGCAACTAATTCTCCTGAAGAATTTCGAACCATCGGTGTTGTGAGGCGTTCAACGGAAGTGACATATTTAAATGCCCAACGTCCCTTATCGCAGTTCCACTCTTCATTAACAGTTGAATCATCACCGGCAAGGCGACGCAGAGTCTTTCCTCGGCGAACATCTGTGCGCATGTCGCAACCAGATGCGCAGTGCTCACAAGCAGATGGTGTTGAAACTAAATCAAAGGGACGTGCACGGAATCGGTAAGCAGCACCAGTAAGTGCTCCCACAGGACAGATTTGAACTGTGTTACCTGAGAAATAAGATTCGAAAGGTTTGTTTTCATAGATACCAACTTGTTGCAAAGCACCACGTTCATTCAAAGTAATGAATGGGTCGGATGCAATCTGCTCAGAGAAACGAGTACAGCGAGCACAGAGAACACAGCGTTCGCGATCAAGTAGTACTTGAGAAGAAATGTTGATTGGCTTTTGGAATGTGCGCTTCACGCCTTCAAAGCGGGTTTCGCCCTGTCCATTACTCATTGCCTGGTTTTGCAATGGGCACTCGCCACCCTTGTCACACACTGGGCAATCAAGTGGGTGGTTAATAAGCAGTAGCTCCATAACACCGCGCTGCGCTTTTTCAGCAACAGGTGAAGTGAGTTGAGTTTTAACAATCATGCCTGGCTCAACTGGAATGGTGCAAGAAGCTTGTGGCTTTGGAAACGCACGGCCATTAATTTCAATATCAACTAAACATTGACGACATGCACCAACTGGATCGAGAAGTGGGTGATCACAAAAACGTGGAATCTGAATTCCAAGCTTTTCTGCCGCGCGAATTACTAATGTTCCCTTTGGAACGCTGACTTCAAATCCATCAACAACGACAGTGATCATGTCTACAACTTCAGTAGTCATTTATGCACCTGCCCCTGCAAATAGAGTTGATGCAACTGGATCAAATGGGCATCCACCGTGAGTGATGTGTGCGATGTATTCATCGCGGAAATACTTAATAGATGAAGTAATTGGACTTGTTGCACCATCACCTAGAGCACAGAAAGAGCGGCCCATGATGTTGTCACAAAGATCAAGCAACTTAGCAAGATCTGCTTCAGTACCTTTACCTGCTTCAAGATCGCGTAGAAGTTGTACTAACCACCATGTGCCTTCACGACAAGGTGTGCACTTTCCGCATGACTCATGCTTATAGAACTCTGTCCAGCGCAATACTGCGCGAACAACACATGTTGTTTCATCAAAGATTTGTAGAGCTTTAGTTCCAAGCATTGAACCTGCTGCTGAAACACCTTCATAATCCAATGGAACATCTAGATGCTCTGCTGTAAATAGTGGGGTTGAAGATCCACCTGGTGTCCAGAACTTCAAAGTGTGACCGGTGCGAATTCCACCTGAGAGTTCAAGGATCTCGCGAAGAGTAATTCCAAGTGGTGCTTCAAACTGTCCAGGGTTATTGACGTGGCCTGAAAGTGAATAAAGTGTTGCGCCTTTGCTCTTCTCAGTTCCCATGCTCTGATACCACTCGGCGCCGTTAGCAATAATTGCTGGCACTGAAGCAATGGATTCAACGTTATTTACCACTGTTGGGCGCGCATAAAGGCCTGCGATAGCTGGAAATGGTGGGCGCAAACGTGGTTGTCCACGGAAGCCTTCTAGTGAATCAAGGAGTGCGGTTTCTTCACCGCAAATATATGCACCTGCACCAATATGTAGAACAACATCAATGCCGTTGCCAAGTAATCCTGCCTTGTAAGCATCTTCGATTGCTTGATTCAAACGACGAGCAACATGTGTTACTTCACCGCGGATATAGATAAATGCATGCTTTGCGCGAATTGCGTGACAAGCGATGATGCAACCTTCAATGAGAACGTGTGGGTTTGCCATCAACAATGGCATGTCCTTACAAGTTCCTGGCTCAGATTCATCTGCGTTAACAACTAAGTAGTGATCTTTGTTATCACCCTGCGGGATAAAGCCCCACTTCATTCCAGTTGGAAAACCTGCGCCTCCGCGACCACGAAGTCCAGAGTCTTTTACAAGTTGAATAACTGCATCTGGATTCATTGCAAGTGCCTTGGCTGATGCGTTATATCCACCATGGCGCTTATAGCCCTCGATTGTGAATGAATCTTTTTCATCCCAATGGGCAGAAAGTACTGGAGTTAACTTAGTCATTTACTTAGTTTCTCCTTTTGCAATTTTCAAACCAAGAAGTGTTGGTCCGCCGGCTTGAACGCCTTCATTAGCTCTTCCATCATTTAATCCTGCAAGAACTTCAGATGCTTGCTTCCAAGTAACCAAAGTATTTGGTCCACGTGTTGGAGGCTTTGGATTACCCGCGCGCATTGAATCAACTAAATCTTTTGCAGATTGAACGCTTTGGTTGTCATAGAACTCCCAGTTAGCCATAACAACTGGTGCGTAATCACACGCAGCGTTGCACTCAATGTGCTCAAGTGAAACTTTGCCATCTGCTGTAACGCCATCGTTTTCAATTCCAAGGTGATCTTTAAGCGCATCCATGATTGCATCCCCGCCCATGATGGCGCACAAAGTATTTGTGCACACACCTACGTGGTATTCACCTACTGGAGTTGGCTTGTATTGGGTATAAAACGTAGACACAGCAGTGACTTCAGCTGCTGCAAGATCTAACTGCTGTGCAATGAGTTCAATACCTTCATTGGTCACATAGCCAGCACGTGATTGCACAAAGTGGAGCAAGGGCATGATTGCAGAGCGAGGACGTGGATAACGCTTAATAATCGTTTCCATGATTGCTAGATCTTCTTGTGAGAATGCCATTAGCGGTCAACGCCTCCCATAACTGGATCGATAGAGGCAACAGCGCCAATGATGTCGGCAACCATGCCACCTTCACTCATCGCAGAAGTTGCTTGCAAGTTATTAAATGATGGTTCGCGAAAGTGCATGCGGTATGGCTTCGTACCGCCATCAGAGACAACATGTGCTGCAAGTTCACCGCGTGGAGATTCAATTGCTGCATACACCTGACCTGCAGGAACATGGAAGCCTTCTGTAACTAACTTGAAGTGGTGAATCAATGACTCCATTGATGTTCCCATAATTTCGCGGATGTGATTGAGAGAGTTACCAAGTCCATCACCGCCCATTGCCAGCTGTGCTGGCCAAGCAATCTTCTTATCAGCAACCATGACAGGTGCACCTTCTAGATTTTCTAACTTATCAAGTGCCTGCTCAATAATGCGAAGTGATTGCTCAAGTTCATTCATGCGAATTAAGAAACGACCATAAACATCGCATGTATCTGCCGTGATCACATCAAAGTTGTAATCTTCATAGCCACAATATGGTTGCATCTTGCGAAGATCCCAAGGCAAGCCAGTTGAACGAAGTACTGGGCCTGTGATTCCAAGAGTGGTGCAACCAGCAAGATCTAGGTAACCAATACCTTGTGTGCGCTTCATCCAAATTGAATTTCCAACAAGCAAAGTTGTGTTGTCTTTAAAGTTCTTGCGCATCAGCTTTACGGCATCGCGAATCTTTGGAATCGCACCTGCTGGAAGATCTTGTTGAACTCCACCTGGGCGCACATAAGCCATATTCATGCGAAGGCCTGAAATCATTTCGAAGATATCTAGAACAGTTTCGCGCTCACGGAAGGCAAAGAACATAGGTGAAATCGCACCTAATTCAAGGGCTCCTGTACCGAGGGCCACCATGTGTGAAGAAATTCGGTTGAGTTCCATCATCATGACGCGAATAACGCTGGCGCGCTCTGGAACATCTTGTGTAATTCCCAAAAGCTTTTCAACTGCTAAGCAATAAGCAGTTTCATTAAATAGTGGAGCTAGGTAATCCATACGTGTAACGAAAGTCGTGCCCTGAGTCCAGCTGCGGTATTCCATGTTCTTTTCAATACCTGTGTGTAGGTATCCAATTCCAGCGCGAGCTTCGGTAACTGTTTCACCCTCAAGTTCTAGAACTAAGCGCAGCACACCGTGCGTAGATGGGTGCTGTGGACCCATGTTCACAACAACTCGCTCTTCTTTAGTTGAACCAATTTCTTGAACCAGTGAATCCCAATCGCCACCAGTTACTGAATAAACAGTTCCTTCAGTTGTATCTCGAGACGGTGCATATGGATCAAAAGTTGTCACTTGTAACTCCTTCTCTCATTAGGAGGAGGTGTTGTTGCGCCCTTGTACTCAACTGGAATTCCACCGAGTGCATAATCTTTGCGTTGTGGATGTCCTTGCCAATCATCTGGCATCAAAATACGAGTAAGTCCTGGGTGACCATCAAAGATAATTCCAAACATGTCAAAAGTCTCGCGCTCATGCCAGTTATTTCCTGCCCACACTTCAACAACAGATGGAATGTGTGGATCTGAATCAGGTACCGATACTTCAAGACGAATGCGTCGATTGTAAGTTAATGAAAGCAATGGATAAACAGCGTGAAGTTCGCGGCCTGAATCTGCTGGATAGTTAACTCCAGAGACTCCCATGCACATCTCAAACTTTAATGAATCACGCAAAATCTTAGAAACTTCCACAAGTTTTTCGCGCTTCACATGCATAGTTAATTCACCGCGATCAACAACTATGCGTTCAATTGCCTCTGAAAACAGTGGGTATGCGCGCTCTAAATCATCAGCAACTTCATCAAAATAACTTCCATAAGGACGCTCTGATGAGCCTGTAGAAGCAGCTGTGCGGACTAGCCCGCCATAGCCTGATGTATCGCCGGTGCCACGAGCACCAAACATTCCTTGGTCGCTCATTTATGCCAGCAGACCCTTCATCTCAATTGTTGGCTTGGCATTCATTGCAGCAAGTTCAACTTCTTTGATGATTTCTGCACGATTTGAGCCCAATTTTTCATCATAAATCTTTGAATGTAGTTTCAAAATCGCATCGAGCAACATCTCAGGACGTGGTGGGCAACCTGGAAGATAAATATCAACTGGAACAACGTGATCAACACCTTGAACGATTGCATAGTTATTAAACATTCCACCTGAAGATGCGCATGCACCCATAGCAATTACCCACTTAGGAGCTGCCATTTGATCATAAATCTGGCGAAGCACTGGTGCCATTTTGTTGGAAACGCGGCCCGCAACAATCATTAAATCTGCTTGACGTGGAGATGCACGGAAAACTTCCATACCAAAACGTGAAATATCATATTTAGCTGCTGAACCCACTGCCATCATTTCAATTGCACAACATGCAAGACCAAATGTTGCTGGCCATAAAGAGTTCTTGCGCATGTAGCCGGCAAGCTTTTCAACAGTGGTTAGAACAAAGCCACTTGGGATTTTTTCTTCAAGACCCATTTTTTAATCCCATTCCAATCCACCGCGTCGCCACACATATGCATATGCAACAAAGACTGTGCCAATGAAGATAGTCATTTCAACTAAGCCAAAGATTCCAAGTGCATCAAATGAGACTGCCCATGGATAAAGGAAAACAATTTCAATATCAAAAATAATAAAAAGCATCGCTGTTAGGAAATACTTCACTGGAAAGCGTCCACCTTCAGCAGCTTGTGGTGAAGGTTCAATTCCACATTCGTATGCATCCAACTTTGCGCGGTTGTAGCGCTTAGGACCTGTTAAAGCTCCAGCGATAATTGAAAAAGCCGCAAAACCAAAGCCGATAGCCCCAAGAACCAAAATTGGCACGTATGGATTAGATATTGATGGCACGGATGAAATCTTAGAGTCGGTTGGCTGATGCCAATGACCGCTAGCCCTTTATCCCGCTGTGAACTGCAACAACCCCGCCAGTCAGGTTTTTCCAGCTCACCTGGCTCCAACCCGCCTTTTCCATGGCAGCAGCCAAACCCTTTTGATCAGGCCAAGCTCTAATGGATTCGGCTAGATAGATATAGGCATCTGGGTTAGAAGAGGTCTTGCGGGCGATGGCTGGTAAAGCCTTCATCAAATATTCGGTATAGATGGTGCGAAATGGGCGCCAGGTTGGATGGCTGAACTCAACTACGACCATGCGACCGCCTGGTTTAGTCACCCGAAGGGCTTCGGCGAGCGCCTTGGGGTAATCAACAGTGTTTCGAAGCCCATAGGAGATGGTCACAACATCAAAGCGGTTGGCTTCAAAGGGCAGATTGAGGGCATCGGCCTTTGAGAAATTTAGATACGGGCGGCTTTTGCGGCCCACAGCCAGCATTCCTTCTGAGAAATCAGTGGCAAAGACCGTTGCCCCGGCTTTATGCAGGGGCTCTGAGGATGAACCCGGGCCAGCAGCTAAATCGAGGATCTGCATTCCTGCCTCTGGGGCGATTATCTTCGTCGCAGCTCTGCGCCAGGCCTTCGTGCGTCCCAAACTGAGCAAATCATTGACCAAGTCATAGCGCTTGGCCACGCCATCAAACATCGCTGCTACTTCATCGGGATCTTTGCTCAAATTTGCGCGCGACATAGCCATATTCTCCCTTGAAGTAGGCTCATCCACAACTCACCCCACACGAGAGGTCTCGCATATGTCATTTCCAGCCACATCACTCAGAGCCCTCGTCCTGCCTCGTGCAAGTGCGCTCAGTAATGCAGTTTTAATTGTTGGGGGCGTATTTTTCATTTCTGCTCTAGCCCAATTATCAATTCCAGTTCCTGGTTCACCAGTTCCCGTTACTGGGCAAACCCTTGGTGTTCTACTTGTTGGAACCACTTATGGAGCATCACTAGGTTTTGCAACTTTTGCCACATATCTCTTGGCAGGTATTGCTGGAGCTCCAGTATTTGCTGGACAAAGTTATGGAATTGAAAAAGTTGTTGGGGCAACCGGTGGCTATTTAGTAGGAATGCTCGTTTCAACATATCTCTTAGGTTTACTTGCGCAAAAGCGTTTGGATCAAAAGTTTGTAACGGCTCTGCCTTCAATGCTACTTGGAACTCTGACAACATTTATATTCGGTTTGCTCTGGCTGCATCAGTTCACTGGCCAAAGTTGGAGCTGGACAATAAATGCAGGGCTAACACCATTTATAGTTGGCGAAGTACTAAAGATTGCAATTGCTGGAACTTCACTTCCAATTATTTGGCGATTAGTAAATCGAAAGCATAACTAAGTAGAACTTCACATATGACTTCCCTTATCCCTGTTACAACCACCCGCCTTGGCGACCACCTTCCTTTATTGGATTTGCTCCCTGATTCTCAGCCTTTGGCATGGGTGCGATCTGGTGAGGGTTTAGTTGGTTGGGGCGTTCACGCAACTACAACTGTTAGCGGGCCGCATAGATTTGCTGATGCCAGACACTGGTGGCAGAAACAGTTAGAAACATTTGCAGTTACTAACACCGTGCACGGAAATGGCACTGGGCCAGTTCTTTTCTCATCTTTTTCATTTTCCCCTGATGATGTTTCTGTCCTAGTTATTCCTAAAGTAATTGTGGGCAAAAAGGGCGATAAATCCTGGATTACCTGGGTTGGCTCTGACCCACAACCGATTCTAAATTCAGAGAAAGCAGTACTGCCTAAGGTTTCGGTCACCTGGGAAGTTAATGAAAGTAGTGATCAAGCCTGGAAATCAAGGGTGCAAACTGCAGTTGATCGCATTCACAATAATGATTTGGACAAAGTTGTTTTAGCTCGAGATGTTGTTGGAACTTCACACAGTGCAATCGACGCGCGATCTATTTTAAAGACCTTGGCTGCTGAATATCCTTCCACCTGGAATTTCTCGGTTGCTGGATTAGTAGGAGCAACGCCTGAACTTCTTTTGCGTTTAACAAAGAGCATGGTCACATCCCGCGTCTTGGCCGGAACCATTAGCAAGACTGGAGATGACGAGCGAGATTTAGCACTTGCCGCATCACTTGCACGTTCATCGAAAGATTTAGAAGAGCATGAATATGCAGTTCGCTCTGTTGCAGATGCCATTGAACCTTTCTGTACATCCATTAACGTTCCTGAGTCTCCCTTTGTTTTGCACTTAGCAAATGTCATGCACCTTGCAACAGATGTGACCGGGGCCCTTGCTGAAACTTTGGCCCATGTTGATGCATTCACTATTTTGGAACAACTTCATCCATCTGCAGCGGTGTGTGGAACACCTAGACCTAAAGCTGCCGCCCTTATCAATGAAATTGAAGCAATCTCTCGTGGGCGGTATGCAGGACCAGTCGGCTGGATAGATGCAGCAGGAGATGGTGAATTAGGAATTGCACTTCGTTGTGGTCAGATTAAGGGTGATTCAATCAGAATTTTTGCTGGTTGCGGGATTGTCGCTGGATCAGATCCAGTAAAAGAGTTAGCTGAAAGTGAAGCGAAGTTAATTCCAATGCGAAGCGCGCTACTTTAAATGGAGTTCATCGATTCATAAATAGCTTTGAGTGAGTCCGCATTCTCATCACGCGAAGGAACATTCGCCACAACAATTGAAATACCTTTAACTGGTGCCTTCAATATTTTTTTCAGTTCATCAATGGATGAAATTGTTGAAGAGTTAGTCCCCATAGCGCTGGCTATTGCAGCTGGATCTAGGCCGTGTGGTGTGCCAAAAACGCTTTCAAAGCCATCCACACCACGTTGTGGCAGAGTAGAAAAAATGCCGCCTCCATCATTATTAATCACAATAAAGCAGCAATTAATATCTTCACCGTGAATCAATCCAGTTAAATCATGCAAGAACGATAAGTCGCCGATTACTGCAAATGTTTGCTTACTAGCCGATGCAATTCCAAGGGCTGTTGAGATATTGCCATCAATGCCAGCTAGCCCACGGTTTGCATATGTTGTCACACCAGAACGAGGTGCTCCGAATCCCTCTAAATCTCTGATGGGTCTAGAAGATGAAACAAAAAGAGTGGAACCTTCAGGCACATTAGCTGCTATTTCTCTAGCAATGACGGCTTCACTAAAGCCACTTAAGGCATGAATACTCTTGGTAGCGCGATCTGCGTATTTACTCCACTGTTCACTCCACTCGGGAGATGCCTTTTTTGTATTGAGTTCTGGAATCTGTGTGAAGCGCTTATCTGCATGTCTGTCGCTATCTACAGTGGCCATGCGTGGATCGATAACTATCTGTGTGGGTGCAAGTTTTAAAAACGTATTAATTGAGCGAGACAGGGTTGTTCGCCCTATAACAATTACTGTTTGTGGAATCAAGGCTGCGCGAATTTGGGCTGAAGTTAAGAAGATTGATGCATGGGAAACAGCGTCCGGAAATGAAAGAGGATCTTCAACAATAGTTGGCCAACCTAGATCTTTGGCGAATTTTCTCACGCTCTCAACGCTTAAACCACCACGATCATGACCAATAACTAGAACACCTCTGTTGGCATCACTCTTTAGAGTTGTTGGCTTAGTTCTCGTTTCAAAGGCTTTGGCTGAGACATTAATTTCATCCAACCACTTATCAGAATCATCGGGCAACATCGGTTCATCGAACTGAAGATTTAAATGCACTGGACCGTTTCGCAAACTATCAAAGGCAAGTTCCATGGGAAACACTGGTCCATCAATATCTGCAAAGTAGCGAACTGCTTTTCCGTAAATTCTTGCTTGTTCGGTGGTTTGATTTGCTCCAGTTTTGCGCAGGATTGCTGGACGATCAGCAGTTAAAACTAATAGCGGAGCATTGGTGTGGCTGGCCTCTAATACTGCTGGGTGGTAGTTAGCCACTGCAGTTCCACTCGTGCAGACAATTGGAACCGGGCGAGCAGTTGCTTTAATGATTCCTAAAGCAAAGAATGCAGCTGTGCGCTCATCAATTCGCATGTGCAACTTAATAAATCCACGTTTAGATGCAGCGAAGAATGCAAGTGAGAGCGGGGCATTCCTAGATCCGGGAGATATAACTACATCTGTGATTCCCGCTTCAATAATCTGGCGGACAATCACTCGCGCAAGGCTGGTTGAGTTATTCATCCCAGTAGCGCCGCTGTTCTCATGATTCGATTCTTCCACCAATCAAAGCGATCGGCAGACACTTCTAAGCCGTTGAAGCTGGGCTCTACGCGCTTGATCTGCATTTTTCCATCCGCGATTTCACTATCTGCAACATTTTTAGCCAGTAGTGAGCCTGTGGCAAGACCGCAGTCATAACTCAACTCTTCAAAAGAAGCGGCCAATGTTAGACCGTAGTTAATACCAACTGCGCTTTCAAGGGCACTTGAAACGACCACGGGTAATTTGTGGTGAGCAGCTAATGCATGTGCATTTCTTATCCCACCAAGAGGTTGAACCTTTAGCATCAAAATATCAATCGCCCCGTGCAGATCCACTTCGAATGGGTTTTCACTCTTACGAAGTATTTCATCACCAACAATTTTTACATCTACTCGCGATTTCAATTCACGCAGTTCAACCACTGTCGCACATGGCTGTTCTACGTATTCAATTTCACCGCATAGATCTAAAAACTTAACGGCTCGATCTACGCTCCATAAACCATTGACATCAATACGAATCCTGGACTGTGGACTTAACTTTCTTACTATGGCAATTCTAGCTAGATCTTCTTCGTCATTTGTCCCGACTTTAATTTTGACAGTTGTGCAGCCAGGAAATCCTGCAAGAATCCGAGTAACTTCACTTTCATCATTTAATGCAGGCATCGTCGCATTTACACCTATTGAAGTGCGATAAAGCTTTGGGGATTCCTGTGTGGCTGCTTCAATTGCGCAGGCTAACCAGCGTGCAGATTCTTCATCAGAGTATTCAAGAAAAGGTGAAAACTCTGCCCAACCTTGCGGGCCTTGAAACAAAGCAACTTCACGGTGATTGATTCCACGAAAATTGGTCTTTGTTGGAAGGCTAATGACTCTTAAGGAGTCGAGAATCAAATCAAGCATCGCTTAGGGGCGCTTTGGAAATTTCCCGAAATCAGGATCTCGTTTTTCCATATATGCATCGCGTCCTTCTTGACCTTCTTCAGTCATATAGAACAGCAACGTTGCATCTCCTGCTAACTGCTGAACACCGGCTAAACCATCATCTGCTGCATTCAAACTTGCTTTAAGTAAGCGAAGTGCAAGTGGAGAGTTGCGCAGCATCTCTCGACACCAAGAAACAGTCTCTGCTTCTAGCTCTGCAATAGGAACAACTGTATTTACAAGTCCCATATCAAGTGCTTCTTGGGCGTTGTATTGACGAGTCATAAACCAAATTTCACGGGCCTTCTTTTGACCGACATGTGCTGCAAGTAAACCTGCACCATAGCCACCATCAAATGAACCAACCATTGGACCGGTCTGACCAAACTTTGCATTATCTGCAGCAATAGTTAAATCACAGACAACATGTAATACATGTCCCCCGCCAACTGCCCAGCCTGCAACCATTGCGACAACTGGTTTAGGCGTGCGACGAATTTGTACTTGTAAATCCAATACATTAAGGCGACCAATGCCCTTTTTAGCTAATTTGTCATCACCAAGATAACCATCATCACCGCGAACATTTATATCGCCACCTGAACAAAAAGCATCGGTGCCTTCACCGGTGAAGATGATGACGCCTACTTCTTCGTTATCTCGTGCTAAATGGAAAGCTTCAATTAATTCAATAATCGTTTGAGGGCGAAATGCATTACGAACTTGAGGTCGATTAATAGTGATCTTGGCAATGCCGTCACCCATTTGATATTTAATATCAACGAACTCTTCACCGCCGGGCGCAGTTATCCAATGAGGTATCTCACGGCTACCAAAATCACGCTTAAAGGGCTTGCTCACATTTCCTCCATTGTCTTTACTAGCGATAGCCTACGGGTGCAATGGAGATGAAGTCACAACGAGATATTCACCGGGTCAGCCCTGCGTGTGTAATCCCAGATTTAGCGGGAGAAATCACAGCGGCCCTGGTTGGCACTGGCCCAGCCTTAGGCCTTGGCGAAGTTCGATCCATTAGCGCCCCCTCACATATCGCATTAGTTATAGGTACCAGCGGCACTACGGGAATGAGTAAAGAAGTTGCTTTCACAGCTTCTGCACTACTTGCCTCTGCGGGGGCATCAAATAAATTCTTAAGTGCAAAGCCTGGACAGCAATGGTCACTATTTTTACCGCTAACACATATAGCTGCAGTCAATGTGATTATTCGATCGATGGAACTTGGAACACTTCCTATTGATTTACGCGAACATCAAGGTGAATATCCAAAAGTAGATTTCACCTCAATCGTTCCAACTCAATTATTTCGTGCACTCAATGGTGACGAACGTTTACTACGCCATTTACAAAGTGCACAGGCTGTATTGGTTGGCGGTGCTGCCCTTTCCCAAGCCCTACGTCATCAAGCAATAACTGCCGGCATTAATGTCGTAGAAACCTATGGAATGACTGAGACATCTGGCGGCTGCATTTACAACGGTCAAGCCATTGAAGGCGTTGAATACTCTCTGAATGAAAAATCTTTGGTTCAGATCCGTGGTTCAGTAATGTCAGAAACGTATTTGAATGCGCCCGAGCTCTATACGCTCAGTGATGGATGGTTTGTTACAAATGATCTTGGCGAAATTATTGATGGAAAGCTTCATATCCTTGGACGTGCTGATGATGTGATTATTTCAGGTGGTGAAAACGTCTCACTGACTGCTATTGAAGCAACTCTTTCAATTCGCTACCCAGAGATTGAGTTTGCCGCCTTTGCAGTCAATGACATTCAATGGGGACATGCTTTGCACTTAGCTGTTGTTGGTGAAATCGGTGAGAGTGAAATTGCGCATTATTTAGAGGCAGCCCTTGGAGCGGCTTCAAAACCAAAAGGAATTCATCACTTAGAGCAGTTACCCTTGCTCGGTATCGGCAAAGTCGATCGCATAGCCCTTGCGAAAATGGTGGGACATGAATAAATGGATTCTCGGTGCGCGCCCGCGCACACTGCCTGCAGCTATTGCACCTGTAATTGTTGCAACTGCATTAGCGGGTAGTGATTGGAACTGGTTTCGAGCAGCCCTTGCGCTAAAGGTGGGAGTTTGGCTTCAGATCGGCGTTAACTATGCCAACGATTATTCAGATGGCGTTAAGGGAAGCGATGACAATCGCATTGGGCCAACACGATTAGTTGCAAGTGGTTTGGCAACAGCTGTGCAGGTAAAGCGCGCTGCATTCATCTCTTTTGGTATTGCCTCAATAGCCGGAATCTGGCTCTCTCTCCTGAGTTCACCATGGTTAATAGTTGTGGGTGTTGCAGCGATTGCTGCAGCATGGGGGTACACCGGTGGAAAAAATCCATATGGCTATAGTGGTTTGGGTGAAGTTTCAGTATTTATTTTCTTTGGTTTAACTGCAACAGTTGGAACCTACTTTGCACAAACCGGTCAGATCACTGCCTTAAGTGTTTTATGTGCGGTGCCCATGGGTTCTCTGGCATGCGCAATCTTGGCAGTTAACAACATTCGCGATCGTGCACAAGATGAATTAGTTGGTAAGCGAACCCTGGCAGTCAGAGTGGGTGATTCCAAAGCGCGTAAAAGCTTTGTGGTTTTACTTGCTATCGCGCACATAAGTGCACTTGCAACTTTGGTTCCAGGGTCATTGCTGACACTGGCGGTGCTTCCCTTAACAATCTCTATCTCACGTGCAGTGATGTCAGGTGCAAGTGGACCTAGCCTTATTTCGCTGTTGGGCAAGACCGGCAAACTTCAAATGTTTTTTGGGGCTCTCTTTGCACTGGCTCTAGCGATACAATAAATCCATGGCCAGACTCATTGTTGTATTTCTAGTCTTTGGAATCACTATCTATGCCCTCATTGATTGTGCCCGTAAAGATGAGTCAGAGATAAAGACTTTGCCAAAATGGGGATGGCTATTAGTAATTATTCTCATTGGTCCACAAGCACTAGCTATTGGCCCGATTGCATATTTAATTGCTGGAAGAAATCGTAAGAGTGGTGGGCGCAAACCTAAGCGTCGCATCTTGCCGCCAGATGATGATCCTGATTTCTTAGGCAAGCTCTAACCTCTATAAACCTGAGTAGGTGTGCTTTCCTGTGCCCCAGATATTTACGTATACATAGTTAAATAGAAATGTTGAACCTGCAAACAAGCACAACCATGCTGCTTTACGTCCTCGCCAGCCAACAGTTACGCGTGCATGTAGGTATGCCGCATATGCCACCCACGTAATAAATGCCCACGTCTCTTTTGGATCCCAGCCCCAATAACGACCCCATGCACTTTCGGCCCAAATTGCACCTGCAATAACTGCAAAGGTCCATAGTGGGAAGACAAATGCAACTAAACGATAAGAAAGTTGATCTAAGTCTTCAAGTGATGGCAAGCGCTTTGCCCAAGCAGTTCTTTCCCCGCGAGACTCCATTGCATCTAAATAAAGATAAGCAGCAGCAATCGCGTTTGCAAGTAAGAAGACACCGCCAGAGATAATCGCGGCAGAGACATGAATGACTAACCATGTTGATTTAAGTGCAGGAACAAGCGGTGCACTAGGACGATAGAGAACTGCAACAGCAGTTCCAAGGGTTAGTAATACGGCAATTGAAACTAATAATCCCAGCCAACGCAGATCATATTTACGGAGCGCGGCTAGGTATGCACCAGAAAATGCCATTGCACCAGTAATTGAAAACTCATACATATTGCCCCATGGCACTCGACCAGCAGAAACACCACGAGCAACAACACCAGCAAACAACAAAACGAATCCTAAAATCATCATCGCAGTTGCAATACGAGCAACTTTCTCCGTGCGCTTATAATCAATGTTTTTCTTTGATTCTTCGGTCGTTACTCGAACCGCCCATGCTGTTTCAATTGCATGTGCAAAAAATGAGAGGGTGTAAACGGCCATTGATGAATACACAAGGTAGTTAGAGAGATAAGCCCATGTGCGTGACATTTATTTCTCTCCCTTTAACATCGCTACAAACTCTGCCATTTCACTCTCTAAACCTGGTGCTGCATTTTTAGCTAAACCTGCAACTTCTACACTCTTACCAACACGAATCCAGATTCGGCGGCGTCTTGTAAACAGTGATGCAAGTAAGCCAAGGATGGCAACAATACCGCCGAGGAGGGCATAGTTCTTCCCAGGATCATTAACTATCTCAAGGTTGACCCACTGCAGATATCCCTCGAAGGTTATTGATCCTTGTGGATATATAAATGTCTCACCTGGCTTTAATGATTTAAGGCCCACTTGATTCATCTTTGATGTGTCAATGCGATAAACAGATTGTGGAACTCCATTATCGAGACCTAAATCACCCTCCCATGCAGCTAACAAAAGTCGTGGATCTAGAGCTTCAGGAAAAACACTCACTGCGCCATCTGCGCCGCTGCGCGAATACGTTGGCACGAATGAGCCCACGAAACCGATTTGTGGGTCTGCATCTGGGACTTTAATGGCACCAATGGATCGTAGGTTCCCATCCTGTGGCAAGAACGGCACCGGTCCTTGCATCGCAACATTGCCTTTTGAATCTCTCACAGTTACAACAGTTGAATAACCATTTGCTTGTAAGTAAATATTTGTATTGCCTAATTTCAAAGGTGAATTTACTTTAATTGTGCGCTTCTCTGTTTTAGTTAAATCATCCTTGGCAAAAGAAACTTCGAGTGTGTAGTCCTCAGGAGCGCTAGTAAGAACATTGTATTTGGCAGTGAACTTATCGACTGTTAGTGCAAAATCAGAAAGATTGCTTTCACTAAAGAGTTTGCCGTAGTTCAAAGAGTCATAACTGGTTGTGGTGTTGACAAAGCGCTCACCCACGTTCACGATTGCCATTCCTCGCATGCCAAACAGAGAACTAAATGAAATTCCTAGCAAGATTAAAATGAGAGCCAAGTGGAAAAAGAGATTTCCAGTCTCTCGTGTGAAACCTTTTTCAGCCGATATCACGCCATCTCTTTCTAAAACTCTAAATCGCTTAGATTTAAACCATGCGCGCGCTTTGTCTAACTCATCACCTTGTGCTGACCATGATGAGTGATGCTCCATGCGATCAAGGTTCTTGGGTGTAGCAGGGGGGAGGGCACGTGCAGCATGAAAGTGTTCGATTGTTCTAGGCAGAACGCAGCCAATAAGTGAAATAAAGAGCAAGATGTATATGGCGCTAAACCATGGAGATCCATAAACATCAAAGAGTGAGAATCGATCCATCCACTTAGAAAGCTCTGGCGAATTCTTGAAGTATTCACCCACCTTGATGGGGTTCTGTGTTCGCTGAGGAACGAGTGAACCTGGTATTGCTGCGATGCCAAGTAATAACAAGAGAATGAGGGCAGTGCGCATGCTTGTTAACTGGCGCCAGCCGTAGCGCAATAAGCCAACACTGCCTAACTCAGGGACTTCTATCTCTTGGCTCATTTAAACCACCGGAATGAAATCTGAGATGAGAGCGCGCATTGAGTTCATTAACTGGCCCCACAAGCCCGTGATTTCTAGCAAACCAATCACGATGAGAAACACACCACCAACTTTAGAGATTACATCTCCGCGCTTAACTAAATGCTTACGTAATTTTTCTGAGCGATCTAAGAAGACGCCTGAAGCGATGAAAGGTAGACCTAATCCGAAGCAATAACCCAAAGACAATAACCCGCCACGCAACGCACTAGATTCTTGGAAAGCTAAAGTTTGAACGGCAGCAAGTGCAGGACCAATACAAGGTGTCCATCCCACGCCAAAGAGAAAACCTAAAATCGGTGCACCAATTAAGCCACCTGTTGTTTTCATTCTGGGGCGAAATGTTGGAGCAAATGGAAATTTGCCCAGAAATACAAAACCAAGAAATATCGTCAATGCACCTAAGACTTTAGAGATTACATCTTCATGTGCAACCAATTGATTACCAAGTCCACCAAAAATTGCACCGTATGAAACGAAAACAGTACTAAAACCTAGGACGAACAAAATGGAACCGAGAAATACCTTGCCACGGTTGAGCGAAAAGCCTGCGGCAAAGGACAAGTAACCTGGCACAAGAGGCAATACACAAGGAGAAAGAAAGGAAATTACGCCGGCAACAAATGCCACTGGTAGCGCAGTGATAAGAAAACCACTCATGATTTGTTCCACAAAGAAATCTTTCATTCCGTGCTCACCCGCTCAATTAAATCTGAAAGTGAGGCAACAGTGACTGCTCCAGATATTCGAGCAGCAACTCTGCCAGCCTTATCAATGAGAACTGTTGATGGGATGGCATTTGCTGGAAGTGATCCTTTGAAGCCTATTAATAGTGAATCATCAATAAGGGTTGGGTATGGAAGCGAGAAACGTCTTTGGAATGCTTCTGCAGTTGCTGGGTTATCACGAGTCAAAATTCCTATAAATGCAACATCAAAATATTTATTTGCAAGGGCCACAAGAGTTGGGGCTTCTGCTCTACATGGAGAACACCATGAAGCCCACACGTTTACCACAGCGACCTTACCAACTGAATACGTGTAGTTAGTTCCAGACAAAGTCATTCCAGACAAAGCTGGTGCTTCAACTCTTTTCTCTGGATTGATAAAAGTTACAGAACCATTTCCAGAAACAAAAGATTCTTGGGAAGTAGAAGTTCCACCACCTCCACAAGAAGTGAGTAAAACAGAAATAGCCATAAGTGCTACGGCCTTAATTCCTAATTTCATTAATTCTTCTTTGGCAATAAATGACGTGCTGGTTCAGAGTAAGTGAGACCTGAAATAAAACCTTCATCATCAAAATGAACGCTAGTAACTGATGCTAATGAACACTCACGACGGCGTGGGTCATGGAGCAATCTGCGATTCTCAATTGCACTTCTTAGTATCCAAATAGGTAATTGGTGTGAAACAACGATTGCATCTTTGCCATGAGCTGCATCTCGCGCCGCAAAAACTGCCGCCAACATTCGATTGATTTGTTGATCGTAGGGTTCACCCCATGATGGTTTCCATGGATTCCACAGGTGGCGCCATGAAGATGGATGCTTCAAAACGCCATCTCCCACCCCAAAAGGTTTTCCTTCAAAAACATTTGCAGCTTCGATTAAGCGATCATCGGTTGTAATTGCAATCTTATGTGCAGCAGCAATTGGAGCAGCAGTTTCTTGTGCTCGTTGCAGTGGAGAAACATGGAGAGCGCCTAGATCAATAGTTCGAGACCAATCACCCAATATTTGTGCCATTTCTTGCCCGCGGGCAGAAAGACCCCAACCGGGTTGGCGGCCATAGAGAATCTTGTTGGGATTTTCTACTTCACCGTGGCGGACGACATGGACTGTTGAACTCATTGGTAAAGCATAAAGCCTCCCAATTGATGCAAGTTCGTTAAGGTAGTGACATGGCACTCACGGCGAAGCGAGCAGCCTTTTTTGATGTAGATAACACCCTGATTCGTGGCTCAACCCTCTACTTCCTGGGTAAGGGCATGTATCAGCGTGGATATTTCACAAAGAAGGATGTTTCGCGCTTCGTTTTGGCCAACCTTAGATTTCGACTCACAGGTAAAGAAAACAGAGAAGAGATTCAACGCTTTCAAGATGCTGCCACAGATTTTATTGGTGGCCACAGCGTTGATGACATATTAAAGATCGCACAAGAGATTTATGATCAATATGTCTCACCTGCTCTATGGCAAGGAACAATTGATATTGCTCAAAAACATTTAGCGGCCGGTGAAGAAGTTTGGTTAGTCACTGCAGCACCTGAAGATATGGCAGTGCTCATGGCAAAGAGATTAGGTTTTACTGGAGCACTTGGCAGTAAAGCTGAAACTAAAGATGGTAAATACACCGGTGCAATGCTGGGTCTTCTCTTGCATGGAAAAGAAAAAGCTGTTGCAGTTCGTGAACTTGCACAGAAAAAGAATTTAGATCTCACTCAGTGTTATTCATATTCAGATAGCCATAATGACTTTCCATTACTGCAATGCGTCGGACATCCATCAGCAATTAATCCGGATGCAATCTTGTCGCTGCGCGCAATGGCTGAAGGTTGGCCAATCCATGATTTCCGCCGTGCTCGTTTTTTAGGCAAGATCGTCTCTCCTGTAGTTGTGCGACTTGCAGCCCTTGGAACATGGTTGACCCCGCGCAGAAAGCGCCGTTGATTAACCTCTAAACGCTAAATGCCAGTAATGTAGGCAAGTTATGGAAATGCGCTCCTTCTCAGACTACCTACGTAGTGTCGATGATGCTGCCTTCCTCACATTATTTTCTGCTCGCCCAGATTTAGTAACGCCTGTTCCGCCAGACATCGCATCTCTTGCCGTTCGTGCATGCTCTGCGCCTAGTTTGGCTCGTGCAATTGATTCTCTAAATCAGTGGCAGTTCCAGGTATTAGAAGCTGCAGCGGCGCTTAGTGAGCCTTTTTCATTAAAAAGTATTGTTGCGATAACAGATAAAGCTGCATCCTCAGCGTTAGATCACTTGATTTCTATTGGTCTGATCTATCCATCCGATGATGGAATGCGCCTTCCTTCACAACTGCGCGATGTTATTGGTAATGAGCCTGCAGGTCTTGGTCCTGCATCAGTTGCAAAAATTAAAGTAGCTGAAGTTGAAAAAGCTCCACCAGAGGCAAAGAAAGTCTTAGAAAGATTAATTTGGGGACCTCCGCGCGGAAGTGTTGGAGATATAAAGAATCCTGGTCCAGGAGTTGCGTGGTTGTTAGAGCAAAAATTCCTTGTGCCACTAGATCAGCGAACAGTTATTTTGCCTCGCGAAGTAGCAATACATCTTCGTGGTGGCAAAGTGCATAAAGAAAACTTCATTACTCAGCCAAAGTTAGCTGGGGCTAAGCGCAATGAACAACAAGTCAATCTTGCAGCAATTGCAAATATCTCCACCGTTTTGCGTTGGGTAGAGGAACTTCTTAACTTCTGGGCAGATGAGCCTTCCGATGCACTGCGTGCAGGTGGTTTAGGAGTTCGCGATTTAAAGATTCTTTCTAATCACCTAGGTGTGGATGAATCCTGCACAGCTTTCATTACCGAGCTTGCTTATCTTGCTTCGCTTATTAGTTTTGATGCTCAAGATCGAATAATGCCAAGTAATAAATTTGATATCTGGTTGATGCAAACCCCGGCAGATCGTTGGCAAGTTCTTGCCTCCCAATGGCTCATTACTTCTCGAGTCAGCGGATTAGTTGGCCGAGCTGAATCTAAAAACGTTGCAGCACTAGGACCAGAGCTAGACCGTGTGAATGCATCCAAAGTACGCGCATTAACTCTGGCCATTCTCAATGAGAATCAAGGAATTGCCCCAGAGCTTGCATCCTTTAATGAAGTGATTGCTTGGCGTGCTCCTGTGCGCCGCAACTCATCCCTGCAAGAAGAGTTAGCTAGTTGGACTCTGCGAGAGGCTGAATGGCTTGGAATTACAGGACAAGGTGCTATCTCTAAATATGGTGTTGAGTTTTTGGGCGGTGAAGATTTAGCAATCATTAATGAAGACCTACCTAAAACCGTTGACCATATTTTGATTCAGAGCGATAACACTGCAATTGCACCGGGCCCACTTGAACATGAAATTTCACAGCAACTTGCCATGATGGCCGATATTGAAAGCCGCGGCGGTGCAACTGTTTATCGCTTTAGTGAAGCAACAATTCGCCGCGCACTTGATCATGGCAAAACTGGAGATGAGATTAAGGTCTTCTTAACAAAGACTTCCAAGACTCCCATGCCACAACCATTGGAATATCTCATTGCTGATGTTTCTAAAAAGCATGGCAAGTTACGTGTTGGAAATACTTCGGCCTTCATTCGCTGCGAAGACACTGCTCTTATTTCTCAGATTATGAATGATAAGAGATTAGAGATTCTTGAACTGCGCCGCATTGCACCTGAAGTTATCATCTGTGATCATGATGCAACAGACACGATGCGTATTTTGCGTGAGGCTGGTTATCTACCTGCAGGTGAATCAGCAACTGGAATTATACTCACTGGTCCACGATCAAATCGTGCAGTGACTAAGCCTCGACCTCCTAGAGTAATTGGTGAAATTGAAATACCAACCCAAGAGAATTTGAATGCAGCAATTAGAGCAATTCGTACTGGTGAAAAATCAACTCACAAGCAAACTCATTTGCGACAAGCTGCCAATGAGGCTTTGGGTGCACTTCCCCGCACCACAGCAAATGAAACTATGGATTTAGTAAATAGATACATCCTGGAGGAAAAATCTCTTTCTATTGGATATGCCGATAACAATGGCGCGGTAACTCACCGCATCATTGATCCAATACGTGTAAGCGCAGGTGCCTTAATTGCTCGCGATCACGCAACCGGTGAAGTCCAATCCTTCAGAATTCCCCGCATCACCGGCGTTGCGCCACTATAGGATTAACCCATGTTGGCCGCCCTTGAAGCTCTTGTGAAGTTGGAATCACCAACTGAAGATCTAGCCGCATGCCAAGACGTGGTGCGTTTAGCAAGTGAACTTGCAACAACAATTCTTGGAACTTCTGCACAAATCCGTGATGTGAACGGTCGTCCAGTTTTTTGGTGGGGCGCAGAAAATCCTGATGTAGTCGTGTTGGCGCATTTAGATACTGTCTGGCCTAAAGGCTCATTCACTCCTCTATGGAAAGTTGAAGGCAACAAAGCAACTGGTCCTGGAATTTTTGATATGAAAGCTGGATTTATTCAAGCTCTTTATGCAATGAAGGGCATTACTGGTTCTGCAGCATTAGTTGCAACTACAGATGAAGAAACGGGTAGTGCAACAAGTAAAGAATTCATTAAAGAGATCTCAGCGAAAGCTAAAGCAGTTTTAGTTTTAGAGGCATCACTTAATGGAATGGTTAAAACTGGCCGCAAGGGCACAGCGATGTATCAAATAAAGATTCACGGCAAAGCATCACATGCTGGACTTGAGCCAGAAAAAGGAATTAACTCCACAGTTGAGATGGCCCATGCAATTATCGCTGTTGCAGCTCTTGAAAATAAGGAACATGGAACCACCGTTGTTCCAACAATGTTGCGCGCTGGCAACACAACAAACACAGTTCCAGATTTAGCTGTGCTTGATATAGATATTCGTTCTTACTCAATGGATGATCTAAAACGCGTAGATGCAGCTATTAGAAATTTAAAGGCTGTTAATGCCCATACACGTTATGAAATCACTGGTGGCTTTAACCGACCACCGCTTGAAACTTCTTCAACTATGGCCCTTTATGAGCGTGCAGAAAAAGTTGCTAAAGAATTAGGAATGCCTCATCTTGGCCACGCCTCCGTTGGCGGAGCAAGTGATGGCAATTTTGCTGCAGCTGCCGGTGCTCAAGTTCTAGATGGTTTAGGCGCAATCGGTGATGGGGCCCATGCTGCCCATGAATGGGTTGATATCAGCACTCTTGAGATTAGAAGCACGTTACTGAACGCCTTGATTAAGGATTTATTAGATGACTGATGGCCCGTTAATCGTCCAAAGCGATAAAACGCTGCTGTTAGATATCGATCATCCGCTTTCTACAGAGTGCCGCCGCGCAATTGCACCTTTTGCTGAACTAGAGCGCTCCCCTGAGCACATTCACACGTACCGCTTAACTCCACTGGGTTTATGGAATGCACGTGCTGCTGGCCATGATGCAGAGCAAGTAATCGACACATTAATTAAGTATTCACGCTATGCCGTGCCACATTCAATTTTAATTGACGTTGCAGAAACGATGTCTCGCTACGGACGCCTACGTCTTGAAGCAGATCCAGTCCACGGATTAATTCTTGTAACAACTGATTCTGCAGTTCTAGAAGAAGTTATTCGCGCTAAAAAGATTCAGCCTTTACTGGGTGCACGCATTGATAAAGAAACAATTGCTGTTTTGCCAAGCCAGCGTGGACAGATTAAACAATCATTACTTCGCCTGGGTTGGCCAGCAGAAGACTTTGCTGGTTATGTCGATGGTCAAGCACATGAAATTGCACTCAAGCAAGAGGATTGGAAGATTCGTCCTTATCAAGAGTTAGCAGCTGAAGGTTTTTGGCATGGTGGTTCAGGTGTGGTCGTTTTGCCGTGCGGTGCCGGAAAGACAATTGTCGGCGCAGCAGCAATGGCACATGCCAAAGCCACAACTTTAATTTTGGTGACAAATACTGTTGCAGCAAGGCAGTGGCGCGAAGAGCTACTCAAGCGAACAACTTTAAATGAGGATGAGATTGGCGAGTATTCAGGTGCCAAGAAAGAGATTCGTCCCGTAACAATTGCCACCTATCAAGTGATGACAAAGAAAAAGAACGGTGTTTACGCCCACCTTGATCTCTTTGATTCATACGACTGGGGCTTGATTATTTACGATGAAGTTCATCTATTGCCTGCACCCATCTTTCGCTTCACTGCAGATATTCAATCCCGTCGCCGTTTAGGTTTAACTGCCACTTTGGTGCGCGAGGATGGGATGGAAGGTGAGGTCTTCTCACTCATTGGTCCTAAGCGCTTTGATGTTCCTTGGAAAGAAATTGAGTCTCAAGGATATATCGCACCTGCCGAGTGCATTGAAGTGCGAGTCAACCTGACTGAAACTGAGCGTCTGTCATATGCAACAGCTGAAGTTGAAAACCGATATCGCTATTGCGCGACTACTCGCACAAAGCGTGATGTTGTTGAAGCACTTGTTAAGAAGCATCAAGGCGAGCAGATTTTGGTCATCGGACAATACATTGACCAGTTAGATGAACTATCTGAAGTGTTGGGTGTGCCAGTGATTAAAGGTGAAACTCCAGTCAAAGAACGCGAAATTCTCTTTAATAAATTTAGATCGGGTGAGCTAACGACTCTCGTTGTTTCAAAGGTTGCTAACTTTTCTATCGATTTACCCGATGCAACTATCGCTATTCAAGTCAGCGGTGCATTTGGTAGTCGACAAGAAGAAGCACAACGTTTAGGACGAATCCTGCGCCCTAAGTCAGATGGGCGCACAGCCACGTTTTATTCTGTAGTTTCTAGAGACACTATCGATCAAGATTTTGCTCAGAACCGTCAACGCTTTTTAGCTGAGCAGGGTTACTCTTACAAAATTATTGACGCTGACGATGTTTTTCAAGGGAAGATTTAAATCGTTCAGGATCAACTCTAAAGAAGTCATGATGAATTCCATCTATGTGAATTACTGGAACTTGTTCGCCATATAGTTTTTCTAACTCAACATTTCCATCAATATAAATCTTTTCTATTTCAAAGTTGAGTTCAGCATGCATTCCTTCGAGAACTTCTACTGCAACATCACACAAATGACAACCATGTCTACCGAATACGGTTATCACTGTCATTGGGCTTGCCTTTCCTGTCAGTTTGCTTAGAGAGTTGCTTAATCCAACCCTTGGGCTATGAGGCAATCATCTCACCTTGATAGTGTGCGCCCATGCAGAAAATCCTCTCGAAGAAGGTGCGGGCTAGCGTTGTTGCCCTTGCCCTTATTGCTTCGATTTTTTCTGCGCCGACTGCAGAAGCTCTTTATAAAGTAATCCCAGCAACTCAATGGGGCAACATTTATGCCGGCACTGCAACTGATACAAAGCCTGAGCAACGCGGAGCGACTAAGAATCTGCAAGCTAAATCTAAAATTGAAGTTAAATACAACAACTTTCCCGATTGGGCTAAAAAGGAAGTTCAAGCAGCCGTAGATGTGTGGGCAGCTAACTTCTCATCCACGGTAACAATTAACGTTGATGCATCCTGGGGTCGCTCAAGTTCCTGGGGTATTTTGGGAAGTGCTCGGCCAACAAATTTCTATTCTGGATTTGCTGGTGCACCCGATCCATCACTTTGGTATACCTCTGCATTAGCAAATGCACTTGCTGGTAAAGATTTAGATAAAGCTAATCCTGAAATGATTATTCAGGTTAATTCAAGTGCTGCTTGGAACACCCGCGGAGATGGAATGCCAGGCAATAATGAATATGACTTGGAATCTGTTTTCTTACATGAAATTGCACATGGATTAGGTTTCCTATCAAATGATGCTTACGACTCCTACTACGGTATTGCCAGCTTGGATCAACCAACTCCATTTGATGCATATGCACAAACTACAGATGGTCGACGTTTAGCAGATTTACCATCACCTTCACTTGAACTTGGTAATGCACTTACATCTTCACTTGTGTGGTCCGGTCCCCTTGGAATTAAAGCTAATGGCGGTGTGAAGCCAAAGTTATACACACCATCTCGATATCAATCAGGTTCTTCTACTAGTCACTTGGATGAAGCAACATTTTCAAAGACTGGTTTGGATTCAGTAATGACACCTAATTTAGATCCAGGTGAGATCTTTAAAGAACCAGGACCTTTGTTGTTAGCGATGATGGAAGATATGCGCAATAAGCCACCAACAGGTATCGCTACCGGTTTACCTGAATCACCGCGCAATGTTCAAGCATTTATTGGTGACTCTTCAGTGCTTGTTTCATTTGATCCGCCTGTAAATATCCGTACTGCCCAAGTAAGTGAATATATTGTTAAGAATCTAAAAACTGGAGTTGAAAAGAAGGCTCTTTCTAGCCCAGTGATAATTGCTGGATTAAAGAATGGCGTTTCTTACACATTTTCTGTTGTTGCAAAGAACTCATTAGGACTCTCGGCGCCAGCAACAAGTAAGGCAGTTCCTCCACAAGCGGGCTGGAAGAGCTCAGTTTTAGATTCGACTGCCGATGGTAAATCAGTTTCAAGTACGACCTTTAACGGCCAACCAACGGTTGCGTACACCGACACAAAGAGCGGTGATTTAAAGCTTGCTACATACGATGGCAAAACGTGGAAGAAAGTAACTGTGGATGGTGCTGGTGGAACAAGCGGGCGAACTACACATCCAATATCAGGACAGATTTCCATGTGTGTTAATGGAAGCGGCAAGAAGCAGACATTACACCTTTTCTATAGTGACTCAACAGATAAAGATCTGCGCTATGCCGCCTATAACGGCAAGAGCTTTACCTTTAATGTGGTCGATGGTGATGGACCATCAGTTAATGACTATTCCGATTCTATTCGCGTTCGTACATCAAGTGATGTGAGCGTTTCAAATGCTTGTGTTGCAACAGCTTCAGCCATCCAAGTTTTCTATCGTGATGAGAGCCAAGGCGTCTTATTAGGTGCAGTAAAAAGTAAAGGCCCAGACTGGGTTTATGAAATGGTTGATGGAGATCGTAAAACTGATGGCCGCTCAACAGGTGACGTTGGTTTCCATCTCCAAGCCATCTTTGATGGGGTTAAGACTTATGTTGCATATGATTCCGTGGTAACTATGAATCAAAAGAAAGAGATAACTTCTGGGGCTATCCGTGTGGCAATTCGAACTGGAAGTGATGCAAATACTTGGAGTTATCAAACTCTGGATGTCTCAACTGATGATGCATCTGCCTTTGGCTATGACGTTGCAATGAGTAAAGTAAACAACGATGTATTCATAACTTGGATGGCTACTTCAATGGCCACCTTCCCAAAGCCAAACCAGTTGCGCTGGGCGCTGCTTAGTAAGCCACTTGAGATTTCAAAGATCACAACTGAAAACTTTGGAACTCCGGGTGAGTATCTATCTACTGATGGAAAAACAATTCTCTTTAACTGCCAAGAGCGACTATGTGCTGTTGATACATCCAAGAAAGATCTTGGCCAATCTGCAATCAGTCTAATTAGAAGCACCCAAGGCTCTGAACCTACTCAGAGCACCTGGGTGATCGTTAACAAAGTTAAGTATGTGCTTGCCACGGTTAATGGAAAGCTGGCCTTACTGAAACCGTAATTACTATTTAGCGTTACGGCGCTGAATGCGAGTCTTCTTGAGAAGTTTCTTATGCTTCTTCTTCGCCATGCGCTTGCGTCGCTTTTTAATTACGGAACCCATATGTCACGCTCTCATTTCTAGAATCGTTAATGCTTAAGGAGTTAGGTTACCTCTAGTTGAGGGTAAAAATCGAAACGGTTTCTGCGCTTGAAGTGATACACAAAGGACCCAAATCCTTGGAAAGGTAGAGCCCTAGTACTTCCTTTTGCTCGGCTGGAGCGCTGTAGCCGCCAGTAATGACACCTTTGGCATCAAAGGTTAGAAGTAAGGCTTGTGCGCTCTTAGGTGCCCAATTAGCCAGCTGTGTTATCGCACCCTTTGATTGAAAAAAAGCAAATGTTGATCCTGCAGTAAAAGTCTTACCGCTAGAACTTAATCTGTATGTCCAAGTTGGAACATACGCATTTGAAAACTTGGTCACTGCGCTCTCGGCTTTTGCACCAGTTATTACTTCCCCTCCAAGTAAAAGTGAATTGGTTGCGCTCAGCCAGTTTCTTGAAGCTTTAGGTGCGCTACTTCGCACAACTGAAACAACTTTTCCCACTTTAGAAACTTTGATAATTACTCCATCAACTTTTCCTACAAGTTTTTTACCGCCTAAAGTTTCACCACTTGATCCAACTACAGTGATTGATCCATCAGTATTTTTCACAACAGATTCAAATACTGTTGATTCCGTACCGACATTAATGGGCTTAGCTATTTTTCCCGAACGATCGGCATTAATGATTGTGCCAGAGCTTCCAACAGCCGTTATCCCATTTTTATCAACTGCAATGGAATTTATTAGAATCGGTGCACTCAGTTGCACTGTGTATTGAGCGAGTGCTTGCGTTATGGGATTAAGCGACCATAATGAAAAAGCATCTAAGTCAGCATTAAATATTTCAGCAATAGGGATAGTTTTATCCGGATTGAGTATAGAAGCAGATGGAGAAGGCGTAGGCGTTGCACGCGCCAGTGAAGTTGAACCTGCAAGCCACATAACTCCACTGCTATCGACTGTTGCAGCCGTTATTACCGAAGGCGATGCTTTATCTAGCTCAATGTTCCAGAGCTCTTTTCCAGCTATATCTACGGCTTTAGCAAATGATTTATCACCTTTATTGCCATAAACAATGATGGTTCGCCCTGAAGCAACCACTCCAGAAAACTCATCAGCAGAACCAATTGTTGTAAGCAACTTAAGAGATTTAACTACAGGCTTTTTAGGTGCTGCGTTCGCTAGTGGTGTGAAGAAAAGAGAAGAAATTACAACGAGTGAAAGTAAGCGTTTCAAGCTAATTCCTGCGAGCGATCGCGCGCGGCTTTCATAGCTTGGGCAACTACATCACCCAGTTGATGTGATTCAAAGGAGGCAAGAGCTGCGGCAGTTGTTCCGTTTGGGCTTGTGACATTTTCGCGCAAGGTTGTTGCATTCTTTCCTGATTCATCGAGCAATTTTGCTGCCCCAACAATTGTTTGCACTGTTAGAGTTGTTGCATCAGCATCAGATAAACCAAGAGCTTTAGCGCCTTCAACCATTGCTTCAACGAATCTAAAGAAGTAGGCAGGACCTGATCCACTGGTTGCAGTCACTGCATCTTGCAGATCTTCACTGACTTCAATCACTTTGCCAGTTGCAGCTAGAAAACCTGAGACAAATTTAGATTGATCTGCACTTACGCCTGCTCCAAGTGAGATTGCAGCCATTCCCGCGCCAACCAAAGTTGGGGTATTTGGCATTACGCGAACAACTGGATTACCCGTTCCAAGTCCTTGTTCAATGAATGAGATCTTCTTGCCTGCTGCAAATGTGATGACTACGGCTGATTTATTGATTGATCCCTTGATTTCATCTAGGACTGCAGCCATATCTTGTGGTTTAACTACAAGAAGGAGCGCATCAGCTTTGGAAACATTAGTTGCAACATCTTCAACCTTGATTCCATAGCGTTCACGTAGTTCATCAGCTCGGTCTTTACGCTTTTCAGAGATAGTAATGGAACCTGGCGCAGTGCCATAAGCAATCAGCGCAGCGATAAGGGCTTCGCCCATTACTCCGGCCCCGATTACTCCAACTTGATTCATGTAACAAGCCTACCTTTATGCCTGTAGGCTCTGCGACTATGTCTGAATTAAAACCTGGGTTTGCGCGTGATTGGGTTGAATTTAGCGACCCCAATGACGAAGAAGAAATCTTCAAGTGCGACCTCACATGGTTGACCTCATATTGGACCTGTATTTATGGCGATGGTTGCCAAGGAGTATTTAAGAGCCAACCATTTAGTGGTTGCTGCACTGAAGGTGCGATGTATACAGATGAAGATGATGAAAAGCGCACAGATAAAGCTGCCGCTTACTTAACTCCAGATATGTGGCAGTTCTATTCAGAGGCTCGTCCAAAAAAGCCTGGTGGGGCTTTACGTATTTCTGAAAAAGATGAAGATGGCGATCGCAAGACACGTCGCGTTGAAGATGGATGTATTTTCTTAAACCGCAAAGGTTATGAGGCGGAAGGTTTCACTGGTTCATTTGGTTGCGTACTGCACCACTTAGCAATCAAAGAAAAGAAACACTTTGTAGATACCAAGCCAGATGTTTGCTGGCAGTTGCCATTACGTCGTAGTTTTGAAACTCGCGAAGTTGGCGAGCGCGAATATTCAATTACCGTTATCGGTGAATATGAGCGCCTTGCATGGGGCGATGGCGGAGAAGATTTCGATTGGTACTGCACAAGCAATCCTGATGCACACGTAGGAACCGAGCCGGTGTATATCTCCAATAAGTATGAACTCCAAAAACTTATGGGTGAGCAGGCCTACGCTGAGCTGGCACGCCTGTGTGATATCCGAATTGCAGGTATTAAGGATGCTCAGTCCCGTTCACTTCCCCTCTTTGTCATCCAACATCCAGCAACACTTGCTGCCCAGAAGAAATAGTCAGTCCTTCGTTCTAGGCTCTACCCATGGCCAAAGTTGAGAAAGATCCATTCCGCTGTAGTGAATGCGGTTGGAGCTCGCAAAAATGGGTTGGCCGCTGCGGTGAATGCCAAGCATGGGGCTCTGTAGAAGAGTTAGCTGCGCCCAAGAAACTCTCACTTGTTCCTGGAAATGTAACAAGTAAAGCAACTCCTATTGGAGATGTTGATCTATCTGCAGCACATGCCCGTCCTACAGGCGTATCAGAGCTCGATCGCGTACTCGGTGGTGGATTAGTTCCAGGTGCTGCAATCTTGTTAGCGGGTGAACCTGGAGTTGGTAAATCAACGCTACTTCTCTCAGTTGCGGCGCAAACTGCAGCTAAAGGAATTCCTGCCCTCTATGTCAGTGGTGAAGAATCTGCATCACAAGTCCGACTACGTGCAGAGCGCATTAAAGCAATTGACCCACAACTCTTTCTAGCATCTGAAACAGATCTCGGCGCAGTCATTGCTCACATTGACGCCGTTAAACCACAGTTACTCATTATTGACTCAGTACAAACTATTGGTAGCAGCTCCGCAGATGGCTCACCTGGTGGTGTGACACAAGTGCGCGAAGTTGCTGGAGCACTTATTCGTATCTGTAAAGATCGTGACATCACATTACTTCTTGTGGGCCATGTGACTAAAGATGGCTCTATCGCAGGTCCTAGACTTCTTGAACACATTGTTGATGTTGTTTTGCAGTTTGAAGGAGAGCGTCACTCACGTCTTCGTCTTATCCGTGCAATTAAAAACCGCTTTGGTGCATCTGATGAAGTGGGATGTTTTGATTTAAGTGATTCAGGAATTGAATCTGTGCTTGACCCAACTGGGCTTTTTACATCCCGCCATGCAGAACCAGTGCCTGGAACGTGCGTGACTGTCACTCTTGAAGGCCGCCGTCCTTTACTTGCAGAGATTCAAGCGTTAGTAAGCCAAGGGCGTGAGAATGATTTTGGAAATGCACGTCGTGTTGTCTCTGGCCTTGATTCTGCCCGCACATCAATGACTTTAGCTGTTCTAGAACTTCGCGCAGGTGTTCGAGTAGGTGGCCGCGATGTTTATGCAGCAACAGTTGGTGGCATGAAAATGTCAGAGCCCGCTGCTGATTTAGCGTTGGCTTTAGCCGTTGCATCTGCAGCTAAAGGTTTAGCTTTGCCTTCTGATTTAGTTGCAATCGGTGAAGTTGGTCTAGCAGGTGAAATTCGTAAGGTGAGTGGCGTTGATCGCCGCCTGCAGGAAGCATTTCGTTTAGGTTTCAAACGCGCATTAGTTCCATCTGGATCAGAGACAAAGATTGCAGGTATGGAGATCTTTGAAGTTTCACGTCTTGATCAAGCACTCAAACGGGTAAAAATCACTGGCGAATGAACCAGTTAGAAAAACCGATAGTTTCCTGGTTTAAGAAAAACAAACGCGATCTGCCATGGCGCAAAACAACACCTTGGGGTGTCATGGTCAGCGAATACATGTTGCAACAAACTCCGGTCAACCGTGTTCTTCCTAAATGGGATGAATGGATGAAGCGTTGGCCAACTCCTAAAGATTTAGCTAAAGCATCACCGGCCGAAGTTATTACAGCGTGGGGACGACTTGGCTATCCACGTCGTGCTCTTCGCCTACATGCTGCAGCACAAATCATTGCCGAAGATTTCAATAACCAAGTCCCAGAAGATCCTGCCACCTTACAAACTCTTCCCGGCATCGGTGAATACACCGCGGCTGCAATAGGAGCTTTTGCTTTTGAAAAACAAACTCTTGTCATGGACGTGAATATCAGACGGTTGTTAACCCGCATCATTGATGGAAATGAACATCCAAAGCCAGCACCAACAACTAGAGAGAAAGCTTCGCGGCTTGCTCTGCAACCTCCAAAGAATGCTCACATATGGGCTGCTGCAACGATGGAACTTGGCGCTCTGGTGTGCACATCTAAAAACCCAATCTGTGAGCAGTGTCCAGTCATTGGCCAATGTAATTGGCGAAAGAATGGTTATCCAAAAACCGATTTAGTACGTAAATCTCAAGATTGGCACGGCACCGATAGAAAGTGCCGTGGCACAATCGTTCAAGCTCTGCGTGAGAATGAATCGCTAACTGAGAATGCAATCAAAAAACTCTGGCCAGATGAGTCACAAGTTGAAAAAGCTCTTAAAACTCTGCAGGCAGATTTACTTATAGAAGCTATCCCCCGCAAGCGTTATAGACTGCCCGCATGATCCGCGTTGCTATAAAGCAAGATGCTCCACGCATCCTGCAACTCATTAAAGATTTAGCTGAGTATGAAAAAGCCCCACTAGAGGCAAAGGCAACGTTGCAACAAATTGAAGAAACAATCTTTGGTGATAAGCCAAGCGCTTTCTGCCATGTTGCCGAAGTTGATGGTGAAGTAATTGGTATAGCAATTTGGTTCTTGAATTACTCAACATGGCTAGGAAAACCAGGTCTGTATTTAGAAGATCTCTATGTTGATCCTGCCCATCGTGGCAAAGGTTTTGGAATGGGATTCCTAAAAACTCTTGCAAAGATATGTGTGGAACGCGGGTATGAAAGATTCCAATGGTGGGTTCTTGATTGGAATGAACCTTCGATTGAACTCTATAAATCCATAGGCGCAGTGGCCATGGATGAATGGACGGTATTTCGTCTTAGCGGAGATGCACTTAAAAAACTTGGGAGTTAATTAACCTCCAACCAAAACTTCAAATTCCTGTGAACTTAAAATCTATTACCCTTTAGATTTTATCCTTTGACACTTTTGATTGTGGCAAGAATATAAGGTGCAGCATCTTTGTAGAGTTCAACCTTACTCACACCAAGCACTTTCTTAATATTTGCAGAATAGTCAACAGTTATACCTTGGCCTTTGAATAATTCCTGAACTTTTTCAAGACCATATTTGTAAAGAACCCATTCATAAAGTAGTGCACCCATTGGATAGGCCATTGTGTGTGCCTCATCAGGAGTTCTTAACTCGGTCGCATTTAGTAATTCGATAATGTCTGATTCGCTTTGAGTTCGAGCCCAATTTCCTACATCATTCAGGCAATTTAGAAGGTTTTTATCCATTGCATCGCTGTACCAACCTAAGTTACCTAATGAAAGTGCATAGCCAAAGAGGTTTGCAGTTCCTTCACGGAAATTATCAGGGCTGACAGCTTGGTATTGATCGTCGGTTAACTCTGGCAAACGATCCTTAAAGAAGTATCCCTGAATCACATGAGCAAATTCATGGGATGCAGTCGCTGGCCATTCAAAGTTCATACGTTCTGTGTAAGCACGACTTGATGTAGCAAGCATAAGTACGCCCCTAATTGAGCCATTACTTTTATGAGAAAGATATCCACCACCACCAGTGAAAAAAATTAGATGTGTGTTAGGGTCCCAATTCGCCAAACGATCAAGAGCTTGTCCCATTCCTGAAAACATTAAAGGATCTTGCAATACAGAATCACGATCTTGTTCAGTAACCAACTTAATTGTGATTGAAGTTGGTACATCAAGAACAAAATTCCAATAATTTGCAGACGCTTCAATTTGCTTTACTGAGTAGTCCGCTAATATTTTTGGGAAAGTCTTGCTAATCTGATATTCAAATATAATTTTTGGGTGAGAAACATCAGGCTTGTGATTCACAATTGTGTTATAGGCTGCAGCACGAACGGCTTGAAAGTTACCAACCAATCTTGAATCAGATTTAAAGAATTTTCCACTATCTGCTTTTCGTTCGAGAACTTCATCCGTGATTCTAAAGACCATGTCATTTTTGAAATTAATTTTTTCGAGCTCTAATTGAGCAGTTAGTGGATCAATTATTGGGGTTGGAGTTGGAACTGGGGTTGGAGTTGGGGTTGGAGTTGGAACTGGGGTTGGAACTGGGGTTGGAGTTGGCTTAATAAAGACCACGCCTTTGTTCCAAACTAACTTCTTACCCTTTTTAATGCAGGTGTACTTCTTACCTGCAGCGCTGCTTACCTGACCCGCCTTCTTACATGCATCCCCTGCTTTAACGGCAGCGCTTGAGATTACAGGGCTGATTGCTAAGGCTAAAGAGGCAATCAATATGGTGGTCAGGGCGCGCTTCACCTTTGAAGAGTAGCAACGGGACAGCATTGCGAGAAGTGCTTTGGATGCCTATGGCCGCCTAATTCTCTAAAGCTAGCCTGAGTTTTATAGTTCTCGCACAAGGAACAGTACGTAATCCCTTACTTTCACTAACTCTTAATTAGTTGGAATCACAATCTCGTTGTATTGCAGGAAACTGGGTTTAAATGGTGGATCAAAGCGAGCGACTCTAGTCTCCGCAGAAAGTGCCACGTTTTGCTTTTCGGCAGCTGCACGAAGTGCAGCGATTTTCTCTGCAGATAAGGCAGTAGTTGCTTTGCCACGAAATGAAGCAGCAACACAAATCTCTGCACCCAGTTCGCGCAAGACAACCTTAGAATTAATTGGCAGAGGCATATCGGCAAGTGTGCTTCCTGCTGGCATCACAAATGAGACAAACCATTCATCCTCAGTGAGATTGTCGAATTTTTTCGCAGTAATCACAGGGGCAGTCATAGCTATTGCCTGCTCGGCATTATTGCCTTTGGAGATGTAACCAAAGAGTGAACGAAAAGCTGAACTTCCAGCATCGGAGTAATTAGCAGAACTTTTGACTTCGGCAATTACACAGGGCTTATATTCACGGATTTCAAAGCCTGGATAGGTTTTTAAAACCGTGAACTCTTGCCTCTTAGTCATTTAGTTACTAAGCAGTTGGTGCTTCAGCAAGATCTTCAGGTGAATCAGGCATTTGCGCCTTAGTAGCACCCTTAAATGTGAAGACAGCTTCTGCGTCTACTCCCTCAACATCAACAACGATGATTTCCCCCGCCTTTAGTTCACCGAACAAGATGCGCTCTGAAAGAGCATCTTCGATTTCACGTTGAATTGTGCGACGAAGTGGGCGTGCACCAAGAAGTGGGTCATAACCACGTGCAGCAAGCAGATCCTTAGCTGCAGGAGTTAATTCAATTCCCATGTCCTTTGCTTGCAAACGATCATCAAGGTTCTTGATCATCAAATCAACAATTTGAATAATCTGATCCTTAGTCAACTGGTGGAAGACGATGACGTCATCAATGCGGTTGAGGAACTCAGGACGGAAGTGAGACTTAAGTTCATCACTTACCTTGCCCTTCATGCGCTCATAATTTGTTTGATCATCATCGCTGTTGGCAAAACCAAGACCCAAGCTCTTTGAGATATCGCGTGTTCCAAGGTTTGTAGTCATGATGATGACAGTGTTTTTGAAGTCAACAGTGCGTCCTTGTGCATCTGTTAGACGACCATCTTCAAGAACCTGAAGAAGTGAGTTAAAGATATCTGGGTGTGCTTTTTCGATTTCATCGAAAAGAACAACTGAGAATGGGCGACGGCGAACCTTTTCAGTTAACTGTCCACCCTCGTCATATCCAACATATCCTGGAGGTGCACCGAACAAACGAGATGCGGTGTGACGCTCTGAGTATTCAGACATATCGAGTTGAATTAATGCATCTTGATCACCGAATAGGAATGAAGCAAGTGTGCGAGAAAGCTCAGTCTTACCAACACCTGAAGGACCAGCGAAGATAAATGATCCACCTGGACGGCGTGGATCCTTTAGACCTGCGCGTGTGCGACGGATTGCTTGTGACAAAGCCTTGATTGCTTGGTCTTGTCCAATAACACGGTTGTGTAGTTCATCTTCCATACGAAGAAGGCGTGCAGTTTCTTCCTCTGTAAGTTTAAAGACAGGGATTCCTGTTGAGATTGAGAGTACCTGGGCGATGAGTTCTTCATCAACTTCAGTGACCTTATCTAGATCAGTTGCTTTCCAATTCTTTTCAGCTTCATGCTTTTCAGCAATCAGATTCTTTTCCTTATCGCGAAGTGATGCTGCCATTTCAAAATCTTGACCATCGATGGCAGATTCTTTTTCCTTACGGGCATCTGCGATCTTGTCATCAAATGCGCGAAGTTCTGCAGGGGCAGTCATGCGCTTGATACGAAGGCGTGAGCCTGCTTCATCGATTAAATCGATTGCCTTATCTGGCAAGAAACGATCTGAGACATAACGATCAGCAAGGTTTGCTGCCGCAGCTAATGCACCATCTGTAATTGAAACACGGTGGTGAGTTTCGTAGCGATCGCGAAGACCCTTCAAAATTTCAATTGTGTGAGCAACTGATGGCTCTTTAACTTGAATTGGTTGGAAGCGGCGCTCAAGGGCTGCATCCTTTTCAACATGCTTGCGATACTCATCAAGAGTTGTTGCACCGATTGTCTGTAGTTCACCACGTGCAAGCATTGGCTTCAAGATGCTGGCAGCATCAATTGCACCTTCTGCAGCTCCTGCGCCGACAAGTGTGTGGATTTCATCGATGAAAAGAATGATGTCTCCACGAGTTTTAATCTCTTTTAGTACTTTCTTCAAGCGCTCTTCGAAATCTCCACGGTAGCGGCTACCGGCTACAAGTGCGCCAAGATCAAGTGAATAGAGCTGCTTATCTTTCAAAGTCTCTGGAACATCGTTCTTATAGATTGCTTGTGCAAGGCCTTCAACAACTGCAGTCTTACCAACACCTGGTTCACCGATTAGAACTGGGTTATTTTTTGTGCGACGTGAAAGAACTTGCATTACACGTTCGATTTCATTTTCGCGACCAATAACTGGATCGAGCTTTCCTTCGCGGGCTGCTTGTGTCAGGTTGCGACCGAATTGATCAAGAACTAATGATGTTGATGGTGTGCCCTCTGCAGGTCCACCTGTTTGTACAGCTTCTTTTCCTTGGTAACCAGAAAGTAATTGAATAACTTGTTGGCGAACACGGTTGAGATCAGCACCAAGCTTTACAAGAACCTGCGCCGCAACGCCTTCGCCTTCGCGTATAAGGCCAAGCAAAATGTGTTCTGTGCCAATGTAGTTGTGACCAAGTTGCAACGCTTCACGAAGTGAAAGTTCTAGAACTTTCTTTGCACGTGGAGTAAATGGAATATGCCCACTTGGAGCTTGTTGTCCTTGACCAATAATTTCTTCTACTTGTGCGCGAACGCCTTCAAGTGAAATACCTAATGACTCAAGACCTTTTGCAGCAACGCCTTCACCTTCATGGATGAGTCCGAGCAAGATGTGCTCTGTGCCGATGTAGTTGTGATTGAGCATGCGAGCTTCTTCTTGGGCCAGCACGACGACTCGGCGGGCTCGATCTGTAAAGCGCTCAAACATGGGCGGGGCTCTCTTCCTGTGGTCTTCTCTTTAGCCTAATACCTACAGGCTTACGCTCGCGAGGTGAACAGCTACTGGTTTTTATAACCCAATAACTAGGTGTTTTATGCCCGGCGAAGGCTATATCTAGGCCAGTTTCTTGAGCATTCGGGTGTTGCCCAGGGTATTTGGCTTCACAGATTCAAGATCTAAGAACTCGGCCACACCGGCGTCATAGGAGCGCAAAAGCTCGGCATAGACCGTTGGGTCAACTGGGGTTCCCTCAATTACTTCAAAGCCGTGGGCTCCAAAGAACTCAGTTTGGAAAGTAAGACAGAAAATCTTTTCAACTCCAACTTCACCTGCGCGCGCAATGATTGCTTCCAGAATTTTATGACCAATGCCTTGGCGATTAAGTTCTTTCTTAACTGCCATGGTGCGAACTTCAGCTAAATCTTCCCAAAGAATATGTAGTGCTCCGCACCCAACTACTACGCCGTCAACTTCAGCAACAATAAACTCTTGCACACTCTCATACAAAGTAACTGTTTCTTTAGAGAGCATTTGACCCGGAGCGGCGTATGAATCAACTAGTGAGCGAATTGCTTTCACATCATTAGTTTTTGCAGGGCGAACAAGAACCATTCTTATTCAACCTCAGGCTTTACTAACGGGAACAAAATAGTTTCACGAATTCCAAGTCCAGTCAGCGCCATCAATAATCGATCAACACCCATTCCCATTCCACCCATTGGTGGCATTCCAAATTCCATTGCACGTAAGAAATCTTCATCTACTTGCATCGCTTCTAGATCACCCTTAGCTCCAAGAGTTGCTTGCTCAACTAAGCGATCTCTCTGAATAACTGGATCAATTAACTCTGAGTAACCAGTTGCTAATTCAAAACCATCAACATAGAGGTCCCACTTTTCAGCCACACCAGGAATATCACGGTGTGCACGAACAAGAGGAGAAGTATCAACTGGGAAACCCATAACAAAGGTAGGTGCAATTAACTGATCTTTAGCAACATGCTCAAAGATTTCTTCAGCCAACTTGCCTGTAATCCACTTTGGATCAATCTTCATGCCTAGCTTTGCGGCAATTGTTTTTAGTTCATCAATAGGGGTTAGCGCAGTAACGCTTTGCCCAACGCCTTCAGAGATAGCGTCGTATAGGGATATTTCACGCCACTTTCCACCTAGATCTGCTTGGCGACCATCATGGTGGGTAACAACGTGTGAACCAGCAACTGCCATCGCAGCATTTTGAACAAGTTCGCGAGTTAAATCCGCAATGCTGCGCCAATCGCCATATGCCTGATAGCTCTCAATCATTGCAAACTCTGGTGAGTGAGAAGAGTCAGCGCCTTCATTTCGGAAATTTCGGTTAATCTCAAATACGCGCTCTATACCACCTACAACACAGCGCTTAAGGAAGAGCTCTGGAGCAATACGTAAGTAAAGATCCATGTCATATGCGTTAGAGAAAGATTTGAATGGACGAGCAGCGGCTCCACCATGCATAACCTGCAGCATTGGTGTTTCTACTTCCACAAAGTCTTGATTGTGGAAAGTTTCGCGAAGTGAGCGCATCACTTGTGGGCGCAGGCGTGCATTGCTACGAGCTTCTGGTCGAACAATGAGATCGACATAGCGCATGCGCACACGAGTTTCCTCTGACATTGGCTTGTGATCATTTGGAAGTGGGCGAAGAGATTTAGAAGCCAACTCCCATGAGTTAGCAAGAATAGAAAGTTCACCGCGCTTTGATGTAATGATTTCGCCGGTAACAGAAACAATGTCACCTAAATCAATATCAGATTTCCAGGAATCGATTGATTCTTGACCAATTTTATCCAACGAGAACATTGCTTGAAGTTCTGTTCCATCGCCTTCGCGAAGAGTTGCAAAACAAAGCTTGCCAGTGTCGCGCTTAAAAATAATGCGACCCGTTAAGGATTCGATATCTCCTGTGGCAACATCGATTTCAAGGGCTGAATACTTTTCGCGTACTTCTTTTAAAGTTTTAGTTCTTGGCACAGAGACTGGATATGGCTGCGTTCCACCCTCTAGTAGCGATGCACGCTTTTCACGGCGAATGCGAAGCTGCTCTGGCAGATCCTCTTCAATAGGTGTGTTCTCTGTGCTCATAATGAGGCGAAGTCTACCGAGTTAGGCATTTCGTTCGTGAATCAAACGAAGGCCAATGAGCGTTAAATCTGGCTCATGATGGTCGATAGTTTCAGAAACACCAATTATTAGCGGGGCTAAGCCACCCGTAGCGATGACTGTTGGTGGCTGTGAATAGCTTTCAAGAAGTTCGGCTGAAATGCGATCGACTAATCCATCTACTTGTCCGGCAAATCCAAAGATAGTTCCGGATTGAAGAGCTTCAACTGTGTTCTTGCCAATGACATTCTTTGGGCGAACTAATTCAACTTTGCGAAGTTGGGCTGCTCGAGAAGCTAAGGCATCAACAGAGATTTCAATTCCTGGAGCAAGTGCGCCACCTAGAAACTCACCTTTAGGTGAAACGACATCTAAGTTAGTTGAAGTACCAAAATCAACAACAATTGCCGGTCCACCGAAAAGAGTATGTGCAGCCAGGGTGTTAACGATTCTGTCAGCGCCAATTTCTTTTGGATTATCAACTAGAAGTGGCACGCCTGTTTTGATTCCAGGCTCAACAATTGTCACTCTGATATTTGAGAAATAATCATCAATCATCGAGCGAAGCTCACGCAAAGTCGCTGGCACTGTTGAACACACTGATAACCCAGTGATTTCATAGCCATCTACAAGTGAGCGGTATTGGAGCCAGAGTTCATCTGCTGTGCTGCGAGGATCTGTTTTAACGCGCCATGAGCGCACTAATTCATCGCCTTTAAAAACTCCCAATACGGTATTGGTATTACCCACATCAACTGTTAGTAACACTTAGCGCCCCTCTCCCATTTTCATATTATCAATCAAGCGAACTCCATCTATCCAGCCCGCAATAATTGCTCGTTTCTTACGTGTTTGATCAGTTGCTATTACAAATGAATCTTCATCGATAATTACCGCGTAATCCTTTTTAAATCCAGCCTCAGTTGCAAGTGTTGAATCAATAATCTCTTGGGCGATAACAACACTAGGAGCCAAATGGGCTGCAGCCAAAGCTCTTTGAATGACATTGGCACTTACTCGTCCTTGTTCACTCAGGCGAACGTTGCGAGAAGAAAGGGCAAGACCATCAAATTCGCGAACAGTTGGCACACCAATAATCTCTACTGAGCTTTTCATCCCCTTGATGATTGCTAGTTGCTGAAAGTCTTTTTCACCAAAGACTGCAGAATTTGGTTTAACAATTTCAAATAAGCGATTAACAACTGTTACAACACCATCAAAATGATCTGGACGAGATTGGCCTTCATAGAGCTTGCCCAATGGACCTGCGCTTAACTTCTTAATCTCAGCTGGATAAATCTCTTCATACTCAGGCATCCACACTTCTGTGGCACCAGCCAACGTTGCTAACTGGATATCTCTTTCAGGACTACGCGGATAGTTTTTAAGATCATCTACATTTTCAAATTGAAGTGGATTAACAAAAATACTCACAACGACTTCTTTGCTCATACTTCGAGCACGCTTAATCAACGCTTGGTGACCTTTATGCAAGGCACCCATAGTTGGCACTAATACAGTCATCGTGTGGCTCCAGTCCTTTCAGGTACCGGGCAAGATGTAACAAGTTTAGGCTTACTTAGGCAATTGTTCCAAAAGCTGGCTTATTTTCCCATGTGTAAGCAGGATGGCATCGGGTTCTATTTCAAACCAAGGCTCTAAAACAAAGCGGCGCTCATGTGCCCGTGGATGAGGCAGTTCTAGCTCTTCACTCTTACTCAGGAGTGGTCCATATTGAATAAGATCTAAATCAATAGTTCTTGGTCCCCAACGTTCAATTCTTTCTCTACCCATAGATTTTTCAATCCCGTGCAAGAGTGCGAGCAATTCTGTTGCTGGTAGTTCACTTTCAACAATACACACAGCGTTCAAATAATCAGGCTGCTGCGGGCCACCAACGGGCGCTGTGGAGTGATAAGAAGAGATGCTTTGAAGATCTGTTGCTTCTTTCAAAAGTGCAACAGCAATATCTAAATTCTCTTTTGGATTTCCAATATTTGCACCGAGTGCAATAACTGCCTTCATCGCTTACGTGTGACCTGCACGGCAATATCTTTAAATACGGCATCTACTGGAGCTTGTGGCTTATGAACTGTGACTGTAGCAACTAAAACTTTAGCGTGGTCTCTTAGAATCTGATCTGCAATGCGACCTGCTAACTTTTCAATCAAGTTAACCGGCTCTGTGGTTATCTGCGCTACGACTAAGTTCGTAATCTCTGCGTAATTGACGGTGTCGCCAATTTCATCGCTTTGAGATGCAGTTGTTAAATCCACAGTCAAAACAACGTCAACAAAGAAATCCTGACCATTGTGGCGCTCATGATCAAAGAGCCCGTGATATCCAAAACCTGCAATACCAGTGAGAAATATCTGATCACTCATGAGTTAAGAACTTCCTTGTGAGGTTTCACAGAGTGAACTCTAACTCCCCAAATGCCAGATATGGATAGGCGTTTAGTTAGCTCAATAGTTGCAGCCTCGCGCTCATCGGGATTGTCTCCACCTAGAAAACGTTTGCGCGAAGCTCCGATTAACACTGGGTATCCAAGGGCTACGAATTCATCAATGGAATCAATGATTTCCCAGTTGTGATGGGCATCTTTAGCAAAGCCAATACCTGGATCAATTATCAAATTATCTTTGGTAATTCCAGCATCTAAAGCTGCGCTGACTCGTTCTTGTAGTTCTGAAATGACATCTGCAACTACATCTCCATACACTGCCCGGGAATTCATATCTTTAGAGTGCCCCCGCCAGTGCATTGCTATGTATGGCACACCTAGTTCTGCAGCTATTGGCAACATTTCTGGATCAGCTAATCCACCGCTGACATCATTAATAATTTGTGCCCCAGCTTTAATTGCAGCTTTTGCAGTACTTGCTCGCATTGTGTCGATGCTAATTCGTGCACCAGCCTTTGCTAATTCTCTAATTACTGGAATCACCCGAGCCAGTTCTTCTTCCTCCGAAACACGATCAACACCTGGCTTAGTGGATTCACCACCGATATCGATGATGTCAACACCTTCAGCTAACATCTCGTGACCACGATTTACTGCTGCCTCAAAATCATTATGGCGTCCGCCATCAGCAAAAGAATCAGGTGTGATATTTAAAATACCCATGACAATCATGGTGATTACCGATTTGTAATTAAGCTAATCGCTTCAGCACGAGTTGCAGTGTTTTGTAATACTCCGCGCACGGCACTTGTTGTTGTTCGTGCATTGGATTTCTTTACCCCGCGCATTGACATGCACAGATGTTCGCAATCAATAATCACAATTACGCCAAGTGGGTTCAAAATCTCAACCATCGCATCAGCAATTTGTGTTGTTAGGCGCTCTTGCACTTGTGGTCTGCGCGAATACATATCCACTAAACGAGCAATCTTGGAAAGCCCAGTGATTTTTCCGCTGGGGATATAACCGACATGTGCAACACCATGGAAAGGCGTTAAGTGATGTTCACAGTGCGAAAAGACCTCAATATCGCGCACAATTACTAGCTCTTCATGGCCAATATCAAAAGTGGTTGTTAATACTTCTTCAGGTGATTGCCATAGGCCTTCAAAGTTCTCTTTCATCGCCCGTGCTACACGCGCAGGAGTTTCCTTTAAGCCTTCACGGTCTGGATCTTCACCAAGTGCTAGAAGTAATTCTCGCACAGCTTTTTCTGCGCGCGCTTGGTCATAAGGACCTGATGCACGGCCATCAGTCACTGTGACTTTACTTATCGTCACTTGCAGACTTCTTCCGACGTGTTGGCTTCTTTGTTTCTACTGCAACAACTCTTTCAGGAACATCTACCGGAGGTTGTGCTGAAGGAATTCGATTAGGTGAGCCTGTCCAGGCTGGACGAGGTGTGACAGCACGAACCTTTTTAAAGATAAGGGCGATGTCTTCCTTGTTCAGAGTTTCCTTTTCAAGTAGTTCTAAGACCATCTCATCAAGGATTTTGCGGTTTGCTACCAAGATATCAAAGGCTTCTTGATGAGCATTTTCAATTAAATTGCGAACTTCGCGGTCAACAACGGCTGCAATATTTTCAGAATAGTCTCGTTGATGTCCGTAGTCACGGCCCATGAACGGTTCAGTACTTCCGCCACCTAGTTTAATTGCACCGATTGCTTCAGTCATTCCATATTGTGTAACCATGGCTCGAGCAAGTGTTGTTGCCTTTTCAATATCATTTGAAGCACCTGTTGATGGATCATGGAAAATTAACTCTTCTGCCGCACGGCCACCTAATGAATATGCCAATTGATCCAATAGTTCATTGCGAGTAGTTGAGTACTTATCTTCATCCGGTAGCACCATGGTGTAACCGAGTGCGCGACCACGAGGCATGATTGTAATTTTGTGTACTGGATCAGTGTGCGGCAAAGCATGTGCCACAAGAGCATGGCCAGCTTCGTGATAAGCCGTTACGCGGCGCTCAGAATCGCTCATAATCCTTGATTTACGCTGTGGTCCAGCCATGACGCGATCAATAGATTCATCAAGTTCTTTATTTGTGATGAATTTCTTTTCTTCGCGAGCGGTAAGCAAAGCTGCTTCGTTTAATACATTTGCAAGATCTGCGCCAGTAAATCCTGGAGTACGACGTGCATAGTCAAGTAACTTCACATCATCAGCCAATGGCTTGCCCTTTGCATGCACGGCAAGAATTGCTTCGCGTCCTTTTAGATCTGGACGATCAACTGCAATTTGACGATCAAAGCGTCCTGGGCGAAGCAGCGCTGGATCCAAAACATCTGGACGATTTGTAGCAGCAATCAGAATAACTTTTGTATTTTCTTCAAATCCATCCATCTCAACTAGTAACTGGTTGAGAGTTTGTTCGCGCTCATCATGACCACCACCCATGCCTGCACCACGTTGGCGACCAACAGCATCGATTTCATCTACGAAAACAATTGCAGGTGCGTTCTCTTTTGCTTGATTGAAAAGATCGCGAACACGTGCTGCACCAACACCAACAAACATTTCAACGAAATCAGAACCCGAGATTGAATAGAAAGGAACATTTGCTTCACCCGCAACTGCGCGAGCAAGAAGAGTTTTTCCTGTTCCTGGAGGACCAAAGAGCAATACACCTTTTGGAATCTTGGCACCTAATACGCTGTATTTATCGGGATTAGCCAGAAAGTCTTTAATTTCATCAAGTTCGGCAATTGCTTCATCTGCTCCTGCAACATCTTTAAACGTTGTCTTTGGAACATCATTGCTCTGAAGTTTTGCGCGTGATCTACCAAATTGAAATACCTTATTTCCGCCCTGGGCTTGACCCATCATCCAGAAGAAAAGAAATCCAATAAGTAAGAATGGAACAATCGACATCAAGAATGAAACTAATAATGACTGTGATGGGACTCTTACATTCCAGCCCTTTGAAGGTGGATTTCCCGTTAAAGCATCGACCAGGGTGGGTTCTTGGCGAGCCACGTAAGAAGCTTCTACTTTTGTTGCGCCCTTAATTGAAGAACCTGGTTTTAGTACTAAGCGAATCTTTTGATCTTTATCAACAATTTCTGCTGATTCAACTGAAGAGCGCGCAATCGCATCTAGGGCTTGAGAAGTTTCGATTTGGGTATAGCGATTACCAGCAGCACTAATTTGACCAAAGATTGAAACACCAAAGATTGCTACAAGAATCCAAAAAAGTGGTCCGCGGAAAATGCGACCAGAACGTGTTGTTGGTTTCTTAGAAGGTATTTTACCCGAAAAACTCTTCTTCATCGGGCTCTTCTTCTTTGATTTCTTAGCGTCAGTCATATCTTAATAGTCTCGTTTCGTGGGGAATTAATTCTTATGAGTACATGTGCTTGGCAAGCACAGCAATAAATGGCAGGTTGCGATACTTTTCATCGAAATCAAGACCATATCCGATGACAAAATCAGGTGGAATTTCAAATCCTACGTACTTAACATCTACATGTACCTTTGCAGCTTCAGGCTTTCGCAAGATTGAAAGAATCTCGACACTGCCAACTCCACGCGATTCAAGATTAGATTTAAGCCAAGAGAGTGTTAAACCTGAATCAACAATGTCTTCAACAATTAAAACATTGCGACCAGTGATGTCGCGATCTAAATCCTTGAGAATACGAACAACGCCACTTGATTTTGTTCCAGAACCATATGAAGAAACTGCCATCCAGTCCATTTCAACGTGACGTTGCAATGCACGTGATAAATCGGCAACAGCCATTACTGCGCCCTTTAGTACTCCGATAAGTAGAAGATCTTTACCTTCATAATCTTTATCAATCTGTGCAGCAAGTTCTTTAATGCGTGCTTGCAAAGCTTCTTCGGTGACGATGACGCGTTCGATATCGCCTGAGATTGCTGCTAAATCCACGGTGCTCCCTATGGTTGGTGACGTGAGAGCGAAAGTCTGCCCGAAAAACGCTCAACCTTCACACCGCCGGGTAAATGAGCGGGGCCCTGGCCATTCCACGCGCAAATTAGGGCCTCAACTGCCCCCACGTGCTCTGCTGTGACTGAACCTGACGGGGCGCCACTGGCATAGATGGCTCTGCGAATAATTCGCGAGCGGATGGCTCTAGGTAGGCCCTGCAAATAAGAGCAATCCAAATCATGGAGATCTAATCCAACAATTTCCTCTTCTGCCCATTGATCGAGTGCATCAGCATCATCTCGAAGTAGCTGGGCACTTCGCACCAATGCATCTGAAATTCCCGGACCGATTGTTTCTTCTAAAACTGGTAGGGCATGTGTGCGAACTCGTACCCGTGCAAATTGTGAATCTTTGTTGTGCGGATCATTCCACGGTGTTAAACCAATTTCATCACAAACATTTTCTGTTTGCTCACGAGTGATTGTTAGAAATGGTCGAATGTATTTTCCATTTACTTCTGCCATACCTGAAAGTGATCGAGTACCTGATCCACGCGCTAGTCCAAGCAAAACACTTTCAGCTTGATCATTGTGAGTGTGACCTAAGAAAATTGCATCGGCTTGTAAATTATCTAAAGCACTATATCGAGCTTTACGGGCTGAGGCTTCTAGGCCTTCAGTAATTTCAACATCAACTTTTACAACACTGCACTCAATACCCATCTCTTTCATTTGATCAACTACAAGCTTTGCTTGTTCGCTGGACTTACTTTGAAGTTGATGATCAATTGTTACAGCAGTGAGTTGAAGTGCAAGTTTCTTAACTTCCATTGAAAGGGCATATGCGAGTGCTAATGAATCTGCACCGCCAGAAACAGCAACAACGATCCGATCGCCGGCCTCCATTTTTTCTAGGAAGGGGCGGACTGCACTGCGAATGGCTGGCAGCTGTGAACTCATGCCTTAAGACTAGACCCGACCACCAAATGGCATTAAGCCCTTAATGCTGTAGATATTTGAGAACAAAAGGCCTTTGCCCTTTGAATTGGCTTCCCACATCATGCCGTTTCCAGCGTAAATGGTGATGTGGTGAATTGTTGAAATCGTTCCTTTATATGAATAGAAGAGAAGGTCCCCGGGAACAAGGTCATTGAGAGAAACATGCTTGGTGTAACCCGAATACAGCGCTGAGTTAAGGCGATCCCAATCTGGCCAGGTTAATCCAGCTGATTTGTATGCCGCATATACCAATCCAGAACAGTCAAAAGTATTTGGTCCTTGTGTTCCCCACACATATGGCTTGCGTGCAAGAACTTGAACCTTTGCAAATGCCACGGCCTTATCGCGCTGTGCTTGTGTAGTTCTAACAGTTGAACGCCCCTTGAAACCAATATCTGGCCACACACTCTTTTGTCCAGGTGTTTGATCGGCTTGATTAGCTTGAGATTCTTCCAGCAAAGCTAATTGTCGTTGCTGCTCAAGAGTTGTTCTAACTTTTCTTGCACTCATTAACTCTTTCATTAGTGCATCTTGAACCTTTTGCAATTTTGCAACTTCTTTTGCTTGCTCGGCTTTTGCATCATCTGCAACTTTTTTAGCCGCTGCTACTTTATCTGTTGCTTTTTGTTGTTCAATCTTTGCATCGTCGGCTGCCTTTTTTGCGGCTCGCGCGATTACTTCAGCAGCTTTAAATCTCTCAAGTGCGATTGAATTCTTTGCTCCCAGACTACTTAATGTACTGAGTTGATCTATTAAATCTTGTGGACCATTTGAGCTAAGCAATGGTTCGATATCCGTCATGCTTCCGCCCATAATGTAAGCATTTGCTGCAAGGCGCCCAATGACTCGATGTGCTTCTGAAACAGCAGCGGCAGTCTCTGCTGCATATTGCGCCGCTACACGTGCGGCCGCCACCGCGATTGCTAATTCTTTTTGGGCTTTAATATAAAGTGCAGTAGCAGCATTAGCCTTTGCAGTTAAAGATCTCAGAGTTTGGTTTGCTGCCGCTAACTTTGCAGCTTGTGCATCTGCGGCTTTTTTCTTCGCGGCTTCAACTTTCTTTGCTGCATCAATTTCAGCCAAAGTTGGTTTTGGGGTCTTTGCCAGAGCCGGCGCTGTTGTAAGCGTCAGACCAAGGGCAAGAGCGAATGAAATCGCTCGGTATTTTTTCAAGTTAAGACCTCCGGGGGAAGGACTTAAGAATAAATGGCCAGCCTTAGAAAACTGTGGGTTTTGATGCTGGTGTCTCTAATTAGCTACATCACGGCGGACAAATAGGAATGAAGCAATTGTTGCTCCAATAGCGACATAGATTCCGCCAACTAGAAGTGCATGTGAATATTCAATTCCTGCCGAACGCCCAGATGGAGCCCCACCTGATGCAATTGCTTGTAACTGTGCTCCTGGCAGCCACTTTTCCCAGGAGTTTTTAACTGCGATTAATAAGTTTTCTACGATCAATAACCATAAAACTCCCAGTGAGATAGCGTTGATTGGCGAACGAAGCAGCAAGCCAAGCACCATCCCAATAGTTCCAAAGCCAATGACTGAAACGGTGACGTTGATAAAAGTTGTGAAGATTGCATGGCGACCATCTGCACCAAACCAAAGATCAGTTGAAACTTTGGCCCCTGGAGCCAAAATGACTGACGCACCAATGCTGACAATGGCTGATAAAACAATCATGATCAATGCAAATAACTTCATTGCAATAAATTTGCCTAGGAGTATGCGCAATCGTCCAGGTTGGCGAACTAATAAATTACGCAGCGTTCCATATGTGTATTCCTGCGCAGTTTGGGCAGCAAACACACAAAGCGCAATGATTCCTAAGAACCCGCCAACGCTACTAAATCCTTGAACTCCACCTGTTGCAAGACCAAGCACTTCACGGCCAACCATTCGACCGCGATCAGAGTTGCCTTGTGGTGAATCAATGAGGAGAAAAAGGAGTGATGAAAAAAGCGCACTAAAGAATACAACTGCCCCCATGGTGCCAAAAAACAAAGTAGGGCGGCGGAGTTTGCGGAGTTCAGCAAAAGCTACATTCCACATTATTTGTCACCTGTCATTTCAAAGAAGGTTTCTTCAAGATTTGGTAGCTGCGGAGTGAGCTGGGACAAGGTAATTCCAGCATTAAATGCTGCGCGATTAAATTCAAAAGCCCACTCGGCAGGTCCCTGAACATGAACGGCTCTATCTCGGATAGTTGCATGGTGGCCAGCTTTTTGGGCAATTGCCAGTAATAAAGTTAAATCATTCTCATTTGCGCCTTTAGCAATAATCACTGGCTGTTGGCTCAGCATTAAATCGCTCATCTTGCCTGTGAATACAACTTCGCCCTTGCGGAGCATCACCAAGTAATCACTAATTAACTCAAGTTCTGAAAGTAAGTGGGAAGAAACAAATACTGATGTTCCATCATTTGCCAAAGATCGAAGTAATGCGCGGACCTCTTGAATACCCTCTGGATCTAAACCATTTGTAGGTTCATCGAGCATTAATAGCTTTGGATTAGGTAAAAGTGCAGCGGCAATTCCTAAGCGCTGCTTCATGCCTAATGAGTAAGTTTTGAACTTTGATTTTGCGCGATCACCTAAACCAACTTGTTCTAATAACCCTTGAACGCGATCAGTTGAAAATCCACCTAAAGTTGCTAATACATTTAAATTTTCTTTTCCGCTCAACGCTGGATAGAAAGCTGGCCCCTCAATCATTGCTCCAACACGAGGCAGATACTTCTCTGGGTGCTTAATTGATTCGCCCAAGATTTCCCCGGTGCCACCTGTTGGAGTTATTAAACCTAACAACATGCGCATCGTCGTGGTTTTGCCCGAACCGTTAGGCCCTACGAAGCCACAAATAGTTCCAAGTGGGACTTCAAATGTGGCATGTGAGACTGCCACTTGGTCGCCGTATTTCTTGCTTAAATCACTTACCGAAATCGCCGTATTGGACATGGGCCTAACTCTGCCACAATTACACCATGAGCAAACGACCTTGGGGCCTCCAGCCCATCAACGAGCGCGAAGAGCCAGAGTGGGAACTTCACCCACAGACTCACGCTGTTCGCGCTGGTCTGGCACGCTCAGGTTTTGGTGAAACATCCGAAGCTCTCTATTTAAATAGTGGTTTCACTTATTCCTCTGCTGAAGAAGCTTTCTCTTCATTTGCTGAAGAAACAGATCATTTCCTTTATAGCCGATTCCATAACCCAACAATTGCGATGTTTGAACAACGATTGGCTGCAATTGAAGGTGCTGAATACTGCGTAGCTACAGGATCTGGAATGTCTGCAATGTTTGCATCCCTTGCTTGCATCGTTGAGCAAGGTGACCATGTAGTTGCATCAGCTGCAATGTTTTCTTCTTGCCATGTGGTTATTACAGAGTTCTTGCCAAAGTGGGGCGTCACTTTTGAACTTGTGAAAGGAAATGACCCTGCAGTGTGGGCAAAGGCTTTGAGTAAGCCAACTAAGGCGGTGTTCATTGAGACACCTAGTAATCCATTACTTGAAATTGTAGATATCAAGATGGTCAGCGATCTTGCACATAAAGTTGGTGCAACAGTAATTGTTGATAACGTTATGGCATCTCCTATTTTGCAAAAGCCACTTCAACTAGGCGCCGATGTTGTTATGTACTCGGCAACAAAACATATTGATGGTCAAGGTCGTGTGTTAGCTGGTGCATTACTTGGCTCACGTGACTATATCTACGAAAAACTACTTCCCTTTGCTCGCCATACTGGTCCTGCGTTAAGTGCATTTAATGCATGGGTATTAGTGAAATCTTTAGAAACTATGGAGATGCGTGTTATGCGCATGAGTGAGAATGCCCAAGTGGTTGCAGAGTTTCTGGAAGGACGAAAAGAAATTAAATCTGTTCGCTTCCCTGGACTTAAATCTCACCCTGGTTATGAGTTGGCTAAGAAGCAAATGTCCGGTGGCGGAACCACTATTGGTATTGAATTTGCTGGCAACCAAGAGGCTGTCTTTGCCTTTATGAATAAGCTCAAAGTCATCGATATCTCCAACAATCTAGGAGATAGCAAATCGCTTATTACCCACCCTGCTTCTAGTACACACCGCCGCCTAGCTCCTGAGGTTCAGGCAGAGATGGGTATTACTGAATCAGTCCTGCGACTATCCGTTGGTTTAGAACACTCAACTGACTTGATTAAGGATTTAACTCAAGCACTGAGCTGAGCAGCTACTAGCACCACTGATAACAAACTTAAATAAGTTATCGACCATTGAAAAATCTTTGCAGCAGTCTTGCCGTAGTTTTCGGATCCTTCTTTAAGCGCAAGAAGTTCACGAGCAAAAACAAGTCCAAGTACTACTGTGACAATCATTGACCACATAGGAAGTCCTGCAGAAATGATTAACCAGACTGAACAAAGAATCATCATGATTGTGTGGAACCACATTTCTTTATGGACTCGAGCTTTTGTTGCAACAACAGGTAGCATTGGAATGCCAGCTGCTGAATAATCTTCTTTATATTTTATTGCCAGGGCCCAAAAATGTGGCGGCGTCCAAAAGAAGATCACCATAAAAAATGCAAGTGATGTCATTGAAAGGGAATTGGTAACTGCAGCCCAACCAATAAAGACTGGCATACATCCTGCTGCTCCACCCCAAACAATATTTTGTGAAGTTCTGCGCTTTAGCGCCATTGTGTAAACAAGAACATAAAAAGCTATTGCAACCAGTGACAAAAGGGTTGCTAGTGGAGTCGTGAAAAACCAAAACATTAATAATGAAATAACGCCGATTAATGTTGCAAAGACTGCTGCATTGGTTTTGCTAATAACACCGGTAACAATTGGTCGCTTAGAAGTTCGCGCCATTAACTTGTCAATGTCACTTTCAATCACCATATTAAATGCATTGGCACTTCCTGCGGATAATGTGCCTGCAACAATTGTTGCAACGGTTAATGAAAATGACGGAAGGCCTTTGGCAGCTAAAACCATGGCCGGTAATGTGGAGACTAGGAGCAGTTCAACTACCCGAAGCTTCATTAGGTCTAGGTAGCCCCGCATAGTTGTGCTCACTGGCTTAGATTACTCAGCATCCTCGTGCATTGTTCTCAGATTCTTCTCAGCCAAAGGGGTTACTTTTTGCCTAACGAAAGGACCACACCATGACACCAGATCAGAAGCCTGAATGGTTCCAGATAGCCGATGAAGATAACGCTGCGTCCACACGCAAGATATCTAAAGGACTTCCGATTATGGCTTTGGTTGCAGTAGCAGCAATCATCGGTGTTGGCGCAATATTTGCGCAACCACAAGAGCAAGCACCAGCCAATGCAACAGAAACTGTTGCTCCGGCAGTTGTTGATACAACTCAAACTTCTGCAAACTCTGAATCCGTAGCTCCGACAAATAATGATGCACCTGCTGTGACTTCTGCAAATAAGGAATCTGTGGCACCTGCTGCTTCAGAACCTGTAGCACCTAAGGCAGAACCTGTAGCACCTAAGGCAGAACCTGTAGCACCTAAGGCGACAGCAACACCTGGTGTTTCTAATCCTCTTGGAAAGAAGCCAAAGAATGGCGAACATGAAGGCCATGAAGGTGGCGAACATGAAGGTGGCGAAGAAGACGATTAATCAATAGCCATTACAGTTAGGGCATGCGCCGTAACTTTTTAGCAGTTTTATTAATAACATCACTCTGTGTCACAGCAACTCCGGCACAGAGTGATGTTATTTCTGCAGATACAAAGATGTCGCTTGTAAAGACAATCACTGGTGCTATTTCACCTAAGTCAGTTAGATCCTCCGGCAATGGATTAGTCAGTGCACATAACATGATGTACAACCACAGTGTGACGATTTATGATGCCAATACTTTTGAACTCATCAAGACTGTTCCCGACTCAGTCCAACTTTCCAAATTTGGTTACTCTAAATACACATCTACTTATCAAGGAGCACCTGTTGAAGGTGCATATTCACCCGATGGAAAGTATCTATACGTAACGAATTACGCTATGTATGGCAAGGGTTATAACCATGAAGGCCATGACACATGCTCCCCCGCCTCTGGTTACGATTCAAGCTTTCTTTATCGAATTAATCTTTCTAATTTTGAAATAGATAAAGTCTATCCCGTTGGTTCTGTTCCAAAAGTTGTCGAAGTAACACCCGATAACAAGTATGTACTTGTTTCAAACTGGTGTTCCTATGACCTCAAAGTCATATCTGTAGCATCACAAAAGGTAGTAAAGACAATCAAGATTGGACGCTATCCACGAGGCATCGCAGTCAGTAATGACTCCAAGAAGGCATATGTTGCAGAAATGGGTGGTAACCGAATCCATGTAATCAACTTAGATGATTTCTCAGTTTCCTATATTCCAATCGGAAGTAATCCCCGTGCAATTGTTTTATCTCCCGATAACTCAATGATGTATGTGACTATGAACTTATCGGGCAAAGTTGCATCGTGGGATCTAGTTAATAATAAGGCTGGAAAAACGGTTAAGACAGGTAAAGCTGCACGAAGTCTTGCTGTATCAAGTGATGGAAGTGCACTCTTTGTCGTCAATTTCGTTAGTGACACTATTTCAAAGGTGCGCACCAGCGACATGAAAGTAATACAAAATATTAAGGTGTGTAATGAGCCAATTGGTATTACTTATGATTCCCCAACTTCGCGTACGTGGGTTGCCTGCTACGGAGGCGCCATAAAGATATTTGATAATAAATAACTAAGGGGTTGTCGGCGCTGCTGAAATCTCTGTTGGAATATTTGGGGCTGCAATTCTGCCTAGCAATCTATCAATGGCTGCTCGTGCTTTAGCACTTGACTTAGTTCCTCTTGAAATCTCATCGGCTAAGGTGACAAAGACATACTCACGATCTGTTGACTGAACAAAGCCCGCTAACGTGACTGTTCCATTTAATGTGCCTGTCTTGGCTCGTACTAGTCCCACAGCACTTGGCGCTGTTGTTAAAAAACGGGAGCGTAATGTCCCAGACACTCCACCAACTGGGAGTGAGTCGTATAAAAGGCCATATTTTGGATCTTTGCGTAACTGATACAAAAGTTGACCCAACATAGAAGCTGTTACTCGATTTTCTTTAGACAACCCACTGGCATCTTTAGCAATTAATTTGCTCGGATCTATTCCATATTCCACAAGTAGAGCTTCGAAAATCTGAGCTACACCTTTGTCACTAAAAGAACTTCCTGCTGCTCGAGCAGATAATCGAGCCAACCTCTCGGCTAAGTTGTTTTCACTCCAAAGCAGCGTGTAACTCAAGATTTGTGATACTTCTGGTGATTGATCGCTAACTATAAATTCACCTGCGTTGAGTAATGCTTCATCACCGCTTATTGCTTTCATTACTGGTTTAAAACCTCGCTTAGCCCAAAACGCTTTAAAGTTGGCGATGTCTTGAGAATATAAGCCTGAGTATAAAACTGTGATTCCTTTCAGGGAACCATGATTACTCTTTTTTGCCGCAGTTAAAGAATTAAATGCCAGATACGGNAAAGAAGCCCGATCCATCTTTCTGGCAACAGTATGGTTAAGACTGATCCAGGGATCATAACTACCTTGGATAACTAAAGTTTTTGGCTCAATACCTGAAGAAATATTCGTGGTGAAGTGTGATTGCATATCCAAATATTTAATTGCAACTGCCCCAGAAAAGATCTTCATAACTGAAGCTGGCTTACGTTGAGAGAATGAATTCTTTTCATAAACTACTTCACCTGTTGTTCCATCAATCAAAATCATTGCTGGGTTTGAAAGGGATGGCTGATGTAGGAGTTCTTCAAATGCTGCTGGGATTGAAGCTGGGGACAGCACTGCACTTGCAGGAGCGACAGTAAGAACTGTTGCTAATACAAGTAAAGTTATAAACCTACGAGAGCGCATCTACCTGTCAGTGCCACAGCGATGCAATAAGGATATTTGTTGTTGTTAAACCAATTAATAGAAGCCATGTATTTTTAGCCAATACAGGCTTCTTCACATTCCTATAACCGATTAGAAGAATAGTGATCAGAATCAATAGCTTGATTCCTACTTTTGTATGGTTAAGAGTTTCATCTGGGTGCACAGTCCCCCACATGCCCACCATCGCAAGGCCGGCAACAAGAGCTGTTACACCGGCGTGCAAAATTCCTGGATTGAATTTGCGAGGATTCTTGTTCCATTGGTGTGCCAAGAGTGAAAAAATTGCAATAACGCAAAGAACATGGACTATATAAAGGACTGTATTGATAGCTGACATGTATTCAGTTTAGAGTGCCTACATGTCTAATCCAACTACCCCGGCCTCAATTGGCCCGGGTGAATTTTTCCCAGTAGTCGGTGTTGGGCCTCATGAAAAACCTTGGCCAGAAGGCCCACAGTTTGATCCTGAGTTATTGCTGAATGGCGATCGAAGAAATGTTTTAGATCATTATAGATATTGGACTGTTGAAGCCATTGTTGCTGATTTGGATTCAAAGCGTCATAAACTGCAGATCGCAATTGAAAATTGGCAGCATGATCTAAATATTGGCTCAATCGTTCGAACTGCAAATGCATTCAATGTCTCAGGTGTCCACATCGTAGGTAAACGCGACTGGAACAAGCGTGGTGCGATGGTCACTGATAGATATTTAACTGTTCATCATCATCCGACTGTTGAAGATTTTGCTGCTTGGTGTAAAGAAAAAGATTTACCTATCATCGGGATTGATAATGTTCCTGGATCAAAACAGTTAGAGTCTGCGAAATTGCCAGAAAAATGTGTACTCTTATTTGGTCAAGAAGGTGCCGGAATGTCGGATGAAGGAATTGCGGTGTGTGAAGTGCTCTATGAAATCAATCAGTATGGTTCAACACGTTCTATGAATGCATCTGCTGCCGGAGCAATTGCCATGTACCACTGGGCATTGCAGCACCTACCTCGATGATGAAAACGTGGCTCACCCGGAATTTAATTCTTCTTACTTTAGTTTCACTTGCACAAGATGCTGCGAGTGAGCTTCTTTATCCTCTACTTCCAATATTGCTCACCGGCGTCATTGGTGCAGCTCCTTTGGCATTGGGTTTGATTGAAGGGTGCGCCGAAGCTGCAGCAGGATTCACGAAGTTAATTAGCGGTAAATCTAGCGATCGATTAGGGCGCAAACCCTTTGTTATCTCTGGATACTCATTAGCTGGCGTTGGTAAAGCTCTGGTAGTAGTTGCCACATCGTGGCCTCTCGTTTTTCTTGGACGCGTTACTGATCGAATTGGTAAGGGCATGCGCGGGGCACCACGTGATGCACTGATCTCTGATTCAGTCGATAAAGCCCACCTTGGTAAGGCTTTTGGCTTCCACCGTACTGGTGACAATATTGGAGCGGTTTTTGGACCTGGCATTGCACTCATTGGTTTAGCAATGCTCGATGGTGATGTGCGGGCAGTTGCAAAGTGGGCACTTATTCCAGCAATTATCTCTGGCCTGCTTACCTTATTTATTAAAGATAATTTTATTAAACCTACAAAAATTGAAGTTAAAGTAAAGAAAAATCATGAGCCTTTGCCATCTCCACTTAAAAAGGCAATTGCCTTACTGGTGTTGATTCAATTAACAAATATTCCTGATGTGCTTTTGCTACTTCGCTTACATGACATAGGGTTTTCAACTAATGGTGTGGTGCTTTCATACATGCTCTTTAGCGGGGTGACAGTTCTGGCAGCTTTTCCAGGCGGAGCAATTGCTGATAAATACTCACCACGAGTTGTCTATGCCGTTGGTTTAGTAGCTTTTGCTGTTGCTTATGCAACATTGGGATCAACACAAAATCACACAGTTGCCTTGATTGCTTTATCTCTCTATGGCTTATTCCCAGCATTAACTGATGGAGTTGGTAAAGCTTGGATTGCTGGAATGAGTGAAGCGGCACATCGTGGTCGTGCTCAAGGTGTTTACCAAGCATCGATGAACTTTGCAGTTCTAGGTGCAGGTATTTGGGGTGGAGCTCTTTGGAGCAAAGGCTCAACACAGTGGCCATTAATCATTGCTGCTGGTGGAGCCTTAATTGGTGCTTTAGTTTTAGCGCTTAATCACGCTTCTGCATCATCTTCTAAAGCTTCTTGAACTGCCTTTAAACGGCGTTCAATCTCATCGGCTTCATCTGTGCGGCCTTGCATGCGGATAATCTTTGCAATTCTTGTCTCAACATCGACAATAAATTCGAAATCTTTAGGCTCATCTTCGCTGACGACTGAGAGCACCTGCTCCAAAGTAGCTAGTGCATCATCGAATTTCTCAAGCAAAATTTGAGCCTTGCCATATTCAAATTGAGCAAAAGTTTCACGGCGGTGATCATGACCTGTTTCAAAAACATCTACGGCACGACGGGCAGTTTCCAGGGCTAATTCGCCTTCACCTAATTCAATTAAGCATGATGCAATCTTTTGATCACAACGCGCAACATGAATTACTTCCTTATTTCGCTTAAAGAGTGCACGAGCTTCTTTAAATGCATCAATGGATTTCTCATAGTTCTTGAGTTCGCGTTCTGCGCAACCTATGAGATGGAGATCGTTAGCTGCACCAATTTCATTTCCATCCACTAAATGCTCTTGGGCGCATTCGTTCATTGTTTCAACAACTTTGTCATATTGCTTTGAGGTGTACCACCACTCACCTAATGTGCAAGCAAGCTCTAGTGCGATAGGAGATTTGTTTTCGCGCAAAATCTCAACCGCTTTGCTCATTGCAGTTGCAGCTTCGTCCATGCGCTTTAATTGATTTAAGTTATAACCAATTGCAGAATATGCCTGAGCTAATCCTTCACTTGGAGCACTATCTCCAAGTGTTGAATAAATATCGCGCGCAGTTTCAGCAAGTGCTAAAGCTTCGTCGTATTGTCCACGTGCATAAATTCGAGCACTTAATTCGTAATATGTACTGGCACGTTCTTCGCCATCTACTTCAGGGATTCGATCCCAAAGCATTTCCTCGGTGATGAGTTCTTCCATGTCGTCATCTTCACTCACGAGCGTGACTCTATACGCAAACTCTTAGGGGCGAGTGGGAATATCGATCTGTGGCACGCGCCAATTCCCAATCTTTTCTCGCCCCGCTTGTTTAAGAATTGCAGTCGTAACTTGTCTGATTTGTTGCATGCTCTTTGCATCAAAGCTGTGGCCCCATGGGCAGCGATTAGTCAGCGCACAGACCCAGGCATTGGTACCCAGATTTAACACACCTGCCCCACTTACAGCTGCGTAGTAAGTGCTCATGGCCACAAAACCCTTCTCGGTAGGACTAATAGTTGCTCGTGCCAAAACCTGCACACCGGGACCTTTTGTTCCCATAGCCGTATCGGCTTCATAGCCATAAATTCCTTTGATTTTGCCGCCTTTGCCAAGAACATTAAATGGCCAGCTATCTGATGCTTGAACTTCTAAATCCTTTTTTATCCCAAGTACGAAAAACTGTGAACCTAAGAAAGTTGATTCGGGTTGATTGATATCGCGAAAAGGAATTCTGTTATTCATTACTCTGCCAGCAAGCTCAGTTTTTGCATAAGCGGTATTTCCACCAAAGATTAATAAGTTTGTGCCCTTATTGATTTCTCTCACAATCACATCACGCATTGAAGTGGTCCAGAATTCACTATGACCACCAAGGACAATTGAAGCAGAATGAATCAATGGTGCTTTATCTAAATCAATATCAGTCAAGTAATTGATATCCAAGCCAAGTTGTTCCATTAACTGAATAAGAGGTTGCTCCATATACCTCAATTGGCCCGCGCCATCGCCATCGTAAGGACGATCAAATGAAACTGTGGTTGCTCTAGTTTCTCTTTTGCCATCAGAGCCCTTATAGAGTGACTCTCCTCCCCACTGGTTATATGCCTGCCACGTTAAGACTGAAGAAATAAAAGTTACCTCACTCTTTGCTTCTCCAGTGATTACAAGTGGAACAAAAGTAGATTGATAGCCGGGTGATTTTAATTTAATTAAGTATTGGCCTGGTGGGGTTGATTGTGTGGCAGTGATTTTCTTGGCGGATTTAATGCTTTGTATAAGCCGAGCGCCAGCTCCGTTGTAGTAACCAATCCGGTAGATCGAAATATCTGCTGACTTTGCACCAACAATTTTCAGTGTTGAACTTTGCCCACAACCAATACTTGTCTGATCAAAATAACCTTCAATGCGCTTTGCCTGCTTGCGTCGTGAAAAATCAGCACTAAAGCGCATTAGGACATCTAAATCCCACCCTTTGTTTCCAGCCTTTGCATTCTCAGTCTTGACCCAGCCTGATTGCCAGCTGCATTGGGCTGCTGGGGCAGATACAGGTGCCATAAGCCCTAGAACCAGGGCACAGACCAGCGATAACCTCATCTGCCAACCTTAAACTCGTTTCAAATAGACAGCCCCTTAAGCGTGACTTACGCTTTCTACTTGCAAATCATTCGCATCTAGGAGGCCCTGAGTGAACGTCGTAGTCAAGCCGGTTGAGCGCACTCCGCTTGCCCAGATGCTGACCCGCGATGAGTGGCGCCGTATGGCTGCCATGTTTGGCTTCATTCTTTTTCTTCACCTAGCTGGCGCGTTGTTAATGTGGAGAGCAACGACTGGAAAATATGAATTAAGTGATGGTTCCCTTTTTGGTTGGGGAACCGCCGCTCTTGCATACACATTAGGTATGCGCCATGCATTTGATGCGGATCACATTAGCGCCATTGATAACACCACTCGTAAGTTAATGTCTGAAGGCAAGCGTCCATTGGCTGTTGGATTCTTTTTCTCTCTGGGTCACTCATCAGTTGTAGCATTTTTAGCAATCCTGCTTAATTTTGGAATCAAAGCTCTCGGTTCACAACTTAAAGATGATAACTCGCAGCTGCACCACTACACCGGCCTTATCGGCACTACTGTCAGTGGCACCTTCTTAATGCTAATCGCGATTCTTAATCTAATGATTTTAATTTCTATAGTTGGCGTTTTTATCCAAATGCGCAAAGGTGCATATAACGAGGAAGAGTTGGAAAAGCATTTAGATTCTCGCGGATTGCTGATGCGCTTCTTTGGTCCAATTGCTCGTCGCATTGATGCCTCATGGAAGATGTATCCACTAGGTATTCTTTTTGGTTTAGGTTTTGATACTGCAACAGAGATTGGTTTGCTCGTTCTGGCAGGCTCATCAGTTATTGCTGGACTACCTTGGTGGGCAATTATTTCGCTTCCGCTCTTCTTTGCTGGTGGAATGAGTTTGCTAGACACCATTGATGGTTCATTTATGAACTTTGCATACGGTTGGGCTTTTTCAAAGCCAGTACGCAAAGTTTATTACAACATCATTATTACGGGTCTTTCTGTAGCAGTTGCTCTATTTGTTGGAGGCTTAGAACTCTGCCAAGTCTTTGCACGACAGTTAAACCTGACTGGTGGCTTCTGGGACTACGCCCTGGCCTTTAATTTAAACAGTGCTGGGTACTTCATTGTGGGGGCTTTTGTTGTGGTCTGGACTGTGGCATTACTGCTGTGGAAATACGGCAAGATTGAAGAGCGCTGGCACAACAAAGCACATGCATCTCAATTGGCTCGCGGTGAACAAAGCAACCACACAGCAGCTGGAATTGATTTAGGACCTATTACAGATGGCTTTAAGATCGATTAAAGATCTTGATGCGCTGCTGGCCAATAGCTGCGCCTAGTAGAACGATTAGTGCACCTACTGGTTCATTCCAAACGACAGATTCACCTAGGAAGATAATTCCAACAATAACGGCCACTACAGGAGTTACATAGGTAACTGTGCTGGCAATTGCGCTTCCTGCTGCTTCCATGATTTTAAAGTTCCAGATATATGCAAAGCCACTACCAAATACTCCTAATGCAATCATTGCAAGGACTGGACCTGGGCGATATTCATCTTTTGCAATTCCATCAATGAGATAAAATGGCAACAACGTGAGAGCTCCACTTGTTACTTGAGCCGCTGCAATTGCTTCGGGTTTTAATTTATGCGGCAAAACAAATTTACGTGAATATGGAAACGACACTCCATAACAAGTAACTGCAAGTAATAAAGCTAGAACAGCAGTGATTGGGTTAGCACCTAATCCCTGCCATGCACCCAGTACCGTAAGCACACCAATGAAGCCAAGAAGCAAACCAAGAACTTGGTAGTTCTTAGGTTTTTCTTCTCGAAAAGCAACCATGATCGCCAGCAGCGTCATTAGCGGTGTTACAGCATTAATAATTCCAGCCAGGATGGATGTAACTTTTGTTTCAGCAAATGCAAAAAGGAAGCCTGGAATCACATTGAGCAGCAAAGCCACAACCCATAAATGCAGCCACAGTTTTTTATCTTTCGGAAGCTCAATTCCTTTATATCGTGCCCAAAAAACCAGAGTGAGTGCCCCTAGGGAAACACGGCCAAAAGCCACCCCAATAGGGGTTAGAAACTCCAAGCCCATCTTGATGAAGATAAAGGAACAGCCCCAGACAACGCCTAAGGCGATGTAGAGGCTGATCCAGTTAGAGCTGTTTTTATGGGTAGCTGAGTGAGAATGCACCTAGCAATGATGACACAACCATCCAGATCCACCATATTCTCACGATATCGACGTGCCAGAAATTCTCAACATAGAGACCAAGGCGCGCACGATTCCAGTTTCCAAGTGAAATGAATACGGTTAGAAGAATATGCACCAGGTTCATGATTGCAAACATATAGAAGCATGAAACATATGCACCATCTGAGAATGTAAATGGGGCTGTTGCAATTGTGTTGTATTGATAGACCATTGCAACTACTGATACAACCAGAGCCACCAATGAACCTAACTTCAACTGTGTCTGATTTTGTGATCGCGCACCTTTTAAGCCGTACATGTGTGCCAGCAAACCAAGGGCAACAATTGCTGTGGCTGTCCATCCTGGACCAGCAGATAGAGGTTCAATAGCTGGACGATCTGCAGTTGCTGCAGGTAGCCACATGTCATTGACGTTTTGCCCGCGTAAGTAGAAATAAACGAAGACCATACTGAGAGCAAATGCAATATCTGCAACCAGCAATAAAATCACGCCAAGACGATTACGACTTCCAACGACATCTGGATGTTCGTGGTGTGCATGTGTTTCTACGCTCATGACTTTGCCTTTCCGTAACCGTATGCATCCGATGTAACTACTGGAAGAACATCAAAGTTCTCAAGAGGAATTGGATAGTCAACCGTCCATTCCAATGTCTTTGCTTGCCAAGGATTCTTAGGTGCTTTAACACCATTGCGTGCAGAGGAGATCACACCATGAAGCAGAACTAACATTCCGATCATGATTGTGTAAGCACCAATAGTTGTTACTAAGTTGGCTGTATTAAATGTTGGCGCATATGCCTCAACACGACGAGGTTGACCAGCAAGGCCGACCATAAACATGCCAATAAAGGCTACGTTAAAGCCGATCTGAACCATCCAGAATGAAATCCAGCTCAGTCTCTTATCAAACATGCGACCTGTCATCTTTGGGAACCAATAAACAAGTGATGCAAGTGCGCCAGTTAAACCAGCGCCCATCAATGTGTAGTGGAAGTGGGCGGTCACATACATAGAACCGTGCAAGAAAGCATCAGCAGGAACATCTGAAAGATAAATTCCTGTAACTCCACCAATCATAAAGTTCCACAACAACGCCATGATTGACATGAGTGGCATGGTCATCCAAATACGCCCACGCCAGAGTGTTCCAACCAATACTAAGAAGAGCATTCCTGTTGGAATAGAAATTAACTCAGTCGTTAACATAAATGGTGCATTTAGTAATGGAGCCCAGCCTGAGATGTACATATGGTGAGCCCAAACCAAAACTGATAATCCTGATATTCCGGCAATGCCTAGAACTGCAACATTGAAACTAAAGAGTGGACGTCGAGTAAACACTGGCGCCATTTCCATCAAAGCTGCAACTGCAGGAATCAAAATTACATATACCTCTGGGTGACCCATGATCCAGAATAAGTTTTCATACAACCATCCGCTACCACCACCGGCAACGTTATAGAAAGATGTATCTAGAGCACGGTCAAATGCTGAAAGTATTTGTGACAAGAAGAAGACTGGGAAAGCTGGTAACGCAAGTGCAACTGAAGCCACAACACCGTAGATAAAGATTGGTGTGCGATTCCAAGTCATTCCCTTAGCGCGCATCTTCACAACAGTCGTTGTGATATTTGCACCAGCAACCATTGTTGATAAAGCAAAGATACAGATGTACATGATGTAGCCATCCATACCCAAAGGTGCTTGACCAGCTAGAGGGTTATAAGCAGACCAACCAGTTGTGATGCCGCCGATGAATTGTCCCCAGATTAGTGGAACAGCTGCAGCAACAATGAGCCAGAAGCTCAAAGCGTTCAAACGAGGGAAAGCCATATCTCTGGCACCGATCATGATTGGCATGATGAAGTTACCGAAAGGCCCTGTAACCATGATGATCGTTCCTACAATCATCAAAATTCCATGCGTTCCAACAATTGAGTTATAAGCCTGTGGGTGTAACCAACCACCTTCGGGAGTACCTAGGTTTGTGCGAATGAGCATTGCCATACCGCCACCTAAGAAGAAAATTAAGATTGTGATGAAGAGATACTGAATACCAACAACCTTGTGATCTGTTGTGTAACGCAGATATCTCTTTGGTCCCATATTTTCACCAGCTAAAAACATATTCTCTGAATGAGATAAGTCTTTACCCATTAACCAGCGGAATGGTCCAACAAGTGCACCAATACCAGTCATGAAACCAACAAACCATCCACACATTGAAAGTAATGTGATTTTATCTTCACGTGAAAATAGTCGAGCACTTTCAGATTCTTCAGGTAAGAAAGCAAGTGAAAGTCGCCACACAACAATCGCACTTATTACTCCAAGGGCAAGAGCTGTAAATACATTGAGTTTCTCAATGATTGATTTTCCGGGTGCAACTGCTTTGTGCTGAGTAAGTGTTGTCATTATGCGCCTGCCTCCGTTGCTGCATGGGCACTTAGCCATGCGTCATAATCTGCTTGACTTACTACGTGAACTTTCGTTTGCATGTATGCATGTAGTAATCCACACAGCTCAGCGCATCGAACATCAAATACGCCAATCTTGTTAGGAGTTACTGCAGTCTCGGTTGTGTAGCCTGGATTTGCATCCATCTTGATTCCCATTTGAACTACCCAGAATGAATGCTTCACATCCACGCTAGTAATATGGAAAACAACTGGCTTATTAACTGGAAGATATAGATCTTCACTGCGAGCACCATTTGCATAGTCAAAGTTCCAGACCCATTGTTGGCCGGTCACATTGACTTGAATTGCTTGAGAATCTAATACAGCTTCATTATCGTGCTGAAGAACAATCAGGCCGGCAACAAGTGCAAACAAGCACATGATGCCTGAAACAACCACCCAAACAGCTGCTGTTTTTGGAGAGTTACGAATCTCATGATCAGCTTCAGCCGGAGGATTATCGCCATAGTGACGCTTAGAAGTTAGAACCGTAAGGCAAATAGCTGACACAAGTCCTGCAACAGGAGCAGCTGCCCAAGTAAATACGCGCATTAAAGAAATAACGCCAGACATAGTCTCTGAGGCAGGATCAACCATGTTGCGAACATGGAATTCAACCCCAACATAACCAATTACGGCTGTGCAGAGTATCCAGAGAATAAAGGTTTTCTTAACATCATCCTTTTTCCACCACTGTGGAGATTTAGGTGTCATCAAATTAGTCATGGCGCCTTATCCCTTCACCGTAAAGTGGCCGGACATGTAACCCATTGTTGACATCGCTGCACCGAACTTGGCGATAGTTCCGTCACCACATGGATACTCGCAGTTCCAAATGTATTCACCAGGTCCACCAGTAATAAATGTAAATACTGTGACGTTTGGCTTAGATGAATATCCCTCTTCAGGCATATCTTCTTCAGCAACTGCCTTCATTGGAACGCTCACAAAGAATTCATCTTGGCCAACAGCTAAACCATGAATAGTAAAGGTATGACCAACAGCATCGGGAGAAATCTGTGTCATACGTTCACCATTAAGAAGTGCAGAGCCATCGATAGTTCCACGGACTCTGGCGAAGTAATCGTTATTTAAACTCTCACCACCGTCATAATTTGTAACAGTCATAGTGATGACTGAATGTGCTGGAACTTCAAAATTAGTTACTGGTCCATATGTGACATAACCAGGATGGGCTCCGCCATCTTCACCATGACTGCCTGCCATGCTGTCTGGATACACAGAGATATCTAAGGTTGCATGTGGCAACGTTCCCTGTGGAGTGTCCATCGTGCCTGCCGGCGTTGCCGCTAAAACTCTTGAATCGTTTTTAGCGTTAGCAACATAAGATCCGACACCGGCAATAAATGCCACGCCTAAGATCACTGTGCCAAGTGCGCCAAATACCCGCTTGTTCATCAATGCCCCTCCCGATAGGGAATTAAGGAAACTCACATAAGAATGTGAGTCCGTTCACAGCAGGATAAAGGGTTAACCCATCAAAAGGAAGGTTAAACGAGGGCGATTTTCACTTCCCGCCCAACTCGCTGAGGGCTAGCCTTCTAACTTATGGAGATGCATCATCACTCAGTTGGAATTTGGGGCTCATGGCAGTTAGCCCCAGAGATTGTGTTGCCGCTTTTGCTTCTTACTTATCTATATGCGAGACAACCTGAAGGCAGTGTCACGTCTAAACAAAAAAGCTTTTTCTATTCAGGAATTCTCAGCGCACTCTCAGTAATCGTTACTCCCATTGGCGCTCGGGCCATGGACTACTTCTCCCTGCACATGCTCCAGCACATCACGTTGATGATGATCACTGGCCCACTGTTGGTATTAGGTACGCCAAAAACTTTTCATCCGACGAATAAATTTTTTAGTACTGCTACAAACCCTTTTGTAAGCTGGTTTGCCTATGCAGCATTGATGATTGGTGTTCACCTACCTATCCCACATAAGTTCATTATGGATAACTCATGGGCTCATACATATCTTGAAGTTGGACTGTATTTGCTGCTTCCCTATTTCTTCTATTTCAATTTACTGGACCGAAACTTAGAGGGCCGGCGTGTAAGCCCAGCACTAGCTGTTATCGCACTATTTCTTATGATGGTTCCAGAGACATTAACTGGTTTCTTTATTTATACTGCCCCAGGTTCTTTATACGAGAACATGTATTCACTTAGCGATCAACGCCAAGGTGGGTCTTTTATGTGGGCGGGCTCCATGATTATCGATGCAATCTGGATGTCACTTGCTGTTTATCATTGGATTAAATCTGAAGAGAAAAAATCACGAGATATTGATGCCGAAATAGCTGGCGAAAATGCCTGAAAAAGAGGGCTTTGAGGCTCCGGACTGGGTTAGTAATGATTCAGCAACACCACCACTAACGCCAAAACAGAAACGTATTCTCAATATTTCTTTATTTATTGTTGTCCCTCTGTGTTTGTGGGCAGGCTGGTTTGAATTTGGTCGGGCACAAAGTGGTAATTGGCGTGCATGGGTCTACACATTCGAGTGGCCATTTTTTGCTGGGGTATCTTTTTACTTATGGCGCCGGCTTACTAAAGGCGATATTCCACGCATTCCACGGCCAGATTTGAAAGCTTTAGCCGAAGAAGCCGATGGTAAAGAGAAGCAATAATTCACGGTAGAATTAATCCGTTGATGCAACCGCATCAAAGAACTTCCCCCAAGCGCTGCACCTGCAGCGCTACATGCGAGTCTTATCACCACCCTGACGGCCATTGAGCGCCGATCACACCCGAGACGCGCTTGTCGTCTCGATTGGTATGTATTTTCTATGTCATTAACACCTCGTACTTCAGCGCCCGGAAAAGCCCGTCGCGCAGCATCAGTTGGTAAGCCTAAGCGAGTAAAGAAAGCTGCATTTAAAGCAGCTGACCCAAAAGCACGCCACACAACTGCACAAAAGAATGCACGCAAGAGCGCAGCAACCACTTCTAAAACAGGAAAGCCTGCATCAACTCGTCGTTATTCAGATGTTGATTCATCAACACAGTCAAAGAAGCAAGAGCGTTTAACTGATCGCTCAAAGCTACGTGCAAAGCGTTTCCAAGAAAAGACCGCCTCAAAGCCACGTCCCATTGAGGCTCCAGAAGAGCGCGCAGCACGCATCGAACAATCACAGCGCCCAGAAAGCCGCGCTAAGAAGTTTGTTGCTCAGCGCGATGATCGCACCAAGCGCGCCTTTGATAAGAAAAAAGAGTTTGTTAAGCCAGAGAATAAAAAATCTGAATACAAGAAGTCAGAGTACAAAAAGAGCGAATACAAGACATCAGATACACGTCCGACCAATCGCCGTGATGCTGCAAAAGCAAAGGTTTCACGTATTGACGATGGGCGTCCAAACTTTGTTCCACGTAAGGTAGAAAAGTTTGATCCAACACGTCCAAAGAAGCGCAGCGAAGCACCTGATACTCGCGCAGCTAACTTTCGTGCAGAGCGCCCAGTTCGCGATCGCCGCAATGATTCACCTGCTTATGCTCGTGATGATTTCAAGCGCTCATCAAAGACTCACACAAATGCAGCCGTTGATTTTGGCGCAGACGATAACTACATCTCAACAAATTTAGCTGATGCCAACTTGGTTGATGCAACTCCCCTTACTGAAATCACTACTACTTTCAGTGATCTTGGAATTGCAGCACCGCTAGTAAACGCCCTTGCAAAGCAAGGAATCATGCATCCATTCCCAATCCAAATTGCAACATTGCCAGATGCATTAGCTGGCCATGACATCTTGGGCCGTGGACAAACTGGTTCAGGTAAGACGCTTGCTTTTGGTTTAGCACTTCTTAATAACCTCAACGGCAAAGTAGCAAAGCCACACAAGCCACTTGCTTTGGTGTTAACACCAACACGTGAGCTTGCTCAGCAAATTGATGAAGTATTAATGCCACTAGCTCGCTCAATTGGTCACGAATCAGTTGTTGTTGCCGGTGGAATGTCATATGCAAAGCAGATCACTGCAATGCGCCGTGGCACAGCAATCTTGGTTGCAACACCTGGTCGTCTAATCGATCTATTAAATAAGGGTGAGGTTCAACTCGATCACTTGCAGATCACAGTCCTTGATGAAGCCGATCAAATGGCTGACATGGGCTTCTTGCCAGTAGTTAAAGAAATCTTGGATCAAGCAAAGCTCGATGGACAGCGTCTGTTGTTCTCAGCAACTCTTGACCGTGGCGTGGATTCATTGGTTCGTCAGTATCTAAAGAATCCAAAGACTCACTCACTACAAAATGACCGTGCCTCTGTTTCAACAATGGAGCACTTCGTTCTTGTTATGAACCCAGGCGATAAAGATGACATTACAAATCAAATTGCTGCGCGTAACGGTAAGACGATTATGTTCGTTAAGACTCAACGCGGTGCCGATCGCTTAGCTGACAAACTTGCTCATGCAGGTGTTGCAGTTGGTGCTTTGCACGGTGGTAAGTCTCAAGCCGTTCGTACTCGCACTCTTGCACTATTCAAGGATTCAGCTAATGCAGCCCTTGTAGCCACAGATGTTGCTGCACGTGGAATCCACGTTGATGGAATCTCACTTGTTGTGCACGTTGATGCACCAACAGATCACAAGGATTATCTGCACCGCGCAGGCCGAACAGCCCGTGCCGGTGAAGCAGGAACTGTTGTAACAATTGCTACAACTAAGCAGCAGAAATCAATTGGTGGACTTACTTCACGTGCTGGTGTTACTCCAAAATTTGTTGGTGTTACTCCGCTAAGTACTGAGTTAATGAAGATCACTGGTGCACAAGAGCCTTCTGGTGTGCCATACATCCAGCCAATCGTTGAAAAGTCAGTACGAAGTGGTGGCAATAAGCGCCCTCGTCCGAACTCAAGTCAGCGTCGCCGCCGTCCTCGTTAACTAGAAATTCTCGATAGGGTTTGCGCCATGACAATCGCGAACCCATTTGCCCAAAGAAGCGCTCTTGATTTTGAGCTGCCACCTTTTGCACTCATAAAAGAAGAGCACTACCTGCCCGCTTTCTATGAAGGCTGCACACAACAATTAGCAGAAGTTCAGGCAATCCTAGACACACCAGGTGCTGCGACTTTTGAAAACACAATTGTTGCTTTGGAAAAAAGTGGGCAGATGCTAATGCGCACGCTATTGGTTTTCTTCAACAAATCATCAAGTGATACCAACGATGCTCTGGATAAAATTGAAGAAGAGATGGCACCCAAGCTTGCTGCTCATCAGGATGCAATCAACTTAAATCCTGCTCTCTATGCCCGCATCAAATCTCTATATGACAACCGTGAATCTTTAGGCCTAAATACTGAAGATGCTTGGCTACTTGAGCGCTACTACAAAGATCTCATCCACGCTGGAGCGCATCTATCCGAATCACAACGCGATCGTCTTAAAGAACTCAATGAAGAACTCTCAAAGCTAGAAACGCAGTTCTCTAAAAATGTATTAGCTGATACAAATGACTTAGCCATATTGGTTGAAACTATTGAAGAGCTTGATGGTTTAAGTGAGAATGAAATCGCATCAGCATCAGCTGCTGCCAAGGATCGTGGCCATGAAGGTAAGTGGCTTATTGGAATGGTGAATTTCTCTGGCAATCCTGTGCTTGATTCCCTTACTAACCGCGCCCTTCGCAAGAAAATCATGCAGGAATCCCTTGTTAAAGGTAATCGGGCTAACGAGAATGACAATAAGCCGGTCATTCTTAAAGTAGTAAAGCTAAGGGCTGAGCGAGCAAAACTTTTCGGCAAAAACACACATGCCGAGCATGTAATTGCCGTGCAAACTGCAGAGCATCCAGACAACGTCCATGCCATGCTTCGAAAGATCGCACCTGCAGCTGTGCGAAATGCCAAGGCAGAAGCAGAAGATCTTAAGAAATCAGCAGGTACTGATATTGAAAGTTGGGACTGGGGCTTCTATACCGAGCAAGTTCGCCTTGAAAAATACAATATCGACACCAGCAAAATGCGCCCCTACTTTGAGCTGGAATCAGTTTTAAAGAATGGAATTTTCTTTGCCGCAAACAAACTCTTTGGTATCACTTTTAAAGAGCGTCCTGATTTAGTTACTTATCACCCAGAGGCCCGTGCATTTGAAGTATTCAATGAAGATGGCTCAAAGTTGGGACTCTTCATTGGCGATTTCTACACACGTGATTCAAAGCGTGGTGGTGCCTGGATGAATAACTTGGTTGATCAGAACTTCCTTTTCAATCAACTACCCGTGGTTGTTAACAACCTCAATATTCCAAAGCCACCAGTAGGCAAACCAACGTTGCTGACTTTCTCTGAAACTACAACTCTGTTCCATGAGTTCGGCCATGCTCTGCATGGGCTACTTTCACAAGTTAAATATCCACGTGTCTCAGGCACAAGTGTTCAGCGTGACTTCGTTGAATTCCCATCCCAAGTTAATGAGATGTGGATTTTGTGGCCTGAAGTTGTTGAAAATTATGCACGACACTTTGAAACTGGCGAAAAATTGCCACAAGAGTGGATTGATAACCTTGATGCTGCATCAACTTTTAATGAAGGTCACGCAACAACAAGTTACTTAGCTGCAGCTATTTTAGATCTTGCCTGGCATTCATTAGATAGTGAAGAAGCAGCAAAAGTTAGGGATGTAGAGGCTTTTGAAGCCCAAGCAATTAAGGACTATGGCCTTGATTTTGCGCCGGTTCCAACACGTTACCGCTCAACCTACTTCTCGCACATCTTTGCCGGTGGATACTCCGCTGGCTACTACGGTTACATCTGGTCAGAAGTACTAGATGCTGACACCGTGGATTGGTTTAAAGAAAACGGTGGTTTGCAACGCAAGAACGGTGAGCACTTTAGAAACACTTTGCTTGGTCGTGGTGGATCTATCGACTCAATGCAGATGTTCCGTAATTTCCGCGGGCGTGATTCAAAGATCGAGCCGTTGTTGAAGCGTCGTGGTCTGCTGTAGTTCTAGATATTTCTTTTCTAGCGCTGCAACATCACCGTTAATAAGTAAACGTTTGTCGCGACCTAATTCGCCATAAACAATGGTGAAATCGCGAGCGCGACAATCAAAAGCTTTCGCTAACTCTTTTACTACAGCCTCATTGGCTTTTCCATCAACTGCAGGTGCTTGCACTGCAACAACTAAACGTGGAGGGTCACCAACAGTTCCACCAACTTTGTTTCGTGAAGAATTGGGTCGAACTCTTATTTCAATTAATAATTGGTCTGACACTTAGCCAGCAGAGCCAGAGCCTGACGGACCGGCCTTGCGCTGCACCTGTGGAGCTCCTCCACTGCGTTGTCCGCCGCGAATTTTTGATCCAGTTTCAGCATGTGTCTGAGTACCTGGTGCACCTGGTTTATTTTTCTTTGCTTCAAGGGCAGCAAGCATTCTTGCTTTCATGTCATCATTTTTTTCGCTCATGAGACAACCTTACTAGTTAACTAGAACTCTCTTTGTACTCACGAAGGCGCTCAAGAACTTCAGATTCACGGTATCGACGATGCCCGCCTAAGGTGCGAATGGCAGTTAGCTTGCCTGCCTTTGCCCATCTGGTCACAGTCTTTGGATTAACGTGAAAACGGGCTGCAACCTCTTTAGGAGTCAGGAGAACTTCAGCATCTGGCAAACGTGCCATGTTCATCTCCTTCTATTTCCTAGTCAGCAGTGTCCGAATTGCTCCGTATTGTGGTGAAGTATTCCTATATAGACGCTGGTGCGCAATATGAAAGAGATGAATTAATTGGCCGATTCCAGGGCTTGAACCCTGCGCCAGCGCGACATTAAACGCTCATATCCCTGCCCAGCCATCAAGCCATCGGCTGCGGCTAGTCCAGAGAGAGAATGCAGAACATCTTCAATAGATGTGTCAGAGAGCAAGCCATCTTCATTGTTATCTCGAAGTGCTTTATTTAAATACTGTGCAAGGCCGCCGTAATCTAATTCAACATATGACTTTGGGTGAAACATTTCTAACCATGCTAGTAAGTTTTCTAGATCTTGTTCAACAGGGCCTTCACCAAAAGCATTAACAACAGTGGTGTGTGCAACCTCTGCACGGGCTTTTGCATTTGCAATAGTTGCACGCGCAATTGTGAAAAGCCCATCCTTATTCTCACCACGAGTTCGCTCTTCTGGCATAAACAATAGGAACCAACGAGGTGGAATAACCCAGGTCTCATTTAATATATGTGGCACTTTATCGTCTAATAAATCAACACCAGCTGTAATGACATCTTCCATTGCAGGTGAAACAAAATATGGAACGACACTACTTGGTAGTGAATCTTTGAAATTATCTAAAGCCGCCCAGCAACGAGTAGCTGTTGACCATGGCGCAACATAGCGCTCACCTTCAATATCTAAAATATGAACACCGTCTGGACGACCAGCAGGTGGTTCTGGAACTACGGTGCGATGAAGAGCAAAGGCTTCTTCGTTGACATAACTCTGTTCGCTAATATCAATTGATTGCCAACGCAAACGGTCAGCAGGTTCAAATGCAGAAAGAGGTTCGTAAACTCTCAGTGATGCTACGTACGGTGTAGGTCTCACGCACGTGGAATGTAATTGCCTTCGGCAAAGGGATCATCATCATCCCGATTGCGTGAAGGTTCTACGTCGCCATGAAGTTCTTTCGCAAGACGATCTAAATCCATATCTTGTGAGTTATATTTCAAATCACGTGCAACTTTGGTCTGTTTTGCTTTGGCTCGGCCGCGACCCATATGCGAGCTCCTTAACTATCTACGTGTTGTTCAGAGGCGTAGGTTATCGCGCTCTGTAGGTGCCTTCCAAAGTTGAGCGTGGATTGGAAGCCACCCGCTCCTCTACAACGCCTGCCACCCATGCTTTCATTCCCCGGGCAGCCAGGGAGCGAAGGGTTAAATCGGCCGAATCAGGTGCAACTATCGCCGTCATTCCGATGCCACAGTTCCATGTTCGCTCCATATCTGCCTGGGGCACACCACCAACTTTAGAGAGGTACTCCATCTCAACTGGAATCGACCATGTAGAGCGATCATAGATTGCACTCAGATGTTCTGGAATCACGCGCGCAGTATTTTCTGCAATTCCACCACCAGTAATATGTGAAAACCCGCGCAGCTTTCCCTGCATTGATCTAATCAAAGCTAAGCAATCTAAAGCATAGATTTCCGTAGGCGTTAAGAATACTTCTCCAGAAGTCTTGCCATATTCACTGACGTGCGCATCCATTGAAAGCTTGGCAGTTTTAATGATGTGTCGCACTAATGAAAAGCCATTAGCGTGAAAACCACTGGATGGCATTGCAATTAAAATATCACCCTTTTGAACTAGGTGTGCTCCAAGTTGTAGATCTGCATCAACAACACCTGTTGCAGCACCGGCGACATCAAACTCATCATCAGCTAGTAGCCCTGGGTGTTCAGCTGTCTCTCCCCCAATTAATGCTGTGCCTGCTTTTTCACAACCACGAGCAATCCCAGAAACTATTTCAGCAATGCGCTCTGGGATAACTTTTCCAACTGCAATGTAGTCAGTCATAAATAGAGGTTCTGCCCCACACACAACTAAATCATCAACAACCATTGCCACTAAATCTTCACCAATGGTGTCGTATTTACCAATAGCGCGAGCAATTTCAGTCTTCGTTCCCACACCATCAGTTGATGTTGCCAGCAAAGGCTTCTTCATATTCTTCAGCGCACTTGCATCAAATAAACCAGCAAAGCCGCCGATACCACCCATTACTTCTGGGCGTGATGCTTTGGCAATTGAAGCCTTCATCAATTCAACCGCGCGATCTCCTGCATCGATATCAACGCCAGCATCTTTATATGTACTCATTTAATGACCATGCACTTCTGTGATTTCAAGGCGCATCTTGCCTTCAGACATATCGGCCGGAATGCGGATTGGGTATTGGCCTGTAAAGCATGCCCCGCATAGCTTATTTTCTTCCACCTGAGTGGATTCAATGAGGCCTTCAAGTGAGACATAGCCCAGAGAATCAGCGCCAATAGAGCGTCTAATCTCTTCAACTTCTAATCCACTTGCAACTAATTCAGCGCGAGTAGCAAAGTCGATTCCATAAAAACATGGCCATTTAACTGGTGGTGAAGAGATGCGCACATGGATCTCACGGGCTCCAGCCTCGCGCAACATGCGAACAATTGCGCGTTGGGTATTTCCGCGCACAATAGAGTCATCGACAACCACAATGCGCTTGCCTTCAATAATCTCTCGCAAAGGATTGAGCTTTAAGCGAATACCTAATTGACGAATGGTTTGTGAAGGCTGGATAAATGTGCGGCCAACGTATGAGTTCTTTACTAATCCCATTCCAAATGGAATTCCTGAACCCTTGGCATAACCAATTGCAGCAGGTGTTCCTGATTCAGGAACTGGTATAACAAGATCTGCTTCAACAGGTGCTTCTTTAGCTAAGCGCTCACCAATGCGAACTCGTGTTGCATGAATTCCTTGTCCGGCAATTGTTGTGTCAGGTCGAGCTAGATAAACGTATTCAAATAAACAACCCTTAGGTTCTGCAGGTGCCCATCGCTCTGAACGAACTCCAGTTTCATCAATTGCAACAAATTCTCCTGGTTCAATCTCTCGAACAAAAGCTGCGCCAACTATGTCTAAGGCTGCAGATTCAGATGCAACAACCCAACCATTTTCTAACTTGCCTAGTACTAATGGGCGAACACCATGGCGATCACGCGCGGCATATAGTGTGTGCTCATCCATAAAGACCAGTGAGAAAGCGCCTTCTAGTTGTGGCAGAACTGACATCGCACTTGCTTCAACATTTTTCTCATTTTGCAATGAGATTAGTGCAGTCATAATTTCAGTATCGGTCGTAGCTCCGCGCTCACGGCCATTGCTTGGCTCAAGCTTTTGCACTAATTCAGCTAAATCGCCGGTATTAGTTAGGTTTCCATTGTGGGCTAAAGCCAGTGTGCCGTACTTAGTTGGGCGAAGGGTTGGCTGTGCATTAACCCAAGTACTTGAACCAGTGGTGCTGTATCGGCAGTGGCCAATTGCTAGATCTCCAGGAAGAGTAGCTAGATCACTTTCAGTAAAGACTTGAGAAACTAATCCCATATCTTTATAGACGAGAATTCTGCTTCCATCACTTGTTGCAATTCCAGCAGATTCAGTTCCGCGGTGTTGCAGAGCATAAAGACCATAGAAGGTTAATTTCGCAACTTCTTCACCCGGTGCCCACACACCAAAGACACCACATGCATCCTGTGGTCCTTTATCTTCGCCCAAGACGTTGTGATTGAGTAATCCATCTGGGCGTCTCATGATTGAATCCTAAGTGGTAAATACTCTGAAAGATCTGCACGGACTCCTGAAGCAATGATGTCGCCATTATTTAGTGCATCGGCCCAATTGATTTCACCTTTTGCTAACGCCAACCACGTTGGGGCGTTCATCTCAATAACATTTGCAGGTGTTCCACGGGTGTGAGTAGGTCCATCTCCACATTGCACCGCTGCATAGGGTGGAACTCGAACTTCAATGGCGCGACCAGGTGCCTTGGCAGTAAGGAGTGCAAGTGTGCTCTTTACTTCCTCTAGGACCACTTGATCGCGCATATTTCTTATCCAAACAATCGTGGGAATGTTGAAGTGTGTGCGGTGCGCAGTTCATCTAATGAAATGACAGAGTCGTTGATAGCCAGTGAATCCCCACCAGTAGTGCCTAGCTTTGAAATTGCTATCGAGTACTTGGTAGAAAGTGCTTGTAGCTGTGAAACTTTGCTTGCATCTATCGCAACAATTACTCGCCCAGGAGTTTCACTTAGGAGATCAACGGCTGGATTTGAAAGAGAGATAGTGGCACCAACGCTATGGCGCAAAACCATTTCAGTTAATCCGGCCGATAGTCCCCCTTGGCTCAAATCATGAGCAGCGTTAAAGAAAGCGTTGCCCTCTAGAAGTAGTTCAATCAGGCGCATTTCACGGGCTAAATCAGCATCTGGTGACTGTCCAACGCGTTGACCATGCAAGAAAGCCCATTCACTTCCCGCTAGATCTTCTTTAGTCTCCCCCAACAAGAATAGCTCCAGGCCACTTGATTTATAGCTCATCGGTGTTCGCTTGCGAACATCTTGAATTACTCCCAAAACACCAATAACGGGAGTTGGCAAGATAGCAACTGCACCAGTTTGGTTATAGAAAGAAACGTTGCCGCCTGTAACAGGCAATCCCATCTCTAAACAGCCATCGGCTAAGCCGCGCACAGATTCAGCAAACTGCCACATCACACCTGGATCTTCAGGAGATCCAAAGTTAAGACAGTTAGTAACTGCAAGTGGTCTAGCACCAGCAGTTGCAATATTTCGTGCAGCTTCAGCTAGCGCAAGCTTTGCTCCTTGATAAGGATTTAAATATGACCAGTTCGCATTTGCATCCGTTGAGATTGCGACTCCAAGATGTGTTGTCTCATCAAGTCGAACCATTCCTGAATCATCAGGCTGAGCTTGAATAGTATTTCCTTGAACATATTTATCGTATTGAGCTGTAACCCAGGATTTATCTGCCAAGTTTGGTGCTCCTGCAAGTTTGAGAACTGCAGCTTTTATTTCAGCTGCCCCGCTTGGCATAGGAACATTTACCTTTTGTGAATTCACTTGATCGATATATGCAGGTTGTGCAAGTGGGCGGTTATAGACCGGACCTTCATGGGCCACGGTGCGCGGTGGAACATTAACGATTACATCGCCATTCCATGTGATTTCTAATCTATCCCCATCAGTTACTTCACCAATGACAGTGACTGTGACATCCCATTTCTTACAAATCTCTAAGAAGCGATTGATCTTGCTTGGTTCAACGATGGCACACATGCGCTCTTGTGACTCTGACATCAAAATCTCTTCAGGAGAAAGGGATGGATCGCGCAAAGGAACCTTGTCTAGGGCTACTTTCATACCCCCGCTGCCACCTGAGGCTAATTCACTCGTTGCGCACGATAAGCCTGCTCCGCCAAGGTCTTGGATGCCGACAACTAAATCTTCAGCAAAGATTTCAAGAGAGCACTCAATTAATACCTTTTCAACAAATGGATCTCCTACTTGAACACTTGGGCGCTTAGTAGAACCACCAGCACCAAAGGTTTCAGAAGCGAGTACTGAAACGCCACCAATTCCATCCCCACCAGTCTTGGCACCATAGAGAACAACAAGATTTCCAGCACCAGCAGCTTTAGCTAATTTAATATCGCTGTGCTTCATCACGCCCACACAAAGTGCATTAACTAATGGATTACCAATATAGGTTTCATCAAAGACAACTTCGCCGCCAATATTTGGTAGCCCCAAACAGTTTCCATATCCACCAACACCAGCAACGATGCCCGGAAGAACTCTGCGAGTATCTGCAGCATCTGCTGGACCAAAACGCAAAGGATCCATTACTGCAATTGGCCGTGCACCCATTGTCAAGATATCTCTCACGATTCCACCAACACCAGTTGCTGCGCCTTGATACGGCTCAATAAATGAAGGGTGATTGTGTGATTCAATTTTGAATGTAACTGCATAGCCTTGGCCGACGTCAACAACGCCAGCATTTTCACCAATGCCAACTAGCAATGCATCAGACTTTGGTGCTTTTTCTCCAAATTGCTTTAAATGCACTTTTGATGATTTATAAGAACAGTGTTCTGACCACATCACGGAATACATTGCCAACTCAGAAGATGTTGGACGGCGACCTAAGATTTCTTTTATACGTGCATATTCATCAGGTTTCAAACCAAGTTCAGCAAATGGCTGCAGGTTATCCGGAGTTGATTGGGCAATGAGGACAGTATCTAGCGCCATTTACTTCACCATCGCATTAAGAATTGAAGTAAAGAAGCCAAGTCCCTGCGCAGATGGCCCAGTTAGTTCATCAATTGCATGCTCTGGGTGAGGCATAAGCCCCACAACGTTTCCGCGTGCATTAGTGATTCCTGCGATCAAATTCCTTGACCCGTTAGGGTTTTGGCCCACATATCTGGCAATGACCCGTCCTTCGCCTTCTAGTTCGGCAAGGGTTTTATCATCGCACTGGAATGATCCTTCACCGTTTTTAAGTGGAATGACAATTTTCTCGCCAGCTTTA
>KB900461.1 GCA_000378885.1 actinobacterium SCGC AAA044-N04 | reverse complement strand
AGGTGAATTTAGAATCTTCACGTATTGAAGCAAGATCAACAATATTTTCGGCTGAATACCGCTTTTTGTTGGCTGAAGGTGAAAAAGAAGCGGCGGTGCACAAAGTCATCGACGACATCATTAGTTCAGCAACTTCACTTACAACTAATGAAAATGCTCGCGAAGTGATCTTCATTCGAAGCCCTGGTAACACGCGCGTTCAAAATTATGAAATTACTTCAAATCAAGTCGATCCGAAATCAATCCCTGAGAATTTGAGTAAGCGTGTTCGTAAAAGTACGGATTTAGTTTCATCTTATGTCACCATTTCATATCAAGGTGGTTTAAAAATACCGGGTCTGGTTTTTGGCCAAAAAGTTCAAATCCCAGGTGCAGGTCAATATGAAATGTACATGCTCTTTTCTCTGACTAACCAAAATGCAACTCTAGATTTAATTCAACGCCTATTGCTTTTAACGGGCTTAGTTTTGATTCTACTTATTGCACTTATTGTTTGGCTTGTGGTCAGACAAGTAGTTCGACCAGTGCGTGAGGCCGCAGCCATTGCTACCCAGTTTACATCTGGAGATTTTCACCAGCGCATGAAAGTGGTTTCCCAAGATGAAATTGCCACATTAGGAACGGCCTTTAATGAAATGGCTGAATCCTTGGAGAAACAAATTGCACGTTTAGAAAACCTGTCTCGAGTTCAGCAACGCTTTGTTTCAGATGTGTCTCATGAACTTCGTACTCCACTTACCACTCTACGAATGGCCTCTGAAGTCATTAACGCATCACGTGATGGTTTTGACCCAGTCGTAGCAAGAAGTACAGAACTTTTAGTGGCCCAATTAGATCGCTTCGAACGATTACTTGAAGATCTGCTTGAAGTAAGTCGATTTGATGCCGAGGTTGCTGTCATTGAGGCCGTTGATTTCGACATAGTTTCGCTAGCTAATCGATGTGCAGAGGACTTGGCTTTAGTTGCCCAAGAGCGTTCTACGGACCTTCGCATTTATTGCATAACTGAGAGAATTGACGTGAAAGCAGATATTCGAAGAGTTGAGCGCATTCTGCGTAATTTATTCTCAAATGCCATCGATCATGCTGAAGAAAAGCCAATTGCAATCACAATCGTTGCAAGTGATCATGACGTTGCAGTTGGTGTGAGAGATTACGGAATTGGATTAGATGAAAACGCCCTTACCCGCGTGTTCGATCGTTTTTGGCGCGCAGATCCTTCGCGAGCAAGAACTCGTGGCGGCACTGGCTTAGGTCTTTCAATCGCTCTAGAGGATGCACGATTACATAACGGGGAGCTTGAAGCTTGGGGCAGACCGGGCAAAGGTGCTCATTTCGTTTTAACCCTCCCACGTCAAACTCGCCAAGGAATTGAATCTCGATTGATTAAATTAGTGCCAGATGATGTTCAAGGATAGTTTCCACAAGTAAATTCCCTTCAGTACCTTTCACGTTAACTTTATGGCATGCATGCTATTTCAGAGCTAAGTCAACTACTTTTTCCAACTCGTTGTTATGGATGCAATGTCATTGGAATATCAATTTGCTCTAACTGTCGAAGAGAATGGCATCCTCATTACTATGTGACACATGTTCAGGGGTTGCGAGTTAACTCAGCTGTTCTCTTTTCTCCAACGGCTAGCAAAATAATCTTGGCTGCTAAAGAACGTGGACTAAAAGGGGCTGATGAATTAATTATTGAAGCCATCGTTCATGTTCTAAATAGGGCGAATTTCGATAAATACAATGTGAGGTTGGTTCCAATTCCCTCATCGGCAATAAATAGGCGAAGAAGAGGTAGGAGTTTTATTCCCGATATTTGCAATGAAATTTCTCTGAGAACTTCCATTCCTGTAATTCCAGCTTTAACGATTCTGCGAAAGGTCAAAGACCAGAGTGGGCTCACTGCAAAGGCGCGGGCTAACAACATGCGTGGGGCTTTTGGAATAGCTGCAAATATTTATCCACGGGGTGACTTAATTCTCATTGATGATGTTGTCGCTACAGGTGCCACCGTCTCAGAGGCCACCAGGGCCCTGAATTCACATGGATTTGCGGTCTTGGGCTCGGTTACCGCTTGCGTGGCCCAACCTCTACGATAGGAGCCTGTAAAGAGAGCAGTTGATCGGTTCGTGAGCTTTGAAAGGTTGCATTGATGCCAGCGTTTTTTGACAAGCTTATGCGTGCAGGCGAGGGCCGCGTCCTTCGTGAACTGAGCAAGATTGTTGTTGTCGTTAACGCACATGAATCCCGCATTGTCGCAATGTCTGATTCAGAGCTTCGAGCACAAACCGAACTCTTCAAAGAGCGCTTTGCTAAAGGCGAAACGCTAGATGATTTAATGCCTGAAGCATTCGCAGTGGTTCGAGAGGCTGCAAAGCGAACTCTTGGTCAGCGTCATTACGATGTTCAGATCATGGGTGGAGCCGCACTTCATAAAGGCAATATTGCTGAAATGCGCACCGGTGAAGGTAAGACTCTAGTTGCAACTTTGCCATCATATTTGAATGCACTTGCTGGTCGTGGAGTTCACGTTGTTACAACAAATGATTATTTAGCAGAGCGCGACAGTGAATGGATGGGACGTATTCACCGCTTCTTGGGATTAAAGGTTGGCGTAATTTTGGCCAATATGACTCCAGCAGAGCGTCGCGAGGCATATCTTGCCGACATTACCTATGGAACAAATAATGAATTTGGTTTCGATTATTTACGTGACAACATGGCTTGGTCACTTGAAGAGTGTGTTCAACGTGATCACTTCTTTGCAGTAGTTGACGAAGTTGACTCCATTTTGATTGATGAGGCTCGTACTCCATTGATCATTAGCGGACCAGCTGATAAAGCAACGAAGTGGTATGTGGAGTTTGCAAATCTTGTAGGTAAATTACAGCGCGATGTGCACTATGAAATTGATGAAAAGAAGCGCACTATTGGAATCCTTGAAGATGGCGTAACAAAAGTCGAAGAGCTTCTACAAATTGGAAACCTCTACGAGGCTGCCAATACGCCGATGATCGGTTATCTCAATAACGCAGTCCGTGCAAAAGAGCTCTTCAAGCGCGACAAAGACTATGTAGTCATGAATGGTGAGCTGTTAATCGTTGATGAGCACACCGGCCGTATGCTGGCAGGACGTCGCTATAGCGAAGGATTACACCAAGCACTAGAGGCAAAAGAGCGCATTGAAATTAAGGACGAAAACCAAACTCTTGCAACTATTACATTGCAGAACTATTTCCGCCTATACGACAAGCTCTCAGGTATGACTGGTACGGCAATGACAGAGGCTTCGGAATTTCACCAGATTTATAAGCTAGGTGTTGTTCCTATTCCTACAAATCGCGGAATGGTTCGTATTGATCAGCCAGATCTTGTTTATAAGTCAGAAGCCGGCAAGTTCATCGCAGTTACCGCTGATATTGTTGAAAAGCATCGCAAAGGCCAACCAGTTCTAGTTGGCACAGTCAGTGTTGAAAAATCTGAAGAGCTTTCAGGTTTTCTTCGCAAAGCTGGAGTTCCCCATGAAGTTCTAAACGCTAAGCATCATGAGCGCGAAGCAGCAATCATTGCTCGCGCAGGTGTTAAGGGCGCCGTAACTGTTGCCACAAACATGGCTGGTCGCGGTACGGACATCATGCTCGGCGGAAACCCTGAGTTCATGGCAGATTTTGAATTACAACGTAAAGGTCTTTCACCTGTTGATGATGCAGAGCAATATGAAAAAGCTTGGCCAGAAGAAATCGCTCGTCAAAAAGCGGCCGTTGCACTAGGTCACGAAGAAGTAATTGCTCTCGGTGGTCTTTATGTATTGGGAACCGAGCGACATGAATCTCGACGTATTGATAATCAGTTGCGTGGTCGTTCAGGTCGCCAAGGAGATCCTGGTGAGTCACGTTTCTATCTTTCACTTCAAGATGAACTTATGCGTCGATTTAACTCAGGAATGGTTGAGCGCTTCTTAACAGCCGCAGGCATTCCAGAAGATGCCCCTATTGAATCAAAGATGGTCAGTAATGCAATCCGTTCTGCACAAACTCAAGTTGAGTCCCAGAACTTTGAAATGCGTAAGAATGTTTTGAAGTATGACGATGTAATGAATCGCCAGCGCCAAGTTGTTTATGGTGAGCGCCGCTTCTTTTTCACCTTCAGCCAACAAAAAGCGGTATTCAGCCGAAAATATTGTTGATCTTGCTTCAATACGTGAAGATTCTAAATTCACCTTCTTAATGCCAGTACCTAACTGTGAATTAAGTGCTGAACCAGTTAGATACACGACGCCTAGGGAAAGTAAGACAGTAGAGATAATCACTCTAGTTGCCAGCGAATTACGAAGGCGTAAGAAAATGCGGTTCATAGTTTAGGAACCGCCCATTACTCCAGCTTTATAACCAACTCCACGCACGGTGACTACGATCTCTGGACGTTCTGGATCGTGCTCTATTTTGGAGCGAAGTCGTTGAACGTGAACATTGACTAGACGAGTATCAGTGGAATGGCGATAACCCCAGACTTCACTTAAGAGTGCATCGCGTGTAAACACTCGGCCAGGTTCTTTAGCTAGTGCTACTAAAAGATCAAACTCTAAGCGAGTCAGTGATATCTGCTTTCCCGCACGTAAGATTTGATGTGCTTGAACATCAATAGCTAGATCACCAATAGTTAATAGACCTGAGATATCTACATTTGTACGGCGTAAGCGAGTGCGTATACGAGCAATTAACTCTGACGGGTGCCTAAATGGCTTAACCATGTAGTCATCTGCGCCAGCTTCAAGGCCCCGCACAACATCGTGTGAATCACCCTTTGCGGTCAACATAATGATTGGAACCATTGATTCCGCGCGAATTAACTTACAAACTTCGATTCCATCAAGTCCAGGCAACATAACATCCAGCAGAACTAAATCTGGTGGATTGTTACGAAATACATCAAGAACTTCATCCCCTCGACTTACGAGGTCTACATCAATGCCTGCACCGGTTAAAACAATGCCGAGCATTTCGGCAAGGTCCTGGTCGTCATCGACGACCATAACCAATGTCATTAGCTACCGTGCTCCCAAGAGTTCAAGTACATATCTTGTGCTGGAGTAAGAGTGTCAATGTGACCGCCCATACTCTTCAACTTCAAGCTAGCAACTTCCTTGTCAATATATGTAGGAACGTTGTGAACTCCAGGCTTCAAGTTCTTAGCTTCCTTAACGAGATATTCAGCAGTTAGCGCTTGATCTGAAAATGACATATCCATTACAGATGCTGGGTGACCTTCTGCTGCACCAAGGTTAACAAGGCGTCCTTCAGCAAGGAGAAGTAAGCGACGACCATCAGCCATTACATATTCATCTGTCTGGTGGCGCATCTTTGCATTCTTCTTAACTGCATGCTGTTCCAACCAAGCAACGTCGATTTCAATATCAAAGTGGCCTGAGTTAGCCATGATTGCGCCATCCTTCATTACTGCAAAGTGCTCATCGCGCAAAACATCGCGGTTGCCTGTGACGGTAATGAAAACATCGCCAACCTTTGCAGCATCTGCCATAGGCATTACGCGGAATCCTTGCATCATTGCATCTAATGCCTTTGTTGGATCGATTTCAGTAACGATTACATCAGCGCCCATGCCCTTAGCGCGCTCTGCAACACCCTTACCGCAGTAACCAAAACCAGCAACAACAAGAATACGTCCAGCTAGTAAGAAGTTAGTTGAACGAAAGACTGCATCAAGAGTTGATTGACCGGTTCCATAACGGTTATCAAACATGTGCTTTGTGTCAGTGTCGTTAACGGCAATCATTGGGAACTGAAGTGCTCCATCTTTTGCCATCTGGTTCAGACGGATAACACCTGTTGTTGTTTCTTCACAACCACCAGCGATGTTTGGAATTAACTCTTTACGTGTTGTGTGAAGAGTGTTGACAAGGTCGCAACCATCATCAAAAACTTGGTGTGGTTCGATATCAAGAGAAGCGTTGATGTGCTTGTAGTAGCCATCACGATCAACAGCATTACGAGCAAAGACAGAGATTCCATACTCGTGGACCAAAGCTGCTGCAGTGTCATCTTGAGTTGAAAGTGGATTAGATGCACACAAAGCAATTTCAGCGCCGCCAGCTTTTAGGACGCGCATGAGGTTAGCTGTCTCAGTTGTTACGTGCATGCATGCAGAGATGCGAACACCAGCAAATGGTTGTGACTTTTCAAAGCGTTCGCGGATCTGTGCAAGAACAGGCATATTGCGCTCAGCCCATTCAATGCGCATGCGTCCTTGTGCAGCAAGAGATGCATCTGCAATATCGTGCTTTGGAAGAGTAGAAGTTACTGGTACGTTCACAAAAAGCTCCTTATATCGACTGCGGTCAGGAGCCTAGGTTACTGCCCCAACGCCAAAAGCGAGTAATGAAGACTCGCATCTAGCCACGAATAAGGGCGAGAACCTCATCACGTAGTGCATGCATGCGCTCTGGCTCCTTGGCCTCAACATTGAGTCGCAGTAATGGCTCTGTATTAGAGGGCCGCAGGTTAAACCACCAAGTATCACCATTGACTGTGAGTCCATCAAGATGATCCGTTGTTACCCCCGCCATTGCACTGTAAGTGGCTTCAACTAAAGTAGTGGCTGCCTGGGTATCGGCAACTTTTGAATTAATTTCACCACTGAGGCAATACCGTTGATACGGTTTTAATAACTCTGACATTGATTTTTCAGTTTCACCTAAAGCCGCAATGGCATGCAACGCTGCAAGAGCCCCAGAATCTGCTCTCCAGAAATCATCAAAGTAAAAATGTCCTGAATGTTCACCACCAAAAATCGCATTGCTCTCGGCCATCATTTTCTTTATATAGGAATGACCAACACGCGAGCGAAGCCCCACGCCGCCATTTTCTTCAATAACTTCTAAAACTGCTCTGGATGAAATTAAGTTATAAATAATTGTCTCTCCAGGATTTTTCTTAAGTTCGCGCTGTGCAATCAAGGAAGTTAAGTCAGAGGGATTTATTGCATTCGCTTTCTCATCAACTAAAAAGCAGCGATCAGCATCGCCATCAAAGGCCAGACCTAAATCTGCTCCGCGTTCAATGACTGCCTTTTGGAGATCTCTTAAATTCTTCTCATCAATTGGATTTGCCTCATGGTTTGGGAAAGTCCCATCGAGCTCAAAATACATAGGGATTAACTCGCAGTTAAGGCGCGCAAATATCGCCGGGGCGGTGTGTCCAGCCATTCCATTTCCTGCATCCACAACGATTTTAAGTGGACGAATCTTGGAGATATCTACAAGGCTTAAAAGGTGGTCGACGTATTCTTCGAGCATATCTCGCTGTGTTTCAACTCCAACTGATCGAAGTTCAAGGGCAGATCCATTGCGAACATAGTTTTCAATTGTAAGTAATCCAGATTCTTTACCAATCGGACGTGCGCTGCTTAAACAGAGTTTTATACCGTTGTATTCGGCAGGATTGTGACTAGCGGTAAACATGGCACCTGGTAAGCCCAATTTTCCAGAAGCAAAATACAACATATCCGTTGATGCCAAACCTATTCGAATAACATCCATACCCAAAGAAGTCACCCCTGCAGAAAATGCATCTGCAAGTGGAATTGAAGATGGCCGCATATCTTCACCGATTACAACTGTTCCCGGTTCGCGCTGTTGTTGTAGAAATCGCGCATATGCAACACCTGTTGCAAAAGTAAAGTCTGGTGTTATCTCATCATCGACTAGTCCACGAATGTCATAGGCCTTAAAAATATTTGCGATCTCTTGCGACATTAATTATTCCTTACGATGGAACAGCTCGTAAATGACCTCGACGTCCGATTGAAGCAGGTGAATTATCTTCACTTGCAATCGCAGTAGTCTCTTTACTTCTCTTTGCCACTTCTCTCACTGCATCTGCAATGGCCATCAAATCATCATCTGATGGTCCAGGTTCATTTCCTGTTAACTCTTGCTTTATAACATTCCACCCATGTGGAACTTTCAACCGCTCACCATGAACAGCGCACAGATCATATGCATGTGGTTCTGAATAGGTTGCAAGTGGTCCCACTACAGCAGTTGATTCAGCATAAATATAAGTAAGAGTCATAGTTGCAACTGAGCGGCAGCCAACGCGAGAGCAAGCTCGCCCGACCTGTGCTGGAGACTTCATGGTTAGAACATTAGTGGCCTGCATGCCGATTCTTCGGGATTGCTAGGGATTTAATACACGAATGTTTGAATTAGGAATTTCTACTCGTGTCAGAGCACTTCCATTTTGAATAGGGATAAAACCGTAACCATTACTTGAGGCTATAAGCGCGCCAGCAAAGACCTCTTTACTGGTGGCAAGTATCGTGATTGAACGTGCATTTGCTGGAACGCGCCACGTAGCAATATCGCTGCCTTTAACTACCGTGGTGACGGTTTTTCCGTTAATTAACTTAGCTTGGACTTTGACCGCAATTGCATCACCAGCAAATGCGATGAGTGGTGATAGCCCGGTCACAGCAATAGACATTGGGGTCAGGGGTGGTGTTGCCGTGCTCCAAACAAAGTCCTTATGCCCACCAATAGTTACTGATGATGAAATGGATGCCACAACTGGTTCGGCAGAAGTAATACGAACCGCAAAGGCGCTTGCCGAGATTTTTGGTGCTAAAGAAAATTCTGTGACAACGCCAGCTTCGATAGATTGTGAACTTAAACCAACTGGAACGAAGCTGCCATCGGCAGATAAAACCTCTAGCGTAAATGTTGTATTCACATCTCCGGGTGTAAGAATTCGAAGGGTATGTGAAGTCGAGGCCGTTTGACCCTTTTTAGGTAGTTGATTAGGGATAGCTGGGATAACAAGTTCCTTGGCTGCAGTTGGATATGAATTTACAAAATCACCGCCGAGTGCCTTTAAGCCAGCTCCTTGTTCATCAATCATGTACGCATTTACGCGACCAGATCGTGGGATTACTTGAACTGCTAATGCCTTATCCCCTGGTGCAAGTGAATCGATAGAAAGTTGCATGTAACTCTTTGATTTCAAATTCACAGATTTAATGGGTTGCTTTGCATTCTCTGTGAAACTCTGAATATCCACAATGGCATCACTTAATCCGCTATTGATGAGCATGAGTCGTCCACGCGTTGTTACATTTGCGGTTCCGCCAACAAACCAAGCTGCTGCACTTGGCCCAGAACATAAGGTTCCTCCAGCCCAGCTTCCAGCTCTGCTTTGCCAAATCAGTGGTGTGGTTCCCTCTGCGGTGATTACAAGGGAATCTTTGGAAACAGGGAAACGTAGAACGTTAAATGGCAATGTTTTGCTGCTTCGATTCTCTAAACGCTGATATTGAGTCTTACGCGAAGAAATAGATATCTGAGAAGTTAAACCATTAAGCGTTGGTGGACAAACCACGGCTGGATAACTTTCAGAGTAATTGCTTGGTTTTGACACTGTAGTAAGCGCAGATGCAATCAGAAAACTTGCCACAAGTGCAGCTATAAAAAGAAGCGGCTTTTTGAATTTCATGCCAGCTCCTTTTCTGAAATTTCACGTTTTCTGCGACCAGCTGGTGCTGCCAAAATTATGGCAAGTGTCCAAGCGATTAATTGCAGCGATAGCCAGGCTCTCCTGATAGTTCCATCATGAAGCAGAGAAATTTCGCCAGCTTCTTTCACCTGAAACTGCGGCAAGGAGTGTTCGTCTTTAGCGCGATCCAATCGATACCCATTTTGCAGAATTTGCCATGAGCGATCAAAAGTTTCTGTCAACGTAATTGAACCTGGGCCACTAACTGTGGTGCGAGCTCCAACTTCACCGGCTTCTAGAACAGAACGAGTCCCATCCTTTGTGGTGAAAATGATTCGACCAGTTACACCTGTAACTCTCCAAACAACACCAGCAGAAGTTGCTGAAGTGCGGGCAAATCCTCCAAGGCCATCAATTGTTCGAATTACATTGCGATTAAATGGGTTTTTAACAAATACATACTTAATTCCATAAGCAGAAAAGACTTGGCTACTACCAATGCCAGAACCATCTATCAGTTCCTGGGCAGCAATTTCAATTTCTCTGACTTGACCAGGTGCAACATCTGGTTCACCTAGTGAAATATCTTCACCGCGCGAGATGTAATACTGGATAGATTTTGAGTCCTCTGATCCCACCTCGCGTAGTACTAAGGTTTTTGTATCTGCTTCAGCAGTTAAAAACGCTGGCATCACTTGCTTGGTATTGCTCTGCACTGGTGAATCCGCACCGGCAGTAATAGACCAGCCAATACTTGAGATTGAATAAATTGCAGTAATTATCAAAAGTAAACCAGCCAGAATATGGCGATAATGAATATTGCTAGAAATTAGCACGGTTCGTAAGCGGTCCAGAATCACAACCCCAGCTGCAACGGATGCAAGGGTTGTTCCAACTAATAGGGTTCCAACCCACGTGCTTGTGCCAGAACTATTTCCGTGCACGGTAATTGAAATCGAAGAGAAAATAACCGCTACACATAGAAAAGAAATTCCAACTTGAGCAAAAATGCGCGCATGCGATGATGAAAAAAGGGCAATGATGAGAAGAAGAAGTATCGGACTTATTGACCACCAAGGTAGAGAGCCTGCCCCACCTGGATTACCTAATAACACTAAAGCTGACGGCCCACCCGCAAGATTTAAACCTGGTTCGGCAAGAGCGCGTGCAGGGCGAACGAGAGCTTCAAATGAATATGGTGCAACAAGTAAGAATGGAAAAATCAACAAAGTTAAACGCTTATACAAACGCGCAAGAAATTGAGGCTTTTCTAGTTTTTCATCATAATCACTAACAATTGCAAAGCCGATGACTCCTAGGCTGACCACAGTAGTAATCAAAGTAAATGAAGTTAAGACCGCCAATAAAATACTGAGCCCGTAGATGCGGCGCCAACTATTGAGCTCCACTTGCTTCCAACTACTCAAAACCATTGGAATTTGTGGAGCAATGATCAAGGCAATCAGAGTTGCTAAGCGCCCTGAGTTTAAAGAGGCAAGAGCTACTGGACAGAGTGCGTATAAGAAACTAGCCGGAATGGTTATAAATTGGTTGCTAGAGAGTTTTCGAAGAAATGTGTGAGCTGACCACATCATTAATAGTGGAGCAACTAGAAAAAACAAAGTTATTAGAAGCGGTGTTTTACCGAGTAAGAGCGTGGATGCCAAGGCCACAACAGCAATCCAAGCTGGAGAAGCATGTGAGCTACCCATTCCAACCTGGTGCCATGATTCAAAATAGAGTCCCCATAAATCTCGAGCACCACTTGGTGATGCCGCAAGTGCACCACCGTTTAATGCCCCAAGGCGATTACGCGATTGCGCAAGAGTAATAATGGCCAGCAAGAGATAACCAAAAATCGCTGGGTTTTTCATCAACTTACTAATGTGGAAGCGTTGATTTGGAACCAGTAAGTCCTCATCTTCAAGTGAATTAGGGGCTGACCCCGGAGTGCTCTCTGCTGCAGGGATAACTCTTTCTCGTATTGTTTCTGCAACACGTGCTGCCGATAATCGAATTTGTGACCAACGGGGCGGAATGTAGGAAGAGATAACGCGAGCAGAAACTAATCTCTTAGTTTTTCTAAATTTTCGTGCTTTAACTATCTCTGCTGGCTTAACAATCAAAGTAGCAACAGCTAATAATTCATCGGCTGCATATCCAGGAAGTTTTGCCAGTAAATAACCTATGGAGCGAGCCATCGCAGAAGCAAGTAATTGAATCGAAAGCCACGGAATCATCCACCATGATGAGTTTGCTAATAGAACATATGCAGCATTACGGCGATCAAGTAAAAGTGGACGATGTAGGAATGCCCCATTCACATCAATGCTTCGCCGTTCTGAAGCTGATGCTTGAGCATGATGTGCAACGGCAGAGGTTGTAGCAATTACTGCATGACCGGCCACTCTGGCTCGCCAACCAAAATCTATATCGTCGCGGAATAGAGATAGATTTGAATCAAAACCACCGAGTTCTTCAAATATGTCTCGACGAATAAGTGCTCCTGCAGTACTTACCGATAAAACATCATGAATTCCATCATGCTGACCTTGGTCGTATTCATTAGCTTCAAGGCCAGTCCAGCGAGCACCGTTACCAGCAATACTTATTCCGGCTTCAAGAATGTGTGTGCGATCGTGCCAACCAAGAAGTTTTGGACCCACCATTGCAACCTGGGGTCGATCATCAATTGCTTCTAAGAGTTTTTCAAGAGCCGTAGGGGCCGGAGCGCAATCATCGTGAATCAACCAAATCCATTCGCTGTTGCCTTCAATGTGTTTGGGCATTTTTGCAACTGCGAGCGCTACAGCATCACCAAATCCGCAGTCGCGATCTGCGGCGATTAAAGGAATGCGAGCAGCTTTAATAAGTTTTGTGGATGAATCATTTGAAGCAGTATCAACTGCCATGATTTGATCTGCAGGTCTAGTTTGAGAAGCTAATGCTGCAACAACTGCTGGTAACCAAGTTTCACCGTCGTGTGTAACAACAATTGCGGTGACTAAATGTCTATCGGTTACTGCCACAACTAAACCACCATCTCTTAAAGAGTTGGGATTAAATGCTTACGCAGAACGGCGCTTTAAGCGACGACGTTCGCGCTCTGATAGCCCGCCCCAAATTCCAAAACGTTCGTCATGTGCAAGTGCGTATTCCAAACACTCTGAACGAACATCGCAGGAAAGGCAAACACGCTTTGCTTCGCGAGTTGAGCCGCCTTTTTCAGGGAAGAATGCTTCTGGATCTGTTTGCGCGCATAGTGCGCGTTCTTGCCAAGAGAGTTCAATACTCTCGCCGGTCGCTAGTGTGATCTTTGGGCCAGTCGTGGGGGTTGGGGAGTTCGTGGCTTCAGGTTTAATCGGCATAGTCGATTCTCCTTGAAAACTTCTGGTCTCATCCCTCTTGGAAAAGACTTACTTAAGAGTGAATTACACGCGTGTAAGTCGAATAAGTCAAGTGGAGATGGACCTTTATTGGCAGGGATTCACGCTTAAATCAAGCTGGGATTTGAATTATTTCTGTATTTGTCACAAAAGATGCCGATATTTTCACTGAATCGGCCACAACTGCCCCGGATGCGATAAATGAATTGCTGATCGTTGCACCAGCCCCGATATGTGCCCCAGCTTCAATGATGGAACCTGAAACCTGTGCACCTGCCCCAATAACTGCGCCGGCTGAAATACAGCTGCCCCCATCAAGATGAGCAGATTCATCCACTGTAGCGCCCTTCATGATTAAAAAATCCTTGCTCGCGCTCTCAATTATTCCTGAAGTTAATGCTGAGGAATCAGCTAACCCAGAAACTAAATCTCTGGAACCTTTAAGAAGTGCTTGTGGTGTACCGATATCAAGCCAATAAGAATCATCAATAAAACCAAAGACTTTTCCATGACTGGCGACAAGATTTGGGAAAACTTCTCTTTCAACACTGACAACTTGATCTGGTTCTATTGATTCAATCACCGAAGAATTGAATACATAGCAACCAGCATTGATTGTATTTGTAACTGGATTTTCCATTTTTTCTAGAAATGCTGTGACGCGGCCTTGCGAATCTGTAGGAACACATCCATATGCGCGCGCATCGTCAACTGCTGTTAAATGCAATGTTACATCTGCATCATTAGCTTCATGTTCTTGAATTTGTAGCGCTAAATTATGTGAACTCAAAACATCACCATTAAATACAACAACTGACTCATCTGCGGGCAATAATTTTGCAGCATTTCTGATTGCACCACCCGTACCCAAAGGCTCTTTTTCAACGGCATACAGTAGTTTCATGCCCCATTTAGATCCATCTCCAAAATATGGAATGAATACTTCAGATAAATATGAGGTAGCAAGCACGACTGTTGTTATTCCAGCTTTTTTAGCCATGGCCAGTTGATGTTCTGTTACGGGCAAGCCGGCAACTGTAAGCATTGGTTTTGGGGTGTTTTTTGTCAGTGGCATTAATCGTGTGCCAAAGCCACCAACCAAAAGGATTCCAACAGCCATCAGTTAAGCCTTTAAGCGCTTAACTGCATCTTTTATGGCTGCATCGGTCACAGTCATTGCGATGCGGATATGGTTCTTACCTTTTTCACCATAGAAACTTCCTGGGGTTGCCAAGATTCCACGCTGGGCTAACCAGTCAACACTTGTCCAAGCATCTTCATCTCGCGTGCACCAGATGTAGAGACCGGCATCGCTAAATTCAATTCTAAATCCACACGCTTCAAGTGCAGGACGCAAAGCATCACGTCGTGCGTTGTATCGAGCACGCTGCTCGGCAACATGTGCATCATCACCAAGTGCAACTGTCATTGCTTTTTGAACTGGTAGTGAAACCATCATTCCTGCATGCTTTCGAAGTTCACGAATCTTTGCGATTAATGAAGAATCACCGACCATAAATGCTGCCCGATATCCAGCCATTGAAGAGCGTTTAGAAAGCGAGTGCACCGCCAAAATATTCTTGTTGTTACCTTCAGTTAATGCCATCACAGAAGTAGATTTGGCTTTGTGATCAAACTCCAAATAGCACTCATCTGAAATCAAAACTGCATCGTTTGCTCGTGACCAGGCTATGCACTCCTTTATTTCTTCAACACTATGTACTCGCCCAGTTGGGTTTGATGGTGAATTCATCCAGGCCAAATCAGCCTTTGGCCAGCTCTTTGCGCTAATAGGGACTGGCGTTGATTGAGCTTGCGCGATTAATGCGCCCACGTGATACGTCGGATAAGCAATCTCTGGGATAAGTACTTTCTTTGACTCTAAAATTGTTGGCAGCCATGCAACTAACTCTTTAGAGCCAATGACAGGCAAAACATCAAAATCACCGCTTGCACCTAATCTAGATTTTGCCCAAGCACTAATCGCCCCGCGTAATTCTGGGGTGCCGGCAGTTACTGGATAACTTGGTGAATTAGAGGCTTCACGCAAAGCCGCTTGAATGAATTCTGGTGTGGGATCAACGGGAGTTCCAACAGAGAGATCAATTATCCCACCAGGGTGCGCACGGGCTTTATTTCCGTAGGGAGCAAGAGCGTCCCAGGGGAAATCTGGGAGTGAAGAGCGCAAGAAAAATTACTCGCTCTTTGGGGGAAGAGCTTTTACTAGTTCGTGGTCTGTCCCAGTTGCTCCGACTTTGCTGGCTCCACCTGGTGAACCAATTTCAACGAAAAATTCAGTATTAACTTTTCCAAACTGCTTCCACTGTGGTGGTACATCATCTTCGTAGTAAATAGCCTCAACCGGACACACAGGCTCACATGCACCGCAGTCAACACATTCATCGGCTTGGATATAGAGCATGCGGTCGCCTTCATAGATGCAGTCCACAGGACATTCAGCGATGCACGATTTATCTTTTACATCGATACATGGTTCGGCGATCACATAAGTCACGACTAGCCTCCGTAAGAAATATTAGTTACCAACTCCCAGATTCTAATCGTATCGGCTCTTCCAGCGCGATATTTGAAGTTAAGGTTTATCGTTGAGCCATGAATCAGGGTCTAGAGGCCACTTTTAGTGCCCTCATCGGAAAGCGCGTCACCATCCGCTTGCATGATCCTGAGGGTGGATTCCGCGACATCGTGGGCCATCTAGAGTCCCCCATCACCCTTCGCAATCGACATGGAAAGCTCATTGAATTTTCATATGATGAGATTGCGCTGTGGAAAGAAGTGGTTGAAAAACAGTGAGCCTTCAACTCTATGACACTGCAAGTCGAAAGCTTGCACCAGTCACTTCAACTAATGGCACGACAACAATGTACTGCTGTGGCCCTACAGTTTATAGAGATGCACACGTTGGTAATTTAAGAACTTTCCTACTTTCAGATCTAGTTCGCAGAGCTCTGACAACAGCGGATATAGATGTAAAACTGATTCAAAATATCACCGATGTTGGTCATATGTCTGAAGATATCGAAACAGAAGACAAGATGCTGGCACAAGCTAAGGCCGAATCCATAGATCCATTTACCGTTGCCCGAAAATACGAAGCCGCTTTTCACACTGACTTAGCACGTTTAAACATTCAAAAGGCAGATGCATATCCAAGAGCTAGTGAATCTATTGAATTAATGCTTGCGATGATTGAAGAACTCATTGCTAAGAAATTTGCATACCTGGGTGAAGATGGCACTGTCTACTTTTCCGCTCAATCTTTTCCCAGCTATGGTGCAATCAGCGGTAACAGGTTAGATGCTCTTAAACCTGGCCATCGCTATGAATACAGCGAAGACGGTGCTAAACGTTTTCATGCCGACTGGGCGCTATGGAAAAGCGCTGGTACACGAAGTGAAATGATTTGGGATTCACCATGGGGTCCAGGTTTTCCTGGATGGCATATTGAATGTTCGGCGATGTCACTTCATTTCTTGAATTCGCATATAAATCTTCATGTCGGTGGAATTGATCTGCGTTTTCCTCATCATGAGAATGAACGTGCTCAGTCAAATGCGATAACAGGCAATGAGAGCGTGGATCTTTGGCTTCACGGAGAGCATCTACTTTTTGAAGGCCGCAAGATGTCAAAGAGTGCCAGAAACGTAGTTCTTCTCAGTGATGTCATCGATAGGGGCTTTGATCCCCTTGCTGTGCGATTGTGTTTTCTAGAAAATCGATACAGGTCCCAGATGGATCTAACGTGGGCCTCAATAGAAGCAGCAGATGCGACTCTTAAACGTTGGCGCAAAAAAATAAAGGTATGGGGAAAGCAAGTTGCTCAAAGAGATTCAGAGTTCCTTGAAATTATTAATAACGATCTAGACACACCAAAAGCGATTCAATATCTTCGCAATTTGGAGAAAAATGATGACAACGTTGATCGTGCTGCGATATTCCTTTTTGCTGACCAGGTTTTAGGTCTTGATCTTGATAGAGAAGAAGTAATCAAAGCTCTAAGTTTAGAACAAGAAGAAACTCTTAAACTTCGCCAAATCGCACGCAATGAAAAACGATGGACCGAAAGTGATGAATTAAGAATTAAACTAGAGGAAAGTGGACTTGAAATTATGGATGGTCCTGGTGGGCAAGTTTGGACTTGGCGTTAGGCTGGAAGCAAGACTGCAATTACTAATGCCAAAAATCCCATATTGATAAGTGAAATTCCCACCGCACTACCTTCAATTAAATACTCTTGATTGATGCCTGGAAAACCTGCACGCAATACGACGAAAATCCAAGAAACAGCCGCCAATATTTTTAGATTTCTTCCGCCCCACATTCGCCCAATGCACCAGATGCCAAGCAATGTAGAAAATAAAACAAAGATTAAGCCAAAAGGAACGAGTGAAGAATGAAGAAAAACTGAACCTGCTCCTAGACCGGCCCCAATTAGAATTGCATAGATTTTGCGCATTAGAGAATGACTCCAGAAGTTAAATCACTTTCACGCCCTTTTTCATCAAAAGGTTCACTCTTTTGTCCTTTAACTAAGGTGTAGTACTCGTGTCCCCACACTTGTAGGCCCAGATTATTTGAGAGTGCAAAAAATGGGCCATCGAGTGCAATCTGTGTCTCATGGGCTTTCATGGCAGCCATCTTGGCTTCTACATAGTCATTGCCATCTATAAGTGTTGTAACTAATGAATCATCCTTAGCAAAGGGCAAGTCATCAACACTTTCTGCACCAAAGAAATCAGACCCAATCTCCTTCATGGCCTCCATCCCCTGAGCTATTACGGATTTAGGCATTGTGTTCCAATAGATTTTTTGAATCTGCCAAGTTGCTAACTCACTTGCCCTCATAGCCACTAAGTGCGCTTTTATATGATCTGGGTGGCCATAGCCTCCGATTTCATCATAGGTAATCAAGATATGCGGCTTTACTTCTTCAATTATTTTAACAAGTTCACCAGCCGCCGAATCTAAATCTGCCTTCCAAAAAACATCGGGACGATTATTTGGCTCCGTTCCCATCATTCCACTATCTCGATAGTGACCCAGGAATCTAAAATCTGTAATGCCTAATGCTTTCATCGCTAGAGCTAATTCAATTTCGCGATGTTTTCCTAATTCATCTTTTTCACTACTTGCTAAATGTGAAAGTGTGGGAACTAAAACTTCACCTTCTTCTCCTCGGGTGCAAGTAACTAAAGTTACTTTGGCTCCAAGGGCTGCATAGAGAGCCATAGTTGCCCCGTTGTTAATAGTTTCATCGTCTGGATGAGCATGAACAAGAAGAATTCGATAGCCCTGATAAGAACTTTTCATTGCTTCTCCCATGCAACTATTCCCCCGCCTAAGTGACGTGAATGTGTAAAGCCTGCGTTTTGAATAATAGATAGTGCGCTTGCTGATCTTATTCCAGAATGACAGTGAAGAATAATCTCTTTATCTCGGGGAAGAAGTCTGAAAGCAGATGCGTCTATAAACCCAGCCACAGGAATGAGCACTGAACCCGGGATTCTAGAGTGGGCAAATTCCTCGGGCTCTCTCACATCTACCAAAAAGAAATCATCGTTATTGGCAATCTTGGTCCTGAGTTCAGCAGCCGAGATTTCAGAGTCCACTTCTACTCCACAAAATACTTCATAATTATCGAGAAGCTTCAATTGCGTTGGGCTCTCACTACAGATCACACATTGTGGATTCTTCTGAATATCAATTTTTGAATACTCTGCCTCTAGCCCTTCATAAATCATGAGCTTTCCAATTTGGATTTCACCAATACCCGTAATTGCTTTGATTACTTCATTTACTTGCATTGATGCAATTGATGCACATAAGACACCTAACACACCCGCCTCTGCACAGTTTTGAACAGTCTCTGGTGCAGGAGGTGTTGGATGAAGGCAGCGATAACACGGACCCAATGAACTCCAAAAAATCGCGGCTTGTCCATCAAAGCGATTAACTGAACCCCATACATAAGGTTTATTAAGTAAAACTGCTGCATCGTTGATTAGATAGCGAGTAGCAAAATTATCAGTTGCATCAATAATAATGTCATAGTCAGACATAATTTCAAGAACATTTGTCGTATCAATTCTAATTGGATAGGAATTAATTTTAACTAAAGGATTACTTTCTTCAATTTTACTTCTTGCAATCTCAACTTTCTTCTTTCCTATATCGGACTGACCGTAAAGGATTTGGCGGTGTAAATTACTTTCATCAACTGTATCGAAATCAACTATTCCGATTGTGCCAACTCCAGCTGCAGCTAAATATAAAAGTGCGGGAGAACCGAGACCACCTGCTCCAATGCATAAAACCTTTGCATTTTGAATTCGCTCTTGCCCGCTTGCTTGAATCTGTGGAATAACGATCTGGCGACTATATCGGCGCGCTTGCTCGCCACTTAATGGCGGACCCGGATTAACAAGCGGTGGAGTTTTCATAGGAGGTTAATTCTGCCGTATTCACGCATACGTTGCTACAGCTATTAGCGCATTCACCACTACTGCCTCTACGATTACACCAATGAGCACTGTTGATTCTTCAAATAAGCCGCGTTTGCCTCGTGATGAGCGCCGTGCACTTTTGCTATCAGCAGCCCTGGAGGTTTTCACGGCCGCTGGTTATCACTCTGCGGCAATGGATGAAATTGCAGATCGTGCAAATGTAAGTAAGCCAGTTTTGTATCAGCACTTTCCATCAAAGCTAGAGCTTTATCTCGCAGTTCTAGATTTACACATTGACTCATTAGTTTTTGAAATTCAGAGAGCTATTGCTTCTACTCCTGATAACGCAAATAGAGTCCATGCCACAGTTGATGCATATTTTGCATTTATTGAAAAAGAAGGTGAAGCTTTTAGATTACTTTTCGAGAGTGATATGAGTGTTGAGCCATCTGTGCGTGAGCGCTTAAATCGAATGACATATGACTGCGCAGCTGCTGCAAGTGCTGTTATTTCAATTGATACAGGTCTTCCAAAAGAAGCTTCAATGCTCTTAGGTGTTGGAATGATTGGATATGCCCAAGTAACAGCACGCCATTGGTTAGACCGAGACAGCACATTAACGCGTGAACAGGCAGTTGAATTGGTCAACAACCTCATGTGGCGAGGAATTTCGGGATTCCCTCGCAATTAACTCCGATAGGATTACATCTATGAGCACCACTAATAAACAAATTTCTGGCGCCGCTTAACGTGTCGAAAACTTTCGCAGAACTCCCATTACGCCCCGAAACCATTGAGGCTCTTCATGCCCATGGTTTCATCGCCCCATTTGCTATTCAAGAGATGGTTTTACCCATTGCTCTAAGCGATGGTGATGTTATTGGTCAAGCCAAGACAGGTACTGGAAAAACTCTAGCTTTCGGTGTTCCAGTCATTGAACGTGTGATCGCACCAAATGATGCGGAGTGGGCTGATTTTGAACACAAGGGAATGCCGCAGGTTCTTATCGTTGTTCCAACGCGTGAATTATGCACGCAGGTAACAAAAGATATTGAAGAGCTAGCTAGTAACCGCGGAATCAGAACGTTAGCCGTGTATGGCGGTCGAGCATTTGAACCACAAATTGAAGCGCTGCAGGCTGGAATTGAAATCGTTGTTGGTACACCAGGTCGCTTACTAGATCTTTCACGCCAAGGTCAGCTTCGATTAAAGCAAGTATCACGCCTTGTTTTAGATGAAGCAGATGAGATGTTAGATCTTGGTTTCTTGCCAGATGTTGAAAAGATATTGGCAAATACTCCTAATCGCATGCAAACTATGTTGTTCTCAGCAACAATGCCTGGAGACATCATTGCACTGGCACGACGCTTTATGAATCAACCTATTCATATTCGCACCCAAGATTCTGAAGATGAAGGCGCTGTTGTTACTCGCATCAAGCAGCATGTTCTACGTGCTCATGCCATGGATAAAATTGAAATGTTAGCTCGTATTTTGCAAGCCGAAGGTCGAGGACCGACAATGGTTTTCTGCCGCACCAAGCGCACCTGCCAAAAGACTGCTGAAGATTTAATGGAGCGTGGCTTTAAAGCCGCACCTATCCATGGAGATCTTGGCCAGAGCGCACGTGAAAAAGCATTAGGTGATTTCAAAGCTGGTAAGTCAGATGTTCTAGTTGCAACAGATGTTGCTGCTCGAGGAATCGATATCGATGGAATTACACACGTTATTAATTATCAATGCCCAGAAGATGAAAAGACTTATGTGCACCGTATTGGTCGCACAGCACGTGCTGGAGCACATGGAATTGCAGTCACATTCGTTGACTGGGATGAATTAGCTAGATGGAAAATGATTAACCAAGTATTAGATCTTGGATTGGCTGAACCAGAAGAGACGTATTCCTCTTCACCGCACCTCTATGAGGTTCTAGATATCCCTGCGGGTTCCACAGGTCGACTCACAAAGAGCAAGCCAGTTGCGCAAAAAGCTGCCCCAGAAAAGCGCATTGAGAAGAAATCTGAGGCAAAACCAAAAGTTGAAAGAACTCGCACACGTACTAAGAAGTTTAAAGAAAGTTAATTAGTTACAAAAACGCGGATTGCGTCCACCAACATCTGAACTGCAATCGCAGCGAGTAATAAACCAGCAATGCGTGCCACTAATGTCACGCCTGCTTCTTTAATTACCTTCATAATTGTTGTTGAAGCCATCAATGCCGCAGCAATTGCCACGTGAACTGCAATGACGGCGCCAATTAAGCCAAGGGCCATGCTTGGACCTTCAATTTGCTGCACGAAAATCATTGTTGCAACAATGGCTCCAGGCCCAGCAAGCAAAGGTGTTCCTAGAGGAACAAGTGCAATATTCTCATTTTTAGAATCACCTCGGCCACTACCCTTACCTCCAGTTAAAAGATCTAAGGAAATGAGTAGAAGCAGAAGTGCGCCAGCTGCTTGCATTGCTGCAATTGAAACATTGAGGTAACTCAAAATGAATCGACCAAACAGGGCAAATATTGAAATTACTAGCAGTGAAACTGCTGCAGCTTTTACTGCCAGTACTCTGCGCTCTTTAGGTGACTTATCTGCAACTAGGGCTAAGAAAATTGGCGTTGCTCCAGGTGGATCCATAATCACAAATAGTGTTACAAAGGATTGGACGGCAAAGGTTAAAGCGCTAACTTTCATGCCTCTACCACCCTTCGTTGATCGGCAAGAGATTCCAGTTTTTCCCATTGTCCAGGGTTAGTTTGAAATTCTGCAAGTAAATTAAGTTTACCGCTTCCGTGATAGTCGCTGGAGCCAGTTATTACTAAATCTAATTCTGTGGCAATTGAGCGCAACATCGCTCGTTCTTCTGGATTTTGATCTCTGTGATCGACTTCAATTCCATTTAAACCAGCAGCAACTAACTCTTGAAAATCACTTGCCTTAAGAATCTGCCCACGATGTGATGCAAATGGATGAGCAATCACCGCAACACCTCCAGCGCTTCGAATCATGGCAATTGCTTGGGCTGGGGTTGGTGCTGCATGTGAAACATAGAATTCAGAGTCATTATTGAGCATGCCTTGAAAGGCTTCATCACGTGTTTTTATAACTGCCTTATTAACCAATGCATCGGCTAAATGCGGGCGTCCAAGAGTTGCACCTTCAGGGCGCGCTGCTTCAACATCTGCCATTGAAATATCAATTCCCGCTGCCTGCATCTTCTCGACCATTTTTCGCATTCGCGGTAATCGTCCATCACGAGTTTCTTCAAGCATTACTTGCATTTGCTTATGAGCTCCATCAAAGAGAAGCCCCAACATATGAACGCTAATTCCATCTTCAGTTAGACAGGATATTTCACTTCCAAGAGCTAATTTCAAATTACCTCGTAAACTTTCAGTGGCTTCTTGCCAACTAGAAGTGGTGTCGTGATCAGTTATTCCAAGAATAGTTAACCCTTGAACTATCGCCTTATTAACGAGTTCGCGTGGGCTGTCTGTGCCATCGCTTTTATTGGTGTGAGTGTGTAAATCAATCATGGTGCAAGTTCCACAGCCTCTGGTCTGGATCGCCTAACAACCAAGATGCATCCAATTAAAATCAATGCTATTCCAGGCAAAATTCCGAGTGGTGGCTTTTGTCCAAGCCACCAAATCGCAAGCAGGGAACTAACGGGAACTTCGAAAAAGATAATAAGTGAAACGATTGCTGGTGATACTCGCTTCAGGGCTGCATTAAACATTGAATGGCCCAGAATCTGTGCACCAAAAACTAAACCTAGAAGAATCCACCATTCACGTGCTGAAAAATGCAGAACTGGAAAACCCATTAATAGCGCCATTGGGAGTGCTGTAATTGCACAAACGAAATAACACACTGATGTATACACAGTTGTTTCAACTGTGCGCTGGGCTCGTGATCCAGCCATCATGTATAGAGCTGCAAGAGCTGCAGAAACAAGTGCGGCAACATCGCCTAAAAATGAGCGCAGAGAAATCTGTAAATCAATACCTGATATTAAAAGCACGCCTGAAAAACTAACGATCATTCCAAGCCAGGCTTTAGAGGGAATATGGCCTCCGCTAAGTTTTACAAATATTGCGGCAAAGATTGGCTGCAAAGCAACTAAAGCGGTTCCTGCAGCAACACTTGTCCATCGCATTGCAAGAAAGAACCCGACAAAGTGAATAGCTAATACAAAGCCAGCCAACATCGACCACTTGATACCTTCACGGTGTCTTGGATGTCTTAGAGCAAATGGAAGAGTAAGAAGTGAACCACCGAGGTTTCGCCAAAAAATCAGCGTTGGAATTGGCATCGCACTCATTGCAATGAGCGGACCGGACGTTCCTATTCCCATAATGCCAACACCCAGACGAATTAGGTCGGGCCTTCCAGGAATAGTTGTGTGACTATCGCGTGAATCCCCCTGCGAGATCAATTGCTCTCCGGTGAAATACCTAAACGAACACCCACCAAAGATTTGCTTCGCTTCACAAGAATTTCTGCAATCGCAAGAATTGACTGAGCAGATTCAGATTCAGGTGCAGCTTGAACTAGAGGCACTCCTTCATCGCCACCAGTTCGAAGTTCTGGATTAAAAGCAATTTTGCCCAGGAGCGGAACATCAATACCAACTAAAGCTGATAAGCGCTTAGAAGTTTCTTCGCCGCCACCTGTTCCAAAGAGAGCAATTTTCTCACCACACTTTGGGCAGCCAAATTCAGACATATTTTCAATCACACCGATAACACGTTGGTGAATTTGATGTGCAATTCTTCCTGCCCGTTCTGCAACTTCAGCTGCAGCAATTTGAGGCGTTGTTACTACGACAATCTCTGAGTTTGGAATTAATTGCCCGAGTGAAATAGCTAGATCTCCAGTGCCAGGCGGAAGATCAATAAGTAAGACGTCTAAATCGCCCCAATGTGCATCAGAGAGAAGTTGCTCAAGCACGCGGTGTAAGAGTGGGCCCCGATAGGCAACTGGATCAGAGCGCTCTGGCTTAAACATCTCCATAGAAACAACTTTTACGCCAAAGGACTCAAGAGGAATAAAGAGTTGATCAATGGCAGTTGGCCGTTGACCCATCAAGCCCATCAAACGTGGAATTGAGTGGCCATAAACATCTGCATCTAATATTCCAACACGCAAACCTTTTTTGGCGAAAGCAACTCCAAGGTTTGCCGTTACTGAGGATTTACCCACTCCACCTTTACCTGATGCAATTCCAATAACTCGTGTTAAAGATTCTGGCTGAGCAAAAGTAATGGTTTTTTCGCGGCCTCCACGCACAACTTTTTTAACATGATCTCGTTGTTCTTGTGACATAACACCAAAAGCTAAATCAACAGATTTTACGCCTTCAATATTTTTTAGGGCTGTAGTGATATCACCACGGAGTCGATCTTGCATCGGGCAACCAGAAATAGTTAGTAAAACTTTAATATTTACAGCACCATTAACTTCAGTTAAGTCTTCGACCATTCCAAGTTCAGTGATTGAACGGTGAAGTTCTGGATCTTGAACAGTTGTAAGCGCATTTGAAAGAGCATCAAGAAGACTCATATGAGATCTGGGTCAATCTTTGCACTTGGTCGCACTGGCTTTGCAACTGGTGTTTCATCCATCAAATCACCAAGCTGCTTTTTTACAAAAGTTTTTGGGTGCAGGTCTGCAGGCTGAAGATTTTCAAAGCCAGGCCCTAAGTTCTCACGTAGTTCAGCAGTTGCTGTTTGTGACAAAGCACGAATCTTCTTTACCCACTTGGCAGCTTCAGAAGCTGCTTTAGGAAGACGCTCTGGACCCAGCAAAATCATTCCTAAAATAGCCAGGCCAAGAATTTCACCGGCGCCGATATCAAAGAACATACCGAAAGCCTACCTGCTAAATCGGCCCGCTAGTTATTGCCAGCTACCAAGGTAACGGTGACCGTAACCTCTTTACTATCGCGAATATAAGTCAAAGTGACCTTATCTCCCACATTCTTGGCGCGAATAGCAACAATTAATTCCTCAGCAGAATTGATGGCTTTATCTTCAAATTTGACGATGACATCGCCTGCGCGGATTCCTGCTTTAGCCGCTGGCCCACCAGGCAAAATAGCCGTGCTGGAATTGGCAACAAGGGCGCCAACCCCGGTGAAATTCATATCCAAAGAAACACCAAGGAATGGGTATGTTGCTTTGCCGGATTTAATTAATTGATCAGCAGTCTTTCTTGCTTGATTAATCGGTATCGCAAAACCTAAACCAATAGAACCCGTCTGTGAAGAAGAGCCAAGAGATGCAATCGCAGAATTAACACCAATCACCGCTCCAGTTGCATCAACTAGTGGTCCTCCAGAATTACCTGGATTAATTGCGGCATCGGTTTGAAGTGCATTAATAAATGAGTTACCTGAGCCAGAATCTCCCGCAGTTACTGGGCGATCTTTTGCGCTGATAATTCCAAGAGTCACAGTGCCCGATAGACCAAGTGGTGATCCAATTGCAATCACTGAATCGCCAACTGCAACTTTATCGCTGTCACCAAATTCAAGCGCAGGAAGATTTGTTGCACTTATTTTGATAATAGCTAAGTCATATGAAGCATCGCGGCCAATGATTGTTGCGCTGTAGACATCACCATTATTGAGTGTGACTCGTATGGCACCTTTTCCATCGGCAACTCCTGCAATAACGTGATTATTGGTGAGGATGTATCCGTTGCTATCAAAAACAAAACCTGAACCAGTACCGCCACCTCCGGATGTGGAGCGTGTATTTATAGATACTACTGATGGTAAAACTCTGGCAGCAATTCCGGCAACAGAATCTGGAGCACGCTCAATCGTGCTTGAAGAATTAACTATGTTGGCAGAATTGAAGATAGTCCCACCTGTCGCTGTAACTCCTAGAAATCCACCGAGGCAACTTGAAAGTAAAGCAGTGATGAAGATTTTGCTTCGAGAGCTCTTGCTCGGGGCGCTTGTTTCCCACCAAGGTCGAACATTGTGGGTTACTTTCTTTCTAGGAAAAATCATGTTCGTATCTTGCTACAACTTTGTTGCAACTAACAATCCATCTCCCGTTGGAATCAAGGTACTCACCCAATGCTCTGTGTCATTTTTAATGATTTTCCCAGCATCGCGAAGTGCCACAGTTTTAGGGTCTCGCTGTGCCGGATCGTTGACTTTTGAGCCACCAAAAAAGCTATCGATGACCAATGCTCCACCGCTGCGCAAAATACGATGTGCTTCACTTATTACAAAGGCTAGGTCCTGAGGATCGTGACGAACCACGACCAAGTCATATGCTCTATCAGTCAATTTTGAAATCACATCGAGAACTGAATTAGTAATTAGCCTGTAACGAGTTGGTGAAATTTCTGCATCAGAAAATGCCAACTTTGCAATCTGAGTATGTTCCATCTCATCATCAATTGAAGTCAGCGTTCCACTTGGCAAAATTCCATCTAGTAACCACAAACTTCCAACCCCTGAACCAGTCCCAATTTCCACTACTGACTGAGCTGAGAGCGTAAAGGCAAGGTGCTTGAGATAAGCGCCTACGCCTGGAGTCACATCATGTGCACCAATTTCAACCCCGCGTGCACGGGCATACGTTTTAAATGGATCTTCAGCTATAAAGTTTTCGGCGTATGAGTGCGGATCTATTTTCATTTAAGATTCATAATCCATTGCGTTAGTAAACGGACTCCATAGCCAGTTCCACCTTTTGGATTCTCGCCAGCATCACTTTCACTACGTGCTGTGCCAGCAATATCTAAATGAACCCAACGGCGGTTACCTACAAAATGTTCAAGAAATAGTGCCGCAGTAACAGATTTAGCTTGATACTTAGCTATCTTTGCTAAGTGATTAAAATCAGCGATGTCACTTTCAAGGGCATCCTTGTAATCATCAATTAGCGGCATATGCCAAACTCGATCACCTGATTCAAGACCTGCAGTTTCAAAATCGCGTGCAAGTTGTTCATCGCGTGTATACATTCCTGCATATTGCTTGCCCAGCCCAAGTGTTATAGCACCAGTCAAAGTTGCAATATCTACTAAATAATCTGGATCTAGGTTTATATCAGCATATGCCAAGCCATCAGCTAGAACTAAGCGGCCTTCGGCATCGGTATCAATAACTTCAACCGTTGTTCCACCATAATGAGTAATAACATCACTTGGGCGCTGAGCAGAACCTGAAAAGGCGTTCTCTGCACACATCATCAATGCCGTTACTCGGATATTTGGCTGTAATTCCTCTAGGGCGGTTAGCGTTGCCAGAATTACTGCAGCCCCTGTCATGTCACTTTTCATTGGAATCATCAAGTCATACGGGCGCTTGAGATTTATTCCACCAGTGTCATATGTGATCCCTTTACCCACTAAAACAACGTGTGGGAGGGCGTTAATGGCATTTTTCTTCTTTGCGGGAACGTATCCCACTTCAATAAAGCGCGGTCCTGGTTTTCGAGAAGAATTACCAACCGCACTTAATCCACCAAATTCTTTGAGATCTTTTCCTGCAAGTACTTTTACTGTGAGCCCGGTTCCTTTAGCGAATTCTTGAGCCTTAGTAGCCATCCACGCAGGAGTCTTAATATTAGAAGGCGTATGAACCAAATCACGAGCGCGCGTAATCGCTTTCGAAATAGTGATAGCAACATTTATAACCTCTTTATCATTTGTGGCAACTATAAAAGTTGGCTTGCCTGCGGGTTCTCCAGTTTTTAAGCTCCACAAGTATGCGCCTAATGTCAATGCAATTGCATGAGCTTTAACATCTTTACTATCTATCGCACAGGCAGAATAAACCGTTGTGTTCTTACCGCGAACTTTTCTAGCAATCGTTGTGGCAGCAACGCGAAACGCAGCTGTGGATGAATCACCGATTCCAACTAAAAAAATTCGATCAGTTTGTGCATCTTGTGAACTCACAGGGATTTCGAATAACTCTCCCGCTTTACCTGTTGGTGAAAAAAATGAAAGCTCATCAACAAGATTTATCTCAAAATACTTTTCAATATCTTTGATTAAAGTTTCTGGACCAGAAAAAGAAATGACACCTGCTGAATCCTTAGCAAAAGCGAGCGCAATTGAGTCAGCGCTAGTGGCTAATGAAAGTTGGGGCTTGGCAGCTTTAAGTGTCCAGAACATGCGTTGAAGGCTATCGCCTGTTAGTGATTTACTTCTTAACTAATGCAACCGCGGCATGAAGTGCGGCGCTGAGGTTATTAGCTTCTTCGGAGTTAAGTTCAACGACTAGGCGTCCGCCACCTTCTAATGGAATTCGCATCACGAGTGAGCGAGCCTCCTTAGTAACCTCCATTGGACCATCACCGGTACGAGGTTTCATGGCTGCCATATGGGGACTCCTTTAAAGATGGACGAGGAAAGTTCAAGAGGAGAAGTATCTCGCATTTAGAGCGCAAGCGCGAAATCGTGCAGGGTTTATAAGCCGAGAACTGCGCTCAATCTCGCTTTTCCTGCCGAAATAACAGCATCAACTGCGCGCTCTGGCACCTTAAGCATTAGGGCAATCTCACCCGGTGACATTTGGCGCAGATAGTGCAAGGTCAAGATGATCCGCTCTTCTTCAGGCAGCGAGGCCAGCACCTGGGCCAATGTTGGGGACTCGCTCATGGTTCTAAGGCTACTGGCTCTTAACGCCTACGAGGGTGAGGATGCTCTCAGCGGAATGTTCGTGCAAAGCGGGATAAAGAGAGTCGTACACCAATATAGAGCGCTGGAAGCATTGCCAAGAAGAGTATGCGTGGGGCGATAACTTCTTCTGACCAATCAAAGATTGTTGTCTCTGAAGTAATTTCACGTAAATGAAAACGACCCGTCCCTTTGATTATTTTGCCCGTGTGCAGCACATCGCAAGTGTGTGGGGGTTGCCATGAAGTTACTGTCATTGAATCTAGGATTCCCAATGGTCCAACGCCAGTAAATGCGTTAATAGTTGTTCCAACACCTTCTGTAATCTCTGATGTCACCCAAACTTTTGTCTGAAGCATCCACTCACTTTGTTTTTCCCATTGCGCAAGGGAATCCCAAACTTTTTGTATCGGTGCATTAATCTTTAAAGAGATTGCGATGTGATTGCTTGTCATTAAGAGCAAGCCTTAATAGCTTGTTCCACACCTGTCGTCCAAGAAATGAGTTCCCGCATACCTGGCTTAATAAAATTCTCTACTTCTAAATGTGCAACTAATTCATGTAGTGGGTTATAGATTCCAAATGGATCAAGAATGACAACTGGCTTATTATGAAACTTTAAATATCGTCCTACCCAAATCTCAAAAAACTCTTCAAGGGTTCCTGCTCCACCTGGCAAAGTAATGAATGCATCGGCAATATCTGTAATCATTGCTTTACGCTCACCCATCGTTTCAACAACATGTAGTTCATCGTTATCGTGATCAGCAAATTCAATATCAACAAGGGCCTGGGGTATGACTCCAATTGTTCGCCCACCAGATTGACGAGCACCCCTAGAGACCGCACCCATCATTGAAATGTGACCGCCCCCGGTGACTAACTCCCATGAGTTTGCCGCGATGGCCGTGCCGAGTTCGAAGGCGAGATCAACATACTTAGGGTCAATCGTCGGCGATGAAGAACAAAAGACTGCAATGCGCATGCGGGTAAGGATAGGGGTTAGGCTTAGGACATGACCACCATCGCATCAGGCCACGGCATTGCAACGATGGCAGCCGGAAAAACTCTCGATGTCTGGTTTCCCTCTCCACAACTTGGTTCACTGGCACCAGCTGTTCCTAATGAATTAACAGCATTAGTTGGCAAAGATGAAGTTCGCGGAGTAGCTCGAGAATTAGTTAGCGTTGAAATTGATATAACAGTGGCACCAACAGATGCCAAAGATGCTTACTTGCGTTTACATTTGCTATCACATCGCTTAGTTAAGCCTCACGGAGTTGCACTTGATGGCATTTTTGGCTTGCTCAACAATGTTGTGTGGACAAACTTTGGTCCCTGCGCCGTTGACGGCTTTGAATCAACTCGAGCACGCTTAAAGGCTGCTTACGGTCACGTTACTGTTTTATCAGTCGATAAATTCCCGCGCATGGTTGATTACGTAATACCAAGTGGAGTGCGTATTGCTGATGCAGATCGCGTAAGACTTGGAGCACATTTAGCTTCTGGTACAACAATTATGCATGAAGGATTTGTTAACTTTAACGCTGGAACACTTGGAACTTCAATGGTCGAAGGTCGAATCTCTGCCGGTGTTGTTGTTGGAGATGGATCAGATATTGGTGGTGGGGCTTCCATCATGGGAACACTCAGCGGTGGTGGAAAAGAAGTTATTTCTATCGGCGAAAAATCACTTCTCGGCGCAAACTCTGGATGTGGAATTTCACTGGGTGATAACTGTGTAATTGAAGCTGGTACTTATGTGACTGCAGCATCTAAGGTTCGCTTGCCTGATGGAGAGATTGTTAAAGCTGCAGCACTCTCAGGTGGAAATAACTTACTATTTCGCCGTAACTCACTTGATGGCGCACTTGAAGCAATTAGCCGCACTGGTACTTGGGGCGGACTTAATTCAATTTTGCACGCTAACTAAGCTAAACCAAGCAGAAGGTATTTTCGTTCTGCTTCTGAAAGTCTCACCTCTCAAAACTACTTTCACACCTGTGCTAGATGTGGCTTGAATCTGAGCAACCGTGCCACTTTCATTTACGCCTAGAATTTCCAAACTCACTACATCGGGCAAAAGAAAAGCTGCGGCAATAATGCTTTGTGGAACTTCTCGATTCCATGTGACAAATCGTGGATTAAGGGTTAGATCTAATGAACCAGGATCATCAACTATTTGTGTGTAAGCCTTCGTACTCCCCCATGCATTTACAGCTAGCTCGGTCTTGCCGCCAGATGATGAGAAGAAATAGGCCGTGATTGGTAATCCTGCTTGAGTAATTGTTAAGCCAGTTGTTCGCGTAACAACCTCTTTCCAAACTACTCCATACTTCTTTTCAATTTCTTTGGCATAACCCAAGAAAGTTTGATCAGAGATTTCTCCATATAAATCACAGTCGCACGCACTTCTATAAATTCCCGCTTTGCTCAGTGCATAGGTGCGTGAGGCAATTGCCTGAGCTTCAAGGGCTGCAACTGGCCAAAAAGATGGCATTTCACTTACGCCCCACAGATATTCATCAGCTAAACGCACCGAGTTCGTCATTTCAATGCGATATCCCGTTGGGCTTTTAACGGCCTTGACTTGAATTTGTCCATAGCGATATTTCTGAGTCAAACCAGAATGGGTAACAGAAATAATTGTGTCAGGACCATCTAGATAGCGTGTACCGCTCCAACGAATTGTAAATGTTTTGCTTCTAGTTAGCACTTGGGCGGTTTTGCCGATAGTTAATCGAGGGCTAACTGTGGAGCCAATGATTGAGAAAGTAATTGAATCTGCCAAAGTAAAAACAGGAATTACGTTTTCACTTCCCATGTCTCCCTGAATGATCTGAAGCTGAGAACCTTTGAGAGTGCTTGAAATCTTTGCACTTGAAAGTAAGTGTCCAATGTTTACTCGAAGGATTTTTGAATCATCCTTTGGTTCAATCGCTATATCTTTATAAAAATACTTAAGGATTTGCTCAGAATTTTGTCCTGCTAGCGCCATAGAGCGTGCACCCATTTGACTTAATCCAACCCCATGACCATATCCAGATCCTTGGAATGAAAAGACCGTTGGAACTTCTGCTGCATGTGCAGTCGGTATCAAAGTTGAAAATACAAAAAGTAATGCTAAAAAAGCTTTAGACATCCTCATCGATGGCTGCGCTCTTTCCTACCTGCAAAAACTCGCGATATGCATCAATGACGGTTTTTGGTTCCCCGCGTTGAACGAGCTTTCCTTTATGGAGCCAAGCAACGTCATTACATACATCTTCTAGAGTTGCCATAGCATGACTGACAAGAATGAGTGCGCGGTCATCACTTCGTAGTTCTTTAATACGGTTCAGTGATTTCTCTTTAAACTTTGCATCGCCAGTGCTCAATGCCTCATCAACAATTAAAATATCTGGACGAACGGTTGCAGCAACCGAAAAGGCTAGACGGGCATACATTCCTGATGAGTAAGTGCGCATAGGGGCATCAATTGCATCTCCTAATTCAGAAAATTCGGCTATCTCTTCGAAGTGGCTATCTATTTCAACACGTGACATTCCTGCGGCCAATCCGCCTAAATAAACATTGTCACGACCTGACATTGATGGATTAAATCCAACACCTAGCGCAAGCAAAGTGCTCACACTTCCATAGACCTCCACGCGGCCTTGTGTGGGTGGCAAAATTCCTGCAATAACGCGCATCAGCGAAGATTTTCCGGCGCCGTTTGATCCAATGATTCCTAATACCTGACCATATTCGACATCAAGATTTACTTCATCCAATGCACGAATAACTCGAGTTTGTTTTCCTCCGCGACCCAATGATTTAACTCGCGCCTTTAAAGTTGGTCTGCGATCAATCGCAGTTGTGTAAGTAAGACCAAGTCCGCGAACTGATACGGCAATTTCATTGGTCTTATGTGAGTTAGAGACGGACGGCAAATTCACGCTCCCTTGATAAGAAGAAGTATGTGCCAACTAAGAAAATTCCAACTGCCCAACCAAGTGCAATCAGCAGATGAGAACTAATCGGTGCCTGCCCATGTACAAGTGCGCGTGACCAACTATCCAAAATTGGGAACAGCGGATTAAAGAGTTCGAGAGTTTTTAGTTTGGGTTTTAGATCAGCAGCCTCATACAAAATAGGTGATAAATACAAAAGAGTGCGAGTCATGTAGGGCAAAAAGCTGGCGATATCTCGGAAATACACATTGATACAGGAAATGGTTACTGCCAGACCTAGCGCTAGCAACATGGTTGTAAGTAGCACTGGAATAGCCCACAACATCTGCCAAGAAAAAGGCAAGCCCAGAACTGTTCTGATCACTAGAAATACTGCCAAGGTTGGCAGGAATTTAAAGATTGCTATCACTACGGCAGAGATAGGCAACATGATGCGAGGAAAGGCTGTATTTAAAATTAAACGCTGGCCGGCAGTAATTGATTTCACGCCACCGGTAAGTGAGTTTGCAACTAAGTAGAAAAGGAAAAGTGTTGCAGTTAGGTGTGCATATCGTGTGCTGTCAGAAGATCCACGAATGATGACAATCAATAAGAAATAAACCGCAGATAACAAAAGTGGATTAAGCACTAGCCATAATTGACCAAAGGCAGAGTCAAAATGTTGTTCGCGAAGCTCTGAACGTGAGTACTCAGCTATAAAAGTTCTACGTGACCAGAGGGATTTCCAATATCTCCTAAGGGGTGGCAGGCCAGCACGAAATGGCTCATAGACCTGCGTTGGGGTGCTCACGGTCGTAAGGTTACCGCAGGCGCTAATGACTTTGGCGAAGTTAGAAAGCCAATACCCCATGTCATGTGCATCGTGAGCAAAATAAGTGGCAATGAGACAAACTCACCGAGTGATTTACCAATTCTTGCCGATGCAATGAGAATAAATAATGCATAAGTCAATGCTGGCAAGAAAAGTACAGGGGAAATAAGCGCACCAAGAAATAACGATGTAGCAACCCCAATCACCGTAAAGGGCGGTGCAAGATATCTGTAATTAATTGTGCCCTCATGTCTGCGTGATACAACGCGACGCCAACGACCATATTCAAAATACTGTTTAGCAAGAGCTTTAACAGTTGATCGTGGGCGATAAGTCACAACTAATCGAGGATCAAAATAAATAGTTCCTCCAGCTGATCGTAATCTAAAATTTAACTCCCAATCTTGCGCGCGCGTAAATCTCTCGTCAAAACCACCAACAGCAAGTAAGGCTTGTTTTCTGAAAGCTCCGAGATAAACCGTATCCACCGATGCAGCACCACCACCTGTGTGAAAACGGGAAGCACCAACACCTAAAGGGCTGCGCATTGCTCGCGCAACACTTTTCTCAAATACTGTTTGGCCTTGTGCGGCCATAATTCCGCCAACATTGACAGCACCAGTTTCCTTTAAAATTTCATAGGCTAGGGATAAATAGTTATTTGGAATTTTAGAATGGCCATCTACTCGCACAACTATTGAGTATCTAGTTGCCGCAACTGCCAGATTTAAACCGGCAGCGGTGCGACCAGTGGGATTTGAAACTACAACAACGCGCGAATCCGCTTCAGTTAAAGCATGGGCAATTGCTTCTGTTCCATCGTGAGAAGGCCCAACCGCCAAAATAATTTCAATCTCCCCGACGAAATCTTGTTCGAGAATGGCTTTCACAGCCTCTTCTAAATATTTTGATTCATTGAGAACTGGCAGGATGACGGAGATTTTGGGCTCTGGTGAGCCATATAACTCGTTTGCTGATGTCGTCATAACCCCTACACCGTATCGTCCAAGTACTCTTACACGGTGAAAGCGACGCGACCAATACGCATTATTACCTCCCTCTCCCTGGCTGTTGTCGCCATCTCAGCTTTTTCTTGGTTGGGCTTAGGCCAAGTTAGCGGATCGATTAATCGCATTGATGTTTTTGGCTCACTCACAAAGCGCCCGGATAAACCCAGTTCTGCACTCAATTATTTACTAGTGGGTTCAGACACACGTGAAGGTTTAACGAAGGCACAATCAAAATTATTACGCGTAGGTACCACAAAGTCTGCAGCAGGTGCGCGCTCAGACACAATGCTCCTAGTTCACATCAGCAAGTCTCGTGACAAAGCAACAATCATTTCAATTCCCCGAGATTCTCTTGTGACGATTCCTGAGCATGTTTCTTCGCTCAATAAAGATAAAATTGTTCCAGCAGCAAAAGGAAAAATTAATGCTGCTTTTGCTTGGGGTGGTGCACCACTTTTGATTCAAACCATCGAACAAGAAACAAATATTAAGATTGATCACTACGTTGAAATTGGTTTTGCTGGTTTTGCTGGAATGGTAGATGCATTGGGCGGAATTCAAGTTTGTACCAAACGCGATATTAACGACCCAAATAGCCACTTAGTTATGGCCGCTGGAATCCACACAGTTGATGGAATTGAAGCGCTTAAGTATGTTCGCACCAGAGACTTTGATGGCATGGGTGATCTAGGGCGTATGCAGCGTCAACAACAATTCATGGGCGCGGTGCTAAGAAAAGTTACCAGTTCTGGTGTTTTGCTCAATCCAATTAAATTGGTTAATTTCTTCAATGCCACAATTGCAACGGTTCGAACTGACTCGGAATTGAATCGAAATGACTTAATTGTTCTAGCTAAACAGCTTAAGAATCTTTCACCCAGCAAAGTTCGAACTTTGACTATTCCCTTGGGAAATGCAAATGCGCGTGTGCCGGGACTTGGATCTGTAGTGACTTGGGATTCAGTTCTAGCACCTGATCTATTTGACCGTTTACGCCAAGATAAGCCACTTGTTGATGAAGTAACCCCCTCACCTTCGGCATCTTCAAGCGCATCAGCATCACCAACTGTGATTGATAAATTTAAGACTCGTACCGCTGATGAAAATCCTTGCGGAGCACTGAAGTAAACTCACACCCATGACATTGACACTTTCAGTAGTTGGATGCGGCTATTTAGGCGCGACCCATGCCGCATGCATGTCATCCCTTGGTTTTACCGTGATTGGCGTGGATACCGATCCCAATAAAGTAGCGATGCTGCAAAATGGTGAACTACCTTTCTATGAGCCAGGTCTGGACACTTTACTTGCTCAAGAAATGAAGACGGGTCGTCTCTCATTTACTACCGATTTCTCTGCAATTAAAGATGCTGATGTCCACTTTGTTTGCGTTGGTACTCCGCAAAGCAAAGACGGACTTGCTGCAGATCTAACTTATGTTCGTTCTGCAGTTGCTGAGATTGCGCCTTATCTAAAAGATGGCTCATTAGTTGTTGGAAAATCAACTGTGCCCGTTGGAACTGCTCAATCACTGCGTGATCAGCTTTCTAAAACAGCACCACAAGCAGACCTTGCCTGGAATCCAGAGTTCCTGCGTGAAGGTTTCGCAGTTGAAGATACTCTGACGCCTAACAGATTAGTTGTCGGTGTCGCCAATGATCGTGCTGAAGAAATTCTCAAAGAAGTTTACAAACCAGTCATTGATTTAGGAACGCCTTGGATTAGAGCCGATCTTCCAACAGCAGAACTTGTAAAAGTTGCTGCCAACTCTTTTCTTGCCACGAAGATCTCTTTCATTAATGCTATGGCTGAAGTATGTGAAGCCGCAGGGGGCGATGTCACCGTCCTAGCCCAAGCAATTGGGTATGACCCACGCATTGGAAATAAGTTCTTGCAGGCAGGTATTGGATTTGGTGGAGGTTGCCTTCCAAAAGATATTCGAGCATTCATGGCACGCGCAGAAGAGTTGGGTGCTAAGCAAGCCCTTGAATTCCTGCGTGAAATTGATGCAATTAACTTAAGAGCACGTCAGCGCGTTATCGATGTTGTTAGAAACGAACTTTCAGAGGATCTCACTCAATATAAGATTGCTGTTCTTGGAGCGACATTTAAACCAGATAGTGATGATGTGCGCGATTCCCCAGCCCTTGATATTGCCGTGCAGTTACAAGCAGCTGGTGCAGCTGTAGTTGTTCATGATCCTAAGGGAATTGAACCTGCACGCAAGCGTTTTCCAAAGCTTGAATATGCACAAGTAGTCACAGATGCAGTTAAGGACGCTGATTTGATCTTGCATTTAACTGAGTGGAAAGAGTACCGAGCAATTGATCCTTCGACACTTTCCTCACTAGTTAAAAATAAAATTATTATCGATGGGCGCAATATGCTTGACCGAGATTTGTGGCGTAAAGCTGGTTGGAAGTTTCATGCTTTAGGACGTACCGATTAACGAGCAAGAGAGTATTGATGCAGTCCTTGCGATGAAGACCTGGGCTGTCGTTGGACTTGGAAATAATCCTGAGCGCGCAGCTTTTGGCGTAGCAAAACTATTACAAGATAAAGGTCACCGCATCATCCCTGTTTATCCGCGTGCAGAAACCGTGCACGGTGAAGCTGGCTATAAGACACTTTCAGAAATCCCAAACCCAGTAGATGTGGTTGATTGTTTCGTTAACTCATCTCTTGTTGGCAAAGTTGTAGATGAAGCAATTTCTATAGGAGCCAAGGCAGTATGGCTGCAATTGGATGTAATTGATCAAGAAGCAATCGCTCGCGCACAAACTGCTGGGTTAATAACAGTAATGAATCGATGCCCGGCTATTGAATATAGAAAGAAAAACTAGAAACCAGTCTTTTGCCCACGACGTGAATTTAAGTTCGCGCCTTTAGCTTTAGCTTCAGCATTAATTTCCTTTAAGGCATCTGCAACTTTGGCGCTAATTGCTGTGTCTGAAATTCCTAGAATTCTGGCCGCCAGCAAGGCTGCGTTCTTGGCATTACCCACCCCAACAGTTGCTACTGGAACACCTGCAGGCATCTGCACGATAGAGAGAAGTGAATCCATTCCATCAAGATTCTTTAGAGCAACAGGCACTCCAATTACGGGAAGTGTGGTTAATGATGCCACCATGCCAGGTAAATGTGCAGCCCCACCAGCTCCAGCAATAATTACTTTAAAACCTTTAGTGACTGCACTTTGTGCAAACTCAACCATTTCAAGTGGCATACGGTGGGCTGAAACAACATCTGCTTCATAAGAAATTCCTAATTGATCTAGAACCTTCGCCGCCTCTTCCATTACCGGCCAATCAGAATCTGATCCCATGATGATTGCTACATCACTCATCAATTTCTCCGCTCATGTAATCAAGGGCATGCTGAACTTCCTGGGTTAATTCTACGAGGTTATTTCCAAGCAAATTAACATGACCAATCTTGCGCCCTGGGCGCACTTGCTTCTTATAGTGGTGGAATTTCAACTCAGGCGTGCGGGCCATTAAGTGAAGATATGGGCGATACATATCTTCCTTGTCCCCTCCCAGAATGTTTCCCATTACAGCTATCGGGGCAGTCATCTGCGGACTTCCAAGCGGAAGATCTAAAACAGCTCGAAGATGTTGTTCAAACTGGGAAGTAAGAGAACCTTCAATTGTCCAGTGCCCTGAATTATGAGGACGCATAGCTAATTCATTTATGAATAAGTCATCACCTTTAACAAAGATTTCAACTGCCATAACACCTACGACACCAATTTCATTGGCAATATCTAGCGCTAATTTCTGCGCTTTCTCACTTAAATCATTTGAGAGCTTTGGGGCTGGCGTAATTGTCATTACGCATATTCCATCTTGCTGGATTGTTTGAGTTGGGGACCACGTTGTTGCCTGACCATGCGGGGATCGTGCCACCATGACCGCTATTTCATAATCAAAATCTATGAGTTCTTCTATTAAAACCTTGCTTACTTCTTTCAATACTGCAGCGAGCTCAGCTTCATTACTGATTTTCCAGACTCCCCGGCCGTCATAACCACCTGAAATAGCTTTAGCAATTACTGGAAATTCAATGACTTCCTCAGCTTTAGTTATCACCATACTTTTTGGTGAAGGAAAATTGCTGAGTCGCGCACGCATGGCAGCTTTATCCTGCGAATAAATAAAGCTGGCAGAGCTTGGACGAACTACAACTCCATCTGCTTCTAAAGTCTTGATTATGCTCAGTGGAATAAGTTCGTGCTCAAAAGTTATGACATCGCACTTGCGTGCAAAAGCACGGACAGTTTCTAGATCTCTATAGTCGCCAACCACATAGTTTGTTATTTGCGCTCCACTGTCTTGAGCATCATTTGCAAGTAATAAGAGGTTGACTCCAAGTGCTGCTGCAGGGGCAACACTCATGCGGGCTAATTGCCCAGCACCAATGACGCCAACGGTTGGGAAATGATTACTCACTGGCTTATCGTAGATGAACTACGTCACCTGCTTGAACATGGCTACCTGAATCCAGAATCAACTCTCCGCGGGATGAGATACCGACTGCCAGGCCTTTTTCAGTTTCATCATTGGGATAATGGATCTGAACCTTGGTCCCAAGGGTAGAACTAAGGGATGCATAGAGCTGCTCTATTGAGTTATCGCCCTCATCCCAACGAGTAAAATTGGTTTCAAATTGAGCTAAAACTTTTGCCAAAATTTCATTCCTACTTGTGTCCCTCATACCTTCAAGTGCCAGGGATGTGGCTGTTGGTACAGGAAGTTCTTCCAAACTCATTCCAACATTTATTCCAATTCCAATAACTACTCCATCACCAACTATTTCTGCAATTAATCCAGAAACTTTTTTCTCATTCACCAAAATATCATTAGGCCATTTAACGCTTGCTTTGACTTCACTTAGAACTTCGGCCACTGAAACGCCAGCAATCAATGAAATCCAACCCCACTCATCTTGTTTTCTTTTTGGTTGGATGTAGAAAGAAAAGAGAAGAGCGGAATTTTTTGGTGCTTCAAAAGTTCTTGATAATCTGCCTCGCCCTGCACTTTGGTAATTGGCGGCAATAACATCGCCGGGTTTTGCTTTTCCGCGACGTGCTAAATCGGCAAGATTGGTTTGGGTAGAGGCGGTGACATCAACCACGCTTACTCGCCAGTACTGCGTAACCAAAGAGTTGATAAGTGACTTATCAAGTGCCGCTCTTAGCATTTCAATGCCCATGAGATGTACCGTAGGGGTATGAGCCGTGATCTGCATACAACCGCCGGGAAAATCGAAGATCTGCGTGCGCGCGTTGAGGAAGCCGTGCACGCTGGGTCAGCACGTGCCGTTGAAAAGCAGCATGCCAAGGGCAAGAACACTGCCCGCGAGCGTATTGAAATGTTGGTTGACCCAGATTCATTTACTGAAATTGATGAGTTTGCACGCCACCGTTCAACCCAATTTGGAATGGAAAATAACCGACCTTATGGTGATGGCGTAGTAATTGGAACAGCGACAGTAGATGGGCGACCTATTGCTTTGTACTCACAAGATTTCACCATCATGGGTGGATCACTTGGTGAAGTTCATGCCGAAAAAATTGTAAAGATTGCAGAGTTTGCTTTAAAGAGTGGTATTCCACTTATTGGAATTAATGACTCTGGTGGAGCACGTATTCAAGAAGGTGTTGCATCTCTAGCGGGTTATGGAAAAATTTTCCGCCTCAATACCCGCTCATCTGGTGTTATTCCGCAAATCTCATTGATCCTTGGGCCATGTGCCGGAGGTTCTGCTTACTCACCTGCGCTTACTGACTTCACCGTGATGGTTAATGAAACATCACACATGTTTATTACTGGTCCAGATGTCATTAAAACGGTAACCGGTGAAGAAGTTGGGATGGAAGAGCTTGGTGGGGCTCGAACTCATAATGTTCGAACAGGTAACTCACATTACTTAGCTGAAAATGAAGCCGATGCCATTGACTACGTTAAGGCACTACTTTCATATCTGCCCTCGAATAATATGGACAGAGCTCCGCATCTTCCACCAACAGAAGTTTTGGAAAAGAATGCTTCAGATATCGCACTAGATACTTTGATTCCAGATAGTCCAAATCAGCCATATGACATGAAAGTTTTGATTCAAGCATTAGTAGATGAAGCTGAGTTCTTAGAGGTCCATGCACTCTATGCGCCAAATATTGTGGTGGGTTTTGCTCGCATTGAAGGTGAAACAATTGGAATCATTGCAAATCAACCTAATCAGTTGGCTGGAACATTAGATATTAACTCCAGCGAAAAAGCTGCACGATTCTTACGCTTTTGCGATGCATTCAACATCCCAATTTTGACACTCGTTGATGTACCTGGATTTTTGCCAGGAACTGAGCAGGAATGGGATGGAATCATCCGCCGCGGAGCAAAATTGCTCTACGCCTACGCAGAAGCATCTGTGCCACTTGTAACCCTCATTACCCGTAAAGCTTACGGCGGAGCATTCATTGTGATGGGTTCAAAGTACCTTGGTAGCGACATCAACTTTGCTTGGCCAAGTGCTGAGATTGCTGTTATGGGTGCCCAAGGTGCAGTTAACATTTTGTATCGCAAGGAAATTGCTGATGCAAAAGATCCTGTTGCTGCTCGCACTAAATTAATCGATGAATACAACGAATCTTTAGCAAATCCATACTTAGCTGCCGAACGCGGAACAATTGATACAGTGATTGAACCAAATCAGTCACGTGCATACATCACCAAGGCTTTTAGAACATTGCGCACTAAGCGCGACACATTGCCTGCCCGCAAGCACGGAAATATTCCGCTCTAATGGAGTTTTCAATCATTAACGGAGATCCAACTCCTGAGGAGCTAGCTGCGCTCCAAACAGCCATGTCACATCACAAGCGTGAAGAGTTAAAGCCTGTAATCCGCAGAAGTATTTATGGATTGCCACAACTGCGACAAGCATTACCCCATCAAATTACTTTCGGCGCACGAAAGAATTCATAAACAATGCCAAGAATAGTTTTAGCTTCTGCATCCGTGTCCAGACGACGCTTGCTTGAGTCTGCTGGATTAAAGCCAACAATTATGGTGAGCCATGTTGATGAGGAGACGGAGTTCTTCAATGCTATGCCCCCTGCAGATATGGTGATTGCCTTGGCGATAACCAAAGCTCATACAATTCGCGAGCAAATAGATTTTCCAGCAATTATTATTGGTTGTGATTCAACATTTGAATTTGACTCACAATCACTAGGTAAGCCAGCCACTGCCGAAATTGCAATTGAGCGTGCCTCAAGAGTCCAAGGAAATTCAGGACTACTTCACACTGGCCACTGCATCATTGACACTACAAAAGATAAAGAGATTTCAAGTATTGTCACTACCAAAGTTACTTTTGACAATATGACTGATGCAGAAATTGCAGACTATGTTGCCACCGGTGAACCACTTCATGTGGCCGGTGGTTTCACTCTTGATGGTTATAGCTCCCCATTTATTCCATCAATTGAAGGTGACTACACAAACGTAGTCGGAATCTCTATGCCGTTTGTGAGAAAAGCTTTTGAGCAACTTGGATATTCTTGGCCTGAGGTTAAGGTGATGCAATGAAGCGCGTATTAATTGCCAACCGCGGTGAGATTGCTGTGCGTGTAATTCGTGCGTGCAAGGATCATGGTTTAGAGAGTGTTGCTGTTTATTCAGAAGAAGATCGAAACGCTATTCATGCCCAGATGGCCGATACTGCTTACTCTCTCCACGGTACAACTGCGACTGAGACTTATCTCAACATCGAAAAACTCATTGAAGTTGCTAAGCAATCAGGTGCAAATGCAGTTCACCCTGGTTATGGATTCTTATCTGAGAACGCAAACTTTGCTCAAGCCGTTATTGATGCTGGCCTTATTTGGATTGGACCGCCTCCTGCTGCAATTCGTGCACTTGGTGACAAAGTCTCTGCACGCAAAATTGCAGCTAAAGCAGGAGCGCCTCTTGTGGCCGGAACTAAAGATCCAGTTGCAGGACATGAAGAAGTAACAGCATTTGCTAAGGAACATGGATTACCTGTTGCCATCAAGGCTGCACATGGTGGTGGCGGACGTGGATTAAAGGTTGCCCATACGATGGAAGAGATTCCAGAGTTATTTGCTTCTGCCGTACGTGAGGCAATTAGCGGTTTTGGCCGTGGTGAATGCTTCGTTGAGCGTTATTTGGATAAGCCCCGCCATGTTGAAACACAGGTTTTAGTAGATAAGCATGGCCACGCAGTTGTCGTTAGTACACGAGATTGTTCACTTCAACGCCGACACCAAAAATTGGTGGAAGAAGCACCTGCTCCGTTTTTAAGTCAAGATCAAATCGATGAGCTTTATCGATCAAGTAAAGCCATAATGAAAGAGGCTGGGTACGTAGGTGCCGGTACATGCGAATTCTTAATTGACCGTGATGGAACAATTTCATTTCTTGAAGTAAATACTCGCTTACAAGTAGAGCACCCGGTGAGCGAAGAAATTACAGGTATCGATTTAGTTCGTGAACAATTTAGAATTGCTATGGGTGAATCACTTGGATTTGATGACCCAATCATTCGTGGACACTCACTTGAATTTCGTATTAATGGTGAAGACCCAGGGCGTTCTTTCCTCCCGGCACCAGGGCGTATTACAGAGTGGGTTATTCCAACTGGACCTGGCGTAAGAGTCGATGCTGGATTCAAAAATGGTGACACTATCGGCGGTAATTTCGATTCACTATTAGCAAAGCTCATTGTTACAGGTGCAACTCGCGAACAAGCCATTGAACGTGCTCGTCGTGCATTAGCTGAATTTACTGTTGAAGGCTTAGCCACTGCGCTTCCATTTCACCGTGCAATCGTGGAAGATCCAGCATTTACACAAGATTTCAAGATTTACACCAGCTATATTGAAAATGAATTCAATAACCAAATACCTACTTATCAAGCACCGGTTGTGCCCCTCGAGACACATATGGCTCCAGAGCATTTAGTTGCAGAAGTGAATGGAAAGCGTTTTGAAGTTTTAGTCCATGCTCCTAAGCCTGTAGTTAAGCGCCATCGCGCAAAGCAATCTATGGCTGGCGGTGCAGGTGGCTCTGCACTTACGAGCCCAATGCAGGGAACTGTTGTGAAGATTGCAATTAATGAAGGCGATAAAGTTGAAATTGGCGACTTAATAATCGTCCTAGAAGCGATGAAAATGGAACAGCCATTAATGGCCCACAAAGCTGGTGTGATTAGTAATTTGAGCGCGGTCATAGGAGCCACGGTTTCTAGTGGAACAGCTCTTTGTGACATCATTGATGCATGACTAATAGCGAGCTCCTCTATTCCGATCCATTAGCAGCTGCTGCAGCTGCAGCTAAAGAAATCACAGAGCGCACAGGTGTTGCATCTCATGATGTTGCCTTGGTGATGGGTTCGGGTTGGGTGAGCGCAGTTGATGCACTGGGAACTCCGGTATATGAATGTAACGCCGAAGATATAACCGGTTTTCTTCCTCCTACAGTTGAAGGTCACTCAGGAAAAGTTCGCTCTTATGAAGTTGAATCACATGGCAAGAAGTTACGAGCACTAGTCTTTTTGGGACGTACACATCTCTATGAAGGCAAAGGCGTTGAACCTGTTGTGCATAGTGTTCGAACAGCCGTTAAAGCTGGATGCAAAGTTGTCATTTTAACTAATGCATGTGGTGGCATAAATAAGAGCTACAAAGTAGGCCAGCCAGTTCTTATTCGCGATCATATTTCTTTAACAGCAGTGTCTCCACTCTCTGGTGCAACTTTTGTTGATCTAACAGATCTCTATAGCAAGCGAATTCGTGAAATTGTTAAGAAAGAAGATTCATCACTTGAAGAAGGTGTCTACGTGCATTGGCGTGGACCGACTTATGAAACTCCTGCAGAAATCTTAATGATGCGCACTATGGGAGCAGATTTGGTCGGCATGTCCACAGTTCCTGAAGCAATTGCAGCTCATGCACTAGGTGCTGAAGTTCTTGGAATCTCATTAGTCACAAACGCTGCTGCTGGTGTTACTGGTGAAAAACTAAACCATGAAGAAGTTATTGCCGCTGGAAAGGCCGCTGCAGATCGAATGGGCGCTCTTCTCAAAGGGGTAATTCCGAAGTTATTCTAGGAACATGGATCTAACTCAAGAAGTTCAAGCTTGGATTGCTGATGATCCAGATCCAAAGACTGCTGCCCAATTACAGCAATGGCTAGATTCCAATAATGAAGTAGAACTACGCGCATCTTTTAATGGCTTTTTGCAGTTTGGTACTGCAGGTTTGCGGGGCCCCATTCGCCCTGGACCTTCGGGAATGAATCGAGCAGTTGTTGGCCGTGCTGCTGCAGGAATTGCTGCTTACATGAAAGAGCGTAATTTAACCTCAGTGGTCATTGGTCGTGATGCTCGTTATGGCTCTGAAGATTTTACTTTTGAAACCGCTGAAATCATGAGTGGTGCGGGCATGAAAGTTTATGTCTTGCCCCGCCCTCTTCCCACACCAGTACTAGCTTTTGCTACCAATGAATTGAAATGCGATGTTGGAATTATGGTTACTGCAAGCCATAATCCGCCGCAAGATAATGGATACAAAGTTTATTTAGGTGGCACGGTTGATGGAATTCATTATCGTGGCTCCCAAATAATCTCTCCTACAGATGAATCTATTGCTCAAAAAATTGATTCAATCACTTCTCTTGCCTCTCAACGGCGAAGCAAGGAATGGACTGTATTGGGCGAAGAAGTCGTTCATAAATACGTTGGGATTACAGCTGCACTTGCCCAACGGCCTGGAGATCTGAAAATTGTTTATACGGCTATGCATGGCGTTGGCACTGAGACTCTCCAACATGTTTTTCACAAAGCTGGATTCGCACAACCCATACTTGTGGATGCTCAAGCAAAACCAGATCCAGATTTTCCGACTGTTGCATTTCCTAACCCTGAAGAACCAGGTGCTATTGATTTAGCTTTAGAGACAGCTCGCACATTTGATGCAGATTTAGTTATTGCCAATGATCCAGATGCAGACCGATGCGCCGCTGCAGTCAAAGATCCAATTAAAGGTTGGCGAATGCTGCGTGGTGATGAATTAGGCGTGATTCTTGGTGAAACCATTGCTCGTTCAACAAGTAAGGGAATCCTTGCAAATTCAATTGTTTCCTCATCAATTTTGAGCAAAATTGCTGCACACTACAGGCTTGATTTTAAAGAAACGCTAACAGGCTTTAAATGGTTAGCAAAAATTGATGGATTAACTTTTGGCTACGAAGAAGCCCTGGGTTATGCCGTTGATGCAATTACAGTCAATGACAAGGATGGAATCTCAGCAGCTATCAAACTAGCCCAGATTGCAACTGATTTGGCAGCCGAGAATAAGACTCTCCTTGATTTACTGGACGAAGTTTGGGCTCGCCATGGTTTTCATGCGACTGAACAAATCTCAATCCGCCTGACTGATCTTTCTCAAGTAGGTGTAATCATGGGAAAATTGAGACTTAATTCTCCAAAGGAAATTGCTGGTCGCACAGTGACATCTATCGATGACCTTGCTAAACCAAAAGATGGCTTACCCCCTACAGATGGTTTGCGCATTTGGTTAGATGGTGGAATTCGAATCATCATTCGTCCAAGTGGCACAGAAGCAAAGATGAAGTGTTACATTGAGACAATTGCAAAGGATTCTGCAACTGCGCAATCAGTTCTGGATCAGTTACGAGCCCCATTGAAGGAATTACTATCGTGAGTTTTTATGGTTTAGTCGATGGTACTGAAGCCTCCCTAAAAAAATATCTAGGTTCACTATCAGGTGTTGATCAGGTTGGCGCTGATGCTCGCGCAGCAATGCTGGCTACTCGCAGCATCAAGACAACTTCTAAGCGTTGGGCAATCGATACTGCAATCACCATGGTGGATTTAACAACTTTAGAAGGAGCAGATACTCCTGGAAAAGTTAAAGCGCTGTGCACGAAAGCAGTTCGCCCTGATCCAACAGATTCAACTGTCCCAAGTGTTGGCGCAGTCTGTGTTTACAACGACATGGTTGAAATTGCCCGCACACATTTAGATCTCATTGGTGGTCAGCATGTTGGCGTGGCAGCGGTTTCTACGGCTTTCCCATCTGGACGTGCATCAATGGTAGTCAAGATTCAAGATACTAAAGATGCAGTTGAAGCTGGGGCCTCTGAAATTGATATGGTCATTGACCGAGGTGCTTTTCTTTCAGGTCGATATATAGAAGTTTTTGATGAGATTGTGCAGATTCGTGAAGTATGTGGCACTAAGGCCCATTTGAAAGTGATCTTTGAAACTGGCGAGCTTGTCACTTACGACAATGTTCGTAAAGCTTCCTTCTTAGCGATGGCTGCTGGAGCAGATTTCATTAAAACTTCCACAGGAAAAGTTGCACCAGCTGCGACTGCTCCTGTCGTTCTTGTCATGCTTGAAGCCGTGAGAGATTTTTATGCAATGACCCAGGTGCGAATCGGAGTTAAGCCAGCGGGCGGAATCAGAAATACTAAAGATGCCATTAAGCAGTTAGTCCTAGTTAATGAGACCGCAGGTCCAGAATGGCTCAAGCCATCACTATTTCGTATCGGGGCCAGTGCTCTTTTAAATGATTTATTAATGCAGCGCATGAAAATGGATGATGGCTACTACGCTAGCCCTCAGTATGTGACGATCGACTAATGGAGGAAAAATTGTCTTTTGAATACGCGCCGGCTCCAGAGTCACGCGCCCTCGTTTCGATCAAAGCTAAGTACGGGCACTTCATCGGCGGTAAATTTGTTGCAGGAAGTAAGCACTTCCCCACAATTAACCCAGCCACTGAAGAAGTTCTCTCTCACATTTCATTAGCTGGAAAAGCTGATGTTGATGCTGCTGTAAAAGCTGCTCGTAAGGCATACACAACTACCTGGTCAAAAATGAGTGGCAAAGAGCGTGGAAAGTACCTTTTCCGCATCGCTCGCATTATGCAAGAGCGCTCACGTGAATTTGCAGTTCTTGAAACACTTGATAATGGAAAGCCAATTCGCGAATCACGCGATGTTGATGTTCCACTTGCAGCTGCGCATTTCTTTTATCACGCAGGCTGGGCTGACAAGCTTGAATATGCAGGCCTTGGAACAACACCTAAAGCCCATGGTGTTGCAGGACAGATTATTCCCTGGAATTTCCCATTATTGATGTTGGCATGGAAGGTTGCACCGGCACTTGCTGCTGGAAACACTGTTGTATTAAAGCCAGCTGAAACAACTTCACTCACTGCCCTTTTATTTGCCGAAGTTTGCCAACAGGCCGAACTCCCAGCAGGTGTTGTAAACATTGTGACCGGTGATGGTTCAACCGGTGCACTCATTGTTAATCATCCAGGAATCGACAAGATTGCATTTACTGGTTCAACAGAGGTCGGCAAGATTATTGCTCGAGCAGTTGCTCCAACAAATAAGAGCGTGACTTTAGAACTTGGTGGAAAAGCCGCCAATATCCTCTTTGAAGATGCCGCTATTGATGAAAGTGTCGAAGGCATTGTGAATGGAATCTTCTTTAATCAAGGTCATGTCTGCTGTGCTGGATCACGCTTAATTCTTCAAGAGAGCATCGCTGATGAAGTAATTGAAAAGCTAAAAAACAGAATGGCTAAAATCCGCGTCGGTGATCCAATGGATAAGAACACAGATTTAGGTGCAATCAATAGCAAGGAACAACTGCTAAAGATTCGTGAACTTTCGGCTGCTGGGGATTCTGAAGGTGCGCAGCGATGGAGTGCACCATGTGAATTGCCAGGTAAGGGTTTCTGGTTTGCGCCAACAATCTTCACTGGCGTAACTCAAGCTCACCGCATTGCCCGCGAAGAAATCTTCGGTCCAGTGCTTTCAATATTAACTTTTAGGACTCCTCAGGAAGCTATTGATAAAGCCAATAACACTCCTTTTGGACTCTCCGCAGGAATCTGGAGTGAAAAGGGATCTAAGGTTTTATGGGCATCCCAACAACTTCGTGCCGGTGTTATCTGGGCAAATACTTTCAACAAATTTGATCCTACTTCCCCGTTTGGTGGCTATAAAGAATCTGGTTGGGGTCGTGAAGGCGGACGACATGGTTTGTCTGCATATTTGAAGGGGGTCTCACATGAGTAATCGAATTGATGTGAGAAAGACATACAAACTATTTATTAATGGGGCATTCCCACGTACTGAGTCTGGTCGCACCTACGAAGTGAAAAATGCTAAAGGTGTATTCATTGCAAACCCATGTTTAGCCTCTCGCAAAGACTTAAAGGATGCAGTTGTAGCAGCTCGTGCGGCCCAACATGGATGGAACAAGGCAACTGCCTATAACAAGGGCCAAATTCTTTACCGACTAGCTGAAATGCTTGAAGGTCGTCGTGCACAGTTTGTGGATGAGATTGTCACAATCACTGGTGTATCAAAAGCTAAAGCTGAAAAAGAAGTTACTGATTCGGTAGATCGACTAGTTTGGTATGCGGGATGGACTGACAAGATTTCTTCACTATCAGGCGCACTCAATCCTGTTGCCGGCCCTTATTACAACTTCACAATCCCAGAAAGTATGGGTGTTATTGCAGCAATTGCCCCAGAGGCGCCGTCTTTACTTGGTTTAATTGATTCAATAGCGCCCATCATCGTTGGTGGTAACACTGTGGTTGTTCTTGCTAGTACCAAAGCTCCACTTTCTGCGATGAGTTTTGCTGAAGTTATTGCAACAAGTGATGTTCCGGCCGGTGTAATAAACATTTTGACTGGAAAGAAAGATGAAATCACCCCGTGGATGGCTTCACATATGGATATTGATGGCTTAGATGTCTCCGGGTTAAGTGCTAAAAAGCATGCAGATGTTAAGACTGCGGGAACTGAGAACCTGAAAAGAATCTATAGCTTTAAAAGCGCTGATCCTGGCCGCATTCTTGCATTCATGGAGAACAAGACGGTGTGGCACCCAATAGGGCTATAACCAGCCTTTATCAATGGTTTTAAACCATAACTGCTCAACGGCTGCCACATCTAGATCTAAAACCACTCGAACTGATGCAGAATCAGTTAAATCGTTAGGTTCAATGGATTTTAGAAATGGTGCTCTGCGATCACAGATAGTTTGACCACGAGCTGGACCATGGGATGTGTCGACGACAACGTCAAATACTTCGGTTGTAAATAGCTCTGGGCGAATTGCACAAGCCACAGCTCCGTAATCTCCTAAAGTAATAGGAGAGACATGCAATCTCTCTATGAATGCTTTTATGAGCGTTGCAGCAAATTGCGGAGCAGGATCTGAAGATTTTAGTAGCTGTGCTGCATTTTCACTTGTTGCGCCCGGGCGCATAAATACATCTAAACCATACATAGTTATTGGCACACCACTTTGAAAAACTATAGCCGCAGCCTCTGGATCGTGCCAAACATTAAACTCAGCAGCAGCTGTTGCGTTACCAGCAGATGCTGAACCACCCATCAAAACGATTCGATGAAGTTTTTTAGCAGTCTCTGGAAATGCTCGCAAGAACAAGGCAATGTTTGTAAGCGGAGCAATTGGCACTAGTGTTACTGGCTCTTTTGATTCTTCTATTAAATCTCGAAGCAGCTCAATTGCAGAACGAGAATCTACTTTTCGATGTGACGGTGTAATTCCAAGATCGCCCATTCCATCTGCGCCATGCACGTACTCGGCATACTCTGATTTACCAAGGAGCGGTCGGACTGCGCCTCTTGCCACTGGAATATCCCCAGCACCGGCTGCATCTAACACTTTCAAAGTATTTGCAACGACCTGGTCAACATTAGTGTTGCCATCCACGCAGGTAACTCCAAGTAAGTTGATTGCCGGATGCATCGCAGCAAAAAGCACTGCAAAGGCATCATCTACGCCGGTATCAACATCAAGAATGATTGAAGTTTTTTCCATAAGCGATAGCCTAGCGGTATGAGCAAAGCAGTAATAGCGGTAGTTGGCAGTGCAATGATTGATTTAACTGCCTATGCCACAGTAATTCCTGCTCCTGGCCAAACTCTAGAAGGCGAACTTTTCACGACTGGATTTGGCGGCAAAGGAGCCAATCAAGCCGTTATTGCTGCCCACTGCGGTGCCGAAGTTCACTTTGTTGGAAAGTTAGGTAGTGATCTATTTGGAGATTCAATAGCTGAAAACTTCAAAAAACTTGGTATCGACTCAAGATTCATAGAGCGAAGTAAGACCCCTAATGGTGTGGCACATATTTGGGTTGATGCCAATGGTGAAAATCGAATTGTGATTATCCCTGGTGCTAATCATGAGATTGAACCTAAAAAGGCAATCGAAGCCATCGAGTCAATCGTTGATCTGGAAGTCGTTGTTGCACAGTGTGAAATCAAACAAGATGTAACTCTGGCTGCATTCTCTGCAGCTAAAAAGCGAGGTTGCATAACAATCCTGAACCCAGCACCATACCAACCTCTTAGTAAAGAACTTTTAGAAGTAACCGACTGGATTATTCCTAATGAAACTGAATTCAAAGAACTTCATGGGCAATTCCCAACAAGTGATGAAGTGCTTAAGAGTTTTAGACCGGGTAAGAATTCAATTGTTACTTTAGGATCAGAAGGTGGCGTGCTAATTACTTCTGATGGAAATCTCATTCGAGTGAGCGCCCCAAAAGTTACTGCCGTGGATACCACTGGTGCTGGCGATGCCTTTGTTGGTGTTTTCGCTTTTGCTTTAGCAAGTGGAAAAAGCCCAGAGGAATCGATGAAGTTAGGAATTAAAATTGCATCTTTAAGTGTCACAAGAAAAGGTGCGCAGTCCTCATATCCTTCTCATGCAGAGATTGAAACGCTTTCATAACCTCGTAATACAAATGTAGGCCTGCGCACTGGCGCACCAGATAATTGCATGTTGGGATACTTCTCCCAAAGCGCTGGCAGTGAAACACCCATTTCTAAGCGGGCAAGAGGTGCTCCTAGACAGAAATGAATTCCTGCACCAAAACCAATATGTGGATTTGGATCGCGAGTTAGATCCATTTCGTCAGCGCGATCAAATACTGCCGAATCACGATTAGCTGAACCAATCAGGGCTGCAATCTTCTGCCCCTTCTCTATTTTTACGCCGCCAAGCTCGGTATCAACAGTTGCTGTGCGCTCAAATAAGTGAAGTGGGGCATCAAAACGCATGAATTCTTCAAGGGCAGTCTCTGTTATTGCTCGTGAATTCTTTCGCAATAAATCTGCTTGATCTGGGCGCTCAAGGGCTGCAACCATTCCATTACCAAATGCATTCACACTTGCTTCATGCCCAGCGTTGAGTAGAAGCACGCACGTTGCCACAAGTTCATGTGAGTTCAGCTTTTCACCATTTTCTTCCACCATCGCTAAATCAGTAATTAGATCTTGACCTGGATTTGTCTTGCGGTGCTCAGCCAAACTGCGCACATACTCAGCAAATTCTGCTGCTGCTTTCTTAGCCTCAGCTTGATATTGCTCTGATGGGTTTACTTCATACATCTTTACGATTGACTGGGACCAAGGACGTAGCAAATGTTCCTCTGATTCTGGAAAACCTAATAAGTCAGCGATTATTTTTACGGGAAGGGGTTCTGCATAGTCTGCAATCAAATCGAAGGTCTCTCCCGATTTAACCTTCTCATCTATTGCATTCAATAGCAGTTGGGTAATTCGCTCAACTGCTGGACGCATTCCTTCGATCTTGTTTCGATTAAAAGCTTTTGCAACTAAGGAACGTAGACGTGTGTGCTTAGGTGGTTCACTATCTAGAATTGAATCCGAATGAAGCCAGTTGAAAGTTTCCCACTCAAAATCTGGTTTTTTGTCTGTGAAAATGCGTCCCAAGGATTTATTTCTAAAGACATCATTTGCATCGCTATGGCGGGCAGCTAAAAATATCTGCATCCCCTCATGCCAAACAGGCTTACCAAATTCGCGAAGTGCCTTTAATTGCTCGTATGGATCAGCGACAAAAGTAGGGTTATTAAAATCAATCATTACTCAGCGGAGATTTTCGCATAGCCAGGTTTGATAACTCCATCAATAATCTTTAAGCGCTCTGGATATGGAATAAACGCGCTCTTCATGGCATTAATCGTGATGCGCTGCAGCTCTGCAAAATCCCAACCAAAGGCTTTTACTGCTTCTTCCATTTCAAATGACATGGAGGTTTGACTCATTAAACGGTTATCAGTGTTGATGGTGACTCTAAAACGCAAGCGGGCCAAGGCTCCGATGGGATGCTCGGCATAACTCTTTGCCGCTCCAGTTTGAAGGTTAGATGTTGGGCAAAGTTCAAGTGGAATTCGGCGATCGCGAATGTAGGAAGCCAGTTGGCCTAACTTTGGTTCAGGGCCCGAGAAATCAATGTCATCGATGATTCGGACACCATGACCTAAACGCTCAGCACCACATAATTGGATTGCTTCCCAGATCGAAGGAAGTCCATATGCTTCACCTGCGTGAATTGTGAAGTGAGCATCTTCCTTGCGTAGGTAATCAAAAGTATCTTTCTGATCACTGGGTGGAAAACCATCTTCTGGTCCAGCAATATCAAAGCCAACAACACCTTTGTTGCGGTACTTAACAACTAATTCAGCCACTTCTTGAGATAACTTATTTTGGCGCATCCCGCAGAGCAACGAAAAGACTTGAATCTCATGGCCTTCAGCTTTAGCTTCTGCCATGCCTTGCTTATAACCTTCAATAGTTGCTTCAACTACATCGGCCATTGAAAGGTCCTTTTCTGTGAACAGTTCTGGTGCACCTCGAACTTCAGCATAAACAACACCATCTCGTGCTAAATCTAAAGCACACTCGCGGGCCACACGAATGACGTCTTCACGTCGCTGCATTACTGCAATTGTGTGAGAAAAAGTTTCTAAGTAGCGAACCAATGAACCTGAGTCACACGATTCACGGAACCATGTTGCAAGTTCAGCGGCATCATGAGTTGGAAGTGCGGTGTAACCAATTTCTTGCGCAATATCAATAATAGTTTGTGGACGTAACCCGCCATCAAGGTGATCATGCAATAGTACTTTTGGAACACGCTTAATCTGGGCTGGTGATGGTTTACTTGTAAGGCTCACCTAAAGGCTCTCAATCCGTAATTCGCTCGACTACAAGTGGCAATCTATCTATTTTTCCACCCTTTGGTAAATCGCCAATAGTCACTGAATTAGTTAGCGATTCTTGCGCACGAGCAAAGGCAGCCGGAGTATCGGAATGCAATGTGTAGAGCGGTGCTCCTGCGGCCACGATTTCGCCTGGCTTAGCGTGAATTTCAATTCCAGCTCCAGCTTGGACTGCTTCACCTTGGCGCGATCTACCCGCACCTAAGCGCCATGCAGCTAATCCCACTTTCATTGCATCCATGGAAAGAATCGTTCCACTTGATTGGGCCGTGATAGTTAAATTCTCTTTTGCAGTTGGAAGCTTTGCATCAGGATCCCCACCTTGGGCGCTAATCATCTTGCGCCATACATCCATTGCTTTTCCATTTTTTAACATATCGGCCGGATCAACCTTTGTAATACCAACTGTTTCTAACATCTCACGCGCAAGAAGCACAGTGAGTTCGACGATATCTGCAGGGCCACCGCCAGCTAACACTTCTACAGATTCTCGTACCTCTAAAGCATTACCTGCAGTTAATCCCAGTGGAATATCCATAGCCGTTACCAATGCAATTGTTTTCACACCAGCACGTTTTCCAAGACCGACCATCACATGGGCTAACTCTTTAGCTTTTTGCGGATCACTCATAAATGCACCAGCGCCAGTCTTAACATCAAGTACAAGTGCGCTTGTTCCTTCAGCGATTTTCTTACTCATAATGGATGATGCGATTAATGGAATTGCTTCCACTGTTGCAGTCACATCACGAAGTGCATAAAGTTTCTTATCTGCTGGCGCCAAGCCAGCACCTGCTGCGCAAATTACTGCTCCACAATCTTGCAAAACTTTAAGCATCTCTTCATTAGATAAGGATGCGCGCCAGCCAGGAATAGATTCCAACTTATCTAGAGTTCCACCAGTGTGACCAAGACCTCGACCAGAAAGTTGTGGGACGGCAGCACCACAAGCAGCAACCAGAGGTGCAAGAGGCAAAGTAATCTTGTCTCCCACTCCACCAGTTGAATGTTTATCAACTGTTGGTCGCGTTAATGCTGACCAGCTCATGCGCTCACCACTATTGATCATTGCATCAGTCCAACGGGATATTTCTCTAGACTCCATGCCGTTGAGCAAAATGGCCATTAACAGCGCAGACATTTGTTCATCGGCTACTGCGCCGCGGGTGTAGGCGTCAATCACCCAATCAATTTGTGGATCAGTTAATGAATGTCGATCGCGTTTAGCAGCGATTACTTCAGCTGCCGAGAAGGCCTCAACCTGGGACATTTAGCGCTCGTTGCGGTCTAAATCATCAGGACCAAAAGCCCAAGGCAACATTGCAGCCATTGTCTGTGGCCCATCATCGGTCATCAAAAGTGCATTAGATCCACCATGCTCAAATAAAAGTTGACGACAACGTCCACATGGCGCCAAGTGATTTCCTTGACCATCAACACATGAAATTGCAACTAAACGACCGCCACCTGTTGCAATGAGGTTAGAAACTAATCCACACTCCGCGCAAAGACCTAGACCATAACTTGCATTCTCGACATTGCACCCAGAAACTATTCGTCCATCATCTACTAGCGCTGCAACACCAACAGGAAACTTTGAATATGGAGCATATGCGGTTTTCATTGCTGCAACTGCAGCAGTGTGTAACGCATCCCAATCTACAGCGCTCATCGCAATCCGCCGCGGCGGTAAGGAATACCGTCAGCTGCTGGCATTCGAAGTCGCTGCGATGCAAGTGACATGATCAAAAGTGTCGCAATGTAAGGAGTCATGGTTACAAGTTGTCCTGGTAATTCTTTAACTGCCAAGAAATACCATAATGAAAGTCCAGCAAATGCAAATATAAGTCCGGCTTTAAAAATATTTCCCTTACGCACGTCTCGGATTACAAGTGCAGCAAGCACAACCACGATAAGTAAAATCAAAGCATGAACAGAGGCTGAATCGCGAAGTTGTAATGCATCAGCAAAACCAAACAAACCAGCACCCATTAAAATGCCTCCTGGGCGATAATTTCCAAAGAGCAAGGCTGCAAGCCCGATATAACCTCGGCCCGCAATTTGATTTTCTTGGTAGTGATTTGCAGCAACGATGGCTAAGAAACCACCGCCCAAACCGGCTAATCCTCCAGAAATTAGAACGCCTGCATATTTCATAGCGTAAACATTTACGCCCAGTGATTCAGCGGCAATCGGCGCTTCTCCCGCACTTCGCAAGCGGAGACCAAACGCCGTCTTCCATAAAACAAATAGTGATAGCGGAACCATCGCTATGGCGATAACGGTGACATATGAAAGATCCCCTGTGATGCCGCGTAAAATTGCAGCTAAATCGGATACAAAAAACCAATGTTTTTCAGCTAATACACCTAGCAAATCCGGGCTCTTCCACCCGAAGTAATTTCCACCAGAAAGTACTGGTAATGAGTTTGTTCCAATTGAATTCACATCAGGTGACTGCGATGGACCTGCCCAGGAACCACCTTTATAGAGAATAGTAGAAAGATATCGAACTAATCCCATGGCAATGATGTTGATAGCAACACCAGAAACAACATGGTCTACCCCAAATGTAATAGTCGCAATTGCGTGAACGAGAGCGCCGACTGCCCCAAAGATTATGGCTGCAAGTAGACCCAACCAAGGACCATGTTTACTTCCAATCATTCCACCTGCCCATGCACCCATCACCATCATGCCTTCAAGACCGATATTCACAACACCAGAGCGCTCAGAGAAGAGTCCACCTAGTCCAGCTAAAACTATTGGTACAGACAAAAGTAAGGCAGCAGAAGCAGTACCGACACTTGTTAGATCAGATGCTCCAGTGACTTGCCGAATTACTGCAAGAACGAATACCAATATCGTGGCATAGCGCAAAATCTTTAATGCTTTTACATTCATGCGACAACCACCTTGGCTAACTCTTTACTTTGCAGCGTTATCTTGTATCTGCGAACAACTTCATATGCAATTACTGAAGAGAGCAAGATCGAACCTTGCATAATCACGTAAGTCTCTGGAGCAATGTCAATGAGCTCTAGAGATCGTGAGCTTACTTCTAGGAATCCAAATAGAAGCGCACTCAATCCCATTCCTACTGGGTTATTTCTTCCAAGAAGTGCCACGGCGATTGCTGAGAATCCAATACCGGTTCTAAATCCCATGTTGAATGCGTGAGTTTCACCTAACACTGCTGGCAGGCCGGCTAATCCAGCCACAGCACCAGATAGCGCCATTGCAACAAAAGTCATTCTCTTTGAATTAACTCCGCTAAATCGCGCAGCAATTGGATTCGATCCAGATGCACGCAACTCAAAACCAAATCTTGTGCGATTAATGACAAACCAAAATGCAACACCAAGAGCAATCGCAAAAATCAGCATTCCGTAAACCCCACCACCAGGCTGATTTTCAACGCCTAATTTGTTCAATAAGGGCATCAAATCTGGAAACTGGCCAGATTTTGGCAATTCTTTAGTGGACATATTGTTTGAATTAGTTGTTCGATCAACAAAGTAGTTTGCAAGCAAATATGAAGAGAGACCACCGGCTAGAGAATTGAGCATGATTGTGGAAATAACTTCACTCACACCGCGCTTAACTTTTAAATAACCTGCAATTGCTGCCCATAATCCACCAATTGTCATAGCAATCACCATGATTGCAATTATGTGAAGAACTGGCGGAAGTATAAATTTTGCTCCTAAATAGGCACCAAAAATTGCACCTAAACGTAGTTGCCCTTCAACACCTATGTTAAACAGGCCAGCTCGAAAAGTAATAGCAATCGCAACTGCTGCAATGTAATAAGGGGTCGCAGTATTGAGAACTTGCATCAAAGAACCTGAAGTTGTTCCAAAATCCCACATAGTCTTATAGGCATCAAAAGGGGACTTATGGGATGCAAGAACAGCTATTGAAGAAATCACGATCGATACCACTGCTGCAGCCAAGGGAGCTGCAAAGGCAAGAACTACTGTCGATAACTTAAGTTTTTTCATGCCGCACCCGTCATTGCTGAACCTAATTGTTCAGGAGTGGTTGTTGCAGGGTTAAGTTCGGCTGTAACAACTCCGCGCAACATTACTAATAATCTATCTGACATACCGATGAGCTCTTCTAAGTCAGCAGAGATAAGAACAATTGCCATTCCCTTTTCGCGGGCCTTGCGAAGCTCTTCCCAAATAGCTCCCTGTGCACCAACATCAACACCGCGAGTTGGGTGGGAAGCAATAAGCAGCGATGGTGCTTTGCTCATTTCTCGCCCAACAATAAATTTCTGTTGGTTTCCTCCAGATAGAGCTGCTGCCAATGTCTGTGGACCCGGAGCTCTAACATCAAACTCCTCCATAATTACTTTGGTATCTGCAATTGTTGATTTCTTATCTAAAACAAATCCATTCATGACAGGCTTTCCGCGTTGATGTCCCAAAATTCTGTTTTCCCACAGTGGTGATTCCATCATCATCGCTTGGCGTTGACGATCCTCAGGGATTAAGCCAATTCCTAAATCACGGCGGTGGGCTACTGATAAATGGTTCATATCAGCACCAGAGAATTCGATAACGCCGGTGTACTCCCTCAGCCCCATGATTGCTTCAACTAGTTCAGCCTGGCCATTGCCTTCAACACCAGCAATTCCCACAACTTCACCAGCATGTAAATTAAATGAAACGTGGGAAATTAAATCTCGACTGCCTGATTTAGTAGGAATAGAAACATCCTTGAGGGCCAGTGTAATTTCTGGTCTGCGAGTATCACCATGGGTTGCAGGTTGTGGAAGCTCGCTGCCAACCATCAGTTCTGCCAATTGACGAGCAGTTACATCTTTGGATTTCACTTCAGCAACTGTTGAGCCCGCACGAACCACAGTTACGTCATCGGCAACTCGTAGGACTTCATCTAGCTTGTGTGAGATAAAGATGATTGCCATGCCTTGTGCTCGCAAACCCTTGAGAGCGTTGAAAAGATCATCCACTTCTTGAGGAACAAGTACCGCAGTTGGTTCATCAAAGATAAGAATCCGAGCTCCTCGGTATAGAACTTTCAGAATTTCAACTCGTTGTCTTTGTCCAACGCCTAGCTCTTCAACTAAGACATCTGGGTCGATCTCAAGTCCATATTGGGCAGCCATCTCGATAACTTTGGCTCTGGCGGCAACAAAATCAATTGTTATCCCGTGCTTTGGTTCTGATCCTAAGATCACATTTTCTAAAACAGTAAAGTTATCTGCCAACATAAAGTGTTGGTGAACCATGCCAATACTGGCATCAATAGCATCATTTGGGTTCTTAAAATTTACACTCTGTCCATTGACCAAAATTTCGCCACCATCTGGGCGTTGCATTCCATACAAAATCTTCATTACGGTGGATTTTCCTGCACCGTTTTCACCGACTAAAGCGTGAACAGTCCCAGTTTCAACTTTCATGGAAACATCTTTATTAGCGATCACGCCTGGGAAGCGCTTGGAGATGTGTCGCAGTTCAACAGCTACTGACACTTAATGACTCTCCTTTGAGTTGATAATTAAAAAACATTTGGCCCAACAAGGAGATTTAACTCCATTGTTGGGCCAAATGCCACTATTTAGTGAGTGATTATGGCTTTGTTGGAACTACGATCTTTCCAGCCTTAATCGCTGCTGCAGCCTTATCGATTGCAGCCTTGTACTTAGTGATGTAACCGCCAGAGTATGAAACTCCAACGCCATCAAGTGCTAGGTCATAGTGACGACCGTAGATACCAGCCTTGGCATCTAGAACGTCGTTAACTGATGAACCTGCAACTGATGTTGCGATTACGTCATAAACAGCACGGTCAACGCGCTTGATCATTGATGTGAGCATGTTCTTCTTCTCATCAGCTGAAGCTGTTAGGTACTGATCAGAGTCAACTCCGATAGTCCAAACCTTCTTGCCAGCCTTTGCTGCATCAGTTGCAGCTGCGAAGTTACCCGCACCTGAACCACCAGCAGCAGAGTAAATAACATCTGTGCCCTTATCGATCATTCCCTTAGCAATAACCTTTGCCTTAGCTGGGTCATTGAAACCAGAGAAGTCTGGGAACTCAGTTACATACTTAACATCAACAGTTGCAGACTTCTTTGTTGCCTTAACACCAGCAACGAATCCTGCTTCAAACTTCTGTAGTAGTGGAATACGAACTCCACCGATGTAACCGATCTTTCCTGACTTTGATGCAAGTGCTGCTGCAACGCCAGCAAGGTATGAACCCTGCTCTTCAGCGAATACAAGACCTGCAACGTTTAGAAGATCAACTGATGAATCATCGATGATTCCGAACTGAACATTTGGATAGTCAGATGCAACAGCCTTTAGTGGGCCTGCGTATAGGTAACCAACTGCGATGATTGGGTTGTATCCAGCTTGTGCGAGCAAACGTAGCTTGCCTTCGCGCTCTGAGTCAGATCCTGTTGTGACAGTAACTTCCTTAGCTGAAACACCAAACTTCTTCTTTGCTGCATCTAGACCAGCTGCTGCAGAGTCATTGAAAGACTTGTCTCCGCGGCCACCGATGTCATAAGCAAGTCCTACTTTTACCTTTGATGCTGCAGTTGCTGATGGTGCAACAAATGCAGTCACTGCAAGAGTTGCTGCAGCGATAACTGCTACGAGACGAAATACTTTCTTCAATTTTCCTCCTTCAAGGGGCTCCCCTACACCAACTAAAGGCAGGCATAGGAGCTCTGTGTGTAAGTGAGCCTAGTAGCTATGCATGAATAAACTCAACACACGCAGGCGGGTTTTAGCGCGAGGCATGTAACGTTTTGGATAAGTCTCAACCTGGAGTTGATACTGCTACCGCTTACTTACTTAACGATCCCCAGGTTTTCATAGGCTTTTTCAAGGGTTTGCGAGGCTACTACACGGGCTTTTGCTGCCCCGTCATGCAAAATATCAAGCAGGTGCTTCTCATCGCTCAATAAATCAATTGCCTTAGCGCGAATAGGTCGGAAATATTCAACAACAACCTCAGCTACAGCCCCTTTAAAGTCGCCATAACCTTTGCCATCAAACTCTTTTTCGAGTGCTGAGATGGACTGACCAGAGAGAGCGCTGTGAATTGTTAGCAAATTACTAATTCCAGGCTTTTCTTTTTCATCAAATTTCACTTCACGGCCAGCATCAGTTGCGGCACTCTTTATCTTCTTAGCATTTGATTCTGGGGTGTCCATTAACTCAAGAACACCTGCAGCAGAGCCTGCAGATTTACTCATTTTGGATGATGGATCTTGAAGGTCTTGGATTTTTGCTGCAGTCTTTAAAATAAAGTTTTCTGGGATCGTAAAAGTCTCACCAAAGCGAGTATTAAAGCGTCCAGCTAAGTCGCGTGTTAACTCAATGTGTTGGCGCTGATCTTCGCCGACTGGGACTAAGTTGGCTTGATACAACAAAATATCTGCAGCTTGCAACATTGGATATGTAAATAGTCCAACGCGCGCAGAATCAGATCCGCCCTTTGCAGATTTGTCTTTGAATTGAGTCATGCGACTTGCTTCACCAAAACCAGCCATACATTCCATGAGCCAACCCAATTGATTGTGCTGTGGAACTTGTGACTGAACAAATAGGGTTGATTTCTCAGGTGAAATTCCTAGTGCAATTAACTGAGCAGCTGAAGCTAAAGTCCGCTTTCGCAATAGGGCTGGTTCGATTTCGCCAGTGAGTGCGTGCAAATCTACGATGCAATAAAAGGCATCATGGCCATCTTGTAAATCTACCCACTGCTTAACGGCGCCTAAGTAGTTGCCAAGGTGGAAGGAATCACTTGTTGGCTGGATTCCAGATAAAACTCGCTTGGCGCTCATGCGTTAATTCTTTCACACATCATGCGCTACGAGAGATCAATAGCTGCCCTGCGCGCTTGCCTTCCATGGAAAGTACTGTAATTCGCAGTCCATCGACCACCACCACGTCATGCTCCTTAGGAATTCGGCCTAAATGATGCATGACAAAGCCACTGGCTGTTTCATATGGGCCATCTGGAATTTCCAGGTTGGTTTGCTCAATTAAATCTTCAATTGAAATCAGGCCATCAACTTCAAAATCTCCCGTGCGAGATTCCACGGAAATATCTGTTTCGACTTCATCGTATTCATCTCGGATATCACCGATGAGGCACTCCACTAGATCTTCTAAAGTCACGATGCCATCAGTGCCACCATATTCATCAAGCACGATTGCAACGTGCTGACCTTTTTCACGCATTTCTGAAAGGGCAGGCAGAATTCCTTTTGTTCCAGGTAAGAACATAATGGATCGAACAAGTTCAATAATCTTTGTTCCCTTAGATGCTAATGAAGTATCAAGTAGGTCTCGCACATGGATAAAGCCAATTACTTCATCAGATGATCCGCGAATTACTGGGTAACGTGAGTGGGCTTTATCGACTGCTAATTCGATTGCCTTGCCGACAGTTAATGAGACATCCATGAAATCAACTTCCGTGCGCGGAACCATGACTTCATGAATCTGGCGCTCAGAGGCATTGAAAACTTCTTCAACGATCTCTCGCTCTTCTTCACTTAAGGCGGCATGGCCAGCCACAAGATCCAATAGCTCTTCTTCAGAGATTTGGCTTCTAGCCTCTTTAGGATCTATTCCAAATGCACGCACTACAAAATCTGTTGACTTTGAGAGCAACCAAATAACAGGGCGGAAAATCTTTGCGATTACATCAATTACTCCAGCTGATGCAAGTGAGATTTCCTCACTTCTAAACAGGGCCAGGCGCTTTGGAACTAACTCGCCAAAGACCAGTGAGAAGTAAGCGATTACTAAAGTCACGCCAATAATTGAAAGGGTTGTGCTCAGCCCCGTTGATAAACCCTTTTCTTCCAGCCAGGGAATGACATAGCCACCAAGCTTTTCGGCACCTAGGGCTGCTGATAAAAACCCACATACAGTGACACCAACTTGGGCCGCGGCTAAAAAGCGGTTCGGATTTTCAGCAAGTTTTGCAACGCGAGCGCCACGTTTTCCACGGCCAGCAATCTGGCGGATCTGGCTCTCACGTAATGAAATAAGGGCTATTTCGGCTGCGACAAATAGGGCGGCCAACAAGATAAGGCCAGCGACCAGAGCTAGATCTGCAAATAACGTACCGACCGAGTGAGTCTCCATTAGGTGTCCAACTATACGGCAATGCTCGAAGGCCTGGCCTAGCCAATTTGCTCCTTTACGCGTAACCTTCGGTGCGTTGGTCCACCCGGACCATCACCTTCATCCACGGACCGTCGGGCACGTACCTGCCCGGAGAAGGAGAGCAATCTCATGGCATCAGTAGTTTTCGAAGCCGCATCACGTATCTATCCAGGAACAACTGCACCTGCAGTCGATAAATTAAATCTCACTGTCAATGACGGTGAGTTTTTGGTTTTAGTCGGACCATCAGGTTGCGGTAAGTCAACATCACTTCGCATGTTGGCAGGACTTGAAGAAGTCGATAACGGAAGAATCTTGATTGGTGATCGCGATGTTACAAACGTTGCACCAAAAGATCGCGATATCGCGATGGTATTCCAGTCATACGCGTTGTACCCACACATGACAGTTGCAGAAAACATGGGCTTCGCACTAAAGATCGCTGGAACTCCAAAAGAAGAACGTGAACGCCGCGTTCTTGAAGCAGCTAAGTTGCTAGACCTTGAGCCATACCTAGAGCGCAAGCCAAAAGCTCTTTCTGGTGGACAACGTCAGCGCGTTGCTATGGGTCGCGCAATTGTTCGCGAACCTCAGGTTTTCCTTATGGACGAACCTCTTTCAAACCTTGATGCGAAGTTGCGCGTTGCAACTCGTACACAGATTGCTGCATTGCAGCGTCGCTTAGGAATCACAACAGTTTATGTAACACACGACCAGGTTGAAGCTATGACTATGGGTGATCGCGTTGCAGTTCTTAAGGATGGCTTGCTCCAGCAAGTAGACACACCTCGTAATCTCTATGACAACCCAGCAAATGCTTTCGTGGCAGGCTTTATTGGTTCTCCTGCCATGAACTTGCTTAACGCTCCAATCGTGGGCGGTAAGGCAATGCTTGGAAATCTTGGAATCGCAGTTCCAGCATCTGCTGGCAATGAAGTAACTGTTGGTGTTCGCCCAGAAGGCTTCACACCATCTACTGAAGGCTTCCATGTTTTGGTTGAAGTAGTTGAAGAACTTGGATCAGATGCTTTCGTTTATGGAAAGCCAGCTGATACAAATGTTAAGTTCGCTAATGCAACAGATGAAGGTGCACAGATTATTGTTCGCTGGGATCCAAAGAATCCTCCAAAGGCGGGTCAAACAATTACTGTCACTGCAAATCCAAGTGCAGTTCACTTGTTTAACTCAACAACTGGAGAGCGTATTTAAAGTATTAAATAAGAAAACCCGCCGTAACCATACGGCGGGTTTTTTATTGGAGTTTTATGCCATTGCTTTCTTCAGGTTTTCATCGATTGAATTCAAGAACTCCTGCGTAGTTTGATAGGGAGCCTCTTTAGAGATCAGCAAAGATAAGTCTTTAGTCATCTTGCCTTGCTCAACAGTTTCGATACAAACGCGCTCTAGAGTGTCGCAAAACTTAGCTAGATCGGCGTTGTTATCAAGCTTTGCACGGTGAGCAAGGCCACGGGTCCAAGCAAAGATTGATGCAATTGGATTTGTAGAAGTTGCTTTACCCTTTTGGTGATCACGGTAGTGACGAGTAACAGTTCCGTGTGCAGCCTCTGATTCAACAATCTTTCCATCTGGTGTCATCAATACTGATGTCATTAAACCAAGTGAGCCATAACCCTGTGCAACGGTGTCTGATTGAACATCGCCGTCATAGTTCTTACACGCCCAGACATAGCCACCTTCCATACGAAGTGACATAGCAACCATGTCATCAATGAGGCGGTGCTCATACCAAATACCTGCAGCATCAAATGCGGCCTTGAACTCTGCTTGATAAATCTCTTCAAAGATATCTTTGAAGCGGCCGTCATAAGCTTTCAAGATTGTGTTCTTAGTTGAGAGATAAACTGGGAATTTACGATTAAGGCCATAGTTCAAAGAAGCACGGGCAAAGTCGCGGATTGATTCATCCAAGTTATACATACCCATAGCAACACCTGATGACTTAAAATCATAGACAGTGTGCTCGATTGGGGCTGACCCATCTTCTGGAACAAATGACATTGTTAGCTTGCCTGGACCAGGAACCTTGAAATCTGTTGCGCGGTACTGATCACCAAATGCGTGACGGCCGATAACAATTGGCTTAGTCCAATGTGGGACCAAGCGTGGAACATTGCTAATAATGATTGGTTCACGGAAAATTACACCGCCCAAGATATTACGCACTGTTCCATTAGGAGACTTCCACATCTTTTTAAGACCAAATTCTTCAACACGAGCCTCATCAGGAGTGATAGTTGCGCACTTGATTCCCACGCCATGCTTTTGGATCGCATGAGCTGAATCAATAGTTACTTGATCATCTGTGGCATCACGGTTTTCCATACCAAGGTCGTAGTACTCAAGATTGACGTCCAAATAAGGAAGGATGAGTGAGTCTTTGATGAACTGCCACATGATGCGAGTCATCTCGTCGCCGTCTAGTTCAACAACAGTTCCTTCAACTTTAATCTTGGCCATCTGATGCGCTCCCTTAGAGTGTTTGTACGTCTGCTTGCTTTGCACGAACCGCTTCAGCTGCCGCCTTAAGGGCTTCAACTTCAGAATCGGTCAACTTACTTTCAACAACTTTCTTAATTCCATTTCGGCCAATCTGGGCTTCAACACCTAGATAGACACCTGAAATTCCATACTCGCCATCGACCCATGCGCACACTGGCATTACCGCGCCTGAATCTTCGATAACAGCTTTTGCCATTCTGGCCGCTGCTGCAGAAGGTGCGTAGTAAGCAGATCCTGTCTTAAGAAGTGCAACAACTTCAGCACCACCATTGCGTGTGCGATCAACTAATTCATCAATTTCAACTTGTGATAGCAAATCACTTAGGGCCTTGCCATCTACTGTGCAACGACTTGGTACTGGAACCATCGTGTCACCGTGTGAACCCAGAGTGAGAGTCTTAACTGAACCAACCTTTACATTCAGCTTTTCTGCAACAAAGTTAGTGAAGCGAGCCGTATCAAGCATTCCTGCTTGGCCCATAACTCGGTTTTTTGGAAACTTCGTTGCTATCTGTGCAAGTGCAGTCATTTCATCCAATGGATTTGAAACCACGATAATTACTGCATTAGGAGAATGCTTAGCAATATTTTCAGCAACTCCGCGAACGATTCCTGCGTTAACACCGATGAGATCCATGCGGCTCATGCCGGGCTTACGTGGAAGTCCTGCAGTAATGACAACAACATCAGAGTTAGCTGTTGCTTCATAACCAGCGCCTTCAGGTGATGTTGTTGCGCCAATTATCTTTGTCTCAAAGCCTTCGATTGAACGAGATTGGTTCATATCAAGGGCTAGACCTTCAGGCTTACCTTCAAGAATGTCGGTTAAAACGACGGTGTCGAAGATGTTGTATTCAGCTAAACGAAGCGCAGTTGTTGAACCATAAAAACCTGCACCAACTACAGTGACTTTTCCGCCCATGGCGTACTCCTTACATTCGACAATAAGCCAACTCTACCGTCCGCGAGGAAGTGCAATTGCCAGAGCAAAGAGGGCTATAGCTATTAGAAGTGGGAAATAGAAGTCGAATTTACGTTGATGCCGAGCCTTTATTGCCATTCCTGCAGTGCCAACAGCAATAAATAGTGACGCACCTCGCACTATCCCAAATATGCCTAATGCAATTCCAATCAGGATTACGACATTGCTGGCAAGAGTTAGAAACCGATCATTTATCCGCATGCATCAACAACATTCTTGACTAACATCGCTCTAGTCATAGGTCCAACGCCACCTGGCATTGGCGCAACCCATGAAGCAACATCCATAACAGATGGATCAACGTCACCAAGTAATCCCTGATCAGTACGTGAAATACCAACATCAATCACAACAGCGCCTGACTTAATCATTGAGGCTTTAAGGAAATGTGCCTGCCCAATTGCGGCAACAATAATGTCGGCATTTTTGGTGTGCAATGTTAAATCTTTAGTTCCAGTATGCGTCAAAGTCACTGTGGCATTTTCTTGCTTGCGCGTTAGCAATAATCCAAGTGGTCGGCCAACAGTTAATCCACGACCAATGACAGTTACTTCGGCACCTTTTGTACTAATTCCGTAGTGTGTTAAGAGTTCAACAATTCCATGGGGTGTACAAGGTAGCGGTGCGTCATAACCTGAAACCAAACGGCCTAAATTCATTGGGTGCAAGCCATCAGCATCCTTTGATGGATCAATAGCTTCTAGAACTCTTTGAGTGTTAATTCCTTTTGGAAGTGGAAGTTGCACGATATAGCCGGTGCACTCAGGCGATGAATTCAAATCCTTGATCGCCGCCAAAACATCGGCTTCACTTGCACTCTCTGGTAGATCCACACGAATTGAATTAATTCCAATTTCTTGGCAGTCGCGATGTTTTCCACCAACGTATGAATGTGATCCTGGATCATCACCAACTAGAACTGTTCCAAGACCTCGAGTAATTCCACGCGATTTAAGTTCTGTAACGCGAATAGCTAACTCGCCTTTGATTTTTGCGGCTAAAGCTTTTCCATCCAGAATTTGTGCGCTCATAGCGCTCATCCTAATAGCCGCTTAGGCGTGAGAGAAATGGCGTACGCCTGTGAAGAACATCGCAATGCCGGCCTTTTTTGCCGCTGCAATTACCTCTTCATCACGAACACTTCCGCCTGGTTGCACTATTGCAATCACTCCAGCGTCAATCAAAATCTGGAGCCCATCAGCAAATGGGAAGAAGGCATCACTAGCAGCAACGGAGCCTTTGACTCTCTCACCCGCTCTATCAACTGCTAGTTTCGCAGAATCAACACGGTTTACTTGACCCATTCCTATTCCAACAGATGCCGTATTTTTGGCTAGCAAAATTGCATTGCTCTTTACACTTCTCACACTTCGCCACGCAAACTCTAGATCTTTCATACTTTGTTCATCAACTGAGCCACCACTTACTTGCTTCCAATTACTTGGTGAATCACCTGGCGCATCAATTAAATCAGTCTCTTGTACAAGTATTCCACCTGATACAGGACGCAGTTCAAGTGGAGCAACCGTAGGTATTGCACACTTAAGAATTCGAATTGAAGGCTTTTTCATTAGTAGCTCTAGGGCATCCTGATCATAATCAGGGGCAATCAATACTTCGGTGAAAATATCTGAAAGCGGAGTTGCCATTGCAAGATCCACTTTACGATTTGCCGCTACGACTCCGCCAAAGGCTGAAACTGGATCGCACTCATGGGCATGCTGATAAGCAACTGCAACACCTAGAGCACACACTGCAATGCCACAAGGGTTAGCGTGTTTCATAATTGCCACCGCTGGATCACGATGATCGAGCACTGCACGCCATGCAGATTCAGCATCGGTGTAGTTATTAAAAGACATTTCTTTTCCATGCAGTTGAACTGCATTCACAATTCCAATAGGGCCACCAGAATAGATAGCTGCGCTTTGATGTGGATTCTCTCCATAGCGCAAAACATTCTCACGATGCCAAATTCTTCCAAACCATTCAGGCAGTTCATCATTTTGACCCAGCCAATTAGCAATCGTTAAATCGTATTCAGCGGTAGTTCTAAACACCTCGAGTGCTAACTGCTTGCGCTCTGCTTGGGTGAATCCCCCGGCTTTGATTGCAGAGAGCAACTGGTCATATTGTGCTGGCTTGCAAATAACAGCAACAGAACCATGGTTTTTAGCAGCTCCTCGCAGCATGGAAGGACCACCAATATCAATTTGTTCTATGCATTCAGCAAAGTCAGCTCCCGATGCAATGGTGGCAGCAAAGGGATAGAGATTAATGATCACTAAATCAAATGGTTGAATATCTAAATCTTTAATTGCAGCTAAATGTTCTGGATTGTTTTGATCGGCCAAGATTCCTGAGTGCACGCGAGGATGCAAAGTCTTTACTCGCCCACCCATAATCTCAGGAAAACCCGTGTACGCACTTACCTCTGTCACTGCAATACCGGCGGCTTGTAATGTTTTTGCTGTTGAGCCAGTTGAGAGAATCTCAACACCTGCAACGCTTAAAGCATTTCCTATTTCAAGCAAGCGATCTTTGTCATAGACACTGACCAGTGCTCGACTTATAGATTTGCGATCAGACATTGCGCTCCAAAGTTGGAATAATCAGGGCGATGGTCGCAACAATGAGACCGCGTTCAACTTTCTTAATTCTCTCATGAAGTGTGGCCTCATCATCTCCTGGCAGCACTGGTACTTCCATCTGAGTAATGATTGGGCCTGTATCAACGCCGTCATCAACCCAATGAACCGTGGTGCCAGTTATTGATACTCCGGCAGCCAGTGCATCACGAACAGCATGCGCACCGGGAAACTGTGGCAGAAGAGCTGGGTGAGAATTGATAGTTGGAAAGCGATTCACAAAATCTGGGGGCAGAATTCGCATAAAGCCGGCGCTTACAACCAGATCGACTGAGAGTGAAACTACGGTTTGAATTATTCCTTGGTTCCACTCATCGCGCGAAGGCTTCATAGGTAGGACAAAGGTCTGGATATTAGATTCCTTGGCCCGTGTTAAAGCTTTCGAATCTGGGTTATCGCTAATAAGTGCAACAATTTCAATATCAAGTTCTTCTGCATCAATTATTGCTTGGGCAAGAGTTCCTGAACCTGATGCCAACAACACAACGCGAGCAGCCATTAGCGCCTTCCAAGACGAGGCAAATATAGGGCCAGAAATGCACCCAGAGATAGTTCAGCAACCAATGTCAGAGTGAATTTCCATGGTGAAACGCCAACTGCAGACATCGCATCAGTTAAAAGAGCACCGCTTCCAGCAATTCCAATCACTACACACATAAGCGCACTAACAACCAAACTCTGAACCAAGATTTTCATATTCAAATCAATTGTCCAACTAGCCAACAGCGCTCCCGTCAGAATTACTATCACGATTCCAAAGAGTGCAAAAAGTGACTTACCTGTTGGCAACGCACCGAGCAAAGGAAAAGCTGGAATCGAATTAAGGTCCAACTTCCATGGCGCAACCATCGTTCCAGATCCCACGGCAAAGCCAGCACCAGAAAAATAACCTAAAGTGGCTACTACAGCATTTGGAATGTAGAGAATGTTAAGAAGAAGTAATAACAGCCCACCTAATATTCCAGGCTCTAAAACCGTAGTGAGGTTCTTAACTGTTGAGAAATGAGTGAAAATTGAAATGCCTAAAATGATTGAAGAAATACCGAGTAATAGCGCTAAAGCTCTGGAACCATATAAAACTGCCTGACCAAAAACCAGACGGCGCCCAACTGTTGCAGCAGTGACTAGTACTAGTGGAAAGACAAAAACCGGTGCCAAATACCAAACTGGCTTAACCGATTGTGTTGATGAAAAATAAGAAAGAAGCATTGCCGCAACGCTGTACTCAATGGCAAAAAGAAGGCGTGCTAATGGCAATAATGAAGTGTCATTATCTAAGCGATCTATGACTCGATTAATTCCACTTCTTATAGCAAAAATTGGTAGAACTATTGCACCTAAAGGCAAGTAGGAAAGATATCCAGCGATATTTGCTGGTGGTAGCGCTAAAGAAAATGGAACCTGGTGTGCACCCAGCCATATCCATAGCGCTGCGCGCAGCGGATCTCCTGTATTTCCAGTTGCACTTCCAGCAGTTGCCCAAGCAAGAAGGGCAATGAAAGATATTGGGAATAGAACAAAGGCAATACTGCGCGCGACTTGGACCACAGTGGTTCCAAGTACGCGGCCAAACATGGTCTTAGCGGCCTAGTATCGCGCGCAATAAACGCGCGGTTTCACTTGGAGTTTGGCCAACTTTCACACCAGCTGCTTCAAGGGCATCTTTCTTTCCTTGAGCAGTTCCTGAAGATCCAGAAACAATCGCACCAGCATGACCCATCGTTTTTCCTTCAGGTGCTGTAAAGCCTGCGACGTAACCAACAACTGGCTTAGTTACATACTCGGCGATAAATGCAGCTGCGCGCTCTTCAGCATCACCACCGATTTCACCAATCATCACAATTGCTTGTGTGTCAGGGTCATCTTGGAAAGCACGAAGGCAATCAATATGCGTAGTTCCAATAACTGGATCTCCACCGATACCTACTGCTGTACTAAATCCAATATCTCTTAGTTCATACATCATTTGATATGTAAGAGTTCCTGATTTTGAAACCAAACCAATTGGGCCTGCACCGGTGATATCTGCTGGAATAATTCCAATATTAGATTTTCCTGGGCTAATTAAGCCAGGGCAGTTTGGTCCAATAATGCGAGTTGTGCCCTTAGTAAGTGAATAAGCGTAGAAACTAGCAGAGTCATGAACTGGGATTCCTTCAGTAATAACAACAACTAAAGGCATCGCAGCATCAATGGCATCGATAACTGCAGCTTTAGCAAACTTAGGTGGAACAAAAACTACTGAGGCATTAGCACCAGTTGCACTCATTGCTTCGGCAACTGTATTAAAGACTGGAAGTTGATGGCCATCAATATCGACAACCTGTCCACCTTTACCAGGTGTAACTCCGCCAACAATCTTTGTGCCAGATGCCAACATACGGCGAGTGTGCTTAGTTCCTTCAGAACCAGTCATGCCCTGAACAATTACCTTGGTGTTCTCATTTAAGAAAATAGACATTTACTTAGCCGCCAATTCTGCAGCACGATCAGCTGCGCCATCCATTGTGTCGAGCTGCTGCACCAATGGGTGTGCTGCTTTATTCAAAATTGCTCGGCCTTCCATCACGTTATTGCCATCAAGGCGAACAACGATTGGCTTTGTGGCCTTAGAACCAAGTAATTCAAGGGCTTGAACGATTCCTGTGGCCACGGCGTCACACGCAGTGATTCCACCGAATACATTTACAAAAACGCTCTTTACGTCTTTATCACCCAAAATGATTGAAAGTCCGTCAGCCATTACTTGTGCTGATGCACCGCCACCAATATCAAGGAAGTTGGCTGGGCGGACTCCGCCATGCTTTTCACCAGCATAAGCAACAACATCTAGTGTGCTCATGACCAAACCAGCACCATTACCAATGATTCCAACTTCGCCATCTAGCTTGACGTAGTTAAGACCTTTTTCCTTAGCTGCTGCTTCTAGTGGATTTTCAGCGGCTTGATCTATGAGTGCTTCATGATCTGGTTGACGAAAATCTGCATTGTCATCAAGAGTTACTTTGCCATCGAGTGCAATAACTTTGCCATCTTTAGTTTTAACTAATGGGTTAACTTCAACCAAAGTTGCATCTTCTGACTGGAAGACTTCCCACAATTTCACAAGGACGTTGGCAACTTGATCGGCAACATCTGCTGGGAAATTTGCTGCACTAATAATTTCTTTAGCCTTAGCTGCGCTAATTCCATCAACTGCAGATACTGGGATCTTTGCTAGCTTTTCAGGAGCAGTGTGCGCTACTTCTTCAATATCCATTCCACCAGATACTGATGCCATAACTAGAAATGTGCGGTTAGAACGATCAAGCAAAATTGCTAAGTAGTATTCAGATTCAATTGGGGCAGCCGCAGCAATCATTACTGTGCGAGCTACATGACCTTTGATGTCCATTCCAAGAATTGCGCCAGCTTTTTCACGAGCATCTGTTGGGTTCTCTGCAAGCTTTACGCCGCCTGCTTTTCCTCGGCCACCAACTTTTACTTGGGCCTTAACAACTACTTTGCCACCGATCTTTGTAGCGGCAGCTTCTGCTTCGTCTGCAGTTGTTGCAATTGCAGCTGCCAAAACAGGTACGCCATGTTTTTCAAAGAGATCGCGAGCTTGATATTCAAAGAGATCCACTGGTGCTCCACATCCTAATTAGGCCCTAATCCTAGAGCTTCTCAACGGGTGCATAGCGCAGTAGTAATCGCTTCTCTCCGTACTGGCCAAAGTTAATTGTGGCTTCAGCCTTTTCTGCCTCGCCTGCAACTGCAACAACAGAGCCCAATCCAAATGTGTCATGTGACACACGATCGCCAATTTGCAGCTCCATTACAGAAATCTTCTTGCCTGTTGCTCGCGGTGGTGGAGCAGTTGCCACACGTGATTTGCGCACTAGCGATGGAGTTAAAGATACACCACCTTGATTGCGCCACTCAATGACATCTTCTGGAATTTCATCTAGAAAACGTGAAGGTGGATTGTAATTTGGTGCACCCCAAGTTGAACGATATTCAGCACGTGAAATATACAAACGTTGACGTGCACGAGTTAAACCAACATAGGCAAGCCGGCGCTCTTCTTCAATCTCATCTTTTTCACCAAGTGTTCGTGAATGAGGAAATATTCCATCTTCCATTCCAGTTAGAAAAACAGTTGGGAACTCAAGACCTTTAGCAGTATGTAAAGTCATCATTGTTACAACACCGCCATGGTCTTCACCTTCTGGAATCTCATCAGCATCAGCAACCAAAGAAACCTTTTCTAGAAAACCAGCTAATGAGATTTCTTCATCTTCGCCTAATTCCTCAATTGGTCGCTCTTCATATTCCATTGAAACTGCGACTAATTCCTTTAAGTTTTCAACTCGCACTTCATCTTGTGGATCAACGCTATCGGCTAATTCTTTTAGCAACCCAGATTGTTCAAGGGCTGCTTCAACAATGACTGATGGTCTGGTTTTAGCCTCAACTAAGACATTTAAGGCGCTAATCATGGAGGTCAAATCATTAATCGCTTGCGCAGCACGTGAGGGTAATCCTGGAGCTTCTGCGCAACGAAGCAAACCTTGCCAAAATGAAATGGAGTTCGCGTTTGCAAATGCATCTACATAATCTAAAGATGTATCACCAATTCCACGCTTTGGAACATTGATAATACGGCGCAGAGAAATCTCATCTTCTAGGTTGGCCAAGACGCGCAAATAGGCAAGCAAGTCTTTGACTTCTCGGCGCTCATAGAAGCGCAAACCGCCAACGACCTTATAGGGAAGGGCATTTCGCATGAATACTTCTTCAAAAACACGTGACTGGGCATTAGTTCTATAGAAGATTGCAGTATCCCCGGGTTGCGATTTTGATTCCTTCTGCAGCTGACGAATTTCATCAGCAATAAAAACTGCTTCATCATGTTCACTCTCGGCCACATAGCCGACAAGAGGTGCGCCAGATCCGGCATCTGACCACAAATTCTTTTCTTTGCGGCTTTCATTGCGAGTAATTACTGCATTAGCTGCATTTAGGATGTTTTGAGTGGAACGATAGTTTTGTTCAAGCAATACTGTTGTGGCATTTGGGTAATCAAGTTCAAATTGCAAGATATTACGAATCGTGGCACCGCGAAAACCATAGATACTTTGGTCAGCATCCCCCACAACACATAGCTCGGCTAATGGAATACCTTCGGCTTCTGTGCCAACTAGCTCTTTAACCAATATGTATTGGGCATGATTTGTGTCCTGATACTCATCTACCAACACATGGCGAAAGCGTGATCTAAAGCGCGCCTTTGCCTCTGGGTATCGCTGTAGTACTTCAACTGTTTTTAGAATCAAGTCATCGAAATCCATTGCATTCGCACGCTGTAAACGTTGTTGATAAATCGTATAAACATCAGCAACTACTTGTTCAAATTGATTGCTTGCAGCGTTTATGTAATCTTGTGGTCCTAGGAGTTCGTTTTTGGCATTAGAAATCATTGCTTGAAACTGGCGTGCTGGATAACGCTTGGTATCTAAGTTGAGTTCTTTAGCAACAATTGTGATGAGGCGAAGTGAATCTGCTGAGTCATAAATTGAGAATGAATTGCTATAGCCAAGGCGCATCGCCTCTTGGCGCAAGATGCGAACGCAAGCTGAGTGAAATGTGGAGACCCACATTGATTTTGCAATGGGTCCTACCAATTCAGCAACCCGCTCTTTCATTTCTCCGGCTGCTTTATTGGTGAAAGTAATTGCAAGAATCTGATACGGCGCAACGTTGCGTCTAGACATTAAATATGCGATTCGACGCGTTAAAACACGAGTTTTACCTGAACCAGCACCAGCCACAACAAGTAATGGGCCACCTGCATGAGTGACTGCTTCTGCTTGCTGAGGGTTGAGCCCAGCTAGCAGCGGATCAGTACTCGTCATGGTGGTGAGTCTATTAGGCTAAGCGACATGGAACCCATTGCCGATAGTGAGATCAAGCGCGTCTTGGTCGTTAGTGCCCACCCAGATGATTCAGATTTTGGAGCATCAGGAACCATTGCCCAGTGGGTGAAGAAGGGCATTGAAGTTGCCTATGTTTTTTGCACTAATGGCGATCAAGGTGGCGAAGAATCTGGTTTCACAAAAGAGGAGATGCCCGCAATTCGCCAACGTGAACAACGCGCAGCTGGTGCAGCCATTGGCGTTACCGATATTACTTTTCTTAATTACGTTGATGGGCATCTTGAGGCAACGATTGGTCTGAGAAAAGATTTAGTTCGTCAGATTCGAAAATCACAACCAGATCGAATGGTTTGTCAAAGTCCTGAAAGAAACTGGGATCGCATTGGTGCAAGTCATCCAGATCATTTAGCAGCAGGTGAAGCTGCCATTCAAGCTGTCTATCCAGATGCTCGAAATCCATTTGCATTTACAGATTTACTTGATCAAGAAGGTTTACATCCTTGGCGAGTAAAAGAAGTCTGGGTAAGTGCCTATGCGCACCCAGATCACTTCGTAGATATCACAGATACATTTGATTTGAAGATGAAGGCATTACATGCGCATGCATCACAAACAGCTCACAACCCAGAATTAGAAAATATGGTTCGTGAGTGGGGTCAGCGAAATGCAGGAATGGGCGGATTGCCTGAAGGACGTATCGCTGAAGCTTTTAAAATAGTTAATACGAATTAACTCGTAGTTACTTTTAACAAAGCAATAGTTTGTGATGGTGTGCCATCAGCGCCTCCACCTTTAACACCAGCTTTTGCAATTGCCTGCACAATATCTAATCCTTTGGTGATTTTTCCCCAAATTGTGTAATCCGGACCAAGGGTTGTATCTGCATAGACAAGAAAGAATTGTGAGCCATTGGTGCCAGGCCCGGAGTTAGCCATAGCCACTGTTCCCGCTGGGTAATTGTTGAGTGCATTGGCAGGAAGGTTCTCATCTGGATACTGAAAACCAGGTCCACCTGTTCCAGTTGCTGTTGGATCTCCACATTGAAGTACAAAGATCCCAGCAGTAGTTAAGCGGTGGCAAAGCGAGTTATCAAAGTAATTTCCCTTAGCCAAGGTTGCTAGCTCGGTAAGTGTCCATGGAGCTTTATTTCCAACCGTTTGAATAGTAATGACGCCACAGTTAGTAGTTAATGTAAATGTTTTAGCCAGTTTGGTTAGAGGCTTTTGAAGAGGTGTAACACTTTTTGGTGTATGTCCCACAGCCTTGGTAGAAGTGCACTTGACCTTAGTTGCAGCTTGCGCAGGCGCAATCATGGCCATTGAAACAGCAAGAATGCTCATTAGTGCAATTAGTCTCTTCATTATTATTCCCATTCAATCGTTCCCGGCGGCTTACTTGTCACATCCAATACGACTCTATTAACTTCACGAACTTCGTTTGTAATACGAGTCGAAATCTTTTCAAGAACTTCATATGGTACGCGAGACCAATCAGCAGTCATTGCATCTTCACTAGACACCGGACGCAACACAATTGGATGCCCATATGTTCGACCATCTCCCTGCACGCCAACACTTCGCACATCTGCCAAAAGCACAACTGGACACTGCCAAATATCGCGATCAAGACCAGCAGCCTTTAACTCAAAGCGGGCAATTGCATCGGCTTCGCGCAATAAATCTAGACGTTCTTGTGTTACTTCTCCAACGATGCGAATTCCAAGACCTGGGCCTGGGAAAGGTTGGCGCCAGACAATTTCTTCAGGCAAGCCTAGTTCAAGGCCCACTTGTCGAACTTCATCTTTAAAGAGGGTTCGAAGTGGTTCAACTAAAGTGAATTTCAAATCATCTGGCAATCCACCAACATTGTGATGGGATTTGATATTGGCAGTTCCTGTGCCACCACCAGATTCAACAACATCTGGATACAACGTGCCCTGTACTAAGAATTCAACATCTCCACCGGCTGCGATATCTCGCGCTGCTGCCTCAAAAGATCGGATGAACTCACGGCCAATGATCTTTCGCTTCTCTTCAGGATCAGTTGTGCCTTTGAGTGCATCCAAAAACTGCCTCTTTGCATCAACAACTACTAACTGAACTCCTGTTGAAGCAACAAAATCGCGCTCTACTTGCTCAGCTTCACCTTTACGCAATAGGCCATGATCAACGAATACACACGTTAACTGCTTGCCGACTGCTTTTTGGATGATCGCTGCAGCAACGGCCGAATCTACTCCACCAGATAAACCACAAATGACTCTTTTGTCACCAATAACTTGCTTAGCTTTAGCTACTTCAGTCTGTGCAATGTTTCCAGTAGTCCAAGTTGCATCGCATTTTGCAGTATTAATTAACCAATTACGCAATATCGCTTGGCCATGTTCACTATGCAAAACCTCTGGGTGAAATTGAACTCCAGCCATTTGCCCTGTTGCATCTTCAAAAGCTGCGATGGGTGTGTCTGCAGTAACGGCACATATGCTAAATCCTGCAGGTGCGGTAGTTACTGCATCCCCATGCGACATCCATACTTTTTGCTGGGCAGGCAAGCCGCTAAAAATCTTTGAATTGGATTTGGCGTCAATGTCTGTGCGGCCAAATTCTGACTTACCCGTTTGACTCACAACACCGCCAAGGGCTGCGGCCATTACTTGAAATCCGTAACAAATTCCAAAAACTGGAATCCCTAACTTAAGAATTGCCGAATCAAATTGCGGTGCATTTTCGGCGTAAACACTTGAAGGCCCGCCAGATAAAATAATGGCCGAAGGATTCTTCTCGCGCACTTGTGCTGCCGTAATTGTTGACGGAACGATTTCACTATAAACATTAGCTTCACGAACTCGACGGGCAATCAGCTGGGCATACTGCGCCCCAAAATCGACTACAAGTACGCCGCGATCATTAGGCACGGTGAATAAGTACCTCTACGCGCTGGAATTCCTTCACATCTGAATAGCCACATGTAGCCATTGCACGGCGTAGAGCTCCAAATAAATTCATTGATCCATCAGATGTGTGTGATGGTCCAAGTAAAATCTCTTCCAACGTTCCAACAGTTCCAACGTTCACACGCTCACCACGTGGCAAGACTTGGTGATGGGCCTCTGAACCCCAGTGCCATCCAAGTCCTGGTGCTTGGGTTGCTTTAGCTAGTGGTGAACCCATCATCACTGCATCGGCGCCGCATGCAATTGCTTTAGCAATATCACCGCTACGACCAACTGCTCCGTCTGCAATCACATGAACGTAGCGTCCACCTGATTCATCTAGATATTCACGACGGGCAGATGCAACTTCAGCTACTGCAGAAGCCATTGGTACTTCAATTCCTAAAACTTTACGTGTTGTGTGTGCCGCTCCGCCACCAAAACCAACAAGGACGCCAGCCGCACCAGCGCGCATTAAATGCAGTGCAGCTGTTGCAGTTGCAACGCCGCCAACAATTACAGGAACATCTAGTTCGTAAATAAACTTCTTTAAATTAAGCGCTTCATCTTCTGGGGCAACATGCTCAGCACTGACGGTTGTTCCGCGAATAACGAAAATATCAACTCCGGCATCAATGACTGCTTTGTGAAGCTCAGCTGTTCTAGCTGGAGAAAGTGAAGCTGCAACGGTAACACCAGCATCACGGATTTGTGCGATGCGAGCCTTAATTAACGCTGGCTTAATTGGTTCGTTATAGATCTCCTGCATGCGCTTGGTTGCATTCTTATCTGGCATCGATGCAATTTCACCTAGAGGAATACGTGGATCTTCATAACGAGTCCATAGACCTTCAAGGTTGAGAACACCAAGCCCACCAAGTCGTCCAATTTCAATTGCAGTCTCTGGAGAAACTACGGAGTCCATCGGGGCAGCCATCATTGGTAAACCAAATTTATAAGCATCAATTTGCCAGTTAGTTGAAACATTTTCAGGATCACGTGTTCGGCGACTTGGCACGATAGCTATGTCATCAAATGAATACGCACTTCTTGCGCGCTTACCTGGTGCTAACTCGATCTCTTTCATGAGCGGCCTTTCGCTTGGTAATTAGGCGCATCAGCTACGTGAGCAACATCGTGCGGATGACTTTCTTGTAATCCTGCAGCTGTAATTTGAATGAGGTGTCCATCGCGGCGCAAAGTTTCAATATCAGGAGCACCTGCATAACCCATTCCCGAGCGAAGTCCCCCAACAAGTTGGTGCACAACTTCGGCGACAGTGCCACGGAAAACTACTTTGCCTTCAATGCCTTCTGGGACAAGCTTGTCTTCAGATAGAACATCATCCTGCATATAACGATCTTTAGAATAAGACTTCTTTTCACCGCGTGATTGCATCGCACCTAAAGATCCCATGCCGCGATATGTCTTGTATTGAATGCCGTTAATCTCAACTAGTTCTCCTGGTGCTTCTTCACACCCAGCAAGCAAAGATCCCAGCATTACTGCATTTGCGCCAGCTACAAGAGCTTTAACGATGTCACCTGAATATTGCAGTCCGCCGTCGGCGATTAATGGAATGCCTGCTTTGTTGCACGCTTTAGAGGCTTCCATGATGGCTGTAATTTGCGGAACGCCAACACCTGCAACAACGCGTGTTGTGCAAATAGAACCTGGGCCAACGCCAACTTTTACTGCATCAGCACCAGCATTGATTAGAGCTTGCGCACCTGCGCGAGTTGCAACATTGCCGCCGATAATTTCAGTTGTTGGTGAAAACTTCTTAATGCGCGAAATCGCATCTAATACTGCGCGATGGTGACCGTGTGCGGTATCAACAACCACAACATCAACACCTGCCTCAATGAGTGCCTTGGCGCGAGCAAATCCATCGTCGCCAACACCAACTGCAGCTCCAGCGAGTCCAACATTTTTTACTAACTTCACATGAGTTACTTGCTCATCAATTGGCAGATTGCGGTGAATGATTCCAATTCCGCCAGCTTTTGCCATTGCAATTGCCATTGCAGATTCAGTAACGGTATCCATCGCTGAAGAAACCAGTGGGACCGCGATCGTAATATTTCGCGTTAGGCGTGTGGATGTATCAACTTCAGATGGAACAACTTCAGAGGCATCTGGCAGGAGAAGGACATCGTCATATGTCAGGCCGAGCATTGCGACTTTATCGTTCTCGCTCATATGCCCTCCCGCCTTAGGTGAGTGTCCTTAAGAAGTCGGGAGTCTATCGGGAATAGCCCGTAAGACAGAAACCACCGTTACAACCGCCAGAATAAACAGCGGAATTGCGACTACATAGAGGCCACCGGCGAATTGATATTTAGAAACACCAATTGCAATCAAATTTGCTAGCAATGCCGGTGCGCGCCCGAAGTACTTTCCCTTGCGATATCCAGCTGCTGCTGCATATAAGCCGCCAGATCCCAAAACAATAAATATCAATACCCCTAGCAGTGGCAAGATTTCAACGCTATCGGCAGTTAAAGACAAAATAATGAGCCATACACCGAGCAATGCAATCACAACTGATTCAATAATCAATAGGGATGCCACTAGTGCGCGGGCCTTGGTAGCTTTGGCAGGATCTTGTTTCATGGAAGAGAGATTACTCCTATTGTTTGTCAGTTAATCTTTGTATTGTTGGACTATGACACCTGGAAAACTCGAGCCGAGTGTTGCCGTAGAACGAATGCGGGAATTTGGTCTTGAACCACTAACTGAGTATCCAGGTGCTGGTAAGCCTTGGAGGGCCAAGTGCCTGAAGTGTGGAACTGTGGGCAGTCCAACTCTTGCCAAAGTTCAAACTCGCGGGGGAAGTTGTAAAGAATGTGGACGAAAAAGATCGTCGCGATGAATTCATCCATACCCGATCCTTCATCTTGCTTTATTTCTTCTACTTCTTTGATGGGTTTCTGATTCATATCTTCACCTCATCTGGAAGTAAAAAGATTTGCATTTTGCTCTTCAAATCGTCCTCAAGCATGTTGATATGTGACTGGATCACCGGATATAGAGCATCGGTTGTCCAATAATGACAACCAGTTATGTTTTTAGTTCGAAGGTTCGCCATCATTATGTTCTTGAGGCGAGAACTTTCTTTTTGGGTTCTTTCAACTTCAACCAAAATTCGCTGAGTGTCTACTGAAGCCAAACCATCGGCTAGGTGGCTTGCTCCGAACTCATGACGAAGATCTCTCTCGCAAGTCCATTCCCAACCTCTTCTTTCATATTCAATCCGAACTCTGGCAGTAGCGACTGTGTGATGTACTGAAGAAAAACTCGGAGTGAAGTTCCGATCGCCACGGGAATGGGGCAGATTGGCTACCCTCATTCCTTCAATTGTTGGCCAGATAATGCTGGGTGATTTTGCTAGCAAAATCTTCTTCTGTACTAAGCCAAGCCGTTGCCATCTTTCAACTAAGCGCCTCAATGCTCGAGGATCAATCTTCTTGCCTCTGATTTCAAATAACAACTGCAGTGTGTCAAGACGTACTGCTTGTTGTTCTGCAATCCAGGTTATGTATTCAATGTCTCGATCGGTCAACCGAAGAGATTTACTTGTTTTATTCATTTTCACTCCTAAGTGATTTGTGGGTTCGAAAGCTCGAACCTCACTAGTCACAGTGCAAATGAATCGCCATTAATCCTTATTCTCTTCTCAACTAACACACAACTACCCACCCCCTTACTCGCATCCACATCTCTACCCGTTACTACCCCCGTACGTACTAACAAAATTACTTGTTCCTGACCACTCTCTACATTTTGCTGGTAGAGAGTGGTCAGGAACAGAGATGGTAATTTTGAGCGAGAGATAGCAGTATTTGGTTACCCGCAGGCGGGGGTAGTAAAGGGCAGCAAAATCCCACCATTTATTACCCATATCTCTTAGGCTGGTGGTATTCCAAAGTCAGGAGCGCTCATGCCACCGGTCAAAAAAGCCGCTGTCAAAAAAGCCGCTGTCAAAAAAGCTGCAGCTCCGCGACCGAGTAAAAAAAGAGTTCTCACTCCTGCATCAAGTTATCCAACTGTAAGTGACTACATTGCTTACGAAATGGAAGTGTGGTTTAGAACTATTTTTATTCCCCAGCAGGAAAAAAACTTGAAAAAGCTGAAGCAAGTGAAGAATCACAAAATAAACCCATATCTAGCAAAATACAGGTCAATCGCCTTAACCGGAACAGTTACTCCTGAGGGCATAGCTCGCGCAATGGTTATCGGCACATCGCTGATTACTGGCTTAAATACTTCTTTTGGAACTCAGCTACAACGTGAGATTACAAACATTCTTAGCGGTGTGAACGGAAGTCTAACTCAGGGTATTGATGTGGAGTACACAGATCACTTCGATGGCAGAAAAAAAATGGCTCAAATAAAGGCGGGGCCAACCACGATAAACAAAGATGACATTAAAACTATTGTTGGACACTTTAATCAAGCACGATCCCTTGGTAACACAAATAATGTTCCAGTTTCTGTTGCCGACCAAGTAGTTGGAGTAATTTACGGAAAAGACTCTGACCTGAACGATCATTACAAAAAGATCCAAGGTGCGGGTTATTCCGTGCTCGTTGGCGATGATTTTTGGGAACATATGACCGGAGAGAAGGGTCTTGGTACGCGACTTATCGCAGTTTGTGCTGCCGCAATTCCCTCTACAACTCTCAACCCACTACTTGAACAGGTCGTGCGTGATTTGGCAGCCGACCCTGTGATAATTGAATTGGCAAAATAATATGGTAACCTTTGCCTATGGCATTGGTTACCCTAGAATCTGATCTCCTCCCAGTACATCAAGCAGCCCTTAGGTTAAACGTCTCCTCCGACACGATTCGAAGGTGGCATAAAAAAGGCTTGATCAAGGCTCAAGTTGGTCTACGAGGTGAGCGCCTGTTTTCCTTGGAAGAAATTAAGCGGGTTACATCGAAGAGTTCTGCCTCCGATAAACCTTGGAAAGTCTTGCATGCTCCCCAAACGAAGTTAACTTCTATTGAATTATTTTGTGGTGCAGGTGGATTAGCTCTGGGAATGCATAATGCGGGCATTCAATCAAAGATGTTGGTTGATTTCGATAGAGACTCCATCAGAACCCTTCAGCAAAACAGACCAGAGTGGAATTCCCATCAAGCTAGCGTGCTAGATATAGACCTTGATGATTATGCTGGACAAATCGATGTGATGGCAGGTGGATTCCCCTGCCAGGCGTTCTCGTATGCGGGTAAAAGTCTAGGATTTGCAGATACAAGAGGAACTTTATTTTACGAGTATGCCCGATTAATTGATCAAGTTAGGCCAAAGTTAGTTTTAGGAGAGAACGTCAAGGGATTACTCAATCACGATAATGGAAGGACTTTGCAAGTAATTGTTCGAGAGTTAGAAGAATTGGGATATCGGGTCGCATATAAAGTGCTTAGAGCACAATTTCTTGATGTCCCACAAAAGCGCGAGCGGCTCATAATCTTCGGGCTACGAGAAGATTTAAATTCAGAGATTCTTTTTCCGGCTGAAAAGGATTACACAATCACAATGAGAGCTGCCTTGAAGAAGGTTCCTAAGTCGGATGGGCAGAAATATAGTGATGCCAAATACGAAATCATGGAGATGATTCCGGAAGGTGGCTATTGGCGTGATCTTCCGCAGAATTTACAAAAGAAATATATGGGTGGAAGTTATCATCTTGGCGGTGGTAAGACTGGCATGGCAAGAAGGCTTTCCTGGGCAGAGCCATCGCTTACCTTGACGTGTAACCCTGCACAAAAACAAACGGAGCGTTGCCATCCGAGCGAGACTCGGCCTCTTACCGTGCGTGAGTATGCACGCATCCAAACTTTTCCAGATGATTGGTCTTTTGCTGGTAGTACATCTTCGCAATACAAACAGATTGGTAATGCTGTTCCTGTAAATCTGGGATATCACGTCGGGCTAGCAATTAGAAAAATCCTAGGAGTACCCGCGAGATCTGCAGAAGCCCCGGCAGAGTTGCTTCCTCATAACAGATCAGAATTAACCCTTTTTTAATTCAAGATTACATTCACGCCTTCGACGCTACTACCCTGGAAGGAACCTCACCATGGCAATAAGAACTACTGCTGACTACAAAATTAAGCCAGCTACTCCATATAAATCGGTAATTACCCCTTCTTCCCTCTACAAAGGAAACTGTCCCCGTTGCACCTGGATGTCTTATTGGCATAATTTCTCTATTCCCGCGAATTTGGCGTTACAGCAGCAAATGTCGCGCATACAAGAGGCGTCATTCGATGGAGTATCAAATGAATCCATCTCTTCAATACTTCCCAAAGGTTGGGCGGTACTTCATAAAGGTAAGTTTGCGAGCCAACCTATTCGTGTAAATGGCCAGGAAACCCGATGGAAGTTCTATGGTGAACTGGATTTATTAACTAAGAATGAAGATGGCTCCTTTTCAATCATTGATGGCAAAGTCTCAATGAAAAAGGATGAAGAAGGTTTAATCGATAGCTATTGGACTCAACTCGAAGCCTATGTATACATGCTCGAGCGCCCAGAGATTGGCGACCCAATCGAAATTAAGACAATTGGTCTTCTCCAATGGAGAATCACCGGTGATGTCATTGAGCGAGATGGTTCCAGGGGTTTTGCTGTTGAAGAGCGGTATATACCTGTCAACCGAAAAGCGGCTGAGTTTGATGCATTTATGTCTCGATTTATTGGAATTATCGAAGGGGATTATCCCGACGCAGCGAGCACATGCTTGGACTGCAAGTTTCTAACGGAGATCGGTTTTTATCAATAACGATCCGAGTCATTTAATTAAATAGTTTAATAAGTTTTGTCATGTGATGCAGGCAAGAAATGAAATCCGAACCCGCGCCAGTGCACTGGCGCGGTGACAAGCCAGGAGAAGTGCCTGTCCTGTTCGGACTCCAATAGCTGTTGGTAGAAAGGAGAAACTCCAACAGCTCGAGAAGTCGACGAGAGATCGGTGACCAGCCGATCGCCCGTCAACAGTTCATTAAGCTTTCTTTTTCTTAGTAAGTTCGGAAACTATTTCATCGAAGCCATCGTCTCCATCGAGTTCTTCAGAAATCTCGGAGAATTTTTGCTTCAAGGAATTTTCCACGGTAGCTACCCACCGGCGAGCATCGGCAAGCGAGGTTTCGATTCCGGTATGAGCTGTTTTGATGTTGCGAATGTCTTTGAGAGAGACTTCGGCTTGATCAAATAGGTACTGAAGCTTCTCAATATCTAGTACATCTTTCACGGTACTTAATTGCTTCATAGCAACCATCCGCGACCATAGATATGCAAACTGAATTAGATACCTATCAGGATTGTCTTTATCCACAATAATCAGTAAACGATTTCCAGATGCAAAGCTATGTGTAGACCACTTCTCATACTCAGGCTCCAACGCAAGGACGAAGACGCCCGCCTGTGATTGACGATTTTCGATAGCAGCAGCCAATTCCTTGAGTATTGCAGGCTGTGACAAATCGCGTTCAGCTTTGAATTCCCAAACAATTTTTATCGATTGTCCACCAGTGAGCTCAGTGGGGATCGTGATGATCTCGTCACCACCCTTCAAGCCCTTCACTGATTTAACATCGTTAACAAATTCAATCTGATCTCCAGATTGGCTTGCGAAATGTTGCAGAATTCCATCCATCGTTGCGTTGAAATTCTTACCCTTTGTAGACGAGTTGTTAACGGCTTCATGAGCACCGTCTTGCCCGGCAATCCTCTGAACAAGATCAATCAGTGGGTCATAAATTTTGAACATGGGACCCTTTTTATTTAAGGGACTTAGTTCAGCCGCGATGGCTGGCACTAATTGATCTACCAAAATGCGAGCAAGGCCAGATGGATCCTCGATATTGGTGTGCTTCTCAATCAATGTAGTGAAGTCATCGACTGCCGTAAGGCCTGCCTTCTCAACTGACCCTGTCACGCGATCAGCCACTGAATTTAAAGCCTCTGCTTCTATAGCAACGTCAGATAGGCGTCGCACAAGCAGCGCAGCTTCAATTAAATCGAGAAAAGCTCGCTCGATATCTACTTTGCTTGATAGATAATCAACAAGTTCTGCATTAGAAATACGGAGATTGTTAATCACAAGCATCTTGTTCTCAATCTTTAGCGGACTAATGATTGGTGTTACGTTATTTATATTTTCTTGCATAGGGCCTTCTTTCTCTAGGTTGATGTTTAGGTACTGCTCTTCTATTTGAGGTTTTTCTCCAATTACGGGCTAGGTATAGAAATTCCCAAGCCTTTAAGTGGGAGAGTTACAACGGACTGCTCCGCTGCCTTTAACAATTTGACTTTCACCCAGGAATTGGGTGGATAAATGGTGACTTGGTTATTAGAGTGCTTTAAGACCAATAACCCGCTGTCTGCAATTTCAACAGAAGAATCTTGACCTAGCCTGATTTGTCGACCATCTAGAAAGGTGATCCATAGTTCATGCGCCATATCAGATTTAATCTTCATCATGACCTCCAATGGGTGAAATAGCTTCAGCAGTTATAATTAGGGCACTCTCGTGCTCTTTAAAATGATGCAAACAGAAATCAAGTTCGCCAAAACTAAAAGTTGCCTTAAATTTTGCGCGAGCAAGGCAGCTGTCGCATGACTGATACATCGTTACTGTAGTTTTTGTGCTTATCGTTTTAATTACTTTGGTTGTCATGACAGCTCCTCAACTTTGATGAATTTAGGAGCAAGGCGTTTCCCAGTATGAAAACGTATGATTCCAAGAGCTTTATGGATCACTCCTTCGAGGTCTTTCTGGTGAACGGTGAAGGTGAGTGGCTGGAAGGTTGCGCCTTTACGTTTACAAATAACTTCGACTGAGGCGCGGACAGATCCTTGAATTTCGCGACGTTGGTGTTTTTCATCAACGTGCTCATGCCAAGACATCCACTCGGAATAACCCTCAAAGCCAACATCAGTCGGGCGTAGTGTCATTTGAAACTGTTCCGTTAGAGGGATGTGGATCAATGCCGACTTATTGCGGAGAACGACTTTGCCCTGCAGGCCAAGAATGTCCTCCAACTCCCCTTGCAACATGGCTGTTTCAAGCTGGAGTGCAACGTCGGGATAGGCAAAGCGAACTTGGATATCACTTGGGGTTTCACTAGGCAGCAAGGGCCACCTCGATTCCAAGCCACTCTGATGGGCTTAATAGGTGGTAGCCACGGCAGACATCGCAGCAGACAACTAGGTTGCCAACATGTGTGCCATTCAGGGCATCGCCGGCCTGGCCGTCTAATCCAGCAAAAGCCCCCCACAAGGCTTCACGAGCTTGGCGGGCAGTGCGAAAGCGTGTGCGGGCACAGACTTTGTTGTACTTCTTGACTGGGGCTGTCTGGCGATTCTTGGTGCGGGTTGAAGGGTGGTCCATCTCTAGATCACTTTCTTTAATGCGGCAAAGGCTTAGCACCCCTGCTGGTTGTGAAGCGAAAACATCGCTAAAACCATTGATTTTCTTTGACATCAGCGGCCTCCTTAAAGGTCAGTTACTTTCAGTGACAGACGAGGTGTCTGCCAGTAAGTAAAAGATACCATATCGTATATCTAAAGAGATACCAGATACGAAATCATTTCAAGGTCTGTAACCTTCGACTACGCTCAGTTATTCCCGAGCGCTGGGTCAAAATAAGCAGATACCGTCTCGTATTGCAATTTTTGGAATAGATTGCTACCTTTTGGCGTTGATACGAAATGAGGCGGGAACCCCCGTTTAAACCTCTAAAGACGTTAAGGGAAGGACCTCTGTGGCCCAAAAGAAGAAGCCGGAGTTTCTGCTAACTCCTGGGGTTACCGGTGCTGCCGCGATCCGCCATATCAGGGCTAATCTCAAAATGGATGATGAGGCCATGCGAGCTCAAATCTTGGCTGGCGCCCGCGTCCAAGTGAAGGCTCTCATTGGTATGGACGACGAGCTGGTTAAAAATATGGAAGATATCCAGATTGAAGACATCATCGCATACCAAAAAGGCGAGATTACAGATCCATATGACGTCATCTGGGATGACGCCGAAGTTTACGATAGCAATCCAGCTGAACAGGAATTTCTTGAAGCAGAAGAGCTTGTAACGCAAATAGCAAATTCGGCTATGACCACTGGCGTTTCCGGTCTCAAGCGTGTTGAGATGAAACTGCCCGAATTAGCCGACAAGCTCGAATTATTTGTGGAGGTTCACAAAGAAAGTACAAACGACATCGTTAGTACTGATGATCAGATTAAAGAACTTGTGGGGAAAATCCGAGCCAATATTGTGCCATTAGCTTCTGCTCTGTATGAATCACTTACCAAAGCTCGCCAAGCAAAAACTGCGCTAACAACTCGCAGCTCCCGCATAAAGGCAATCTTGGAAGCGGCAGAGCAGAGCAAGGACAACACTAAGTCTGAGTACCTCATTAACAAACCAATCGGTATGAAGAATGAGAACCTACAAGCTTGGCTAACTGGGTGCTTTGAAGAGTTCAAAAAGGCTCGGCCTGAACTAGAAAGGTTCTTCACGAGTTACCAAAAAGAATGGGAAACCTATACGTCTTCAGCTTTTTCTGAACTTCTCGAAAGCGAGTCTGCCAGCAGTTATTTTGAGGCTAAAATGAATCAGTTCCTTACTCACAAGCTTGATCAGATTGCATTTAGTGCAATCTTGGCTAAAGAGCATAAACATCCAGTGGTTGCAGATGTGATTCGGGAAAAAGCAGTTAGTTTCAACTCAGGCGTTAAACTGACATTCTCGGTTGATAACGAGGGTTTTCACTCCATATATCTACTTCCTGAAAAATTCCGTCCGTACCATTTTGGGGCAACGATTCACTTAACTATGCTTCTAAATGTTAAATTCAAGGATAAGCAAGTTTTTAATATAGATGGCTCGGATCCTGATCAACGCAAAATAATTATCAGCACGAAAGAAATTGCCGATGAAGCAGAGTTCGGGGCCATTCAAAATGTTCTTCTTGAAGGCCTTGAAAAATTCTTGACGGAAAAGCTTCCTGGATAACTCCTTAACAAGTTATCAATAATCCCTTAAGAAGCCTCAGAAACCGCCAACTTGTTGTCGCAGTTCTTGTGTTGCTTGAGCAATTCGAGACATGTGCCAACTCAACCAAAGCCATGTTGATTGCTCTTCATTTTCAGCCTGTTCATCGGTCTTCATGTATTTCGAAACTTTGCTTGGTTTCTTTAGATTTTTAACAGCCTTGAAGTCCTTCGACTTCAAATGCTTTGGGTTCACTAAGCCATCTCGCAGTAAATCCAACGCCTCGTGAAGATCTGTGAGGCTGCAGTAAATCTCTGCTAGCTCGCGTTGTTCCTTTGTTGCCATTGCATACTCCCAGTTCTCGTGTGACTTTGAGGGGAATTATGTTCCTTTATTTAACTCTCGGGAAGGGTTGCAATTTGGTTAGAAGGCCAGTAATTTCAGTTTTATGACCCGTTTACCTAAAAAACGGGGAATTACCCAGGTTGAAGCGGATAAATCCCTCACCACCCACTTACAAGCTTGAGTGTGCCTGAGAAATACTTCACCGGAAGTCAATGACTTGGTGAGTATGAATCACCAAGTCCTCGACCAAAAGTTAAGCCGCTTCTTCCTCGCGGGCAGCAACTTCACTCAACGATGGTCGACCAGCTTTGCGCTTCTTTGCAATCACTCGACCATCTTCAAATAGTTCTCCGCCCCACACCCCTGCAGGCTCTTGTCGTGATAACGCACCTTCAAGACATTGTGCGCGCACAGGACATCCACCGCAGAGGGACTTGGCTTCTGCAATAGCAAGATCTGCTTCAGAGAAGAAGAGTTCTGGATCTGCTGTATGGCATGGCAAATTAAATGATGAACCATCGGAATACGTGCCTGTAACGGCATCTAAACCAATCTTTTCATCTGCCCAGCCTGGTACTAGTAGTTCGCTGAAGAGAACGCTCATAGTTCTCACCTCTTCTTTCTGTTAGGTCTTGCTGTGGTTTCTTTTGTTGGGGAAATAAAAATGGCCCGAATCCTTGTGGATTCGAGGCCTTTGGCTTCTAGTTCTTATTCGATGTTATCGAGTAGAACCACCAGTGGCCTCGTATCCGGCATAAAACGCTGCGTAAAACGCAGGCTTTGTTGTATGCCAAGCAGCAGGCTTATTGGTTGTATGAGCAGAAGGGATGACAGCAGAACGCAATGCGTTTGCTGGAACGAATGAGCTGTTAGACATATTCGCTTCCCGTCTATTCACTTCGTTTCCGCCATGAAAACGATGAAAGGCAAGGGTAAAGCATGGGGCCAACCTCGTGCAAGTTAATTAAATCCCGCATACCCACGGGTAATTAAGGGGTGATAAGGCCAGCTTCTGCCAAGAACCGTGAGGCTTTCTTGGAATAGCTCATGTGTAGATCTACTTTTGCCCGCGTGATTCCAACATAAAACAAGCGGCGCTCTTCATCAATAGATGCTTGATCACCTGTTGTTGAGTTATTTTCAAGTGGAAGCAGTCCTTCGCTCACGCCCATTAAAAATACGCGCTCCCATTCAAGACCCTTTGCAGCATGCAATGTAGCAAGGGTTGTTACGGGCATTGTTGGTGGGTTATTTTGCTGAACACGATCTTCTAGTTCACGTAAATATGTGCGCAGATTCTTTGGTGTGAAGCCACTATCTGCATCAAGTTCGCGAGCTAAGTGCAATAGCGCTGCAATTCCATCAATGTGCGCTCCAGTTAAAAATGGTTGTGCAAGTGTGCGCAGCTCATCTAGCCAGGAAACACCTTCCATTGGAATAACTGAGGCGTTACGAACAAGTTTAAGAAATTCACGAACATCTGAGCGATCAAAGAATCTTTCACTGTTGCGCACTTGGTATGGAACTTTTGCTGCATTCATGGCACGTTCGACTGCGTTGAGTTGGCTATTTGTACGGGCCAAGACCGCTATTTCCTGCGGCGTAGTTCCTTGAGAAATTAACTGAGTAATTGAGCTAATGATTCCGGCAATCTCAGAAGACTCATCGTTATATGCATCCACCGATGGCTTATCGCCATGATCATTGAGGGCAACTAACTCTTGACCCATCTGAGCTTTGCGCAAAACAGAGTTAGCCATAAAAGTAATTTCAGGAGTAGATCGATATCCAGTTGTCAGGCGAACTACTTCAGCCTCTGGGAAGCGCTGCGTAAATGAATTGAGGAAAACAGGAGTCGCACCAGCAAATGAATAAATCGTTTGTGCAGGATCACCCACAACGCAGATCTCTTGTCGTGAGCCTAACCAAGCATTTATCAGGCGCTGTTGGAGAGGTGAAATATCTTGGTATTCATCCACAGTAAAAAAGCGGTATTGATCCTGCACGCGCTCTCTTACGTCACGCTCTTGTTCAATCATGGCCGTTGTTAATAGCAAAACATCTTCAAAATCCATTGCTCGCTCTTGGTGTTTCACTGATTCATAGGCCGTATAGACCTTAGCCATTTGTTCAGGATTAATTCGAGGCTTTACCGTGCGCTTTCCCAGCTCAGATAAGTAATCAACTGGTGCAACTTCACTGACCTTTGACCACTCAATCTCAGAGGCGATATCTCGCATCAAATCGCGCGAAGTAATCGATAACTCCCCCGTTAACTCAGCGCGCTTGATTGCCTCGGTGATGAAGGCAGTCTTAGAAGTAATCAGATCTGGCGTGCGACCACCAAATACTTGTGGCCAAAAGAAAGTGAGCTGCTTAAGGGCAGCGGCGTGAATAGTGCGCGCAGCAACCGATGGCACGCCAAGGGAGCGAAGGCGCATGCGCATCTCTCCTGCAGCACGGGCAGTGAAGGTAAGAGCTAATACTTTGTGTGGATCCATCACATTAATTGCTGCGGCATATGCGATGCGGTGAGTGATTGCTCGAGTTTTTCCAGTTCCAGCACCAGCAATAACACACACAGGACCACGTGTAGCAAGAGCAACGGCTCTTTGTTCGTTATCGAGAGATTCTAAGATCTCTTCTGCGCGAAGATCTGACATTAACGCCAGGATTCCCCACCGGTTAGATCGCTAACAACATAACCTTCTTTGCCTACATACCAAGCAGTGATCATTTTGCGAGCAACAGAAATCGAAGGTGGCAACAAAATGTCACTACTTGCCACAGCACTTTTCATTTCATCTCGAGACAGCCAGCGCACTTCAGTGATTTCTTCACCATCTGGCCGTGCATTTTCTGGGTGATCAGTAATGGCTTCAAAAGCAATCATGATTGATGCTGGGAAAGGCCAGGCCTGTGAACTTAAATAATTAATGTCGTTGCAATAAACCCCGGCCTCTTCAAAAACTTCACGAGAGACACACTCTTCAAAAGATTCACCGGGTTCAACAAAGCCAGCAAAAGTTGAGAAACGCTTTTCTGGCCACACAGGTTGATGACCTAACAGGATTCGATCTGCTGAATCTTTCACTAAGACAATGACTGCTGGATCTGTGCGAGGGTGATGTTGTGTTGAATCTTGAACGCAAACGCGAACTGATCCCCCTAAATCACTTACTGTGGCAGCACCACACCGTGCACAACATGGATGTGTTGCATGCCAGTTGGCAAGACCAACTGCATGCATAGCTAATGAAATTTCAACTTCATCCAAACTGCTTCCTAGTTCGCGAAGAGTTGCAAAACCTTCATACTTTTCTTCTTCACTTAAAGACTCATTGAGCCACGAGGTTCGCCATGCGAAATATGGTGTGTTGTCATCACGGCCAAGGCCTAAGAAAAATCGATCACCTTCTGTAAATGAATCCAACTGTGAAGAAACTGTGGCTGCATCGCAAAAAACAAGAGCATCATCAGTTGCACTAATTCGCCCATCGATGATCTGAACTATCATCGCCTTTTTCCAGAGATCTTCTAATGCCTTGGCATCTGTGCGCAGGTGGCTAGCGCGATTAATCGGGGATAAGGATTGATTGCGCGCGCTCATAGGGGTGAACGCTACTAGCATCGCCCCATGCGCATAACATCGTGGAATCTGCTGCACGGGCTGCCCATTCCCCCCGATGAAGAAACTGATCCGCAGGCTTTGCTTTCTGCCGCCCTGAGCCAGCTAGCCACTGATGTCATAGGCCTGCAAGAAGTCGATTACTTCCTTGAGCGATCAGGAAATCACAATCAAACAGGTGATGTTGCATCAATTGTGGGCGCAAAAGATTGGGCCTTTGCTCCATCGCTGATGGGTTCACCGGATGAAGATTGGCGAAACCCAACTGAGAGTGATGACAAACTCATTACAAATAAAAGTGATGTAGCACCAGGATCGTATGGAATTGGAATGGCTTCAAAGATCCCAGTTGATTCCTGGCACCGCTTAGATCTTAAGGGTTCACCCGTTGGTGTTTTGATGGCATTTCCTGTTGATGGAAAGTTAAAACGTGTCTACGTTAGAGACCATCCACGAAGTGCACTTGCTGCCAAATTAGATAATGGCTGGCTCATTGTTAATACACATCTTTCATTTGTACCGGGATTTTCGCTCGCTCAGTTAATAAAGATTAAGCGTTGGGCAAATACTTTGGGCGTAACAGATAAATCTAAGATCCTAATCATGGGAGATCTCAATATTCCCTTTGCCATCTTTGCCCGCGGATTTAAGTGGAGATCTCTGGCAGCTATGCGCACATTTCCAAGTTGGTATCCAAAGGTGCAGATTGATTATTTTCTATCGCAAGGCTTAAAGGCTGCAGATGTGCGCCACATTCAATACCCGCACTCAGGAATGAGTGATCACTTACCGCTACAGATTGAAGTTGATTAAGCCGATTCTTTACTTGCATTTGTAATTAATGCAATAAGGGCGCTTTCATCGAGTAAGTCTGCTGGGCGATCAGTAACAGAAGAAGGAACATAGTGAAAAGCTGCACTGATCTTTGCGATATCTGTGCCTGAAAGCTTTGCCCAGGCCAATCTATACATCGCCAACTGCACGGCAGCTGATGCATCCAACTTCGTTGATCCAGTTTTCCAGTCCACTACTTCAAAACCATCAGCTGTTGCATAGACGGCATCGATGCGACCACGCACCAAAATGCCACCAATTGTTGTTTCAAATGGCACTTCAACGCGGGCCGGTGTGCGATTGGCATATTCACTGCCAAGCCAGGCTTTCTTCAAATCTTCTAGCTTTGAATCTTCTTCTAGCGGATCTAAGTAATCCAAGTACTCATCACCAAAGAGCGTTGCTGCATCAGTGAATTGGCGCTCAACCCATAAGTGGAATGCAGTGCCACGACGTGAATATTGATCTTGCCCACGCGGCATAGGGCGGCGAATATTGAGTGCAAGTTCCTGTGGGTCTTTATGCAAGGCAACGAGTGTGGAAGTTGAAAGACGTGGAGGTAGTGCAACGCGAATAGTTTGATCCTTCACCTTACGCTGTTCATTTATCAATGCCTGAGCATCACCCATCCATGAATTAATCTCATCCGAGCCAGATTCTTGAAGTGAATGAATGGGCGCAGATTTCACTAATTCAATTGCAGCATCAAATGCTTGGCGACGATTTCCTAATGGATCGCGTGGCCACTGTGCAGAGATTGGATTTTCAATCGTTGGGTTTTCTGCTCCATTTTCAGGTGCTGCAACATCACTTACTAACAAGCCACCTAACCCGCTTGCCGCTGCTGCAATCATCGTGAAGATCTCACTTGGTGCTACAGATTGTGTGCCATCTCGCCACCATGATGTTGTGCAGAGCAGATGTGATTTAGCACGTGTAATAGCAACGTAGGCAAGGCGCATCTCTTCACGCATCTTGATGTTGTTGGTGCAATCCTTACCAAAAGCTTTGATCGCCTTTGCCGCATCACTGTTTTTAGTTATGCCATCTAGAGAAAATCGTGGAAGCTCATGTGCATCCCCGCGCAGCTCAAATGGCACATGCTTTTCATTCTTAAGCCAATTATCTGAATCACCAGTATTTCCACCAGGAAATGTTCCTTCAGCCAAACCGGGAACAACAACGACATCCCACTCGGCACCTTTTGCCATATGAATAGTCAGTATCTGCACGACATCACTGCGAATTTCAGGTGCTCCTGCCTTTAGTCCGCCTTCAGCATCGGCAGCTATGTCTAGCCACACGAGGAAGGCTGAGACTGTTCCACCTGTGCGCTCGAACTTTGCTGCTTCATCAAGGAAGCGATCTAAGTGTCTGCGACCAGATTGATTGCCATCGCGCAGAGTTATTTCACTTTCTAAAGTTAAGTAGTTCTCGATCTCACTAATCAGATCAGTAATCTGACCACCAGCGCGTGAACGTAATCGACGAAGATCACTTGCAAATCGAATCAGGCGTTGATATCCAATATCGCTAAAACCAAACTTCTTAGCATCTGCAATTTCATCTAAGGCATCGATGATTGATCCTGCAAATTGATCATCGGCCTCTAACTGTTCCGGGTTGCCGGCGGCAATTTTTTTAATAAATGTCTTTGAATCAGCATGCATGGCTTTGGCGCGATCTCTAGAGAATGTGCCAAGTGCTGCGATGTCACGCGGTCCTAGATAAATTCGTGGGCCAGTTAAATGACGCATCAGCGCAGAACCAGCATCGGGGTCTGTAATTATCTTTAACATTGTCACAACATCGGCCACCTCTGGAACGTGAATTAATCCACCGATTCCAATTACTTCCACTGCAATTCCAGCTTCATGCAACGCTGTATCTATCGCTGTAATCTGACTGCGCTTTCGCACAAGCACAGCGCATGTCTTGCCAGTTGAAGGGGCCCAGTTCTTTTGAACATATTCCGTAATTGCCTGTGCTTCAGCATCAATAGTTTCAAATATTCCGTAGGCAACTTCGCCCTTGCCAGCTTTTGGTCGCGCTTCTAGTTCAACAACTTGTTGCCCGCCCGCTAATTTAATTTCACCACTAATGCGGTTAGCAACCGACAAAATCATTTCATCATTGCGAAAGGTTGTTGGAAGAGAGAACTTAGCTTTGCCCACTTGATCAACGTGCTTAGGGAAATAGGTAGCAAAAGATGCCATGGTGCCGGCAGAGGCTCCGCGCCAGGTATAAATGGCTTGCGATGGGTCTCCCACTGCCATTACTGGATGCCCACCCCCATAGAGAGATGAAAGCATTCGCACCTGTGATTGGGATGTGTCTTGATACTCATCGAGCAAAACAACTTTGTACTTACCGCGCTCTAACACACCAACATCTTGAAAGTTCTGAGCAATATCTGCAGCTAGTGACATCTGATCATCAAAGGAGAACTCTCCGGCGGCTTTGCGACGCTGCATAAAGGTTTCAACCATAGGAAGCAGCGAGTTTCTCTGACGCATAGCTTTTGCAACATCTCGCACTTCAGCGTTACTACTTCCAGTAAGAGGTTGTAGAGACAATAGAACTTCATTTCCGATTCGTTCAATGTCTTCAGCCTTTACTTGATGCTCCAGCATTAACTTAGATAGCCCCAACAAATCTTTGATGACAGTACTGACCGCACTTTGATTTCGATAAGAATCATCCGACCAGTTGCGCACGACATCAGAGGCAATCTGCCAAATTGCTGCCTCACCTAAAGGCTCTGCATCTGCATCTATGCCATAGCGAATTGCATGCTCACTTAGTAGCTTGCCTGCATAAGAGTGATAGGTAGTAACAGATGTAGAAGTAGAAGTGATGTGTTTGAACTCAGGAAGTGCGGCTAATTGGCGCAAACGCTTTCGAATACGAACAGAAAGTTCTCCTGCAGCTTTGCGTGTAAAAGTTAGCCCCAGGATTTGATCAGGTGTGACAAAGCCGTTAGCAACTAAATACAAGACACGATTAGACATCGTTTCAGTTTTACCTGAACCTGCACCAGCAATTACTACTGAAGGCTCTAGTGGACTACTAATAATTTCGGATTGATATGTTGTAACAGGCTTGAGCCCAAGCTTTGCAACTATCTCTTCCGGTGAATATTTAGCTACTCGCTCCATGTTTGTAAATGTCACTGCTCAATCACCGTCCGTCCATCATTTTGAACGGGGCAGGATTTGCGCACTGGGCAGCCTTTACAGCGCTTATTTACTGTGGCAAAGAAAGTAGCAGCGCCCATGCCGTCGGCAATCTTATTTAATTTCTCTTTTGTCGCCTCAACATCAATAACATGTTGTGGTCTAAGAGTTGCACCTGCGGTACTTGTACCCAGATACACCAGCTCTGCGCCGGCACTGACATTGCCTTGAGTAAAGCCACCTTCGGCAATTCCCACTTGGTAACTAGCAAGCTGCAGATTCTCTTTTGCATCCTTGAGTGAAATGGCCGTTCCACCAGTTTTGAAATCAATAATGAAAAGTGAACCATCGGCTTCAACCTCTAATCGATCCACACTTCCTCGAATTCGAGCACGACCCAATTTCACATCAAATCTAATTTCAGCATCCACAACTTCTCGCTTGGATTCATTGTGGTAGGTAACAAACTTTTCAAGCATTGTTACTGCGTTCTCTAAATGTGAAGCACTGACCCATCCAGAGTCTGGATCTATGAGCTTCCATGAACTCTCTAGGTTGGCAATCAAATCTTGTTTAGATGTTCCAGGCTCATGCACCATTTTGGCGGCAAATGCGTGAATGGCAGAACCTAAAACTTGAGCGGTGCTATCACCATCGGTGCCACCATTATTTTGTAGGAACCATTTCACTCCGCACTCAACAAATGATTCAGCTCCACTAGGAGACACAACAACTTCTAAATCTGGATTAATCACCGGAGCATCTGTACTCAGTGGCACAGATCCAATCCAATTCGCAGGATCTGCCAAATAAATTCCTTCAGCTGCCATAATCTTTAACAAAGAGGCAGCTTGCTTTGCATGTTCGCCATCTAGTTGGCTACGAAGTTCTGCAACTAAGGCAGGCGCCGTAATAGGCCTTGGTACTTCGGTTAACTCCGGCTCTAGCCCTTCATCAATCTTTTTTACTAGAACTTCAACAGATTCAAAGAATTGTGATGGCTCCTCATCATCGCGCTGCACGGCAGTAACAAATAGTGATTGTTTGGCGCGGGTTAGGGCCACATGAAATAAGCGCTCTTCATCTTGTAATAGTCCGCTGGCAGCAATGACATCTAGCTGATCACGGGCAATATCAGGGTTGCGTTGGCGCTCAACTAAACGCTCAGCACCAAGTAATGAGGAGCGTTGCTTAAGGTTTGGCCATGCACCTTCTTGTAATCCTGCAATTGCAACTAAATCCCACTCACGTCCCTTGGCGCTGTGAACTGTAAGGATCTCGACGAAATCTGGTCGAACACCTTTAGCCGTAATTACATCGCCAGCAATATCTTCCGTTGCAATCTCGGCAATGAAAGCCCCTGGACCAGAGAGTGGGAAGCGCTCTGAATATCTAGCCGCACTTTCAAACAACTGCATCATTGCATCAAGGTCACGATCTGCGGCTGCCCCGCGAACCCCGGGACGCAACGCTTGATTGCGCCACGTACTAGCTAATTTTGCTCCATCACTTGTAATTGCATTATCCCAAATTGCCCACAGTAATTCATCCGCCGTTGCTTTCCTATTTCTAGCAACTGCCCGAGCTTTCTCAAGCAGCTCATGCACGCGCACAATCTCAGTTGCACCTTCAATAAACAACTCACCAGAATCAAGGGCGGCAATGAGCAACTGCGTTCCAGTGCGATCATCACCATCTGGACGTGCAGCAATCAACGCCCGGCGAATACGACGCAATGAAATCGAATCTGCCCCACCAAATTCACTCATCAGCAAACGCTCAGCAGTATCAAAGTTAAGTGGTTGTTGTTTAAGTGCAACGCGGGCAAGTAGAAGGAAAGGCGCAATTGCAGGATTGCCTGCTAGCGCTTGGAGTTCAGATGCAACGGGAATACCAACTTGTGAAAACGCTCGTCGCAGCGATGATGCTTGTATTCCAGGGCTGCGCAAAATAACTGCCATGTTGCTATATGAAATACCTTCACGCAGATGTGCACTACGGAATTGATGGGCGATAAAGGCAGCCTCTTCTGCTCCTGATCTAAAGCGATGGACCTGGACTTGGCCCGTATTTTCATTGCCACAGCTGCGTTTGCGCGTGGTCTGCGAGCCTTTCATATTCTTTGCAAAGCTCAATCCCACATCAAAAATACTTGAAGAATTTCTAAAGCCTGTGTTTAAAACAATCTCTTTCACCCGATAAGGATCAAGGGCAGCAGATAAACCATCAGGATCGGCTCCACGAAAGCGACCAACCGCAGAGTCAGCATCAGCAGCGATGATGACATCCTCACCGGTGAGCATGGCAAGCAGTGCACGCTGGGCAGGGTCTGATTCTTGGAATTCATCAACCATGATTGTTGCAAAGCGCGCACGCAGAGCTGAGAGAACATCTTGGTTGTTGTGAAGATGAATAGCAGCACGCGAGACTAATTCAGATGGGTCAATGCGCAGCTTTGCATCAGTTGCACTGATTTCGCGCATCACCATTGAATTTAAATATCGCTTCCAAAACTTTGCAGCAGCTGACCAATACTTCTCGCCCTCAGACGTTCCAAGCTTTTCTAACTCATCAGGACCAATACCTCGCTCAGATGCACGCAAGATTAAATCGCGAAGCTCGCGGGCAAAACCATTAGTGGTTAGCGCTGCATGTAAATCTTCTGGCCATTCTTTGTAGCCATCTGCAATGTCACCTTGTAAAAGCTCTTTGATATAACTCTCTTGTTCTGGACCACTGAGCAGAATTGGTTCAGGATCATCCTTTGCTTTCATCTTAATTATTGAAAAGGCAAGTGAGTGGAATGTTCTAGCTAAAGGTTCAAACATTGTTTTGGTTGTGCGAAGTGCGATGGCATCACGTAATTCAGAAGCGCGTTCTCGACCAAAGGTAAGAAGAAGAATTGAATCTGGATTTTGGCCTTCTTGGATGCGAGCAAGTGCTGCTTCAACTAAAACCGTAGTTTTACCTGTGCCAGGTCCACCGTGTATAACTAATGCAGAACCGCGATGCGTAACTGCGCTTACTTGTTCGAGTGAAAGCGCAGGTATGGTTCGAGGAGCGCTAGGTGCAACGAAGGAAAAGGGCGCTTTACTCACAGTGACAATTCAACCCTAGAGGGCTGACGAAACTGGGCTTAAGCGTTCAGGTTCGCCTTCTTCTGGCGCGCAGTAGTACGGGCACGCTCGTCACCATCAAGAACAACCTTGCGGATACGAACTACAGCTGGCGTAACTTCAACGCACTCATCTTCACGGCAGAACTCAAGAGCACCTTCCATGTTGAGCTTCTTAGGCGGAATCAAACGCTCTGATTCATCGGTGCCTGAAGCACGCATGTTTGTAAGTTTCTTTTCACGAACACAGTTAACGTCCATGTCATCTGAACGAGAGTTCTCGCCAATAACCATACCTTCATAGACTTCATCGCCTGGCTCAACAAATATTGTTCCGCGATCTTGTGTTCCATAAAGTGCGTAAGAAGTAACTGTTCCCATACGGTCTGAAACAAGTGATCCTGTTCCGCGTGTGCGGATATCGCCATACCAAGGCTCGTAACCATCAAAGACGTGGTGGAGTAATCCTGTTCCACGAGTTTCAGTTAAGAACTCTGTTCTAAATCCAATAAGTCCACGTGATGGAACCTTGTAGTCAAGACGGATCCAACCAGTTCCGTGGTTAACCATTTGTTCCATACGGCCCTTACGAAGTGCCATCAACTGAGTAAGAACACCTAAGTATTCTTCAGGTGCATCAATAGTTAAACGCTCCATCGGTTCGTGGATCTTTCCATCAATCTTCTTGATAACTACCTGTGGCTTACCAACAGTTAATTCAAAACCTTCGCGCTTCATGATTTCAACTAGAACAGCAAGCTGAAGCTCTCCGCGACCTTGAACTTCCCAGGTATCAGGACGTTCAGTGTTTAGCACGCGCAATGAAACGTTACCCACTAGCTCTGCATCTAAACGGCCCTTAACTTGGCGTGCTGTAAGCAGTTTTCCACTCTTACCTGCAAGAGGAGAAGTGTTAATACCAATAGTCATAGAAATTGATGGTTCATCAACGATGATTAATGGCAATGCATGTGGATTTTCTAGATCTGCAAGGGTTTCACCCAAAGTAATTGTTTCAATACCTGCCACAGCGATGATGTCACCTGGGTGAGCCTCTAGCGCAGGAACACGATCGAGTGCTTCAGTAATTAAAAGCTCTGAAACCTTCACGCGCTCGGTAGTTCCATCAGTCTTAATCCAAGTAACAGATTGACCCTTTTTAATAACACCTTCGCGCACGCGGCATAGCGCCAAACGTCCAAGGAATGGTGAAGAGTCAAGGTTTGTTACGTGTGCCTGAAGTGGCGCACCTTCGTGATATTCAGGTGCTGGAATTGCAGAGAAGATAGTGTCGAATAAAACATCCAGGTTTTCTTCTTCTGGCATTCCACCATCTGCTGGACGCTTAAGTGATGCACGACCAGCTTTAGCTGATGCATAGACTACTGGGAATTCAATCTGTGATTCTGTTGCATCTAGATCTAAGAACAATTCATATGCTTCATCGACAACTTCAGCAATACGTGAATCGGGACGGTCAACCTTGTTGATCAACAAGATAACTGGCAAGTTCTTCTCTAGCGCTTTGCGCAAAACGAAACGTGTTTGAGGAAGTGGACCTTCTGATGCATCCACTAGCAAGATAACTCCGTCAACCATTTCAAGTCCACGTTCAACTTCGCCACCGAAATCTGCGTGGCCTGGTGTGTCAATAATGTTAACGATTGTGTCACCGCGCTTAACAGCAGTGTTCTTAGCAAGAATCGTAATTCCCTTTTCGCGCTCTAGATCCATTGAATCCATCATGCGATCTTGGCTATCGTCTTGCTTCTTATAGGCAGCAAATGCACCTGATTGCCACAACATGGCATCAACTAGAGTTGTTTTACCGTGGTCAACGTGGGCGATGATGGCAACGTTGCGAAGATTTTCGCGCTTTTTAACAGGCAGGTCTTTAAGATGTGCTTGAGTCTTGGCCACGAAAACTACTTTCCTAAGGAAACCGACGGTTTCTATTGATCAACAAAACATTACTTGAGGCCAAGTTACCGGCCATCACAGGGGCAATCTTACCTTTAGAGCGTTGATAAGGGTTAATTGATGCGCAATTGGGCGCAAATTTCTAGTCGTTTTGTGGGAATCCTAAGTTAATTCCACCATGGCTTGGATCTAACCAGCGGCTTGTAACAACTTTGCCACGAGTAAAGAAATGAACACCTTCAGTGCCATGTGCATGTGAATCACCAAATAATGAGTTCTTCCATCCACCAAATGAGTAATACGCCATTGGTACAGGAATAGGAACGTTGATTCCCACCATTCCTACTTCAACTTCATTCTGGAAACGGCGTGCTGCGCCGCCATCATTGGTGAAGATTGCAGTTCCATTTCCATATTGATGTGAGTTAACTAAATTCAAAGCCTCGTCATAGGTATTAACGCGAATAATGCTCAAAACTGGACCAAAGATTTCATCGGTATAGACCGACATCTTTGGACTCACGTTATCGAGCAGAGTTGGTCCAAGGAAGAAGCCGTCACCATCAACTTTTAGATCACGGCCATCAACAACAACAGTTGCACCTTCTTTAGCACCGGCTTCAATATAAGAAGCAACTTTGTCGCGGTGAACTGCTGTGACAAGTGGGCCCATGTCGCTGCCCTTTGTGCCATCGCCCGTAACAATGTTGGCCATACGGGATTTAATGCGTGCTACCAATGCATTTCCAATAGGTTCAACAGCAACGATTGCAGAGATTGCCATGCAACGCTCTCCTGCAGAACCAAAGCCTGCGTTAATGGCAGCGTCGGCTGCAAGTTCTAGATCGCTATCTGGAAGAACGATCATGTGGTTCTTAGCCCCACCCAATGCTTGAACGCGCTTGCCTGCTTTAGTTCCAGTTTCATAGACATACCGCGCAATAGGAGTTGATCCCACAAATGAAATTGATTTAATTCCTGGATGAACTAAAAGCGCATCTACAACTTCTTTATCTCCATGAACAACATTGAAAACACCATCTGGCAATCCCGCTTCTTTCCACAGCTGGGCCATAAACATTGCAGCCGATGGATCCTTTTCTGATGGCTTAACTACAACGGTGTTACCGCAGGCAATTGCCACTGGGAAGAACCACATGGGCACCATCGCTGGAAAGTTAAAGGGAGAGATGATGGCAACTGGGCCAAGTGCTTGGCGGATTGAATAAACATCTACTCCAGTTGAAACTTCCTCTGAAAAACCACCCTTTAATAGATGTGGAATTCCGCATGCAAACTCCACCACTTCAAGACCACGAGTTACTTCACCAGCTGCATCACTTAATACTTTTCCATGCTCTGCCGTAATAAGAGCTGCAATCTTTTCTTTGTTTTGTGCAACTAACTCACGAAAAGCAAAGAGGACCTGTGTGCGCTTAGTCAGTGAGCTATGGCGCCATTCGGCGAAAGCTGCTGTTGCTGCAGAAACGGCTGAATCAACGGTGGCGGCATTTCCAAAGGCCACAGTCCCCGTTACTTTTCCAGTGGCTGGGTTATAGATATCTCCCGTGCGCTCTGGCTTTTTGGTATCTAAGGCGCCGTTAATCCAATGCGTAATCTGAGTCATAGGTGCAATCTACTTGAGGCGTTAAGATGGCGCCACCTACTAGATAAAAGGCTAACTTTCATGAGTGCACCAATAAGCGATCCAGCAAAGCAAGAGGCCGTAAGTGCTGCTGACCATAAATATGTATTTCACTCATGGTCTGCCCAAGGTGCAATTTCTCCTATGCCAGTTGCAAGTGGCTCAGGATCTAGATTTTGGGACCATGCAGGCAAAGTTTATTTAGATTTTTCTTCACAGCTAGTTTTCACAAACATTGGCCATCAGCATCCAAAAGTTGTTAAAGCAATTCAAGATCAAGCTGAAGTTCTAACAACGATTGCTCCGCAACATGCCAATGATGCCCGTAATGAAGCAGCCCAGCGCGTTGTTGAATTAGCTGGCGATCACTTTGCAAAGGTTTTCTTTACTAACGGCGGCGCAGATGCGATTGAAAATGCTATTCGCATGGCCCGCTTACACACTCACAAGCACAAGGTGCTCTCCACATATCGCTCTTATCACGGCAACACAGGTGCTGCCATTAATGCAACTGGAGATCCACGCAGATTTCCTAATGAGTTTGCTTTTGGCCATGTTCACTTCTTTGGTCCCTATCTCTATCGCACTAACTTCTGGGCAACCACTGAAGAGCAAGAGTGCCAGCGTGCTCTAGAGCATCTTGAACAAACAATTATCTTTGAAGGTCCAGGAACAATTGCTGCCATCTTGATCGAATCAGTTCCAGGAACTGCTGGTGTGTTAATGCCACCTAAGGGATATCTTGAAGGAATCCGTGCGTTGTGCGATAAATACAAGATTCTATGGATTGCAGATGAAGTGATGTCTGGCTTTGGTCGCACAGGTAAGTGGTTTGCATACCAACACGGCGCAGCTGTTCCAGATCTGATTACTTTTGCTAAGGGTGTTACCTCTGGTTATGTCCAACTTGGTGGCGTAGTAATCAGCGAGGCAATCGCAAAAACATTTGATGAAAAAGTATTTCCTGGCGGCCTGACATATATGGGGCACCCATTGGCATGTGCAACGGCAGTTGCAACTATCGATGTCATGAAGGAAGAGAAGATGCTAGAAAACGCCACAATGATTGGCGAAACCATCCTTGGTCCTGGCTTAAAAGAGTTAGCTAAGAAGCACAAAGTTATTGGTGATATCCGCGGCGCAGGTGTTTTCTGGGGCGTGGATATGGTCTCTGATCGTGCAACCCATGAGCCTCTTGCTCCATACGGTGCATCAAGTCCTGCAATGAATGAATTAGTGGCTGCATGTAAGAAGCATGGATTAATGCCATTTAATAACTTCAACCGCATTCACTTGTGCCCACCATGCAATATTTCAGTTGAAGATGCCAAGCTTGGTCTTGAGATGTTGGATAAAGCACTGAGCGAAATCGGAAAGTATTACACCGGCAATTAGACGTTGAACCTAAATTCAACAACATCTCCATCTGCCATTACGTAATCTTTGCCTTCCATGCGCACTTTTCCTTTAGAGCGCGCTTCGGCAACTGATCCAGCTTCCATCAAATCAGCAAATGAAACGATTTCAGCCTTAATAAAGCCCTTTTGGAAATCAGTATGGATAACACCTGCAGCAACTGGCGCAGTGTCACCTTTGTGAATTGTCCATGCACGAACTTCTTTAGGTCCTGCAGTTAAGTAAGTTTGTAGTCCTAGAGTTCTAAAACCAACATGGGCCAAAGTTGCAAGTCCAGGCTCTTGCAGACCAATTGATTGCAACAGTTCGAGTGCATCTTCATCACTGAGCTCTGCTAGCTCTGCTTCAGTCTTTGCATCTAAAAAGATTGCCTCTGCTGGTGAAACTAACTCTTGTAGCTTCTTACGAAGCTCTCCATCGTTTAACTCCGCAGCATCGACGTTGAAAACATAAAGGAATGGCTTCGCAGTTAATAGATGAAGCTCGGCTAGATCTTCTCGGTTAATAGAACTTTGTGAAAGTGGGCGACCAGATTGCAACCATTCATTAGCAGCCTTTGCTGCCTCAAGGGCTGGTGCTTTCTCTTTGGCAACGCGTACTTCTTTTTCAAGACGCGGGATTGCCTTTTCAATTGTTTGTAGGTCAGCCAGGGCTAACTCAGTATTAATCGTTTCAATATCACTGGCTGGATCAATACGACCATCAACATGAACAACATCGCCATCGTTAAATACTCGGATAACTTGGCAGATCGCATCGGTTTCACGGATATTTGCTAAGAACTTATTGCCAAGACCGGCACCTTCTGATGCACCTTTAACAATTCCTGCGATATCAACAAAGGAAAGGGCGGCAGGTAAAAGCTTTTGTGAGCCATAGATAGTTGCCAGCTTTGCCAAGCGATCATCGGGCACACCAACTACTCCAACGTTGGGCTCAATGGTTGCAAAGGGATAGTTGGCAGCTAGGACGTTGTTCTTGGTCAATGCGTTGAAAAGGGTGGATTTACCCACATTTGGCAGACCGACGATTCCGATAGACAGGCTCATAGTGGGTAGAGCCTACGCGGGATTGTCAGTGCAAACTGCCACGATAGGCCCATGCCCGCATACGTAGTAACCCTTCTCATAGGCCTAATGGCCGGTGCCGCTATTGGATATCTAGTTGCACGCCTTAAATCTGCATCCTCTGTTGCAGATCGCGCACTTCTCGATGATTATAAATCTCAGTTAGAAGCAGAGCGCAGCAAAACAGAATCTGCAGTCAAGCTAAATGCTGAACTTGTTGCAATGAAAGAGTCAGTTGAAAAGCTTTCAACCCAAGCAAATGAAGCTAACCGCATTCGCACCGAAGCTGAAGCAAAGTTGAATACAACAATTCTTGAGATGCGCCGTGCCTCTGAATCCATCTTTGATGAAACTAAGAAGATTGCTGGCGCACTTTCTAACTCTCAGACCCGTGGCAAGTTCGGTGAAGCCCAACTTGAACTATTGCTACAAGGTGCTGGCCTTCGCGAAGACCACGAATATTTCCGCCAGAAATCAACGACTGATTCAGATTCATCAGGTATTCCAGATATCACCGTGAAGATGCCTGGTGGCAGTCATATCTTTATTGATTCAAAGTTTCCTTTTGATCGCTTCTTAGAAGCATTTGATCCAGCTAATGAAGCAGATCGAGATGAGTTCTTACAAGCTCACACTAAAGATTTGCTCAAGCACATCGAAGCCTTAGCAAAGCGCGGCTATCACAAATCACAGGGCTCTCCAGATTTCGTCGTTCTCTTTGTTCCTTTTGAGACTTTGTTATCTGAAGCCCTGCGCTTAGATTCAAATCTTCTTGAAAAGGCTTTTAAAGTAGGAGTGACAGTTGCTACTCCAACTTCCATGATGGCGCTACTTCGCACCATTGGCTATATCTTCACACGCAATAAGTTGGCTGAGAATGCTGATGAGATTCAAAAGGTTGCCAGTACCTTCTTAAAAAACATCACCCTCCTACACACCAAGATTGTGGCAGTTGGTAAAGCGATTTCATCAACATCTAAAGCTTATGAAGATCTAGTTCCAACGGCTGAAAAGACTGTTCTTAGCCCGGCCCGTCGCATCCATAACTTGGGTGTTACTGGAGATAAAGATAAACTGGCTATTGAATACCCAGAGGCACCAGCATCTGTTCGTGAACTAAAGAGTGATGAACTAGGCGATGATGATTTCATTGATGCAGAAGAGATAACAGATGGAGATAAGTAAATGAGCACCGTAACTAAAATGGCGATTCAAGGCCCTGGACTTAAAAAACAAGGCATCGTCGTGCTGCAGAGCTTCTTTATTGGCTTCTTCACTTTCGTTGAACTCTGGCTGCGCAGCGGTGTTGGAATTCTCACCGGCGTAATGATTCTTCTTTCTTTCTATGGCGCACTGCGTTTTGGTCGCCCTGGTACAACTTACGCCTCTGTTGTTACTCCACCACTGGCTTTTGCCGCCAACGCTCTTTTCTGGATCTTAATCTTTGATGGCTTTAGGCCTTCACGTGTTGGTATTGATTTCATTGCAGCCCTTGCCAGTGAAGCACCATTTCTTATCATTGGTGCTGCTTATGGCTGGTTTGTTTACTTGAATGCAAAGGCAAAAACTAAGCCTTCAAAAGCCCGTAGCGCTTAAATCCCAGCTGCTTTCATATCTTTTCGAAGCTCTGGTGGCAGCGCAAAGAGCAGTGATTCTTCGGTTGCTGTAATAGTTTCAACATCGTTGAATCCATGCTCAGCCAGGGTTTTCAATACATCTGTTACCAAGATCTCTGGAACCGAAGCCCCACTTGTTAAGCCAATCGTTTCAACATCTTTAAACCAGTGATCTTGAATCTCTTCGGCATAGTCGATCAGGTGTGAAACTTTTGCGCCATATTCCAGGGCAACTTCGGCTAAGCGCACAGAGTTAGAAGAGTTTTGTGATCCAACAACAATGACAAGGTCGGCTTGCGGAGCAATAGCTTTGATTGCTTCTTGGCGATTTTGTGTGGCATAGCAAATATCATCACTGGGAGGATTTTGAATCTCTGGAAAGCGCTCTTTTAAGATGGCAACTGCGTCCAGAGTCTCATCAACACTGAGTGTGGTTTGCGATAGCCAGACAAGTTTTTTACCTGGAGTTGGTTGCACGTTTCTCGCACCATCGAGACCATCAACAATTCTGACCTGACCAATGGCTTCACCTGCTGTGCCCTCAACTTCTTCATGGCCGTGGTGACCAATGAGCAAGATTTCAGCATCTTCTGCAGCAAATCGTTTTGCTTCCATATGCACTTTAGTTACTAGTGGACATGTTGCATCAATAGTTTTGAGTGACCTGGCAGCTGCTTGTTCGTGAACAAGTGGTGCAACACCATGGGCTGAGAAAACTACGGTCTTGCCCTCAGGAACTTCATCTGTTTCATCAACAAAGATCGCGCCTTTTGCTTCCAAACTGGCAACAACGTGGACGTTGTGAACAATCTGCTTTCTGACATAGACAGGTGCTCCATAGAGCGCCAAGGCTTTTTCGACCGTGATAACAGCGCGGTCAACACCTGCGCAATATCCGCGGGGCGCAGCAAGTAGAACTCTCTTAGCCATGAGGGGAGTCTATTAGGCTGGGCACATGTTCGAAACTTCAAGTGAATCCCCCGCGCCTGTCCGGGTGGTGACTGAAGCAATCAAAGAATATGTAGATCGCCTTGGCCCTATCTGGGTGGAAGGTGAAATCTCAGAACTCAATGAACGCAGCGGCATGATGGCTTTTATTCGCCTGCGCGATCCCAGCGTTGATATGTCCTTATCGGTCATGTGTCACAAATCAGTTATTGCAGCTATTCAACCGCTGCCAGCTAATGCGCGAGTAGTGATGTATGCAAAGCCATCGTGGTACACAAAAAACGGCTCCCTGACTTTATCTGCCCGTGAAATCCGCCAAGTGGGTGTGGGTGAATTACTTGCTCGCCTGGAAGCACTTAAGACTCTGCTTGCATCGCAGGGTCTTTTTGATTCAGATCGAAAAATTAGTTTGCCACTGCTGCCAAAAAAGATTGGCCTTATCTGCGGTCGCAATACCGATGCTGAAAAAGATGTTGTTGAAAACGCTAAGCGCCGCTGGCCCAGTGTTGAATTTGAAATCCGTGAAGTAACTGTGCAAGGCGCTGCGGCAGTATCTGAAGTATCAGAGGCGCTGCGCGAACTAGAGGCAAATAAAGATGTTGAAGTAATCATCATTACTAGAGGCGGTGGATCCTTTGAAGATCTACTGCCCTTTAGCGATGAGTCATTGGTGCGACTTGCTGCATCATGTAAGACACCGATTGTTAGCGCCATTGGTCATGAAAAAGATTCACCGCTACTTGATCTGGTTGCAGATTTTCGAGCATCAACTCCCACTGATGCTGCAAAGCGCGTAGTGCCAGATATTGCTGAAGAGATAGAGATGATTTCAAAGCTCACCGATAGAGCTCGCCGTACTTTGCTGGCTCGCATTGAAATGGAAGCCACCCGCATTAAATCCTTTAAAGATCGCCCAGTAATGAAAGATCCCCACGTGATCATCACCTCTCGTGCTGAGATCATTGTGGCGCTTAAAGAGAGAGCTCATCGATCCTTTGCTGGGCATGTGAAATTAGCTAAAGAAGAGTTAGTACAAATTAAGGCCAGAGTTCGAGCGCTATCACCGCAGGCCACATTGGATCGTGGTTACTCAGTAGTTCAATTAGCTAATGGTGATATCGCCCGTGATGCAACGAAGTTAAAAGCAGGCGACGTACTGCGCTTGCGCCTTGCAAAAGGCGAGACCAATGCCACAGTGACGCCGATGAATGTGAAGGAGTAGATTTAGCCCATGAGTGAAAAGAAGATTTCTTACGAGGCTGCCCGAGATGAGTTAGCCGAAGTTGTTGAATCCCTTGAAGATGGCAGTGCCACACTAGAAGAATCACTCAAGCTCTGGGAGCGCGGTGAAGAGCTAGCCAAGATCTGTCAGGAATGGCTAGATGGCGCCAAGAAGAAGTTAGATTCTGCAAAGCCGGCGGCGAAGTAAAAAACAATGTCGCCAACTTTCTCCTACTCACACCTTCTCCCCCTGGGAAAAGATGAGACCAAATACCGTCTTGTGAGTAAAGAGGGCGTGAAGGTTGTAAAGCTAGGAGATAAAGAGTTTTTAGAAGTAGCACCAGAGGCGCTATCGAAGTTAACAGCAGAGGCAATCCACGATATTTCTCATTACCTTCGCCCAGATCACTTGCAGCAGTTGGCAAATATCATCAAAGATCCAGAGGCCTCACCTAATGATCGCTTTGTTGCAACCGACCTTTTAAAAAATGCCAACATCTCTGCCGGTGGAATCCTGCCGATGTGCCAAGACACTGGCACCGCCCTTGTCATGGCTAAAAAAGGCCAACACGTATTAACCACTTCTAATGATGAAGTAGCTATTTCACAAGGTATTTATGATGCCTATACGAATTTGAATCTGCGCTATTCGCAGATGGCACCTATAACAACCTGGGAAGAGAAAAACACTGGCAATAACTTGCCTGCCCAGATTGAAATATATGCCGACAGTGATCACGCCGATGAATACAACTTCTTATTTATCGCCAAAGGCGGCGGAAGTGCTAACAAGTCTTTCCTCTATCAAGAGACTAAGGCCATCCTCAATCCCAAGTCCTTCATGGCTTGGCTGGATGAAAAGCTGCGCTCTATTGGAACGGCTGCTTGTCCGCCGTATCACTTAGCAATTGTCATCGGTGGAACCAGCGCCGAGCACACCGTGAAAACTGCCAAGTTAGCTAGTACTAAGTATTTGGATTCGCTTCCTACAAAAGGTGATGCAGCAACCGGACATGGTTTCCGCGACCTTGAATTAGAGAAACAAGTACTAGAGCTGACTAGAACACTTGGAATCGGCGCCCAATTTGGTGGCAAGTATTTCTGCCACGATGTTCGAGTTGTGAGATTGCCAAGGCATGGTGCATCTCTTCCTATCGCCATTGCAGTCTCCTGTTCAGCCGATCGCCAGGCCAAGGCCAAGATCACCAAAGAGGGCATATTCCTTGAACAATTAGAGCAAGATCCAGCCCACTTCTTGCCTGAGACAACCGATGAGCATTTAAACGATGAAGTTGTGGCCATTGATTTAAATCAATCAATGGATGCCATTAGAGCCCAGCTCTCCAAATACCCTGTAAAGACGCGACTGTCATTGACTGGCACATTGGTTGTTGCCCGCGACTTAGCACATGCAAAAATTAAAGAAGCAATGGATGCCGGTGCACCAATGCCAGAATATTTAAAGAAATACGCCGTCTATTACGCAGGTCCTGCAAAGACTCCTGCCGGTTATGCCTCTGGTTCTTTTGGGCCAACTACTGCAGGTCGTATGGATTCCTACGTTGAATATTTCCAATCCAAGGGCGGCTCACATGTGATGCTGGCAAAGGGAAATAGATCAAAGGCTGTGACCGATGCCTGCAAAACTCATGGTGGTTTCTACTTGGGTTCCATCGGCGGGCCTGCTGCCCGACTTGCTCAGGAGTGTATTAAGAAAGTTGAAGTCCTAGATTATGAAGAGCTGGGGATGGAAGCGGTCTGGAAAATTGATGTAGTGGATTTCCCAGCATTTATTGTGGTGGACGATAAAGGAAATGATTTCTTTGCCCAAACTTCAAAGCCACTGACTATTGGAACTAAGCCTTAAAAGCTTTTAGTAGAAGCGGTGGGATCTCCACTTTGACCATGCTTTGCATGGGGTGTCATAGCGCATGGTGATGTAGCGAATTCCCCATCGAATCTGCGTGACTGGATTGGTGCGCCAATCAGTTGCAATCACACTCATCTTCTCAGCTGGCAGTGCTTGAGCAATTCCATGAGCACCTGAGCGATAGTTATGAGCCTTATAGTTCCAATGGCTCTCTTTTGTCCAGAGTGAGTTCAAGCATGTGAACTGAGAATCATCAAAACCATATTCCTGCGTCAAAATCGCCTGGGCAACTTTCTTTGCGCCAATCTGCGTTCTGGCCATTTCAACCTGGCGGCTAATGGATGAGACCAACGCCAAATCTGAAGAGAACATTGCGCCAAGCGGTGTGGCAGCTAAATCGATGGAGCCATAGAGAGCCCCGGCGCTATCGATCGGATTCACCGTAGCTGCCAGAAGAGTGGGATTGACTTCAATTTCAACCACAGAGGTCATAGGAAATTCCAGACCATAGGCAGTTGGTAGGGCCGAGGTTAAAAAGAGCATGGAGGCAACAACGCTCCAGATCGCGATTGTCTTGCGCTTAATCGTCATAGCTCTACTTCTTTTCTCTCACCCGCATCCCGTAACCGCAAGCCATCAGCCTCGATATGAGGCTTCATAACTAACGGGGAATGGCTTTAGAGTGGCGCCTGGGACTGACATCGGCAAATCTAACTAGGCCTAAGTCGCAGATTCACAGAGAAGCTGAAGCTGTGGATGGGGTAAAACCGCAGGTCACGAAGGCGAATGTCCGAATTGCCCTAAATGTGACTGTGACTTTCTTTTAGCCCGGTAATGGACCTTCCAGCATCTCGGTCACAAGGGCTGCAATCGGCGAGCGCTCGCTACGAGTCAAGGTCACGTGGGCAAAGAGGGGGTGTCCCTTCAAGGTTTCAACAACTGCCACCACACCATCATGGCGACCGACTCGAAGGTTGTCCCTCTGGCCAATGTCATGGGTCAGGACCACTCTGGAGGCGGTGCCGATTCTAGAAAGCACGGTCAAAAGAACTCCGCGCTCTAGGGACTGAGCTTCATCGACGATCACAAAGGAGTCATGAAGAGATCGTCCGCGGATATGGGTCAACGGGAGGACTTCAATTAAGCCTCGGTCCACAATCTCATCAATAACTGGCTGGCTAACAAGTGCGCCCAAGGTGTCAAAAACTGCCTGGGCCCAGGGTGACATCTTTTCACCCTCACTACCTGGCAAGTATCCAAGTTCCTGACCACCCACTGGATAGAGCGGGCGGAAGATAACTACCTTTTTATGGATGCGCTTTTCCATCACTGCTTCAAGTCCTGCGCATAAGGCGAGTGCCGACTTACCAGTTCCTGCCCGCCCACCCATAGAAACAATTCCAATGGAATCATCCAAAAGAAGGTCGAGTGCAATGCGCTGTTCGGCGCTTCGGCCATGCAAACCAAAAGCTGAGCGGTCTCCCCTAATTAACTGCAACTGCTTATCAGCTGTTACCCGGGCCAGGGCGCTGCCACGATCTGAGTGCAACACAACGCCGGTGTGGATCGGAAGGCTATGGGCTGCTTCATGATCTGCTCGATCAGAAGAGTAGAGATCATCGATCACCGACGAACCAACAGTGAGCTCTTCAATTCCTGTCCAACCACTGTTAGCTACTAACTCTGCCAAATACTCTTGGGCCTCAACACCCACCGATGATGCTTTAACGCGAAGTGGTAAATCTTTAGAAACTAGAACAACGTTTTTGCCATCTGACATTAAGTTTTTAGCTATAGCCAGGATTCGAGTGTCATTGGTGCCATCTCGCAAAAAGCCATGGGGCAAGGTGGAAAGGTCGGTGTGGTTGAGTTCAACAGAAAGGGTCCCACCCTCTGGGGTAATAGTCAGAGGTTGATCAAGTCGGCCATGGCTCACTCTTAAATCATCAAGGGCACGTAGGGCTGCGCGGGCAAAGTAACCCAGTTCTGGGTGATCGCGCTTGGTCTCAAGTTCGCCAATAACAGCGATAGGAATGATTACTTCATGTTCGGCAAATCTATGCAGGGCGCCAGGATCAGCTAATAAAACGCTGGTATCTAAAACAAAAGTCTTTCTAGAGCTTTGACTCTTAGAAGCCAATGGCTGGACTCCTCATTTTTAGTTGTACTCGTGGGGTGCTGCTTCGGATATGTAAAAAGGTAGAACAAGTTCAGGCTAACTCTGTGGCAACACGCGCTTTATAAAAGTTAAATCTTGTTGACGTTTTTGGCCTAAATCTCAACTGCCGAAACGGCGTTGTCGAAGTGAGTAAGCACGTAGAGCACGTAAGAAATCCACCCGACGAAAATCAGGCCAATATGCCTCACAGAAGTAGAACTCAGATAGCGCGCTTTGCCACAACAGGAATCCGCCAAGGCGTTGTTCTCCTGAGGTTCTAATCAAAAGCTCTGGATCTGGTTGGCCTGCGGTATATAAATACTTAGAAATATCATCGGCAGTCAACTTCTCTTTTGCCTGATCCAGAGAATGGCCTGACTTTTCTTCTTCGCCAAGATATGACTTCACGGCATCAACAATTTCGCGCCGGCCCCCGTAACTAACGGCCACGTTAACTTCCACCCCATCGTTTCGTATGGGCTTAAGACCAGCTAGTTTTTCGCTAAGCCATGGTGGCAAGAGATCAAGTGCGCCTACGGCTTTAATATTCCAACGGCCCGTGGCCGCTAACTCATCCACGGTGTCACCAATTATCTTGAGTAGCTCTTCAATCTCATCTGAGCTTCTTTTGAAGTTATCAGTTGATAGCAACCACAGCGTCACAACCCGAACATCGGCATCATCACACCAGCCCAAAAACTCAATGATTTTATTTGCCCCAGCTTTATGGCCATTGGGGTCGGTGTTACTGGGGTTAGCTTTTGCCCACCTGCGATTGCCATCCAGAATGACACCAACATGGTGAGGGGTCTTTGTGAAATCTAATGCTCGTACCAAGCGCCACTCATAGAGTGGATAGAGCAAAGACTTGATGAGTTTACGAATAACGGCGAACAACTCGACGTTCTGCAATCAGTGAGGCAACTGGAAGAGTTCCGGCTAGAAGCAGACCCAGCATCTTCATCAATGGCCAGCGCGCTTTAACCGAGAACTGCAGGGCGGTCAGGATATAAATTGGATAGAGATAGCCGTGCACCATAGGGATCCAAATAATTGCACTGTGTAGATCAGGTAGATCAAATAAGTATTTAACTGGCATATAAACAAACCAGAGCAGAAGTGACATAACACCAGAGACAATTGCCATTACTCGAAAACGCTGAAGGCTTGATTTCATGGCTTTACTCTACGGCGATAGAAGGGAAGGTAAAGCACCACCGCTGCCATAAGCCACCAAATCACCACATAGGACAAGTGCTGCCAGTAATAGCCAGGGATTCGAGAGCTCAACGTGGCTGGGGTGGGGCGGGACCGTATTAATTCAGAGCCGTTGTGTGATTCGCTAGATGCCATCACATACCCATCAAATAAATCTAAATCAGTTAATCCCACAATGACCGAACTATCCAGGCGAGAAATTGCACCATCACCATTGAGTCCATGATCATCAGATTGAGAGGCACGTAATTGCCCCTTGATATCTATGAGCATAGCCATTGAAATATCTGGATTAAGTAATCGCTCTTCCCACAAACCTCTGACAACCAAGATTCCTTGATTCTCACCAACTTGTAATAGGCCAACTTCCCAATCATTTACTGTGCCATTTCCATCAGCTTGATTGGCTGCTTTGAAATCACCAACATAGTGACCAGAGACGTTGACCTGGCGATTGATTGCATCAACTGGAATTGGTTGTCGGGCCGCTGTGATTGATTCAAGTGCAACGATAGAAGTATCAACTTGTGTTGCAGTGACCAAACTTTCCTTTAATGCTTTGGCTCTATCTAATTGCCAGAGTCCAAGTGAGAAAAAAACGACGGCAATGAGTAGGACAGCTAAGCCTTGAGCTATTTTGGAGAAAAGTGAATTACTGGTCTGCGCCGTCATCGCTTCGATCAACACCCATAAAGCGCTTATAGAAACTGCGCATTAAGAAAACTACAGCGATAATCAAAATCGCAATGGTAAGAGAACCTGCGGCACCCACCTCATAGTTTTTTTGCATGGCATAATCATTGCATGCAATCAGGCCCAGAGTTCTCCTACGAGGATCGCTATGGCGTGCGCCCGACTAAGGGGTGGGTGACTCCGGCCGTAGTCATTGCGGTGATTGGAATCAGTTGGCTCATCTGGGCAGGTCTGCATCATTCCAACCCCAACATCCGTGCCTCAGTAATTTCATTTACTGCCACAACAGATCGAGCAATGTCTATTAGATATGAAGTAGTCAGAAAAGATAAAGATCAGGTTTTAACGTGCACCTTGGTTGCCAGAGATTACGATAAAACAGTCGTAGGACAGATTGAAGATGAAATCGGGCCAGGCCTTGCAGTAGTGCAGAAAAGCACGCAGATTCCTACGCGTAGCCAAGGCGTTAACGCTGATGTGGTTGCCTGTCGCATTAAATAAGTTGTAGGAGCTACACCCACCTAGTACCTTTACGCCTTATGAGCGCACAAACTTGGTTAACGCAGGAAGCTGCAGATCGTTTGCGCGCCGAATTAGAAAACCTAGAACAGCATGGCCGCAAAGATGTCACAGCAAAAATTGAAGCTGCGCGAGCTGAAGGTGACTTAAAAGAAAATGGTGGTTACCACGCAGCCCGCGATGAGCAGGGCAAGATGGAAGCGCGCATCCGCCAGCTCAAGCAGATGTTAGAAAATGCTCACATTGGAACTCCACCAGCTGCTGCCGATGGCAAAGTTGGCGCAGGAATGGTTGTCACTGCTGAAATTGCTGGAGACGAAATGAAGTTTCTTTTGGGCTCACGTGAAATTGCTTCAGGAGATCTCGATGTCTATAGCGAGAAATCTCCACTTGGCGCTGCAGTGATGGGCGCTGAAATCGGTGCAAGCGTTTCATACACCGCACCTAATGGGCGTGAGATTAAGGTAGTAATTAAAGCTGCCGAGTTTTATTCTTAATTAGAAGTATTTTTATACTTTCTAATACTCAGTGGGATAAATACCACCATTAGCAAAACCATATAGAGCAATGATGTCTCCAACGGATGCTGGCTAGGCCAAGAGCTAGCTGTTGCCCCAAACTCATTTTTTAGACCAAAGAGCTGGCGGCATGCTGCCACCATTGTTGAGACTGGGTTCCATTCAGCAAAGTACTGCAACGCTTTAGGCATTCCAGTAGTTGGTGCAAAAGCATTTGAAAGAAAAGTTAGCGGAAAAGTAACTAAGAAACCCACGCTCTGCACAGTTCGTGCCTCTTTAACGGCTAAGCCAACATAGATACCAATCCATGAGAGGGCATAACCAAACATAAATAAGAATAAGAAAGCTAAAGCGATTGAAAGTGAGCCTGCTGTTGGACGCCAACCAACGGCATATCCAGCAGCTGCCATAACAGTTAAGACAAGAATGTTAAGAAGTGCATCACCAAAGGTGCGACCAATAACAACTGCGCCTCTAGAAATTGGCAAAGATCTAAAGCGATCGATGAGGCCCTTCTTCATATCTTCGGCTAAGCCAACTGCAGTTGCAGCTAATGTGAATGCAACTGTTTGCACGAAGATTCCAGGCATGAGCAGTTGAACATATCCCCCAGGCTGGCCAGTGGAAATGGAACCGCCAAATACAAAGCGGAAAAGGAGCACGAACATCACTGGTTGAATGGTTGAGAAAACTAGAACTTCAGGGATTCGGGCAAGCTGGAGCAGCTGTCGCTTAGTAATCGTCATGACATCACTGATTACGTATTTCATTTCTTGCCCCCTCTCTTTTTCTTCACCGGTTCTGTAACAACTTCTTCTGCCACGTGGCCAGTCAGAGATAAAAACACATCGTCTAGTGAAGGGCGCTTGAGGCCAATATCTAGCGGATGAATCTTTGCCTCATCCAGTGCGCGAAGTGCCTCCATAAGAGCAATAGATCCAGTCGTGACTGGCGCTGAAATAGTTCGAATATCGGTATGTGTTGCACTGGCACTGATACGCGAAACAATCTCTTGAGTTTTAGCGATATCAACATTTTCAACAGTAATCTCTAAGCGCTCTCCGCCAACCTGCTTCTTTAAAGCATCTGAAGTTCCACGCGCAATTACTTTTCCGTGATCGATAACAGTAATCTCATCAGCTAATTGATCAGCTTCTTCTAGGTATTGGGTAGTTAATAAAAGCGTTACGCCACCTTTAACTAACTCCTGGATTACTTCCCACATCTCTTGGCGACCACGTGGGTCAAGCCCAGTTGTTGGTTCATCTAGAAATAGAACTTTTGGTTGCACAATCAATGATGCAGCTAAATCTAATCTGCGGCGCATTCCACCTGAATACGTCTTGATGGGACGGCGAGCGCTATCTGTAAGTGAAAATCTTTCCAGCAAATCCTCAGCCCGCTTTATGGAAGCAGCTTTACCTAAGTGATACAAACGACCAAACATCACTAAGTTATCCCAACCAGTTAAAGTTTCATCTACTGCCGCATACTGACCAGATAAACCAATAAGTTCACGGACTTTATCTGGATGCTTAATAACATCGATTCCTGCAACAGTTGCAATACCTGAATCAGGTTTCAACAACGTTGCGAGTATTCTCACAGTTGTTGTTTTACCCGCACCATTGGGGCCTAATACGCTTAAAACTGTGCCCTCTTCAACATCAAGAGATAAATCATCTAAGGCTTTAACCTCGCCATTGCGATAGGTCTTGACTAGATGTTCGGCGATAACTGACTTCACACGGTAACCTTACCCTCATGTCCAAAAACCCACCTCTTAACGCATCAGCTAAGGCCCATACTCACAAGGAAATCATGATCATCCTGGGTGGCCTTATGACTGGAATGCTCCTTGCAGCCCTTGACCAAACAATCGTTTCAACAGCACTTAAAAACATTGTTGAAGAATTTGATGGTCTCAACCACTACACATGGGTAGTCACCGCATACCTACTTACATCAACGGCATCTACTCCGCTGTATGGAAAGATTTCAGATATCTACGGCCGTCGTATTGTCTTCCAGTTTGCGATTGTTACCTTCCTAATAGGTTCATTCCTAGCTGGTGCTTCACAAAATATGACTCAGCTGATTGCAACTCGCGCGCTGCAGGGTCTAGGTGCTGGTGGTTTGATGGCACTTACATTCGTCATCATCGGAGACATCGTTCCTCCGCGCGATCGCGGTAAGTATCAGGGTTATTTTGGCGCGGTCTGGGGCTTGTCTTCAGTTGCCGGTCCACTTCTAGGTGGATTCTTCTCGGATCATCAAACAATTCTGGGTGTTACTGGATGGCGTTGGATTTTCTACATCAACCTACCTATTGGAATTGCATCACTGATTATTACTTCAGCTGTTCTACACATCCCTAAGGTCAAGCGCGATCATTCCATTGACTACTTAGGTGCAGTATTGATGGTTGTATCTGTCTGTTTGATTCTGCTTTCAGTTTCAATCTACGGGCCTCAATATGGCTGGGGCGATAGCCGCACCATTACATACGCAGTTATCGGAGTTCTGCTGACTGTTCTCTTCCTATTCTGGGAAGGTAAAGCCAAAGAGCCAATTCTGCCTTTGCATCTTTTCAAGAACCATACTTTTTCAATTACTTCTCTACTAGGTGGAGTAATTGGTGCTGGAATGTTCGGTGCAATCGTTATGTTGCCTCTTTACTTCCAGGTTGTTAAGGGTTACACCGCAACTGAGGCTGGACTTAAATTGATCCCATTGATGCTTGGAATTGTTTCAACATCAATTGTCTCAGGCAAAATGATTTCAAAGCATGGCCACTACAAGCGCTTCCCAATCATGGGAACAGCGATTATGACTTTTGGTATCTTGCTCATGACTCGCTTGCAAATTGATACGCCTTATTGGCAGATCTCAATCTATGCAATCATGGTTGGTGCTGGCCTTGGTCTTTCAATGCAGACCATTGTTATCGCCCTTCAAAATGCAGTTGAATTCAAAGATATGGGCGTTGCAACTAGCTCCAATACATTCTTCCGTTCCCTTGGCTCAGTCTTTGGAACTGCAATCTTTGGAAGTATTTTGACTAACCGCGTTGTGCACTACATGGCAACTGGTTTTGGCGACTTAGCGAAAACTAACCCAAGTGCCCTTGCTGGCTTTGATACAACTAAGTTAGCTGGCCTTACAAACAACACTGCTGTTTTGCAGACGTTCCCTCCAGTAATCAAAGCAACAGCACTTGAGGCATTCGTAAACTCATTCCATGTTGTGTTCTATGCAGCAGCCCCAGTGACTCTATTGGGCTTGCTTCTGGCATTCATGTTGCGTGAGACTCCACTTCGCACCTCTGAGGATTACGCGGCAGCGCGTGAAGATGCAGCAGGAGAATCACTGGGTTAATGCAATCTCCATTTAAGGATCTGCCGCGAGAAGTTTCCATACTTGTCGCGGCATCCTTTTTTGTAGCAGTTGGTTTTGGAATCGTATTACCTGCAATCCCCGTCTTTGCTAAGTCTTTTGGCGTCAATAACGCTGCAATTGGCCTCATGGTTTCTGCTTTTGCAATTACCCGCTTTGCCTCTGGACTCATCTCTGGCACGTTGGTAGATAAATTTGGCGAACGTGCAGTGTTTTCATCTGGCGTATTTATGGTTTCTGTTTTCACTTTCTTGGCTGGTCTTGCACAAAGCTATGAACAACTCCTCTTTTTCCGTGCTGCTGGCGGCCTTGGTTCATCAATGTTTTCTGTGGCTGCAGGATCAGTGATCATGCGATCTGTAGATGATGCCCATCGTGGTCGAGCTCAATCTGTCTATCAAGGTTCATTTCTTCTAGGTGGTATCGCAGGTCCTGCAATCGGTGGATTACTCTCAGTTATCTCCCTTCGTGCACCTTTCTTTGTTTATTCAGGAATGCTTCTTTGCTCGGGCACTGTCGCTTTCTTTTTCCTCAAGGGCGAGAAAATCGGCAAAGTTGATAAGAGCATGGACACATCAGATCACACAACCGTGCGCGAAGCGTTAGCGATGAAGCCTTACCGAATTGCACTTGTGCTTGCATTTATAGGTAGTTGGGTTTTCTTTGGACTTCGTGCATCCATTTTGCCAATCTTTGTTACCGAGGAATTGAAATCAACAACCGCAGTTGTGGGTTATGGACTTGCACTCTCAGCAGTTATTCAAGGCGCAATCTTGCTACGCGCTGGCAGATACTCTGATGAGAAGGGGCGCAGGGCTGCATCAATTATTGGTGGACAAGTTGTTTTAGTTGGAGTTTTACTTCTCACATTTGCCGTTCATATCTGGATGTACCTACTTGCCATGGCAATCCTTGGTTTTGGTGGCGCTTTTCTTTCAACTTCTCCAGCCAGCATCGTGGGCGATGTTATTAAAGGCAAAGGTGGCAAGGTAATTGCTATCTTTCAGATGGCCGGTGATGCCGGAATGATGGTCGGACCAATCATTATTGGTGCGGTTTCAGATATCTATTCCTATCGCAGCGCTTTTGGTTTATCTGCTGCAATCTTTGTAATTGCTCTCGTGCTTGTCTATCAAATACCAGAGACTAGAAATGTCGAAGAGCCCCAGGTTAAAAACCTGAGGCTCCTCGATGAAGATCTGTAATTAGTCGCTACTGCGCAAGATTGACAGAAGACGCAGAACTTCTAGATATAGCCACACGATTGTGACCATCAAACCAAAGGCTGCGCGCCACGATTCTGATTCAGGTGCTCCGGCATTGATTCCCTTTTGAATCTGATCAAAATCTAGAATCAAGAAAAAGCTTGCTAGAACCATTCCACCAGCTGCAATGATTAAACCAAAGCCACCGATGCTATAGATGCTTGCACCAAAGAATGAGCCAATGAATGAAAGTAGACCGAGAACTAAGTAACCAATCAATGCAGTCATGAGCACCTTGGTGAACTTAGGTGTCACACGGATGCGCCCGCTCTTATAAGCAAACAACATTCCAGTAAATGCACAGATTGTCACAATCACTGCCTGGCTAACAATGCCTGAGTAGGCAGAGTTATAAATATTGCTTATTGTTCCAAGTGCTAAACCCTCAAATGCGGCATAAGCAATTGCCAAGGCTGGCTTAACGCTTTTGCTAAAGCTGTTAACCATGGCAAGTGCAAATCCACCAAAGACACCAAGCATCATTGCGCCTGCGCCAAGGTTAAGTGTCCATGCAACTGCGCCAACGGAGACTAAAACAGCAAATAAAATTCCGGTACGAGTGACTACATCGTCAATCGTCATGCGACCTGTGCGCAGGGATGATGCAGCAGGTGCGTTATAAAGATCTTCCATCGCTGCTGGGTCTGAGTTAATTGTGCTCGGATCAAATGCAGCGTATCCACGCTGATTAAACGCCCGTCCTAAAACAGGGTTTGAACTGCGCATAACTTGTCTCTCCTTTTGTAGTGCCACCAGAACTTCTGGCGGCTTGCCATACATAACAAGGGTAAAGCCTGGAAGATTCCCAAGTGAGATGGAGTGGTGCCCCGAGTGGGGGTCGAACCCACACTGGGAGGATTTTAAGTCCTCTGCCTCTGCCATTGGGCTATCGGGGCCACGTGCAAGGGGTAAATCTACCCTGCTTTTCTAAACCATTTATCCAGCTAAAGAGCGGGCAATTCCATCCAAGATATCTGATTCTGATGCCACAAATTCACTTGCCCCAGTTGCTCTCATGATCTCTGAAAGAACTAATGCACCTGCAGGAATCACATCCACACGACCAGGGTGCATATAACCAAGGGATAAACGTTCTTTGCGGGTTTTAGTTAAAAACATATGTGATGCATCATGCACTTGCTGTGCACTAATTCGCGATAAGTGAATTGCATATCGATCATATTCAGTTAAGTTCAATGCAGCGGCTGCAACTGTGGTTGCCGTGCCGGCAACTGCGATTAAGGTCTTGGCTTTTGTAATTGGAACAATGCTGGCAGCTTTTGCAATAGCTTCAATAATGTCGGCTCGTGCGGCATCTATTTGTGATTGTTCTGCAGGATCACTTGCAAAGTGTCGCTCAGTCATTCTCACACAACCGATGTTGACTGACTTTGCAGCTTCAACACTTGTTGTGCCAAAAACAAACTCGGTTGATCCCCCGCCGATATCAACGACAAGAAATGGACCATCAGATGCTTGAAAATCTTGAATTGCTCCAGCAAAAGAAAGTGCTGCTTCTTCATCCCCGCTGATTACCTCAGGTTCAATCCCCAAGCGTTCGCGCACTCCATCAACAAAGAGGTGACGATTGGTTGCATCGCGTGTGGCACTTGTTGCACAAAAACGAATCTTTTCAACCCCACGCTTTGCAATCTCTCCAGCAAATGTGTCAACGGCGGCTAATGTGCGAGTGATCGCATCTGGATGGAACTGCCCAGTCTCATCAACTCCCTGACCTAAGCGAACAATCTCCATCGTGCGCAGAACTTCGCGAAAACTATTGCCTTCAATATCTGCAATCAGCAGACGAATTGAGTTAGTGCCGCAATCAATGGCTGCTACTCGCATGGATTGCCTTCCCACCACTTGGGTAGTTTGGCTAGGGCTTCATCGCCCAAGGGGTTCACATCAGGGCCGGCTGAAAGTGAGTGCGCAATAAGTGAATGTAGGCATTTAACGCGATTTGGCATGCCCCCAGCAGATACGTTGTCTACTTCAGGCACATCAATGCCAAGTGCTGATCGCGCTGCAATGTAGTCATCATGGGCTGCGTGATAAGCCCCAGCTAGCTCTGCATCACTTTCTAACCGCTCATTCATCTGACCCATTAAGCCAGTTGTTTCAAGGGTTGAAATTGCTGCTGTTAAACGTGGGCAAGTTGCATAGTAAAAAGTTGGGAAAGGTGTGCCATCAGCTAAACGTGGCGGTGTTTCAACAACTGCAGGTTTGCCACATGGACAACGGTAAGCAATTGCATGAACGTCTCGAGGTGTGCGACCTAATTGAATTTCGATGCAATCTAAATCTGCTTGTGTTACTTTGCGCAAAGAATTAACCCGCTTCTGTGATAGATGCGATGAGCCTTGAATACCACGGTTGGCCATCAGTGAGCGAGTTGGCCACTTTTGTGCCTGTATTTGAATCTGATGTGGTTCCATTTTCAGTAACTATGTATTGACGCTCACCAGGTAATACGAAGTGCAAACGCTCACGAGCTTGTGTCTTTACATATTCTGGATCTTGCCATAACAAAAGTTCTTGGCGTGCGGCCTCTAGAGCTTTGTGATCTGAAGCTAACTGCGAATTGAGTGCACTAATTTGCGCCCTCTGGGTGAAGTAATGCTTTACGGGAGGTGCAATGGCTAGAGCTAATATAAAAAATATCGCCCATAGCGCCAATGCACGCCCCGAGTTACGCCGACGGTTGAAATTTAATTGTCGACGCGCCACAAAATCACTTATGCCTTAAAGCGTGGAAAAGCATCTCGGCCGGCGTAACGTGCGCCTTCCTGTAGCTCTTCTTCAATACGTAGTAGTTGGTTGTACTTAGCAACGCGCTCAGTACGTGCAGGTGCACCTGTCTTAATTTGTCCACAGTTGAGTGCAACGGCTAGATCAGCAATAGTTGTATCTTCTGTTTCACCTGAACGATGGCTCATCATTGATCGGTAGTTAGCGCGGTGTGCCATCTCAACTGCATCAATAGTTTCAGTCAGCGTTCCAATCTGATTGACCTTAACAAGTAGAGCATTTGCTGTTCCGCCGGCGATTCCGCGGGCAAGACGCTCTGGGTTAGTTACAAATAGGTCATCTCCCACGATTTGAATGCGTGAGCCTAGGCTCTTAGTCATATCAGTCCAGCCAGCCCAGTCTTCTTCATTGAGAGGATCTTCAATAGAAACGATTGGGTAGGCATCAACGAGTGAGGTGTAATAGGCAATCATCTCTGCAGATGTCTTTGAGGCACCTTCAAATGTGTACTTACCATTGTCGTGGAACTCAGTTGCAGCAACGTCCATTGCAAGTGCAATCTCTTTGCCTGGCTTAAATCCTGCGATTTCAATTGCCTCAAGAATCAGATCGAGGGCAGCGCGATTGCTCTCAAGGTTAGGAGCAAAACCACCTTCATCACCAACGGATGTAGCAAGACCACGCTTTTTTAGAACTGCTTTAAGTGCGTGATAAATCTCAGCACCCCAGCGAAGTGATTCGCGGAATGTTGGTGCACCAATTGGCGCAATCATGAACTCTTGAATATCAACGTTTGTGTCAGCATGTGCGCCACCATTGAGAATGTTCATCATTGGCACTGGAAGAACATGTGCGTTTGGTCCACCTAGGTAGCGAAAGAGTGAGAGATCTGCAGACTCTGCAGATGCTTTAGCAACTGCTAGCGAAGCACCAAGGATTGCATTGGCACCCATGCGTGACTTGTTCTTCGTTCCATCTAAAGTGATCATTGCATCATCAATTAATCGCTGATCTTGGGCATCAAAGCCAATAATTTCTGGAGCAATTTCGTCATTAACAAATGCGATTGCCTTTTCAACACCTTTACCAAGATAGCGCTTTCCGCCATCGCGAAGTTCTGCGGCTTCAAATGCACCAGTTGATGCACCACTTGGAACTGCAGCGCGCGCTTGTGTTCCATCTTCTAATTGGATTTCGACTTCAACCGTTGGATTTCCACGGGAGTCAAGAATTTCACGAGCTCCGAGAGCTTCGATTATTGCCATTGAGTTTCTCCTTCGTCACTTACACATCTTGTGCCGTAGACCTCAACGCTGAAATCGCACAATCTTTACTGGGCTAATCCTACCGTGCCTCGATAGTGCTTACTTGTTCGCTTAATTTCAACGCCTCTTTACGCAGGGCAGCCTCAGCATCGATTCCATTGGCATGGGCCCAAGCAATAACGGCCAACAATGCTTGCCCTACTGCGCCTTCATCGGCATCTCCATCAATAGCTGCGCTGGTTGGGGTGTGAAGGTCAACGTTATATTTTTCGGCGCGATACAAAAGCTTTTCAATTAAAGGCAGTGCTGGCTGCGACATTGCGATTCCATCGAGTGCGGACGTGCGGCCCTTTTCTTTCTTTTTTATATCTTCCCAATTCTGTAATACATCTTCTGATGTTTTTACTTCAACTTCAGCAAAAACATGGGGATGGCGCCTAATTAACTTATCTGCAATGCCTTCGGCAACATCTTCTATAGAAAATGGATCTGTAGGGTGGTCTTCGGCAATACGCGCATGGAAATAGACCTGCAGCAATACATCACCGAGTTCTTCACGCATATCAATGCGATCACCGCCTGCTACTGCATCGACAAACTCATAGGACTCTTCTAATAAATACTTCAGAAGTGACTCATGCGTTTGTTCTGCATCCCAAGGACAACCCCCAGGAGAGCGCAGTTGGTTCATAACTTCAACTAAGCGTTGAAGCTGTGAACCCTGCGTCATCGTCTCAATCTTTACTTAGTTGGTGTAACAGCAGTTCCTGCTGCATCAGAGGCAACAACATCTGCCACTGTGCCATCCCACTTGCCATAACGTGGGTTAACAGTCACGCCTAATTCTTTTGCCTTTGCAACAACAAGCTTTTGAATCTGAGCGCCCATGTCAGCCTCAGTCACTCCTGCAGCACTAAGTGCTTGGCTAATTTTGTCTGAAAGTGAAATTGCTTCGATGTATTGATCAAAGTCCTTTGGTGCAATTCCAGCACCAACAAGTGCGTTTGGAAGCGCATCTGCTCCACCTACTTGGTCAGTGATGCTTTGGCGACGTGTATCAATTTCTGCCTTTGAAACTGAAATCTTAATTTCTTTTCCTACTTCACGAAGAAGTTCAGTTAGTAGGTGAAAACGTAGTTGACCGCGATTGAGTGCTTCGCCAGTATCAAGTTGCATCTGTGAAGTGTCGACGCCTTTGCGAGAAGCAAGAATGGCATCAATGCTGCTTTGCACTGTGGCTTGTGAAATCTTTGTGCTGCCTACAGTTGCTGCAGAACCAACTTGGGAACATCCAGTTAGTAGGAGCGTGGTTGCAACGGCAACAAGGGCCAGAATCTTCTTCACTATGAACTCACTTTCGGTGCTTCGCTAAGTTGGTTAACAGCCTCTACGACCCAGGCCAGAAGAGAAGTATCCACTATCTCAGGCTCATTCTGCGACGGATTCCACGCGGGGCCTTTGGCCAATGCAACTAAAACTGTGCGAGTAGCCGGCTTATAGAGTGAACCTGGATATAAACGTGACAGACGCAATTGCCGTGACTCAGGCAAAGTTAAGGGAGCTAATCGCAGGTATTTTCCTTGAATAACAACTTCAGTTAACTTGGCAATCTTTGCTTGTGCTCGAAGTTGGGCAACTCCCAAGAGTGCAACAGCTTCCTCAGGCAATTCGCCGAAACGATCTAGAAGTTCAGCACGGATAGATTCAACATCTGACGGATTTTTAACATCAGCTAAACGTCGATAGAGATCAAGGCGCAATCTCTCCCCTGGCACATACTCACTGGATAAATGTGCATTGATAGGAAGTTCGACTTTGCACTCTGAAATCTTTTCTTCGGTTTCAATAATTCCCTGTTTGTAATCTTGCACTGCTTCACCCACCATGCGCATATATAAATCAAAGCCAACATCTGCGATGTGGCCAGATTGTTCCCCACCCAAAAGATTTCCAGCTCCACGAATCTCTAAATCTTTAAGCGCTACGCGCATTCCAGAACCCAGTTCAGTATTTGCTGCAATAGTCGTTAAACGATCATGAGCTAACTCTGAAAGTGGTTGGTCTGCCGGATATAAAAAGTAGGCATAAGCGCGTTCACGGCCTCGGCCTACACGTCCACGTAGTTGGTGGAGCTGGGATAAGCCAAACATGTCAGCTCGTTCAACAATAAGTGTGTTTGCATTTTGAATATCTAAACCACTTTCAACAATGGTTGTGCAAACAAGAACATCAAAGTCTCGGTTCCAGAAAGCCAAAATCACATCTTCGAGTGCACCCTCACTCATCTGACCATGTGCCACACGAATACGCGCCTCTGGTACCAACTCCTGCAACCTAGATGCTGCGCGATCAATACTCTCAACGCGATTATGTAAATAGAAAATCTGTCCATCTCGTAGAAGTTCACGGTGAATTGCTGCAGTTATTTGAGCTTCTTCGGCTGGACCTACATAGGTAAGGATCGGATGGCGCTCTTCAGGAGGCGTTGTGATGGTCGACATTTCACGAATTCCAGTTACTGCCATCTCAAGAGTTCGGGGAATAGGCGTAGCCGACATAGCTAATACGTCCACGGTTGTGCGAAGTTTCTTTAATGATTCTTTTTGTTCCACGCCAAAGCGTTGCTCTTCATCCACGATGACAAGACCTAAATCTTTAAAGGCCATATCGTTAGAAAGTATTCGGTGAGTTCCAACAACAACATCAACTGTTCCTGCAGCAAGGCCATCAATAACTTCTTTGCTCTCTTTAGCACTATTAAAGCGTGACATTCCTGCAACCTTTAATGGAAAGCCTGCATACCGCTCAGCAAAAGTCTTAGTGTGTTGTTGTACAAGTAACGTCGTGGGAACAAGGACTGCTACTTGCTTTCCATCTTGCACCGCTTTAAAGGCTGCACGAATTGCAATCTCAGTCTTTCCATAGCCCACATCACCACAGATGATTCGATCCATGGGATATGGACGCTCCATATCGGCCTTGACATCATTTATTGTTGAGAGTTGATCTGGAGTTTCAATATAAGAAAATGAGTCTTCTAACTCGCGCTGCCATGGAGTATCAGGTGAAAAAGCAAAGCCTGGAGAACTTGTGCGTGCTGCATATAGACGAATGAGTTCACCAGCGATTTGGCGCACAGCTTTACGTGCACGGCCCTTAGCTTTTTGCCATTCACCACTGCCAATGCGGTGCACAGTAGGTGTTTCACCACCCACATATTTACTCACTTGCTCAAGTGCATCCGTTGGAACAAATATGCGATCCCCAGGTTGACCGCGCTTAGCAGGTGCATACTCAATAATTAAATATTCGCGAGTTACTCCAGCAACTGTGCGTTCAAGTAATTCAACATAACGGCCAATTCCATGTTGTTCATGCACAACAAAATCCCCAGCCCGAAGCTCTAGCGGATCAATAGCCTGCTTTCGCTTTGTGGGCATACGCTCTGAATCTTTAACACTTCCCTTACTGCCAGTTAAATCGCGCTCAGTCATGAAAAGAATTTGATGTTCTGCGCTCTCAAAACCGTGTGCAATGATTGAAGTTGTTAAGTGAATTGTTCCCTTAGTGGGAGTGGCTAGTAACTTCTCATTTATCTGAACGGGAAGATCTGCAGATCTGAATATTCCGGCATAGCGCTCGAGCATTCCGTGGCCATGGGTTGCAAAGACCACTGTGAAATGTGATTCGACGGCGTTTCGTAGCTGTTCAATAGTGCGTTCAATATCCCCACGCATTGGATCTATTGCGTTGTAATCCAAAAATTCTGTGTCATCAGCTAGATCGCTTCCAAATGGTGAGAGTGAGCCCGTGGCTACTTTTTGCTCACTAATCTCTGCGCTTAATTCTTCCCACGACATATATGTTCCAGAACCATCATGAATAGGTGCTACTGCCCCATGTGCTGCATTACTCCAGGAAGCGTTAAGAAACTCTTCATTGGTTGCCAGCAAATCGGCAGCTCTTGATTTAATCCGCTCTTGATCAATAAAGATAATGTGAGTATTTGCTGGCATTCTAGAAATAATCGTTTCAGTCTCATCGATAAGCAGTGGGATCAGTGATTCCATGCCTTCAAAACTTATGCCCTCGCTAATCTTTTCTAGAAGCTCTGCTGCTGCCGGCAGGGAATCCTTAAGTTCTAGCCCTCGATGTCTGATCTGTTGAGTAATAAGAAGTTCTCGGCAAGGGTAAATCGCAATGGCACCAACGACTGGCTTAAAGGTGCGCTGATCTGCAACTTCAAAGTAGCTCATATCTTCAATCTCATCACCAAAGAAATCGATGCGAATTGGATAATCTGCCAACGGTAAGAACAAATCAACGATGCCACCACGCACTGCGAATTCGCCTCTGCGCTCGACTAAATCTGTGCGGGTATAAGCAAGTGTTGAAAGGTGGCGAACAAGTTCATCTAAAGATTGTTCTTTACCGATTTCCAAAGCAAGAAGTGCATCTTTACCCAGGGTTGCAATAATGCGGTGAATAGCACCTCGCACTGGTGTTACAACAATAGGAAATACTGATTGATTTTCCTCTAACTCATAAAGAGTTTGAATTCTCTTTGCAACGGTGTCACTGCGAGGGCTTAAACGCTCATGCGGCAGAGTTTCCCAAGCTGGAAATTCGAGAACATTGTTGTGTAGTTCGCGCAGTTCATTGACTAGATCTTCGCTACTTCGGCTAGAACTTGTAACAACAAGTAAGGGGTGATCTGCAGCGCGAGCTGCCAGTAGAAATGGATAGAGCGGTGAAGGTGCCACGAAATGACATGCACCTTGCTGCGATGGCAGCGATGAAGTTAAGCCACGCACAAATACACCTCCCTATAAACGCCCTTAGGCCCCGTTCCCAAAAGGGAGGGGGCTAATGGATTCATTCTAATTTGTTCGCACCACCTACGGCGACCTGAGAGGATTACCCAATGGAATCCAGCGGGTTTGGCGGTGCAGTAGCAGCAGATGATGCTGCTTTGCGTAGCGATGTCCGCAAACTGGGAGATCTGCTGGGTCAAACACTTGTGCGCCAAGAAGGTCCAGAGCTTTTAGCTCTTGTAGAAAAGGTGCGCAAAGCTGTTCGTGAAGGTGAAGGCGTAGATCTACTTGCATCACTTTCAGTTGAAGAATCAGTGCAGTTGGTACGTGCATTTAGTACATATTTCAACTTGGCAAACATTGCAGAACAGGTTCACCGTGCCCGTGTGTTAGCTGATGCGCGTGCAGGCGGGGGATCATGGTTAGCACGTGCTGTAGATAAAATTGAAGTTGCCTTAAAAGCACAAACACCTGGTCATGAATTAACTGTTGAGGAAATTTCGCAGTGGATTAATGAAATGTCAGTACGTCCAGTCTTTACCGCTCACCCAACTGAAGCTGCTCGTCGATCAGTGTTAAGCAAAATGGGTCAGGTTGCAGATTTGCTAGAAGATTCTCGTAATCCTTCTCAGGCAGATCGCTTAGCTGAAACTATTGATTTGCTGTGGCAAACTGATGAATTACGTGTTGGTCAGCCAGAGCCTCTTGATGAAGCAATGAACGCCTTGTATTACTTAGATGATTTGTTCCGCCAGACAGTTCCCGAAGTGCTCAATGACTTTGCCCGCGAACTGATGCGCATTGATGTTCACGTTCCTGTGACAGCTCGTCCTCTTTCATTCGGTAGCTGGATTGGTGGGGACCGAGATGGCAATCCAAATGTGACCGCGCAAGTCACAACTGATGCCATGGTCTTACAGGTTTCTCATGCAATTCGCGTCACCATTGATGCGATGAACTCGCTGCGTCAAGTGCTCTCAATCTCAACACGAATCATTGGTGCCACACCAGAGCTAAGCGCATCAGTTGAATCTGATTTAAAGCACATCCGAGAATTTGAACCACGTTTCTTGCGCTTAAACGCCCAAGAGCCTTATCGCCTAAAGGCCACAGCAATTGTGCACCGCCTAGCTTTTACTCGTGACCGTCATGCAAAAGGTGCTGCGCATGTTCCACATCGCGACTATGCAGATACTGAAGAACTACTAAAAGATTTGATGTTGATGCGTGATTCACTTTTTGCCCATAAAGGTGAACTCATTGCTACAGGCCTACTTGAGCGCACCATCCGCACCGTGGCAGCCTTTGGAATTACCCATGCAACTATGGATGTTCGCGAGCACTCAGATGCTCACCACCATGTTTTAGCACAGGTAGTTGATAGTGCTTCCTATATTGAAAAATCACATGATGAAAAGTTCGAAATTCTCACAGGATTATTAGCAGCAGATACCAATCTCGCTATCACTGGTCTAGATGCTAATGGTCAAAAAACAATTGATACTTTCTTTGCAATCGCTGATTTAATCGATCGCTTTGGATCACAGGCAATAGAGACTTACATCGTCTCTATGACTAAGGGTGCTGATGACTTAATTGCAGCCGTTGTTCTGGCCCAGCAAGCCGGTCTTGTTAATTTAAAGAACAAGAAAGCCCGTATTGGTTTTGCACCATTGCTAGAAACTGTTGCAGAACTTCGCGCAGCAGGTGAGATTCTTGAAAAGCTTTTAAGTAATCCCGCCTATCGCTCACTTGTGGCTCTACGCGGAGATGTTCAAGAAGTGATGTTGGGTTATTCAGATTCTAATAAAGATGCAGGCATTGCAACGAGCCAGTGGGAAATCCACCGAGCGCAACGCTCTTTGCGAGATATTGCGATGAAGCACGGTGTGAAGCTGCGTTTATTCCATGGTCGTGGTGGTTCTGTTGGCCGTGGTGGCGGACCAACATATGAAGCCTTAGTTGCACTTCCTTGGGGATCAGTTGACGGTCAAATTAAAATGACAGAACAGGGTGAAGTAATTAGCGATAAGTACTCATTGGCTTCCCTTGCTCGGGAAAACGTTGAATTAACTCTGGCAGCTTCATTAGAAGCAACAGTTCTCAATCGTGGACCACGCCAATCAGTAGCAGATTTAAATAGCTGGAATGAGTGCATGCAGTTAGTTAGCGATAGTTCATTTACCGCTTATCGCGCACTTGTTGATCATCCAGATCTACCCGCTTATTTCTATGCATCCACACCTGTAGAACAACTCGGAAATCTCTTCCTGGGCTCACGTCCATCGCGTCGACCTGATGCAAGCAGTGGTCTTGGTTCACTTCGCGCTATTCCATGGGTCTTTGGCTGGACACAATCACGCCAGATTGTTCCTGGCTGGTTTGGTGTGGGCTCTGGCTTAAAGGCAGCGCGCGAGGCTGGAAAAACAGATGTGTTACAAAAGATGTTGGGTGAATGGCACTTCTTCCATACTTTCATCAGCAACGTTGAAATGACTTTAGCTAAGACAGATTTAGCTCTGGCTCGCCGTTATGTTCAAACTCTTGTACCTAAAGAACTTCACCACTTCCTGGATCAAATCCAGGCTGAGTTTGATTTAACAGTGGCAGAAATTCTAAAGCTAACAAATAAGAAATCAATTCTTGGAGATCAAGAGATTTTGGCTAGAACTTTGCAAGTTCGTGATGCATATCTTTCACCTATTCACTTACTGCAAATCAACTTGCTCAAGCGCGTGCGCGATGCTGGAGATGCAGCAGATCCACTATTGCGCAGAGCTCTATTGCTCACCATCAATGGTGTGGCTGCAGGGCTTAGAAATACAGGGTGATTAAGAGTTATAACGCGTTTGTGTTCGCTCTAGTCCTTCGTTGATTAGCGACTCAACAACATCTGCCCCACGAACAATAAACTCAGCTAAATCTTTTTGTTCTACCTTTGAAAAAGCTTTTAACACAAAATCACCCGGATCTTGTTCGCCCATTGGGCGACCAATGCCTAAGCGCACGCGGTAATACTCTGCAGTGCCAAAAGCTGACGTCATTGATTTAAGACCGTTGTGGCCATTATCCCCGCCGGCGATTTTTGTGCGGATTGCTGCAAAAGGAATATCAAGTTCATCATGCAGGGCAATAATCTTTTGTGGCTCCACAGAATAAAAGTTTGCAAGGGCTTTAATCGGCCCACCAGTCTCATTCATAAATGATTGTGATTTCGCCACAATAACTGGATGTGCATCAACACCAACGCCCAACTTAAAGGCTGCGATATGTGTGCGAGATTTGTGTGAAGATAATTTAACGTTGTGGCGTCGAACTAATTCATCGATCACCATCTGGCCCACGTTGTGACGGGTGGCAGCGTATTTATCGCCTGGATTGCCCAGGCCCACTACCAACCACGTCATAACGGTAAGCGTAAGGGTTAAGCGTCCTTCTTTTCTGCATCTTCTGCAGGTGCTGCAGCATCAGTTGCTGCTGCCGCTGGAGCTGCTACTTCTTCAACTGCTGTGGACTTCTCAGACAAGTGAACAACGATTGTCTTTGGATCAGATTCAAGTTCAACTCCTGCTGGAAGCTTCACATCTGATGCATAACGTGACTCACCAGAGGTCATTCCATCAATATCAACTTCTAGGAAGCTAGGAATTGCAGTTGCCTCAACACGAACTTCAATTGAGTTGTGAACGTGCTCAAGGATTCCATCGCGACTGTGCTCACCAATTGCATGAACAGGAACAGCAACAACAACCTTCTCGCCGCGACGAACTAGAACTAGATCGATGTGCTCAAGGATTTGCTTAAGTGGGTGGCGAACAATCGCCTTTGGAAGAGTAAGTTCAGTCTTGCCATCGATAACGATGTCTAACAAAACGTTTGACTGCTTCAGAGCAACGCCTAGTTCGCGTGCTGGAAGTGTGATGTGTTGTGGCTTTTCACCGTGACCGTAGATGACGGCAGGAACCAAACCATCGCGACGTGCACGACGTGATGCGCCCTTACCAAATTCGGTACGACGTACGCCGTTGATGCTGATTTCTGCCATTTTAAATCTCCTCTAGATAACTTCGGTGTCTGCACAAAGTTCCGATGAGGAGTTAAGTCCTTAAGCCGTCGATTACGGAAGTAAATTCTTACCCTCGCCGGAACGAAGCAAACAATATCTTCGAGGGGCGCTTTGAAGCAAATCCCCGCTTAGGAATGCCCATCAAAGAGGGAGGTGACTGATCCATCTTCAAATACCTCGCGGATGGCGCGGCCTAGAAGTGGAGCAATCGATAGGACGGTGAGTCCATCAAATTTTTGATCTTCAGAGATTGGCAGAGTATTTGTAACAACAACTTCTGAGGCCCGAGAAGACTTCAGGCGCTCAACTGCTGGACCTGAAAGCACGGCGTGTGTTGCAGCGATGATCACATCGGCAGCGCCTGCATCAAAGAGAGCCTCAACAGCTTTAGTAATTGTGCCTGCAGTGTCGATCATGTCATCGATAACTACGCAGGTTTGCCCCTGAACATCACCAACCACACGTCCTGTTGTTGATTCATTAGGAATGCGTGGATCACGAGTTTTGTGAATAAATGCGATTGGGCAACCACCGAGAAGATCTGACCAGCGCTCTGCAACACGTACTCGACCAGAGTCTGGAGAGACGATTGTTAAGCGTGTGCGATCTACTTTGCTACCAACATAGTTAGCCAGCATTGGAAGTGCGAAGAGATGATCTACAGGACCATCAAAGAAACCTTGAATTTGTGACGTGTGTAAATCAACGCACATCAAACGATCAGCACCAGCAGTTTTGAAAAGATCTGCCATCAATCGTGCAGTGATTGGTTCACGTCCACGACTCTTTTTATCTTGACGTGCATAACCATAAAAAGGTGCAACCACTGTGATGCGCTTTGCAGATGCACGCTTTAATGCATCGACCATGATGAGTTGTTCCATGATCTGCTTGTTGACTGGAGTTGTGTGGCTTTGAATTACGAAAGCGTCACAACCGCGAACTGATTCTTCGAAGCGAACGAAGATTTCGCCATTTGCAAAGTCATATGCTGAAGTGGGAGTGAGTGGAATACCTAACTCTGCTGCAACTTCATCAGCTAATTCAGGAAATCCGCGGCCTGCAAAAAGACGTAATCTCTTTTCAGAAGATAAACGGATCTCGCTCATTTATTAGCCCTTCTTCTCTTTAGCTTCGGCGGCTTGTGCTGACTTGGAACCAGCGCGCTTGCGCATGACCCAACCTAATACATTTCTTTGCTTGGCTCTGCCAACTCCAATCGCGCCTGCAGGAACATCTTCAGTAATGACAGATCCAGCGGCGGTATATGCCCCATCTCCCACAGTTAGTGGTGCAACCAACATTGTGTCGCTACCGATTCGGACATGATCTCCGATAGTGGTGTGGTGCTTTTCTACCCCGTCATAGTTAACAAAGATTGTTGCAGCCCCGATATTGCTGCCTTGCCCGATAGTGGCATCACCAACATAGGAAAGATGTGGGACTTTTGAGCCAGAACCAACGGTTGCATTCTTCATTTCAACAAATGCTCCAGCCTTAGTTGCATCACCAAGGACTGTTCCTGCGCGTAAATAGGTAAATGGACCAACAGTTGAGCCTTCACCAATCACAGTATCTGTTGCGATTGATTCAAGCACGGATGCGCCTTCTTTTACTTGGCAGTTGGTAAGGGTCGTGCGAGGTCCAATAGATGCACCTTGGGCAATAGTTGTCGTTCCATAAATCGCACTGCCTGGATGAATCGTCACATCTTGAGAAATTGTGGCAGTGGCATCAATCCAAGTTGTTGTCGGATCAATGATTGTCACACCGGAGCGCATCCATTCATCATTGATACGATCGCGCAGCAGAGCTGCAGACTCAGCTAACTGAACGCGGTCATTAACCCCAAGAATTTCAGTGAAATCATCAATCATGATTGCTGCAACTGATGCGCCTTCACTCTTTAGGATTCCAATAACATCAGTTAAATAGAGCTCACCTTGGGCATTGGAGTTATTGAGCTTTCCAATAGAGGCCGCTAACGCTGCTCCATCAAAGGCATACACACCAGAGTTAATTTCAAAGATAAAGCGTTGATCATCTGTGGCATCTTTTTCTTCAATAATCTTTAATAGCTCATCTGCATCATCTCGAATAATGCGACCATAACCTGTTGGATCTGGGTGTTCGGCAGTTAAAACTGAGGCTGCAAACTTTCCTGAGTTATGTGCATCGATAAAGGCTGCAAGTGATTCACCGGTCAGCATGGGTGTGTCACCAGCTAAAACTAAGACTGTGCCTTTTGGTGTTGAACCGGCCAGCGCTAACTGCGCAGCATGTCCTGTGCCACCACGGTGTTCTTGAAAGACAGTTGATGCCTTTGGTGCGATGTGGGAGATATGTTCTTCAACTAGTTCACGGCCAGAGCCGACAACAATGCGAACTTCTTTAGCTTTTAGATGATCAACTGCGTGTAAGACATGTCCAAGTAACGAACGTCCTGCAACGCTATGGAGAACTTTGGCTTTTGCCGATTTCATCCGTGTGCCTTCGCCAGCTGCGAGAACGATCACGGTTTCTACGGTCACGAGTGAATCCTATCGGTGGCTCCGCCACCAGGTATCGATCCTGGACCCTGGGCTTCAAAGGCCCATGTGCTAGCCACTACACAATGGCGGAACACGTATTCTCCCTCATAAATGGGCATGGTTGTGACCACATTGCACCTTCTTTACGAGATTACTTTTGCCCCAGCCACTGGGCCATATGCGCGAACAACGCTGCCCACTACTCCGCTTGAGGTCAATGCCACCGTTAAATCAAGTCCAGCTTCCTCATCGGCAACGAGAAAAGCAACGGTTGGCCCTGATCCTGAGACTAACGCCCCTAGCGCTCCATACTCCTGGCCAACATCTAAAACTAATCGCAGTGCGGGGCGCAACGAACATGCTGCTGGTTGTAAATCATTTATCAAATGTGCACCCACTGATTCTGCATCAGCTGCTAGCAGTGCCTGCATGAGTGCTTCATTTGTTTGAGGTTCAACAATTTCAAGTCCGGTTCGCAAGCGATCACACTCTGCATACACAGCCGGTGTTGATAAACCATGCGTTGAAAGAGCTAATACCCAGTGATAGGTGCCTCGAGAAAGCGCAGAAGTTAATTGATCACCATGGCCCGTACCAATTGCAGTTCCGCCATTTAACATGAAAGGAACATCACTTCCTAACTTTGCAGCAATTTCTGCCATCTCTTCGCGGCTCATACCCAAAGAATATAAATAATCAATTGCAACGATTGTTGCAGCAGCATCTGCGCTACCGCCAGCCATTCCGCCTGCAACTGGAATGGATTTCTTAATTTCAATATGTGCATCAATTTCAATGTCATATTCTTCTGCCATCAGCGCTGCTGCTTGGGCAGCTAAGTTATTAGCATCTGCTGGCACGCCATGGGTTTGCTCCCCTGTAATTGAAACGGTGACTCCAGATTTTGGTTGACCAAGGGAGAGTGTTACTTCATCAAAAATCGAAATAGCTTGAAAAACTGAAACTAAATTATGAAAGCCATCTTCTTCGCGTGGGCCAACTGAAAGTTGCAGGTTGACCTTTGCCGGCACCCGAACCGTCACGTTTTTTATTGGCATGGTTTGACCTTAATGCGTTGGCTAGAAAATGTCAGGTGCAACGGCAGCGATGGCACAAAACCCAGCGATCTCTAAAGCTTCACCTCGAAGAGTGGGGTCAATCTTTGCGCGCGTAAGAATCTCTTCTGCAGCAGAAGAAGAGCCATAGAGGCCAGAAAGGGCTGAACGCAGCATCTTTCTGCGCTGGGCAAAGGCTGCATCAATAATTGTGAAAACCTTGCGTCGTAGTACTTCATCCCCCGGAGTTTGCCTACGAGTAAATGAAACTAACTTTGAATCAACATTAGGTGCTGGCCAAAACACTGAACGCGAGACTGATCCTGCACCTTTTACATCTGCCCACCAGGCAGCTTTAACCGAAGGGATTCCGTAATCTTTTGTGCCCGGCTTTGCAGCTAAGCGATCAGCTACTTCTGCTTGCACCATAACCACGCCAGTTCTCAGTGATTCAAACTTTTCCAACAAATGCAGCAAAACAGGCACAGAAACGTTATATGGCAAATTTGCTACTAACACTGTTGGGTCAACGGGCAAAGTTTGAATTGTGAGTGCATCTTGATTAAGGACAGTTAGATTTTCTGGATGTTCAAAATGACTGGCAACGGTTATCGGGAGTTGACCAGCTAAACGCGAATCAATTTCAACTGCCACAACAGATGCAGCGCTTTCCAGCAAAGCTAAAGTAAGTGAACCTAAACCTGGACCAATCTCAAGTGCGATATCAGTTGGGCCAACTGCTGCTGTGCGCACAATCTTTGTACAGACATTTGAATCGATAACAAAGTTTTGTCCTAGGGATTTAGATGGTTTTAAATCTAGTGCTGCTGCAAGTTCGCGGATTTGCGCCGCCCCTAATAATGTCATGAGGCAAATGAGCCAAATAAACGCTCAGCATTATTGCCCAGAGCCGTTGCTAACTCACCAAGATCTGCATTTCGCTCAACTGCCATTGCCCGCACGATATTTGCAATCTGAGCTGGGGTATTAAGCGCTCCGCGATGTGGCATAGGCGCAAGGAAGGGTGAATCAGTTTCAACTAATAGTTGATCAATGGGAACTAACTTCACTGCATCTCGCAGTGCAGGTGCGTTTTTAAATGTCAGCGTGCCAGCAAATGAGAGGACATATCCACGCTCTATGCAGGTCTTAGCCATCTCTACATCACCTGAAAAGCAGTGAAAGATAACCTTTTCTGGGGCCCCTACTTCAAGTAATACAGATAAAACATCTTCATGTGAATCACGATCATGAATAACTAAAGCCTTGCTAGTTTTTTTAGCTAGTTCAATATGCCATTTAAAGGATTCTTGTTGGCGCGCACGTAGCTCTGGGGGTGTACGAAAGTAATCAAGTCCAGTCTCGCCAATTGCACGAACTCGTGGATGCTCTGCCAACTGAGCAATCACTGCCCAATCAGCTTCAAAATTCTCAACAACCGGTGCTTCGTTGGGATGTAGAGCAACTGCTGCCAAAACTGATGTGTTCCATTTTTCTGCAGCCGCCACACACCAAGCAGATTGTTCAGCTGAATAACCCACTTGCATGATTCGATCAACATTCACGCTTTTAGCTTCAGCAATTACTTGAGCAACCTCAGAAGAATCCGGCGCAGTATCAGTAATGATTTCCATGTGCGCATGCGCATCAACTGTTGGAGCAGGAAGTGGTTCTGGTAAAGGTGCCCGCTGACGATCAATATCGCGGTTGTGGCGGTCAGCCATATGTATTAAGCGTTCGTTTCTAAACGAGGGAAAAGAACTGGAGTTTTAGTAACTGTGGCACCTGGTGGTAATTGGCCCCACGTTGCAACATCAGAGATCTTTTGTGCACCAAGATCTCCCAGTGATGCTTGAGCACCAAGGCTGCTCCACAAAATCTCACATGTTTGTGGCATCACTGCATTGAGCAATACGGCAAGTGCTCTCAGAGATTCTGCAGTGTTATATAAAACATCTTCAAGAATCTGCTGGTTGGCAGGATCCTTGGCAAGAATCCATGGCTCTTTCTCGGTTACATAACCATTTACTTTCTTACAAAAATCCATAATCGCAAGGATTCCGCCTTGGAAATCTAATTCACAGATTGCAGCATCAGCCTTTGTTACTGCCTCTTTTAACGCGCTCTCAAGGCCAGCATCATTGCTTTTAGCTGGCAATACCCCGCCGCAATACTTCTCCACCATTGCTGCTGAGCGAGAGGCCAGGTTTCCAAAGTCATTTGCTAGCTCTGATGTGTATCTAGCAGCCATGTCTTCCCATGAAAAAGAGCCATCGGTGCCAAAAGGAATGGCACGCAGGAAGTAGTAGCGAAATGCATCAACACCAAAGTGGTCTGTGATGTCTTTAGGTGCAATACCAGTCAACTTACTCTTACTCATCTTTTCGCCACCAACGAGTAACCAACCATGAGCAAATACCTTTTTAGGAACATCTAAACCTGCAGCCATAAGCATTGCTGGCCAGATAACAGCGTGGAAGCGCAATATATCTTTACCAACTAAGTGAACATCTGCTGGCCAAGTTTGTGCAAACTTCTTGCCGCCTTCACTATCTGGTGCATCAGTTAAACCAACTGCAGTTGCATAGTTAAGAAGTGCATCAAACCAAACATAGACAACTTGGTCAGTATCCCAAGGAACAGGAATTCCCCAGTCAAAAGTTGAACGAGAGATTGAAAGATCTGTAACCCCACCTTCTAGAAATGCAACAACTTCATTGCGTGCACTTTCAGGTTGGCAAGCATCAGGATTCTTGCGGTAGTGCTCAAGCAATGGCGCGACAAAAGCTGAAAGTTTAAAGAACCAGTTATTTTCATTGACTAGTTCAATTGGCTTGCTATGGATTGGGCAGCATTTCTTGCCATCAATTTCAATGAGGTCGCCTGGAAGTTTGAACTCCTCGCAACCAACACAATATGGGCCTTCATACTTACCTGCATAAATATGACCAGAATCTTTTAGGGACTGTAAGAACTTTTGAACACGCTCAGTGTGACGCTTTTCAGTTGTGCGGATGAAATCATCATTAGCGATATTGAGCGCTTGCCAGTTAGGTTTCCACGCATCTTGTACTAAACGATCAACCCAAGCCTGGGGGGCAGTGTTGTTTTCCTCAGCAGTACGCATAACCTTTTGACCATGCTCATCTGTGCCAGTTAAAAACCAGACTGATTCACCTTTTTGACGATGCCAACGAGTTAACACGTCACCAGCAACCGTCGTATAGGCATGGCCAATATGCGGTGCATCGTTGACGTAATAAATCGGCGTCGTTAGATAAAAGGACTTAGTCACTTGCTCATCTTATTCGCATCGACCACCGCGGCATAAACCAACCGCTTTGCAATTGAGAATTCAGCGGCAACTGAGGCAATTGCCCCTTTGCGATCCATTCCTGCAGCTTCAAATTCACGAACGCGGGCCACCATTTCATCAGCAGTCATTGCTGCTGAATCAAGGACTGCGCCTTGAATGACCAAAGTGATTTCACCAAGAACTTCATTGGCATCTGCCCAAGTCGAAAGTTCAGAGAGTGTTCCACGGATAGTTTCTTCATAATGCTTAGTCATCTCACGACAAATTGCGCCTTTGCGATCGGCGCCAAAAACAGATTGTGCATCAGAGAGAGAATCTGCCAAGCGATGAGGTGCCTCAAAGAAAACCATGGTGCGCTCTTCATGTCTTAGCTTTTCAAATGTTGCCAATCGTGCACCCGCACTTCGTGATGGGAAACCTTCAAAAGTAAATCGATCAGTTGGAAGTCCAGATAATGCAACTGCCATTGTCACAGCACTCGGTCCTGGGATGACAGAAACTTCAAGACCACGAGCGATTGCTTCACGCATCAACCTAAAACCAGGATCGCTAATTGTTGGCATGCCTGCATCTGATACAACTAGAACATGTGCGCCAGTTGCTAATTCATTTAATAGTTCAGCAGTTCGCTCATCTTCATTGCCCTCAAAGAAAGAAAGTATGCGGGCGGTGAAAGTAACTCCGAGATCTGAGCACAAGCGGTGAAAGCGTCTGGAATCTTCAGCGGCAATAATCGTTGCATCTTCAATGGCTATTTTTAAGCGCGCGCTTGCATCGGCTGGGTTGCCCAACGGGGTTGCTGCCAATATCAATGCCATGGGTCCATCATCTCAGTAATTTCGCACCGATTTGCGCATACGATTACACACATGATTGCCGCCATCGCCCCGATCCTTATAGCGATTGCCTCCCTTGCGATTCGATTAATAAATCTAGCAACACCTAAGGGCTTTGTTTTTGATGAGGTCTATTACGTTGATGGCGCTAGAGATTTCTTGAAATACGGAGTGGAAGTGAGTGGCAGCAAACCTGAATTTATTGTTCATCCACCAGTCGGAAAATGGCTTATAGCCAGTGGGATCAAGCTCTTTGGCGATAATGAATTTGGCTGGAGATTTGCAACGGCGATTATTGGTACCCTACTTATTTTGCTCTTTGCTCGCTTTGTGCATGTTCTGTTTTATTCACCACTTCTAACTGGCATAGGTGCCCTCCTAATGGCTTGTGATGGATTGGTACTCGTTCATTCAAGAACAGCGTTACTTGATCTGTTTTTAACATTCTTTGCACTCCTTGCACTCTTTCTTTGGTATCAACAACGACATTGGTTGGCAGCAATCGCAATTGGTCTGGCGATGGGTTGTAAATGGAGTGCACTCTATTTCTTGGTTGGCATGCTCTTTGTTTCTCTTTATAAGATTTTCTCTCAGCATCCTTCTAAATGTTTAATACGTCCAACAATTATGAAGTTCATTCAATATGGATTTCTTCCAGTGGCTGTTTATGTCTCGACATGGACAGGTTGGTTTTTAAGTAAGCGTGGTTGGGATCGCACGTGGTCAACAAATACATTCGCATCGTGGTTTCACTACCACTCTGAGATGCTGGGCTTTCATACGGGATTAACCGAAAAACATTCTTATCAGGCAAACCCATGGAGTTGGATGGTCATGGGTAGGCCAACTTCCTTCTTCTATGAATCACCTAAGGGATGCGCAAGTGATAACTGTGCACAGGAAGTATTAGCCATTGGCACACCACTTCTTTGGTGGGCGGGAACTATTGCCGTGGCAGTTGTTATTGGTTTTTGGTTACGCAGCTTAGTTAAACGAATTTCTGAGCCAGCATTAAATGTGATTGTGCTGGGCATGGCTGCTGGTTACCTACCGTGGTTCTTCTTCCAAGCCCGCACCGTATTTACTTTCTATGCAGTGATATTTGAGCCATTTATGATTCTGGCCCTTGTCTATTGCGCCAAGTTATTGCTAGATAGCTCTTTAAAATCAGGGATATCTCAAGGTTTAGTTGCTGCGTTCGTGACAGTTATTTTCTTGAACTTTATTTATTTCTTACCCATTTTCACAGGCGAAATCATTACATACGATGCATGGCTGCAACGTATGTGGATGAGCTCTTGGATCTAATTATTCGTTAGAGGCGCGTGCTTGATTAAGGCGCTCAACTGCTTCATCAGCTAGTTGTTGGTCAAAGATTTCATCACGTGAAGGTGATGCAGCAGCAAGGGCTTCGCGCTCTAAGCGCTCTTGCTCATCACTCCATGCTCCTGGAATAGTTAAATCAATAACGCGCTTAGGAATAATTGCCTTAGGTGCGCTGACATAAGTTGGAGCTGGCACTTCTGAAGGTTCCCAAGTTTGGCGAACAGCTGCAGTTCCCTTAGGCAATAGAACAACACCTTTGAGTTCACGCTCTGAAAGTGGAATCCAATGTTCTTGCGATGGCTTTGGTGTTACAACTTCAGCTAAGTTCGTCGCTGAAACACCTGTGGTGCGACGATGTAGTTGCGCAACACGTCGGTATTGAATCTTGTCAGCAATAGTTTGACGACGAACACTTGCTATATAAATCAAAACTCCAGTCACAGGAACTAATGAGTAAACAAACGGCATCGTATTCATGAAACCACCCACAAGTGTCGTAGTTAGAGAACCAGTTAGAATAAAGAACATAATTCGTCTGCGCATAAGAAGTTGCGCAATTTTTGCTTCGCGGTCTAAATCAATATGAATAGATCCGCTTCCAGAAACGCCATGTGGTGATGAAGTTGCAACAACAATGAGTGCACTCTTAAATCGCTCAACTGACTTTCCAGAAAATTCGTTACGGTCATGGATCCAACGGGGTGCGAAATATGCGACCCACATACCAATGATCGCAATATAGATAAGTCCGGAAGCCATGATGCACAAAGATAAAGGATTAGACCTGCAGAACTTGGGATTTAGAGCCTACTTAACGGCAGGATTTTCCTTAACGAATACGACATGGTCTCGCCAATTTCCAGCAATATGTAAATAACGGGGACGTTCACCTTCAAAAATATAGCCAGCCTTCTCAGCTACTCGCCTTGATGCGGTGTTTTCTGGCCTGACATTGATTTCAATGCGGTGAAGATTGAGCATAGAAAATGAATAACCCGTCAGGGCCATAACCGCTTGCGTTGTGAAGCCTCTATTTGCATAGTTTTTATCAATCCAATAACCAATATGGCCGCCCCGCATAGCTCCAAGAATTACCCCACCTAATGAAATCTGCCCAATTAAATTGCGCTGATGCCAAATTGCAAATGAAAATGAGCGGCCATTTCGAGCCTCAGAGTTAAGGGTGCGCACCATTTCAAAGTAAGAAGGAAGGTGACTGGGATTCTGCGCATCTTCACCTGGAATTAATGGGATTGTGGCTTCCCAGGGAGTGAGCCAGTCGCGATTTTCGGCTCGGACATTGTTCCAACGACCGCGATCTCTAAATCTCAACGCTTGCAACGAAAGCTCTTCGCTTTTAAGTACTACTGGCCATTGATGACTCATGTGACTACTTAAATGTATCTACGCTCTAAGACAACCACAGTCACTTCATCTCCGGCTTTTAAGTGAATATCTTTTTCGCCCACGGCTATGAAAGCAGAAGCATCAGAGAGTGTTGAGAGTTCCTCTTGATTTGTTAGTGGTGTTACAGATTTAGCATCTTCAGAAAGGGCCGCACGAATATATGAGCGCAATCCCTCGCTGGATTCAATAGCTTTTTCTAATTTAGCCTTCACGCTCGGACGGTGGATGGTTGCTGCACCCAGCATTGTGCGAATCATTGGACGAACAAAAAGCTCAAATGAAATATATGCCGCGATTGGATCCCCAGGCAAAGTGATGATTGGAGTCTTATCCGGACCAATGAGTCCAAAGTTATGTCGACCACTCATCTCTATCGCCATATCAACAGTCGTGATTTCGCCCATGTTTGAAATTGTTCGTGTTATCAAATCAAATGAATCATCCTGGCGCTCACCGCTAATAATGATTAAATCGGCCCGTACTAATTGATCTTCAATCAAGTTCTGTAGCTGCGCTTCATCATCTGGAATTGAATGAACGCGATATGCAACTGCGCCAACTTCACGCACAGCAGTTGTGAGCATCCAGGAGTTAGTTTCAAACTCTTCATCATCACTTAGCGTTTTACCTGGTTCAACTAAATCTGGGCCAGCTGACATAACGACAACACGTGGATGTGGTCTGGTTGGTAGATGATCGAGCCCAATAGATGCAGCTAAACCAATTTGAGTTGAACGAATCCTTGAACCAGCCTTCATTACTAATCGCTCTCCCGCATAAACATCTTCTGCCAGCGTTGCTCCATGGGCATCGAGTAAAGGCATTTCAAAGGAATCGAGAGGTTTGCAGATCGCTAAAAGTGAAGTTAAAAACTCATCAACCCGCGTGTGCTCTGCCATAATCACACCATACTTGTTGTGGTCAGTAATCTTTGGGATTTAGGCGTGGAAAGCGGAGGGCGAAAGCAATGAGTCAGAACACACTCAAGAAGCAGTTGCGTGATCGTTACCGCCGTGAACGGGTTCAAAAATTCATCCCCACCAATTTCAATGTAATTCTGAAAGCTCCAGAGATAGTCAGTGCCACAACAATCTGCTCCTACTTTTCATATGCCCAGGAACCCAGCACCACTGAAATCAATAAAGCTTTTTTAGCAGATGGCAAAAAACTCTTGCTCCCTAGAGTAAATGGTTTAGTTATTGAATGGGTTCAGTGGGATGGTAATCCCACACATTTGAAAATCACAAAAAATCTCACTGAACCAACTGGTCCAGCAGTAACGGACACAAGTGATGTTGGTGTGGTCATTACTCCAGCACTTCGTATTGACCAGGAAGGTTATCGAATGGGACAGGGTGGCGGTTTTTACGATCGCGCATTACCAACATTGCCCGGATGGAAAATTGGTTTAGTTCATGCAGGTGAATTAACGAGTGAAACTTTGCCACGAGAAGCTCACGATATTGCCCTAGATGCCGCGGCAACACCTTCGCTCATAGTCAGATTTAAGCGTTAGGTAGATTGCGCGCCATAACTATTCGCTGAATTTGATTGGTTCCTTCATAGATCTGAGTGAGTTTGGCATCTCGCATCATTCGTTCAACTGGGTAATCTGAAACGTAGCCATAACCACCCAAAATCTGAACAGCATCAGTTGTAACCTTCATAGCAACATCACTAGCAAAGCATTTGCTTGCAGCTGAGAAGAAACGGAGATCCTTTTCACCGCTCTCACTCTTTGATGCTGCAACATAGGTTAATTGACGGGCGGCTTCAATATTCATTGCCATATCTGCCAACATAAATTGAACCCCTTGGAAATCAAAGATCTCTTTCCCAAACTGCTTACGCTCATGTGAATACTGAGTTGCAACATCAAGTGCTCCTTGCGCAATACCGAGCGCTTGTGCAGCAATAGTGATGCGTGTGTGATCAAGTGTGTTCATTGCTAGGGCAAAGCCTTCGCCAACTTCGCTAATGCGGCGATCATCTGCCAACTTCACATTGTCGAAATAAACTTCACGAGTAGGTGAACCTCTAAAGCCCATTTTCTTTTCTGGAGCACCGAAAGATACGCCTGGATCAGATTTTTCAACTACGAATGCAGTAATTCCTTTTGAACCAAGGGAGGCATCACCTTGTGCAATGACTGTGTAATACTCCGAAATCCCTGCATTTGAAATCCATTTTTTACTTCCATTAAGAATCCAGCCGTCACCATCTCGCTCAACTTTTGTACGAAGTGCTGAAGCATCTGAACCGGCATCAGATTCTGATAAGCAATATGAAAAACCTTTACCTTGTGCCAATTGAGACAACCAACGCTGCTTTTGATCCTTATTGCCACCGAGCATCAGTGGAAGTGATCCAAGTTTATTAACAGCTGGAATAAGGGATGAAGCACCACAAACGCGTGCAACTTCTTCAATGATTATTACAACAGCAAGAGCATCCGCCCCATCGCCACCAAATTCAGTTGGAACGTGTGCTGCAGCTAGGCCGGCTTTTTGAAGTGCATCAGCTGCTTCTTGTGGAAAGCGATGATCTTCATCAACTGCTTTTGCAAATGGAGCAATTTCCTTTTCGGCCAAGGCGCGAACGCTGGCACGAAGTTCTTTATATTCGCTAGGAATATCAAATAAGTTTGCCATTAGGGTTCATTTCTATCGCGTTGGGCTAAATCTTGCAAATACTTGTTATACGTTGCCAACTCATCTGGTTGACCCATTGCTGCAGATCGGGCAGCATTTTTATCAATTCGTATGCTTTCACGTGAGTCATCCTTAACCCAGCTGATAAAAGTGGCAACCAAGGCTAGGAGAATTGGAATCTCCCCCATCGCCCACCCAATCGATCCACCAATGCGCTGATCGGCAAGTAGATCAAGAAGCCATGGTGATTTAAGGGAAGCGAAGTATCCACCGTCAATCAAAGTTGAGTTAGACATCAGAGCAACTGAGAAGAATGCATGAATACTCATAGCTGCAAAGAGAATAACAATGCGCACTAAATGTGGAACTCTGCGTGGGTTTGGATCAATTCCAATTACGACATGGAAGAAGAGAATGCCCGCAAGAAGAAAGTGAACATTCATGACTAGATGTCCCACATGCGATTGCATGAGTGATCCAAATAAGTTTGTGAAATAGAGAGCAAAGAGAGATCCATCAAAGAAAGCTAAGGCCACTAAGGGATTGGTATAGAAAATAGCTAACTTGGAATGAAGTGCGGCAAGAAGTGATCCTCTAACGCCACGCTCGTCTCCATTTCTGCCTTGTGGCAAGGTTCGTAGCGCTAATGTAATTGGTGCTCCCAAAACAATTCCAATGGGTGCAATCATTCCTAAAATCATGTGAGCAACCATGTGATATGAAAATGCAAAGTGAGCATAGAGACCAAGTCCGCCACTAGTAGCAAAATCTATTGCTGAAATTGCTAAGGCAAACGAGATTGTGCGACCTACTGGCCACTTATCGCCTCGCTTTGTAAGAACAACGACACCCTTAATGTAGAGCGCAACTGCTGTGACTAAAATTCCAATCATTAATGCATCTGGTTCATAACTCAAAAAGATGCGACTCCAGGTCGGTGCTGGAGGCGTAGAAATTCCTGCAACAGCTAAAGCTGGATCAAACTTTGGACGCTCTGGCCTCAATGGTGCTTGGTTTGAAGATAACCATGCACCCATGGCAACCGTAACAACCATGACCAAGCTCTCTGCAAAGATTAATCGCGCAAAGCCTGTCCAATTAATCGAACTGCGCAGCGCCAAGTTCTTACGGTGTAAATATCCAATCGTAATCAAAATTATTGTAAGAACAACTTTTCCAATTACTACCCATGCATAGGTCGAGTTCCACGCTTCTTTGAAATCTAGACGGGCCCAAGCATTGGCTGTTCCACTTATTACAACAGCGATAGCGGCCCATAAAGCTAATGCACTAAATCGTGGCACTGCTATTGGTCTATCTTCAGGGTCCAAGATGGCAAGTGTTATTACACCGCCAACCCACAACGAGAGTGCAACCACGTGAACAACTAAAGATCCGATAGCCATCGCATGTGATCCGCTTGAAGCTGAGTGACTCTGGAAAATAGGTGCAACTAGGCCAATGAGTGTGAGGATGAGAAGGACAATGACTGTAAGAATCTTATTGACGCGAATAGATGCAAAAGTTATGAATAGGGCAACGATTGATTGAAATAGTAAATACTGACCTAAAGTTACTTGGGTAACGAAAGAGCGTAAGACGGTTGAATCTAAAGCCACTGAGAGTGGTTGATCCAGGATGGTCGCTAGCGTAAAGAGAATTGTTCCAATGCTTCCAATTGACCAGGTAAGGCCGCAAATCCATAACATCGTGCGAAGCTTTTGAGCAGAAGTAGAAAGTTTTCCATGGGTATCAAGAAGCAAAAATCCCATAGCCAATAGCGTTCCAACTACGGCAAAACTTCCTATGAGGGATAGATACTTAAATATTGTGCTTAAAGCGATCATCGTTCCCTAAAGAGTTTTCTCGCATAGAGTGCGAGCGCAATTAGAACAAAAAATGCCATGATTAAAAGAAAAATAATAAAAATATTTGTTCCCCAACTGCTACTTGCAGGTGTTTGGGTTTGTGTGGGAGTAGGTGATGCTTCAGTCGGTGAAATCACAGTGGGAGCAGAAAAATTAAATGTAAATGAACCCTCTAGTGGAACATCTCCCTCTGAATACAAAGTATAAGAAACCTTATAAATTCCAGAATCAACAAGAGGTTTTAGACCAATAGTCGCTGAAACATCGCTAATTGTCAGAGTTCCATCATCAACGCGTACTCCTGCAGGGTCTGTAATCACTATTTCGTTTGCATCAGGAAGCAAAGCAACTTGAGTAGTCAGAGTTACTGATGTAGGAGCTGTCGTGACCGTGGATCCACTTATTGGTGAAGTTGTAATAAGTGAGTTTGCACTCGCTGATGTCACACCCATAAAGCCAAGAAAGGCTAAAACTGCCAAGAATTGTCGGACTCGAGTGATTTTCACTTAGATCTCCTTCGTATCTTGGACTTGAATTCGCGCCAATCGTCTCACTTCTTTAGACTTAGCTTCTACCCCCAGAGGGTTGGAATAAGGCCATATTTAATGATTGGAGCGCTAGTGCCTACCTACCAATACGCATGTACCGCTTGCGAGCATGAATTTGAAGCTTTCCAATCCTTTAGTGATGCCTCACTCACCGTGTGCCCACAGTGCAAGGGAGAAATCCGTAAGGTCTATAGCGCAGTCGGTGTTGTATTTAAAGGCTCTGGGTTTTATAAAACAGATTCTGCAAAAAAGACAACTGCAAGTGAACCTGCTAAATCCACACCTACGCCCCCAGCTGCTCCGGCAGCTAAGGCAGATTAATCCTGGTGGTGAGGCGGCTTATCAGACTTAATTTCTTCTTCGCGACGTAATTGTTCAGCCACGGCTTCAGGATCGATCTCATCTGATGTCACATTAGGAAAGAGATCACTCATAGTTTTAAGTCTACATCTAAGGAGTAAGAAACGTGTTTGAGAAGCTTGGAAAGTTCATTGCTAGGCGCAGCAAGTTAGTCCTTCTAGCCTTTGTTATCGCAACCATCATTGCTGGCGCTATTGGCTCGCTTTCCTTTGGCCGTTTAGATTCGGGCGGCTACTCAGACCTTAATAGTGATTCTGCTAAAGCCGCAAAATATGTTGTGGATGTCTTTGGTGCAGAAGAGCCAGTTGCAGTCATGGTAGTTGACTCTGCAAGTTCAACAATCGATGATCCATCAGTTGCAACAACTGCCGTTGAAATTGAAAAGAAGATTCAAGGCCAAAAAGGCGTCTCTAAGACTTACTCGTACTGGTCAACTGGTGGCGCACCAACTATGAAATCCAAGGATGGAAAAGCCNGATTCATCTTGGTCTATTCAAATCTTGATGCATTTGATTGGGATGGCCTGGGTTCATTAGGGGCATCACTACAAAAAGAGTTTGATGGTAAGTACAAGAACGTACACATCTACGCTTCTGGCGCTGGGGTCATTACATATGCAATTAACCATAAGATTGAAAAAGACTTAGTCCTAGCTGAATCAATTGCCATTCCACTTACATTCTTGCTTCTGGTATTTGTATTCGGCGCCCTTGTTGCTTCAGCAACTCCACTCTTTGTGGGCGTAACAGCCATTCTTGGATCATTTTTTATTATCTACCTACTGACGCTTTTCACTAATGTGAGCGTTTTTGCCCTCAATCTCATTACTGGTCTTGGTCTTGGACTCGGTATCGATTATGCCCTCCTTATGGTGAATCGATTCCGTGAAGAACTCCATAATGGTCATAGCGTTGAGGATTCGGTAGTTACTACGGTTGCCACAGCGGGTAAAACAGTTTTCTATTCAGGGCTCACGGTTTTTGTAACTATGGCATCACTACTCTTCTTTCCACTTGAGTTCTTAAAGTCCTTTGGTTACGCCGGCGTTGCAGTGATTACCTTTGCCGTTCTTGGGGCAGTAATTGCGCTACCTGCACTTCTAACAGTGCTGGGTGAAAAAGTTGATAAAGGCGTCGTTCGAAAGAGTGCAATTACTCCTAAAGAAGATGGTCGTTGGGCTCACACTGCACGTAATGTTATGCAGCGCCCGGTACCAGTTGTACTTGCTTGCTTAGTTGTCTTAGGAATTTTGGCTGCTCCAGTTACAAATATTTCATTTGCCCAAGTAGATTCCAGAGTTCTGCCTGCTTCAAATCCAGCTGCAATTGCATCTCAGGTGGTTGATACCCGCTTTGACGGATTAATTGGTAGCCCCATTGAAGTTGTTGTTCCAAATGGTGTTGGACGAGAAAGTGAAATAACTTCTTTCTTAGACAAAGTTAAAGCCGTTGACGGCGTGGTCCGTGTTGGAGCAATTGAAACGTACAAGCAAGATATCCGAGTTCAGGTAGTTTCTTCAGTGCCATCTAGAAGCACAGATTCACTTAAGGTCATCCACGATATTCGAAATCTGAATCAACCTGCTGGCACCCTTATTGGTGGAGCAGCTGCTGATTTCACAGACTCACAAGATGGAATTGCTAAAACATTGCCGTTAGCTTTGGGGTGGATTGCACTAACAGTGTTGATCCTTATCTTCGTCTTTACCGGTTCAATCATCTTGCCGATTAAGGCAGTGATTTTAAATGCGCTCTCACTAGTTGCCACTCTGGGTGCTATTACGTGGGTATTTATCGATGGTCACTTGAAGTGGTTAGTTGGTGATTTCACCGTAACCGGAACTTTGGATACCGGTTCGGTAATTCTGGTAGCAGTGGTTGTGTTCGGGCTTTCAATGGACTACGAACTATTTTTGCTCTCACGTATTCGAGAAGAACACTTGAGCGGTAAGAGCAATGTTGAATCAGTTGCAGGAGGTCTGCAACGATCTGCTCGAATTATTACAGCAGCAGCATTGTTGTTAGCCGTTGTTTTTGCCGCCTTTATGACTAGTGGTGTTACATCAATTAGGATGCTGGGCTTTGGTGTTTCACTTGCAGTTATTTTGGATGCAACGTTGGTGCGTGCACTTCTTGTTCCAGCGCTCATGCGTTTGTTTGGTGAACGTAACTGGTGGGCACCTAAGTGGATGCAGAAATTTACTCTTAAGCATTAATCAAAAAACGTGTCCCCGGCGGGAGTTGAACCTGCGACCTACCGCTTAGGAGGCGGTTGCTCTATCCACTGAGCTACGGGGACTTAGATTGTGCAGGGGCAATCTTGTCATGAATTATTGGCATGACTAGACTTGAAGAAATGAAGCGCACATTTGATGTTGTGATTATTGGATCCGGCTTTGGTGGCTCCGTATCTGCGCTTCGCCTTCGAGAAAAGGGTTATAGCGTTGCCGTTCTTGAGGCTGGAAAGCGCTTTCGAGATAAAGATTTCCCCAAGACATCATGGCGCATCAGTAAATTCCTATTTGCTCCAAAGGTTGGCCTCTATGGCATTCAGCGCATCCATGTTTTACCAGATGTGTTAGTCCTAGCTGGCGCCGGTGTTGGTGGTGGGTCATTAGTTTATGCAAATACTTTGTATCAACCTGGTGATCAGTACTTCACTGATAAACAATGGGCATCAATTACTAACTGGAAAGAAGAGTTAGAGCCTTGGTATGACCAAGCTCGACGCATGTTGGGCGTAACAGAGAATCCTTATTTTTCTAATAGCGACAAGGCGATGAAAGAAGCTGCCGAAGAAATGGGTGTGGGTCACACATTCAAGATGGCACCACTTGGTATTTATTTTGGTGATGGCAAAGGTGTTGCAAGCAAAGATCCATTCTTTGGTGGTGTTGGTCCAGATCGCAACGGATGTATGCAGTGTGGTGCTTGCATGAGTGGATGTAGATACAACGCAAAAAACACTCTGCCTAAGAATTACCTTGGTTTAGCCGAAAAAGCTGGCGCAGAAGTTTTCCCAATGACTACTGCTACAAAAATTGAGCAGCTAGCCAATGGTGAATGGAAGATTTCAACCCGAAAAACTGATGACTGGCTAGGTGAAAAAGGAAATGTATTTTTCGCAAAAGAGGTAATAGTTGCTGCAGGAACATTCAACACGCAAAAACTCCTTCATAAGATGAAAGATGATGGGGTATTGCTTGCAATCTCTGATCGTCTAGGTGATTTATCTAGAACAAACAGTGAAGCTTTAACTGGTGCCCTCATGCAAAACACAGATATTGACTACAGCGATGGAAGTGCGATTACTTCTTCCTTCTTCCCAGATGAGAACACACATATAGAACCTGTGCGCTATGGCAAGGGTTCAAATTTGATGGGTCTACTTCAGACCATCATGACGGATGGTTTTTCTTCCAAAGAGCGTCGTAAGCAGTGGTGGAAGCAGTTTGTAGCCAATCCAAAACTACTTTTGAAGATTCTAAATGTTCGCCGCTGGAGTGAGCGAACAGTTATTGCGCTCACTATGCAAAATGTTGACTCATCAGTCTCTGTTCGTGGCAAGAAATCTTTTTTTGGTTGGCATTTAACTTCTACTAATGATCCAGATCATCCCAATGCCACATATATTCCAGCAGCTAATGAAGCAGTTAGGCGCATTGCACAAAAACATGGCGGAATAGCTGGTGGACATGTTGGCGATCTCATTAATGCCCCTTTTACGGCCCACTTCGTTGGAGGCTGCGTAATTGGCAGTGATGTAAGCCAAGGAGTGATCGATCCATACCACCGCGTTTGGAACTATCCAACCCTTCACATTGTTGATGGTTCAACCATTACTGCAAATTTGGGCGTTAACCCATCTCTGACAATTACTGCACAAGCAGAACGTGCTTTATCGTTTTGGCCTAATAAGGGTGATGTTGATTCACGACCTGCACAAGATCAGCCATACAAGAGATTAAATGCAGTTGCACCACACACACCATTTGTTCCAACCGGAGCAATTGGCGAACTCAAAGTTAATTAGGGAAATCACATGCAATCGTGGGCTTTAGTTACAGGTGCAACGGCTGGAATCGGAGAAAGCTTCACACGCTTACTTGCTCAAAACGGTTACAACATAGTTTTAGTTGCCCGTGATTTACCAAGACTACAAGAGCGAGCAAAGGGACTTGAATCTAGCTTTGGAATTGAAACTAAAGTGATTCAGGCAGATCTAGCTACTGATTCAGGGTGTAAATCAATCGAAGATTTCATTACAAATAATCAAATTGATGTTCTTATTAATAATGCAGGATTTGGACTCAATAAGGCCTTTACAATGAGTCAATTAGATGCTGAGCAGCAAATGCTCGATGTTCTTGTGCGCACACCTATGCGACTGATGCATGTTGCACTTCCTGCAATGAAAGAGCGCAATAAGGGAGTCGTCATCAATGTTTCTTCCGTTGCAGGCTGGATCGCAGGTGGAACATATAGTGCTTCAAAGTCTTATCTGACGGTTCTCACCGAATCACTTCATACTGAGCTTTCTTCAACGAATGTGAAAGTCAGTGCGCTGTGCCCTGGCTTTACTAGAACTGAGTTTCACCAACGCGGAGGCATGTCAATGAAAGGTCTGCCTGCATTTATGTGGCTTAACTCAGACAAATTGGTTGCTACTGCTTGGAAAGATGCTGTTGCTGGCAAAGCGGTGAGCGTTCCGGGTTGGCAATACCAACTCCTTACTTTCTTAATGCGCAACATCCCACGTTCATTGGTGCGAAAGGTTGGCATGAACGTTCGTATTAAGCAGCGCAAAAAGTAATACCTGACTAATCTCACAGTGAATTCATTGGCTTCATGGGCGGGTTCTCAAGAGTTTTTGAGTATCGGCTGGCTACGATTAGCCCATATCCAATGGAGGTTTTTCTGATGCGTAAACTCGCTTCTCTCACACTCACACTCGTCGTCGCCGCTGGCGTGATGATTGCTACCCCTGCTAGCGCAGCTGCCAAGATTTCAAATGGTGTTGCATGTACCAAACTCAATGCATCAACAACAGTGAGTGGTAGCAAGTACAAGTGTGCCAAGAATCCATTGTCGACGAGCAAGAAATTGACTTGGCTTTCAGTTGACTGCCTTAATTCAGCAGCGGCATTTGTAAAGTCACAAAAAGATTCAGTGACATTGACTGCAAATCTAACTGCTCAGATTCCGGTAATTGAACTTGGAATTACAACTGAGACTGCAAATAAAGCTGAAACACAGAAAAAACTTGATGATACTAATTTGCGCCTAATTGCCGCACAAGCAAAGCTTGCTGCAGCAACTAGTGCTGCAGATAAGAAAGCATATACATCTGCAGTTTCAGCATGGACATCTGCTGTGCGTCTATACACTTCTCAGCTCAATAAAATTACTCTTAACATCCGCAAGCTCGAAGCAGCTAAGTTGGCAGCAACAACTCAACCAGCACAGCTCAAGGCCGATGTTGATAACACAAAGGCAAATGCACAGCTCATTTGTACAAAGGGCTTCTAAAGTCAAATAACTGTAGGTAAAAGCCCCGTTAGAAATAACGGGGCTTTCCCTATTCAATCCCAGTTTTTGCCTGACCTAGATTTAGAAGATGGCTATACGGATCCTTCGCATAGTTGGCCCATTACTTCTGCTTGTGCATTTCTTGACTCACTTTTCACCCTTGAATGGTTCAAAACTAGTCGAGCTCTATCTCTATAACGCAATCCCCTTATGTGCAATCAGTGTTATTGCTATAGCGCAGAGAATTTCAGATCCACTCTCGAAGCCTTTACTCATCACGGCTATTTCTTTATGGCTTTTTGGATCTGTTCTAGCTAGTGCAGCTTCCTACTATGCCTTGCCTGAAATGAGCTCACTAGTTTCAAACACTGCTTATCTACTTTTCTATCCTTTCGCCGTTATCGCGCTTCCCCGCCTCATTAATTCAAGCAGAAAATCAACTGTCCTAGAGATCTTTGATGCATCCATTGTCGGGCTTGGTCTTGGAGTGTTAGGAACAACCTTTGCGCTCAAACCTGTATTGCCACATTTTGGAGGAAAGTTAAGTGATGCCCTTTTTGCTCTGACTTTTCCAGTCTGTGACTTAATCCTAATTTCCTTAACAATGGCAACAATTGCATCTCATGGATGGTCACAAAGATCTCTCATAGTTTGTGCTGGCACTATTGCCTTTACTTTTACAGACTTCCTATTCCTCTGGCAACATCTCAATGGAATCTATTCTTTTGGTTCAATAGTCGATGATGGTTGGTTATTGGGTTTAGTACTTCTTGCAGAGAGTACGTGGCACCCAGGCAAAGATGAGGAATCTATAGCATCTGTAAATCCAGTATTCATCGCACTTTCTGTTTTCTTAAGCGCCACTCTTTTAGCTTTAATCGCTATCAAGCCAGGATACTTTCCAACTTTTATTTTAATTCCAGCTGTTAGTACTTTAATGTTGGCATTTATCCGAATGACAATCGCCCTCAAGCAAGCCAGAAATATCGGACATGAGCGAATCTTGGCGCGCACTGATGAATTAACAGGCCTACCTAATCGCAGGCGTCTTATCAGCGAAATAGAAAACTTTGTAGGCAAAGATGGGTCACTGCTTTTGCTAGATCTTGATGGTTTTAAACCCGTCAATGATTTGCATGGCCATGCCACAGGTGACAAAGTGCTGCAACAAGTATCTATGCGCTTTGCGCGAGCTCTACCTTCTGGCGCGCTGCTAGCTCGTCTGGGAGGAGATGAATTTGGTGTGTTAATTGAGGGTGCCTATGAACACTCAATGGATGTTGCCTTGGCGCTTCGAGCAACGTTGAGTTATCCCTTTGATATTGATAATCAGCAAATCAACATAGGTGTGAGTATTGGTGTGGCAGAAAATACTGGATCACCTGATTTATTACGCCGAGCAGATGATGCGATGTATCAAGCTAAGCGCGAGGGTCTAGGGGTTTGTCGGCTTTAATCTCTTGCAAACGGACAAGTGATTCCAATCGCTCTGTTGCATGATCAACTATTCGCTCTGGGTAACCTTTGCTATACCCATCTAGAAAAAGCCATGGCTCATGGATTTCTGCAGCTGATAAATGAGCTAGCTCAGGGACGTACTTTCGAATGTAATCGCCATTTTCATCAAAGCGCTTGCCTTGCTCAATAGGATTAAAAACTCGGTAATAAGGAGAGGCATCAGTGCCAGTACCTGCAGTCCACTGCCAACCATGGGCATTAGATGCAACATCAAAGTCAACCAAGTGCTCCATAAAGAAATCTGCACCTAACTGCCATTCTAAATGCAGATCTTTAACTAAAAATGATGCAACAACCATGCGTGTGCGATTGTGCATCCAACCTTCTTTTAGAAGTTGGCGCATCGCTGCATCTACAAATGGGTAGCCAGTCTTACCAGTCTTCCATGCATCAAATTTGGCATCTGGTTTGTTGTAGCGCATCTCAGCAAATTTAGGAGAGTAATAATCTTTATCTGTGTGTGGATTATTAAATAAAACATCTGCATAGAACTCACGCCAAGCAATCTCTTTACGGAAAGTATCGTGGGCCTTGCTTTCACCTAGGGGTGCAAGCAGAGTGCGTGGATGAATTTCTCCCCACTTTAAATGTGCACTGAGCTTGCTCGTGCCATCAATACCTGCCAAATTACGGCCTTCATCATAATTATCTAAACCATTTTTCTGAAAATACTTCCATCGCTCTAGCGCTGCCTTTTCACCGGCAGGCGTTATGGCCGTTCCTTCTGGCAGTGGCCAATCTGGAAAATTTCGATCTGTTGCTAGCGGTGTCACTGCATTAATTTTTTTAGGAGTATCAGCTGGCTTGCGCCACCCATGAACACACCAGGCACGATAAAAAGGGGTATAGACCTTGTATGGCGTTGCATCACTTGGCTTTAATACTCGACCTGGTGCAACGGCATATGGACTTCCAGTTCTAACTAATGGAATTCCAGCTGCTTCCACTCGACTATCGCGCGCTGCGCCATAAGGTTCAAACTCTGTTGAGATATGAACACTCGTTGCACCATAACGCTTCATTAACTCTGTTAGAACGTCAACCTGATCCCCCACCATTACATGCAATTTATTGCCAAGAGATTCATCTAGTGCCCGCAATGATTGACCGAAATATGCCAGACGCTTAGTTCCTGTTGCATCAATGAGTTTCTTGTCCAAAATAAAAACAGGCACGATCTCATCACAAGATGAGATGGCCTCCAGGAGCGCTGGGTTATCACCGATGCGTAGATCTCGGCGAAACCACATAATGCTTCGTTTAGGCATGGCCTGATTCAAGCATTATTTTGGCTAACTAGCCTGTTCTACTTGTGAAGCTGCTCTACCGTGCCATCCCAGCCCGTTACGGTCTCAGGCTTGCGAGGAGCCTTACCGATGTAGCGAGCTGATGGGCGAATCAAACGACCTGTGCGCTTTTGTTCCAAGATGTGTGCAGACCAACCTGCAGTACGCGCAGCAGTAAACATTGAAGTAAATAGATGCGCAGGAACTTCAGCGAAGTCTAAAATAATCGCTGCCCAGAACTCAACATTTGTTTCTAGAACACGATCAGGTTGACGCTCACGTAGTTCCTTAAGTGCTGCTTGCTCTAGCGCTTCTGCAACTGCATAACGTGGAGCATTTAATTCTTTAGCGGTGCGACGCAATGTGCGAGCACGTGGATCTTCTGCGCGATAAACGCGGTGACCAAATCCCATAAGGCGTTCTTTACGATCAAGTAATCCCTTTACATAAGCAGTTGCATCGCCAGTCTTTTCAACTTCTTCAATCATGTGTAACACGCGAGAAGGTGCACCACCGTGAAGTGGACCTGACATCGCACCAATAGCACCTGATAACGCAGCTGCAACATCTGCACCAGTTGATGCAATTACACGAGCAGTAAATGTTGATGCATTCATTCCATGCTCTGCAGCAGAAACAAAGTAAGCATCGATCGCACGAACGTGTGCTGGATCTGGTTCTCCGCGCCAACGAATCATCATCCGCTCAACAACTGTGTGCGCCTTATCAATTTCAGATTCTGGAATAGCTGGTGCAATTTGACCACGAGCAGCTTGTGCCAAGTATGAAAGAACCATTACAGATGCACGTGCAAGATTGCTACGAGCTTCTGCATCATCAATATCTAGAAGTGGCTTGAATCCCCACGCTGGTGCCAACATTGAAATTGCTGCTTGCACATCTACGCGCACATCACCTGAGTGAACTGGTAGTGGGAATTTTTCAGCATTAGGAAGACCTGGATTAAATTCATCATCAACTAGTAGTCCCCATACGTTTCCAAATGAAACGCGTCCGACTAGATCTTCAATATCAACTCCGCGGTAGCGAAGCGCGCTACCTTCTTTATCGGGCTCTGCAATTTCAGATTCAAACGCAATAACACCTTCAAGACCTGGCTTGAAATCATCTGACACGGCGAGCTCCTTTTAGCGAAGTGAAAGTTTCCTACACGGGGCAATTCTGCCCCCATAGAAGGGGTGCTGGCGACCACAAGGCTAAGAGGATGCACTCAGAGCAAAAGTGAGGTTCGATACATCCATGGCCGAAAATGAGTTTTCTCGCGAAGAGATCCGAGCAATGCGCCGCTCCTATGGTGAGGCTGGCCTCGAGAAATTAGATGCAGACCCATTCGCCGCTTTTTCTGATTGGCTTGGCCAAGCCCATAAAAATCCAATGATTGTCGAAGCAAATGCGATGGTGCTCTCAACACTAGATAGTGACTCGTCCATTTCTACTCGCACCGTTTTACTCAAAGATATTTCAGAAGGTGGATTTACTTTCTTCACCAACTACTCATCACGCAAAGCACATGCAATGGAAAATAATGAACACGTCAGTTTGCTCTTTCCTTGGTATGCAATGGAGCGCCAAGTTTCGATCAGCGGGCTAGCTGCAAAGGTTTCGCAACAAGAGTCCGAAGATTACTTCGCAACAAGACCGTGGGGTTCACAGATTGGTGCGTGGGCAAGTCATCAATCATCACCACTTGCATCACGTGAAGAGTTAGAACAGCGCTATGAAGGTGCTGCGCAGAAATGGCCTGAAGGAACAAACGTTCCTTGTCCACCACATTGGGGTGGATTTCGAGTGACTCCACTGTCCATTGAATTTTGGCAGGGTCGTTACTCTCGATTGCATGATCGTTTGCGCTATGAGAGAGATAACACCAATTCAAATTGGGAGTTGAATAGGTACTACCCATAGGCTTAAGCCATGAGCACAGAGATCATCATTCCTAGCAATCTCAAGCCTATTGATGGACGTTTTGGTTGTGGTCCATCAAAGATTCGTCCAGAGGCATTAGCTGCACTTGCCTCAAGTGGTACATCAATTCTCGGAACCTCACATCGCCAAAAGCCCGTTAAGAATGTTGTAAAGCGCGTGCGCGAAGGCTTGCATTCATTATTTAATCTGCCAGAAGGTTATGAAGTAATCCTCGGCAATGGTGGCTCAACTGCGTTTTGGGATATCGCCACTCTTAACTTGATTGAAAACCGTTCTCAGCACTTAGTTTTTGGAGAGTTTTCTTCAAAGTTTGCCAGTGCATCTAAAGAGGCACCTTTTCTTGGTGAGCCATCTGTTATCAAATCCGAACCTGGCACACATCCAAACGCACTTGCTGAAGCTGGAATCGATCTTTACGCCCTTACACACAACGAAACTAGCACTGGTGTTTCAATGCCAATCATCCGTCCAGCAAATATTGGTGATGCTCTAGTTGCAGTTGATGCAACAAGTGCAGCTGGTGGCTTAATGGTTGATGCTAAAGAATTTGATACTTATTACTTTGCTCCGCAAAAATCTTTTGCATCTGATGGCGGACTATGGATTGCAATAATGAGCCCTGCAGCTATTGCACGAGTGGAAAAGATTAAAGCCAGCGGTCGTTGGATTCCTGCATTTTTTGATCTATCCATTGCAATTGAAAACTCCAGACTTGATCAGACCTATAACACTCCAGCAGTGACAACTTTTATGTTGCTAGCTGATCAAATTGAGTGGATGAATACCAATGGCGGACTTTCATTTGCTGCAGGTCGAAGTGAGAAATCTTCTGACATCTTGTATTCATGGGCAGAGAAGACCAGTTACACCACTCCATTTGTTGTTGAGCCATCTATGCGCTCTAAAGTTGTTGGAACAATTAACTTTGATGATGCAATTGATGCAACAAAGATTGCAGCAGCACTTCGTGCTAATGGAATCGTTGATACTGAGCCTTATCGCAAGCTCGGTAAAAACCAACTTCGCATTGGTATGTTCCCAGCAGTTGAGCCAAGTGATGTTGAAGCATTGACCAAATGCATTGATTTCGTAGTGTCTGCGCTTTAATAGCCCCGTGCCTAAAACCTTTCAGCGCGACCGCTTTTTCTGGGTCGTTGCTACCCAAACCGCCATTGTTAACTTCTACTTAGGCGGCTTTGGACCAGCACAATCACTACTTCGCGCTGATCAAGGAACATCTCTGACTATTGCTGGGCTGCATGGAACGGCCATGGGCGTTGCATCTATTGCCGCTGGTTATGCCAACCCACATCTTGCTCATAAATTCGGGCGGGCAAGAACTAAGTGGGTTGGTCTTGGAATCTTTTTATTAGGACTTCTTCTCTTCGTTATTTCGCCACCAGTTATTCTCACATTACCTGCCACGCTCATCACTGGTTTTGGTACTTCGATAGTAATTAACACAATGCTCACTTCCATGTCCCACCACTATGGAAAAGCTGCAGAAGTTGCTATTCCTCAGGCAAATGGAATTGCCTCCGTGGGTTTTGTAACAGGAACCGCACTTATTGGAACAATTGCTTCGCTCTATCGAGATTTCTGGCGCTTAGGATTATTGCTGGCACTTCCTGCGGCTTTGGTTTTAGTGTTGGTGGGACGCGAGAAGAATGTTGAAGAACATGTGCCAGATGAAAGTGGACCACAAAGTGGAAAGATGTCGCCTAAGTTTTGGTTGGCTTGGTTTGGTTTCGTAGCGTGTATTTCATCAGAGTTTGCAACTTCTTTTTGGGCTGCAGCATTGCTGAAGGATCGCGTTGGTTCAACGGCTGCAATCTCCACTGTTGCGATAGTTGCACTTGGAACTGGAATGGGAATTGGTCGTTGGTTCGGTGGTTCTTTGCTCAAAAACTTCAAACTCGATAATCAACTCTTAGGAATAGTCGCCCTGCAATTCTTTGGCTTCACTGCTTTCTGGTTGTCACATTCAATGATTATTAGCTTGGTTTGTTTACTTGTAATTGGCTTGGGTATTTCAATGCAGTTCGCATTATCGGCAATCCGCTTAGTTGGCTTTAGTGATAACCGCCCAGATTTAGCAGTTGGTAAGGCATCTCTTGCAGCTGGAATAGCTATTGCAGGAGCTCCGTTTTTGCTAGGTTTTCTAGGCGATAACTTCGGTATCTCACGTGCATACATCATGGTCCCAGTGCTTATTGCACTCGCATTTATCATCATTAAACTAACGCCATCACATAGCGAAAAGGCATAAACAATGAGTTATAAAACCCGCCGTATTGTGACTTTGGTTGTGCTTTTTGGGTTAATAGTTTTAATCGCGATTAGCGGACTTTAAAACCGCAGCAACTGAAATATCTGCTGGAACATCAACTCTGTCTTTATACTTCAACCAAATGACAAGTGTTGAAATTAAACAAATAGCACCGCAGCCAGCAATTGTTAAACGAATGCCAATTGCTTCAGCCATGATTCCAATAACTGGGGATCCCACAGGAGTTCCTCCCATGAAGATCAAAAGATAAATTCCCATCACTCGCCCGCGAATTGCTGGATCACTATTGACTTGAACAATTGAGTTGGCGGTAATCATTGTTGTCAGTGCTGTAACACCACAGATTGGTAAGAAGATTGCATAGGCGGTGTAGCTAGGCATAATGGAGAGCACCATAATTGCGCCAGCAAAGGCCCCGCCAGCCAAAATCACAAAGCGAGTCTTGCGAAATCGCTCTAAGCGCGCAGATGCGATGGCACCTGAAAATGAACCAATAGCAACAAAGGTTCCCAGTAATCCATAAGAGGCAGGGCCCTTACCAAACTCTTTCGTGGCCATCAATGCATTAAAGATCTGAAAGTTCAGGCCAAAAGTTCCAAGGAAGAAAACCATCAACATAACAACATAGATATCTGGGCGAGCTAGTGCATAGCGCAAACCCTCTCGCACATTAGTCATAGATTTTGGTCGATCTTGATGGAAGAACTCTTTCTCATTCATCGCCATCAGGGCGCCAATAGCAAATAGATAGGAGATGCCATTAACTAGAAATGAAGGACCCGTGCCAAAAGCAGCGATAAGTAGGCCTGATAGTGCAGGGCCTACTAAGCGCCCAGCATTAAAGTTTGCAGAGTTAAGGCTTACCGCATTCGGCAGATCATCATGTCCCACGATTTCTGCAGCAAAGGCTTGGCGAACTGGTGCATCAACTGCAGTTGAAATACCAAGTACTGCAGCAAGTGCAAACACATGCCAGAGTGCAATGTGATCTGTCATGACAAGTATGCCAAGTGCCATTGCAGAGAATGCACCTAGTGCATTGGTGCCAATTAAGAGTTTTCGCTTATTGAAACGATCAGCTAGTGCGCCGCCGTGGAGTGAAAAGAAGAGAACTGGCGTGAATTGAATTGCAGTAACAATTCCTAGATAAGTTCCGCTGTGAGTAAGTTCAAGAACCAGCCAATCCTGGGCAACGCGCTGTGCCCAGCTTCCTATATTCGAGACGGTATTGGCAGGAAAAAGTATCCGGTAATTACGGTGGCGAAATGATCGCCAATTACCATCCTCTTTCACGTTAATTCCCATTACTCTTCTCTCATGGCATCAAATATCGGCTCTGTTGTAACCCTAGTATCAATTGGCGTAATTTGCTGGGTGATTGCCTTTGTCATTGCATTGGCAGTTGGTGCAGATGCGAAAGTCATTTGGACATGCCTATTTGGAGCAGGCCTAGGCCTAACTGGTATTCGGTATTCAATTCGCCGCAATAAGCGCAGCGGAATTTAAGCCTCTAGAGCAGATGCAATACCGCGCAATACGCGGCCTAAACGCTCTGCTTCAACTGCTGATGGATGGCGGCCTTGGCGCAAACCATTTCCAACACGATCCAAAATCTTAATTGTGTCTTCAATCATTGCAGCTAAATCATCAGTATTAGCGCGTGAGTTTTCAGCAAGTGATGGAGGTGCATCAATGATGTGTACTGAAAGTGCTTGTGGTCCGCGACGTGAATCAGCAATGCTGAATTCAAGCTTTGTTCCAGGCTTAACTGTTGCAACACCTTCTGGAAGAGATGAAGCAGCTAGATAAACATCTTCGCCTTCATCATTGGCAATAAAACCGAAACCCTTTTCTAGGGAGAACCATTTAACGCGTCCTGTAGGCATGGGGAGGGCTCCTTGATTATTTCGTGTGTTCGTTTAGCCGCGGGGGTTGCGGTCAGGGCTTTAGTTTATCACCAGGTCAGTGAAGGTCGCTTCCGAGTGAGCGCCGCATCCATGATCAACAGAGACCACACGTGCATCATCGGGTGAGATTGCATTTGCGCACACGCCAAAGGTTGCGCGTAGTGAGCCTGCGATTGGAAGAAAGAAACCGCATGAATGACATGGCTTAGGAGCTGCTTGTGCCAATGGTGCTTGTGGTCCACGGTCCCCGTCATACCAACGCTTAGCAGCTTGATCGCGACCTTCAATAGACATTACTCGTGCACGACCAAAACCTAATTCAACTGCCATCGCAGTATCTAAATCTTCATCCTGTGGCAACGCAGATTGTCCAGGAACTAAACGTGCATCATCTAGTGAACTTGGAACGATGTCACCAACGCCAACATCACCCGGCAATATGCGATCGCGATATGGAATCCACTCTGGTGCAAGAAGTGCGTCTGGCCCAGGAAGAACAACTACATCACAAACAGTTGGTGTTGCATCAGCATCCACTTTTGCAATGGTGACGCACCAACGCCAGCCTTTATAGCCAGCTAGGTTTGCATTAAAAAGATATGTGGCAACGCGGTTCTCATCATCAAACTCAACGCTAATAAATGAACCAACATGATCACGCTTTTCTGCCTGTTCAAAGATTGCAGTGTGGGCAAGATTTTTTGCATCAAAAGGAGCAGACGCCTTAGACGCAGCCTTTTTCGATGTCTCCTTTGGCGCTTTTTTCGCCAATGATTTCTTTGCCATGTATATAGGGTAAAGCAGAACGCCGCCCTCGCGTTAATCGAGGACGGCGTTATGCGTAATTTGTGGGCTTTAGAAGTCCATATCTCCGCCACCTTGTGGCATTGGTGCTGGATTCTTTTCTGGCTTATCTGCAATCACTGCTTCAGTTGTGATGAACAGGGCTGCGATAGATGCAGCGTTCTGTAGCGCAGAACGTGTGACCTTAGCTGGATCAATAATTCCAGATTTAATCATGTCCACATATTCACCAGTTGCAGCGTTGAGACCTTGTCCTGCTGGAAGATGACGAACCTTCTCAACAACAACTCCGCCTTCAAGTCCTGCGTTGATTGCGATTTGCTTGAGTGGAGCTTCGATTGCGAATTCAACAATCTTTGCACCTGTTGCTTCATCACCAGTTAAACCAGTTAACTTCTTAAATGCTGCTGTTGCTGCTTGGAGAAGTGCAACGCCACCACCGGCAACGATTCCTTCTTCAACTGCAGCCTTTGCATTGCGCACTGCATCTTCAATGCGGTGCTTGCGCTCCTTGAGTTCAACCTCAGTTGCAGCTCCAGCCTTGATAACAGCCACGCCACCAGCAAGCTTTGCAAGACGCTCTTGCAACTTCTCGCGGTCATAGTCTGAATCGCTCTTTTCAATCTCTGAACGGATCTGTGTGACGCGGCCCTTGATTTGTGCCTCATCGCCAGCGCCTTCAACGATTGTTGTCTCATCCTTGCTGATAACAACCTTGCGAGCGCGACCCAGTAGTTCAAGTCCTACTTGATCAAGCTTGAGGCCAACTTCTTCAGAGATAACAGTTGCACCTGTGAGAATTGCAATGTCTTGAAGCATCGCCTTGCGACGATCTCCAAAACCAGGTGCCTTTACAGCAGCTGAGCGGAAAGTTCCACGGATCTTGTTCACAACAAGTGTTGCCAACGCTTCGCCTTCAACATCTTCAGCGATGATTGCAAGTGGCTTACCTGATTGCATAACCTTTTCAAGAACTGGCACGAGATCTTTAATATTTGCAATCTTTGAGTTCACAATCAATACGTAAGCATCCTCTAGTACTGCTTCCATACGATCCTGGTCAGTTACAAAGTAAGGAGAGATATAACCCTTATCAAAGCGCATACCCTCAGTGAGCTCTAGCTCTAAACCAAAAGTATTTGACTCTTCAACAGTGATAACGCCTTCTTTGCCGACCTTGTCCATCGCTTCAGCAATCATCTCGCCGATAGTTGCATCTGCTGCAGAGATAGATGCTGTTGCTGCAATCTGTTCCTTTGAATCAACGGCTTTAGCCATAGACAAAAGCTCAGCAACAATCTCTGTCACTGCCTTTTCCATACCGCGCTTGAGGGCCATTGGGTTTGATCCCGCAGCCACGTTGCGAAGGCCTTCACGCACAAGTGCCTGGGCCAAAACTGTTGCTGTAGTTGTTCCGTCGCCTGCGACATCATCAGTCTTCTTGGCAACTTCCTTAACTAGCTCTGCGCCAATCTTTTCCCATGGATCATCTAGATCAATTTCTTTAGCGATGGAAACACCATCGTTAGTAATAGTTGGGGCGCCCCACTTCTTCTCAAGGACAACGTTTCGTCCGCGAGGTCCAAGAGTTACTTTGACCGCATCGGCCAAGATATTCATTCCGCGCTCTAATCCGCGGCGGGCTTCTTCATTAAAGGCAATNTGCTTTGCCATGAGTTGTGCTCGCTTTCATGTAATCGTTCAGTTAGCGGGGGCTTTATCACTCGCACCCCGAGAGTGCTAACGCCAAATCTACGGGAGTTATTTCCCAGGCGCAAAACGGTGGGGGGCTTAGCGGGCGATGCGGGTGTTCATGCGGGCCTCGCGCAGGCGGCGCATGCGCTTCACGAGCATGGGAGAGGCAGCTAGAGCATCATCACGATCGATTAAGTCATTGAGAAGTTGGTAGTAACGGGCAGCCGATAGGTCAAAAAGCTCCTTGATTGCTGCCTCTTTAGCCCCTGCATAGCGCCACCAGCTAGCTTCAAAATCCAGGATACGGACTTCGAGGTCGCTCAGGCCAGTATGAATGGCGGACTCTTCTTGCGCGGACATGAGGGAAATCGTATCGGGTGAGCGCGAAAAATGTGGGATTTAAAGGGTGGAAAGGATCATTTCAATATCGCTGATTTTTGTCCATGGATTAACAATGGCAAATCGCAGAATTGGTTGGCCTTTGTGAGATGAGGGTGGAATAAAACCTATTTGATCGAAAAGAAGTTTGTCAGACCAGCTTTGATAATCACTTGCCGACCAACCTGTGCGTGTAAATGCAACGATTGAAAGTTCTGGTTCACACACTAATTCTAAATCAGGATGCGCTCTTACTAATGCAGCAGCTTGATGAGCAACAGTTAATGATTGTTCCATCGCTTCGGTATATGCATCAGTGCCATAGGCAGCAAGGGAAAACCAAAAAGGTAATCCGCGTGTGCGTCGAGTTAATTGAATTGCATAATCAGATGGCGACCATGCCCCATCTTTTAATGTATCTAAGTAGGAAGCATGTTGTGAGTGAACTTGGCGAGCAAGTTCGGGTTCGCGGTAAATAAGTGCGCATGCATCATATGGTGCAAATAACCATTTGTGTGGATCAACGATGAGTGAATCAGCTTCCTCTACGCCATCAAAGTGTGATCGCACAGATGGAGCACACAACGCTGCTAATCCATAAGCGCCATCAACATGAAACCAAATTCCCCGCTCATGGGCTGCAGCTCCAATACCTTGTAAGTCATCGATGATTCCAAGATTTGTTGTGCCAGCAGTTGCAACTACAGCAAACACGCGATGTGTTGTTGTTGCATGCAGATGATCAATGGCGTGGGCAACGGCCTCCCCCATTAACTTTCCATTAGTTGCAACTGGCACCTTTAAAACATCAACATCCATCACATTTGCAGCGCTAACAATTGAAGAATGTGCTTCTTCACTACAAGCAATCACCCAACGAGAAGCACCCGGGTGGTTTTTGCGCCCCTGTGCTCGTGCCACAACTAGCGCTGAAAGATTTCCAATAGTTCCACCCTGCACAAAAACTCCACCCGATTCCTGGGGCAATTGTGCTAAATCAGAAATCCAACGCAGGGCTTGGTTTTCAGCAAAGACTGCTCCTGCTCCTTCTTGCCAAGAACCGCCATAGAGCGCACTGGCACCAACAACTAAATCAAAAAGGTTTGCATACTCACTGGGTGCAGATGGGATAAAAGCTAAGTTGCGCGGATGATCTGTTGAAATACAGGCTTTAGCTAAAACTGATGTGAAAACTTCTAGAGCTTCATGTCCACCTAGACCGCGAGCGGTGATGGTGTTTCCTACTTCGCTAAATAAATCCTCTGCCGTGCGAGGACCATCAAGGGGTGGATCATTTTTTAAACGGTCGAGACTGTATGCCAAAACTTCAGCCGCAAGGGCTTGAACTTCTGGAGTGAACTCATGCACTCTCTTTAGCTTTCTTGATTATGTTTCTAATCATTGTTGGAAATACAAAGTAGTGGAATGGAGCAACTGCATACCAATACATCTGTCCCCCAAGTCCTCGAGGATTAAAAGTTGCCTCTTGGACAATCTTTGTCTTTCCATCAATGCTAGACACTGTGAACTCTAGCCATGCTTTGCCAGGTAAAACCATTTCAGCATAAAGTTTTAAACGCTTACCTGGTTCTAACTCTTCAACTCTCCAGAAATCTAAACTTTCACCCACGCGCAAGAAATCAGGATCTCTACGACCACGGCGCAAGCCCACTCCACCAACTAGGAAACGATCTAAAACTCCACGCGCCCACCATAGAAAATCTGCACCAAACCAGCCGTTATCACCGCCGATTCGCTCTATCTGTCGCCACACTTTCTCCGCAGAAACATCAGTAATTGTTTCGCGGCGATCACGTAAAACTGCTTCTCCAGCCCAATCTGGATCTCCTTGGGCTTTTTGCCATGGAGCAGTTGGCATTGCTGCATCTGACCAACGTGTTTCAACCCCATGTGTTGTAATCATTGAAAGAGCCAATGAAATAGCGTTTTCAACATCAATGAGACCCTCTACAGGTTTTGGAATAAGGGCGTCAATTGATTTTGCTGGGTCTGCAACCACTTCACTAATTAGTGATCCCACTAATGGCCTGGCAAGGGCAGTTGGAACAGGTGTTACTAACCCGATCCATAAACTTGAAAGTCCAGGTGTTAACACAGGGACTTTAATAATCCAACGCTTTTTTAGCCCTGATAGCTTTGCAAACTTTTGCATCATGTCGGCATAAGAAAGCACCTCTGGACCGCCAATATCAAATACACGATTTACTGGAGTTTCAAGCTTGGCTGTGGCCTTTAAGTAATAGAGAACATCGCGAATAGCAATCGGATGAGTTTTGTTCATTACCCACTTTGGAGTTGTCATAATTGGCAGACGGTGGGTTAAATGGCGCAACATTTCAAAACTTGCAGATCCAGAACCAATAATAATTCCTGCACGCAGTTCTAGAACAGGCACAGAAGTAGTTGCTAGAGATTGCCCAGTCATTGCCCGTGATGCTAAGTGCTTACTAATGTTGACATCGTTGGCGATTCCGCCCAAATAAATAATCTGTGAAACCCCAGCGCGCTCTGCGGCTTGAGCAAAGTTTTTCGCCATCTGGCTTTCAATAGCATCAAAGTTAGGGCCTAAATTAATTGAGTGCAGAAGGTAGAAAGCTGTGTGAACCCCAGTTAAAGCCCGGTCCATGTCAGCGATATTTTCAGCACTACCTTCACAAATATCCACTTTCGATGCCCACGGTTGGCCAAGAATCTTGTTTTTATCTCGCACCAAAATTCGAACATCATTACTTTCTTCAACTAGCGTGCGCACTAAGCGGCCACCTACGTAGCCAGATGCACCTGTGACTAGGTACTTGCGGTTTTGATTGGGCGAGGACATGTTGCGAAGCCTAGACTTACTCCATGGAAAAGACATCTCAAAAGCCTCGGGTTGTAATACTCGGTGCTGGCTTTGGTGGGCTCACTGCCGCCAGGGCTATGGCAGATTCTGCCCATGTCACTGTGGTTGATCGCCACAACTTCCAAACCTTTTTACCCTTGCTCTATCAGGTCTCCACAGCAGGTCTTGCAGCAGACCACGTTGCTCATCCAATTCGCGGAGCACTTAGAAAAACTGGAATCCAGTTTCGAATGGGCTCACCAATTTCAGTGGATCACAAGAATAGAACCATAAAATTAGATAGCAGTGAAGTTTTAGAATTTGATCAACTCATTGTTGCACTTGGTTCTGTTACAGCAGATTTTTCAATTCCAGGAGTTGCTGAACATGCACTTGGAATGAAAAGTGTGAGCGAAGCATTAGCAATTCGCGCAGAAGTTATGCGCAGATTTGAAGATCTCTGCCGATTTGAAGATGAAACCATCTTTTCAATTTCAGTCGTAGGCGGTGGACCAACAGGCGTTGAAATGGCTGGAGCCTTTGCTGAGTTAGTTCGCGGCCCACTTAAAAATGATCAAGCCCATGCAGCAGCACATATCCGCATTAACCTGATTGAAGCCGGCCCTCGAATCTTGCCTATGTTTTCAGAGAAGCTTTCTGCTCGAGCTAAAAAGGATTTAGAAAAACTTGGCGTGAATGTTCATCTCAATACTGCTGTTGCAGAGATAAAGCCACGATCAATTATCGTAAAAAACGGAGACCCGATTCCTTCAGAAGTAACTATTTGGGCAGCTGGCGTTAAAGGTGAACCTGCTGGAGCAATATTAAATCTTCCAGTCGTAAGCACGCGCATTGATGTCGATGAAACGTTGCAGGTTAAGCACTATCCAGGCATCTTTGCGATCGGTGATATCGCTGGTTTTGTAGGAAAAGATGGACGTTTTCTTCCTATGGTTGCACCGGTTGCAATGCAACAGGGCCGCTTTATTGCAAAGCAAATTAAGCGCTTAGCTAATGGGCAAGCATTAGAGGCTTTTAAATACATTGATAAAGGTTCTATGGCAACAATAGGTCGCCATAAAGCAGTTGTTGAAGTAAAAAACTTTAGGATGTCAGGAATTCCTGCATGGTATGCCTGGCTGTGGTTGCACTTGTTCTACTTGGTAGGTGGCCGCAACAAGATTGGCACAATGGCTGACTGGACCTGGAACTACTTAACCTTTGATCGCGGTAATCGCCACATTATGGATTCGTTGTAATGCCTGAATATATAAATCTGCGAAATCATCAGGTCTATAACTACGAGTGGGATCACGATGGCGAAGCAGTAGTTCTACTCCATGGCGGTTTGAGTAAAACATCTAGCTGGGATTATTTGATGGTTCCACCCCTTGAAGATGAATTTCATGTCTTTGCATACGATCGCACAGGCCATGGTTTTACAGGTGATCAACCTGGAAGTCTGCACTTTGAATTTCAATGCCAAGAAGCAATTGCATATTTAGAAGATGTCGTGAAAGAACCAGCACACTTAATTGGTTATAGCGATGGTGGAATCATTGCGCTCATGGTTGCGATTAAGCGACCTGAGTTAGTGAAATCAATTGTGGCAATTGGAGCTAATTATCATTACAGCGCACCTTTAAAGGATTTCTTGGAAGCGCGAGTTTCAGAGGAAGACCAAGCTGAATACAACTTAATTTCACCTGATGCTCCGCATACCTTGCTAGAAAAAACCATACGCATGAATGAGATTTGGAAGACTGAGCCTGATATCTCTTTAAGTCAGATTGCTTCTATTCAGTGCCCTGTTTTAGTTATGGCCGGTGATGACGATGTCATCGCTCACGATCACACAATTTCTCTCTATGAAGCCTTACCGCTTGGACAGTTAGCAATTATTCCTGGAACTTCTCATGGATTAGTCAAAGAAAAACCTGCACTCTTAATCGCTGTAATTATGCAATTCTTAGAAGATTTAAGCTATCCGATTACTCGCGATCCTATTCGGCGAACTAACAATCAATCGGAGTAATTTTTCCTGTCGCAACATCATAAATTGCACCGCCCACTGAAACACCCTTATTAAGTAAACGATAGGTGCGAACAGCATTAACATCTTCAACCAAAGAAGCCCTTTGGTCGGCAACAGTTTTGAACTCAAGCTCTGATGTGTCAATGCCATATTTAGAATCGATCTCACGGTGAATTTCAGCTTCATCCACTTGTGCCATACGGCAGTTGGTGTGAGGCATGATCAGAATTCTTTTAACACCTAATAAATATGTTGCCAAAACCAAAGTACGCAAAACGTCATCAGTCACACGTGCTCCTGCATTACGCAAAATCTTGGCATCACCTGATTTCATACCAATGACGGAAAGCGGATTAATGCGTGAATCCATACAGGTGACAATTGCTAAGCCTTTTTGGGCTGTGCCAGTTAACCCTGAATATTTGAAGGTCTTGATGTATTCATCATTGGCTGCCAATGCATCGGCAAATTCATCAAAAGGAAACTTAGACATCATTTCCCCCTTCTTAAAACCACGAGCCCCCCCGTCAGGATTGAACTGACGACCTGCGCATTACAAGTGCGCTGCTCTACCACTGAGCTAGAGAGGCCTACGTGCGAACACGTATCGATCTTTCGACCAGCAGCAATTATGGCAGTGGAATGCAAAAACTTAAAATCGTGGGTTCGGCCCAGCCTCAGCGATAGGTTGTGCCGGTGAGATTAGGCGTTTTAGATGTGGGCTCAAATACCATCCATTTACAGGTGATGGATGCCCACCTGGGTGCCCGTCCAGAACCTGCAACTAGTTTTAAAGTTGAACTTCGCCTGACTGAATATCTCGATGCCACTGGCTCAATTACACCTGAAGGAATCGATCTACTGCATCAAGCAGTTGGCGATTCAGTTGCACATGCCAATGAGAATCAAACAGATGAAATTTTAGCGTTTGCAACTTCGGCTATTCGTGATGCCAAAAATGGACCAAAGATTATTCAAGATATTAATCAACGTCACCAGATTGATTTACAAATCCTAACCGGCGATGAAGAAGCTCGCATGACTTTTCTAGCAGTGCGCCGCTGGTTAGGTTGGTCGGCTGGAAAACTTTTGGTTATTGACATTGGTGGTGGCTCACTTGAAATTGCATCAGGTGTTGATGAAAACCCAGAAGCAACTTTGTCTTTGCCACTAGGTGCTGCTCGTTTAACTCGAGATTTCTTGAGCGGAGATCCCTATAACTCTAAAGGTGTTAAGTTCTTAGAAGAATTTGTTAGTAGCAAACTAGAAGATGAACTCCCTTCAATTCTTCGTGCACATGATGCAAATCATTTTGTAGCAACGAGTAAGACTTTTAGAACTCTTGCCAGACTTTCTGGCCATATGTTTAATGAAAATCCAAAGTATCTAGAGAGCGCTAACTTAAAGGCCATGATTTCAAAGCTTGCAGATATGACAAATAAATCACGAGCAGATCTTCCTGGTGTGTCTAATAGCCGAGCACAACAAATTGTTGCTGGAGCGATAGTTGCGCGTGCAACAATGAGTGCATTAGATCTAGACCGCGTGGAAATATGCCCGTGGGCGCTGCGCGAAGGTGTAGTACTTCGTCGCTTGGACTGGCTTAATAACTAAGCTTTAGGTGCTTCAACCCAGTCAATTGCAATGATTTCGCCATCTCTATAGTGCAAAACCCATGCTTCACCTGGCTCCAGCTTTTGATCAAGCTGCTTGAAGTTCTTTTTACCAATTAACTTCTTCAAAAGCTTAGGCAAAATAGGGTTGTGGCTGCAGATAATTGCGCTCTTGCCTTGATCCATTAAATCTTGTGCATAATCAAGTGGTGCTTCCTTATCTTTAGCAAATCCATGCTCACTTAAATCTGCAGAGTAAATAGCATTCATCTTGAGTGAGCGAGCCATCGGATCAATGGTTTCAATACAACGCTGAGCATCGGATGAATGAATCTCTTGAATTCCATAAGGTAGATAGAGTGAAAGCATTCGCTTAGATTGAATCTGACCGAGTTGGGCTAATGGACGATCCCCATCATCTCCATCCCAATCTTCGCGCTTCACTGCTTTAGCATGGCGCAAAAGAACAAGTGGTGTTGTGCCAGAGTTAAACTCTAAAAAGAAATCAACGAGTGATTTGTCATCTTCTAGCGTTAATTTCTTTTTAGCATCAGCCGGTGATAACCACAGAAGTTGATCAACTTCGAGTGGGTCTGTAGTGCCAGTTGGCTCACCTATAACTTGGGCAGACCAATACTTAACAATCTTCTTTATCCCATCAACTTCATATGTCACATCACCAATTTCTGGACCAAAGACAGGTGCATACCCAGTCTCTTCCATTACTTCGCGATATGCACATCCAATCATCGTTTCATTAGGATCTAACTTTCCTTTTGGCAGTGACCAATCGTCATAACGCGGACGGTGGATTACTGCTAACTCAATCTTCTTCTTTCCCACTTGGCGCCACAGCACTGCGCCAGCGGCGTAAATAACTTGGGATTCTTCGCTCATATTTAACGCTCCCTTGAGTAGGTGTGAATAAAGGCTGAGTGCACATCAAGTAAGGCTTGTCCCTTACTGTTTTTTGAGACTCTCACCCAATCAGTTCCAGAGAGTTGCCAGCTTGAGCTATCTGAGCTCAAACCTAAATCAAGAATCTCTTGCAGGCGGTGCTGATGCTCTTTTTTATCGATTCGCACCAAACTCTCCACGCGGCGATCCAGGTTACGGCCCATCAAGTCAGCACTACCAATCCAATATTCATTATTTCCACCATTAACAAAATGGAAAATACGTGAGTGCTCAAGGAAGCGACCCAACACAGATTTGACGGTGATGTTCTCTGAAACTCCTTTAATGCCAGGTTGCACAGCACAGATTCCTCGAACCAAGAGTTCAATCTTCACACCGGCTTGTGATGCCTCATAGAGTTTGGCAACAAATCCTTCATCTAAAATAGAGTTGAGTTTGAGTTGGATGCCAGAAGGTTTCCCATCTTTAGCATTCACAATTTCTCGATCGATGCGTTCTGTAATTCCAGAGCGCAAAGTTCGCGGAGCTACCAAAAGCCGTGAATACTCAGATTGCGGTGCAAAGCCTGACAATTGATTAAATAATTTTGTTAGATCTTCAGTGAGTTCAGGATCGGCACTTAAGATTCCTAGATCCTCATAGATACGAGCAGTTTTTGGATTGTAGTTTCCTGTGCCCATGTGACAGTAACGACGAATACCATTTGCTTCATCACGAATAACGAGTGAGAGCTTGGCATGTGTTTTTAACCCCATAAGTCCATAAACAACGTGTACACCAGCTGCTTCTAACTTTCGGGCCCAGCGCACATTTGCCTGTTCATCAAAGCGTGCACGGATTTCAATAACCGCCAAAACTTGTTTGCCTGCTTCGGCCGCTTCAATCAAAGCTTCAACAACAGGTGAATCACCTGAAGTTCTATAAAGCGTCTGCTTAATTGCCAAGGTTTGTGGGTCTTGGGCAGCGTTTTGCAGGAACTGCACCACTGATGAAGTGAAGGATTCATAGGGGTGGTGGAGCAGAATTTCACCCTGGCGGATTGCAGCGAAGAATAGATCAGGGTCTTCTTGATCCACTTCAGAGAGTGCTTTAGCTGTGCGAGATCTAAAACGATCAAACTTTAGCTCAGGAAAATCAAGATCTGCAATCTTGTTCAGTGAAGTTAAATCAAGGGGGGCATCCATATGAATTACATTTTCTGGATTAATTTTCAACTCTTGGGCTAGTTTTTCCACGAGTTTTTCATCCACACCGTTTTCAATCTCTAAGCGAACCGGTGGACCGAATCGGCGACGAGCAAGTTCTTGCTCGATAGATGTCAAAATATCTTCTGATTCTTCTTCGTCTAGATCCATATCTTGATTTCGAGTGATACGAAATGTGTAGTGATCTTCAATAATCATTCCTGGAAAGAGATCCTGGAGATGAATAGCAATTAACTCCTCTAAAGGTAGAAATCTTGTTGAGCCTGATTTAGCTGTTGCAATAAAGCGTGGCAAAATCTCTGGCACCTTAACGCGGGCAAAGAACTCTTCATGCGAAGTTGGGTTTTTAACTATTACCGCTAAATTCAAAGAGAGCCCTGAGATATATGGAAATGGGTGGGAGGGGTCTACGGCTAATGGAGTTAAAACTGGAAAAATACGATCCTGAAATAATTTGGTGACATATGCACGCTCAGTTTCATCTATTTGATTCCACAGAACAAACTCGATTCCAGAGTTTTTCAGTGCCGGAATAATCTCATCATGTAAAACAGATGACTGACGCTCCATCAACGCATTTGTTTTAAGAGATACTTGCTTCATTAATTCGATAGGGGTGAATCCGGCAACATTGGCTGCGCTTACACCGTTTTCTAACTTACTCATCAAGGTTGCAACGCGGACCATATAAAACTCATCAAGGTTGGATGAAAAAATCGCCAAGAATCTCACGCGCTCAAGCAAAGGCATCGCTGGATCTTCAGCCAACTCCAACACCCGCTGATTAAATGAGAGCCAACTCATTTCGCGGTCGGTAATGTTTTGCAGCTTCATGGGGAAATTGTGTCCTTGTTAAGTGAATTCTGAATGACTGGACTAAGGCTATCAGGCTAATCAAGAGTGATTAGGCGCCAATCTAGGCTCAGTGGCAGACTTACCCACATGATGACGAATTACTGGATGAGCCCTGAAACCACCTCAGTAAATCGTCTACCGATGCTCAATATCGAGCATCTAGAAAAAATAAGCCTTGATGGAACATGGCGCTTCCAACTTCTTCGCTCTCCCCGTGCGCCTTTAGGTCGCAAGTGGGCAACGATCCCAGTTCCCGGTTTATGGACAATGCAAGAAGAGAGCGCTGTATTTTTCGATAAACCAATTTACACAAACACTCAAATGCCATTTGAAGAACAACCACCATTTGTTCCAGATGAAAACCCACATGGAGTGTATGAGCGAGATTTCGATCTTCCTGATGGCTGGATGGGCAAGCGCATTGTTTTACACCTTGGCGGTTATGAATCTGTAGCAGTTGTATTCATCAATGGTGTCGAAGTGGGTCTTACAAAAGATTCACGCCTTGCTGCAGAATTTGATGTTACAAGCTTTGTTAAGCGTGGAAACAACGTTGTGCGCATTGATGTTACAAAATGGTCAGATGCAACTTTCATTGAGGACCAAGACCAATGGTGGCATGGAGGAATTACTCGTTCTGTAAAACTCTTTGCAACTAATAAAGTTTTCATTGAACGTTTCTACACAACTGCAGGTCTTGAAAAAGATCGCACCACAGGAACTCTTGACATCCGTGCGCACATCGCCTCAATCGATAACATCTCAACACACAACTACACCTTGCGTGCATCCATTGAAGAGTTACCAAAAGTTAAAGCGGCAAACCTTGAATCAACGCTAAAAACTTTCCAATCCCCCAAATGGACTGAGCGCCCTGAATCGTTAAAGGCTAGAAGTGATGAGTATTTCCATGGAAAGTTTTGGCATGGCAATATGCCAGAAGATGCCAAGAAAGCTATTTTGGAAAATGAGCCATGGCCAGCCGGGAAAATCCATGTAAATACCCGCATTCCTAAAGTTAAAGCCTGGTCAGCAGAATCCCCTCATCTCTACACCCTCCACATTGAACTCATTGATCCAGATGGCAACATCGTTGAAGTTTCACAACAAAAGATTGGCTTTAGATCCATTGAAGTAAAGGGCCAAGACTTCTTAGTAAATGGTCAACCAGTAATGTTTTATGGCGTTAACCGCCACGATTTCAACCGTTACACAGGCCGCGCACTTACTCGTGAAGATATGCGCGAAGACTTACTTGAACTCAAGCGTTGGAACTTCAACGCAGTTCGCACATCCCACTATCCCAACGATGCAGCTTTCCTAGATCTCTGTGATGAGCTTGGTTTCTATGTCATTGGTGAAGCAAATATTGAATCACACGCATTCATTGCATCCATCTGTGATGATGCAAAGTATTTAACTGCATTTGTTGATCGTGTGGGGCGAATGATTCAGCGCGACATTCATCACCCTGCAGCAATCATGTGGTCACTTGGTAATGAATCAGGTGCTGGAACTAACCATGAAGCAGCTGCTGCCTATGCCCGTAACTTTGATCCATCGCGCCCACTTCACTATGAAGGTGGCATCCGCGGTAACTGGATGGGTTCACATTCACTCACTGATGTTATTTGTCCGATGTATCCAGCTGTTACTGCAATTAAGGAGTATGCAACTTCTGCAAAAGCAGATCGCCCATTGATTATGTGCGAGTACTCCCACGCTATGGGTAATAGCAATGGAACTCTGGCTGAGTACTGGGAAGTTATTGAAACAACCAGAGGTCTGCAAGGCGGATTTATCTGGGAGTTCTGGGATCACGGTCCAGTTCAAACAATGCCGGACGGATCAAAGCGCAACGCTTATGGCGGTGACTACGGTGAGAAGAAGCATGATGGCAACTTCTGCTGTGATGGAATGGTTTTCCCAGATCGCACCGCTAAGCCTGCAATGGCTGAATTTAAGGCTATTGCTGCCCCTGCCAACATCAGCGCAGTAAAGGCATCAACTGGTTCTTTCAAAATCTTTAACAAGCACTTCTTTAAAGACTTGAGTGAGTATGAAGTGAGCTGGACTATTGCTCGCGATGGCCTCATCATCGATAGTGGCAAAGTAAAGCTGCCTAAGGTTGCACCACGTAAAACTGTTGCATTTAAAGTTTCATCAAGGCATTTAGCCAAGGCCGATGGCCCAGGTGAGCGCTTCATTACTTTCACCATCATTAACATTGATAGCACCCCATGGGCACCAGCATTTACTGAAGTTGGCTGGAATCAAATGGCTCTGCCTTCACGTGCTCTAACAATTAAGAGTGCAAAAGCCTCTAATGAATACACAAATGTTCTAGATGATTACGGCCAGATTGTTCTGCCACGCGGAGTTGTTGCACCGGCACTAACTCTTTGGCGCGCACCAACAGATAATGATCGCATCGGACACATGGCCACTAAATGGAATCGTTGGGGCTTGCGCGATATGGATCGCACAGACTGTGTTGTTTCACAAAATCGCACCAGCACTAAAGTCACAAACACCTGGCAGACTAGTACTGGAATTAGCATTAAACATGTTCAAGTAATTACTCCTGTGGCCGATGGCTTTAGAGTCAAAGAGTCTGTAACGCTACCTAAGGTTCTAACAGATGTTGCGCGTGTTGGTATTAACTTCGAATTAGATGGCGGGCTCACTGATGTGACCTGGTTTGGTTCTGGTCCCGACGAGTCATACCCAGATCGAAAGATTGCTCGTATTCATCGCTTTGTTTCCACTGTTGCAAATCAATACATTCCATATGTCAGGCCACAAGAAAACGGTGGTCATAACGCCGTGCGCTGGTTTGAGCTCACAGATGCAACTGGGCACGGAGTTCGAGTCCACATGGGTAAGCCATTACAGGTCTCTGTAACGCCTAATAGAGCAGTGGATTTAGCTGATGCCACCCATGATGTTGAAGTAAAAGCATGTGGCAACGTCGTTGTTCATATCGATGGCGCACATCGCGGTGTTGGAACATCCTCATGTGGCCCAGATACTCTGCCTAAATACAAAATTAAACCAGGCCTACACACCTGGGAATGGGCTCTTACTTCAATCTAAATTCAGTGGCCAGTGTATGGCAATTGGATATTTGCAGCTTCGACCATCTCCTGATGATTTTCCGCGTGCACGTCGCCACATCCATGGCAGAGCAAAAGTAATAAACCACAAAACGCTCACAGCGACTTTAAATAACTTAGGTTCAGGCTTTGCAGGTGGCAGAGGATCACGCCATCTTGCATCAAATGGAAGTTCTAGAAGTTCAAGCACAGCTTCTGCAACACGCTCATGTCCCATAGCATTTAAGTGCAAGCGATCAAATGCTAAGAATCTACGATCGCTAAAGGCGGGTTCTTCATTTGCATCAGCAATAATCGCGCCTACTTCTTCTCCAACGGCACGTACATTTTTATTAAATCCACCAAAGCGCTCTTCCCACATCTTGGCAGAGCGTCCAGTGTTTCCTGTGCGCTCTAAAACTGTAAATAGCAAAATGGTGGCACCTGATGCAGCAAGGCGTCTAACAGCATCGGTGTATTGAGCTAGAACAATCTCGGCCTTATATCCAGGTCTAATAACATCATTTGCACCAGCATGAAAAGAGATGAGAGTTTCGGGACCAGTTACTTGGGCTAGCGCTGCTTCAATCTGCTCATCTAGAACTTGTCTGACAAGTTTTCCGCGAATAGCTAAGTTGGCATAAGTGAAATCTGGATGCGCTTTTGCCATGCCATCTGCAACGCGATCTGCCCAACCACGGTAGTTGCCATGCAGTTTTTCATCAGACATACCCTCGGTATAGGAGTCACCGAGTGCTATAAAACGAGTGTAAATCACCTACTTACCCCTTACGGCGTGCCTGATCTATATGAAAGAGCGCAATCGATGTAGCAACTGAAGCGTTCAATGACTCAGTTGAAGCACTTATTGGAATAGAAATTACAAGATCGCACTTTTCTCGAGTTAAACGTGCAAGTCCTTTTCCTTCACTGCCAACAACAATCATGATTGGCTCTGCAGCAATCTTCATTGAAGCAATAGTGTCTTCAGATTCTCCATCGAGGCCCACAACAAAGAGACCCAACTTCTTAGCTGCATCAATAGTGCGAGCAAGATTTGTGACCTGTGCAATTGGCATACGGGCAGCTGCTCCTGCTGATGCTTTCCATGCAGATGCAGTCATTGCAGCAGCGCGGCGCTCAGTCATAAGAACACCTGCTGCGCCAAATGCTGCAGCACTTCGAACAATGGCACCTAAGTTCCGTGGATCTGTCACGCCATCGAGTGCAACAACAAGTGCTGGATTTTTAGCACGAGACATGATTTCTTCAAATGATGAGTATTGATATGGCTTAATAGCTAAAACAATTCCCTGGCTATTAGGTGAAATGCCTTCAACTTCTGCGCGATGTGCTTCGCGAATTGGAAGACCTAAGTGAAGTGCCAGCTTGAGTGATTCTGCAACGCGATCATCAACATCAATGCTGCGAGCAACTAATAGTTCTGTGGCTGGAACTGCTTCACGCAAAGCCTCTAGAACTGCGTTACGACCTGCAACGATTTCACCTCTTGGACGATCACCGCGTGGTGCACGAGAAGGTGCAGAACGAGTCATCGTTGTTGCACGTGGTGAAGTTGAGCGCGTAGAAGGAGAACGAGTTGCTTTCTTTTCTGCAGCTTTCTTGCGCTTTGCAGCTGCGTGATAAGGACGATCTTCAGCTTTAGGAGTTGGACCTTTGCCAGTTAAACGCTTCTTATTCTTTCCACCAGTACCTGCAGATGGACCCTTTTTTGATTGGCGAATTGCGCCTTTGCGTGATGAATTGCCGGCCATGGTTAACTCTTTTCTTCCATTGACCAACGCGGCCCTTGTGCTGTGTCCTCAATTGTAATTCCTAAAGCGAGCAACCCATCACGGATGGCATCTGATGCAGCGAAATCCTTACGCTCACGTGCAGCTGCGCGCTCTTTTAGCGCCAACTGAATAACACCATCAAGTGCTGCGCTGACATTTCCTGCCGCGCTTTGTGGGTAATTAGTATCAAAGGGATCACAGCCCAGAATCTGCAGAGCACCGCGGATTTCATTGGCATTCTTTGCAATCGCCTTTTTATCACCATCAGTAATTGCTTGATTTCCCAGACGTAGGTTCTCAGAGATTGAAGCTAATCCTGCTGGCACAGCTAAATCATCATTCATTGCCGCGCAAAAGGCATCGTTAATCGTTGGCTCTGGTTGTTTTCCAAGAATCTCAACTGAGCGAGTTAAGAAGTTTTCAATACGACGAAATGCCACAGCTGATTCATCTAGCGCTGCCTCTGAGTACTCCAGCATTGAACGATAGTGCGCACTGCCTAAATACCAACGCAGTTCAATTCCACGAACGCGCTGCAAGATAGTTTCAACTTGCAAAGTGTTTCCAAGAGATTTACTCATCTTTTCACCAGCTTGAGTAACCCAAGCGTTATGTAACCAGCGGTTAGCAAATTTATAACCAGCTGCCTCTGATTGCGCGATCTCGTTTTCATGGTGAGGGAAAACTAAATCTAAACCGCCGCCGTGAATATCAAATGCCTCACCAAGATAGGCGTGCGCCATTGCAGAACATTCCAAATGCCAGCCAGGACGACCTGCTCCCCATGGTGTTGGCCATGATGGATCTCCAGGTTTTGCTGCTTTCCACAGTGCAAAATCGCGTGGATCTTTTTTATAAGTTTCATCGGCATCTGCTGCCGGTTGTAGATCATCAAGCTTTTGACCTGAAAGAGTTAAATAGCGCTTAAGTTTGCGCACCTCTAAATACACATCACCATTGCCTGGGGCATAGGCAGCGCCGTTATCAATAAGTTTTTGCATCAGTTCGACCATTTGGGTGATGTGCCCGGTTGCGCGTGGTTCATAGGTAGGTGGTAAAACATTTAAGGAAGCAAAAGCTTGAGTAAAGATGCGCTCATACTTCATGGCAACTGCCCACCATGGTGATTTCTCGTGCACAGCCTTATGCAAAATCTTGTCATCAATATCGGTGACGTTTCTAATGAATGTAACGTCATAGCCTGACCAGGTAAGCCAGCGGCGCAAAATATCAAAGTTAACTGCGCTTCGAACATGGCCAATATGTGGATGTGATTGAACAGTTGCACCGCACACATACATAGAGACGTGACCCGGGATCAGTGGCTTAAAGACGCCTACTTCACGGGTTGCTGTGTCATAGAGATTGAGTGCGGACATTTGCTAATTCTACTGCTTAGAAACCAGAGCAGTAGCAATGGCTGCGATGCCCTTACCCTCACCAGTTAAGCCCATTCCATCAGTTGTCGTTGCAGAGACTGAAACCTGCACGCCACCAAGGGCAGATGAAATAGCTGTAATTGCTTCAGCGCGACGTTTACCAATCTTCGGACGATTACCAATGATCTGCACACTCACATTAGAAATAGCAAAGCCTTGTTTTTTAACTAGCGCTGCGCACTCTTGCAATAAACGCGTGCCAGAAGCACCTGCATATTCAGGGCGATCAGTTCCAAAGTTAGTTCCTAAATCACCTAAACCAGTTGCAGCAAAGAGGGCATCGCAGATTGCATGAGCTGCAACATCGCCATCAGAGTGGCCTTCAACGCCCTGCTCATCTGGCCAGTGCAAACCAGCTAGCCACATATCTCTTCCCACACCAAAAGCATGTGCATCAGTTCCAATACCGCTGCGAATATCTTGACCTAAACCTAAATGTGAAAGGGCTGTGTTTAAATCAGCAGGAGTAGTGATTTTTATTGCCCGCTCTTCACCTCTAATGACTTTTACTTTTCCGCCGGCTGCTTCAATGAGTGCGGCATCATCTGTTGCCTCACTTGCAGATGCATGTGCATCGCGAAGGGCAGAAGTCTTAAAACCTTGTGGGGTTTGAATGCTCACGAGCGTTGCGCGATCAGGAGTTGAAACCACAAAGCCATCGCTGTTAATTACTTTAATAGTGTCCACAACAGCCAAGGCTGGAACTACTGCCACTTCACCGTTATGCAATTGGGCAATCACACGGGTTGCCAAATCAGTACTAGCTAACGCTCTGGCAGCATCATGAACTAAAACATAATCACTAGTTGCAACTGCCAGGCCATTTCTGACACTGGCAGAGCGTGTGGCACCACCAGTAACAACAACAATGCCATCACCGAGTAGTTCACTGATTTGTTTTTCAAAGCCGGCAGGGGCGGTGACAATAATTTGATCAGCAACTGGGGCCAGAGATGAAACGGCATGTTCGAGCAGAGTGCGATCTGCTAATTGGATAAGAGCTTTAGGAATACCTGCGCCAAATCTTTCACCACTGCCAGCGGCAGCGATGATGGCGCTAATAGACATTGTTACGAAGCGAGAACCTCGTCAAGGATTACTGCAGCCTTTTCTTCATCAGTGCGCTCTGCAAGAGCTAGCTCTGAGATAAGGATCTGCTTCGCCTTGGCGAGCATGCGCTTTTCACCAGCTGATAGACCACGGTCTAAGTCGCGGCGATACAAATCGCGAACAACTTCAGCAACCTTAATAACATCACCTGAGGCGAGCTTTTCTAGGTTTGCCTTGTAACGACGTGACCAGTTAGTTGGCTCTTCTGTGTATGGCTGGCGCAACACGTTAAACACACGGTCTAGGCCAGCAGAATCAACGACATCGCGAACTCCGACAAGATCCACATTTTCTGCAGGAACTCGAACGGTTAAATCGCCTTGAGCAACTTTTAACACTAGGTAGGTCTTTTCTTCACCCTTGATCACGCGAGTTTCAATAGCTTCGATTAATGCTGCCCCGTGATGAGGATAAACAACGGTTTCGCCGACCTTAAATGTCATGTGATGCCCTTCGCTAGAGGGTCAATTCTACCAGCAATATCGCGATGAGAAAACCTGGCTATAACCAGCGTGAAACACTGCTTATTTGATGTGAGACAATTGCGCCTATGCGTCGCGTACTAACTACATTGTTAATTGCAACATTAACCCTCTCACTTAGTGGATGCGGGGCTGGATTAAACGCATCAACGCGACATATCAAGCAAGTAACAGATGGCATTGACACCGCAATCACAACTGATGGCAATAACATCAAAGTAGTCAATCTCCTTGTTGTTGAAACTGCCGAAGGCGCTGGTGTATTAGTGGGAACCCTTGTTAATTCAATGGATCAAGAAGATGCGCTGCTGGGCTTGGCTATTAATGGCCAAGTTGTAACTGTGACTGGTACTAATTCTTTAGCTAAAAACACACCGGTTATCTTTGAAGGTCCACGTGCTAATGCAAAGGCTGTTGTTCCAGTCCTAGGTGCCAAAGCTGGTCAAAGTGTTCAAGTAACAATGTTCTTTGCCCGTGCTGGACAAGTAACTGTGCAAGCAATCATTCGTGACCAGCGCGATACATACGCTGGAATCACAGCTTAAAAACTTATTTCTTTCCCTGATTAGCAACGGCTGCAATAGCATCAATTGCTGCCTCAGGATCTAAATACTCTCCACCTTTAACACTTGGCGTTAGATCAGCATTGAGTGTGTATAGGAGCGGAATTCCAGTTGGGATGTTGAGTCCTGCAATATCTGCATCGGTAATTCCATCGAGGTGCTTAACCAGTGCGCGCAGAGAATTGCCATGGGCAGTTACAAGCACTCGCTTGCCAGCCTTAAGGTCAGGAACAATTGATTCATGCCAGTAAGGCAACATGCGCTCAATAACATCTTTAAGGCACTCAGTCTTAGGGGCGCTGATATCGGCATAGCGCGCATCTTTTGCCTGTGAAAACTCATCATTGTCATCAATGGCAGGTGGTGGCACATCAAAAGAGCGGCGCCATAGCTGGAACTGTTCTTCACCATATTGAGCCAAAGTTTGCGCTTTATCTTTTCCTTGAAGTGCTCCGTAGTGACGCTCGTTTAATCTCCATGAGCGCTTAACTGGAATCCAGTGACGATCACATGCATCTAAGGCTAACTGTGATGTGTGAATAGCACGACGTAGTAATGATGTGTGAAGTAAATCTGGAAGTAATCCTCGCTCAGCAAGGAGTGCACCACCACGACGGGCTTCATCTTCACCCTTTGCAGAAAGGCGAACATCGACCCAACCAGTAAATAGGTTCTTGGCATTCCACTCTGATTCTCCGTGGCGCAAAAGGATTAGTTCGTAGCTGCTCATAGCCTCATCCTAAACCAAATGCTTAAAAGCATCTAAATTGGCCAATGACTCCCCGCGTGAAACACGCCAAGCCCACTCACGACGAATTGCATTAGCAAATCCCAGTTCAATAAGTGGATTAAAGGATGAATCAGAGATTTGAAGCACTGATCCCACCAAACGATCTATTTCTCGATCTGTAACGGCTGAGAGTGGCAAGCGCCCCACAAGAAAAATATCTCGCACTTCATTGATAGCAAAAGCGATTCCATAGAGGGATGCATTTTTAGCCATGCACCATGCATGCACGGCCGCCTCATTATCATCAGGCTTTCGAATAACAAAGGCGTTAATGCTCAGCGAATGATCACCAACGATGAGTGCTAAATGAGTCTGTAATTTCTTTTCCCCAGGCAAAGTCACCAAAAAAGTGTTCGCATCTTTTCGCTCAAACTCTAAATCGTGAGAATCAAGGAACTCTTCAATAGTAAAGCGTGGGTCAATCGCGCCCATTTACTCTCCTGCGATTTTAAGAGCAGCGTTGTGCTCGGTAATAACTTGATCATAAATATCTAGCGTGCCACGGGCCGTTGTGTCCCAACCAAAATGAGATGCATGCTCAATAGCACCCATGGATAAGAGCACGCGGCGCTGTGGTTCAAGCAGCAAACGCGCAATAACTGAAGACCAGGCTTTAGCATCATGGCCATCAACTAAAACACCTGAAATACCATCGGCAACTGCTGTGCGAAGGCCGCCCACTGCCGTTGCAACTACTGGAGTTCCACATGCCTGTGCTTCAAGTGCAACTAAACCAAAGCTTTCAGAGTAACTAGGAACGCATACTAAATCTGCGGCGCGATACCACTGCGGCAGATCAGCACGAGGTGTGGGAGGCATGAACCTAACAACATCATCTATTCCAAGCCATGTTGTTAACTCCTGCAAACGCTCTACTTCTTCACCATTAGCACCAGAGGCACCGCCAATAACGTTAACAACTAACTTGGGACGTAAATGCGGTGAGTGCTTAACAAGTTCAGATGTTGCACGGATTAAAACTTCAGGGCCCTTATGTGGCTGAATGCGACCCACAAAGCTAACAACTAAGGCATCTGCATCTATACCAACAAACTCACGGGCTGCCGCTTTTCCAGCCCCCGGTATGAATGTGTAGAGATCAACTCCTGGTGTAACAACATGGACGATATCTGGGCAGGCATCATAGAGAGAAACAAGGCTGGCGGCTTCGGCATCGGTATTAGCAATAAGTGCTTGGGCTGCTGCAACTACTTGAGTCTCACCCTGCACACGAATCATTGGCTCTGGGCTTTCACCTTCAGCTAAGTTCAAATTCTTAACTCGTGCCATGGTGTGCATGGTGTGCACAAGTGGAATACCTAGCTCTTTAGATGCAGTCATCGCCACTTTGCCAGAGATCCAGTAATGAGAATGGATAACGTCGTAGTTCTCACTCTTTGCAATACGCAAAAACTCTTTAGATAAACCTTGGATATGAGCAGGTAGTTGTTCTTTAGTCAGTGCGCCGTGTCCATAATCAAAGTGGCGAACGCGCACGCCTTTAGAGATTTCAACAATCTCTGCCTGATCAGGATTAGTTCTGCGAGTGAAAATATCTACTTCCACTCCCATCACTGCCATGCGCTGGGCAGCTTCAACAACATAGATGTTCATGCCACCAGCATCACCAATACCTGGTTGATCCAGAGGTGATGTGTGCACCATCAAGGTTGCAATGCGCCCGTTCATGCTTTAAGGGTACGGGCAATTAGAAGGTTGCGCGAATGCTCCCTACGCTCTTGCCTCCGCCGTATGTACTTTCTTCCACCTCGCCCGCTTCCACGCCAAGAATCTTTAGCGCAGCTGCAGTCACTGCAGGCAATGCCCGTGATGTTCCATCACTGATCTTGATGGCTAATGTGCGCCCATCTGGCATTGATGCAACATTAAAACCCTCTGCGCCATCTTTCATAAAAAGACCTTCAATATTTTGCATCATTCTCGTTGCAAGACGACCTTGACCTGAGACCATCTCTGGGAACTCTCTGCATGCAGATGCAACGCTTTGGTGCACAGGATCAGTTGAAATAGTTAATTGACGAACAGCTCTTGCTAAACCAAGAAGTGAGAACATAAACAATGGAGCACCGCAGCCATCCACTGTTGTATTAACAATGGCTTCACCGCTCATCATCTCTACTTCTTTAGCAATCGCTACCTGCAACGGATGCTCAGGGCTCAAATATGTATCAATGGGCCAGCCATTGATGTGGCAGGTAAGAATCATTCCTGAATGCTTTCCGCTGCAGTTCATGGCAAGTCGTGTGGGTTGAGATGTTCTGCGCAGTTCTTCATCCAGTGGCCTATCCATCACACACTGCAATGAATGCTCATCTAAATCAGCCTTTGCCAAAATAGCTAGCGCCCCGCTTTGGTGCATCTGTGTGCCAGCATGAGATGCACAAACTAATGCCAATAAACGTGGCTCTAAATCAAGGCCTGCGCGCACCATCGCTGATGCTTGAATAGATTTAAGTGAAGAGCGTGAATACATAGGCAGTGTTGGATCACCTTTTTGAAAAGCGATTGAGCCATCGGCATTTAAAACAACAACGTGGCCAGCGTGAATAGATTCCACTTTCCCGCCGCGTGTTACTTCGGCGAGAACTTCACCTAACATCATTCAGCAGAACGTGGCAGAGATGACCACACATGTGCTTGGAGTTCATGTCCTTCTGCTGCCATGTCATAGGCATAAAAGAGTTCACCGGCAACAAGACCATAGAGGCGAACACCTGCTGTAACAATCTTGGCAGATGGAGCGGAATAACCTTGATCCATTACTAATTGAATCTTTGGACCATCAAAGGTTCCAACCCAACCTTCAGTAATGCCAGTTGAATGTGAAATTAATACCTCCAAAACATTATTGGGTTGCACGCGCCAAAAACCTACTTCAGATGCACCTGGGCGCACGATCTCACCATCGGCATCTAATATCCACGAACGTGAAAAATAATTAAGAAAATTACGTCCATCATGATTAAAGACAACTTCATGGGCAAACTCAAAGCCTTCAATCGTTGGATATTCACCGCGGCCCTTGCCGCGCCATGTGCCAACTAGCCAAGCAAGTGGATTTAAATCTGGGTGCAATCCTTCAGGGATTGTGAAAACCATTTATGGACGTCCTCTAAATTTGGGCGAGCGCCGAGCTTGTGACTGACGTCCGCGAAATGCGTAAAAGATGAGCGCACTACCTAAAGCGATGGCTACTAAGCCAAGGATTACTGAGGTAAGAAGCTCCATGCTCCAAATCGTAGCGGTTAAACAATCACCTGTTGTGATGCTGCAATTCCATCAACGCTAAGCGTGGCATCAGTTGGTGTATTTCGCTTAATCATCGCCAATGCGATCGTTCCCAGTTCATGGTGCCTTGCCACAGTGCCAATAAAGCCAACTACCACGCCATCATTTTCAATCTTTGTCCCAGTAGCAGGAAAACCAACATCACTGCCATCTAGGTGGAGCATTACTAATCTGCGAGGAGGATTACCTAAGTTAAATATCTTGGCCACAGTTTCTTGCCCTCTATAGCAACCCTTATTCATATGCACGGCGCCATTTAAAACACCGAGCTCATTAGGAATTGATTTGTGATCAGTTTCAAAACCAATACGTGGACGTCCTGCAGCAACGCGCTCAGCATCAAGTGCCCATGTGCCGACTTGAGTTGCCACAGCATTAAAAGCTTGCGCCATCTGCGCAACTTCGCCCCTTGGAACTAATGCATACGGTCCACCGATATCTGTTGTTGCACCTGGTGCTCTCAGCACAGCAAACTCACTCGTTGCATCGCGAACATCCACTCTGAGCATGAACTTCATTTTGGTTAAGTAGGCAATCAAAGTCTCTGCATACCCTGGATCTAGAGTAAGAAAAGTAGTGCTTCCATCATCAACTAAGTTGAATTGATACTCAACGTGGCCTTGTGGATCTAAAATCATCGCATCTTTCCAGATGCCGACCTCAAGATCGATAAGAAACTGAGTAGTTAAATCATGCAACCACTTCAAACGATCATCACCGCTGACTGCAACAACAGATAAATGTGAAAGATCTGCCCAGGCTTTGCCTGCCTCAATAGCTCTTTGTTCCTTTACTGGTTCACCAAAATGCCAAATTGCGCCCTTATCAGGACCATCTTCAACTAATACCGCGCTCATTGGCAGTTAGAACAGGTTCCATAGATTGCAAAGTGTGAAACATCGGTCTTAAAGCCATACTCATCTGAGAGTGCGTTAACAAAGGTTGCAGCAACATCTAATGGAGCATCTCCCACAGCCTCACACTTTCCACACACTAAGTGCAAATGTGTGAGCTCTTCAGCTGCGTGATAGGTGGCACCGCCATGGCCTAGGTGAGTGTGTTGAACTAAACCAACGTTTTCAAGTGTTTCTAGGTTTCTATAGACAGTTGAAAGATTAATTCCTGGATGTGTCAGACGCACTTTCTCAGCTACTTCTTCAGGGGTTGAATGCCCCAGTGCGCGCACGGCAGCAAGGACTAGTTCACGTTGTGGTGTTAAACGCAATCCCTTATCGCGTAGTTCGTGCTTATCAGCCATAAGCCAAGCCTACCTTGCGCAGCTCAGTTGGATACCTCAGATTGTGCGGGGTATTCTCATCCAATGGCCAAGGTTCTACTCCTTACGAACACTCATGGTGCTAGTGCTGAGGTTTTACCGGCACTTGGTTTGCTTCAGCACAGCGTTCGCATCTTGCCTGCAGAAGCATCTGTTTTAGTTGATGCACCAGATGCCGATGTTTTATTTATTGATGCCCGCCGTGAACTACCGGCCGCAAAGTCTTTAACAAAGCTCATTACAACAACTGGAATTGGTTGCCCCATCATTGCAATTACTACCGAAGGCGGGTTGTCGGCATTTAATGCTGACTGGGGAATTAACGATGTCATGCTCGACACAGCAGGACCTGCAGAAGTAGATGCTCGTATTCGTATTGTTTTAGGCAAGCAAGCTGCCTCTGATCTTCACAACGATCCACACAGCGGAGAAATTAGAAGCGGTGATGTGTCAATTGATGAATCCACATACACCGCCCGCCTCAAGGGTGAAGTTCTAGATTTAACTTTCAAAGAGTTTGAACTACTTAAATACTTAGCTCAGCACCCAGGCCGAGTCTTTACACGTGCTCAACTCTTGCAAGAGATCTGGGGCTATGACTACTTCGGTGGCACACGCACCGTTGACGTTCACATCCGTCGCCTGCGCTCAAAGCTAGGCCCTGAGTTTGAAGCAATCATTGGAACTGTTAGAAATGTGGGATATCGCTTCACTGTCGATGCATAAACTATGCGTCATATTCTAAAACTCCACCGTGATCTCACTAGCGATTCACTAACTCAAGCAACTCACGACTACACCATCGAAAGCTTTGATGTCTCTATCCATAAACAAGCATGGCTAGATCTGAACAATCTAGTCTTTGCCCACCACGCTGACCAAGGTAATTGGGCAATGGCAGATCTAGAAAACCGAATGGCAGAGCCCTGGTTTGATCCCGAAGGTTTCTTTCTTGCAACCGAAAAAGGAGTAATAGAAGGCTTTGTCTGGACCAAGATTCACCAAGATCTAGTGAATCAAGATCCAGTCGGTGAGCTCTATGTTGTTGGAACTGCGCCAGAGCACCACGGCCGCGGTATTGCACGAGCACTCTCTGTAGAGGCTATTAACTACTTTGTTACTAAGGGTTTAAAGCATGCGATGTTGTATGTCGATGCTGATAATGAAAAGGGTATAAAGCTCTATGAGTCGCTAGGGTTTAACTAGTTCAAAAATAGCTGTACTCTTTATCCAAAGCCCAAGAGAGATCCCTAGCGAAAGCTATATCGCTTGGGCCTTCTTCTTTTTTGTGAACAAGAAAAAAGGAGCCAGGGGAACTGGCTCCTTTTTTATCTCTAACCTTTATTAAGGTCGAACAGGTTTCACCGGCTTGGCAGGAATACCTGCTCTAGCGGTTGCAACGGCTGCTTTGAAAGCATCGCGTGCAGCTTTCTTTGCCTCCGGTGTTGTTGCGGCAGAACGTGCAGCTTCAAAGCTCGCTTTTGCGGATTCAATTGCTGGCTTTGCAGTTGCAACGGCAGCTTGACGTGCAGTGTGTGCAGATTTAAATGCTGCCTTTGCTGCTTCAAATGCTGCTTTTTGTTCTGGTGTTAATGCAACCTTCTTAACTACAGGTGTAGTTGGTTCAGCTGCTTGTGCCCCCGAAACACCCACAAGTGCAAATAGACCTGCAGCAGTTGCTACTGCAATGGTGCGCTTTAACGTGATCATGATATCTCCCTCATCTCTTCCACAACCACTTGCGGATAAGGCAAATATAGAGCCAACTACCTGTGGCAAAGCTCTGGCTACCTTGTGAGTTTTTTGTGAAAACCTCAGGCAGTGAGCTCTTTTAAGCCTGCAACGAGGCGATCAACATCATCTCGTGTTGAGTATGGGGCTAGACCTGCGCGCAGTGCGCCAGCATCACCCAAGCCAAGTGCACGCGAGACCTCTAGGGCATAAAAATTTGATGCAGGAAGTGTGACGCTTTTTAGCGCCATAGCTTTATAGATATCAACGCTGTCATGGCCTGCAAAAGAGAAATAGATTGTTGGTGTGCGGTGCTTTGCTTTTCCATACAAAGTTACTCCGGGTAGTGATGCAACAGAGCTCTCTAGATATTCCAGTAGTTCATCTTCGTACTTTTCTAACGCATTCATTGAGTTGACGATCTTCTCGCGCCTAGTAACACCATCACCTGGCGCCATCTCGGCAATAAAATTGACTGCTGCAATACATCCAGCCATGAGCTCGTATGGCAATGTGCCGAACTCAAAGCGCTCTGGGACGATATTGGTTGCAGGTAATAACTTGTCATTAGATAACGTCTCAAGAAGTGCTGGAGAGGCTGCCAGGGCCGCACAATGTGGTCCCATTAATTTGTAGAAAGAGAAACCAAAGAAGTCTGCACCTATATCTTTAACGCTAATTGCAGCGTGTGGTGTTAAGTGCACGCCATCAACATAAAACAGTGCTCCCACCTTGTGCACAGCAGCCCCAATAGCTTTTAGATCAGGTCTAGTGCCAATGGTGTTTCCAGCACCTGTAATTGCAACAAGCTTTGTCTTAGAAGATAAAACTGCTTCAACTGCAGCAGCGCTAATCTCAGTTGTCTTGGTATCTATCTCTGCCCAGCGCACGGTTGCACCAACAGCTTCAGCTGCCTGGATCCATGGACGAACATTTGAATCATGATCAAGGCGAGAGACAACTACTTCATCTCCTGGTCCCCAGTTCTTAGCCAGGGTGCGAGAGAAATCATAAGTGAGCTGTGTCCATGAGCGACCATAGACAACACCACGTGGATCAACATCAATGAGATCACCAACAGCTTGCCTAAAGCCCACCACATACTCTTCCGCGTTCTTCTCACTCTCCGTATTTATATTTCTATTAGAGATCGGCTTAGTAATTGCGTGAGCAATTGCTGCTCCAACGACCATTGGAACTTGAGATCCCCCAGGGCCACAAAAAAATGCAAGGCCAGTGTTAAGTGAAGGAAAGTGGGAGCGGATCTTGTGGACGTCGTATGTCATGTGAGGCAGGTTATCAGTGAGAGCCCAGTTAGTTAAGCCTTCTTTTTATACCCGCTAGGACACTTAGGGTTTACTGCTGTCACCTTCTTGGTTGTTTTTCCTTTAATACAGGTGATAGTTGTCATTTTTGCAACGGTTGTTGGTTTTGCAACGACAGCTACAGGTGTTGATGAAGGCGTTGCCGTAACTGTTGGAGTAGGTGTAGGCGTTGGTGTTGGTGTTGGAGTTGGTGTTGGAGTAGGGGTGGCGGTAACAACTGGCGCCGGTGTGTACTTCAAAGTACCGCGCTTGACTACAAACGTCTGGTTTGCACCACCTTGGGCGTAATAAATTCGGAAGACCCCCGGTGAGATTTCATAACCAGTTGGATCAAGACCTTCTATTCCTGGTCCAGTGAGCATCTGCGGAGCTGCCCAAGTTAATCCATCTGTTGAAGTGCTCACAAAAAACATCTGCCGATTGCTAGAGGTGCAGGCAATATCTGACATGATCATGACGTAATCACCGCTTTTTGCGCGCAAGATTTCTGTATCGACATAACCATTTTCAAAACGCCACCCTGGCTCTTTGGTGAAAGTGATTCCATCAGTTGAAATGTAGGAAGCAATTTTCTCTGTACATCTGCCTTCTACTGGGCTCTCCACAATATATATCCGCACTTTTCCATCTGGTAATAGCACTGGATCGGGAACGCCCCACGCTTTCATAGTGACGGGCATCTTCATATCGGGAGTTGTTGCCGTTCTAGTTCCAAGACTCGTGCATCCTGCATCAATACAAGGAGCAGAATAAACCTGTTGGGATGACCCATCGATATCTTTAAAGTAAGCACGCTTGGAACCGTTTGAAAATGTAATAACGGTAAAGTCATTTCCCAACCGTCCCGTTAGGGAAACATTCGTGCAAACGCCCTCATCATTGCAATCACTGGCAACAGTTCCTGTAGGACCATCAGAGCGCCATACGCGATCAACGCCATTTAATCGTTCAACGTGTGGTGATACGCCATTCATACCCATTTTCACATGAACGCCTGCATCTTCTGTCATCGTCCAATCAGCAGCATTGGCCTTGATTGGAGATAGTGCAAGGAAAATGAGCAAGAACGAGATGGTGAGTGAGAGAGAGCGCTTCATGAGTCAAGTCTGCTCCGCCTCGATTTAATCCGTCAATAGGTTATTGCACGAGTTCTGCGCACATAGCCCTAAAAGCATGCGTATGAGCATCAACATCTGCTGCCGTTGTATCTGGACACATCAGCGCCATGTTATGGAAAGGCGTAATCAAAAAGCCATCATTGAGCATGCGCAAGTGAATGTATTGCTCTAGTTCAAAATCTCCTGCGTTGTTGGCATCTGCCCCAGTAACAGGAGCACTTTTACCAAACATGTATTCACCACGTGCTCCTAAGCGATTACAGGTCCATGGCAATTCAAACTCTTGTATCGCCCCGTCCACGCCATCAGACCAGCGTGTGCCAAGCTCGATCATATGATCAAAGTTCTTTTGAGTTAAAACCTCTTTCAGCGTTGCCCGCATAGAGGCAAGAGAGAGTGCATTACCTGCCAAAGTGCCACCAATGCCACCGGTGTCAATAATTTCAAGCTCAACCATTCGCTTGATGTCATCAGCAATCTTTTGAGTCATTCCAAATGTTCCAGTTGGAATTCCTCCAGCAATTGCTTTACCAATAGTTAAAAAATCTGGCTTTAAGCCTCTATCTGCCGTCATTCCACCAGGGCCAACAGAAATAGTATGTGTCTCATCAATAATCAAGATCGTCCCATACTTCTTTGCTAACTCTTGCACAGCCTCAAGATAACCAGCCTGTGGCAAGACAATTCCCACATTAGTCATTGCAGGCTCCATCAAGATAGCTGCAACATCACCGTGAGCTAAAGCTTTTTCCATTCCAGCTATGTCGTTAAATTCCACCACCCGTGTTGTTTGATCCAGAGCAACTGGTGCTCCAATGTTTCCTTCACGGGCAACTGTGTTGCTCGCACCATCTAGTGTTGCAAAGGTTTCATCTACTGAGCCGTGATAACAACGATCAATAACTACAATCTTTGAGCGGCCTGTAATCATTCGGCTATAGCGAATCACGTGACGGTTAGCATCAGTGGCAGAGACTGTGAACTGCCACAGCGGCAAACCAAAGCGTGCAGCAAGTTCGGCAGAGACAATGGCCGCATCTGCCGTAGGCAGCATGGCAGTAATGCCTTTGCCTACTTGCTCACGTATTGCTGCAACTGTTGCATCAGGTGAGTGCCCAGTCATTGAGCCTGTGTCACCTAAACAAAAATCAATATAAGTATTGCCATCCACATCACTAAAGCGTGCTCCCTTAGCCTGACTAACAAAGACAGGATAAGCACCTGGCCACTTAGCCATCCATGACATTGGCACACCGCCAGGCATGTTCTTCTGTCCCGCCTTAAACATCTCTCCTGATTTGGGGTGTAGTGCAAGAAAGCGTGCATCTTCTTTTGCACGCAAAGTAGCTAAGTGATCTCTATTAATCATGTAAGTAGTCTATTCAAGAGATTCAAAAACAAATAACGCTTCGATGTAGTTCTCACCACTAATGCCTAAGTTCTGCGCATCAGGGGGCGCTGTTTGTGGCTCTAAACAAACTCCTTCAGAGTCCTCTGTGTAAACAACCCACCATGGTGCATCGCACTCAATAGAAATTCTTGCCACATCTTCCCAAACAACTGCTGGCGTGCCTTTAATGCCTGTAAAAGCATCATCCCAAGGCGCAGGCGTTGGAGCACTTCTTTTTCCTGTTGGTATTCCATCACTGCCACGAACCAACATCTCAGTAGCTGCAAACTCAATCTCAGCACTACCACCACGATCTAAATCTCTAGCAAACCAGGGATGAAAACCCATCCATGCAGGAAGTTCGCAGCCATTAGGTTCATATTCAAGTGACCAACGCAGCGCATCATCTAAAACCTCTATAGATTGCTCAACAGTTGCACCGTTATATGGTGCTGGCAAATGTAATAGTGATCTACCAGGACCAATCTCTTGCCACGAAGAGATAAGACCAAACCCATGCAGCGCATGGGGTGGATCTATTGTTGCTGGTAATTGAAACTCTTGACCTTGAGAATCCTTAATCAATCCCTCATTAATGCGTCCAGCCCAAGGCGCCATCGCATACCAACCAGATGTGTGAACCTGTCCTCTAAAGGGCACAGCAAATTCATTGTCACGCCACTTCAGCGAAGTAATACGCGCACCATTGTCGTTATCAATAGCTATCTGAAACTCAGCATCATCAATAAATTCCATTACTTTTCCATCGCTTCTACTAATTCGTGCGCTCGTGGTGGCTGTGCACCAGCACGTGAACAAGTAACACCAGCGGCAATAGCTGCTTTGTGTAACAAAGCGTTTAATACCTGACCCTGCAAACCATGCACAGAGTGCTTGATTATGCCTTCCACAACAACTGCGCCCACGGTGTCTCCCGCGCCCACGGTGTCCACAACATCGACCTTCACGCCCTCTACTTCTTCCATCCCCGAAGAAGTAAAACCAATAAGCCCCTTTTCACCGCGTGTAACAACTACGCAGCTCACGCCCGCATCAATCCAGCGATGTGCCACAACATCTAAAGAATCGCTTGGATATAACCACGCAATGTCATCATCACTTACTTTCACAACCGAAGATATAGAGACCCATTTCTCAACTGCAGCAGCGTATTTCGCTCTATCTGCCATCACTGATGGCCTGATGTTGGGATCAAAGACAATAGGTGCAAATTCGCCTACTTTTACTGCCCAATCAAAGAGAACGCTTGCTCCGGGCTCAATGATTGTTACAAGAGTTCCTATGTGTAATACCGAAGGCTTTAACCTTTCAGGATCAGGAAGCCAAGAGGAATTGAAATCAAAAGTAGCGGTGCCATCGATAAGGAACTCATAGGAAGCAGAGCCTTGTGAATCTAAAGTAACAGTTGCTGTGCAGGTGGGTTTATCACTGGAATGAGATAGCCCTAATCCCACACCATCTCTGCTCAATTCCTTTTTTGCACTCACACCGTAAGCATCAGTTGAAATACCATCAATAAAATCAACTTCATGGCCTAAGCGCGCGAGTGATTTAGCAGTATTTGCTGGTCCACCACCCACAACCGGACCGGTTGGTAAAATATCTATTAATACTTCACCACACACCCAGATGCTCACGGTAGTTCGCCTTTTCTTGCCAAGAACTCAGTGAGTACTTCCACGCCGAGTAAGTGATCTTGCACTTGTGGCAATCCACTAATAAGTAAAATTCCAATGCAACCAAAACCTGCAACGTTTAAAGCTAAGCCACCACCATGAATAGCATGAGTTTCCTCTGGTAATCCTTTGCTGGCATACCAATCAATGCCTTGTTCTTCAGCTAAAACTCTTTCAAACATTGTTGAGTTACCTGTTGCTAACACAACGCGCGCTTTGCGCGCGATCCATGCATCATTATCAGGAGATGATCCCGGTAGGGATGCATGAAATACAACCCACTCTTTTAATCGAACCTCAACAGCAATGGGCACGGAGCGCTCAAAGCCAAGATCAAGTGCGATCTCGCCGATCTCAATTGCCTCTTTTTGGGACAGGGAAGGAAGCTCTAACGTTTTAGCCTCTAGAGCTAACCCTGCACTTGTGAACCCGCCCGTTGTTTCGACCACGCGCTAATTGTGCCTTACTGTGCGTGCATGATCACTATCCCGCAAACTGACCTCGTAGTTCATCCTTTGTGCCTAGGTAGCAACATCTTTGGCAGCAATGCCGATGAAGCCCAATCCCATGCGGTCATGGATGCCTATAGCTCACATGCCGGTAACTTCATCGACACTGCCGATATGTACAACCAGTGGGTTGAAGGACATGTGGGTGGTGAATCTGAATCTGTTATTGGATCTTGGATGAAAAAGCGCAACAACCGCCAATCAATGGTTATTGCCACCAAAGTCTCAAAGATGGACACACGTCCAGGCCTATCTGCAAAGAACATCTTTGCAGCCTGCGAAGAATCTTTAAATCGTCTTCAAACTGATTACATCGATCTTTACTACAGCCACTCAGATGATGAAAGCGTTTCAATTGAAGAAACTCTTGGTGCATACGCCCAACTAATCGCACAAGGCAAGGTCCGCTACATCGCCGCCTCTAACTTCACTCCAGCACGCTTGCGTGAATCAATTAAGTTCAGTGAAGATAACAACATCCCTGCCTACGTTGCCGTTCAAGATCTCTATAACCTCGTCGATAGAAAAACCTACGAAGGTGAAATGTCACAAGTAGTAGCAGATCTAGGAATTTCAAACATTCCTTTCTATGGCATCGCTAGAGGATTCCTCACCGGCAAATACCGCCCAGAAGTTACTGAAGTTGATTCAAAGCGGGCAGCAGGTGCTAGAGAATATGCAACTGATAAGAACTACGAAGTGCTAAAGACAATGGATGTAGTTGCTAAGAACCACAACGTTTCACTTTCTGCCGTTGCACTTGCCTGGCTAAGAGCTCAACCAAGTGTCAGTGTGCCAATTGCATCTGCTAGAACTGTGGAGCAAGTGGAAGAGATTATTCAGGTTGTGGAGTTGAGTAGGGAAGAAGTTGAAAAACTGAATGCGGTTTCTGCATGAAATGAGTGCATCTAGGATCAATTAGAGACTTTAGGGCCAATAGAGCTTGTATTGCTTTGAAACTACCTCAGCAAGAATTGGCGCGGCAGCAACCCACTCAATGCCATAAATATTTTTAAATGCCTGGGTAAAAGCAGTTCCGGCAACTGTCTGGACCATGAGGTTCATTGCAGAATCAATTCCTGCAATTGCAACAAGGGCTTCAACTGTGGAAAAACCCACTGTATATGCATACTGCTGCAGGCTTGGGTTCGATTTTCCAGGCGCAAGATCTTCATAAAATCGCAGGATACTTGCTGCAGAATAATCCTTGAGCATCTCATTAGGAGGAAGTCTCTTAATTGCATAAACTTGATTGAATTTATAGGAGTCTAGTTTCTTAGAACCCCCAATCTTTTGCAAGACCGTCGCATGGCCTTCAAAGAACCATATAGGGGTTGTACTTGTCCAATCGTTCCATATTGGTCTGCGCTGATAAGACTGAACCATGTGCACGAATTCATGAATATCTTCTTCTGCAACTTGGCTACGATCTGACCACCAAACTGTATTCGGTAAACCAAACTGACCAAAGCCTTGCCAATTTTGTAAAGTGCCAGCACTTGCTGTTTCACAGCGATTTTCACTTGGGCATGAATTATCAACTTGAGTACTCCACCATGGCGCTCCGTCCTTTTCTTGAAAAAATTTCTTGGTCCAGTCTTTATCAATGAAATTGTAGTAAATCGCATTAATTTCTTCAGGTTGCTTGAAGTTTCTCAGCAAATTTGATCCTAGGCTAAAGGCGGCGGTGGGATTTATGGTGCTTGGCTTTGTGTTTGGTCCTACTAAAACATTCAACTTAAATTTTGGTTGATAATTACTATCTATGAGAAGTTGACCCTTGTTGTAAACATTTGTTGCAATCTCACCAATATTGGCTGAAATATTGTCCCAAGTTAAAACTATTGGTGTTGGTGTTGGACTAGGTGTTGGCGTTGGAGTAGGTGTTGGTGTTGGTGTTGGTGTTGGTGTTGGTGTTGGTACCTTGACACCTTTACTCCACACAAGTTTCTTTCCAGATTTAATGCAAGTGTACTTATATCCAGAACTTACTGAGACTTTATTCAATTTATTACAAACTGAACCGGGTTTCACGGCAGCACTAGCAGTTACGCTTGACAAACAGTTCAGTAAAAGTGCAAAAGAAATGGTCGCAGACAACCTCTTCACACGGAAGTGATTACTTGTATTAGTGCAAATTTGCATGAATCGTCTTAGCCAGAATTGGGGTTGCCTCTTTCCAAGTTATCCCGAAGATTTTCTTGAAAGCATCGTCAAACTTCAATCCTTTACCCATTTCCTCATACATAGTAATAAGAACGTCAGGGCCTTTGATTGCAGCCATAATTTCAATTACATGGCTGCCTAAAGAATAATTCAACCAAGAATCAAACTGAGGTGGTACATAGTTGTCATAAGCTGTATTCAGGAATTCTTCAATCTGTGCAGCTGTCATGTCTTTACAGGTGTAATAGCAGTCATCTATAAGATATTTCTTATATTGCTTAAAGTCCTGAAAACTTATGCTCACATTTTGGACCCATTCGGCGCCACCTTCTCGCCACCAAGCATGAGGCCAAACTTCCACGCCTCTATCCATAATTGGGATTCGTTGTAAAGAGTGGAAATACTCATGTGCCTCTAGCATTCCGGTAGTAAAGCGAAGTGTTCCGGTAATGTCCTGAGTTATCTTCTCTTCTACTCCTTGCAGGATGACGGCTACACCACTTGAAGGCGTAACTTGCCTAGATCCTCTGCAATTTTGAGTTGCTGAATCACAATTATTCTTTGTGACCGGACCTCGCTCCCAGCCAACCATTTGATTGTAATCGGCTGAAGATAACTTGGTCCTTGCTATATTCTCAGCCCAATCCAGATCCTTATAGACGTAACGAATTACGAGTATTTCTTTTGCTTCTGCCTTATTTGGAAACATCTTGGAAACCTGCGAAACGGCAAAGGGATAGTCATCAAAATAAGTTTTTGTATTAGGGCCAGTAAATATTGAAATCACACCGGCTTTGGAGCTGCTGGCACTAATTATATCGACTGTCTTTTTCCAGGCCGTATAAGAAATAGCAGCTCTGTTCTCATAAAGGTTATCGAATGTCAGATTTGTAATTGTCGGGGTTGGGGAAGGCGTTGGGGTAGGTGACGGTGTTAGTGATGGTGTAGCTGTTGGAGAGGGAGTGCCACCGACTGCACTCACTGGATCTCCAATTGCAGTTGGAGTTGGCTGAGGAGTTGGCCTAACAGCTAATACCCCTTTATTCCACACCAACTTTTTTCCCGATTTAATGCACGTATAACTCTTATTCAGATAAATAGTTTTTTGGTTCAAAGTTTTGCAAGCGCCACCTGGAGTTACTTTCTGGGCAGATATTGCAGCGACAGGTATCAAGGTAATTACCAAAGCAATCAGAATCCCTCGACTTATGAGTGCCTTGGTTCGCATTCCAAAAGGGTAGTGGAAATATCAGAAAGCCAGTGATATTTCTGCGTTGTCATTCGCCTCAATGTATTTGACTAAGGAGCAATGCCAACCGTAGGCAAGCTATATGCCGAACTACTTCCAGCGTTAGTTGTTAAAGAGACTTGGGATCTAATTCGATAGCCGGCATCAGCGGCAACTAAAACATAAGTAGACGCAGTTGCGCTAGCAATATTTGTCCAAGTTACGCCGCTGTCTGAAGACCTCTGCCACTGGTAAACATAATTGTCTGTAGTTCCTGGCCAAGTTCCAGTTGAACTGGTCAGAGTCTGGCCAACAGTCGGTGTCCCTGTTATTGCTGGAATAGCTGTTGCTTGAGGTGGTAAGAACCCGGAAACTGTCGCTGTAGTTACAGTTGCCGTCTCAACAGTATTTCCTGCGCCAACACTTACTCGAATCTGTAAGTTAGCCACATCAAATGTAGGCGAGTATGTAGAAGCAATTTCTCCAGACAAGTTGACCCATGAAATACCATCAGAAGACTTTTGCCACTGGTAACTGTAGGCGGTTGGCGTATTTGACCAAGTTCCGGTTGTAACTGTTAGCGTACTTCCAATTTTAATAGTTCCGGTTATGGCTGGCAGTGCCGTGTTATACGGTGCACCAACTTTTGAACGAGCCACTGAATACGCAACTCCTGCACCTGCAGCACTTGAATTAACCACTTGTATTCGTACGTACTTCGAAGCCTCATTTGATGTAAGTGTGTAAGAACTTGCAGTAGCTAAAGCTATGTCGCTCCAAGTTGAATTATCAGATGAGCTTTGCCACTGATAAGTGTAAACGCCATTCGTTGACCAAGATCCGGTTGATGCACTAAGAGATGCTCCCACTGTCCATGATCCAGAAACTGCTGGCGCTACCGTATTTGTCAGATTCAATGCAGGGACAACACTTGTTGCTGCAGTATTAGATAACACAGCAGTATAAGAAGCCTTGGTTTGGAAAACTTGGGCACGTATATAGAGCCCAGCTTGAGCTAGTTGTAAGACATAAGTATTGGAAGTAGCTCCTGAAATATTGTTCCAGAGAGTTCCGTCTGAGCTTGCCTGCCACTGGTAGGTTGCACTGGAATTACTCTCAAGATTTAGCCAAGTGCCTGTAGATACTGACAGTGTCCCACCTACACGCAATGTTCCAGTAATGACTGGGGAAACTGTATTTCCAACTGGGGTAACTATTCCACGTGAAGGCGAAATAACTGCGAGGAATCCATGGGAAGTTGAAGCGGTTACTTGAGCCGAGATTGCGTAGCCAACTTCTAAAGAAGTAACTGTGTAACTCGGCGCTGTTTCTCCAGTTATGAATTCACCAGTACGGCTACTAAACCACTTATAACTCAGGGTTATTGGGTATGGCGATGACCAAGTTCCATCACTCACTTCAAGAATCTGACCAAGCACGGCATTTCCACGAACAATCGGGACTTGAATGTTGTAAACCGATGAAACCACCCCAGTAGCGGCTGTGAAGGAAACTCCAGTACCGTTTACATTTGTGGCACTAACTTTTGCGCGCAACATGTAAGAGTTATCTGTGACAACAACGACATAGTTTACCGAGGTTGCTCCAGCTAAATCACTCCATGTTGTTCCGCTATCAAGTGAGCGTTGCCACTGATATCCATAACTTGTAATAGTTGGCACGGAAGTCCAAGTACCCGTGTTTACAGTCAAAGTCGCTCCGATAACTGGGACGTTTGCGTAAGGGAGCGTGACTACTGGAGCGGTTGAAATTGCAGGCTTGTACGCAGGATCGATAGCGGTGGTGGCGGACATCTCACTAATTTCTGTATATCCAGTTCCCTTTGCTCCATCTACAAAAGTTGCACGAACTCCCAATTTATAAGTTTGGCCAGCCGAAAGCGAGGTAAATACATAACTTGCAACCGTTGCTGCGATACCTGTAGCGATTGCAACATTATCGCGATAAACCTCATAAGTGGCCGCCACGGAAAGCGGTGACCAAGAAAGAGTAATACTAGAAGATGTGGGAGTTGAGACAGCCAATCCAGTCATTGTTGGCTTTAGCGTTGTGAAAGAACCCAAATTTGATTCCTTAGATGTTGATTCAGGATAAACGATTTTCAAACCAACTGTATAGACAGTCGAATTTGTGAGTCCCGTGACAACGGTGGATGAAAGACTTCCTGCAACTTTAATTGTTTTTATCAATGAAGTTCCTGACGAGTCATAAAGATTGACTTCATATGAGAGTGCATTTGGATCCAAACTCCAAGAAATAGTGGCATTCTGTGAAGTGACACTTGAAACTACAGGCTTACTTGGTGTCTCAACTAAGGTAGTCACAGAAACTGCTTTCGATTCCAAGGTCTCTGATTTACCAAAAACAGCAGTTACTGTATAGATTCCTGAATAGCCAGGGAGAAGATTAGAAACGCTGTAAGTAAGAAGCTTTGTGTTTCCAACAAGATTCTCATTCTTATACACATTGTAACCATCAGCACCTACGATTGGTTCCCAAGTTAGAACAAATCCAGTTTTTGTTATTCCAGATGAAGTTAACTTCTCAGGCCCAGCTTCTAAGGTAGATACTTCAAACTCTTCAGAGCTGACTCCTGTTCTTAATCCAAAGATTCCTCTGACCGTAAAACTAGTTGAAGAAGCTGCACCTAATCCAGTTACAAAGATCTTGCTTGAATTCACAATTTTTGAAATTGAATTATAAGTTACTTCATAGGAAGTAACACCAGGTAACGCATCCCAAGCAATTTCAGCACTTGTATATCCCTGTGAAATAGTTTTTATGTTGGTGACTTGATTGCTAGTTACCCACACATACCTTTTTATTGACCACTGAGATTTAGGAATCTGTTTTGATGAAATCTGGATTGAATATTGAGAGAAAGCTTCTAAAGAAATCCCAAGTTTTGTGGACGTAGTTGTGATTGTCTTAGGAGCCGCGCCCTTAGTCACATTTACCAATGTGACTATAAAGCTCTTCTTACTAGGAAACTTGGGTGCATTCCAAGAGACAGTTGCGGTTTGACCCTGAACCGAGACATTAGTGAATGCAATCTTTGTCGCCGCTTCCGCTGCAACCCCTCCATGCAAAAGTTGAAGGAGAAACACAGCAACCACTAATCGAGTCAATTTTCTCATGTGATTATCGTAGGTGTGAGAGGGGTGTATAAGCCGCATTAATGTGGACATTTAATGTCATTTGCGGGGGTGAAACATCCTTAAGGATTTGACTCGGGAATTGAGTTTTGTGCCCAAGCCCAGTGGGTTCCAATCTAAAGCTTACTGAATCATGCCTTAGTCAGTAGATGGAATACGCCAGAACCACACAAAAGCGCCTAACCAATAAACCCCAGCAAGCACGACACCTGGCGTGCCAAGGGTGCCGCTACATGAATAAACAATTAGTGCGATCACAACAAAACTAGACTGCATCGACCATAAGCTATAGGCCGAGCCGCGCTTGCTAAAATTTTTCCGTATTAAGCGGTGGGACAAGTGATCTTTACCGCCAGTAAAGGGTGAAATGCCCCGGCGCAGCCGTGAAAAGACTGCAATGCACGTGTCCAAAATAGGAACTGCGAGCAACATAGGCAAGATTGCAATGGAGTTAAATTTAGGAGTAATTCCGGGATTAAGGCGAATAGTTAAAACTGCCACTAACACCCCTAGGAACAGTGCGCCTGCATCACCCATATAGATCTTTGCGGGAGATTTGTTCCAGAGTAAAAAGCCCACAGTTGCACCACATGTGACAACCGAAAGCGCAGTAACAAGTTCTTGACCTTGATTAGAGGCGATGATTGCAATTCCAAGGGTTGAGATAGCAACAGATCCTGCGGCGCCGCCATCTAAATTGTCGAAGAAATTGATAGAGTTACAAATAGCAACAATCCACACCACATTGATAATGTCGTTAATTAAATGGCCACCAAAAGGCATTGCATCAATATCACGATGAAGCATAAATATTGCGACAAGAATGGCAACGCTAGTTTGTGTTATGAGTCGTGGAAGTGGTGGTAGTCCTCTAAGGTCATCTATCAAGCCCATCAATCCTAAAACAGCTGCCGGTAAAAGGGCATAGGTGACTAATGGAAAAGTTGTCTTCGTATTATCAGCGTAGAAAATTGCACCGTATGTAACACTGATAATGCTGATTGCAATTGCCACCCCACCTAAATAAGGAACTGGCTCAAGTTGGGTTTTGCGTGCCATATTGGGTAGATCTAGAACACTTAATTTGATGGCTAAGGCCCGAACCGGTCCTGTGAGCAGACCGCTGAGTGCAAATGCAGCAACACCAAGGATGACAAACTGCATCGTGGTGATACTCATGGGGCTGAGTATATGCCGGGCTTTAGCCCTTGAGTCGAGAGGCCATTGTGGCTGCCACCTTTAGCCACTTCGCCACTTGAGCATCAGTGAATCCCTCTGAATTCATTACGTAAAGGCCAGTAAACATATCTCCATTGAATTGATAGAAACCTAGAAGAGTTCTTGCCCGATCCCCTGCATCAATGTTTGCAAAAACAAAGACTCGATTAGATTCACTCACAACACCGGATGGAATGTTGTTTAAAACCTTAAAATCATATGGAACTAGTGTGCCAGTGGGGTCGGTGTAACCCTTATGAGTTTTACAGTCAGCTAATACTTTTGCTAACTCTTTCTGTGCAGCCGATGCTGCTGCAGCTGATGAATAACGAACAACTTCAGAGGAAAGGAATGTGAAAGTACTTCCCTCTTTTGTGGCAGTTACCTGTCGGCGCTCTGTGCGCTCTTTCTCTGAAAAAAAGACTCCATTACACAAATCTAGCGATGGGTCATCAAGTGTTGTTCCTTTAGCCATTGGTAGAACTGTCCACTCTTGACCAAAATCACTGGCCCTAAAACCATATTTAGCCAAAATGCTCTGCTTACTATCACTTAGTGATGCATCACTTACTTCAAGTGCTCTGTCAAACTCTTTAAAACTTCCAATTGTGCTTGTGAAAGAAGATAAACCAATAAGGACAAAGTTCGATCCACTTATTCTTACAACCTTCTTGCTTGTGCCTGTATCAATACTGGCCCCAACACGTAGCTTTGCCACCTTACTATCTGCAATAGTTGCAACAGTTTTATTACCAATAGCAACAGTTGCAGCTCCTATGCCAACTAAGACATTGTTTTTACCTACAACACTTAATGACGCCGTGCATTTACCGATGCACTTAATGGCGCCTGTGCCATATGCAGCGCTAGCAGGGCTCCACTTGCCAGTCTTGGAACTCTTATCTGCGCTAACTAATGTTGCGCTAAGGCTGAGATCGCCTCGCATACCGTTACCGATGCAGTCAAATACTTGAGCTGTTCCAAATAGCGTTGTGCCAGCGCTGACTTTAAATACAGGAGCATTTTTTGCAGTTGAGGATTGAATCATCAAGCCCTCTTCATCAACAAGATTTACTTGGCAAATACCACTTCCAGTATCAGTTGCACCCATCCACTGCAGTGAGAGCTCATTGCTATTGACTGCATTGACGACAAAGTCATTAGTAACAAGAGGGTGTCCTCTATCAATTACTGCTTTGATGGTTGGTGACCAATCACTTTTATTACCTAAAATGTCTATGGCACGAAGTGCAAAGTTATAAGAGCCTTCAGGTAAATCGCGAAGATAAAGAGTCTTTGGTGTGAAGAATGGACTTAAATACGTAGGCACCCAACCATCGATATTTGATGCTTTAACACTTTGCACGACGCCATCAATTTGAGCCTCAAAGCCAGTTATTGCAGTGTCGGCATTCTCGTAGCCAGCTTTAATAATTGACATATTGGGTGAGCGCCACTGATCCAGCGGAATCACCGGTGGAACAGTTGGTGCCACGTTATCTGTTTTTCTCTTTATTGTGACAACTGCCCCAGTTTCAGATGCAACTGCGCTAAAAGAAACATTGCCTGAATATGTAGTTGCCGTTAAGGCAGTCATTGAGCCACCGACGGAGCGTGAGTCGCGGTATTGGTAGGAATCTAAATTGAGCATCCACACATCAGTACCAAGTGTTGCCCCAAACTCTGCAGCAGATGCATCTTCTGGGTTAGGGGAAACAATGGATGAAATTGGTGGTGGATCAAGGCGGAAAATCACTAACCCGGGCTTATAACCAACACCATCTAGCTTCCTGCGATATTCAATCCAGTAGGCCGCTTTGCCATCTCGCATGTAGATAGCCCGTATGCCATTGGCAAAATCACTCGGTGCAAGGTTCACAACCTCTGATTGCCACACCTGTTTGATCTGAGAATCATCTAAATATCCCATACGCCACTGGTGATACGTATTGAGCGGGGAAGATGTATCTATATTTCCCATCACATCGATAGTGCCACCGTATTCAACAGCTTTGCAGGTATCTGACCATGCACCATCATTTGCGGCGTTTTCACAGCGCAAGAAATTGCTATGGCCTAAACCAAAGGTATGTCCTAGTTCGTGGGTAATGACATAACTAGATGCTGAGTCATGGAGCACTAACATCCCTGAAACACTCGTAGCGCCACCCAATGGCGCTCTCCCTGACCACACACAACCAGCTTTAGGTGCAACAACAACTAAGTAACGCCTGGAGTAATCACTAACTCCTAGGCGCTTGTATGCCTCAGGTCTAATGGATGAAAGAAAATCAGATGCAGCTGGACCAGAACAAGCCATCTTTGATACTAAAGAAATAGGTTCAGTTAATACTTTGCCACTCACAAAAGAAATAGTGCGATCCTTTGTATCACCATAAAGAGTGGTGAACTTTTTCCAGTCGGCATTAACTTCACTATCAATAACCTTTGCTACTTCATTAACGCCACCAGCAGGTGCCGCAGCCCCTGCCCAAGTCACTGAGACAACATCAATTACGCGCTCATCAACAGCATATGCCGGAACTAACCCCAGCGAGACAAAGGCAAAAACCAGTCCTAGGAATGCGGCAATAGGCCTTTTCTTCATTCCCATACCTTAAAGCAGGCGCCCAACATCTTCACTTTTTGTATCCACATCTGCGACAGTAATCCCATGGGGCGTAAAGGGATTTCAGTTGTGATTGCAGCAGGCCTGCTCCTTGGTCTGCCAGCAATCTCCCAAGGTGCCACAGCCAAATTAGGCGCTAAGTGCACCAAGATTAATTCCACCTCGGGCTCTCTTGTTTGTAAAAGAAGTAAAGGCAAACTTATCTGGCAACAAAAAGTAGTGGCTAAGCCAATCCCCACCTCTTCCCCAACTCCAGAACCAACGCCCACCCCAACTCCAACGCCCACCCCAACTCCAGAACCAACTGGTCCATCTGCTCCTATTACTTTTGATAACTTAGATCTGAAGTGGGCTGCATCGGTTGCTAGACAAAACCTTGCCGAAGAATATGCAAAGCTATCTCAGCCAAAAAGCACAGCGATATTTCATGTTGGGCCCAATGTTCGAGAGGATCTAGTAACTGAAGAAAAACGACTCCTAGCTATTGCAGAGAGAATGTTTAACGGATATTTCACACCAGCAAAATATGACGTAGTCATGTATTCAGAAAAAGATGGAACTTGGGCAGATCAAGAATTGAGTAACTTGGTTAACTATCCTCCAACAATTTCAAAGGACATTGCAAATAACCCCAATGATTGCAACTCTGCAGGCGCAATGATTACTAAAAATGGTGGACCGATCTATCAAATGTGCCTCCACACCAAGGGCAGAGGTATTAATGACAAACAAACATCTATCCATGAGTATTTCCATTTAGTTCAATTTAAACATTCACTCTTTGACATGCCTTGCTGGATGGTTGAAGGGTCAGCTACATACTTTGGAGTAAACCTTGGAGTTGATGAGGCTGATCTAACTGGTAAATCAACTACAGCATTCTTAAATCAACTTGTAGGTCAATACAACCCTGAAGGTTCAAGAAATAGTGGCTCGGCAAGTCGGTTAAGAGAAAAGCTCTCATCAGATTCTGGCTTACTCGAAGTTCTACATGCCCTGGAGATTAAGCAAGGACCAAACGTGGATTGTCCTGCACTAGGTGCATACAGCATTGGTGCAATTGCCACAGAGGCTTTAATTGCAGTGAAGGGCTATAAGGCTTATATGGATTTTGTCTCAACTTTTCCTGCTAAAAACGACTGGAAATTAGAGTTCAAGAAATCCTATGGACTAACTCCCGATGAGTTCTATCTCAAACTGGCCCCATACATGCGCTCACGATTAGCGGGTTAAATCTCCCACGCTGTTTGTTCATGGCGATCAATCGCAAATACCTGATATCCATGAAGCTCCGCCTGTGAGAACCACTTTGCTGAATCTGTTCCACCAACCATTACGGCAGTTGCTGTGGCATCACAGAGCCATCCTTCTGGACCAACAATAGTTGCGGACTTAGCACCAATTGCAATCATGCCGGTATGCGGATCACTTATATGCGCTCCGCGCTCATATGCACCTGATGTTGCAATTGCACCATCCATAATTTCAAAGACTTTTACAACTTCGCCACGATTATCTGGATTCACAATACCAATTGACCATGGCTTAACAAAATCGTCAGTAACATCAAAGAATCCACCCCGTAGAGCTAAATCCCCTGCAGCATTTACTTGCACGTGCTGAGCACCGCTTGCAACCAACATATGTGCACATTTATCAGCCGCCCACCCTTTAACTAAGCCGGAAGGATCAAAGCCTCCTTCAACTGCCCACGGATCAAAAGCACCGTCAGTTAGGTGCCTTGCTTGCAAGCACAGTTCCCACACCTCCTGTACCGCAGATGGACAAGAACTAATTTCTATTTGGTGTGTGCGAAGGCGTGTAATCCAAGATGTATCGATGTAGGTAGAGAAGTCAGAATCTACTTGTTTACAAAAATCTATGACTTGTTGCATGCCTTCATTCAAGACATCTTCATCGACAACAGATGATGCGATATCCACATCCACAATCGTTCCCCACATAGGAAACTGTTGTCGAAGATGATTCATTGTGTGAGCCTACCTAATACCTTACAAACCAGCTTTAGCTAGCGCTCCTTGCAGGGATGTATACCAACCGTAAGAAGTATAAGAAGCACCTGATGCTCCTTGAATGCTGGCGCTTTGCGCCGCAAGAGTCTGTTTCTTCAAAATAGGCAAAGCCATATTGGTCCAACGATCATTTCGACCACTAGGTGCTTGAAGAGCTGTTGCATCAACAATCTTTCCGTCTTTGACTGTGATCTGCACTTGCACGTTGCCGTAGTTAACATTAACTGTTGGTCCAGTAAAAGTACCTGTTACGCCTTTAGAAACAGGAGCAGGTGCTGCTGTTGTCTTAGTAGCAGTTGGTGTTGGATCAGCTGTTGCAACTGCGCCAGAGTTTGAATTACTACTTGCAGTAACTGCAGGTGTTGCAGATTTACTTGCAGTGGCTTTCTTAGTGGCTTTTGTACTTGCTTTAGTTTTAGTTGCAGCTGGTGTTGGTGAATTAGTTGCTGTTACTGTTGCAACTGCAGTTGGTGTTGCGGCAGCCATTGCACCACCACCAAGTGCTAAAGATTTAGTAGATGAGAACTGGGGCGGTGTAATAGCCATGACCGCGCCAAGGCCACCTAAGGTGCCTCCTGCAATCAATAACGCCCGTTTCATCTCATACCCTCATCCTGGAAACCCCTTGAAAGATTTACATCTCTTATATAAGCCCAATTACCTGAGGAATTTCTGAGAACAGGCACAAAGCCTGCAAGGAAAACACCCACACTCAAGCGCTCTTGAGATATTTCTCTAAAGCTTCTCGCACAATCGCTGAATTAGTTTCTCCTCGACGCTTTGCCTCTTTATCGAGTGCTTTCTTAAGCTTTACTGGCACTCTGACTTTAATTTGTGGAGATTCAACAGATTTAGCAGTCAAAGAGGGCCGACCCACTGCCTGTTTGATCGCATCTTTTGCCATCTTTGCGGCCAGAGTATTGGTCAGGCGCGTGCCATCCTTAAGGCGAACTATTTCCCGCTTTAAATCGACATCAGGGCCCACCGTGTACTTGTGCTTCACTTTTGTTGCCAATTCTTTTGCCTCCTCCTTAAAGATGTGGGCATAACGTGAGTTACAAGCACATAGAATTCAAGAACCACTGCAACTATCTCTAGCTCCAGACTTCGATCATCCTTTGCAATCCAAACCCATTGAACCTTTTCGCTATCTTGGCTACTAATGACTGTGTAGGAGTTATTTTCCATCACATAATTCACTCGAGCCTTACCAATGCGGTGCTTTCGCGCCGATTGTGCAAACCGAATTTCCATTTCGGCAATCTAAAGACTACCACCGTCAGACATAATTGTGTACCCCATAATTATGGGGTGTTCTGTGGATAAGTGCAAAACCTATTCGCGGTGGAAAGCAAAAGCCTCATCATGGAATCTATTTTTAGGTCCACCCACATCTTCAAAAGCTTCTCGCACAGCGCTCACCAGCGGCTCTGGACCGCAGATATAAACATCAGAGTCTGCAAACTGGGGCACAAGACGCTTCATTGAACGTGCATCCATTGGGTGGTTCTTACGTGGTCCCACAAGGTAGTGAATACGAATTGAGCCACCGCTATTAAATGCTAAGTAATCCAACTCTTCTCTTAGTACTAAATCTTCTTCTTTAGATGCTCTAAAAATTACATCCATCTGCACGCCACCGCTTAGCTCTTCCATAATCGCTCTAATAGGCGTAATTCCCACACCACCACCTACTAACACCACATGGGGGCGCGTTGAGCGCCCTGCAGTGAAGGCACCGTATGGTCCTTCAACAAATACACGTGTGCCAGGCTTCATAAAGGCAAGTGAGCGAGAGTGATCACCTAAATCTTTAACAGTAATGCGCATCAGATGTTCCGTGGGAGCAGCTGATAAAGAGTAGGGATGTGACATTAAGAAATGTCCACGCGCTAAAAAGCGCCAGCCAAAGAACTGACCACCCTGAGCACCAAGCTTGTGCAGATTACGGCCCTTCATGATGACCGAGATAACCCCAGGGCCTTCCACAAGAACTTTTTCAACCTTCAGGTTTACTTTAAGTGATCTCACTAGTGGCACACCAATGCGCCAATACACAATTGAAAATGCCATTAAGACATATAACCCTGTCCAGTAAGCACGATTAAGTGGATGACCAATAAACATCTGTCCGTTTACTACTTGGTGCATAAAGGATGCTGCCACAGCTATGTATGTATAAACATGGATAATCCACCATGTCTCATAGCTCATCTTTGCTCTAGCTTTTTTATAAGAAGTAACCCCAGCTAAGATCATTAAGACAAATCCGGCGAGTGCAAACCACATCCACTCAAATTGATTGAGCATGCGCCATAGCTCTTTATAGAGCGGAATTGAATCTTGTCCTGCAAAAGATAAAATAATAAATAAAACATGTGCCCCAATGCCATAGAGCGACCACGGGCCTAAGTTGCGGTGCCAGGTAACGAGGCGATCATGGCCCACACCCCGTTCCACCCATGGAATACGTGCCACTAAAAAGATGCCAACGATCGCTAAATATGTGCCTACTAATGCAGAAAGCCTGGAGAAAGAGGCAAGGGATGCATAAAGAGAAGTGAAATCACTTTTGCGCACTGTCGTTAACTGCAGCGCCAGAGTTAAACCAAGACCTGCGCCCAATAAAAGTGCTGCCCAGTCGGTGCCAGCCGATGAGTGCTTATAAATGCGCGTTGGTCTGGTCATATCCCTATTAGACCTCAGAAGGCTGAGAACTACCTGAGGGATTGCGGTGTGCCGGCCACGAATGACCGATACCCTTAATCCCTCATGACTTTTCTGCCTTTAATCCGTTTGCTTGTTAATAGGGATCTCACGCTTCGCTATAAACGCAGCGTCATTGGCATCGGCTGGACCCTTTTAAACCCAATGCTGACTAGCTTTGTTTTATGGGTTGTCTTTTCTTTTACATTTGGTGGCCGCTTAATTGAGGGACAGCAATATGCACCTTATTTGATGGCTGGAATCCTTTTAAACACTTTTTTCAACCAGGGCACATGGCTGGCGTCTGAATCAATTTCTACAAATAGTGAAATTCTCACAAAAATATATGTGCCGCCTCAAATATTTACAATCAGTGCTGCACTATCGGCTTTTATTAATTTTTTAATCAGCTTACTGCCGCTGGCGATTGTTGTAATAATTAGTGGTCAATCACTTTCAATTGCGCTTCCACTTGTAGCTATTGTTGGAATTTGCATGACTTTGCTAGTGGCTGGATTTGGCTTAATTCTTTCCACTCTCTTTGTAAGATTTGATGATGCACGAAATATCGTTAGCGTACTTTTAATGATTGCTTTATACATAACACCGGTCTTTTACCCCGTTTCAATCTTAAGTAAACAAATGCAAACTTTGGTGAATTTGAATCCATTGACTAGTTACCTTGAGATATTTCGTTGGGCATTTTCGAATAATGCCTCACCAACTCTTTTAAATTGGGGCTACATGTTTTTTACTTCAATACTCTCAATAACCCTAGGTGCGATTATCTTTAAGCGCGCTTGGCCTAGAACCGTGGCGATGCTGTAATGGCTGTTATTGAAGTTTCAAATGTGGATTTAACCTACCGAGTTCTAATGAACCGCACCGGTTCACTTAAAGAACTACTTAGGGATGCTCTAAAAGGTGGTAATCGAGTAGTTGATTATGCCGCACTTAAGGATGTCACCTTCACTGTTGATAAAGGTGAGGTAGTAGCGATCCTTGGACGAAATGGTGCGGGTAAGTCAACGCTACTTAAGATTTTGGCTGGAGTATTGCCGCCAACAAATGGATTTAGAAAAGTTACTGGCTTCATTGCCCCGATGATTGAGTTAGGCGCAGGCTTTCACGCTGAAATGACGGGAGATGAAAATGTCTTGTTCTATTCCGCTCTCATGGGACGCAACTTAAGAACTGTAAAGGAGCGCACACCAGCAATTGGTGAATGGGCTGGCGTGAGTGACCACATGAGCTTCCCACTCCGTACATTCTCTTCAGGCATGGTGGCCCGCTTGGCTTTTTCAATTGCTACAGATGAGCAGGCTGATGTGTTGCTTGTGGATGAGGTTTTATCTGTTGGTGATTCTAATTTCCAAGAGAAGTCAAGCGATCGTATACATCAATTAATAAAAAGTGGGACTGCAGTGGTACTTGTTTCGCATGACATGGTTGCGGTTCGTACGCTAGCTGATCGTGCCATCTGGTTAGAAAATGGCCATGTGAAAATGATTGGTAAAGCCGGCGACGTCGTAGACGCATACGAAGCAAACTAACATGCGTGTTTTGCATGTCATAGCCCGCCTAAACGTTGGTGGCACCGCACGCTACATCACCCAACTTGCACACGAACTGCCTAAGCACGGCATAGAAACCCTAGTTGCCACAGGCTTCGTTCAAGGCGCAGAAGTTGAAGATCCAAGCGCAGCAACAATAAAGCTTGTGCGCATCAAATCTTTAGGTCGAGCAATAAACCCAATCAAAGATCACCTAGCCAATAAGCAACTACAAGAAATCATTAAAGAATTTAAGCCTGACATCATTCATTCCCACACTTTTAAAGCAGGATTTATTACCCGGGTCCGTAAACAATCAGTGCCAGCCATCCACACCTTCCATGGTCACTTATTAGATGACCCAGAGTTCTCTGGCTTTAAAGCAAGCGTTATTACTGCAATTGAAAGAAAGTTAGCCAAAAACAGTTCAAGGCTTGTGACGGTGGGCCAGCGTGTGGCTGATGAATTGGAACAAAAGAGAATTGGGGTTAAGGAGAAGTATTTAAATATCCCACCAGGAGTTAAAGAATTAAATATCACCCCGCGAACCGATGCGTTGAAGAACCTTGGGATTAGCGCTGATGGGCGACCAATAATCGGATGGATTGCCCGCGTTACGGGAGTAAAGAATCCAATGCGTGCGCTAGAAGTAGCGCGCGCAATTCCTACTGCCCACTTTGTTATGGCAGGTGGGGGCGATTTACTTGAAGAAGTAAAAGAGGCTGCGCCAACTAATGTGAGCGTGCTGGGTTGGGCTAAAGCAGAAGATCTCTTTGGAATTTCCGACATCATCCTTTCCACAAGTGAGAATGAGGGAATGCCAATTGCCTTAATTGAAGCTCAGTTAGCAGGCAAACCTGTGGTTGCAACTGATGTGGGCGGGGTTTCTGAGGTCATTGCTAACCATGAGACAGGGCTAGTCACTAACAAGAACTCTGGGTCAATAGCTGCGGCATTGAACTCATTAATTCTTGATACCCAAAAGCGCTCACAAATGAGCACACTTGCCTCATCACGGGCCAAGGCGCTTTTTTCTGTTGATCAAATGGTCAATGCTCATGTGAGCCTTTACAACTCGATTGTGAATTAGGCTTTACTCATGCGCGTCCTTATAACTGGTGGAGCTGGCTTTATTGGTTCTCACTTGGCCGATCACTATGTGGCTAAAGGGGATCAAGTAACAATCCTAGATAACTTCTCCACAGGCTCACAGGAAAATCTTGCCCACCTGGCGGGCAAAGTTACAACTGTAGATGGTGATATCAGAAACGTTGATTTGATTGAAAAACTGACAAAAGATGCTGATTTAATCCTACATATGGCCGCAGCTCTTGGCGTTAACACAATTCTTGAATCACCACTTGAATCGATGTCTACCAACATCACTGGTAGTGAGGTTGTCTTACATGCGGCAGCAAAATATAAAAGCCGCATCATCATCGCCAGCACATCAGAGATCTACGGCAAAAACCCTAAGCAGCCTTTAAGTGAGGGTGATGATCGTGTAGTAGGTGCTCCTCAAAAAATACGCTGGACATATAGTGATGCAAAAGCAATTGAAGAAGCTATGGCAACTGCGTTGCATTCACAAAAGAATCTACCTGTGACCATTGTGCGCTTATTTAACACTGTTGGACCACGACAAACTGGGCGCTATGGAATGGTTGTGCCACGCTTTGTCCAAGCTGCGCTAAAGAATGAGGCCCTGACAATCTATGGTGATGGCACACAATCACGGGTCTTTTGTCATGTGGATGATGCAGTGAAAGCGATTGCCACAATTGCAGGCACTGATGCAACAATCGGTGAGGTCTTTAACGTGGGTGGCAATGGCGAAATAACAATTAAAGAGTTGGCAGAAAAGGTTATTGCCGTTACAAAGTCACAATCAGTAATTACCTACACCCCATACTCAGATGCCTACCCGGCTGGCTTTGAAGATATCCAGCGCCGTGTGCCAGATATAACCAAGATAAGTAAGAGAATTGGTTGGGCGCCAACTCAAGATTTAGAAGCAATTATTAAAGATGTTGCCGGGATTTAAATCCCATCTGCTCCAGTAATTGAGCCTGTGCAGTCAAAAATGTAGGCAGATCTCTGTATATCGCTGACATTGACCACATCATGCTTGGTCACAACAACTGCCATATCACAAGCAACTAGGTCACTACTTTCTTCGCCTCGCCAATTACCCACGAGTGGATCATGCCAAGTAACGCTTGCACCGGCCTCACGTAGTAGATCAATGATGGAAGCTGCTGGGGTTTCACGAGTGTCAGCAACATTTGCTTTATATGCCACACCTACCACAACAACTGCTTTACCCCTCACTGACCCACCAGCACCTTCAATCACTCTTTTCACAACATATGTCGGCATTGCTAAGTTCACTTCATTAGCACGCTTGATAAAAGTTGCTGGCACGCCAACTTTGTTTGCAACATAGGCTAAATACGTTGGATCCACAGGAATGCAATGTCCTCCCACGCCAGGGCCAGGATTAAACTCCATAAAACCATAAGGCTTAGTTGCCGCGGCATCTAAGACTTCACGCCCAGAAATTCCTAGAGCATCAGCAATTTGTGCAAACTCATTGACCAGTGCGATATTTACCTGTCTAAAAGTGTTCTCAAATATCTTTGCAGCCTCTGCCACTTCAGGGGATGAAACCTCAATAACGGTGTCACAAAAAGTTGAGTAAAACTCTTTTGCTTTAGCAACTGCTTCTGGCGTTAAAGCGCCAATGAGCCTTGGTGTGTTCTTGGTGCCCCACTCTGTATTACCTGGATCAACACGCTCTGGTGAAGATGCATAAAGATGAGTGATTCCAGTAATACGGGCAGCAATCTCATTACGCAGCGTGCCTGGGTATGAGGTTGATTCATTAATAATTAGCGCTGGGCTCTTCACATTATTTTGGATCAACTCAGCAGCAGTGTGCACAAAAGATAAATCTGGCTCTCTGGCTTGGGTTAACGGTGTGGGCACGGCAATCACAATGACATCGCAGCCATCTAATAGAGCAGCATCTGTAGTTGCTTTATAGGTCCCGGCGCTTATGAAATTAGTTAACTGAGTATTTGAAATACCTTCAATATGGGATTTCCCGGAGTTTAATTCACTTACCAAACTAGCGTTTACGTCAAAACCAATAACAGTATGGCCCGCCTCTGCCGCACCAACAGCAATAGTCAGACCAACATAACCTTGACCGATGATTGCTAGGCGCATAGGGATAGATTAACCAACTATTTCAGGTCTGGGTTATGCGGATCTAGGCGCTTCATCTGGGCTTTAGCCTCAGCTTTTTGTTCTGGGGTTGCCTCTGGCAATTGCGAAAGCAAATTCCACATCAAGAAATCATCTGGAAACTTCTTAGTGCCATCTAGCAAGACCTTCAGTTCATTCGCGCCTAGTTTTGCATTTGCAAATGCCCCAGCTATTTGGCCCATCCTTGCAGGCTCTTGTGGCCACATGTAAGCAACCTTTTCAACTTTGACCGCATCTTGTGATTTAAGAGCACTCAAAAACTTGGTTGAAGCCACTAAAGGTGGCAATCCAACCAATGCCCCAATAATCAAAAACCCAAACATGGAAACTAATGTCTTTGGCTGCACTTTGGATGCAGCTATCTGACTTGCATTTCTTTGCTTTTTCTTCTGTAGGTTTTGTATAGGTTGCTCCACTTTGTTGCGCGTATTAATCTCAAAGCCAATCAGTGCCCCTGAAATTGTCCAGCCCCAGACCGCCAAACCCAGTTGGTTCAAACTAATAATCGACTGTGCCTGGTATGCGATCCACATTGCAATCAGGCCTGCAAGTGGGGCATCAAAACCAGTACTTCTTCTTAAAAGTCTAGTAATGGATCTAATAACCATTGCCGTTAATACCAAGTAAATGAATAGAAGTGGAAATCCTCCATTAGATGAAAAATCAAGCAGAATATTATGTGCTGCATTTGAAGTAATTTCTGGCCCTCTTCTAAGTGTGGCTTCTAAGGTTCTTGTTCTGCGATACCAATCACCATAGCTATCCAGGCCAACACCTGAGAATGGATGCTCAAGAGTCATTTTCCAACCAGCGCGCCAATAGTCACCTCGGTAGGTAACCGAAGGCTTATAGAGAATAGATGCGATAGGACCTTTATTGAGCATTCCTAAAGTTGCTAGAAACACACCAAAGGCTGAAGCAAAAGTGAGGGGGATTGCCAACATTGCAAATTTTGAGCTCTTTACCCAGATTAAGAAAACAATTCCAACTCCACCAGCCAAGACAAGAAAGCCTTGTTGGGAATCAGTGGCATTAATTACATAAGCAGCAAGTACTAGATACACCAATAGACCTATACGCAGTAATCCTTTTTGAGTTCGTTGAATCAAATACGCAAAAGCAATGACCCCGCTAAATCCGACAAAGGAGGATTGAAAATTAGGGTTTCCAACAAAGCCCACAACTGGGCTATATGGATTTAACCAATTTATGGGATCAAACTTTACAGATTGAAAAACTCCATAGATTATTGAAAGTGAGCCACCTATGAGAACCCCGATTGATAGCCGTTGTAGTAACTCAGCCCCAGATGCAATCAATGAGCCAACAAATAGAAGTGTCAGGCTGCTATAGGCCACAAATCCCGTTGCTCTACCAAAAGTGCCAAAAAACTCTTGATAAAAGTTATTGCCAGAAAAAACTAAAACAAAGATCAAGTCCAGAATGAACAGCGCGCAGACAATCAATTGGCTTCTATAAGTCACCAACCATTCGTGCCTAAAGTTTGAAGCCAAAAGCCCTGCCCCTAAAAATGCCCCTAGTGCTATAACTGCCAGCTTTGGCACATTGATTGGATCATAGGAAAACCACGGGGTTACAATTAATGTCGCAAAAAGGGCAGTCCACGTCAAAATCCGCACAAGGGTTGATTTCTCAGCAATCGGCATCACCCTCGAATCTTACTAATCCCACCCACATATCTAGGTGACCTTTCGAAAAATACCCTCTCATGACATATAAAAGGCCAAAACCCGGCTCCCTCTTTCGAGGGAACCGGGTTTTGGTTCTTTAGATCTTGATCAGATCAAAGGGGGCTAATTAAGCCTTTACCTTCTTCTGGATCTTGATTACTAGGTTTGTCAACGCTGTCAACTGAGCCTTAAGGCCAGAGATAAGTGTTGCAACCTGAGCAGATAGAACAGCTACTGCATCTGCAGCATCTTGTGCTGCAGCTGTTGCTGCATCCGCTGCTTCTGCTGCAGCGTTAGCTGCATCAGTTGCTGCATTTGCTGCATCAGTTGCCTCTGAAGCTGCATCTAGTGCTGCATTTGCTGCCACTGTTGACTCATTTGTCACAGTTGCAGTTACTGTCAAATCAGTTCCCTGAAGTGCATAAGCAAGGCGAGCATTTGTTGCGCTGAGTGAAGCAGTCAACTTGAATGTTGAAGCTGGTGCGTAGAATGTTGCCTTTGCTACTCCGGCAGTGAATGAAACGTCACCAGCGTCGTATCCAAGACCTGATCCTACGTAAGCTCCAGTTGTGCGTACTGCAGCCCATGGAGTTGCATTAAGTGTCTGTGTTGAAGCTACAGCACCTGAGAGAAGGTTGAAGTAAACACCGTCTGCAATTGGGTTGCCTGAGGCATCCTTAGCAGTAAGTGTCACAGTGACCTTATCTCCTGGCTTGTAATCTGTAGCATCAGTTGCAAGAACGATGCTTCCGATAGTCGTGCTTGCAACAGTGATAACACCCGTTGCCTTAATTAGACCAGTTAACTTATCAGCAACAGTAATTGTTGTTGTTCCAGCACCGACTGCAGTACCAGTAACTTTCCAACCACCATAGACTGATGAATAGCTGTCATCTATAACTGCAGCTGTGGCAACAGCTGGATTTGATGATGAGATTGTCAACTTAGGAGTTGCTTCAGCTGTTCCAAGGTCGCCGCCGATGATCTCATTGCCATTTGAGTCTTTAGCAACAAGGATGAACTGCCATGATGACTTAGTGTAATCACCAGTGTCGTCAGTTTCTACTGCTTCGCCGCCTGTGGCAGAACCAATATTTGTTCCGATAACTGGCTTATATGGAGCCATTGCAAGTGATGCAATTGTTGTTCCGTAGAATGTTACGTTGTAAGTACTAACTGTTACACCATTAACTGCAATAGTGACTACAGCCTTACCTGAACGCCCATCTGGGAATAGGTACAGAAGCTGGTTCTGAGTTGCAGCTGTTGCAGATGCTGCTACCGCTGCGTATGAAGATACGCAAGTAGTAGCAGTTGTACCAACGCAACCAATTGTGGTTGAGATTGTAATTGACTTAGTTGCTACTGAAAGAGCAACGCCATTTGCATCCTTCTGAGTTACCTTAAAGGTTGCAGCTGCATCTGTAGATGCTGTAGCTACTGCAGCAATTCCATCAACGTTGTAGACATCTGTTGAAGTTGAATTCACGTCTGCAGCAGTTGTTGTCTCACCTGTATAAACATTTGTTACTGCAGTTGAGTATGTTCCACCAGCAACAGTAACTGTGATGTCCTGGTTGTAGTAAGTAGCACGATCAGGATCCTGAACGTTAATTACCCATGTACCTGCAACATCTGGGACGAATGTGATTGTTTCCCATACGTTGAAGACTCCACCTGCACCACCGTCAATTACGAACTGTTGATCTGTTTGACCAGTATTGTTTGTCGCACCATCGCGCATCACGCCGCCTGTTGGCATTCGGTATGAAGTTAATTGACCATACGTGTTGTTAGAAGCAGCGACTTGGCGCATAACTGGCTTTGCAGTTGTTGTTGAAGTTAGAGGCACTCCAGACCAATTGGTTTCGATTACCTGATAGGCATAGTTAGTTCCAGATGGAGTAGCAAAGAATCCAGAGTGGTTTACCAAGATTGTTACAGTCTCACCAACACGTGGTGCCGTTGTAAGAACCGTTGGAGTCATCTTTACGGCTGTAGCGTTTGATGCCGCAATTGCAGGTGCAACTGAAGTCAATACGCCAAAGCCCAAAGCTGCAACAGTCACAAGCGCTACGCGCTTGAAAGTTGTCTTTGTAGACATTTGTTTCCTTTCGATTAGTCGGCTCTCGGACGATCCGAGCGCCGGCTTTGGGTAATAAATGCCTTCTCATATGTCATGAGAGGGTATTTCTTACCCGTTTCGATGAATCGCACGTGCTGATTCACCAAATTCCCCACCGTGTATCCGGACGCGGCGAGGAAACCTATTTAGTTATTCACCTGCACCGCTTGCGCTAGTACTTGTGTCTTGCCTGCATTCATAAGAATGCGTGTCGTAATCGACTTCGGAGCATCAGCTAGGTCATAGCCACGGCTTCCTGTTGGGATTACGAAATCTGATTCATTGAGGTAGCCAATGTTGAATGTGGCTGTGATGAGGTACTTGCCGTTGGCAAGACGATCAATAGATGTGTCAGTTGACTTCACTTCAACTGATGTCCAGTTGCCAACCCAGCCAATGTTTAGGCCATTAACTGAGTAGCTAGTACCAGTTCCATCAACTGTGACCAGTTGATCGATAAGAACGTTTGGACCAGCAGAGCCTGTGATGAACTGATTATTAATAACAATTCCATTTGCGCCAACAGTTGATGTGCCCTTGGTAACGCGGCCAACTCCTGCAGTGTTCTTTGAATCTGTAACAGAGAAGCCTGTTGGGATTCCATCGTTATCTAGTCCAAAGAATGAAAGGGCAGCAATCTTGGCGTTTAGCGCTGCAATTTGAGCCTTCTTAGTTGCAGCTGCCACGGCAGCCTTAGCAGCAGCCGTTGGAGATTGGCTAGCTGCAGTTGTTGGTGCCTGGCCTGTAACAGATGTCATCGAAGGCACTGTTGAAACAACAGATCCTTCATTGCCAGTCATTGAGTTAAAGCCAAGGAATGCTGTGATGACAAGAAGCAGTGACAGAGCAGCCTTTGATGACTTCTGTGCGATCTGGGCGGCTTTCTTATAAGTAGTTGAAAGAGCGTTAAGTGCGGTTAAGCCAGTTGCTTCATCAACGACCCACTCTTCAAGAACGCGCACCATAGATTTGCGAGCGCGAACAAGGATATGGCGAACATTTGCTGGGGTTGTATTAAGGGCAGTTGCAATCTCTTCTGTGCTGCGGCCTTCCATTTCCCACATCACAAGCGCTGTGCGCTGATCTGATGTGAGGCGAGAGAGAGCTTCGCGAATGATCGCGGCATCTTCTGCGGCCGTTATAGAGGTATCGAGATCGATGTGGTTTTCAGAGGNAATCTCGTTTAGACGCTCCTGGGTTGTGTCAGCATCGATAGCAACCAAGTTAGGACGTGCTCCGCGAGCGCGGATGATGTTCAGAGATAGGTTTGTAACAGAAGTGCGAAGGTATGCAATGGCACGATCTGCTGAATCTAGCTCTGGGGCAGCAAGCATGAACTTCAAAAATGCTTCCTGAACTACTTCATTGGCTTCTGCCTCATCGCGGGTGATGCGGCGAGCCTGTGAAACTAGCTGTGTGCGGTGTTCTGTGTAGAGAGCTGAGAGCTGAGAGATAGACCAGTCTGCAGCAGAGCCTTGAGCTGATGCGGGGGCAGCTTCAAGAAGGCGGGTGGCATCAGCCTGTGCAGCTAGTTTCGCTGCCTTTGACTTTAAAAGTGCCATTTGAGTAACTCCCGCGAGTTTGAATAACGAAGGCAACGTCTTGCCCTCTATTAGTTAAGACACCGCTGAGTGGCAAATGTTGTGCCCTCGGCGGATTAATTTTTACCTTATATGTGGGGGAAGTGCGAGCAGGGCTTTCGCCGAATGGCAGCGTGAAACAACCCTGCCGGAATCAGGCTCTTAGTCTATGGGATGAGCAAGCCTAAAGGCGGCATTGAGGGTTCTGAGCGTGTCTGAGCCTTCCCGCTTGGGTCCCAACTGGACCCATATACCCACAATTGAGCAGCGGTTAGACTTGCAAGCACGATGATCCCCCGCCCAACCAAATCTGCTCACACCACCGAGGTCACAATCGACCAGGTGGCCAAAGCCGCAGGCGTTAGCCGGGCAACTGTCTCTCGGGTTATGAATGGGACTGCCAAGGTTTCAGCAGAGCGAGAAAAGGCAGTAAAGAAAGCGATTGCAAGATATAACTTCATCCCCAATTCAACTGCTCGGCGTTTAGCGGGTGGGCGAAGTGGGCTGATCGCTCTTTTGATGGAGGAATCAAGTGAAGAGTTTTTCCTTAATCCCTTTTGGGGAGAGATAGTTCAAGGTTTTTCATCAGTCATCACCGATGCTGGTTTACATCCACTACTGCTCATTCGACCTAAAACCGGCACAGAAGACTCACTTTTCTCTACATTGCAAGCAGGCCAAATGGATGGCATCGCCATCTTTAGTTGGCACCGCCAATTAAAGAGCTTTGAACAGATGTTAGATCCCAAAATGGCAGTGGTCTTTGGCGGAGACCTTGGTGGATCAAAGAAATATCCCTATGTTGATGTTGATAATGCAAAAGGTGGATTTTTAGCTACGAAGCATCTGATTGATTTGGGATGTAAAAATATTGTCACTGTCACAGGAGATCTCAAACTGCAATCTGGACGTGATCGTTTAGATGGCTATGAAAAAGCGATAACTAACGCTGGTTTAGCGCTCAAAGATGAACTTATTCTCCATGGTGATTTCACCCAGAGCAAAGCTGAAGAGCTAATCCGCCAACTACTAAAAAAGAAGATTAAATTTGATGGAGTAGTTGCCGGCAATGACCTTTCTGCTGTTGGTGTAATTGATGTTTTAACCCACAATGGAATATCAGTACCTGGCAAAGTAAAAGTAGTTGGCTTTGATGATTCACCCGTGGCAACTAGAAATAGCCCTGCTATAACAACTATTAGACAGCCCAGCCGTGAATTAGGTGCACAGGTTGCAGAAAGCCTTATTGCCAAACTCAATGGGCAAGAAGTAGAAGATAAGATCTTGGATGTTAAGTTAATTAAGCGAGAATCAACAGCGCGTTAATTTGCGCTATTGCGCCCAATAATCTCTTTGTATTTCTTAAAGCTTAACTTGGGTGTGCGCTCAAAAGTCTCATAATCAACATGAACGATTCCAAAGCGCTTGGCATAGCCCTCGGCCCATTCAAAGTTATCAAGTAGTGACCAGGCAAAGTAACCCTTGACTGGAGCACCTTCTGAGATTGCAGCTTGGAGAGATTGAAGGTGGGCAACTAAGTAAGCAGTTCGCTTTGTATCAACTACTTCACCATTTATCTTCACATCATCATAAGAAGAGCCGTTTTCAGTAATAACTAAGTAAGGAATTTGTGGGTAGTCCCTGTGAACGCGCTTTACTAGGTTTCCAAGGCCTGCGGGAGTTACAACCCAACCCATGGCAGTTAAGTCATTAGCTAAATGAGCTGGTGCTGAGCCATCAGCACGCTGAGGAAATGGCATAAAGCCACCCTCAATGGCCGGCTTATCTTCTGGCCGAGGTGATCTCACAAATCCATCGCAGTAGTAATTAATGCCTAAGAAATCTGGGGCAGCAATTAGCAACTTCTCATCACCTGGCAAAAGAACTATGCTTAGCATTGGGCCATAACAATCAACGAGGTTTTGTGGATATTTTCCAGTTAATAAGGCCTCAATCCACCAGCGATTCAAGTTTGAATCATTTAACGCTGCAAAATCAACAACTTCTTGATCATCAGGTGACTCATTATGAATGTTGTTCATATTTACAGTTAAACCAACAGTTGCATCTGGGCGCACTGCTTTAATTGCACGTGTGGCTGCTGCGTGGGCTAGCGCCGTGTGGTGGCTAGCTGCTACTGCAAGGTTGTAATCCTTTTTACCTGGAGCATGAACTCCATTTGAATAACCCAGCCAAGAAACACACCACGGCTCATTAATCGTAATCCATGTAGTGATGCGATCGCCAAATGCTTCCGCACACGCAGTTGCATAATCTTGGAAAGCTTTAACAATATCTCGGTTAGCCCAGCCGCCTTTATCTTCAAGAGCTTGTGGTAAATCCCAGTGATACAAAGTCACCATTGGTTCAATGCCTGCAGCAACTAGGGCGTTAATTAAACGGTTATAGAAATCAAAACCACGCTCTTCTCTTACTGAGTCACCTTGAGGGAATAGGCGGGGCCATGCAATTGAGAAGCGGTAAGCGCTAACGCCAAGATCTTTCATGATGGCGATATCTTCATCAAAGCGGTTGTAGTGATCGCACGCTCTATCGCCTGTGTCACCATTAACAACTTTTCCAGCTGTCTTTGAGAAGGTATCCCAGATACTTGTTCCACGGCCGTCAGTATCAAATGCGCCTTCAATTTGATAGCTAGCTGTGGCAGTTCCCCAGGTGAAATCTGCTGGAAAGTCTTTACTCATATTCTTAAACACCCATTCTGTGCAGATGAAAAACTTGAAAGTCTATGACCCGTATTGCCTTGCTCGAAAGCGCATGCTCAGTCTAGTGAAAGCGCTTTCATAAGCAATACTGTAGCCTAGTCAAATTCAAGGTAGCGGGAGAAAAAGATGGCTAGCGGGCCTACAACATCACTTTTGTGGTCAGAGGAGTTTGCTGATCATCAGCATGGGCATTTACTTGAAGATATTTGGAACTTTGATATTGGTGATGGCTCATCTGTTGGTTTAGTGGGTTGGGGCAATAATGAACTGGAGTACTACACCAAAGATTCAGTGAGCATTGATGGCAATTTAATCATTAAAGCTCGCAGGGTCGATGAGAGTTCGGGCCTTTCTTGTTACTACGGCCCAGCCCAATGGACAAGTGGAAAAATTCACACAGCCAAGAAAATCGGATTCAAGCACGGTCGAATCGAGATCAAAGCAAAGGCGCCACAAGGTGTGGGCACGTGGCCAGCTTTGTGGCTCTTAGGTGCAAACTTGCTCGATGGTGTGGCATGGCCGCATTGTGGTGAAATTGATATCTTAGAAAACACTGGAGCACATCCCTTTCAAGTCCAAGGAACTATCCATGCAGATGGTTATTTTGGTGAAAATGGTTTAACTAAAATAATTCAATCGCCTACAAAGCTGGCTGATGATTTCCACACCTACTCAATCAACTGGACCCCAGATTCAATTGAGTGGTTCTTTGATGAGCTCAGCTACAACACAATAACCCGCCAAGAAGTTGAGGCTACTGGCAAGCCTTGGCCATTTAATCAAGAGTTCTATTTGATTATGAACTTGGCTATCGGTGGCTGGTTTGCTGGTGAGGTTGATCCTGCACTTACCAAGGCTGAGCTAATGGTTGAATCGATTAAGTACTACTCAATTGATGGAATTGGCGAATTAATACTTCACTAATGCTTAATTACTTCGCCCACACCATTAATTGTTGAGAATCTAATCCAATCAAAGCTCATGTTGGCTTGAGTTAACCCAGCTTCAATACCTCCACCGAAGTTTCCTCCCATAGCTAAGTTCATAATCAAATAGAACTCATGGTCAAAAACCCAGTCTTTATCAAGCTTTTGTTGGCTTCCATAGAGAACACCATCTAGATACCAATCGATTTGATCTGGCAGCCAGTCAATTGCATAGGTGTGGTAATCATCGGCAAAGCCTTTAGGCATATCAACGCTAGTTCCGCGCCCGGCCGCATCTGAAATTAATCCGTGCAGGTAGCCATTACTCAAGTTTGGAGTTTTACCCAAAAGCTCAGTTACATCAATTTCTCCACACCACGGCCAACGACGATCATCAATGTCAGCGCCAAGCATCCAAAATGCTCCCCAAGTGCCCGCGCCTACTGGACCTTTAATGCGGGCTTCAATGCGCCCGTATTTAAATCCAACTTTGCCCTTAGTGATGTATTTAGAACTTATCCATTCACATGGTCCTTTGTAATAACAGGTGTATTCACCAGCACCAGCTGTCTTTGCATCAATTTGAAGTGCACCGGCGGAAGTGACTTTAGCCAGAGTTGGAATGTAGTACTGACGTTCTTTGTTTCCCCACCCAGCACCTGCTGCAGCTTTGGTTCCATCCCCATTTTCTGGCTGCCAAATTGAACTATCAGGTGACGCGCCAGCAGCTAAATTGAATTCATCTTGCCAAACTTGAACATAGTTTCTTTTAACTACCGGGATTTCAATCTCATTGGAATCAACTTTGTGATCAATAAAGCCTTTTGCAGTGAACTTAACATTGGCATAAATCTTAAAACCTTGATCAGCTGTTGCTGGGCTATAGCTAGCAGTTTTAGCCCCTGCAATATCGATTGGGCCTTTGTACCACTGATAGGAAACCTTGGCGGTTTTTGGTGAGTAAGAACCTGCAGTGACCACAACCTTTTTGCCTGTGGCATCTGCAAAAGCAACTACAGGTTTTGCATTCACAATCACTTGACCGATTTTGGCCACAACCGATGAAGCAGTAACCCCGCCAGCAGTTACCTTGAGTTGGATACTCTGGTTTTTTTGCTTGCTAGTGGCTTTAAAGGCAGCTTTTGTTGCACCAGATACTGCTTTGCCATTAACAAACCATTGGAACTTAGGGTTTTGCAAGCCCCCTAGAGATTGAGCATCTGCGTTAAAACTCAAACCAGAGCTATCTGAATAAGTAATCTGTGGCTGCTGCGACACATCGGCCTGTGCGGTAATTGATGAGATGAGCGTGAGCAAAAAAACAGAAAAAATAAGAAATGCCAACGATCCCCTTAATAACCTTGTTGGCATTTCTTATTTTCCTTTTTACTTGGCTGTGACTTTAGAGGTGTAAACCTTGCCATCAATTGTAACTGAAACAACCTTAGCTCCAGCAGTTACCTTCACAGGCACTACCTGTAGAGCAGAAGAAATCTTCACAGATGCGTTCTTAGCACCTGTTACTGCAACTGATGCTGACTTTCCAGCGGCACCTGCAATAGCAACTGAGACTATGAAATCTTTTCCAGATTTTGCAACAGAGGTTGTGATTCCACGGTAGTAATGGAACTCAACGCCTTCGGCAGAAACTGGAGTAGCGCCAGCAATTTCAGGAACCAGAGTTGCAAATGCTGAACTTGAAGCTGGCATTGGCGCAGTTGCAGATACCGGAGCTGCATTTGGCTTTGTATCACTGTTTTTCACAGTAAAGGCTGCATATCCAAATGCATCTGTAGTTGCAGATAAAGTGGACTTGCCGCCATTGACTTTCAAAGTCATTGCTTTGCTAGGAACTGCTCGGCCATCATCGCCAGTAACTTTATAAACAACCACGATATCCCCACCAATAGGGGCATATGCCGCCTTGAGATTCTTGGCAGCATCTGCAACAGAGTTAGTTGCATCCAACTTTGGAGAAATCAATGTAATTGTTGGCTTTGTTGCTGGCACCACAATTGGAGCCTTTGGCTTGAAATAGTGGAACTCGCTGATAACAGAGTGATCTCCAGGCTCACTATTTACTTCAGGGAGCATTTGTGAGTGCAGGCGATCTAGCTTGTCATCACTAAAAATAGGCTTTGATGTGTATGAATCCGGTTCAGGCTCACCTGAAGAATCTAGATCTAAGTTTTTGACTGCAAAAGTAATATTTCCAAATGCATCAGTACGTCGAATCACATTTGCTTGATCAAATGGTGGGCGATCAATTCCCTTGGTCTTAATTCCATCCACTTCAACAATGGAGGCTGCCTCGCTATAGCCCTTGTTAACGCGAAGATTTACTGGCGTGAAAGCCAGTGGCTTTCCATTCTTATCTTTAACGTTATAGGTCAAGTTAATTGTTGAACCGACTGGAGCAAAAGAGACTTGGAAAACTAGACCGGATCCAAACCAGCCTTTAGCCACCCATCCATCTGCCATCTGCTGATTAACTTTTGCATCCCATGTGTTGGTTGCATCAAGAAATGGTGACTGCAGAGTAATAACAGCATCCTTGGGACCACCTGTAGCAGCGCTAGCTGCATAAAAACCTATCGGTGATAGCGCAAGTGCCATTGCAAGAATGACTCCAAGGTGAGTACGGAATTTAGACATTGTGATGCCTTTCTTACTGGAAGTGGTGGTCGAATTAAACATTAGCCTTTTATTGCCCCATCCATAACACCACTTACTAAGCGGCGACCGACGAAGATAAAAAGAATAAGCAGTGGAGCAGTTGCCAGGAAGGCACCACCCATCTGAAGTGCGTAATCAAGTCCATAGAGTGGCTTGAGCTGTGTGAGAGCAACTTGGAGCGTGAACTTCTCGGGTGATTGCAAAACAATGGTTGGCCATAAGTAGTCATTCCACGCCGCCAAAAAAGCAAAGAGGCCCAGCACAAATGCACTCTGGCGAATGCTTGGCAAAACAATGCTCCAGAAAACTCTTGGAACAGATGCCCCATCAATACTTGCTGCCTCAAGGATCTCATTGGGCACTTGGGCATCAATGATTTGGCGCATCCAGAACACACCAAAAGCGGTGACAAGGGCTGGAACGATCAAGGCATAGAGAGTATTAACCAGGTGGAGCTTATTAGCCATAATAAAGAGAGGCACAATTCCAAGCTGGCTTGGAAGCATCATCGTTGCCACAACAAATAAAATTGAAAAGCGGCGGCCCTTAAAGTGCAACTTGGCAAAGGCAAAGCCTGCGATAGCTGAAAAGATCACTTGAGCAACTGCAATTGCAATTCCAACAATAAATGTATTTGTTAGCGCCTTAGTGAAGTAAACACCCTCTGCGGTGAGAACCTTGTGGGCAACCTCCATAAAACGAGGGCCGGGGACTAGTGAAGGTGGTGACTTAGAAATCTCAGCATCAGTATTGGAGGAAACAATAAACATCCAATAGAAAGGGAAAATGGAGAGGAATGTAATGAGAGAGAGCATTGTGTAATGCAGCTTGGACGTCTTTTGCCACTTAGGGATATTGCGCTTCATCGCCCGCCCTCACCTGAAATACGACGGGTAATAACAAAGTTAATTGCAGAGATAATCAAGACAATCACGGTGATGGCAATACCGATAGCTGCTGCGTAGCCATACTTGTTGTTCAAGAATGCCTGGTTATATAAGAATAAGGTCAATGTCAGGAACTGCTTTGTTGATCCACCATCTGCTGCCAGCTGCTGTGGCTCAGCAAATACCTGCAAACCACCAATAGTTCCAACAATGAGAACGAAGGTGATGGTATTTTTTAGTGAAGGAAGAGTCACATACTTAAACTGCTGCCACTTAGTTGCACCATCCACTGAAGCTGATTCATATAGCTCATCAGGAATTGCCAGCATGGATGCTAAGAAAATCAGTGTGTTATAACCAACCCAGCGCCAGGTAATCATGGTCGCAATCTGAATATGGCTAGGGATGATTCCTTCAATGAAATCTATGTGGTCAACGCCTGGAATCAATCCAATAATTCCATTGATAAGGCCATAGTCACGGCCAAATAACTGCTGAAACACAATGGTAATTGCGATGACGGAGGTGATATTTGGAACCAAGAGAATAGTTCGCCAAAAAGATTTTCCCTTAAGGCGTCTATTGCGCAAGATTGCCGCCAAGCTAATGGCGATTAGCATCTGGGGAAATGTTGATAGTGCCCAGATACTAAATGTGTTTCTTATTGCCAGCCAAAAATCAGAGTCTTGAAGTAAGAAAATAAAGTTATTCAAACCATTAAATTCTGAAGTTCCCAATGGATCCCATTTAAAAAATGAGATGTAAATGGAATAAGCAACTGGTGCGACGCCAAAGATTAAGAAAATCATGAAAAAAGGAGCAATAGCCGGATAACCCCAGCGACCATTTAGTGATGCAACACCAGGTAGCGGCTTTTTCTCTTTCTTGCTCTTTTGTTTCCAAGGAGTAAGAGGCGCTTTTGAGCGCCCCTTACTGTCCTTAATCAATGTCATCAGAGGTTCTCTTTAGTTTCTAAAGAGCTTATCGATATCTGATATCACCAATGCGTAAGATTTTTCAGATGTCATCTTCTTAGATGCAACACGACCAAGTCCTGCACCAAAAGTAGAGTCAATCTTGCGCTGTAGCTCGCCTTCAAAGATTGGCTTCAACTTCAAAACACCCTTGGTGTAAATCTGACCAACTGGTGCGTTGCTAAAGAATTCATCTTTGTACTCAAGTAGGGCTGCATCGTCATAGAGAACAGATGTTGAAGGAAAAAGACCGTAAGTCTTAAATACCTTCAACTGTTGCTCTGGAGCTAAATACCAGGTTAAGAAGTCATAAGCTGCTTGCTTATTCTTTGAATAACTTGGAATTGCTAACTCTGTTCCGCCTTGGTTTCCACCACCGACTGGAAGATCTGCAATATCCCACTTGCCCTTTGTATCTGGAGCTTGCTTCTTGATGTAATCAAGCATCCAGGCTGGTGCCAAAATCGTTGCCATTGCGCCCTTATTCATGCCGATATTCCAGTCTGAAGTGAACTGGCCTAGGCGAGCGCCGATACCGGCATTGAGAGCTTTAACGGTTGTGTCCCAAGCCTTTTTGATTTGAGGATTTGTCTTATAGACAAGCTTTCCTGCATCAGTGCCATCTGGCTGGTAGTACTTAACTGTTCCTTGGTTCATTACTGCTGCATAGATTGAACCAGCATCATCAATGAAGCCCTTATTAGATTTCTTTTCTGCAGGAGTTAACTTTGAAACATACTTCTGTCCAACTTCAATGAATTTTTCCCATGTTGGCCACAACTTACTAACGGCTACACGATCAGTGGGCAATCCTGCCTTTTTGAATAAATCTGATCGATAAGCAACTTGTAGTCCGCCTACATCTGTTGGGATACCAATGACGCTGTCATTAAATGCAACGCCTTGTTCCCAGCGCCATGGAAGGTAGTTCTTCTTAATATCAGTTGCTGATAACCCAGCTGCAACACCTGCAGCAGCATTTGTGTCTGTTGTCTTCATCTGTCGTAAATCTTGGAAGCAGTTGGGGCGATTTCCTGTGCGCCAGTAACCTGAGTAAGGAACCTCAAAGGCGATGATGTCTGCAGGTCCACCTGTTTGGCAGGAGAGAATTGTCTTTTGGTGCAATGGATCAACGTCGTTCTTAATTGGAATAATTTTAATTTCAGGGTGAAGCTTTTGGTATTCACGTTGCAAACCTGGCTGAATGACTTCGCCAAAGGTCCAGATTGTTAGAGTGATTGGGTCGGCAGCTTTTGCAGGCACAGTCAACAAACCTGCAGAGACTGCAATTGCAACAATTACCCCAAGAAATGCATTTCTAGTGGTCAACTTCTTCATGAGTGAAACCCTTCAATTAAAAAGACCTGACATCTGGCAAGCCAAAGACAAAACCTTAAAACTCTCTGGATAACTCTCGCCCTTGGGGTTTCCATGAAAGCGGTTTCAAGGTACGCTATTTAAACCTTTAGCGCCATCTAGCGCAAGCGTAATATGGTTAAAATTGGGTAACGATGAGGAGCAAGTGATGGCAAACAAGAAGATTATCCTGGCCCCTGCCAGTGTTCTTGTTGCCATCTGTGTTGCCCTGACTTTTATGGTCAACCCAGCTGCCGATGCAGCTTCGAAGAAGACCTTGAAGCTTTTGTGGTCAGATGAGTTCAATGGCAAGAAGGGGACTTCCCCATCGGCTAAAAATTGGAGCCGTGAAATCGGTGGCGGAGGCTGGGGAAACTCAGAGCGCCAGTACTACACCGACAAAGCCCTCAACGCCTCAATGGATGGCTCTGGGCGCCTTGTCATCACAGCCAAGCGCATCTCTAATGAATATTCAGAACAAGTAGGAAATGATCCAGGAACTGAGGACATCCTCAATCGATGTTCAGAGTGCCAATTCACTAGCGCTCGCATGAAAACTGCTCGCAAAGTTAGTTTCCAGTATGGCCGTATTGAGGCCCGCATGAAGTTGCCACAAGGAATTGGAACCTGGCCCGCATTTTGGATGCTCGGTGGTGACCTTCTAGATGGTGTCCCATGGCCTGAGTGCGGGGAGATCGACATTATGGAAGCGCGTGGAGATTATTCTGATCGTTCAACCTCTGCAATTCACGGTCCAACAACCCCGCCTGGTGCTGGACTTGGAACACAGTTTTTAAATTACGCCCCACTATCTGACGACTACCACACCTATGCAATTGAATGGAAAAAGAACTCCATAGATTTCATTGTCGATGGCCGAGTCAACGGCACGGTCTCATCCCAGGACACAGGCGCTCGCGGGTGGGTCTTTAACCAAGAGTTCTTTATCATCTTGAATCTGGCTATGGGTGGCACTTATGCTGGGGAATATATCGACCCATACCTCAATCAAGCACAACTTAATGTTGATTACATTAGATTTTACTCAGTGAACGGCGTTGGAAAAGTAATCAAGAAGTAACCCTCGAGTAAGGAAACAGAATGAAAAAGATAGTGAGCGGACTCTTAGCTGCATTTCTATTAACCTTTGGATTGACAGCACCCAACTCTGCTATGGCAGCAAGTGCTTTCCCATCCTTACGTTGGGACGTCGCTGGTTCTTCCGGATATGCCTGGTCTCTATACAACAAAGCCGCCAATGAAGATGTCGCTAACTTCGTGCGATATTTCACTCCTGATGTGAAACTGATAGATGTTGTAGCTCAGGTCGGTTCCACCATTAAACTTTCCTGGATTGTCAAAGATGCCGCTGGCAACTCACTTCCTAATACTCCAGTGACTCTTGTTTTAAATCCTGGGTACACCGTTGGTACTGCTAACTCAGAGTTCCAAGATGGCCGACAAATTCCAGTTGTTTCTGGACGTCCTTCAGATGGACTACTTGTTCCCTTGACTACCGACTCTTCCGGTAAATTATCTTTTTCCATTATTAACAAAGACAGTAGCGGAGAAGCATCCGTTCCAAATGATGGAGTAACAATCCCAACTGGAAAGCAATATACACAACTAGCGGTCTGGCTCGGAACTTATTCGACCACTCCTGCCCGTGATGCTGCACAGAGATCACAAGATGTTGACATTCTTGAAATTCACTTTTTAACTGAAGCAAAAAAGCCAGCTCCGACTCCGGTTGCGACCGCAACGCCAACTCCAACTCCAACGGCTACCCCAACACCAACACCAACTCCAACTCCAACTATTGTGGCACCTAAGTTATTGCCATCCATGCGTCTTGTATCACCGGTTTTCGGTCCAACAAATAGCGTTGATACAACGGGAGACATTGCTCAGTATTACTCAGCAAAGACCCGTGCTTACTACACATATATCTCTGCTGGTTCAACGCTGACATTGAAGTACTTAGTTACTAAAGATGGAACAACACCACTTGCAAACACAGAAGTAACACTGCAAATTAACGCTCCTTACAGCCTTTCAAAAGCTAACTGGCTATCTGGTAGCACCAAGATTGGTGTCCCAGCAGCTGATTCAGCATCAGGTGGGGATCTAAAGGCTAAAACAAATGCAGCTGGTGAAGTCACTTTCACTATCAAGAACACTGACACCACTGGTACTGAGGCAGCACCTGCATCACCCAATGCGATGGCTCCTAAAACTCGCCTGTATGGCACATTCAAAGCAGTTATCCCTGGCTATGGCGATAAAGATGCTGATGTTGATCTAGTGACATTTGATGTTTATGCAGCTGCTGGTGCTGCTAAAGCAACAACAATCACATGCATTAAGGGGAAGACAACAAAGAAGGTAACTGGAGTTAATCCAAAGTGTCCTTCTGGTTATAAAAAGAAGTAAGCCCTCGAAAGAAAAACTCCCGGTGTCCTAACAAGGATGCCGGGAGTTTTTACTTTGTAAAGACTTGGCCCTGACCGTTTAACTGGTAGCTGCGAACCCAATCAATGGTCATGGTTGAAGACTGCAGGTTTTCCCAAGAACCACTAAAACCTGCATTGACTGCGTTATTTAGAATAAGGAAGAACTTATCGTTAAAGCTCCAATAGCCACCAAGGCTTTGAGGAGTCGTTGTTGAAATTAAGCGGTTATCAACATAAAAGGAGACAGAATCTGGTAACCAGGCAACTGCATAGGTATGGAACCCTGCGCTCACATCCGCCCCAACATTTAATGCGGCAACAGTATATTTATGATTGCTACAACAACTATTTGGGGCAAAGTAGGTGGAGTAGTTAATGGCAGCTGTAGTCACATTTGGGTCATTGCTGTGAATCTCAGTTATGTCTAGCTCGCCCGTAGTTGGCCAACCCACTTGATTGATGTTGTCGCCAAGCATCCAGAAAGCTGGGTGATTGCCGCTGCCCGCCGGCATCTTGATGCGAGCTTCAATAAAGCCATACTGGAATGAAACTTTGCCATGTGTATCAAAGCGTCCGCTCACAAATGCACAACCATTACTCAAACAAGATCCGGCATCAGATGGAAGTGGCCACACCGCACGGGTTGTTGATATAACTGCTGCGCCTTCTTCAGATCCATCTAACTTAATTGCAGATGGTGCGTAGTAATTGGATTCTGTTCCAAAACACGCACCGCCACCCATTTCATACGGGACTCGATGGCAATTTCGTGCACTCCAATTTTTCTGGTCAATGACTGAATCCTTTGTTCCCTTAAAGTCATCGCCCCACAAAAGATTCCCAATAGTTAATCCTTGAACCTTTGGACGCTCAGCTTCTATCTTCGCAGCCTTTGCTTCGGCCTCTAGTTTTAATTTGAGTTCTTCTGCTGCCTTGGCCTCGGCTTCTTGTTTTGCCTTCAACTCTGCCGCTGCTTTTGCTTCCACTTCTTGTTTTAAGCGAACTTCCTCAGCAGCTTTAGCTGCAGCCGCAGTCTTTTCAGCCTCAATCTCTGCCCAAGTTGGTGCGGCTGGTGTTGGGGCGGGAGTTGCTTTGATCTTCCACACAAGTTTTTTGCCAACTAAAGTGCACACATAAGTTTTACCAGAAGCGACCTGTGAAGCTCCAGCTTTCTTGCATGCTATGCCGGCAATGTTTTTGGGGGCTGCTTGCGTGGGAGTTGATAAAAGAAGTGAAGACACCATCACCATAGAAATTAGAATTTTCTTCTGGAGAGATGTTTGCATGCGGACAGGGTATCTAATTCGCAGAAGAAGGAGTTGGTAGAAACTTGAGAAGCAAATGAGTGGGCCCAGACGGGCTCGAACCGTCGACCCACGGATTAAAAGTCCGTTGCTCTACCGACTGAGCTATAGGCCCCACTAGCGCGCAATCGTATCGGAGATTTAACTGCTCCTTTGCCCTCTTAACGCCCGTTAGCAGCCCGTGCAAGGCGATCCCTGATTGCCACAGCAATTCCAATACCAATGGGCTGCACAACCACTACTTCGGCTAATCCTTGAGTATCAGCTTCTCGAAGAGCCGAATACAGAAGTTGTGCAAACTCCTCATCATTATTTGGCGCTGCAAGGCGAATAACACCTTCTGGAGTTTTGATACTGGAATGGGCAATAAAGCCTTGTCCTGGTGTTGGAGTTTCACACAATAAAACTTTTGCAATAGGTGCATAGTGATTCTCTAACGATCCGCTAACACGAATGCTTGAATCACTCTCTGTAGTTTTTAACCCTGTGCACTCTTCAATCATTGCCACACTGATAGCCCCAGGCCTTAAAACCTTAGGCGCACCTGACGTGCAATCAATAATCGTTGATTCAACGCCCACATTGCAGGCACCACCATCGAGGACAACATCACCAGATTGCAGGTAATCACCTAACTCTTCAATAACTGCCCCTGCGTTAGTAGGGGAGACATGACCAAATCTATTGGCACTCGGTGCTGCCACACCTTTACCACCCACCTTCTCAAAAGCCTCTAGCAAAGCCAGCGCCACAACATGATCTGGTACTCGGATCCCAACAGTGTCTTGCCCACCTGTCACAAAATCACCTGCTAATTCACTTCGCTTTAACACCAATGTCATTGGCCCCGGCCAAAAAGATCTGGCAAGCGCAATTGCATATTCAGGCACATCACTCGCCCACTCACCCATGCGCTCCATGGATGCAATATGAACAATTAAAGGGTGATCATTAGGCCGCCCCTTTACTTCATAAACCCTTGCCACAGCATGCGAATTAGAAGCATCTGCCCCTAGGCCATAAACAGTCTCGGTAGGAAAGGCCACTAAATCCCCAGCCATTAATTGCCCAGCAGCGCTAGCCATGGCATCTGCCGTGCAGTTAGAGAGGAATTGGCTCATCCTTAATTCTCTCACTTTTCACAGATTTAATTAACCCTGATCCCAGCCTATGAGCGACAATAGAGTCATGAAACTAAACCGTATTCGCACCATCGTATCCATCCTCACCGTCTCAGCTGTTGCCGGCGTTGTGGCCCTAGCCATTCCAGCCAATGCCGCTGACACCACCAATACCCGCTACATCACCGTCACAGGTGTCGGCACAGTCTCAGTTGTCCCCGATGCAGTTCGCTTTAATGCCACAGTCTCTGCCTTGGCATCAACTAATGCGGCAGCGTTATCTTCTGCCAGCAAATCTGCTGCAGCTGTGCGCGCAGTGCTAAAAGAAAAAGGAATTGCGGTTAAAGATATTCGCTCTGCCAACATCTCTGTTTATCCTGAATACAACTACACACAAGAAGCTGGCACCAAGATCACTGGCTACCGTGCAACACAATCATTTGATGTCCTCATCAGAAAAGCTTCTGATGCTGGCACAATCATTGAAGCAGTAGTAACTGCAGGCGGGGATAATCTGCAGTTGGGTGGAGTAATACCGACAACACTTAATCCATCACTTGCCACAGAAGAAGCCCGAGCAGCAGCAGTAGCTAACGCGAAATCAAAAGCTTCATCCTATGCAAAGCTTCTAGGAACTAGCATCGGCAAGGTCCTTTTCCTTGACGAGCAATCTTCACCTATCTACTCATCACCATTTCCAATGGCCAAGGCAGGAGCAGCAGATGCTGCAGCCGTTGAGATTGATCTAGGTGAGCAAGATGTCACAGTGACAATTACTGTTCGTTGGGCGCTCAATTAATAGGTAATTAAGCACAATAATCGCGGTTTGGTTACCCGCCTTTAGGCGGGTAAGATTGCCAAGCCTTGAAACGTCCCCATCGTCTAGGGGCCTAGGACATCGCCCTTTCACGGCGGTAACACGGGTTCGAATCCCGTTGGGGGCACGCAAGAAAAGAAGTAAAGGTTTTGAAGATGTTTTCAAGGCCCGGTAGCGCAGTTGGTTAGCGCGCCGCCCTGTCACGGCGGAGGTCGCGGGTTCAAGTCCCGTCCGGGTCGCAAAGGTTTTGGTGTCGTATGCCTTTAGGTAGCCGATATTAAAACCTTGTTTGGCTTGGTAGCTCAGTTGGTACGAGCGAACGACTGAAAATCGTTAGGTCGCCGGTTCGATCCCGGCCCAAGCCACATAATACTTCGTACTCTTTAACTCATGATTTTGAAACCCCACTCACTAGGCTTATCTCAATTACGAATTGGGGCAGAATTGAAAAAGTTTTCACCCAAGTACTTGCTACTCGCAGCAACTATATCAATACATCTTTGGCAGGCATCATTGGTCAGGCCGGTTGCGGATGACTACACACTTTTGCGGATCTATTCCCAAGAAGGATTCTCAGAATTCATCGCGCATATTTGGAACAATTATGGTGGCAACGTTACCCCAGCAATTATTAGGGCAGCCTTTTTATCCATATCACTAGACGGAAGTAACTGGATCGGCTTTGTTGTTTACTCGCTTTCTACAACAATCCTTGTTGTTACCTCATACCTTATTTTACTTGCATGGCTCACTCAGAGAAAAATAAGGCATCTTGATTTAAACCATGTATTGCTTTGCCTTTTTGCGTCTCTCACATTCGAAGGGATTTTTACGCCTGGGTTGTCCTCTGTATATCTATTTGGAGCAGCATCTGGGGTGCACCTGTGGCCTATTTGTATCTTTATCCTCACCTTGAAATTTGCATCTAAATTGAAAGATGTCAACTCAAATTTATGTATTTTACTCATTTTGCCCTTCTTTGTAATTCTTGGATTCATAGCATCTAATTCAGGAATTGTCGAAGGGATTTCTATAATCATTGTTTTTTTCGCTATGTATTTAATATGCGATTATCGTCAGAGTGTGGCAAAAAGCTGGAGAAGAAAGAATATCTGTGGGGCTATTACTTTAGGATTATTGGTGGGATTTTCAACAATATTTGTCGCCCCTGGTTTCAAAATTCGCTATACACAAGTTGGAAATACAGATATCAGATTTATTGATTTAGTAGTAAATTTTCGCAGTTCATTTGCTAGTTTTTTTGGCGAGATACTGACCCATCCAATTTGGATACTTGCAATTCTATTTTTCATCTCAAGATCAAACTTAACTTTTCCTATAGATTATTCACGGGCTCGAATTTTGTTGGCCTCTTGCACCACACTTTTCACTCTTTTAGTCATGGGGAGTGGGTTGGGATATGCAGCTTGGCACCAATCAAGCGGTTTGATTTTTCTATTTGCACCAACGCTCTTGGGTGCAGTTGGCCTAATTGAATCCAAAGGTTTCAAGAATAGGCTTCAAGGTTCCAACTCTAGCAAATACATGATTCTCGCAGTTCTTTTGCTACTCACTTTACTTTTTGCTCGTGGGATTGTCGCCCAGGCAAACAGAAGTGCCAATTGGGATAGAAATTTTCAACGAAATCTTTGTGCTGTCCAGACTTATGCTAAGTCATCATTTTGGGGTGCTGAAATTAGGTACTGGCCAATTGGGTTAGGTATTGAAGATGTGAATCGTTGGACTTGGATGGCAGACGACTATAGGGGTTGGCTAAAAACTCTAAAGCCGAAACCTAACTGCATGAAATAGTTACCTCTAACTATTTTGCTTTTGCAAGGATAATCATGTTTCCCAATTTCACGGGTATCTCTACATTCGGAATGTATTTTATTAATGGCATTTTGATGCCTAGAACAGATGATGATATTTGTGCAAAGTTTTTCACGTGATACCAATTTTTTGTTTTTGACCTTTTGTATAGGCTCCAATTCGAATTTTCTAGAATTAACTTTAGAGTTTTTGGGTTATAGAGTTGAGGATGTTGAAGACAAAATGGGGGCCACTTAGATTTAAGTAGGTGCCTAAGGAGTGATTTTTCATTATGCACAACAATAGCTATATATGCGCCACTCTCAGCTTTTTTTCGAATTTCTATTAAATCCTGGAGTGGGTTTACCAAATGATCGTACACATGGATTCCTGCCACCAATGAAAATTTTGTTTCACGCATAGAATCTAGAAAACTAACTACCTCAATACTTGAAACTCCACTTAGATTGGCAAGTAGTTCCCCTCTAATAGATGCATTTGGTTCGATAAAGGTGACGTGCTCTGGAGTATTAATCGCAGCAATTTCTTTTGCAACTAAGCCAATATCGGGACCAACTTCTAGGTAACGATTATTTGATACACCTGGTCGCATGATCCAGCGCGCATAAGTTGATTGAGTTTTCGAAACCGTAGATTTGTCTTCGCCCATCATGTTGTCAGGCATTTCTGCATAAAGTTCAGATATTTGCTTCGGATTGAAATACCAAGGGCAGTATAAAAGACCGCAATCTTGACACCTGTAGTAGGAGAAAAAAACTTGATTATTTCTAAGCCCAATGAAATAACTTTTAGCTGTTTCCCAGGACATAAATTCTGCTGGGTGCTTTGCTGAGGAATCTGGCTTTGATAACAATTTTGACGAGTCACATAAAGGGCAAGCTCGCCTATCCCATGCCTTATCAATTCTGTTATTCGCCGACACGGAAAACTCCTCTTTTGTTAATGATGAACATAATCAATGTTAGCAAAACGATTATTGCGCCTTGCCGAGCCTCACGGCTAAAATCAGAAATATTGCCAGTCCAAGTTAATAGAATAATGTTTGCAAAATACTGCGCGATATAGGCTGCAGAAAATCGCAGAAGCTCAGGAACATACTTGCCCTTCGATTTCCAGACAAAAATTCGCTGTGTTAGATGGGCCTGAATAATTGATATAGAATATGACAGAGAAAGGACGAATAAATCAATCACATTAGGCAAGAAATAGGAAAGTACGAAGAAGTTTACTACTCCAAATAGTGTATTCCAAGCGCCTACAGCGAAATATCTAGAATAGATATTTCGTAGTTTCCTATTTATTCTTGCCCTCTTTGTGCCAAGACTTTAGCTCTTCCCATCGAGCTTCGAGCATTCCGATGCGTTTTTCATCTTCATGGGCGATACCATTGTAATAATCACGCTTATTAAGTAACCAGAGAAGTTCAAAGTGAACAGCGTCCACTAATCCTTCTTCGATATCCAATGCCAATGCCTTGCCAGCATCAAACACAACCTTCCTAGTTTCAAATCGATCTAATCTAATGGCTTGAACTTGTCTAATCGCCTCTATAGATTCAATAGAAACTCCACCACCCATTACAAGTTGTTTATCCGCTTTCTTGCACAGCTCCGCAGTTTCAAGAGCGAAATCAGTGGTTTGTTGTTTATTGATAGAGTCTCTAGCCCAACCCATAGATCCCACAAAATCTACTCTCCCAAAAACCACTCCATCTGCGCCGCCGGGTGCACTAATTGCTTCAATTAGCGACTCGCGATTCTCAAAGCCTGTAATGGTCTCCATATTAAAAAGAAAGTCAGTGTCTTTCTGTTCATCCTCTGAGTAAACAATGTTCTTTGCTGCTACATATTTGCTTGCAGCATAAGCAGACTCAACCATTGGGGCAACGATGTAGCGCACACCAATTTGCTTGGCTTCAAGTAAGTCACGGATTGCTTCACAACCACCAATTTTCACAGTGATCGGCAGCCCTGCTGCTCGAGCAACATCAACTAAACGCAGTAACTCTTCTAAACGTGTTCCTTCAGCTTCGAATTCAGCTTTCACGCTGACAATTCCGAATTTTTCACGTCCTCGAGTAAGAATTTCAACCATCTTGCGTTCTGTTTTATTCATGGTGCCCTCCCGTTACTATTGCCTGAAGTTTAATTCATTGCCTGCCGAATGTGGCCATTTACCGTGCGGGCCACTTGTTCTTTTATCGTACTGAGTTGTATTCCTAGTTCTTTGGCCAAATCATTAAAGTCCTGCTCCTTGGGATAGTAGTCGTCTACATCTGTGAGGCTTTTTGATCTACTCACAGAGGTTCCAGGAAAATGGCCTGCCACTAATTGGCTTAATTCGCCAATTTCGATTACTACGCCTCCTGAATCTAATAATCTAGATTCACCTGAAATGGCTAACTTCACAAGGACTTCCATAAACTCACCTGCATCCACATATCTGCGAAACACTTCTCCTCCGGATTTGATTTGAATTTCATTTTTGAGCCTTGCACTCTCAATAAAATCACTCAAAGCATATTCAAGGTTAGGCGGCATCTGCTCGCCCGAGGCTCCCCATAATCGCCCTATGACAATATTTGCTCCAACTCGCTTAGCAGCATCGGCTAAAAGCAATTCTTCAATCCTTTTACAAAATCCATACGGATTCTTCTCTATGTCACTCTCAATCTCGCCGCTTTCTCGATCGAGAATTGCCCCCGAGGAAACCACTACAACCCACTTAGGTTTATTTCGCTCAATTATTTTGCATGCTTTTGAGATCAGTTCCAGATTAATTCTAACGAAATCATTGAAGTTCAGGGTTTTGAGCTTATCTCGAGTGAGAAAAGCCAAATGTATATATCCTTCTAGATTCTTGGGCATTATCTCAAATTGATCTAATTCAAATGGTGAGGTTAAATATTCTTTACTATTGGTTAGTTTTATACTTCTTCCATTTGAAGAAAAAAGTCTCAAATCATTTGTACTAAAATCAATTAATCTCTTCTGTTTGATTAAAGATATTAGCTCTTTACCAAGCCAGCCAGAAGCGCCTGAAACAAATATTTTACCCGATTTATTTGAAGTCATTTTCTTAATTCTTCCGGAAGGTATTTAAAGACTTGTGAGGCAAGCTCGGCGGGCAGCTCGGGTTGCATTAAATGAATCGGGTTTGATTTCATTTTTCCATCTGAAAATATCTTGCTAGTAACTTTAGGTAAGAATGATTGATCTGGATGGACCTTAATTATAAAAGCGGCGGGACCTTTTTTATTAAGTAAATCTAGTGCTTGGATATTTTCCTTAAGTGGGCCAGTTACATCAATAGATGGGATTCCGAACGCACCAAAAATTTTCTCCCAATTTGGCAAACCCACTCCCGTCGCTGTATCACAGCCTATATACGCCCCCGCAAAATAAGCTTTTTGGGAGACTCGGATTGATGCATAGCCCATATTTGAAAATATAAATATCTTTAAATTCAATTCTCGGTTCTGGACGGTTCCTAATTCAGACAGATTTTGTGCAAACCCGCCATCTCCTTCCACCAGCACAGTTCGACTCTTCGGATGAGCTACAGAGGTTCCGATTGCTCCAGCTAGCCCGTATCCCATGCTCGCTAGACCTTTGTTATTGGTCAACAATTGACCATTTTTTTGCTCAAAAGCTTGCATTATTGTGGTGTAGGCACCACCACTACTACAGGGAATCACTTTGTCTTCAGCGCTTAACAATGTGCTGAGCTCACTGACTAGTTCAAAAGGATTTACATGATCTGGATATTGAAAAGTTGCATCCTCAACTATGGGTAGGGACTCTCGCACTTCTTGTATAAACGATAGCCAATTACTAGTATCAATCTTCAGATTAGTCTTTTTAATTTGTGCAAGCATTAATGAAAGCGCTTTACCTGCATCCATGTGTATATCCAAATATGTTTGAGGTTGCTTGAGAGCAATTTCCTTTTCATCCAGCTCAATACGAATAATTTTTCCCTCAGGGACAAACTCTTGCCATGCAAAACCTGTTTGTTGTAAGCCTAATCGAGCGCCAAATGTAATCAACAAATCAGATTGTTGAATTATTGTATTTGCCCAGCGCATTCCATAGGTATTTGGTCTGCCTGCATATAGATCATGGCTTGAATCCAGGTAGTCTGCTGCATTCCAGGTGGTTGCTACGGGGATATTAAGAGTTTCAATTTCTTGCCATAGTTTTTTGAAGTGTGAAAAATCCAATCCACCACCCACAAGAATTAGCGGGCGGGTACTAGATTTCATGAGAGTCACTAACTCTTCTATTGCTTGGTTATCTGACTCAATCAATTCTTTAGCCACTTTTGTTGTTCGGCTTGGAATCTTATTTAAACTTTCTACATCAACTTCCATTGCCGTTACATCAAGGCAAATCTCCAAGAAGACAGGGCCTTTTCGACCGGTCTTTGAAATATCAGCTACTGATTTCAATTCATTTCTGTTAAATGGCTCTGTTATGGTTATCGAGAGCTTCGACATTGGTTCCACTATTGATCTACCGTCAATTTGTTGGTGCCCAATCTGGCGAACTTCAGGATGCGAGATAAATTCCGTTCTTGCCTGTCCGCCAACAATTAATAGTTCGCGACTTTCAAGCCAAGCGCCACCAATAGCTGTGGCCATGTTCGTAATTCCGGGTCCCGCCGTTACTAATGCAAAAGCTCTCTTTCCGTCAGACCTGTGGGCGACATTGAAATACTCAGCTGCGATACCAGCGCTAACCTCATGCACGACGGCAATGCACTCAAGACGAGTTCTTGCAGACTCCAATAAATGCATGACATTGCCGCCACCTACAAAAAAGCAATGTGTATAACCTAATTCAACCAGGCTATCGATAAAGTAATCAGAGTATTTCATAACTTAATTCTAACTCACTCAGAGCTTTGATGAGGGAGTCAAAGCATGCCTGCAAAACATCTTCATCCAAATTTAAGTACTTTTCCAATAGTGATCCTGTTTCATCAGGAAGAATTAAACAAAGTTCTGTACTTGAATTCTTCTTGTCTTTTCGAAGAGCGCTCAAGAATTTTCCTTGTGATACCTGCAAACTGCCAATTCCCTGCTGTATTAATCGGACTTCTTCGCTAATCCAAGTCATTAACTCAAGAGTCACTTTAGGTGTTTGAGCAAAATTCAAAGCGCTTCGCATCCCAATGAAAACTGCAATGCCATGTGGGACTTGAAAGTCAGTAGCTGCCTCTAATGCATGCCCAAAAGAGTGGCCAAAATTCAAGAGTTTTCGCTCTTTCTTATCAAACTCATCAATCTCTATGAACCACTTTTTCTTTTCTAGTGATAGAAATATTGCCTTTCTGAGGGATTCTAACTCGTTTTTTGTTCGCCATTGCCGGATTAATGCCTGAAAAGTTAATGAATCTGAATTTGAAGCAGCAAAACAGATTTTCACACCCTCTGCTAATCCACAAGCAATATCCACATCATTGAGCGTTTCAAGAAAGAGTAAGTCAATATAGACGCTTGCTGGAGGGTAGAAATTTCCAATGAGATTTTTGTATTGACCTAAGTTGATGGAACTTTTGCCGCCGATGCATGAATCAAGCATTGCCATTAATGTTGTGGGTACATATATCCACTTAAGGCCACGCATATATATTGAGGAGGCCAAAGTGACTAGATCTTGTAAAGCTCCACCTCCTACGGCTATCAAGGTATCTCCTCTGACCGCATTTAATTGGGCGAGCTTCATCAAAAGATTCGAGACACCTTCAAGTGTTTTTTCGTTTTCATTTATCGTCAAGGTTATGAACTCTCTAGCTTCTGGAAATAACTTACGTGTAGCATTTTCAACATTAATATCGCAAATTACTATCGCTCTATTAAGGCCGGAGAATAATTGTGATTTATCGCTTGAAATTTTATAATCGAAGTTCGAGCTTTTAACTGAAAGGTTATATTGCACGAATCTGTGACCACCCATTGTCTACCCGAATGAATTGGCCATTAATTCCTGAAGATTCTGGACTTGCCAGCCAATTAACTGCCCTTGCCACATCTTCAGAAGTTACTAAAGTCTTCATGGGGGTTTCTTTTTCTATATTTGTGATTTGTGCTTGGCTTAGATTTGCCCTTGTCATTGGGGTATCAACTACACCTGGTAGTACCGCATTCATAGACAAGCCGTGTGGCGAATAATCAGCAACAAAGGAGTTAACTAGACCTTTAAGGGCAGATTTGGAGACAGTGTATGAAAATTTGTTGGTTTTGGAGGCCTCTTGCCAAATACTACTCACCACAACTAGTCGGGCGTTCTTGGACAACAAATTATTGCTTATTAAGATCTTTAAAGTTTCGATGATAAAACCCACGTTTGCATCAAAAACTTTCTGAAAATCTTCAGAATTGGTAAGGGTGTCACTTGTATTCATTCCTTGGGCCCAAATACAGGAATCAAACTTACGATCAATCCTTTTAAGTTGCTCCACAATATTTTTCATTTGTACATCCGTCTTGGACGAATCCCTTGATGCCGTGACGACTTGTGACCCAGTCGCTTTTATGAGATCAACTATTGCGCCACCAAGTGTGCCATTTGCACCAAAAACTAGAGCATTCATCACTTCTCCAAGAATTCAGATACTACATAGTTAGGGCGAGCTTTCACTTCTTCATAAATTAACCCCACATACTCACTCAAAATTCCAAGCATTAATGACACGATGCCAAAAACTAGTAGGAATAAGCCCACCAGCGTTCCAAATCCTGCAAACGGGACACCTACAAAGAGCCAAAGAAAAAACAGAGGGAGAATGGATATAAATGATAGTGCTGAGAGAATAAATCCAAATACCGTGATTAAACGAAGTGGTTTATAAGAATGCGCAAAAATTCCTTTGAAAGCTAAATCTAAAACTTTTAACGTATGCGCATTTGAAACCCCACCGAAACGAGGTGGCCGTTCCATAGGTACGCCAATAGAGTTGAAACCAGCCCATGCAAAAAGTCCTCTTACAAATCTATTTCTTTCTGTCATCCCTTTAACGGCTATATAAACTTTCTTGTCCACTAAGCGAAAATCTGATGCATTTCGTGGAATTCTACCGTCTGTAAGCTTTCCTGCGAGCAAGTAAAAAAGTTTGGAATTCATAGTCCGAATTGGACCTGTTCCTTCACGTTTGGTTATAACTCCATAGATGTTTTCATATCCCTGCTCCCAAAAGCGCAAAAATTGAGGAATCAACTCAGGCGGATCCTGTAAATCCGCTGTCATTAAGACGCAAGCATCACCTTTTATATGGTCCAAACCTGCTGTCAGGCCACCATCCATTCGAAAATTTCGCGATAGTTTCAAGATTTTGAAACGAGCGTCAACCCCAGCAATGTGCTGAAGCTTTACCCAAGTTGTATCGACTGAACCGTTTTCAACTACTACAACCTCAAAGTCATATTGAGACTCGGATTCAAATACTGCCTTTAACCGCCTAGCTAATTCGTCTACACAATCTTCCTCATTAAATGCTGGAATAATTAAACTAATCAATTTCTTCGTCATGCTATTTTCTACCCAAATACGATTTATACCAGGAAACGGTTTTTGTTAGCCCATGTTCAAGAGTCACCTTTGATTCCCAACCTAAAATTGACTTTGCTTTTGAGCTATTTAGGTGCTGATCTTTAATCTCAGACTTTGCTGTATTTTGAATTTCAGGTTCTATATATTTTCCAACTACGATAGTTGAAATCTCCTTGTATAAATCTAAAACCGACAAGGGTTCATCCCGAGAAAAATTAAAAGCTTCCCCGTTAATTTCTTTTGCTTGGCTGACCTCAGATAAGTTCAGGTAGGCAGAGACTATGTCATCTACGTGGACATAGTCTCTAACAAAAGTGCCATCACTTCTTAGTACTGGACGCTTATTGCCAATTAGATCTCGAATCGTTCCCGGGATAATTCGGCTCCAATTCAAGTCTCCGCCACCATAAATGTTTCCGCAACGTGCAACAGTTACAGGAATTCCATATGTACTTCCGTATGACTGTGCGATTAAATCTGTACAGGATTTTGAAACATCATATGGTCCATCTCCATGGAGCGGAAAATTCTCCAAGTAAGGAAGAATTTCTGAGGAACCATACGCCTTGTCACTTGATGCAACCACTACTGATTTGACTGAGCCTCGAGATTGGCGTGCCGCTTCCATAACATTCCAAGTACCTTGAATATTTGACTCAAATGTGGAAAATGGATCCGTTAGGGCTGTACCAACAATAGTTTGTGCGCCTAGATGAAAAACCTCAGTACAGTCATTTATAAATGTAGCTCTTGCAACATCTTTGTAGTTTCTCAAATCTCCGTTAACTACAGAAATACTCTTTATGTCCCCACTTCTGATCAATTCGGAGTTTGGATCGCTATCTAGTATTAATGCGGTTACATGTGCACCCTTGTCGAGCAAGTCTCTAACTAGCCAGGATCCAACCAACCCGGTTGCGCCTGTGACTAAAACACTTCTGTTCCCCCAAAAACTCATTTCCAAACCTTCCATGGCGCGTTATTTGCATCCCACATTTCATTAAGCATCGACATCTCGCGATATGTGTCCATCGGTTGGAAGAAACCATCATGTTTGTATGCGACTAACTGACCATCCTTCGCAAGATTGGCCATGGGCTCGCGCTCCAAAATTGAATTTGGGCCAAGGTAGTCAAAAACTTTAGGTTCAAAAACAAAGTAGCCAGCATTAATCCAACCATCTGATTGAGGTTTTTCTTGAAAACTCTGTACTGCTCCTGATTCGTCCATCTCAAGAACGCCAAATCTCGACACAGGTCGAACCGCAGTCACTGTAGCTAGTTTTCCGTGTGATTTATGAAATTTAAGCAAGTCTGAAATATTAACATCCGCAAGACCGTCACCATAGGTACACATGAAAGTTTCTTTGCCCACGTAATCTCTCACCCTAAAAACCCTACCTCCAGTCATAGTTTCAGCTCCAGTGTCTGCCACTGTGACTTCCCACCCGGACTCTTCCAGGATGCCGTGAGTTTTTGAGGATACTTTGGATCCAATTTTTACTGTGAAATCCGAATTCATTGCTTCAAACTCATGAAAATATTGTCGGATGTAATCTCCACGATACCCAGTGCACACTATAAAGTCTTGGTGTCCATGAAATGCAAACGTCTTCATGATGTGCCACAGGATTGGTTTTCCACCTACTGGAACCATTGGCTTTGGCCGGAACTCAGTTTCTTCTCTTAGGCGCGTTCCAAGGCCACCAGCAAGAAGTACAATTCTCATGAGGGTAAGTCTCTCATAAAATCGTAATTGTTGTGGGGGTCATCCCCGTGCGGTGACACGCCATCCACTCAAATTGTGGATTTAAACTTCTTAGGCAGTCAAAAAAGCAGATTTTAAAGAAACCATAGCCATGTGAAATATCCAAGATAACCATACTGCGTGAATTACATTCTCGACGCTAAGAGCTCATTTTTTGAGTGTTTCTTCTCTTGGAAAATCATTACCCCAATAAAAATCAAAAGTCCGAGCGGTTGCAATAGTGATCCGGTCGAGAACTGGGTTCCAGGCACAAAATAGTAAGCGGCCGGTGCAAAGAGGGGAATTGCTGCCCAACTTGCAATCTTCTTTAGAAAATCCGTGGTGCCTGATTTTTCTTGGGGCAATTTTCTAGTAGCTCCTGCTTTTGGTCTTAGTCTCACTTGCTCCTCTTGGTTATGTAAAAAGAAAAATAGTAAAATGACCGCACCTCGATATGTGAAAGATTGTGTTGGAATTGACAATGCAATACCGCACAGAATTAAATACTTTATGGAAATAGATCTTGTTTTGAAGAAGAAGTAGATAAATGCAATGAGAAGCGCTAATAGCGTCATGGCTGCATAGCCTCCATTAACGTAGCCAAGCGAATTATCCACTTCCAATTGCGTAATGTTGAATGGGTTTCTTGACATTAAAATGATGTGCCCTATGAAAAGTAGTGCAGAGGCTGAAAAGGTATTCTGGAATGCATACGTGCCCATTTTGGACTGATCAAAAAGTGCAGAAAATGAAATCCTGACAATTTCAAATATCTGAGTATACCCAAGAATAAATGATGCCGATACAGTAAGAATTATTGTAAGAGATAGCGCGATATATAAAGATTTGTGGCTTTTTTTCTTGAGATAAAGAGCTAGGAAAATTAAAGGCCATATTTTGAAAGCGATAGCAAATGCTAGAGCAATTCCAGCAGATATATATCTCTCTTTCTTCCAGGCTAGAACTGAAATCCAAATTAGAGAGATTGATAAAATATCTAGATTCCCACGGATGACACCAAAAACAAAAGGAAATGAGAACAAAACGAGAAGCATTCCAGTCTTTTTCCTTGTGATGTCCATGAGAAGGAAAGATATGGCTCCTAACATAATTCCTGCTAGGGGAAAGAGTGACAAATCGTTAGGGTCAAAAAAAGTAATTAATCTTAGAAAAAGTAATCCGGCAGGTGGATAATTAGTCCCACCAAAATCATATGGACGATCAAATTGAGCTAATTGTGAAAGCTGAAAGAAGTCTGAAAAAGCAGCTCCTATTGGGCCAAATGGACCTGGGTTGACAGCTCCAGTGGCATCAATAGGATTTCTAACCCAAACAAAAATAGTTAGCGCCCAAGATATTGCTGCTAAACCGTAATAAGTGGGCTCTATTGCCGTTTTTTGCTTTGTACTCTGTACTTCAAAGGGAAATACTTTCTTGAGTATCTTTTGGGTTGTAAAGCCGAAGAGCCCAATTATGAATAGAATCGACCCGACTCTTGGCAGAGGATTAGTCTGGCTTTCTACGCTTACCTTGAAATGACTCACCGTAAAATCAACTTTTCCCTCCCCGCTTGGCGTGGCAATAGGGACTACCGGATTCATAAAAAAGGGAGCATTTTCGTACCTATGAGAATAAGCAATTTTCTCATCTATGAAAAAATATATCTCGTCACTTTTGATAACTCTAATTCTAATACTCTTAAAGGTCGCACTTTGCGGTGTTGTATAACCAAAGGCGGTGATGGCTCCATTTCGCATTGGAATAGTTATCAATAGTTGACCCTGTTGGTTCCAGGATAAACCAATTCCTTTTCCTTCATCCCTAAAATCTGAGATAAAATCTTGTGTTGTTTTAGGTAAAACCTCTATTCGAATATCGAAGGTTTCAACGTGTTTTCCATTTAAGGTTTTCCCGCCACCCCAAAGCGGAGCGCACTCATTTCCACTACAGACGACCTCTGAACTTGTAGGCAATACCCAAAGACTTCCAAAAAGAATGAATAAGACTACAAAAAAAACGCTCTTTCTTGATGCCTTCTTTATATTCATGTAATTAGGCCTTTGTTCCCAAGAATGCAATAACGTCGCTATCTTCATAAATTAATTTAAAGGCTTCGGGAGATTCAAGGCCACGCCTAGTCACCTCTGCTGATAAACAGGAGTAATCAATACATTGACCTCTTGGTAGAAGGTATGCAATTTCTCTATTAGGCGAGCTGCGGAAACTTGGAAGCCCGAATCCACGGCTTGGCAAGAAATATCTCACATCACCTTCCAAAGTAAGCGAGACTGCACTTCCTGTCCAACTTCCGATAATTAGAACATCGTATTTATCAAGGATATCCATAGCGAAATTATCGGTCGTGCTTATACTAAAAACCCTATACCTGATCCAATCATTCACCCAGGTCATACTAGTTAAACTCACTGACAAAATGAGTATTACCACTGCTCTTTTGGCTAAAGGTTCCACCTTTACCTGAAAGTGTTTAGAGTATTCCGAAACAATATTGATAAGAACAATTGGTGTACCATAGGCCATTAATTTCCAAACTTGATAATTGTTTGTTCCCCTGACAGGCGCACCGTCTATATTGTAATAAAGTATGCCGTTAAGCCCATTTCTATAAACTAGTAAACTGATTAGCAGATAGGACATAAAAACCGTCAATGTAAGCAAGGCATTCTTCTTAAAGAATTCTCTCACTAAGATTATTATAATTATCAAGCTTAGAAATATTGTTACTAGAAAAATTCCAAGCCCCCACGAGTGATTTTCTGACGAGTATGGGAGCCAATTGAACACACCAAGGAGATTTATAGGAAAAGCAATTTTGCCTTGATCCCAGCCGCTCACAACCCCTGTGCCCCCATTAGCTTTGATTCTTTCAAGAAAAAGACGATAAATGGACCCAAGTTGATGCACATTTAGCAATGCCACTAATCCGGCAGTGATGAAGAGCCTCCTGCAGGCAGTAAAACTAAGAATTGTGATGTTTTTTTGTCTAACGTAATAAAGCAAAAGGTAGAATAGAGAAAAAATTGCAAAAACGATAACTACGTCTTGATAGGCATTCAATGAAAACATCATAAAAATGGCAATAAAAGTCATTGAGATATTTGAATCAAACTTTTTCTGGATGAAAAAAACCGCAGAAACTAGAAAAGGTGTAGAGATGAATTGACCATATCCACCCTCCATTAATACGGAGAGTGTATTTACATTAAAAATAGCAATACATGTGGTGGCCATAATTATGAATGATGAAATCTCGTTCATCTTTAATATGCCAATAACTAATAAGCACATAGTGACTACAGCCCAAATAACCCCACCTACCATAATGTTGTTGAGCAAGTCGGGAGCTAAAGTGCAGAATCCGGATAAGAACTTTGGAAGGCCTACTCTGTTTGCTCCTATTAAAAATTCACCCGTAACTTGATCGGTGAAAGAAGGTGCACTACCGATATATGATTTTTGAAATTGAACTGGGTTGCGAAATGCTTGACTGATATTTTCTAAACCCAGTTGTTCAACAATTGAAGAAGACAATTTCTCACGCGATGAGTTATTACAGAAATATTTAGTTGCTGCTGTCCATCCGGCGAGATCTGGCCCAATTCTAAAGGACATCTTTGTTGAGTTAATTTCTGTAAGTGGGGAATGTAAGACGGCTGGTATAAGTCCCATACTTAGGGTCAGAAACCCATACTTTATATCTTGCAAGTTCTGTGTAAAGCGTTTTCTCAATGAAAGATTCTCAAAATTTATTGCCCATAAGCGAGGTATTAAGAACGTTATGGAAACTAGGAGAATCGCAATAAAATATGGTGTAAATCGTTGTTTTGCCAATTCAGCGATGCTCGCTAGCCATACCAAAGTAGCCATTCCCGCTAAATTTATTCCGGCAAGATGCAAATATGAATTAGGTTTGGGTATCTTATGAGCAAATAAATTTCCAACTAAGAATGTGCTTGTAAGGATTAATGCGCCAAATGCCAAAGAAATCAACATAATGTCATCGGCTTTTTGCTGCTCTATTTTGATTACGTAGAAAGATCCATAGAGGCGTTTCCCGATGGTTAAGCCAGACAGTCCCTCTAACCATGCCCAAAAACTATCACCAATGCTTGTTAGTTGGTCTCATTTGAGTCCTACACTTTCCATTTTACTGTTCGAGAGCTTCTGCCCAATGTCACTACGCTCAAAAATTTCACCTTTTAGCGATAGTGAGGTACAAGCACTTAACATAAAATATGACTCTTTAGGTATTGAATCAATCCTTATTTAGAGAAGGATTCTTCAAGCTGCAAGATCTTAAGATTAAAATCAAAAAAGACGTCGAGTCGAAAAATTCCCTTGTCTTGGAAAACTTCACCACGTGTATTCTCTCAAGCGGCATCTAATCTACTTTAACAACACCAATTGGTGTCATCAAATGATTTCTATTCAATTAAAAAAGTAAGTTGTTTATCTTCTAGGGTTCCTAGACCACCAATCTGCTTCCAAGAAAGACTGGTCATCTCATGCTTTCCGTAGTTAAAGAGAGGTTGAGCCTCTACCTCCGCCAAACCTCAACTCTTCTATTCTTCGCTAAATCAGCTGCCGAGTTGGTCTTGCCAACAGGGCGTGTGGATCCATACCAGCGCAGAACGTATACAGGCTCTGGGTTTAACTTCTTGAGGTATGCAATCACTGCTGCTGAGCGTGCTTTAGACAGAGCATTGTTTTTGGCTTCTCCTTTATTGTCGGTATTACCGAGAGAGAGAACTTGTGGAGTTTTAGAAGATTTAAGTGCTGCAGCAATTGCGCGCAATGTCTTTTGTGATGCCAGTGTGAGTTTTGAAGATCCTATTGCAAAGTAAACACTGCCTATGTATTTCAGACCCTTAGATGGATTCTCCATAGGGATAGGTGCAACTGTTGGCTTAGGTGTGGCAGTTGGGGTTGGCACAGGAGTGACCGTAGGAGTTGGAACTGGTGTTGGGGTCACTGTTGGTGTTGGTATAGGCGTTGGAGTCACAACTGCTGGAGTACATGGACCTGAGTACTGAACGCTCTGTGTGGCAAGAACAGGTGCTTGAGCGTTATAGATAGAAACTTCCAAAGTTCCGGCAGGGCGAGAACCAAGTGAAATCGTTACCGAATCCTGTGTTTGAACCCATTGAGAACTCTCTAGTGAAACTCCATTAATAGTTATCTTAGAGATTTTTGCTACAAAACTTCCCTTGATCACTACAGAGGCAGTTGTTCCCGTGCAGATAGATGAAGAAGAAGTAATGGTGGATGTTTGAACCGGATCTGGCATTGACACCACTGGGTTGTTCACATCAATTGAGATGGAAACTGTGGAAGTACCACCAACGTTTGTGGCAGTGATCAGGTAGCTGGTGAGTGCACTCGCCTGAGTTGGAGTTCCTGAAATAACACCTGTGGAGGTGTTAAAGCTCAAACCTGCAGGCAGCGTTGCAGAGATGCCCCACGTTGCCACAGCTCCGCCAGTATTGCGTGGAGTTAAGGTCGATAGCGCAGAGCCTGTAGTTAAGCGCAGCGAAGATGCTGTGTATGAAATAACAGGTGCTGGGAACGGCGTGATATCGATAGTGACGGTGGCCGTTGAACTATCAACGATATTTTGAGCAAATACCGAATATGCAGTTGCAGATGAAACAGCAGTCGGTGTTCCAGAAATTGATCCGTTGATTGGGTTAAATGAAAGACCTGCAGGTAGTGCAGGGGTGATTGTCCATAAACTTGGTAGACCACCTGTATTAGTAGGTTGAACCGTAGTAAGTGGAGTTGCAACGTGTCCATGCACCACATTTGGGCTAATTGTGATGTTTGGAGCAAGGAGTTGAATAACTCCAATATTGACCAATGCCGTGCTGGAATCAGTGGAGTTAAAGGCAGTGACTGTGTATGCCGTGGCCGCAGAGGTCGCTGTAGGCGTTCCGTAGATAGTTCCAATGGATGAACTAAAGAGCAGACCCGCAGGTAGGGCAGGGGTTATAGTCCAAGAGGATGCATCGCCACCTGAGTTTGTTGGCAACATGGTGGTGATTGCCTGGCCAACAAGGGCTGTGAGAGTACTAGGTGAGTAAGCAATGCTCGGTGCTGCCAAAGTTTCTGCAATTGTTAAAGTAAATGAAGCACTTGATGATCCAGCTGAGTTTGTACCTGTGACCGTGTAAGAAGTAACGGTTGATGTTTCAGTTGGGGTACCGAAAATACTTCCATTTGCTGGGTTTAAATTAAGTCCGGCAGGAAGTATTGGCAAAATACTCCAGGTAGCAACTGGGGATCCAAGGTTGCGAGGAGCAATCGTATTAAGCGGAATGTTCTTAGTCCCAGTAAAGGATGAGGTTGGGAAAGAAATAACAGGTGGTGTTGCCTGCACTGAGAATGTGAATGTGGTGATTGCCGACGCAGTGTTATTTGTAGCAGTGACGGTGTAGGCCGTAACAGCTGATTGCGCACCTGGGGTACCTGTAATTTGACCGTTTTGCGCATTGAAGCGCACGCCTGAAGGCAAGCTTGGTGTGATTGACCAGGTTGGCCAAGTTCCCGTTGTAATAGGAGAAATAGTTGTTAAAGGCGTATCAAGCAACCCAACAACCGTTGCCGGTGAGTAGCTGATAACTGGGGCAGTACCAGCACTAATTGAAATCTGGATAGTGGCTGTACTGCTTCCTGATGTATTAGTGGCTGTGATTACATATGACGCCAATGTTTGAATTGTCGTTGGACTTCCAGAAATTACACCTGTAGTTGTGTTTAAAGTGATTCCAGTAGGAAGTGCTGGGGTTGAACTCCATGAGACAGCAGCTCCGCCAGTATTTGTTGGATAAATACTTGGCATTGCCCCGATATTATCGAGATCAAATGAACTTGGAGAGTAAGAAATAACAGGTGCAAGTGAAGTCCAATTTACAATTGCGGTTGCTGTAAAGCTATTTGCGCTTACAGAAATTGCATCTGCACCTACTGCTGTACCTACATAACAGATGTTGGCAATACCGAATGAGTCAGCTAGTGAATTGCTATTTAGGGTTCCACTCGCGCCAGAAATAGTTGCATCGACTCGAACGCCAACGACTGGTGAACCGTATGCATCCTTGACGGTAATAGGTACGCAAACTGTTTGTCCGACAACACCGGCAAAAGTTGAGGGTGAGATAGTTAATGATCGGACGGCACTGATGTTAGAGGTGTTGGCACCACCGGTGTAGGCATACGAATCATAAAATCCAGCTCCATAGGCTTCCATGCCAAATGCCACATTACTGTTAAATACATGTGTTCCAGTAGTTAATTCTAACTGTGCAGAAGACCAACTTGTTCCAGGGATTTCACGAAACAATTCTGAGGAGACAGATAGACCATCAAGAGTTAGCGCTGATACTGAAATTGTGGGCACGACCACATTCGCTAATGCCACAGCCAAATCAGGTGGGCTTACAAATGCATAGCGAGACATAAATTGCTGATACGGGACCACGTAATTCATAGACGGGTCTCCGGTATCAGAAACACCATTTGATGTGTAATTTCCATTGCCCATGTAATGACCAATAAGTACGGGATTACTTGTATTTATGACCAAGCTCTTATTCAAGGATATATCGTCTTGGAAAGCTTCAAATTGATAATATTCCCCTGCGTTTATAACTACGTTGGTTGGATCGATAATATCTAATGGATTCCCACCTGAAATGTTTGCATGATTAATACTGCCTGAATCACCCGTGATTTGAATGACCGTATTATCTTTATCGGCCAGAATTCGATAACCAGACCCACCTCCCGCAGAATTCTTATAATTTGTTGTTATGAATGCACTTCCCCACGAAGAAATTGGAGGAACAATTTGAAAACCTGCATCACAAGCTCCATTAACCCGGGCAAATGTTTCTCCGAAATTTGTGCATATGGCACCATTTCCTACTGATATCGGAGAAGTGCTTGTAATCAAAATTCCGCTGAAATCGTTGCTACCGCTTCCATTAGTAAAATTATTCCACACCTCGTGAGCGCGTAGATCGAATGAGTACGTTTCTCCAGCTAAGAAGTCTCCCTCTTTAGTGCCTAGGTCGAAAGGAAATGAAATAGTCACCCTGCTTGGGGATGCCCCTCCGAGAATTGTTAATTGCTCTGGAAGGTAGGAGCCCTTGTCATATAGCGGGCGATATTTAGTTCCCCAAGTTGAAGTTGGATAAAAAGTAGTGCAATCAGAGGCAGCGAAGGTTAGAAAGCAACCATACAAAGAAATAGGAACTGTGGAATGGATTTGGTTTGAGATTTCTCCCAGGTTTCCTGAAACGCCGATAAAGGGACCACCCCACTGCCAGTGAGCACCTGGCAGCCCGTCTTGAGTATCAGCCAGATTTACTTCAATACTCGTAACACTATTTGCAATAACTGTTGTTGTTTCTTGTAACGAGTTAGACCAATCAATGGTGATTGTTCCAGAACTTGTGGAAGAGGCATACAAAACCCATCGCGCTGGTTCTGGTGCGTTCGGTTCTACAAGGTAAGTATCATTCATCTGTGGCAATGAAAATGAAAAATCATAACCAGCAGTGGTCGTATTCGAATCAGCAGCTTGTGCTGTAGGCGTTGTCTGTGATCCATACGGCACGGTCAATAAACTCACAAAGAGCAAGATTGCAACGAATTTACTTGTCTTGAAAATACTGAGTCTATTTAGCATTATTGAACAATAGAGGGCTAGCCCTCGAAGTCACCCCATTAAGCCATAAAACTCACCCATGGATGAGGCAATTCTTTTGCATCACCTAACGAGCTATAGGCCTAAAGAAAAATGACTAGCCTTTAGAATTGCCCTAACTCTTTGGCTTTTTGAGGGTGTAACCCTTTGGGCACTTAGGGTTTGTGCCCGTTACTTTCTTACTCACCTTCCCCTTTACGCAGGTAATTGTCTTCTTTAGTACTGGCTTGGGTGATGGTGTTGGTGAAACTGTTGGTTTAGGCGTGGCAGTTGGGGTTGAAACGGGAGTAACCGTAGGAACTGGGGTCGGAGTTGGAGTAGGTGTGGCCGTTGGACAGCTTGCTGTCACTGAAATCATCTGTGATGGCAGGACTGGAATTTGTCCGTTGAATATTTGAATATCCAAGGTGCCTACGTTTGCACCACCCAGTGTTATCTCTACCTGGCTTGCACTTTGCTTCCATTGAGTTCTATCAATCATGCGGTTGTTGATTGAGATGTTAGAGATGGTTGCTTGGAAGGAGCCTTTGATGAGAACTGTGTTGGGGCTAGTTGGGCAACCTTGAACGATCTCAGTGATTGAAGAGGTTTGTGGTGGATCTTTAACAACTACTGGGGTTGGAGATGTCGGAGCAGTTGCAAGTGAGATCACAAACTCAACAGTTGCAGTTGCTGTTTCATTTAGGCTGTCAGTGACGGTGAAACTAACGGTTCTTGTTCCTGCGATATTAGGAGTTCCACTGATGCGACCTGCAGAAGAAAGAGTAAGGCCGGCGGGAAGTGCGTAGCCGGAGGTAACGGTTGCAGTTTCAGATCCTGTTCCACCACCGAGAGTGAGAGTGACGGGAGTAAGTGCGCTGCCAACAGTTCCCGCGATGCTCGATGGTCCTGAGATGGTGGGGCGCGAGAGACGAGTCAGCAATGCCAAAGCTCTGTTCGTACTAGCAACAGCAACTATTCCAGCTGCTATTGCAGCATTAAAAGCACCCCTTGCATCAAGTGCGGTCTGGGTATTGTTTGAATCAAGGCTCGAAAGCACGCTAGCGATGTAACTCAAAGCATTATTTGCCTCTTGCACATAACCCTGAGTCAAACTTCTACTTGTTTGGACTTGAGTTACAAGTGAATTAATTTGCGAGGCATTTAAATTCCCTGACTGTGCTTGGGCATAAAGCGCATCAATACGATCAATTTCAATATTGAGCGAATCGGTTAATTCGTTTCCACGATCTAATAATGCGCCAAAGTTTTCATAAATAACAAAATGAACCGCTGTTACGGTCGCGGTTTCATTATTACTATCAGTTACTTTAAAGGACAGGGTGAATTCGCCAGCAGCATCTGGTGTTCCTGTTATTGCTCCGCTAGAAGCCAAGCTAAACCATGAAGGTCGTGTGCCCGCAGAAATACTTGCGGTCACCGGGGATGTGCCACCTGTGAAGATAACCGCTGAATTAAAAGGTGTTCCACTCATACCCGTGATGGTTGATCCAGTAGTTGGCGATGTAATTGAAGGTCGAATTATTGGTGCAGTTATCCTAAATCTCACGCCGGTGACAGTGGTTGAAATATTTTGCGAGTCTGTAACTGTGAAGCTCAAAGTGAAATCACTTGCAGCGTCTGGTGTGCCTGTGATTGCACCATTTGACGCTAAATGGAACCAAGAAGGTGCAGTTCCGCCAGAAATTGTTGTGGTCAAAGCTCCCAAACCACCTGTAGCCGAGATTGAAGTATTGAGTGCGGTACCAACAGTTCCGTCAATAACTGCAGAATTACTTGGAGAAGTAATAACTAGTGGTTGACTTAATGCATAAAAAGCACGGATTGGTCTAACGAAAAAGAGTTCGTATTTATCTTTATATCCACCTTCATATCCGTTATTAGACATGTAATCGCTTGGGAAATTGAAGTATGTGGTGTCAGTTGCCGATCCTGGTGCTCCAGGGTTACCTGACCAAGAGTTCCAATAGCCACCAGGTTGGTCTGAATCATTTGAAGAATCTTCTAAACCAAGTTGGGCGGGAACTCCCGTAGCACTATTGCCAGTCGGATACTGGGCCAGGATTTGAGACTCTGGTTGGTTCATTAAATACCAGTCATTTAAACCACCGCCCTGATAAGCCTGGGCTGCACCTGCTGCATAAACATTAGTAACGGGATTGAAAAGTCCGTTCTGAGCTACAACGGCTAGTGTCATCGATAAACCTGCACCCAGTGCAGTTGATGATGCATCGAAGCCGTTATGCACACCAATATGGTTGAAATAATTCTCCGGGTTCGAAAATGCCATAGCCGGATCTTTGATATCAGAGTATGTGCCATCTAAACTCTGATACCAAGAGCGTGGCGCTACCTCAATGGCATTACAAGTAAAAGCAAGTGCTGGACCACAGGCAAATGTGCCAACAGTTGCAGAGTTGCTTGCATAGACAACGGTTCCACCGCCAGGCCCGATATCACCCACTCTGTAGCCTGATTGTTGAGCAATATTTAGGCGAATTGTTACTTGGGTTTGTCTATTGAGTGAGTCTCTTAAAACTACATTAACTGTTGATGTTCCCGCAGATGTTGGTGTCCCACTAAGAATTCCAGATGAAGAGAGAGTCAAACCGGCTGGCAATAAGGAGCCGTTGGCTAGAGCTGCGGTAACCCCCAGCGAATCCAGATTTAGGAGTGGGGTGATGGAAATACCTGATCCAACTGCGCCTACATATTGTGTTGGCTTATACATATTGGAGGCGATTTCTTGCATGATTTCATTTGGAGTAATCGCTCTGTTATAGACGCTTATATTGTCTAGGTTGCCCTTAAAGGTTTCATCATTAACTGTTATACCTATCGCAAAATACCCAGGCCGAAAAACTGGAGTAATTCCTTGGCCATTACAGATATGACAACCTCCAGAAGTGGATAGAGGGAAATCATTCGCAACTAGCGTTCCATCAAGGTAGATACGTCTCTCTGTTCCATTAAATGTTGTCACTAGATTATGCCAATTGCCATCGTGCATCTGTGGTGGATTAGTCTCAGTACTGCAAAAATCCCAATTCCACCAATAAGTACAAATAGTCCCCCCATATCCAGGATTTTGTAATCTTAAATTGACTGAATCTCCAGCAGTCCCGGCAGTACCCCACGATAAGATTCCATCATTACCCCAATTACTTGCAGGTTTTTGAAACCACGCAGAGATTGAATAGTGTGCTAATCCAAGCAATGAACTTGGAACGATTGTTGAATCTGCAGTATCACCGTTAAAGGGAGAAATACCCAAGAATGCAGCATTTGAAAGCTGGAGCCCTGGGGAACCATTCATACCAACTCCATGGACAGGCAGAGTGCCGTAATTTCCACTTCGTTGTAAATCTAGATTCCCACAACTTGAATTACCTAGTGCTTCTACGGTTCTCGTATCATTAAAAGTCCACTGTGCCACTTTCCCATTTGAGCAAGAGTCTGGAATTGATTGATCTACATAGTGGAATGCTTCTGGGCCAGCAACGGCACCGATATCGTCTATGTAAGTAATAAAAATACTGGTTGCACCGACATCTCCCGGAAGTGTTACCGCACTTATTTCAGTCTCACTCAACACGGTAAACGGGACTGGTGTAGATCCTATTGCCACGGTGCTTACGCGTGATTGGCCCGCGGCATCCAAAAACCCTGCGCCTCTTAATTTGATTGTAGTTCCACCAATGCTTGGACCAACTGCAGGATAAATTGATTCAAAAGCAATAAAGTTTGATTCCTTTGTGTGGAAAGAGACGAATTGCGAAGGGACAGTGTGCTGCCCACGATAATCTCCAATCGTTACTTGATAAGTGCACTCAGGTTGTAATCCTGGAATTACAAAACGGGTTGGTAATTGACCATCGCTGTTTGGGGAAATTTCTGTCCAATAATCAATTAATACCACATCAGTATTTAGATAATTACCATTTGAGTAGGTGGAACCGTCTGCGGAATACATTCTGAACTCTTTGGTGGTGTCTAGATCACATAGATTTGTTCCATACGAATAACGATCATCATTTCGAATAGATACTGTCCATAATTCCGGACGTGCCCCAAGTGCTGTCTTAATATTTACAATTGCGCTAAAAGCAGTTGTGTCGACGTAAACCTGCGGAGCCTGATCATTGGCTGAAAATACTTGGCGGAGCTGAGTATTAACATTTGGATCTTCAACTAATTCAGCATGAAAAATTACTACTTGATTATCTAAACTGCCATTTGTAGGCCCCTGGATCCAAATTAAAGAATTTCCTGAATTATCAAGTGTCACTGTTTGCTCGGTTATGAAACCAATTGCAGGGTCCACTAAGTTAAGAGCAAAGCCTGAATTATCACTTTGGAGAGTCCACCACAAGCGAACTTGTTTGTTGAGCGGTGCCCCGGTGCTAGAAGTTAATTGGATGGATACTGACTGTATGCAGGAGTCACACCATGAAGCAGTGTTTGTTTGCAATGACAATGAGTAACTAGAGTCTGGGTCAGTTGCACTAGCTTGATTCGCCGGCATACCAAGTAGGCATACAAAAAGAGCCCAAGTAATTACTTGGGCTACTCGATGGAATTTTGCACTAATTATGAGATTCCGCTCTTCAGATTGAAGAGGAAATTAAACTAAAAAAGACCTATTTTCAATACCAAAAGTAATAAGTCTTCAACTTTAAGACTAAAAACAGCTGACGCGGGTAAATCCGCGACTAATCAACTCTCACAACACCACTAGGTGTCATCAAGTGGACTGCCACAATCCCCGACTCACCCTCAGTATCAGCTGGGCTCAGCCACATAACCTCAACTTCACTGCCAAGGGCTGTTGCTAGGTCATTTCCTAGCCAGTCCGTGATTCTCTTTTCATCTCCTGCGATTTCCACTTTAACAATCTTTGCAATTGCTTTGCCATCTGTGGATGGGTGATCAAGTGATTTCCATTCAATAAAAAACGGTAGCTGCTTGTCTTCTAGAGTTCCTAGAACACCAATCTGCTTCCACGATAAGTCATGCCCGTCAGGCTTTGTGCGATGGCCATCTACAGCTTGTCGTCCGAGGCGGGCTTCAACTTTAGATACATCATCGACTGAGACAACCCATGTGAGCCATCCGCCACCTTCTGCAGCACGCTTTGATACAGCTTTACCAAAAGGTGAAGCATCTGAGGCTGGATGATCAAGTGGACATACAACTTCGATGTAGTGACCATTTTGCAAAGCTAATGTGAAGTTACGTGTTCCAAAGCGTGGGTGGACACCTCCATCAACGAAGGTGGAGCCAAGGCGTGAGCCTAGGCGTTGAACTGTGTCGGCTAGTTGATCATGGGAAGTTACATATGAGACATGGTCTAAGCGCATGGGTAAATCTAACCCTATGAAAAGGGGTGCTCATTACCATCTTGGCTGATCAGTTTTAGGCGTGAAATCGGGCTGTTTTAAGCACTAGCGGGCTAAAACACACATCAACGCTTCAACCGTTAGCAACGGCGCAGCGTTATGACCCAAATTAACCCGTGCCTGCATGATGGCATTGATCTTGTTGATTGTGGCAGCTGGCTTGTTGTTAGCGGCATAGGCATTAATCTCATATTCAAGCTCTTTATTAATCAGGCCATCGTTACTTCCCGCCTGTACCATCATGACATCGCGGTAGAACGTGGCAATATCTAATAACGCTGCATCCAAGCCATCTCGCACCATTCTCGTGCTGCGAGTCTTTTGTTCTTTCTCTAACTCCTTTATTGCTTTGCTGCCACCCGATGCCATCCCTCTGCCTGTTGCACCTTTGCCATAGGCAAGTGATAAATCATCAATCTCTTTTTCATTTCTCTCATCTGCTGCGCTGTTAGCTTGCTCAGTTGCTAGATCAACTAAGGCTTGCGCTGCAGCAAAGGCTGAAGAGATTCCTTTTAAAGAAAGTGGCAAAGCCATAATGGTGGTGCGGGTATTGCGCACCGATTCGTTGTTAGCTAAATATCTAGCACGGCCAATGTGTCCTTGGCTGACTCGTGCTGCAAAATCTGCCATCTGCGGGCTGATGCCATCGCGCTTTTGTAGTACTTGGGCAACGGCAGCATTCGACGGTGTGACAAGTTGTAGATGGCGACAACGAGATCTAATTGTTGGCAAAACATCATGCAGTGTTGGAGCACAGAGCAACCACACAGTTCTATTTCCTGGCTCTTCAATTGCTTTTAGTAAAGCGTTTGCTGCAGATTCTGTGAGTCTGTCAGCATCTTCCATAACAACCACGCGCCAGCCACCCATAGATGGTGCCCACGCAACGCGTGTGAGAAGTTCTCTTACTTCATCAATTTTTATAGATAGTCCTTCAGTTCTAATAATTTCAACGTCTGGATGTGCTCCACTTGCTGCAGATCTGCATTGATTACATTCCCCGCAGCCATCTTTTGGACACACAAGTGCTTGCGCAAAAGCAACGGCGGCGGATGATCTGCCTGATCCTGGTGGGCCGGTGAAGACCCAAGCATGAGTCATCTCCTGTGATTCTTGCCCGCTTCGTGTGGCAGCAACGGCCGCCCTAATAATCTCAACTACGTGTTCTTGTCCTACAAGATTTTCAAAAACACTCAACTTTTTGTCTTCGCTTTCTTTTTAGGAGTTGCTCTCTTAACAGCTTTACCTGCAGCCCTAATAGGGCGTAGCAGTAAGTTGCCTTTATCTTCTCTGGCATTGCGCTTAAGAGCGCCAATTTCACTGACTCTTGTAATGATCTCTGCATGTGTCTCTTCAATTGTTTTGTTGCCATCAACGATGAAGTAGCGCTCAGGATCAAGTAGGGATAACTGCAGGAACTCTTGGCGCACGCGCTCATGGAAATCAATAGGTTGAGATTCAAGGCGATCTTTACTCTTTAATCTCCCTAAACCAATCTCTGCTGGCAGATCAATAATGATGGTGAGTGTTGGGAACAAAGACTCAGTTGCCCATCTAGAAATTCTTGCCACTTCACCGGGTTCTAGGACTCTTCCTGCGCCTTGGTATGCAATAGATGAATCAAAGTATCGATCACCAATGACAACTTGTCCTGCTGCCAACGCTGGGCGAATAACGCTGTAAACATGGTGGGCACGATCTGCTGCATAGAGCAAAGCTTCAGCACGTGGACTGATCTCACCTGTTGAGTGAGAGAGAAGAATTTTTCTAATCTCTATTCCTAGATCACTTCCACCAGGTTCGCGTGTTAAGACAACGCTTTCACCTTCTTGCTCAAGCCATGCCTTTAGCAGTTTTGCTTGAGTTGATTTACCAATTCCTTCTCCGCCCTCAAAGACAATAAAGGTTCCCTTTGTTGGTGCACCTGTGATGCCACCAAGTTCACCTTTTATAGCATTTGAGATATCTGACCAGAGTGAAACATTAGGACGATCTTTCATCTGGTGATATGAAAGAGCACCAATGAAAGATGCAAAAAGACCTGCAATTAAGATTGTTACGGACGCACCGTTATAACTTAACTGCGTATTTTGGAATTCAAAGGTGTGCTCACCTACTGCTGCTGCAATAAGTGGAGCTAGAGCTAGAACAGCTACTAAAACCACTCGGATAAGGCTTTGCACGAAAGCAAAGGTGCGACCACGAACTTCATCGGCAACCTCCATGCCAAGCATGGTGAAGCCTGTTACCCAACAGATGCCGCTAAAGGCACCTAAGGCAATGACTGTAAAGACTGCTAAAACAAGGTTAGGAATAGCAGCAAGACCTACAAGGAATAGGCCTGCAATAGTCAGTGATGCACCAAAGAGGCGTCTGCGAGAGAACTGCGCAAAGACTTTAGGGCCAAAAGCAATACCTGCAGCTAGACCTGTAAAGACTGCGCCAAAGAGAACACCGTAGGCAGCCTCTCCACCACCAAGATCACCCACAAATGTTCTAGCCAGACCAATGACCGCACCTGCTGCAACAAAAGCACCAACCATGCCAACAACAAGACCACGGATAATCTTGGAACCAGAAACTGCTTTCCATCCTTCAAGCAGGCTTTTAAGAATTCCAGTATCAGCTGCATGCTTTGCAGCTGCTCCCTTAGGTATTTCTCGTAAGTTCCAGATGGTGAATGCTGCAAAAGCAAAACTCAGTGCGTTGACATAGAGCGCAATATCAACTGCAGTTGCGTTGAAATTAGGAATCAGTGCAACAAAAGCGCTGGTGAAAAGAGAAAGGAAAGTAAAGAGAAGGGCTGCGATGGGGGCTGTGCCATAGGCAGCTAGGAGAGAGACTTGATTGGCAGATTCAAGTTTTTCTCGTGGCACAAGGTTTGGTACTGATGCCTCTTTAGCTGGTGACCAAAACAAAGTCACACACTCAACCAGAATGGTTGCTGTGTATAGCCAGAAGTAGTTGTGAAAAAGTGGAATTGAAATATAAAGACCAGTTCGCAATATGTCACACGTAACCATGAGCTTGCGACGATCTAACTTGTCAGCAATAACTCCCGCTAGCGGACCAAGAAATACTGCCGGTAATAATCTTGAGATAAAAACTCCAGCAATAGCAAAGTTAGCTTTTGCGTAATCTCCACCAGAGAGTTGCTGGGCCATTGCAGTAGTTGCAAGAAGACCTAGCCAATCACCAAGGGAAGAAAAGACCATGGAGTTCCAGAGTTTTCTAAAGGGGCGGATTGCTAGAACACCACGAGTCTCATCCTGAGCCGGGGCTGCAGGGGTAGGGAGAGTTCTAGCCATTGGATGAGTCTATCGGGCAGCCCAGACGGGCCTAAAGAAGGCTTATTCAGCCTTCTTTTTAGCCTTACCTGTTGCAGCTTTCTTTGCTGCCTTCTTTGCTCCTGCTTTTTTCACAACGTTCTTTGTAAGAGTCGGTGCAGTGTCACCTTTTTTAGGTTTAGCTGCGGCTTTCTTTCTACTCTTCTTAGGTGATGGACCGTTCTCTGCTTCCCATGCACGACGTCCTGCAAGAAGTTCTAGTCCACGCTCTAGCGTCATTCCTTCTGCAGTATCTCCTCGTCGCAAGGTTGCATTAGTTTCACCATCGGTGACATACATACCAAAGCGACCATCTTTAATTATCAAAGGCTTCTCTGTTGTTGGATCAACACCAAGTTCCTTCACTGGTGGCTTTGCCACACCGCGACGGCGCTCTTTAGGCTTTGAGTAAATCTCTAACGCTTCATCGAGTGTCATTGTGAACAATTGTTCTTCAGATGTGAGTGTGCGTGAATCCACACCAGCCTTTAAATACGGACCGTAGCGTCCATTTTGAACGGTGATGTCATCACCTAACGCGTTAGTGCCGAGTGTGCGAGGAAGTGAGAGAAGTCTTAGTGCATCTTCATAGGTGACGGTGTCTAGCGTCATGGTTGAAAGAAGGCTGGCTGTTTTTGCTTTTGGCGCATCTGCTTTTTTCTTTTTCTTCTTTCCAGATGCAGTTAACTCTGGTTCAACAACTGGTAGAACTTCAGTGATGTAAGGACCAAAGCGACCACTCTTAGCAATAATCGGTAAGTTAGTTGCAGGATCAATTCCTAGTTCGCGCTCACCTGAAGGTGCCTCAAGTAGTTCAATAGCCTTTGCAAGAGTTAATTCATCTGGAGCCAAAGACTCAGGGATGTTTGCTAGCTTGCGCTCTTCTCCCGGTAGGTTCTGTTGCAGATAAGCACCATAGCGACCAACACGGATTTCAATCTCAGGGGAGAGATTCATGGTGTTAGTTGCACGGGCATCAATAACGCCTAAATCAGCTGATAATTCATTGAGCCCTGGCTGTCCATCAACGCCATAGAAGAAATCACGTAGCCAATCACTGCGGCTAGATTCTCCTCCTGCAATCTTGTCTAGATCTTCTTCCATGCTGGCAGTGAACTCATAATCAACTAATTTGGTGAAGTGTGTTTCAAGAAGGCCTGTGACAGAAAAGGCCAAAAACGTTGGAACTAAAGCGCGTCCACGCTTATAAACATAACCGCGATCTTGAATAGTTTGAATGATTGATGCAAAAGTTGAAGGACGCCCAATACCTAGCTCTTCTAGTTTTTTAACAAGAGTTGGTTCTGTGTATCGGGCTGGTGGTTTGGTTTCATGGCCTTCACAGGTGTATTCATCTACTTTCACAGATTGACCAAGGGTCATTGCAGGCAAGCGCTTATCAGCGCTCTCTTCATCTTTGTTCTCATCACTTACTATGTCGTCATAGGCAGCTAAGAAGCCTGGGAAAGTAATAACAGATCCGTTAGCACGAAAGATTGTGGCTTTGTGATCATTTGTCGTTGCATCAAAATCAACACGCATCTGCATCTTTTTAGCATCAGCCATCTGTGATGCAACTGTGCGCTTCCAGATCAGGTCATAAAGAGCAAACTCATCTCTTGAGAGCTCTGGTGCTAACTCACCTGGAGTCTTAAATGTTTCACCTGCTGGGCGGATTGCCTCATGTGCTTCTTGGGCATTCTTTGTTTTGCCAGTGTATGCACGTGGTGAATCTGCAACATGGTCTGCGCCATAGAGTGCTTTAGCTGCTTTGCGCGCAGCATCAATTGCTTGCTGTGAAAGATTAACGCTGTCGGTACGCATGTATGTGATGTAGCCGTTTTCATAGAGGCGCTGTGCAATACGCATAGTGATCTGTGCGCCCCAGCCCAAACGACTTCCAGCATCTTGTTGCATCGTTGAGGTCGTAAAAGGAGGCTTAGGACGCTCAGTTCGTGGGCTTTCCTCCATTGACTTAACGGTCAAAGATGATGACTTAAGTGATTCAACTAGGCCTCTGGCCCCGGCCTCATCTAATAACAAGATATTCGCAAGAGATTTTTCTTTTACTGCTCCATCTGCGCCAAAATCAGATGTCGCCGCAACTCTCTTGCCATCTACTTCTAAAAGCCGCGCATTAAAACCTAACGCTGTGACTGCTGCTAAGTCCCACCACGCACTTGAAATAAAGGCCATACGCTCGCGCTCTTTTTCAACAATCAAACGTGTGGCAACTGATTGCACGCGCCCGGCTGAAATGCGTGGCATAACTTTTTTCCACAAAACAGGGGAGAGTCTGTAACCAAAGAGTCGGTCTAATACTCTGCGTGTTTCTTGAGCATCGATGAGGTGATAATCAAGATCTCTGGTGTTCTCTACTGCTGCTTGGATCGCCTCTTTTGTAATCTCATTAAAGACCATGCGCTTAATAGGAATCTTTGGTTGCAGAGTTTCTACTAAGTGCCAGGCGATTGCTTCGCCTTCTCTGTCTTCATCTGTTGCAAGAATTAACTCTTCAGCGTTTTTCATTAACTCTTTTAACTCTGCCACCTTGGCTTTTTTATCTGGGTTAATGACATATAAAGGTGCAAAGTCGTTTTCAATATCAACGCCCTCTTTAGCCCAAGCAATCTTTTTGTATTCCTTAGGAATATCAGCAGCTCGCTGGGGAAGGTCACGGATATGGCCGACGGAGGCCTCGACGACATAGTCATCGCCGAGGTATCCGCCAATTTTGCGCGCTTTAGCTGGTGATTCAACAATCACAAGCTTTATAAGCGCAGCCTTTTCTTTAGCCATGTAGTCCTTTGGGGAAAGTGTGTGTGACTAGTTAAGGATTGATGTTGCTTGACGACGATTACGAATCAGCGCAGCAATGATGACAAGGGTTGCACCAATGCCAATTGCTGTGGAGATCGTTGTGCTGCCGCCAAGGGCCAATGAAACAATTGCTGGAGTAATAAGTAGACCAACAAGGTTCATCACCTTAATCAATGGGTTAATCGCTGGGCCTGCTGTGTCCTTAAATGGATCTCCCACAGTGTCACCAACGATTGTTGCAGCGTGTGCATCAGAGTTCTTTCCACCGTGATGTCCATCTTCAACCATCTTCTTTGCATTATCCCAAGCACCGCCTGAGTTAGAAAGAAATACAGCCATAAGAGTTCCTGTGCCAATAGCACCGGCAAGGTATGCACCAAGAGGTCCAACACCTAAACCAAAACCAACCGCGATTGGTGCCATTACTGCCAGCAATCCTGGTGTGACAAGTTCACGTAGTGAATCGCGAGTACAGATATCAACCACACGACCATAGTCAGGCTTTTCTGTGCCCTTCATGATTCCTGGGTGCTCGATGAACTGCTTGCGCACTTCAACTACAACTGCTCCTGCTGCACGTGATACTGCATTGATTGCAAGACCAGAGAACAAGAAGACAACGGCTGCGCCGATAATCAAACCAACGAGGTTACGTGGGTTAGCAACATCGAGGATGCCTTGGTATTGAGTTGCTAGCTCTGCTGCATTCTTACCAGCATCAACAACTGCGTTCTTGATTGCATCTGTGAAAGCACCAAAGAGAGCAGTTGCAGCTAGAACTGCAGTTGCAATTGCAATTCCCTTAGTGATCGCCTTTGTTGTATTACCAACAGCATCGAGTGAAGTAAGGATCTTTGCGCCTTCTCCTTCAACATCTCCTGACATTTCTGCAATGCCTTGAGCGTTATCTGAGATTGGGCCAAATGTGTCCATCGCTACGATGACTCCCACAGTTGTGAGAAGTCCTGTGCCAGCAAGTGCGATTGCAAGAAGTGAGAGAACAACGCTTCCACCACCGAGCAAGAAAGCACCAAATACTGCAGCTGCGATAAGCATCGCTGAGTAAACAGCTGATTCAAAACCAACTGAAATACCGGCCAAAAGCACTGTTGCTGCCCCTGTTTCAGATGAAGCTGCAACATCATTAACTGGACGCTTGCCAGTTTCAGTGAAGTAGCCTGTTAATACCTGAATAGCTGCAGCGAGAGAAATACCGATTAATACTGCGCCAATTGCTAGAACGCGTGGGTTTGTATTTCCAGCCGCTGCTACTGCCTCAGGTGATAGACCAGTCATCAGTTTGAAATCAGATGGTAGGTAAGTAAATGTTGCCAGCGCAGTTAAGCCTGCAGAGATGATGGCTGATAAGAAGAATGAGCGGTTAATAGCGCTCATTGCTGACTTATCTGTGCTGCGTAGTTTCGTTAAGAAAATACCGATAACTGCTGTGACTGTTCCGATTGCAGGAACAATCAATGGATAGATAAGGCCTGCATCACCAAAAGCAGCCTTACCAAGGATGAGTGCGGCAACAAGTGTTACGGCATATGACTCGAACAAGTCTGCAGCCATACCAGCACAATCTCCTACGTTATCGCCGACGTTGTCAGCAATTGTTGCTGCGTTACGTGGGTCATCTTCTGGAATATTCTTTTCAACTTTACCTACTAGGTCAGCACCAACATCTGCTGCCTTTGTAAAGATTCCGCCACCGACGCGCATAAACATCGCAAGCATCGCTGCACCGAAACCAAAACCTTCAAGTACTGCTGGTGCATTTTCGCGGTAGATGATTACTACAAGTGATGCACCGATGAGTCCTAGACCCACAGTTGTCATACCAACTACGCCGCCTGTGCGGAAAGCAATTTGAACAGCCTTTTCGCCATCTTTATTACGGGCAGCATCTGCAACGCGCACGTTTGCACGAACTGCTAGCCACATACCGTTGTAACCCACAAGAGCAGAAAAAGCTGCACCTAGTAGGAAGAAGATTGAACGTCCAACACGGATCTCAGTTGCACCAGGTAGTGCAAACAGAAGAACAAAGACGATTCCTACAAAGTAGGAAAGGGTGCGGAACTGACGAGAGAGAAATGCTGCTGCGCCTTCTTGAACCGCTTCAGCGATTTCGCGCATCTTGGGAGTTCCATCGCTAGCTGCAAGAACCTGTGCACGTAGTGCATAGGCAATGGCGAGCGCGCCTAGAGAGATTCCTAGAACGATGTAGGCATATGTCAGGTTTGATCCGGTTACTTGGACTAGCGATACGGTGCTTGAAGCACTCATAGGTTCTCCTCCATTGGAGTTACAGGCGCCCTAAAACGAAGGTCAGGCGCGAGACTACGGAAGTGTAGGTCAGAAAACCCACTTTGGGGCAAATCCATACATATCTATTGGCGCACTTTGGGCCTATAGGGTTCTGCCCATGACTACTTTTCCTCAAGGCTTCCTCTGGGGGGCCGCGACCTCCAGCTATCAAATCGAGGGCGCTGCCCAGACCGATGGCCGTGGACCATCCATCTGGGATACCTTTTGTAAGACACCAGGCAAGGTAGCAAATGGTGACAACGGTGATGTGGCCAATGATCACTACAACCGATATCCAGAAGATATTGCAATTATGAAAGAGCTGGGACTACAGGCCTACCGATTCTCTTTTGCTTGGCCTCGCATGTTCCCGCAGGGAAGTGGCGCTCGCGAAGAGCGCGGCTTTGCTTTCTATGATCGTTTAATTGATTCACTACTAGAGGCAAACATAGAACCACTTGCAACTTTGTATCACTGGGATCTACCGCAAGCCCTGCAAGAAAATGGCGGTTGGGAAAATCGCGACACCATCAAACACTTTGCAGATTACTCTGCAGCAGTTGTTGAACGCTTTGGTGATCGCGTTAAGAAGTTCTCACCAATAAATGAGCCGTGGGTAGTTGCTTGGCTGGGTAATGGAATTGGAATTCATGCACCAGGTAAAAAAGATCGCAAAGCTGCTTGGGCAGTTGCCCACCACACCGTTGTTGCCCACGCTGCATCAACGATCGCAATGCGCTCTGTACGAAGTGATATTTTGACTGGGCCGGTATTAAATCAAGCTAACAACATTGCAGATGATTTAAATGATCCTAAGCAGGCTTATGCCGTTGATATGTTGGATGCGGTTCAAAACCGTTTCTGGATGGATGCCTTTATGTATGGAAAGTATCCACAGATTTTGATGGACAACTTTGCCGATGAACTAAATGCTGTCATTAAAGATGGCGACCTAGAGGCAGCAAAGGTCAAAAACGATTTCATCGGCATTAACTACTACTTTGATAACCGTGTGGGCCCAGCTGTTGAAGGCTTAGATCAATGGCATTCAATCTCCTCTTTGTTTGGCGTTGCAAGTGATGAAACACCACGTGGCCCACTCACCGATATGGGTTGGCCACTCACGCCGCAAGGACTAGAAAACCTACTTGTGCGCTGGCATAAAGAGCACGGCGAGAAACTGCCAGATCTCTACATCACTGAAAATGGTTGTGCTTATGGAGATGGTCCTGGTTCTGATGGCGCAGTCCATGATCCCAAGCGTATTGATTACCTACAAACTCACTTAAAAGCAGTCTCTAACGCCATTGCCCAAGGCTCGCCTGTGAAGGGCTATTACCAATGGTCATTGATGGACAACTTTGAATGGGCGCTGGGTTATGAAAAGCGCTTTGGCATTGTGCACGTGGATTTTGAAACGCAAAAGCGAACCATTAAAGATTCAGGGTATTGGTATAGAGATCAGATTAAAAACAACGGCTCAACTATTTAACTGAACCAGCTAGCAATCCGCGCACAAAGTAGCGCTGGAGTGAGAAGAACACAATCAGCGGCACTGCAATGGTGATGAACGCGCCTGCTGATAGCTGTGTGTAACCAGAGCCATACTGACCAACAAGGGATGCCAGCTTGCTGTTAATTGGAGCAACTTCCTCTGTGCCGGAAGCAAATGTGAGCGCAACGAGCAAGTCGTTCCACACCCACAAAAACTGGAAGATCGCAATTGCTGCAATGCCAGGGATAGAGAGCGGCAATACAATCATGCGGAAAACCTTGAAGTGATTTGCTCCATCAACGTGGGCAGCTTCCATTAAATCGCGTGGAAGTGATGCAATGAAGTTATGGAGTAAATAGATGGCAAGAGGTAACGCAAACATTGTGTGCGGCAACCAAATACCTGCAAAATCACCGGCAATACCTAAGGCCGGAAATACCGTTACAGAGCCAATGTGGGCACCGCCTGTGAAAAGAAGGAGCAGTGGGATCAAAGACATCTGCAGTGGAACGATTTGTAGGGCAAAGATAAAGAAGAAAATAAAGTCTGAGCCTCTAAAGCGAATCCAGGCCAAGGCATAGGCAGCCATCGTTGCAATAACGATAGGGAAAATCGTTGCTGGCAAAGTAATAACAATGGAGTTAACAAAGTATGGCAAAACACCATTGCTCAGTGACTCAGAATCTCCACCGAATAGAACGCCTTTGTAACTACTTAAGGTGAAGTGGGGATTAAAGAGTGAAACCCACCATGGCTCATTCAAAATATCTTTATCGGCCTTAAAGGAAGTAACTAGCAAGCCCAGCGTTGGAATAGTCCAGATAACTGTTGTTACCCACACAACTACCGTTGCAATCTTGCTAGAGAAAAGCTTGCGGCCAGGGTTGTGGTTAGCGATTTTTAGTTTACTCATGAGTGTGAACGCTCCATCCGTAGTGAGCGGATGTTATAAATGAGAATTGGTGTAACAAGAAGGAATAAGACAATTGCTAGTGCTGAGCCCTTGCCTTGATCAAATTGAACGAAAACCTGTGAATACATCTCATTTGCAAGCACGTTGGTACTGAAATTACCGCCAGTCATCGTGCGGACAATGTCAAAGACCTTAAGTGCGCCAACAACACCGGTTGCAAGAACCACGATGAAAGTTCCCTTAATCATCGGGAAAGTGATGTTTCTAAACAAGCGCCACCCAGATGCGCCATCTAGGGCTGAGGCTTCAACGATATCTGCAGGAACTGCCTTAATGGCTGCAGATAAAATAACCATTCCAAATCCCATTTGGGTCCACACATAAATAATCATCAAAAGAAAAGTATTAAGCGGCTTTGAGAGCATCCAGTCTTTTGGAGTGCCACCAAGGAAATCAACAACCGAGCTGAGTAAACCGATCTGAGTTTCTCCTGGCTCGCTGTATTCATAGACAAATTTGAAGATAATTGAAGCGCCTACAAATGAGATTGCCATAGGCATAAAGAGCAAGGACTTTGGGATTGATTCATGCTTAATGCGATCGAGCATGATTGCTAGTAATAAGCCAAGGGCTGCAGTGAAAATAGGAACTACAAGAATCCACAAAATTGTGTTGACCATAATCGACTTAACATTTGGATCTTCTGTCATCCACTTGTAGTTATCAAAGCCGACCCAGGCATTTGAATCGGGGTTCATAAAGCTAAAAAGAAATGTTCGAATGGCAGGAATGATTAAACCTGCAAGGAGCAAAATTAGGGATGGTGCTAAAAAGATTACTAGTGCAATAGGGCGGGCTTTTTTGCCGTTAGCGCGGCCAGCAATTGCAAATAAAACTGCGAGAACAATAAAGAACATTCCGATCGCAGAAAAGACTGAGGTGAACTTAGGAATGTTGACTGAGAGAAAATCTGACATAACCTTTTTCACCTTTCTTATAGGAAGTGGATTTTAAGTGCGAAGGAGGCCACCCGTAAAGGTGGCCTCCTTCGTTTACTACTTATTGCGCTGGATTAGCTCTTTGGCCAAGCAGCGTCAATTGCCTTTACAACATCAGCAATGGACTTTCCTTCACCGAACCATGCAGTGAATTCCTTCCATTCTGCACCTGCACCGACAGCTGCTGGCATTAAGTCAGAAGCGTCGAATCCAAATGTTGACTTTGGATTTGAGAGGTATGTTGCTGAAAGCTTGTCTACTGGGTTCTTGTATGCAGCTAGTGGAACACCGCTGTTAGCAGAGATCCAGTTGTCTAGTTGTACGCGAGATGTAGCAAATGTTGCTGATGATAGGTAAGCCTGTACAGCCTGTACCTCTGGGCGTGATGAGAACGCAGTTGTGAACTCGCCTCCACCAACAACAGGAACAGTTACCTTTGAGTTTGTAGCTGGTAGGTAGAACGCAAATGCATCACCTGTTGGTGAGATTGTTGCTCCGCCTTCAGCAATGATGTTTCCGTAGAAAGAAGCCTGCTGAAGCATCATGCACTTACCATCAGGAATTCCCTTACCTGCATCCTGGAATGAGGTTGTTGCGATTCCCTTAACGTTGCCAACCCACTTTGGATTCTGCATCCAAGCTGCAACCTTTTCCATAGATGAAACGATGCGTGGATCTGAGAACTTAACAGTGTGGTTTACCCAACCGTTGTATACAGCTGAACCATGATCGCGTAGAACAATCTGCTCTACCCAGTCAGTTGCTGGCCAGCCAGTTGCTCCGCCTGAACCGATACCACCGCAGAATGCAGTCTGACCCTTACCTGCCATTGTGTCAGCAAGTGCTGTCATGTCAGCCCAAGTTGTTGGAACCTTGTAACCGTTCTTTGCGAATTGCTTTGGTGAGTACCAAACAAGTGACTTCATGTTTGATCCAAATGGAGCTGCATAGAACTTACCCTTAACAGTTCCGTATGCCTTCCATGATGCAGACCAATACTTGTCAACGTTTGCAACTACAGCCTTTGGAGCTAGAACAACTTTGCCAGTCTCTACCATCTTTGCAAGTAGACCTGGTTGTGGGATCCACGCTAGATCTGGAGCATTTCCACCCTTAACACGAACAGGTAGTAGAGCTTCGAACTGGTTTGATCCTTCAATCTTGATCTTAATTCCAGTACAAGCTTGGAAATCGCTCATTGCTGTATTAAGTGTTGTTAACTCTGGTTCTAGAATTGATGTAAAGATTGTTACTGTCTTACCCTTCATCGCCTTGTAGCCTGTGTATGGATCACAGTTAACTGCAGCAGATGCTGAAGTTGTTGTAACCAATGACGCTACGAGCGAAAGAGCAGCTGCGCCAACGAGCGCTACTAAGCCTTTTCTTTTCATTTTTGTCCTTAGGGGGTCAACGGTCCGGGCCCACTGTGAAACCCGCATCCCGTGGTGGGCTAATTCTTTATGGCAGGCCCTTTTCAAGCAAGGCAAAGCACGTGCAAGCAGGCGTGTAAATACAACGATTTGATAACTAACCTCCTTATATGGGGTGAAGGCGTGAGGTAGCCTGCCTTGCATGAACCTCTTCGACGCCCACTCCATAGTCTCTGATCTAGGCCTGATTGGAATTTTGGCAATCATCTTTGCCGAAACTGGCTTGCTCGTCGGTTTAGCTTTTCCTGGCGACTCACTTCTCTTTCTTGCTGGCGTGGCTGCCTCTGGCTCAGGTGCTGCGATTTTAGGTGATGCACATTTATCAGCCCCCGCTCTTTTCATTGGTGCACCAATTGCCGCAATAACCGGAGCACAAGTAGGGCATTGGTTTGGCAATAAATATGGACGCAAACTATTTGATCGCCCTGAGGGACGATTTTTTAATCACCAAAAAGTAGTTGCAACTGAAAAGTGGTTACGTAAATACGGCCCAGGTAAAGCAATTGTTTTAGCCCGCTTTGTTCCTTTTATTCGCACATTGCTTAACCCAATGTGTGGCGTTATTGGAATGAGTGCCAAGAAGTTTTTTCTCTGGAATCTTGTGGGCGCAGTTATTTGGACTCAACTAGTTATTGGCCTTGGCTTTATTCTGGGTGAAAAACTAGAAGGCTCTGTTGATGCATACATCTTGCCGATTGTTGGTTTGATTGTTGTGATCTCACTTCTACCAGTTCTTGCAGAAGTATTTCGCGAGTGGCAAACTCGAAAGCATCACAAGTAAGTTCTATAAACCAAGATCTGCTAATTGATAAGCAGCACGGTATTCATATCCGGCTTGCGTAATTTTTGGTTCTGCTCCGCGCTCCACAATTACTGCAACTCCAACAACAATTGCGCCAGCTTCAATCAAAGCCTCAACTGCAGTTAAAACAGAACCACCTGTTGTTGAAGTATCTTCAACTGCTAGAACGCGCTTGCCTTTAACATCTGGTCCTTCGATGCGACGTTGCAGACCATGAGCTTTTTCTGCCTTGCGCACAACAAATGAATCAATCTTTTTGCCCTTACTTGCTGCCACATGCATCATCGCTGTCGCAACTGGGTCTGCGCCAAGTGTTAATCCGCCTACTGCTTCATAATCTAAATCTTTTGTTAGCTCCAGCATCACTTCACCAACAAGGGGAGCAGCTTCATGATCCAGGGTCACACGGCGCAGATCTACGTAGTAATCAGCTTCTTTGCCTGAGGACAAAATAACTTTGCCGTGGACAACAGCCTTTTTAACGATCTGATCTTTGAGGGCATCGCGTGAATTCATACGGGTGAGCCTACTATCTTGGGCTTTGCTAGAAGCGCAGGTATTGTTTGGCCCACTATGGCAGCTGCAAAGAAGAAATCGGTGAAGAAGAAGCCTGCCAAGAAATCGGCAGCAACCAAACGGGCTCTTAATAAGACCATCGCTTCACTTCGCAAAGAGGCTGCAGTCCTAGAGGCATTTGTTGAGACTTTAGATCTTGTGGCTGAAGTTCCTATTACCCGCAAAAAGGTAGTCAAGAAGCGGGTAGTAAAGAAGGTTGCAAAGAAAAAGGCAGTTAAAAAGAAGGCAGTAAAGAAAAAGAAGTAACTACTTCTCCTGCTTATAGACAATAACTTCGCTGCGACTTCGGCGGGCAATTCCTTTAGGTGGATTAGCTTCAATGAGGGCGTCGACTTCAATGCGCAGCTGTGCAACTTCAATTGCCATATTGGCCATCGCTGATTCAAGTTCAATGATGCGCTTAATGCCTGCGTGGTTGATTCCTTCTCCCACAAGTTTTTGCACTGCGCGCAAAAGTGCAATGTCACGCAGTGAGTAACGACGGTTGCGTCCCTCTGTGCGAGAAGGTGAAACTAAACCTAACTTGTCATATTGGCGCAATGTTTGTGGATGTAATCCTGAAATCTCTGCAGCAACTGAAATTACATAGACAGCTGCATCATCTGCTGGGACTTCATTCTTTAATTCATCGCTCATTGTTTTGCCTTTGCAGCTAATTCGGCGCGAACATCTTCTCCGGCAGTTTCCTCAGCAAATGTTTTTAACGCCTCTAGCGCTTTGCCATCAACGCGCTGTGGCACTTGAACATCCACGGTTACAAGTAGATCGCCAACATGTGAGCCTTTAGTTATTCCACGGCCCTTCACGCGAAGTGTGCGACCGTTAGGAGTACCAGGTGCAATGCGCACAGTTACTTCTTCACCGCTCATCACTGGCACTTTCACATCAGCACCTAACGCTGCTTCAGTAAATGTGATTGGCAATGTAACAAGTAAGTTCTCAGCTTTGCGAGAAAAAATAGGATGCGGCTTAACGTGCAGGAGGATGAATAAGTCACCTGGGCCAGCTTCTCCCGGTGCTCCTTTGCCTTTGACGCGAATCTTGGCACCATCATTAACACCAGCTGGAACACGCGCAGTAATGTTTTGTGCAGCCCCTCTATCTGTTCCAAGACGCAAATCTAAATTAGTGCCAAAGACTGATTCACGGAAAGTAATTGTTGCCTCAGTTTGTAGATCTTGACCTTTACGCGGTCCACGTCGGCCACCGCCACCAAAGAGGTTTGCAAAAATATCTTGTGGATTACCTCCTCCAAAGATGTCTGAGAAATCTCCACCTTGAAAGTTTTGTCCGCCGGTCGGTGCACGAAATCCACCACGCTCAAATAAAGAACGAGCTTCATCATATTCAGCGCGCTTTTTAGGATCAGAGAGAATTTCATAGGCTTCAGATACTGCTTTGAACTTTTCTTCTTTTGCAGAATCGCCGTGGTTTGTATCAGGGTGAAGATCTTTTACAAGACCGCGATACTTACGTTTGATTTCATCGGCGGCAGCCTTCTTATCGACGCCAAGGACTTTATAGAAATCCTTTTCGTAGAGATCTTTGGCTGCCATTTGTTAATTACTCTCCTGCTGGATCTGTGACAGAAACTCGGGCTGGACGCAAAATGCGCTCTTTGTATTTATATCCAGGCTGCAAGATCTTTGAAGCAGTTGGCACTGCTACATCTGCAGATGTGTCATGCATCAGAGCTTCATGGATTTGGGGATCAAATACTTCACCGTCAGTGCCGTATTTCTCTAAACCAATGCGAGAAACAATCGTGTTGAGCTGATCGGCAACTGCTTTAAAGCCACCAGTCAACTCACCATGTGATTCTGCGCGATCAACATCATCTAGTAGAGCCAGAAGTTCAGTCAAAACCGCACCGATGGCCATTTCGTGAGCAAGGGAACGATCACGCTCTACGCGCTTGCGGTAGTTGGCATATTCAGCCTGAAGTCGTTGTAAATCACTAGTTAATGTAGCTACCGGATCAGTTTCCTGATCCGGTGCCACATCTTCAACTACTGATTCTTCGGTGAGCGAGTTTTCTTCGCTCACTTGCCTTCCTCAACCACTTCAGCATCTTCAACGCCATCTTCGGCAGGTGCACTTTCACCTTCAGCTGCAGCGCCTGCATATAGAGCGGCACCTAGAGCTTGGCTAACAGTTGCAACCTTTTCAGTTGCGCCCTTAATCATTTCGTAATTTGAACCACCGAGAGCAGTCTTTAATTCTTCTAACGCTGCCTCTGTCTCTGTTTTCTTCTCAAGTGCATCGCCTACAGATAGTTTTTCTTCATTATCTTTGATGAACTTTTCAGTTGAGTAAAGAAGAGAATCTCCAGCGTTGCGAATCTCTGCTTCTTCTTTGCGCTGACGATCTTCTTCAGCGTGTGATTCAGCATCGGCCATCATGCGCTCAATCTCTTCTTTAGAAAGAGCGGAGCCACCTGTGATAGTCATGCTCTGTTCTTTTCCAGTTCCAAGATCCTTTGCAGAAACGTGAACGATTCCGTTTGCATCAATATCAAATGTCACTTCGATTTGTGGGATACCGCGTGGTGCTGGTGGCAAACCTGTGAGTTCAAACATTCCAAGCTTCTTGTTGTAGGCAGCCATCTCGCGCTCACCTTGGTAGGCCTGGATCTGAACAGCTGGCTGATTATCATCAGCAGTTGTAAATACTTCAGAGCGCTTTGTAGGAATAGTTGTGTTGCGCTCAATCAACTTAGTCATAACGCCACCCTTGGTTTCAATACCAAGTGATAGTGGTGTTACATCTAGTAGGAGAACATCCTTTACTTCACCCTTGAGAACACCGGCTTGAAGTGATGCGCCAACGGCCACAACTTCATCAGGATTTACGCCCTTATTAGGCTCTTTTCCGCCAGTTAGCTCTTTAACAAGTTCAACCACAGCTGGCATACGTGTAGATCCACCAACTAATACAACTGATTCAATCTTGCTAATTGGAATTCCGGCATCCTTTAGAACTGCTTGGAAAGGCTTCTTGCAACGCTCAAGGAGTGCAGCAGTTAACTGCTGGAACTGAGCACGTGTGATTGTTTCATCAAGAAATAGTGGATTCTTTTCAGCATCAACTGTGATGTATGGAAGGTTGATTGATGCAGATTGTGATGATGAAAGTTCGATCTTTGCCTTTTCAGCAGCTTCACGAATACGTTGCATCGCCATCTTATCTTTTGTTAAATCAATTCCATTTTGTGAACCAAAAGTAGTTACTAGGTGATCAACAAGTGCTTGATCCCAGTCATCGCCACCAAGGTTGTTATCACCATTGGTTGCTTTAACTTCAACAACACCGTCACCGATTTCAAGAAGTGAAACGTCAAATGTTCCACCACCTAAGTCGAAAACAAGAATTGTCTGTTCTTTATCTGCCTTATCAAGTCCGTATGCCAGCGCTGCTGCAGTTGGCTCGTTGATAATGCGCAAAACATTAAGACCGGCGATTTCGCCAGCTTCTTTTGTTGCTTGGCGCTGTGCGTCATTGAAGTATGCAGGAACTGTAATAACTGCATCGGTGACAGTTTCACCAAGGTATGACTCTGCATCGCGCTTTAGCTTTTGCAAAACGCGTGCTGAAATTTCTTGTGGTGTGTATTTCTTTCCGTCGATATCGACGTTCCAGCTCGTACCCATGTGACGCTTAACCGAACGAATGGTGCGATCAACATTTGTTACTGACTGGCGCTTAGCCACTTCACCAACAAGTACTTCGCCATTTTTTGCGAAGGCGACGATCGACGGGGTCGTGCGGGCGCCTTCAGCGTTGGCGATAACGGTGGGTTCTCCACCTTCCAAGACCGATACGCAAGAATTTGTTGTACCTAGGTCGATTCCAACTGCTCTAGCCATGTAAGTAGTGCTCCTTTTAGTGACGCTCGAGCCTGATTTAGGGTCGAGGACTGCTTGAAACCTGAGCCCATCCTACACAAAAGGTTGAGTCGATGCGACTCAGGTTTGCTACTCCAGATAACGATGACCCCCAGCCCTTTATTCCCTACCCTTACCTGCATGAACCTGACCCTTGCTGCGATCTCCTACGGGATAACTCTCTTTGCCCTCGTCCTACTAGCAGTGCGCGTGCGCACGCTTCTAGCGATCTTTAAAAAGGGTGCGGCAGATCCCACACGTGGCAACGACAAGGGCGCACGTCTTCGCATGGCTTTGCGCGAAATCTTTGGTCACACCAAGATGTTTAATTTCACCGTTGTTGGTTTTGCGCACTGGTTTGTCATGGTTGGTTTCGTTGTTTTGTTTGGAACACTCGTTACCGCATACGGACAACTGATAAACCCACGTTTTGCTCTTCCAATCATCGGTCACTTCTGGGTCTATGAATACATCACTGAGCTCATTGCATGGGCAACAGGAATTGGAATTGTTACATTAATTGGAATTCGCCAAGTTACACGTCTTCGCAATAAGCGCTCACGCTTCTATGGCAGCGGAATGGCTAAGGCTTACTACGTTGAGTTCACAATCTTGCTTATTGTTTTCTGCGTTATTGCACTGCGCGGATTAGAAGGTGCACTCTCTGATGAGACTGCCTGGAACCGTCACTTTGTTACAACCTGGTTTATTGCCCACATGTTCAAGTCATGGACGTTGACTCAACTAACCTCAACTATTCAATTAGTAGCAGCAATCAAAATTGTTGGTTCGATGACATGGTTTATTGTCATTGCATCAAATCTAACAATGGGTGTGGCTTGGCACCGCTTCTTGGCACCTTTCAATATCTTCTTTCGCAGAAACGCAGATGGCAAGTCTTCACTTGGACCACTTCCTGAAATGCTCTCACACGGTGAAGTTGTTAACTTTGAAGATCCAAAAGATGACGACGTCTTTGGTCTTGGTACTCGCGCCGACATAACCTGGAAGGGTTTGTTGGATATGACTTCATGTACTGAGTGCGGTCGTTGTCAGTCACAGTGCCCAGCTTGGCACACCGATAAACCACTATCACCAAAGCTTTTAATCATGGCTATGCGTGATCACGCCTTTGCTAAGACCGTTGAAACTGAAGCAATGGTGGGCGAAAATGCAGCTATTACTTCAGATATTTTGTGGTCCTGTACATCATGTGGTGCTTGCGTCAATGAATGCCCAGTAGATATCGAGCATATTGATCACATCGTTAACATGCGTCGCTACCAAGTAATGGTGGAATCAGATTTCCCAGCCGAACTCGGTGGAACTTTCCGTAACCTAGAACAATCAGGTAACCCATGGGGTGCTAATAAAAATGATCGTGAAGCATGGATTGCTGAATGCGATTTCCCTATCAAAGTTGTTGAAGGTGTATTGCCAGATGAAGTTGAATACTTGTTCTGGGTTGGTTGCGCTGGTGCATATGATGAGCGTGCACGCAAAACTACAAAAGCAGTTGCTGAACTTCTCTACATGGCCGGTGTTGAGTTTGCAGTCCTTGGAAAGAAAGAGACCTGCACAGGAGATCCAGCACGTCGTGCTGGTAATGAATTCTTATATCAAATTATGGCAGCTGAAAACATTGAAACTTTTAAGGAAGTTTTTGCTGAGCGTCCCAAGGGAAAGAAGAAAGTTGTAGTTACCTGCCCACATTGCTTCACAACAATTGGTCGCGATTATGCACAAAGTGGTTTTGAATTAGAGATGGTTCACCACACTCAGCTACTCAATCAATTAATTCGTGAGAAGAAACTACTGCCAGTAAAGATGAGTCACACTGCTATGACCTATCACGACCCTTGCTACTTAGGTCGTCACAACGAAATTTATCAACCACCCCGTGAAATTCTTGAAGCAACTGGTGCGAACTTAACTGAAATGCCACGCAACAAAGAACGCTCATTCTGTTGCGGCGCCGGTGGCGGTCGTATGTGGATGGAAGAGAAAATTGGAACGCGTATTAACTTAAATCGCGTTGATGAAGCGATCGGAACAGGTGCCCAAGAGTTAGCTGTTGCCTGTCCTTTCTGCCGCGTGATGACTACCGATGGAATGAGCTCACGTGAGTCATCCATGGAGGTTCTAGACGTGGCACAGGTGCTTTTGCGCTCAGTTAAGGGCTAAAACAAAGCCCATTCTCAGGAAACTCCCAGTTCGTGGGAGCATTGTTGAGCCATGACCACAACTGCCCAAAAGAGCATGCAACGCATTCTCGTCGTAGACGATGAATCAAGTATCAGTGAGTTAATTTCAACAAGCCTTCGCTTTGTTGGTTTTGATGTTCGCACCGCAGCAAATGGTGCACAAGCACTTGCCATGGCTGAAGAGTTCAAGCCGCATGCAATGGTCCTAGATGTCATGTTGCCAGATCTAGATGGGTTTGAAGTTTGCAAAAAGATTCGCAATGAAGGTGTTGATACTGGAGTTCTTTTCTTAACAGCTAAAGATGGCATGGAAGATAAAGTCAAAGGTTTAACTCTTGGCGGCGATGACTACATGACTAAGCCATTCTCTCTAGAAGAGTTAGTCGCGCGCCTTCGCGCACTACTGCGTCGCACAGGTGTTGACCATATTGAAATTAATGATGAGAAGATGCGCTTTGCAGATTTGGAATTAGATGAGGCAACACATGAAGTCCACCGTGCTGGTGAACTACTAGACCTTTCACCCACTGAGTTTGCACTCATTCGCTATTTAATCATTAACGCTGATCGCGTTGTTTCAAAGTCTCAGATTTTGGATCACGTATGGCAATACGATTTCCGCGGGGACGCAGGAATTGTTGAAACCTATATTTCATATCTGCGCAAAAAGATTGATGCTTTTGATCCACCGCTTATTCACACCGTGCGCGGTGTTGGCTATCGCTTGCGAATGCCAGCTAAGTAAAGAAAATGAACTCTCCCCTTCGCAACTGGTCACTACGCAACCGCTTAACTGCCGGTGTATTGGCTCTGTCTGCGATTGGTTTTATTGGGGCAGGTTTAGTTGTTCAAAAATCACTGCAGGGTTATCTCATTGGTCAGATTGATGAGCAGCTCATTAGTGTGGTTGGTGGGACATCTCAGCGATTAAATGCTGCTGGAATTGCAAATGATGAAGAAGTAAATCCCAATCATGACGAGCAGGGTGAAAATGCAAGTAGTCGTAGCGCAGCCGCGCCAGTCACTCCACTTAACCGAATCCCATCATCCACCTCTGTCACGCTTTTAGATCAATCTGGAGGATTTGTTGGGGGACTTGGTGGAGATCTCAATGCCAACAGAATCACAGATTTCATTGCTGGGTGGACTCCGGAAGTAGCTGCATCCTTTGGAAGTGAACCTTTTACATTAGAAACTCCTGGTCCTGACTTTCGAGTTATTACACAAGCCCTCCCTTCATCTGTTGGCACTGTTGTTGTGGCCCAGTCTCTTGCAGATTTTGATAAAACTACTCACAAGATAGACCGCATCTTTCTGTTTATCGGTTTGCTTGTTCTGCTTCTCATTGCCATTGCTGCGCGGCAAGTAATTAAGATCAGTATGAAGCCATTAGAAAACGTTGAAGTAACTGCAGAAAAGATTGCCGCAGGGGATTTATCAGCACGCTTAGATAACTTTGAACCAAATACTGAAGTAGGACGCTTGAGTTCATCTTTAAACACAATGCTTAGCCGCATTGAAGAATCTTTTGCAATTCGCACAGAGAGTGAAAACAAACTGCGTCGATTCGTTGCTGACGCTAGCCACGAACTGCGCACACCACTAACCGCTATCCGTGGCTTTGCAGAACTACATCGCCAAGGCGCTGTGCCAGATGGTGAAAAGACTAAAGAACTTCTTGGGCGAATTGAAAAAGAATCTGTGCGAATGGGGACTTTGGTTGAGGATTTACTACTTCTTGCCCGCCTAGATCAATCACGAGATATTGAATCTCACCCCGTAGATCTTGCACATGTCATTGAAGAGACTGTTGCTTCAGCCTCTGCGGCCGGTCCAGAGCATCCAATCACTGTAGAGATGCCCAAAGAACTATTTGTACTGGGAGATTCAGGGCGGATTTATCAAGTAATGACTAATCTTTTAGCTAACGCCCGCGTGCACACACCCACTGGCACAGCGATCAACGTTCTTGCGCGTAGTGAAGAAGATGGTGTTTACATCTCCGTTGCCGATAGCGGACCAGGCTTAAGTGAAGAAGATCAAAAGAGAATCTTTGAGCGCTTCTTCCGAGCAGATCCATCACGCCAGCGCACTAGCCAAGAAGGTAGCGGGCTTGGCTTATCTATCGTTGATTCAGTGATGCAGGCTCATGGTGGCAAAGTGGGCGTAGTTTCAAAGCCAGGAGCTGGAACTACTTTTACTCTCTTCTTTCCAACAGAGAAAGCTTAGTTCAAAGACTCCATAGCCTTTAGTACTGCAATGCGCTCTGCAATTGGTGGATGCGTTGAAAACATCTTAGAAACTGCTTTTCCATCTAATGGTGATTCAATCCAAATATGTGCAATCGAGTTTGATTTCTGATGCACAACTGTTGAATCGCGCTCTAATACTTCCAACGCGCTGCGCAAGCCCGCAGGGTTTCTTGTGAAGGCAACCGCAGTTGCATCAGCAAGTGATTCACGCTTGCGTGAGATGGCAGATTTTAAGAGCACGGCGGCTATTGGTGCCAAGATAAGAATAAGAAGTGAAAAGACTAAAAGTAATGGATTGCCGTTGCTATTGCGGTCACGATCTCTGCCGCCACCAAACCACATCATGCGCATCAACATGTCACTCAGGATTGCAATGGCACCTGCGGTGGTTGCTGCAACTGCTGAAACTAATGTGTCACGGTTGGCCACGTGGGCTAATTCATGTGCAATAACACCTTGAAGTTGATCGCGATCCATGACATCTAAAATCCCTGTTGTGAAAGCAATGAGTGCATGGTCTTGATTACGACCTGTAGCAAAAGCGTTAGGCGCACTATCAATAACAATTGCAACCTTTGGCATTGGTAGGCCACTAGCAATAGTGATTTCTTGAATTAATCCAAATAACTTTGGGTTATCTGATTCTTGAATTAACTTTGCACCAGTCATGGTTAAAACTAATTTGTCTGAGCCGTAATAAGAGCCCCACACTGAAACTAAGGCAATACCAACTGCAATTGGGACAATTGCTGTGGTTGATTGGCCAAAGTAGGTAAGAGCAGCAAATGCCACAAGCCACACCAGCACACCCATACCTACGAGCAGCCCGATTGTCTTGCGGCGATTAGCCGCTTGTTGGGTTCTAAAGTTCATTAAAACTTAACGCTTGGAGCATTACGATCTTGTGGGTCTTCAACTTCGTAGAACTCACGCTCAGTTACCTTTGCAAAACCTGCAAAGAAGTTAGTTGGCACAGTTTTAACTGCAGTGTTGAGCTCTCGAACATTGTCGTTATAGAACTGACGGGAGAATGCAACTTTGTTCTCTGTTGTTGCTAACTCTTCTTGAAGTGAGATGAAGTTAGATGATGCTTTCAAATCTGGATATGCCTCAGCAACAGCAAGTAATCCACGAAGGGCTTGTGTGAGCATTCCATCTGCAGCAGCAGTGTCTGCAACTGTGCTTGCAGTTGTTGCTTTAGCACGTGCTGTTACTACAGCATCAAAGGTTGATTGTTCATGCTTTGCATAACCTTTGACAGTTTCAACAAGGTTAGGAATCAGATCAGCACGGCGCTTGAGTTGAACTTCAATCTGAGCCCATGCTTCATCAACTGAGATGTTGAGGCGAATGAGGCGGTTGTATTGCGCAACAAAGAAAAGGACGGCGAGAGCGATGACACCGAGAACAATGATTATTTCCATACCTAATTAAACCCCCTTTTAGGCGGATTCATTCCTTTAAGTTTTTAGTCAATCTTTGATTTATGAAAGTTCAAAAACGAGCGTGAAGCCGTTGGGCCGCGCTGGCCTTGATAGCGAGAGCCATACTTCTCACTGCCATATGGGTGCTCTGCAGGCGATGAGAGTTTGATTAAGCAAAGCTGCCCAATCTTCATTCCTGGAAAGAGTTTGACTGGCAGGTTTGCAACATTGGAAAGCTCTAGAGTGATGTGACCGCTAAAGCCTGGATCAATAAAGCCTGCAGTTGAGTGAGTTAGAAGTCCTAGGCGGCCCAGTGAAGATTTACCTTCCAACCGTCCTGCGATGTCATCTGGCAAAGTAATAACTTCATAGGTGCTCGCTAAAACAAACTCACCGGGGTGCAGGATGAAAGCCTCATCGCCTTCGGCGATAACTTCACGGGTCAGCTCTGGCTGTTCTATTGAGGGATCAATAACGCTGTATTTATGGTTTTCAAAGACGCGGAAGTATTTATCCAAGCGAACATCCACCGATGACGGCTGAATCATGGCCTCATGGAATGGTTCGCAGGCGACCCGGCCTGATTTGATTTCGGCGAGGATGTCGCGATCACTTAGTAGCACGCGCTGACCCTATCTTGGTTTATGGGCGCTGCCCGGCATCGAAATACGCTCAATAGGGTTGCATAAGTTACTGGTGGGTAGCATTATTTGCCCATGAGCCATTACAGCGCCAACCTGCGAGATATTGAATTCTGCCTCTTTGACCTTCTGGGGCGCGAGAAAGTTATGGGTACATCACTGTACGCAGATCTTGATCGTGACACCGCAATGGGGATGTTAGAAGAGATGAAGCGCTTGTGTGAGAACGATCTTGCAGCATCTTTTGTTGAAGGAGATCGAATTGGCGCAGTACTTAATAAAGAAACTGGAAATGTAAATCTGCCTGCATCTTTTATTAAATCCTACAAAGCATATGTAGATGGTGAGTGGTGGCGCTTAGATGCACCTGTTGAGCTGGGCGGAATGAAGATTCCTCCTTCAGTGCGCTGGGCAATCGCTGAAATGGTTTTAGGTTCAAATCCTGGCGTGCACCTCTATGCCTCAGGTTATTCATTTGCTCAAGTTGCCTACGTTCTTGGAACACCAGAACAAAAGAAGATTGCAAAGCACATGGTTGAAAAGCACTGGGGTGCAACGATGCAGCTGACTGAACCAGATGCTGGTTCAGATGTTGGTGCAGGTCGCACAAAGGCTGTGCAACAGCCAGATGGAACATGGCACATCACTGGAACAAAGCGCTACATCACTTCAGGTGACGCCGACTTCTATGACAACGTTGTGCACTTTGTTCTAGCACGTCGTGAAGGTGGCGGACCTGGAACTAAAGGTCTTTCACTATTTTTAATTCCTAAGTTTATGTTTGATTTTGAAACAGGAGAGCTTGGAAAGCGCAACGGAGTCTTTGTTACATCCCTAGAAGATAAAATGGGCTTGAACATCTCTGCCACCTGTGAAGTTCAATTAGGTGAGCACGAGCCTGCAGTTGGCTATCTCTTAGGTGAAGTGCATGAAGGTATTGCCCAGATGTTTAAAGTTATTGAGTTTGCCCGCATGATGGTTGGAACTAAAGCTATTGCAACACTTTCTGCTGGCTACCAACAAGCTCTGGCATATGCCAAAGAGCGCGTGCAGGGCGGTGATATGAAGGTAATGAATGACAAAGCTTCACCTCGTGTGACCATCATTAAGCACCCTGATGTGCGCCGTTCACTCATGGTCCAAAAGTCCTATTCAGAAGGCATGAGAGCTCTTGTTCTCTACACAGCATCGATCCAAGATGAGATTGAGTTAGCTGCAAAGGCTGGCGATAAAGAACGCTCTACAGACATGATTGCACTCAATGATTTATTACTGCCAGTAGTCAAGGGTTATGGATCAGAGAAGTCTTGGACACTTCTTGGTACTGAATCACTACAAACATTTGGCGGTGCTGGCTTTACTCGTGACTGGCCACTTGAACAATATGTTCGTGATGCAAAGATCGACACCTTGTATGAAGGCACAACAGCAATTCAAGGTCTTGATTTCTTCTTCCGCAAAATTGTTAAAGATGGTGGAAGGGCACTTGGTTTGCTTGGCAAAGAGATTAAAGCTTTTGCTGATGCTGGTGGTTCTAATGCGGCAGAAAAAACTGCGCTCCTCAAAGCCCTCGATGACTTAAACGGCATTGTTGGAGTTCTCGTTGGTCATGCAATGGAATCACAAACTGATGCCGCAAAGATCTATCAAGTTGGTTTAAACACTTCACGCTGCCTGATGGCAGTGGGAGACATCATCACTTCATGGCTACTTCTGCGCCAAGCAGATATTGCAGTTGAAAAACTACCAACTGCAACAGGCAAAGATAAAGATTTCTATACCGGCAAAATCGCTGCAGCGCAGTTCTTTGTTAAGAACTACTTGCCTCATATCACCGCAGATCGCAAGATTGTGGAAGCAACTGATGGCTCCATCATGGAACTACCTGAAAGCGCCTTTTAAACCGCTATCCTTACCGGATGTTCACGCGCTATAAAGGAGAGATCCTCACCTTACTCGGCGCTATCTTTTTCTCATTTAATGGCGTTGTTGCCAAGTTAGTTTTAACTTCTGGCCTTTCATCCATGCGTTTAACGCAGGTGCGCTGCGGCGGAGCTTTTATTTTCTTAGGTTTTTATATCTTTTTGCGCCATCGCGAAAAGTTAAATGCTAAAAGGCAAGATATGCTAATCCTTTTTGCTTACGGAATCATTGGTTTTCTACTAGTCCAGGCCCTGTATTTCGTGGCTATTACGCGTCTGAACGTCTCTGTGGCCTTAATCCTTGAGTTCACAGCCCCTATTTGGATTGTGTTGTGGCTGCGTTTTGTGAAGCACAAAGTTGTGCCGCAGTTGATGTGGGTAGCAATCTTTTTAGCATTTAGCGGTTTGGTTCTCATCGCCCAGGTCTGGAAAGGCCAAACGTTAGATCCCATTGGCGTTGCTGCAGCCCTACTTGATGGAATTGTTTTGGCTTCCTTTTTCTTACTCGGTGAAAAACTGACCGCTAAGCGCGATGTTGAATCACTCATGGTCTACGGTTTTGGTTTTGCATCCCTTGGCTTAGCAATTGCAATGCCACTCTGGTCATATCCGACAGAGATCTTTTCTCAATCAATGAACTTACAAGGTCGCTTTGCTGCCTACGATTTACCGGGCTGGGTTTTAATTGCCTGGGTAATAATCATGGGAACAGTTGTTCCTTATTTGTTGGTTCTTAAAGGTTTGAAATTACTTTCTGCTTCCACTAGTAGTGTGATGGGAATGGCAGAGCCAGTATTAGCTGGTGTGTTTGCATGGATTTGGTTATCTGAAACATGGAACTTCATTCAATTAGTTGGTGGAGTAACAGTGATAATTGGAATTATCTTGGCCGATAAGGCCCGTTCAGCTGCGCATTAATTAAGCGCCGAAGGAAGTATCTTCAGTATTTCCAGCTTCACGTTGTTGTGTCCAGTCTTGTCCACCACCAGGGTTTTGTGGCATGTCATAGAAGCGTGCATAGTGAAGCTGGGCAGAGACAGTAATAGTTCTTGTTGGTCCGTTACGGTGCTTAGCAACAATTAAATCTGCTTCACCTGTGCGGTTTTGCTGGTCATACATATCATCGCGGTGAAGCAAGATAACTACGTCAGCATCTTGTTCGATAGAACCTGATTCACGAAGGTCAGAGAGCATTGGCTTCTTATCTGAGCGCTGTTCAGGGGAACGGTTGAGCTGTGAGATGGCAATAACAGGGATATTGAGCTCTTTAGCCATTAACTTCAAGTGACGAGAGAACTCAGATACTTCTTGCTGGCGGTTTTCAACCTTTTTACCTGATGACATCAACTGTAAGTAGTCGATAACAATGAGCTTTAAGTTATGGCGCTGCTTCAGGCGACGTGCTTTAGCACGAATCTCCATCATTGAAAGGTTCGGTGAATCATCGATAAACAAAGGTGCTTCAGAGATTTCACCCATACGGCGGGCAAGACGTGACCACTCATCATCTGAGAGTGTTCCTGCACGAATGTTATTTAAACCAACGCGCGCTTCAGCAGAGAGCATACGCATGGTGATTTCAGATTTAGACATTTCAAGAGAGAAGATGACAGAGGTTTGTCCTTCATGAATAGACGCGTGTCGAGCAATATCAAGTCCCAGCGTTGACTTACCCATCGCAGGACGGGCAGCCAAGATAATCATGTTACCTGGATGGAATCCATGAGTGAGTGCATCAAGATCTTTGAATCCACTCTTCACACCTTCAATACCAATACCTTTAGAGATAGCTTCAATCTCATCAAGTGCTTGTGGAAGTAGCGTAGAGAGTTGTACGTAATCCTCTGATGCACGGCGCTCTGTTACTGCATAGACCTCAGCCTGTGCTTGATCAACCATGTCATCGACTTCACCTTCTGAGGTGTAACCGAGTTGAACAATCTTTGTTCCAGCTTCAACCAAGCGGCGCATGATTGCATGTTCGCGAACAATCTTGGCATAGTAACCAGCGTTCGCGGCCGTTGGAACAGATGAGATAAGAGTGTGAAGGTAAGGAGCACCACCAGCGCGTGCAATGTCACCGCGCTTAGTTAACTCAGATGAAACTGTTACAGCATCTACTGGTTCACCGCGGCCATACAAATCAATAATTGCGTCGTAAATTAATTCATGTGCTGGACGATAGAAATCTCGATCACGAATAATTTCAATAACATCTGCAATTGCATCTTTAGATAAGAGCATTCCACCTAAAACAGATTGTTCTGCAATGAGATCTTGTGGTGGTGTGCGCTCAAAATCTGCACCAATTGATGAAATGTTGTTATCGCGCGGTGCGCGATTATTAGGAAGTTCTGCGATGCTCACGCCTATAACCTCCCATTAGCCACTGACAAGTGAATTCCTTGTAGGCGTAACTTAGGTGCCACCCCCTCTTTTGAGCGAGAAATCATGCGGGGTGATGGGGATAAAGCTGTGGGTAAGTGGGTGGATAAGCGTGTTTTCCTGTGCACAAAGCGGTGGATTAAATGTGGGTAACTCGTGAGAGGTAACCCCTAATCTGAAAAAGCGCAGGTCAGAGGCGCATCTTTTTACAGTGGGCTGTGCACAAAAGTATTTTCGACAATCTTAAATCGTGAGATTTATAAACGAATACGTTCATTGCTTGGATCAAACAAAGGCTCGGCACAAATTACTCCGCTGCGCCAGGTACCAAAGAACTCAACGTCGACCTTAGTTCCAACTTCAGTCTGGGCAATTGGCAGATAGGCATAAGCAATTGCCTTTTTGATTGTGTATCCCTGGCCGCCAGATTTAATGCGCCCAACAATCTTTTCACCAATACGAATCGGTTCAGAACCAAAAGGAACGCATGTGATGTCATCGAAGGTAATGGCAACTAATTTGCGAGTCAGGTTAGCTTGCGCAGCAACTGCTGCTGCTTTACCGTGGAAATTGTCTTTCTTAAGAGAGACTGCAAAACCAAGACCTGCCTCATAAGGATTAGTTTCAGTGTTTATCTCACCAGCCCACGCTCTGTAACCTTTTTCAAGTCTTAATGACTCAATTGCTCTATAACCACAGGCTTTGATTCCCTGTGATTTACCTGCAGCCATAATCTTTTCCCAGAGCGCTAAGCCATCTGCTACTGGAAGATAGAGCTCCCAACCAAGTTCGCCAACATATGTAAGTCTGGTGGCGCGCACTTTAATATCACCCACAGTGATTTCCTGTGAACTCATAAAAGGAAAAGCTGCATGTGAGAGATCGGCATCGGTAAGTGATTGCAAGATAGTTCTGGACTTTGGACCCATCAGCGCAAAGCAGGCAAGATCTCTAGTGATGTTAGTAATCTCAACACCATCAAAAGAGTGTTCTCGGCGCATCTTTTCTAACCAACCAAAATCATGGACCGAAAAGGCGGTTCCTGTAACAATAAAGAATTCATTTTCAGCTGTTTGTGTGACGGTGTAGTCAGATTCAATACCAGCTTTTGAGTTAAGTGCCTGTGTGTAGGTTGTCTTACCAACGCCCTTGACCACGTTATTTGCACAAACGTAGTTGAGGAATTCACCTGCTCGCACGCCGCTTATTCGGGCCTTAGCAAAGCTAGATTCATCAAATAAACCGGCCGTTTCACGTGTTGCATTGTGTTCTACCTGAACGGCACTTGACCAGTGATTTCCTAGCCAATCCTTTGGACGTAGTGCATCGTCGCCAATATTGGTTGCATAGAAGTTAACGCGCTCCCATGAAGATTTCTCACCAAAGACTGCGCCATTTACTTTGTGCCACTCATAGACAGGGGACATAAATTTAGGTCTGGCTGATTTGCGCTCTTCACTTGGGTAGTGGATGTCGTAGTACTGCTCATAGTTCTCTGTAATGCGCTTTAACGTAAAGTCAGGGGATTCATAAGATGCACCAAAGCGTTTGATGTCCATATGCCACAGATCCATTGTTGGCTCACCAGCAACAACCCATTCAGCAACTACTTTGCCAATGCCACCAGCTCCTGCAATACCGTGGGCACAAAATCCTGCAGCGACAAAGAAACCATCAACAGATGTTTCACCTAAACAGAATTCATTATCTGGTGTGAAGCCTTCGGGGCCGTTAATAAAACTTTTAATTCCAACCTCTGCCATCTTAGGAACACGCTTTTGTGAAGCTTCAGCGATATCTGCAAAGCGATCCCAATCTTCTGCCAACAATGAGTTATTAAAGTTTGCTGGAATGTCATCAATGGTGTTGTAGTCAGCAGACCACGCTTTAGATGTGCGCTCATACCCACCCATGAGCAAGCCTGAAACTTCTTGGCGAAAGTAAATCAGATTGTCTGGATCGCGAAGGGAAGGCAAGAATGGCGCATCCTGTGGCATAAAGTTTTCTGTAATTAAGTATTGGTGACTCATAGGAACAATTGGTACTCGCACATTGACCATGCGTGCTATTTGCGGTGCATACATTCCACCGCAGTTAACAACTATTTCGCATTCAATCTCACCTTTATCGGTGACAACACTGCTCACGCGCCCGTTAGTTGTTTTAATCTCAAGAACTCTGGTGTGTGTAAAGATCTGCACGCCTTGTCGTCTTGCACCTGCTGCTAATGCCATTGCTAGCTGTGAAGGATCTACTTGGCCATCTGAGGCCATATAACAGGCTCCAACAACACCTTCTAGGTCAATGAGAGGAAAGAGATCTTGAGCCTCTTTAGGAGAAATCTCTTTTAAATCTAAACCAAATGTTTTAGCCCAACCAATTTGTCTACGGATCTCTTGCATGCGCTCGGGAGTGGAAGCCAACTTAATACTGCCGCACTCACGCCAACTTGGGGGTGTGTCAGTTTGTTGAAGTTTTCTATAGAGATCAACGGAGTGCATATTCATTAGCGTCAGCGTTGGATCTGCGCGCAGTTGACCTACAAGGCCTGCGCTATGGAATGTGGAGCCGCTGGTGAGTTCATTTCTATCCAGCAAAATGACATCTTTTTCGCCAAGTTCAGCTAAATGATAGGCAACCGAAGTTCCGCCCACGCCACCACCGATAATGATGATTTTTGCTCTGGTTGGGACTACTGACACGGCCACTTATGAAATGTATCCTGAATGCGTGTCTGACGATAGTGTCCTTGAGCAAGAGTTCGGTGAACGTTTCAATAAAATCGCCCTGCTCAAAGCCCGCACATCTATTAAAGAACTATCCGGGGGATTAACCAATAGAAACTTTCTTATAGAAACTCTCACCGATAAATACGTGGCCCGAGTCTCCAGTAACTCCTCATCTTTTCTTTCTATCGATAGAGGCTCTGAATTTATAAACACCACCATTGCCGGCAAGGGCGGCGTGGGGGCCGAAGTGTTGGATTACATACCTGGTGAAGGCCTACTTCTTATTTCCTACATCAGCGGCAAAACCTTTGGCGCAGAGGACGTTGCAGCGAACTTGCCCCGCATTGCAACAAGTTTGCGCAACCTGCACGCACTTGAGCCTTTTGACCATGAGTTCAATATGTTTAATACCCAGAGTAATTATTTAAAGATTGTAAAAGAGCAGGGCTTTAGAGTTCCCGATGGTTATGTGGATTTTGAACCTATGGTTGCCCAAATCAAAAAAGCTTTTGAAGTTCTCTTTGAAGGGCTAGTGCCTTGTAATAATGATTTATTGCCAGGCAATTTCATCGATGATGGAAAGAAAATCTGGCTTATTGACTATGAATACTCAGGAAATAACGACGCCTGCTTTGAGATTGGCAACGTCTGGGCAGAAGCCTTTCAACCTATTGAAGCACTTGAAGAGTTGGTCACCGCTTACTACGGTGCACATCGCCCCGACAAAGTTGCACGTGCTTGGCTATGGGCCTTGATGGCAAAGTATGGATGGACTCTGTGGGCATCAATTCAAGATTCGGTAAGTGAGATTGAATTTGATTTCTGGGAGTGGGGAATGTCTAAATACGATTTAGCTAGAAGTGAATTTACAAGTGAGTATTTCAAGAAAGCTTTGGTGGCAGTTACAACGAAATAAAAAAGCCCGCCGCATAAGCGACGGGCTTTCTTACTAAGTACTTTTTATTCTGGAACTACAGAAACTGTAATCTTTGCAACGATATTGTGGCCAAGTGCGACCTTCACATCGTGGTTGCCAGTCTTCTTGATATGTCCGGCAGTCTTAATTGAATGACGATCGATATCTAGACCAACAGCTGCCTTGATTGCGCCAGCAACATCTTTATCTGTTACTGAACCAAACAGTGCGCCCTTTGCGCCAACCTTTGCCTTAGCAACAACAGTTGCTGACTCCAGCTTGGCCTTGATCTCTTTAGCGTGGTCGATATCGCGCACTTCACGAGCTGAACGCGCACGGCGAATGCTCTGAATCTGCTTTTCTCCACCAAGTGACCATGCAATTGCATTTCCGCGTGGCAACAAGAAGTTGCGTGCGAAGCCATCTTTAACAGTTACAACATCTCCTGCAGAACCAACGCCTGCAACTTCACGAGTAAGGATGAGTTTCATAGTCAGTTCCCCTTATCGCGCTGTTGATGTGTAAGGAAGTAGTGCTACTTCACGACTGTTCTTTACCGCAGTTGCGATTGAACGCTGGTGCTGTGTGCAGGCACCTGTAACGCGGCGAGCGCGGATTTTGCCGCGATCTGAGATGTACTTACGAAGGGTCGCAATATCTTTGTAGTCGATATAGGTGACCTTCTGCTGGCAGAAGCTGCATGGCTTCTTCTTAAATTTCTTATTAAGAGCTGCTGCTTTTGCGCCCTTATTCTTCGGTTCACGAAGAGTTTTGTTATTTCTTGCTCCCATTGTGGTGCTCCTTTTCGGGCCCTAGTTATGAACTAGGAATGGATGGATAGGTTGGTTTAGAACGGTGGCTCGTCGGTTGTTGAGGATGCTCCCCAACCTCCGCCTGCCGGTGAAGATGAAGCCGCTGCCCATGGATCTTCGTTCAATGAATCAGCTGCAGCAGGTGCAGAGAATCCGCCACTTGTTCCGCCAGCGCGTTGGGTCTTAGTGACCTTTGCAGTTGCGTTACGTAGTGATGGTCCGACTTCATCAACTTCTACCTCAAAGACAGTGCGCTTTTCGCCTTCTTTAGTTTCATAAGAACGTTGCTTCAAGCGACCAGAGAGAATGACGCGCATTCCTTTTGTCAGTGACTCTGCAACATTTTCAGCTGCTTGACGCCAGATCTGACACTGAAGGAAAAGGCTCTCGCCATCTTTCCATTCATTAGTTTGCTTATCTAAATAGCGTGGGGTTGAAGCTACACGAAACTTTGCAACCGCTGCACCCGAGGGTGTAAAGCGAAGCTCTGGATCATCGACAAGGTTGCCGATCATTGTGATTGTTGTATCTCCTGCTGCCATAACTATTTCCTCATCTCTACTCGTGGAGTCCGTGCTTAATTAATTATTCTGGGCGAATTACTTTGGTGCGCAGAATTGCTTCATTCAAATTGAGTTGGCGATCCAACTCTTTGATTGCAGCTGGTTCGCAGTTCATATCGATGACTGCATAAATACCTTCGCCTTTTTTCGCAATTTCAAAAGACATACGACGACGGCCCCACAAGTCGAGCTTGTTGACGGTTCCACCGCTGTCTTTGATGATCTTGAGATATGTTTCTAGGCTTGGTGTGACTGTGCGTTCTTCAAGTTCTGGATCAAGAATGACCATAAGTTCATAGTGACGCATGCGTTAACCCGACCTCCTCTGGACTAAGACGGCCACGGCATTTCCGTGACAGGAGGGTTAATACTTTCCTCAATCAAACCACCAGGGCCTGATCAAGGAGGTTAAGGGTAAGGCTTAGAGGCCTCAAAGAGTAAATCGAACAGGGATCCCTGTGTATTTCGGGCCTCCAAAGCCCGCTTTATGAGGACCCAGGCCAGATAGATGGTGGCTGCGATACGGATCAGAGTGATGGTGGCATAGGCGCCTTCTTGCAAACCAAATTTTGCTCCAGTGAAAAGAGCTAAGTGCTGCCAAATTGCAACGTGATACAGCGTCTCTGCAATCTGCCAGATCCAGAAAGCATGCAGATCTTTTTTGTTTGTCAGTGCAATTACTGCCAGCGGTGTTAACCACAATACATACTGCGGTGAATACACCTTGCTAGCAATCATCACGATAGCTAAAACAATAAAGGCAACGGAGGCCAGAGTTGGGGTGTTTTTTAATTCAAAGAGGAATATGACAAAAGAAGTTAATCCAATGAGTAATAACAAAATAGCTAAGTAATTAAGGTTTGCAAGACCTAAACCTAATTGGCTAAAAGCTAACCACAATGATCCCCAATCGGCTTCGCGCTCCATATTGAGTTTATAGAAACGCCACCAACCAGTAGGGGTTGTGAGAGCAAAAGGGAGATTAATTGCTAACCAGATAGCGATAGTTGTCAACGCGTATTTAACTAACTCTCTGATTTGATTTGAGCGCCAGAGAATAAAAAGAATGGGTAATAGTAAAAAGACTGGCATGAACTTAGTAGAAATTGATACTGCTAAAGCAAGTGAGCTATACGTGTATTGCTTTCTATCAAACCAATAAATTGCGAGCATCATTGTGATGATTGCCCACAAATCCCAGTTGATATAAAGGGAGGCGACCATTGCTGGTGCTACGGGAAGTAGATAAGTGAACTCTGGTTTTATTCTATAAACAATAAATATAAGCCCAATAAAGAGAAGCGCTAATAGAAATGCATTGAAGTTAAAGTAGGAAATAGATGAGTGAGCAAGAAAAGAAGTTGCATACATAACTAACCCAGTCAGTACTGGATATTCAACGGCGTTGGTATCACTTGCATAGGGCCACTTGTTATCAACCATGCCGCGCTCACCAAAAAGGGAGGGTAGATCGCTATAACAGGCGTGAATGTACTGATCTGGCGTGGCCCAATTAGTGCCTTCGCAGTGGGAAAACTTAGTAAAAGAGAGAAGCGCGGCAAGGATTGTTAGTGCAAGTAATGCCCGCGTGCGCATTGCCATTATGGGTTGCGGTGTTGCTTTCCACCAGAAGTCATAACAACTGGATCAAGTCCACCGATGTTTGCTGGCGCTGGGAAATCCATTACTGGCTCATCCTTAAGTGCGCCTTTCATAAATGCAGTCCAGATCTTAGCTGGGAAAGTTCCACCAGTTACAGAGTTCAAGCCACCAATTCCATTGAGTGATTCAGATGCACTGTCACGGAAGAGAGCAACGGAGGCTGCTAGCTGTGGTGTGTAAGCGCTAAACCAAGCAGAGGCATTGGACTGTGAAGTACCAGTCTTACCAGCAGCTGGGCGACCTAATGCAAGGGCTGCAGCACCAGTACCTCCAGTTACAACGCCTTTAAGTGCATAGGTTAAATCAGCCATAACTTCTTTACTAAATACTTCTTGTGTTTCTTGCTTAGCTTCATACAAAACACCTTTGTTGGAACCAATGACTTGGGAAACTAAGTATGGTTTTGATTTAATTCCTTGCGCAGCAAAGGTTGCATAAGCATTAGCAACATCAATCACGTGTGGACTTGCAACACCCAACACAACAGATGGTGTTGGCATCATTGCAACTGATTCTGGAATTCCTGCTCTGCGGGCAACATCGACAACTGCAGTTGGTCCCACTTTAATTCCTAGTGGAACAAAGACGGTGTTAACAGAGTGTTTGGTTGCATAGAGCAAATCAATTTGGCCCCACCCTTCATCACCATAGTTAGAAACTTCATACGGTTTTCCAGCATCATCAAATACTTGTGGCGAATCACCGTTCCACATTGATGTTAAAGGAATTCCTTGTTCAAGGGCTGCAACTATTGCAAATGGTTTAAAAGTAGAACCAGCTAGTGCAATGGATTGTGTGGCATCACTGAGCTGGCGCTGTAAGTAATCCCGGCCACCATAAAGTGCCACGATTTCACCAGTTCCAGGTCTAATTGCAACTAAACCAATATGTAAATTATCTGGAGCCTTTGATGGGTAGAACTTATTGACTGCATCAACGGCAGATTGTTGGGCTTTTTGATCAAGAGTTGTTTTGATGACAAGACCACCAACAAGAAGTTGTTCTTGGCTAAAACCTAACTTTGATAGTTCTTTTGTTACGGCTTCAATAATGTGACCTTTAGGTCCACTCAATTGTCCAGAAGTTGAACGTGGTGCAACAGTAGGAAAAGTCATTTTCTTTGCTGCAGCTTTATCTAACCAGCCAGCATCAATCATTCCTTGCTTAACGTATTCAAAGCGGGCTTGCAAACGCTTTTCATTTCCCTTTTTAAATGCAGGGTCATACAAACCAGGGGAGCGCAAAATAGATGCAATGACTGCAGCTTGTGCATTTGTTAGTTGATCAACGTTACGGTTGAAATACTGTTGGGAGGCGGTCATAACACCGTATGAACCACGACCAAAGTAAATGGTATTTAAGTAGCTCTCAAAGATTTGATCTTTAGAGAGTTGATTTTCTAACTTAATAGAAATAACAAGTTCTTTAATTTTTCTTTGAATCGTACGACTTGGTGTTAAAAAGGCAGTCTTTGCATATTGCTGGGTAATGGTTGATCCACCTTGTAATGAACCACCTTTTAAGTTATTTAATACAGCACGCAAAATACCTGTTACAGAGAAAGCACGGTTGGAATAAAAACCACGGTCTTCTGCAGCAAGGACTGCGTGGCGCACATTAAGTGGAATCTTTGCCAGCGGAACAATTTGGCGGTTTTGTGTTCCAACGCGGCCGATTTCTTCACCATTTGAATATTGAATAATTGTTGACTGTGAGTTCACATAAGCATTGGGATCTGGAATATCTACAGTGAAGTAAGCCAGAGCGAAAAGAACAGATCCTGCAATGAAACCAAAGCCGCCTAGAAAGACAGCTGATCTGATCAGGAACTTACGCATTACTTAAGGCTACCGTGTGGCGTAATCCTCGTCCTCCAAGGTGCGTACCTTGCGGGGAGCCTTACGTTCGTGGCCATCACCCAAAATGAATGAGGCACAGAGGTGATTCCATGAACAACCCCTACACACTTCAACGAGATAGACGCGAAACTCACCAAACTCGCTTTCCATCTGCGTTAACTCTTTTTCATTCTTAATACGACCTGAGTATTGACCTAGCTGTTCACCGAATGCGTAGCGAAGTTCAACAAGTTCATTCTTCTTACATACCGGGCAGTTACGGCTTACTTTCTCGCCGTGCCATTTAGCTGCCCGCATTAAATACGGGTCGGCATCGCAGGCATCAACAACACCACGAAAGAGGGCCATTAAAGTGGCGCGCTTATCGAGTGAATAGTCGATGAACGAACGTTTAGATTTCATTGGAGTAAAGAATAAACCTAATTAAGCCAGTACGCTCTTCATTATGAGTTTCCTTGGTTTGCTGCGGCATCCTCGGTTTTCGCGCTTGCTTGCAATCCGCTGGACGGGTCAAGCAACCGATGGCATCTTTCAAAGCGCTCTAGCTTCTTTTGTTCTTTTCTCTCCTGAGCGCCAAGCTAATGCTTTGAGCGCAGCACTTGGCTTTGCTGTTGTTTTATTGCCATATTCAATTGTTGGTCCATTTGTTGGAACAATTTTGGATCGTGTTTCACGCCAACGCGCATTATTTATTGCAAACCTTGCTCGCAGCGCCAATTTATTGCTGGTCGCTCTATTCATTTTTAGTGGAACTACTGGAGTTGAGTTAACTACCGTTGTCCTTATTGCTTTTGGAATCAACCGCTTAATCCTTGCAGCATTATCTGCTGGATTGCCTTTACTTATTGATGCAAAGTCTCTGATCACCGCAAATGCAATGGCAGTTACTGGTGGCTCTGTGTTAGTTGTTATTGGTGGCGGAATCGGTGTGGGAGTGCGCGCTGTTACTGATTCACTTGCAATTGCCAATCACGCTGATGCACTCTTAATTCTCATTGCTAGTGGTGGATATTTCGCTGCGGCGCTATTGACGAGCCGGCTCAATAAATTTGAAATTGGACCTCTTGAGCATGAAAAGAAGCAAGCAAGTTTTATGCAAGGCGTTACTGAAATGCGTGAAGGTTTTCAATTTCTACGTATTCACTCAGATGCCGCCCGTGGAATCTTGGCAACTGCTGTGCACCGCGGAGGGTTAACTGCGCTCACTCTTACTGCTTTGTTGTTGGAGAGAAATACTTTTAATGATCCTAATTTGCCTGAGCAAGGTTTGAAAGGTTTTGGTTATGCCCTTTCATTTGCCGGCATTGGCGTATTTCTTGGTGCTTTTCTAGCTCCTTATGGAGTTTCAAAAGTTGGTCGCCACCGCTGGATTCGTTTAGCAATACTTACTAGCGCTGCCTGTCCACTTATTTTGGCAAGCGTGCAAACTCAAGTGACGTTGATACTCACAGCCTTCTTGGTTTCTTTCTTTGGCCAAAACCTAAAAGTAACTAATGACGCACTCGTACAATCTAAAATTGATGATTACTACCGTGGCAGAGTTTTTGCGGTTTATGACGTTGTAGTAAATGCAGCAATTGTTTCTGGCGGATTAATTGCAGCGCTATTGCTTCCAACTTCTGGATTAGGTGCAACTGTTCCACTGTGTGTGAGTGCGGCTTACTTATTAGTGGGAGTGCGCTTACTTCGCGCTTCTGTCTTTCCACCAGTTAAGTAGAGCCTCAGTAGCTTTTTCTTCACCGATTTGTCCTTGTTCAAGACGTAGCTCCATAAGAAAATCCATCGCTGCACCAACATCTCGTGAAGGTTTTAAGTTCAACAACTCCATTACTTGTTGACCATCTAGATCAGGGCGAATCTTTGACAACTCTTCTTGTTCCATCAGAACATCAATACGTGCTTCTAGTGAGTCATACACACTTGCAAGACGTGCAGCTTTAGTTTTATTGCGCGTTGTGCAATCGGCACGAGTAAGAACATGTAGATGAGTCAATAATTCACCGGCATCTCGCACATATCTACGCACGGCAGAATCGGTCCATTCTCCATCCCCGTAGCCGTGAAAGCGCAGATGCAATGTAGTTAAAAGCTCAACTGCTTCAACTGTGTCACCGTCAAAGCGAAGTTCAGCTAAACGCTTTTTAGCTAGGCGAGCACCCACTACTTCATGGTGATGAAATGAAACCCCGCCGCCTTCTATGAAGGCGCGAGTCTTTGGTTTTCCTATGTCGTGGAGTAACGCAGCAAGGCGAATAACAAGGTTAGGACCACCTAAGCGATCTTCATGCTCGATTGCTTGTTCTAGAACTGTAATTGAATGCTCATACACATCTTTGTGGTGATGATGTTCATCGACTTCAAGGCGCAGTTTAGGAATCTCTGGCAGCACTAAATCAGCTAAGCCAGTATCTACTAATAATGTAATTCCTTTGCGAGGGTTACTAGACATGATGATCTTTGTGAATTCATCGCGCACGCGCTCAGCTGAAATAATTGAAATGCGATGTGCTAACTCTTTAATAGAAGTTAAAACGCTAGGCTCGATTTCAAAATCTAATTGACTAGCAAAACGTGCTGCCCGCATCATGCGAAGTGGATCATCATTAAATGAATCATTTGGTAAACCTGGTGTGCGCAAAGTTTTTTCTGCTAAATCTTTCAAGCCATTGAATGGATCAATAAATTCTGGCTTATCTGTTGTTAACTCCAACGCCATTGCATTAACAGTGAAATCGCGGCGCGATAAATCACCGTTGATATCTTTGCCATATTCAACTGTTGGTTTGCGTGAATCGGCATCGTAATGCTCTGTGCGATACGTAGTTACTTCAACAGTTGTGTCACCGCGCTTACCTGCAACAGTTCCAAATGCAATGCCGGTATCCCAAACATTTTCCGCCCACTCATTTAAAATCTTTTTAGTTTCTTGTGGCAACGCATTTGTTGTGAAATCTAAATCATTTCCCAACCTTCCTAAAAGCGCATCGCGCACAGGTCCGCCAACCAATGCCAAAGTAAAGTCTTTGGCTTTAAAGGATTGCGCTAGAGAACTCGCCAGCGGGGCTCGTTCAATAAGTGAGCGAATGGCTAACTCGCCCGCGGCTCCTAATGCGTTACTCACAATAAGTAAGGTTAGAGCAGTACCCTTGCTCCATGATCCCGGCACCTGGTGCGGGCAGCGAAGGTACGAAAAAGAAGCGGAAGCGTAAGCGCCCCGCTAACCGCGGCCCCCAAACACAGAGTTCTAGCAACCCTGAAAAAACTCCTCACCCAAAAAACAAACGTCCCTATGCCAAGCGCGTGGATGAAGTCAGCGCTGGCGGCTTAGTTATCGACACCTCTGGCACACAAGGCCTATTAATTGGTCGAATAGATCATAAAGACACAACTGGAAAACGTATTTTATGGTCTTTGCCAAAAGGTCACATTGAAGAAGGTGAAACTCCAGAGCAAGCTGCAATTCGTGAAGTTGCTGAAGAAACTGGAATCACCTCATCTATTACTAAATCTTTAGGTGTCATTGATTTTTGGTTTATGGCCGGTGGCAAACGCATTCACAAGACTGTCCATCACTTTATGTTTACTGAAGTTAGTGGTGAATTAACCCCACAAGTAAGTGAAGTTGATGAAGTTTCTTGGTTCCCATTAGCCGAAATTGTGGATCGCCTGGCATATCCAGATGAAAAGAAGTTAATTGCAAGAAGCGGTGAGTTAACCTCATGAAAAAACTCATAGGTTCTTTGCTCACTGCTTTCTTTTTATTTGCGCCTCTATCAACCGTTCATGCTGATGAAACAATCGTTCGCATTATTAGCTCTGCGCATCAAACTTTTACTGGTGAATTTAGAAATGATGATTTAGCACAAGAGTTAACGCCATCAGGAAAATTAGGACAGTTGGTATATGTGCCCGTTTCACGTTCCAAAATTTGGGTTATCGATCCAGCTTTAATCGATGAAGTTGTTGCTATGACCGGTGAATATAAGTTAGCCACTGATGCAACTCCAATTGGCGCGCAGCTTGCATCCAACTGGCTTGGACAATTACAGAAAGTATCGAGAGGTAATGAAGTTATCGCTCTTGCTTACGGTAATCCCGACATAAATTTGGCAAATTCTTTAGCCCCCAGTGAATTAAAAATGTATTACGCATTTGGAAAATCACAGTTGCAGATCGCTTTGGGTCGTATTGTGCGCAGCGAACCAGATGGTGGCTGGAGCACAGGCAAATCAAAGCTCAACCCAGTGTTAAAAAAGAATTACAGCGATAGCCGTAAAGCCCTTACGCGCCTGTCTCGAGCTGTTGCTGATAACGATTTAATGCTCTTGCGAACCCGACTGGGTCGACTTTTATCTCCATCTTTAGATAAAGACTCACGTGAATACTTTTCATATAGCGCAAAGGTGGCAGTTGATGCCCAAGTACATAAGTTAAGAATTAATCCAGGTAAGTATCAAGTCACAACCGACACTGCAAAACTACCTGTGACAATTATTAACGAGTTCGCAGTTGATGTGATGGTCAGCGTAGAGATGATCCCTATGAATACCCGTGTTGTTGTTGAAAATTTTGCTGGTGTTGTTGTGCCGGCTAAATCCAAAAAACAGTTGGAGTTAACTCTTGATGTTATAGCGCCGGGGGAAACCACGATTTTTGCCCAAATTACCGATTCAACTGGTGTGAATCTGGCACCAGTATCTATTTTGCAGATCAATTCAACGGTTATTGATAAACGTGTGACATGGTTTACCACGGGAGCCGCAATCCTGCTTTTACTTGCTGCTGTTGCCCAAAGTGTTCGCCGAGTGAGAAAGGGGCGCAATGATGAAATCTAATGAACTCTTCCGTGCCTCAGGAATCATGGCACTTGGCACCATCATCTCTCGCATTACGGGATTTATCCGCGGCATCTTAATTGTTGCTGTTTTAGGTACAGCACTACTTGCTGATACTTACAATGTGGCCAACACTATGCCGAATATTTTGTATAACTTACTTGTGGGCGGTGCACTAACAGCAATTTTCATTCCGCAGTTAGTGAGATCTTTTGATCATGAAGACGGTGGAGATGGTTTTGCATCGCGCTTGATTACAACAATTTCTATTATTTTGTTCGCACTCGTTGCTTTGGGAATGTATTTCGCTCCCACTCTTGTCCGCTTATATGCACCGGAGTTCTTCACAACTGGCTTTGAAGTTGAAAAAGAGATTGCGATTGCTTTCACTCGCTACTGTTTACCGCAGATCTTCTTCCTAGGCCTGTTCACTATGCTGGGCCAAGTGGCTAATGCCCGTGGATCCTTTGCCCCGTTAATGTGGGCGCCGATAGCTAATAACATCCTTGGAATCGCTTTATTTGGTGCATTCCTTGTTTTCTCTCCTGCTGTGAGCATCGAGAATATTACAAATGCACAAGTGCAGATTTTAGGATGGGGAACAACGCTCAGTGTGGTTGTTCAAGCGTTGGTGTTAGTTCCAGTTATAAAGAAGTTAGGAATAAAGCTGCGCCCTCAATGGGGGTTAGGTGGTCTTGGTAAATCTTTTGGTTTAGCTGGTTGGACCTTGATTTATGTTTTGATTTCACAGCTTGGTTATTTAGTAACAGTTAACGTTGCTACAAGTGCTGCTGTGCGAAGTGCGCAAGAAGGAATCGAGCGCGGCGTTGGTTACACGCCTTACACATATGCCTACTTTGTTATGTTGTTGCCTTATTCAATTGTGACTATTTCTATCATTACTGCAATCTTGCCTCACATCTCGCGTCTAGCCCTAGAAAAGAAAGCTAATGAAGTTCGCGAGCAATTAGTTCGTGCAATTAAACTAGTTGGAGTTATAACTATTCCGAGTGCAGTTGCATTCTTATTATTCGGTCCACTCATTACTTCGGTTATCTTCGTTGGAATTCCTTTGGAGGATTCTAGATATATTGGTTATGTATTAGCCGCGCTAAGTTTTGGTTTAGTTGCATTTTCTATCAACTTAATTTTAATCCGCGGGTTTAATGCCTTTGAAGATACTCGTACACAAGTAATTTCAATATTAATCATTAACATCATCGCTGTTGCACTTTCCTATGTTTCACTCTTCACGCTGCGCAATCAGTGGGTAACAATTGGTTTAGGTGCAGCGTTCTCAATTTCTTATCTGGTAGGTCTTTTGGTTACTTTGTCATTGCTCAAAAAACACACTGGTCCGATTTCCTTAAAGGATTTTGGCGGACAACACCTTCGTTTGTTCGGTGCCTCTTTTGCGGTGATGTTGCCGCTTTTTGCATTAACCCAGTATTTAGATTGGGTTGGCGTTGAATTAAGTAAAATCGCTAGATTAGGAGAGTTGGCAGTTGTTATGGGCGCAGCGTTTGTCGGCTATCTCATCGCTGGCAAGGCAGCTGGTGTTGAAGAAATCACGATGATTAGACATCTAAAGAACTCTGTTTTACGACGTCCTGGCGCAGCGGAATAAAGAAGATAAGTTACGGGTTATAGGGAGCACACATGAGTGAAGTTAGAGATGTTGTAATTGTCGGATCAGGTCCAGCTGGATACACAGCTGCTATTTACGCATCTCGCGCACAGTTAAACCCAATTATTTATGAGGGTTCAGTAACTGCAGGCGGTGCACTGATGAACACCACTGAAGTTGAAAACTTTCCTGGATTTATTGACGGTGTGATGGGTCCAGATTTAATGGACAGCATGCGAAAGCAAGCTAAGCGCTTTGGCACAGAGTTGATCACCGATGACATTGTTGAAATGGATTTAGCGGGTGATATCAAGATTTTGAAAGATGGTTCAGGAAATACTGTTAAGGCAAAAGCTGTCATTCTTGCAACTGGTAGTGCATACCGCGAAATTGGTTTAGTAAATGAAAAGCGTTTATCTGGTCACGGTGTTTCTTGGTGTGCTACATGTGATGGTTTCTTCTTCCGCGGACAAACTATTGCAGTTGTTGGCGGGGGAGACTCAGCAGTTGAAGAAGCAACATTCTTAACTCGTTTCGCCGACAAAGTTATTTTGATTCACCGTCGTGATTCATTGCGCGCATCAAAGATCATGGCCGAGCGCGCAGCAAGTAATCCTAAGATTGAATTTTTGTGGAACTCTGAAGTTATTGATGTTCTAGGTGCTGACAAAGTTTCTGGTTTAAAGATTAAGAACACAGTTGATGGATCTGAATCAACATTAGATGTCACTGGCTTATTTGTTGCTATCGGACATATTCCACGCAGCGAATTAATTATTGGCCAAATCGATCTAGATTCTGAGGGCTATGTAAAGGTGGAAGATCGCTCCACTAGAACAAACATCAAAGGCGTCTTTGCCTGCGGTGACTTGGTGGACCACACTTATCGCCAAGCAATCACGGCAGCTGGCTCTGGCTGCGCCGCGGCGCTAGATGCTGAAAGATTTCTCTCAGGACACTAAAGTTCTCAACCTAAACACACACATCAAGGAGTAATAAATGGCCACGAGCAAAGTAACTACAGCGACATTTGATGCTGAGGTTTTAAAGAGCAGCACGCCTGTATTGGTGGATTTTTGGGCGGAATGGTGTGGCCCATGCCGTGCTGTAGGACCAATTCTTGAAGAGATTTCAGATGAATACGGCTCAAAGCTAAAGATCGTAAAGCTCAACACTGATGAAGAGTCAGCGATTGCGATTAAGTATGGAATTTCATCGATTCCAACTATGAACGTCTTTGTTAACGGCGAAATCGTGAAGACAATTGTTGGAGCTAAGCCAAAGCCTGCGATGTTGAAGGAACTTGAAAGCTTTCTCTCTTAAAGAAAATGCCAGAGCTTTCTGAATCCGAGATTCGATCTTTTCAACAAGCCCGTGGCTTAAGCGTCACGGGTCTTGTTGATGAGGTCACTGCTCGCGCTCTAGAGGAAGCGCAGTGGAAACTCGGAGATAGGTCGCTCAATCTGCAAGAGCTACCATTAATGCATGGTGATGATGTTGCCGCATTGCAATCGAGATTGACTGAAATGGGTTTTGATTGCGGGCGAGTGGATGGAATCTATGGTCCCCGCACTGAATTAGCTGTTAAAGATTTTCAGAAATCTGTTGGTGCAACAGTTGATGGTAAATGTGGTCCAGCAACAATCATTGCTCTTATTCGTTTAACTAAAATAGTTTCTGGTGGTGCGCCATCTATTTTGCGCGAGAGTGCAAATCAAAAGAATCGCGGACCAGCACTTGCTAATAAAACAATTGTTTTAAACCCTGATGGTGACGATCCACTTGTTTATGATGTTGCAGTTCGCACAGAAGGTCGTTTGCTTGTACTCGGTGCTTCGGTTTTCTTAACTCGTGGTGAAAAAAATAATCCATCTGAAAGTGAACGTATAGCTTTCACAAATATCAGCAACGCTGATTTGATGATTTCACTCCACGAAGATAGTTATAAGAATGAAAACGCGCATGGTGCTGCAACTTACTTTTATGGCAGCGAAGCACATGGTGTGCACTCAATTGTTGGAGAAAGATTTGCTTCACTAGTTCAGCGCGAAATATGTGCGCGCACTGATTTTGCTAACTGCCGCACACATGCCATGACATGGGATTTGTTGCGCTTAACTAAAGCACCAGCAGTTCGTATTGATTTGGGTTATAAAACTAATCCTGGCGATATTGGCCGTATGTCCCGTCCAGATTTTCGTGATGTAATTGCAGAAGCCCTCGTTATTGCAATTCAGCGCCTCTATTTAGCTGCTGAAGATGATGCAAAAACAGGAACTCTGCGTATTTCTGATCTGCGCAAAGCCGGTATCCGTCGCTAATAAGTGCTCGGCTACGTGCCGGCATATGGGAGACTTAAGCCATGTCTGATGTAACGCCACGTTTTGCAACCGGAGCGCCTCAAAACCTAGAGGAGCGCTTTGCTGGACGCGCTGCGCATATGCAACCTAGCGAGATTCGCTCACTCTTTGCTGTTGCATCTAGACCTGAAATTGTTTCATTGGCTGGTGGAATGCCAAATCTTTCAGCACTTCCGATGGGAATGATGGCTGATGTTGTTCAAAAACTTATTTTAAATAATGGCACAGAAGCTTTGCAGTATGGAAGTGGACAAGGACATCCAAAACTTCGCGAACAAATCTGTGAAGTAATGGCGCTAGAAGGTATTCGCGCTAATCCTGATGATGTTTTAGTTACTACTGGCTCCCAGCAGGCTCTAGATTTAATTTCACGTATTTTTATTGATCCAGGCGATGTTGTTTTAGCTGAAGCACCTTCATACGTTGGAGCACTTGGTACTTTCCATCAATATGAAGCCAAAGTTATCCATGTTGAAACAGATGATTTGGGGTTAGTTCCAGATGGTTTACGTGCTGCAATTAAGAGCGTTAGAGCATCAGGGCGCCGAATTAAGTTTCTCTACACAATTCCTAACTACCAAAACCCTTCAGGTGTTCTACTTCCTGCAGATCGCCGTACTGAGATCTTAAATATCTGTCGCACAGAGGGCATCTTTGTTGTTGAAGATAACCCTTATGGCCTGCTTGGCTTTGATAAGCCATCTCCCAACGCCATGCGCGCTGAGGATTCAGAGAATGTTATTTATTTAGGCTCTTTTTCAAAGACGATTGCTCCTGGAATGCGTGTGGGTTGGGCGCTGGTGCCACCATCTCTTAAAGAGAAGTTAATTATTGCCAGTGAATCTTCAATCTTGTGCCCTTCAAATTTTTCACAGTTAACAATCTCTAGTTATTTAGCTGATCAACCATGGCGCGATCAGATTGCATCTTTTTGCGATCTATACAAAGTGCGTCGCGATGCAATGCTTGAATCATTAGATGAGCACTTTCCTGTAACGGCTAAATGGACAAAGCCTGGCGGTGGTTTTTACGTCTGGGTTACTTTGCCAGAAGAAATCGATACTAAAGCGCTGATGCCAAAAGCGATTGTTGCCAAGGTTGCCTACGTTCCCGGCACAGCCTTTTACGCAGATGGTTTTGGTTCTTGGTCAATGCGTTTGTCCTATTGCTACCCAACACCAGAGCGCATCCGTGAAGGTGTGAAAGCTTTAGGTGGAGTTATTAAAACTGAGATGGCTCGCCGCGGCGGAAACCAACTTAATTAATTATTAATCGCCTTAGCAATTCGCTTTAAATCCTCGGCTCCAGCAAACTCAATAACAATTGTTCCCTTTTTCATACTGCCTTGAATGGAAACTCGTGTGTCTAAAGTGTCACCCATGGTGTCAGCGATTTCTTGAAGTTCAGGGCTGGCCGACTTTGTTGCTTTTAACTTTTTAGCACCCTTTCGCTTTGGCGCTCCAGTTGAAATGATTTCCTCTGTTGCACGCACACTCAAACCTTCAGCCACAATTCGCGCCGCTAGTTTTTCAATTTCACTTGAATCACTAAGGCCCAAAAGTGCGCGTGCATGTCCAGCGCTAAGTGCGCCGGTAATTAGTTTTTGTTGAACTGCAGTTGGCAAGTTCATTAAACGAATAGTGTTAGAAATTAACGGGCGTGATCGTCCAAGCTTTGCCGCTAATTCATCATGTGTGCAGTTAAAGTCTGTGAGAAGTTGTGAGTATGCCGCGGCTTCTTCAAGTGAGTTAAGTTGGCTGCGATGGATGTTTTCGATCAACGCTTCGCGCAAAAGTTCATTATCTGGAGTTTGGCGAATAATTACTGGAATTGTTTTTAATCCTGCAGCTTTAGCTGCGCGGAATCTGCGCTCTCCCATGATCAGTTCATAAGAACCATTTGGTTTCTGGCGAACAACAGGAGGTTGCAAGATGCCGATCTCTTTAATAGATGCGGTTAATTCGTTAAGTGCATCCACATCAAAGTGTTGGCGTGGTTGACGTGGGTTAGCAGATATCAGATTGACATCAATTTCATTTTGAGTTGCAACTTCTTGCCCTGCAACAGTTAATGATGTTGGAATCAATGCATCTAGGTTTGTTCCGAGTCCTCCACGACGTGCCATTATGCAATCTCACCTTCGCGCTTGTAATTAATTGAAACAACATTTGAATCAAAAGGTTTTCCTCGCTCAGCTAGTTCGCGAGCTACTGACATATAAGCAATAGCACCTGGTGATGATGCGTCATAAGTCATAACTGTTTGATTAAATCCTGGTGCCTCTGATACTCGCACAGCACGTGGAATGGGAATGTCAATTAATTCATTTGGATAGTGTTTTCGAATTTCATCAGCAACATCATTAGCAAGTCGTGTGCGACCATCAAACATTGTTAAAACAAATGTTGAAAGCTTGAGTGATGAGTTCAAGCGCTTTTTAACTAATTCATATGTTTTTAATAGTTGTGATAAACCTTCTAATGCATAGTATTCACATTGAATGGGAATTAACATTTCTTTTGCAGCAGTTAGCGCGTTAATTGTTAATAAACCAAGTGATGGTGGACAATCAATAAAAATATAATCAAGTGGCTCTCCAGCTGCAATGCGTTGTGTTGCTAATTCATCAATGACATCCTTTAATCGCATCTCACGTGCAACCATTGGAACTAATTCAATCTCTGCTTGTGCAAGTGAAGTATTTGATGAAACACATTCAAGTGAAGGAAAACCTTTAACTTTTTGTATTGCTTGCGACATTGTTAAATCGCCCATGAGAACTTCATAAATTCCGGCGTTTTCTAGGTGCTCTACCCCCAGGGCGGTTGAGGCATTTCCTTGAGGATCGAGATCAATAACTGCCACTCGCAGGCCACCCATAGAAAGGGCTGCAGCTAGGTTGACTGTGGTGGTGGTTTTGCCGACCCCACCCTTTTGATTGGCTACCGTGATGATTCGAAGAGAGGTTGGTTTTGCCATCGCCTCTTTGAGGCGGCGAACGCCAATAACCTTCTTTGTTTCACGTGAATCAGTCACGTGGGCTAGTTAAGCACCTTTGCGCACTTCTACTATGCGTCCAAGCTCAATGCCGTCAAGATTTACCTCGTGGAGCATAGCTTTTGGTACGGATTTCATCTCTTCCTCGGCAGATTTACCCTTAATGGCCATAAGGGAGCCATTGGTTTTTAAAAGGTGCCAGCTCATTTTCTTCAACTTCTCAAGAGGGGCGACTGCCCTGGCTGTTACATAGTGGGCAGTTGTGCGCACATCCTGGGCCTGGCCACGGATAACCTCAATATCTAAACCAGCCACGGCCTCCTTGAGAAACTCAACTCTGCGCTCAAGGGGCTCAATGAGGGTCACTTTAAGATCTGGACGGGCTAGGGCGATAACGATTCCAGGCAGACCTGCCCCTGAGCCGATATCAAAGACGATGGAGCCCTCTTTTAAAAGGGAGGTGACTGGCAGACAGTTAAAGATGTGGCGATCCCAGATCTTGTCAGCTTCGCGTGGACCGATTAATCCACGCTCAATTCCAGCGCTTTCAAGGAAAGCGGCGTAGGCGTGAACCCGATCGATATCAGGGAAATATCGCTCGATCAGGGTTTCACGTGAAACCTGCATTTAGGCTGGATAGATGACGACGTAGCGATTTGGGTCTTCCCCATCAGATTCGCTACTTAGGCCTAGCTCTTGGATTGTGTCGTGGATGATTTTGCGCTCAAAGGCGTTCATTGGAGCCAGTTTGATGGAGTTGCCGGTTGATTTGGCCTCTTCAGCCATCTCGTTGGCTAGCTTTGTTAGCTCTGTGCGGCGATTGGCACGAAAGTTATCAATATCAAGCATTAGGCGTGAGCGATCTCCAGTTGCAGTCTGAACTGCTAGGCGGGTCAGCTCTTGAATGGCATCTAGGACTTCACCCTCACGGCCAACTAGGTGGTTGAGCTTTCCGCCAACGATGGCCAGTGACGCACGGTCGTTTTCAACGTCAATATCGATGTCGCCATCTAGATCTGCGATGTCGAGCAAGGCCTCTAGGTAGTCAGCGGCGATATCGCCCTCTTCCTCCAGTTTTGCCACACCTTTTACAGGCTTTGTCTCTGCAACTTCTTCTACCTTTTCAACAACTTTTGCCTTTGCCTTTGCCATAACGCTCTCCCAGTCGGGTTTGTAGTGAATTAATACTATTTGTACTGATTTGTCCTATTTCTTCTTTTTCTTCTTCTTTGGTTGGTTTCGTTGCCCTTTAACTTCTTCTTCCGTTGGGGCCACATCTGTTCCAGGTGCTACTTCCCCGCTCTTATGGGCACGCTTTCGCTGTAGCTCTTCATATGCAGGAGATCCTGGTGTTGGGTTTCTTTTAATGACATAGAACTGTTGTCCCCATGTCCAAAGATTTGTTGTTGACCAATAAATTAAAACACCAATTGGGAAATTAACACCTGAGATTGCAAATATTAATGGGAATGCATACAACATAATTTTTTGTTGTTGCAACATCATGTTGTTGCTGGAATCCATCTTTGGCATTCCCTTTGTCATCAACTGACGCTGTGTTGTGAAAGTTGTAAGTGACATCAATGCAATCAAGCAAACAGTAACTATTTTAACTGTGGTGATATTAGTTCCAAGGAAAGTATCTGAAATGGGTGCACCGAAGAATTTAGCGTTAGCTGCACTAACAACATCGTCCTGAGTTAACACACCGTGCTTAACTGGAGGGTTTTTACCAATTCCGTTTAGAACAGTGAAAAGTGCAAAGAAGATTGGTGCTTGGGCAAGTATTGGAAAACAAGAAGCTAGAGGATTTGTTTTGTGCTCTTTATAGAGCTTCATCATCTCTTCTGATTGTTTTTGGCGATCATCTTTGTACTTCTTTTGAATCTCCTTCATGTGTGGTTGAAGGGCGGTTAAAGCGCGCTGGCTCTTAATCTGCTTAACAAAAAGCGGGACCAAGATAATACGAATAATGATTACGAGACCAACGATTGATAGCGACCATGCCACACCGCTGTCTTTTCCAAAAATTGGAGAGAGTAATTTGTGGATTGTTATAATCACCCAAGAAACAGCGATATATAAGGGGTTTAGGATAGATCCCATAGATCAAACTCCAACTTTCTCTTGTGAAATAACATAATCAACGCCGCCATGTGACCATGGGTTACAGCGCACTAAACGCCAAGCGCTCATTGCAACTCCTTTTAAGCCATATGTTTCAATTGCGCTGACCGCATAGCTTGAACATGATGGGTAGTACTTGCACCGTGGTGCCAGCGATGGTGAAATCCATTTTTGATAAAACTTGATGGGCGCGGTGAGCAGGGTTCTCATTTTGCGCCTGCGCGATCTTTAGATTTACGAACAAGTTGGGCAACAACAGTTGCAATCTCTGATTTGCAATCAGCCTCGGCTGAGTTATTGAGTCCTCGGATTACTAATAGGGATCCGGTTGGCAAGGATGCATAGTTATCGAAAATGCAGTGGCGAATTTTTCGAGCTAAACGGTGGCGGGCAACTGAGCTGCCGACGGCTTTGCTAATAATTAATCCGGCGCGGGCGCATTGATCCAGTTCGCTCATATATAGGTAGCCGACAAAGTTGGTAGATGAGTATCGGATTCCACTCTTTGTTGCGCGGGCGAAATCCCCGCTCTCAGTTAAACGTGCGCTTTTGGCAAGCACAGGAGTTTTCCTTGAAAGTCTTTAAGCAGAAAGACGCGCGCGGCCTTTTGCACGACGAGCTGCAAGAACAGCGCGGCCTGCACGTGTGGCCATACGGGCACGGAAACCATGCTTTTTGGCACGACGACGGGTATTAGGTTGGAAGGTGCGCTTTGTCATGTGAAACTCCTAAATAATTAAAATCTACTGCGGGCCAGAAATACGGGGGAAGCAAGGAGGTAACGGTAGAGGTCTGGGGATAAGCCGGTCAAACTCAGATCCACGCTCAGCCTATATATAGATTTCTGTGGATAACCAGTTGCTTTTTTTCCCAATCCGCTCTACTTTTACGCCCTCCTTCACAGGTTTATAGCTTTTGGGGGTCTTATAAGGGCTCAACCTGGGGTTTAGACCACAGGCTGTGGATAACCCTGTGGATATCAGAGAGGGGCCGAAATGGCCGTTAAAGAGATTGAGTTAACGACTCTCTGGGATCGCGTTATTGAAGAGGTTGCCGTTGATGCGCCTCAACATCGAGCATTTTTACAACTTACAAAGCCTTTAGGTCTACTTCATAACAACGATCAAACAACTTTGTTGGTTGCTGCCCCAAATCTTTTTGCAAAAGATGTTTTAGAGAGCCGTCTGCGCACAGTTGTCTGTGATGTTTTAACTCGCGAGCTTGGTGATAAGGCCAGTATTGCTGTGACCGTTGATGAATCTTTGGAATCTGCTGAACCACAAACTCCAGAAGTTGATATTGAATTCGTTGCACCCAAGGTTGGAACGGGTCGCGAAGAAGCCCCATCGAAAATTGCAGAGGTTTCACAACTTAACTCTCGCTACATCTTTGAAACCTTCGTTATTGGTGCATCAAATCGTTTTGCACATGCTGCAGCTGTGGCAGTTGCTGAAGCACCAGCTAAGGCATACAACCCATTATTTATTTATGGTGAGTCAGGCCTTGGAAAAACCCACTTATTACACGCTATTGGCGCCTATGCCAAAGAGCTCTACGGCAGCGTTCGCGTTCGTTATGTTTCATCTGAAGAGTTCACTAATGATTTTATTAACTCAATTCGCGATGACAAGGCAACTGCTTTCCAGCGACGCTACCGCGATCTTGATGTTCTACTTGTCGATGACATCCAATTTTTAGAAAACAAGGAAAGAACACAGGAAGAGTTCTTCCACACTTTCAACACTTTATATAACGCTAACAAACAGATTGTTATCTCAAGTGATCGACCACCCAAGCAGTTAACAACTTTGGAAGATCGCCTGCGTTCTCGTTTCGAGTGGGGTTTGATTACAGATATTCAACCTCCTGAGTTAGAAACTCGTATTGCAATTCTTCGCAAGAAAGCTGCGCAAGATAAGTTGAACGCACCTGATGATGTGTTGGAATACATCGCTAGCAAGATTTCAACAAACATCCGCGAGCTTGAAGGTGCACTCATTCGTGTTACAGCTTTCGCATCTTTAAATCGCCAGAGTGTTGATCTTTCTCTTGCTGAAATTGTTTTAAAGGACTTAATTCCTAATGAGAACAACCCGGAGATAACTGGCGCCACGATCATGGCTCAGACCGCTGCTTATTTCTCACTTACTATCGATGATCTTTGTGGAACATCTCGCTCTCGGGTGTTAGTAAACGCCCGTCAGATTGCGATGTATCTCTGCCGCGAGTTAACCGAACTCTCGCTTCCAAAAATCGGCCAAACATTCGGCGGGCGTGATCACACCACGGTTATGCACGCCGACCGCAAAATCCGTCAACTGATGGCTGAGCGTCGTTCGATCTATAACCAGGTCAACGAACTCACCACCAGAATTAAGCAACAAGCGAGGTAAACGCACCAAAAGTGTGAAATGTCCGCTTTGACACAACTTACCCCCAATTGGGGATAAGTTGTGGACAACTGTGGAGATCTCTAGCTTTTATGTGGATAGGCCAAAGAGGTTGCTGTGAAGAGTAGGAAGGGGAAGGGTGTAACCATGTTTGTTGTGCACACCTTTTCCCGCCTTATTCACATGTTCTGGGAGTTGAAACACCGCACTGAACTGGGCTTTTCATCTCTATCCACACGAAAGCTGCCTGGTTACTACGACTACCTTTATATATATAAATCTAGATGTGAAACGAACCTTTCACTGAATTGGGGCAGAGCATGAAGTTCATCGTCGAGCAGTCAGCGTTAGTTGATGGTGTGAATTGGGTTTCCCGCTCCCTTTCAACTAGACCGATCAAAACAGAGCTTCTAGGAATAGTTATCGATGCAACAGGTGATCAGGTTTATCTCTCCGCCTCTGATTTAGAAACAGCGAGCAAGTCGCATTTTCAAGCAGAGATAAAAGAAGCCGGCAAAGTTTTAGTTCCAGGAAAACTCCTAGCTGAAATTTCACGCTCCCTACCAAATAAACCAATCACTTTTGCGCAAGATGGCTCTCGCGTTCTAGTAACTAGCGGTAGCGCAAAATTTACTTTGCCAACACTTTCAGTTGATGAGTATCCAAACCTTCCAGAACTACCAGATACAACTGGAACGTTAGCTAGCGATGTTTTCGCAACAGCGGTTTCACAAGTTGCTATTGCAGCCGGGCGCGATGATTCATTGCCCACCTTGACTGGTGTTCACGTTGAAATAAACGAGGAAACCGTAACTTTGGCAGCAACTGATAGATATCGCTTAGCTGTGCGTGAGATTCAATGGGATCCAACAACTCCTAATGTTTCAACAAGTGCCCTGCTTCGCGCCCGCACCATTGCAGATGCCGCAAAGTCTTTAACTGGAACCAAAACTGTTTCAATCTCATTTGCACCCTCATCTAGCAATGATCGTTTAGCTGGGTTTGCCGGTGATGGAAAGACAATGACATCGCGTATGTTGGATGGAACTTTCCCTCCATACCGCCACCTGCTTCCTCAAGAAGTAACATCTACCGCACTCATCGAAGTTGCAACACTTCTAGATTCTGTGCGCCGCGTGGCACTTGTAACAGATAAAACTGTTCCACTCCGTCTTGATTTTAATAACAACACACTCTCCCTTGAAGCAGGAGCTGGCGAAGAAGCACAAGCGACAGAGGCAATTGAAATCTTGTTAACTGGTGAAGCAATCTCAATCGCTTTTAATCCAGTGTTTCTAGCTGATGGTTTAAGTGCTGTTGGAACCAAGTATGTGCAGATCTCATTTACAGGTGCTAACAAGCCAGCGATTTTGATGGGCAAGAGCGATAAAGATGGCGCACTCGTCGAGAACTATCGTTATTTGTTAATGCCAATGCGCTACGCCTCATAATTTATAGGTTTCATTAATGCGCATTAATAAGTTGGCGCTGACCAACTTTCGTTCCTACCCTTCATTGGAGTTGGAGCTACAACCTGGAGTCACGACATTTATTGGTGATAACGGCTCCGGTAAAACAAATATCGCTGAGTCTTTAATTTATTTAGCTTTTCTTTCATCCCACCGTGTTGCCAACAACGTGCCATTAATTTCACTTGGCGCCCAACAAGCAATCATTAGAACTGAGATTGAGCGCGATGATCGAACTCTCAATATCGATCTTGAGATTAATGCTAGTAAAGCTAACCGCGCACGAATTAATGGCAACCCCACTAGAAGTCAGCGCGAGATATTGGGAGCATGTCAGATTGTTTACTTCTCCCCTGAAGATTTAGATCTAGTGCGCGGAGAACCAGGTGGGCGACGCGATTTCCTTGATCGCCTGCTTATTACTCGCACTCCACGAATGGCTGGGGTTATCGCTGATTATGAGCGAGTGGTTAAACAGCGCAACGCGTTATTAAAGACCCGTTCTTCAGCCAGTGCACTTCTGCCATGGAATGAACAGTTAATCAAGTTTGGCGCTCAGTTAACTGCAGATCGAATTGCGCTAGTAGAGGCTTTAAATCCCTGGGTAGCAAAAAACTATGCAAACTTAAATGAAGTTAAACCAGCCTCTATTACCTATAAGTGCAGCAGTGAAGGTGTCTCCAATAGTTTTGAGAACAATGTTGAAGTTTTAACAAAGAGATTAGAAGAAGTTGCCTATCAAGAGATTGAACGCGGGGTTTCTTTGATCGGCCCACATCGCGATGATCTACATTTACAAATTGGAGATTTTCCAGCTAAGGGTTATGCCAGCCACGGTGAATCATGGTCTATGGCCATTTCACTTCGCATTGGATCTTTTAATCTTTTAAAGAGTGAAGGATCAGAACCCATCCTTATTTTAGATGATGTTTTTGCAGAACTTGATACATCTCGCCGTAAACAACTAATGTCTGCAACCCAAATAGCTGAGCAAACAATTATTACTACTGCAGTTGAAAGTGATTTACCAGCAGAGTTACTCACACAAAAGTTTTATGTGACACCTGGTGTGGTTAAGAAAGGAAAGAGTTAATGACAAAGCGCGACTTAGCTCTTGATCTTTTCAAGACGTTTAAAACGGGTGTGACAAGAAAACCCAACAAACCCGCACCAACAAAAACAGTGGGACAAGTGGGAGATCCAGAATTAATTGGTGAATTACTCAGTAATATGATTGAAGAACGTGAATGGAATAGTGGATTAGCAGAAGGCAATCTTTTTATTACATGGACAAGCATTGTTGGCGCAGAAATTGCGCAGCATGCAACACCAATTTCAATTTTGGATTCAACGTTAACAATTCAAACGTCATCAACTGCGTGGGCAACACAATTAACTTTGGTTGCAGATAATTTGTTGGCAACAATTCAAAATGATTCATCAGGTGCCACGATCCAAAAGCTGCGATTTATCGGCCCCCAAGGCCCCAGCTGGAAAAAAGGGGTCCGGGTTATTCGTAACGCCCGAGGACCTCGAGATACCTACGGTTAAGCCCCAGACCCACTAGGAACCCTCAACCGCACGCTCAAAGTTCGGCTATACCCACACCTAAGGCTTATTTTGGCTATTTCAATTTCCATTTTCCCACTAGGATAAGAACGTGCCGGAGGGATTTTCCCTCCCAGAAGCCCTCAGAGGGCAAAAGAACGATTCGACCTTGAAGGAGACCTAGTGGCTGAGAACTCCTATGACGCATCCAGCATCACGGTGCTGGAGGGTCTGGAGGCAGTGCGAAAGCGCCCCGGAATGTATATCGGCTCCACCGGTGAGCGCGGGCTGCACCACTTGGTTTATGAAGTTGTAGATAACTCAGTAGATGAAGCCCTAGCTGGCTATTGCACCGAGATCAACGTGACGTTGATGGCAGATGGTGGCGTGGAAGTAATCGATAACGGCCGCGGAATCCCAGTGGACATGCACCCAGTTGAAAAGAAACCAGCTTTGGAAGTCGTTCTCACCGTTCTGCACGCCGGCGGAAAGTTTGGCGATGGTGGCTATTCAGTCTCTGGCGGATTACACGGTGTCGGTATCTCAGTTGTTAACGCTTTAAGTACAGATCTTTCTGTAACAGTGCAGCGCGATGGAAATTTTTGGTATCAGGATTACAAACTAGGCGTTCCAACAGCTCCAGTTAAAAAAGGTGAAGCTTCAACATCCTCTGGAACCACAGTGCGTTTCTGGCCATCAAAGGAAATCTTTGAAACAACAGATTTTTCGTTTGAGATTTTATCTACACGTTTTCGAGAAATGGCATTTCTAAATAAGGGCCTAATTCTGACCCTTACAGATGCCCGTACAGGCCACGTTGATGAAGTCGGTGAACAACTAACAGTTCGCTACCAATACCAAGGTGGTATCTCTGACTTTGTTAAGCACTTGAACTCCACTCGTGGTGAAACACATAAATCAGTTATCTCTTTTGCTTCAGAGGACAAGAAGAACAAAATCGCTCTAGAAGTATCAATGCAATGGAACGCCGGATTTAGTGAATCTGTTTACACATTTGCTAACACGATTCACACCCATGAAGGCGGTGCTCACGAAGAAGGTTTCCGCACAGCGCTCACTTCTGTTGTGAATAAGTTTGGTGAAGAAGCAGGATTTATCCGCAAGAAGGAAGATCGCCTCACTGGTGATGATGTGCGTGAAGGTTTAACTGCAATCGTTTCGGTTAAATTAACTGACCCGCAATTTGAAGGCCAAACAAAAACAAAGTTAGGCAACACGTCTGCAAAAACCTTCACACAAAAAGTTGTTAATGAAGAACTCACAACATGGTTTGAGCAAAACCCTGCAGAAGGCAAAGAGATTGTCCGAAAGAGTATTGATGCAGCTGCAGCACGCGTGGCAGCACGCAAAGCCCGCGACTTAAGCCGTAACCGCAAAGGCCTACTAGAAGGCCGCGGAATGCCAGGAAAGCTAGCTGATTGCCAGTGGACTGATCCTGCAAAGTGCGAGCTTTATATCGTTGAGGGAGATTCAGCGGGTGGTTCAACTAAGGGTGGCCGTGATTCACGCAATCAAGCTGTTCTACCAATTCGCGGAAAGATTTTGAATGTTGAAAAGGCGCGTATTGATCGTGTTTTACAAAACAACGAAGTACAGGCGTTAATCACCGCGCTAGGTACTGGCGTTCACGATGATTTTGATATTGAAAAACTTCGCTATCACAAGATTATTTTGATGGCAGATGCTGATGTTGATGGTCAACACATCCGCACATTGCTTCTAACTTTGCTATTTCGCTTTATGCGCCCACTTATTGAAAACGGCTTTGTGTACTTCGCACAACCTCCCCTCTATAAATTGAAGTGGGGCGGAAAAGAGCCAGTTGAATATGCATTTAGTGATCGCGAACGCGATGGCATGATTGAACTTGGATTAGCTGCAGGCAAGCGTTTGCCTAAAGATGATGGAATTCAGCGCTTTAAAGGTTTGGGTGAAATGCCAGCTAAAGAACTCTGGGACACAACAATGGATCCAGAGCACCGAGTTCTTATTCGTGTGACATTAGATGATGCTGCAGCTGCAGATGATTTGTTCTCAGTACTTATGGGTGAAGATGTTGAAAAGCGCCGCGCATTTATTCAGCGCAACGCTAAAGACGTTAGGTTCTTGGATATCTAATGGATGAATTGAACCCAAATAATCTCGAATCTTTCGACAAGATTGAAACTGTTGATCTTCAAGTTGAAATGGCGCGTTCATATCTTGACTACGCCATGTCAGTTATTGTCGGTCGCGCCCTGCCAGATATTCGTGATGGATTAAAGCCAGTTCATCGCCGTGTGCTTTATGCAATGTATGACGCGGGATACCGACCAGATAAGGGTTACTACAAATCTTCTCGTATTGTCGGTGACGTTATGGGTAATTACCACCCACACGGTGACACCGCGATCTATGACTCCGTAGTTCGCCTTGCCCAGCACTGGTCTTTGCGTTATTTGCTCATTGATGGAAATGGAAACTTTGGCTCTCCTGGTAATGATCCAGCCGCAGCTATGCGCTATACCGAGGCCCGTTTGTCATCCCTTGCAATGGAGATGATGCGCGATATCGATGAAGACACCGTTGATTTTGTTCCAAACTACGACGGGCGCTCACAAGAGCCAACAGTTTTACCTTCTCGCCTGCCTAACCTTTTAGTTAATGGAAGCGCCGGTATTGCAGTTGGTATGGCTACAAACATTCCACCGCATAATCTTCGTGAAATCGGTGAGGCTGTAATTTTCGCGCTAGAAAATCCAGATATGAAGCAAGAAGAGCTTCTAGCTAAGTTCTTAACAATTGTTAAAGGCCCAGATTTTCCTACAAAAGGTTTAATTGTTGGTCGCGGTGGCGTTGAAGACGCTTATCGCACAGGCCGTGGATCAATCACCATGCGCGCAGTTGTGCAAGTAGAAGAGATTAATAAGCGCACATGTTTAGTTATTAGTGAACTTCCTTATCAAGTAAACCCAGATAACTTGGCCCTTAAGATCGCTGAACTTGTTAAAGATGGAAAGATTAAGGGAATTGCCGATGTGCGCGATGAAGGTAATGAGCGTTTAGGCCAAAGATTAGTAATTGTTTTACAAACAAGTGCAATTCCTAAGGTTGTTCTTAATAACCTTTATAAGCAGACACAACTACAAGACACTTTCGGTGCCAATATGTTGGCATTAGTTGATGGCGTGCCACGCACATTGCGCCTAGATGAGTTCATTCGTTACTACATCGAACACCAAATTGAAGTAATTGTTCGTCGTACTAAGTTCCGCTTAACAGAGAAAGAAAAACGCGCACATATTTTGCAGGGCTATCTCAAAGCCCTGGATGCCCTCGATGCTGTTATCGCGCTGATCCGAGCATCCACAACACCTGAAGAAGCTCGCACAGGTTTGATGAAACTTCTAGATGTTGATGAAATTCAAGCTAACGCCATTTTGGATATGCAGCTGCGCCGTATTGCTGCCCTTGAGCGCCAGAAGATTAATGATGAATATGACGCGTTAATGGCTGACATTGTTGAGTTAAACGCCATTCTTGTGAGCCCTGAAAAGCAGCGCGATATCGTTAAAACAGAGCTGACTGATTTAGTTGCAAAATATGGCGATGATCGCCGCACACAGATTGTTGCAAGTGAAGGCGATTTCAGCGCAGAAGATTTAATTCCAGATCAAGATGTGGTTGTAACAATCACACGCGGTGGGTATTCAAAGCGCACCATGGCCGATCTTTATCGTTCACAACGCCGTGGTGGTCGTGGCGTAAAGGGCGCAGCACTTAAAGAAGATGATGTTGTTGATCATTTCTTTGTTGCATCAACACACGATTGGTTGTTGTTCTTTACAAACCAAGGACGCGTCTATCGCGCGAAGGTGCACGAGTTACCAGATGCTGGTCGCGATGCCCGCGGACAACATGTTGCCAACTTAATGGCATTTAAACCTGATGAGAAAATTGCTGAAGTTCTCTCACTTAAGGATTACACAATTTCCCCATTCTTAGTTCTTGCAACTAAAAAGGGATTAGTAAAGAAAACTCCTTTGGTTGAATTTGATTCACCACGTACTGGCGGTTTGATTGCAATCTCACTCAAGCCAGGGGATGAAGTAGTTGGGGCATCACTTGTTAATAACGGTGATGAACTCTTACTTGTTTCAACCAAAGGAATGTCACTTCGCTTTACTGCAGATGATGAATCACTTCGACCAATGGGCCGATCAACGAGTGGTGTTATTGGAATGAAGTTCCGTGCACAGGATTCATTGCTCACAATGGCTAGAGTGAATTCAGAGCTTGCAGCGAACTCATTTGTTTTCACTGCAACAGATGCTGGTTATGGCAAGAAGACTCCGCTTGAGGAATATCGTTTGCAGGGCCGTGGTGGAATTGGAATTAAAGCTGCCAAGATCGATGAGAGTTCTAGAGGCTCATTGGTGAGTGCACTTGTGCTGCGTGATGAGGATGAAGTCCTAGCAATTACTTCTGCCGGCACAGTTATGCGCACACCAGCAGCCGAGGTGCGCCAAACTGGGCGTGATTCAATGGGTGTGCGCCTTGTGAACCTGGATGAAGGTGTGGCATTGGTCTCGGTGACCAAGAACAGCGAAGATGAGATTTCTTCGAAAAGTTAGTATGGTTCGGCTCTGAGTTAAGCAGCTAATCCCCATTTTGGGAGTTAGGGAAGTTCAAGGTAACCTTGCGCTTCTGCAATCGAGATTCATCTTTGTTGCGGGCCTATAGCTCAGCCTGGTTAGAGCGCTTCCCTGATAAGGAAGAGGTCGATGGTTCGAGTCCATCTAGGCCCACCCCGCTCTCAAACGGGGACCTAGCTCAATTGGTAGAGCACCGCCTTTGCAAGGCGGGGGTTAGGGGTTCGATTCCCCTGGTCTCCACGTTATGACTACTACAGCGACCCTACACACATCACTCGGTGACATCATCATCGAGCTATTTCCTAACCATGCACCAAAGACTGTTGCAAACTTTGTTGAGTTAGCAACTGGTGCAAAAGAGTGGACTGATCCACGCACAGGAAACAAGACAAATGCCAATCTTTACGACGGAACTATTTTTCACCGTGTCATCGACGGTTTCATGATTCAAGGTGGAGACCCACTTGGTCAAGGAACTGGCGGACCGGGATACCGCTTCGCAGATGAATTCCACGGAGAGTTAGTTTTTGATCGCCCATACATTCTTGCAATGGCTAACTCAGGCCCAGGAACAAATGGTTCACAATTCTTTATCACTGTTGCACCAACTACGTGGTTAAACCGCAAGCACTCAATCTTTGGTGAAGTAAAGGATTCTGCTAGCCAGGCTGTAGTTGATGCGATTGCAACAGCTAAGACTGGTGCACAAGATAAGCCAGTAACACCAATAACAATTAACAGCGTTACCGTTGCTTAAGCGCTCAGCCACTTATTCCTTAATCGCATTAATCTGCGGTGCATATCTGCTGCAGATGATTGTTCCATCAATCGAAATTCATTTAGTTCTACCCAATCTTGATTACTTAAGAGCAACCAACGAGTGGTATCGACTATTCACCGTCTCACTTGTTCACGCCGGACTGATGCATCTAGGTTTCAATATGTATGCACTCATGGTTTTAGGCAATCCACTTGAAGCTGCATTTGGCAAAAACAAAATGCTCATTATCTTTTTCTTCTCTCTTCTTACCGGCTCTCTCACCTCTGCCTACTTTGCATCCCCAACTTCTTATTCAGTTGGCGCGTCAGGCGCGATCTTTGGTTTATTTGGCGCGTTAGCAATTGTTGGAAAGCGCATCGGCGCTGACACACGTTCGATCTATGTCATTATCGGAATTAACTTTGCAATTGGTTTTGCTCTTGGGGGAGTCGATTGGAAAGCTCACCTAGGTGGATTAGTAGGCGGAGTTATTGCAGCCCAACTCATCCTCAATAAACGCTAAAGAGTTATCCACAGCCTTTACCCACAATGTGGATTGAATTACAAGGGTGTAATTAAGAAGGTATTAACGCCAGCGAGTGGCTAGTGAGAAGCCCACACCGATAAAGCTAAAGCCAATAATCATGTTCCATGCACCGATACCTGGGACTGGGTATTTAGTCTGGGTGACATAGAAGGCAACGATCCAGAACAAGCCAATCAAGAAGGCGGTGACCATCGTTGGAGCCAGCCACTTAGGGCTCTCTAGCGGGCCATGAGGAGTTTCAACAACAACTTCCTGGTTATGGGCGCGTGCTTCAACGACTTTCTTGCGGAGCTTTGATTTAGGCATACGCGAAAGATACACCATGAGCAAGAATGCTCCTATGGCCACCAAGATCCTTGTCGTCGATAACTACGACTCCTTTGTCTTTAACTTGGTGCAGTACCTGCAGCAGCTAGGCGCAGAGTGCACCGTGGTTCGAAATGATGCCGTGAAGGCCCATGATGCGGCCAACTATGACGGCGTTCTCATCTCACCAGGACCAGGAGTTCCTGAAAAGGCCGGCGTGAGTATTGAAATGATTAAGTATTGCGCCGAGAAAAAGATTCCAGTTTTTGGTGTGTGCTTAGGCCATCAAGCAATTGGAGTTGCATTTGGCGCAACAGTTTCACGCGCTCCAGAACTACTGCACGGAAAAACTTCTTTAGTACATCATCAACAACAAGGCGTGCTTGAAGATCTGCCATCACCATTTACGGCAACTCGTTACCACTCACTATGTGTTGAGCGAGACACTGTTGGTGCAGATTTAGAGATAACAGGAGTAACTGAATCAGGAATTGTTATGTCTATGCGCCATCGCACATTACCTATTGAAGGTGTGCAGTTTCATCCAGAGTCAGTATTAACTGAACACGGTCATCAGATGTTAGCTAACTGGTTAACTGCATGTGGTGATAAGAATGCAAAAGCCAAAGCAGTTGGTCTTTCACCAGTAGTTGGTAGCCGTTCTTAAGGTGCTTTATTAACCGTAATGGTTACTGATTTACCAATTGTTTGTGTAGTTCCAGCATCAGGTGCTTGTCTAATAACAACACCAATAGGTTGGTTTGCATCGTAGGCATCAATTGCATTGACTAAGAAGCCAGCTTGAACAAGCAGTGTTCTAGCTTGAATTGCATCAACTCCAATGAGGGCTGGAACAACAACCTGACCACTAGCAATTTGTAATACAACTCCACTACCTGCAGTAATAGTTGAACCAGGCTCAGGGGTTACTTTCAAAACTGTTCCAAGTGCTTCATCAGATGGAACTGCTTCTGTGCGAGAGACAAGTAAACCAACAGCACTGAGTGCTCCGCGGGCATCAATGAGAGACATACCTACTAAATCTGCAGGAACAATCGCATCTCCAGGCCCATCTGAGATTGTTAAAACAACCCCAGAGCCCTTTTGTGCTCGTGTTGTTGCCAAAGGTATTTGGCTAGCGACTCGATCTATAGGAATGCGTCCATCGTGAGCACGTTGGATTGTTACAACATAATCTTTCAAAAGAGCTTGAGCATCAACTTGCGTCAATCCCACAACGTTAGGGATTTGAGGCAGATTATTAGTATCCCCGGATGGCCGAGTAACAAATAAACCAGCGGCAATCACAGTAACTGCAAGAACAGAACTCAACGCTCCCACTAATACTTTTCGGCGCGAGATCTTAACTTTAGGAATTGTTGTAGTTAAAGCTTGTCCAGTTCCCACTTTAAACAAATCATCGAGCATCAATCCTGCTGATTGATAACGATCTTCAGGTTTTTTAGCAAGTGCCACAGCGAGAATGACATCAACACCTTCAGGTAGTTCTGGCTGGATCTTGCTAGGTGCAACGAGAACTCCAGAGACATGTTGATAGGCGATTGAAACAGGAGTGTCACCAGTAAATGGTGGCTTGCCAGTTAATACTTCATAAAGCAAGCATCCAGTTGAATAGATATCACTACGCAAATCTGCCGCTTCACCCAGCGCTTGTTCAGGTGAGAGATATTGAGCAGTTCCAACAATGTTCCACGTGCTAGTTAATGTTGCACCAAGATCTGCAAGTGCACGCGCGATACCAAAATCCATCACCTTCACATCACCATGATCTGTAATCATGATGTTGGCAGGTTTGATATCTCTATGGACAATTCCGCGCTCATGTGAATATTCAAGAGCAGCCAAAATTCCTTCACCAATTTCGAGTGCGCGCTTAAGTGGCACACGCTCACCATTATGAATCAGGTCGCGCAAAGTGTGGCCAGAAACTAACTCCATCACTATGTATGGGGCAGGGGTTTCACCTGAGTCATAGACGGCAACAATTCCAGGGTGATTTAAACCAGCAGCAGCCAACGCTTCTTTTCTAAAGCGGGCAACAAATGAAGGATCACGAGCTAAATCACTGCGCAATACTTTTATTGCAACTTGGCGCGCAAGTCGAGTGTCTTCGGCAACATAGACATCGGCCATACCGCCAGTGCCAATCATTTCGCCAAGTTTGTAGCGATCACCAAAGAGCGAGTTAATCATTGCGCCGCTCCTAAAACTTCATTGGTTGTTACTTCTTCACTGGTTATGTCGGCAACAATAACAGTGACGTTATCAGGTGCACCATTTATGTAAGTAGCATCAATAAGTGCTTTAAGCGCATCAGATCGATCAGATTTCTTTAATAAGGATTTAATCTCTTTCTCAGCTAAAACACTGGATAAACCATCACTACACAGCAGATAACGATCTTTCTCTTTTACTTCATAGATCTGTAAAACAGGAGTAACTGTGCCCTGACCCATGAGTGCTTGAGTTAAAACAGAGCGTTGCGGGTGATCGGCAACATCAGATTGTGAAATAGCACCTTGATCGAGAAGTTCTTGAATAACTGTGTGGTCATTGCTCAATTGTTCAAGCGTGTTACCGCGCAAGCGATAGCAACGAGAATCTCCCACGTGTAGCAGCGCAATGTTTGAATCAACAACTAATAGCGCAGTCAGGGTTGTTCCCATTCCGCGCAGTTCAATTGCCTCTTCGGCATATTCGCCAATCTGGGAATCAATTGTGAAAAGTGAGTTAAGAAGTAAATCTTCTATGGAATCAGAATCAATCTGAGAACTTGTAAGTACTGGACTAAGTTTTTGTAGAGCTTTAATTGCGATCTTTGATGCAACTTCACCACCAGCATGTCCACCCATTCCATCGGCAACTGCAATGAGACGACCAGAAACAAAAGCAGAATCTTCATTTCCACTACGTTGTAAACCGTCAGCCGAGCGCGCACTGCTCTGGAAGTAAATAGCGCTCATGGGCATAAGCCTAACCCCTGTTAATCTTTAATCATGAAAATATATGCCCACCGCGGAGCCTCTATAGATTTCCCAGAGATGACCATGGATGCATATAAAGCTGCCGTTGATCAAGGCGCTGATGGCATGGAGTGCGATGTCCGCCTAACAAAAGATAACCAGATGTTGTTATGGCACGACGCTGATATGAAGCGTACCGCTGGATATGCAGGTCGCATCGCAGAGATGACTTACCCGCAAATTAAGGCGCACTACCCGCAAGCGATGTTGCTCGAAGAATTATTAGAACTTGCTCGAGATAACGACATGGAACTTGCGATTGAAACTAAACACCCAGTGCCGCAAGGAAGTTTGGTAGAAAAGAAAGCATTAGAACTTCTAGAGCAAGAAGAGCTAGAAATAGAAGTCGTCTTGATGTCATTTTCTTGGCTAGCAATTGAAAATATTCGAAAGATCAACCCACAACAAAAAACCGTGGCCCTTTTGGAAGATAAATTCAATTATTTAATGCAACGATTTACATCTGCACCCATTCTTGGTCCAAGCGTGGAGCTTCTACGCTCAAATCCAGAGATGACCCATGCAATCAAGCCTTTATATGTCTGGACCGTTGATGATGCTGACGATATGCGCTTCTGCTTAGAAAATGGTGTTGAGGTCCTTATTACAAATAACCCGTCATATGCACGCAAGGTGCTCGGGTATCATTAGTCAGTGAGCACATACGCGTATTTAGGTCCAAAGGGAACATTCACCGAAGCTGCTCTTAAAAAGATCACTTCTTCAAATGATTCCCTCATCCCGTACGCAAATGTGACGGCAGCTCTAGATGCGGTGCGAGTTGGTAAAGCGCACTTTGCACTAGTGCCCATTGAGAACTCTGTTGAAGGTGTTGTTGCACGAACCCTTGATGAATTAGCAACAGGAACCCCACTTTCTATCGTTGGTGAAGTTACATTGCCAGTTTCTTTTGCGCTGATGTCTAAGCGCGACACAGTTGATATTCGCCGCATTGCTACACACCCACATGCTGAAGCCCAGTGCCGTGCATATATTGCTAAGAATTATCCAGATGCAGAATTAATCGCAACCGCATCAACTGCAGCAGCAGCCGAAGCAATTGGTCGCGGAGAATTTGATGCAGCTATTGCAGCCCCAGTTGCTGCAGCTCATTACGGACTTACAGTTATTGCAGATAACATCGGCGACATTGTCGGTGCTGTTACTCGCTTTGTTTTGGTCTCAAAGCCAACAACTCCACCTAAGGCAACAGGCTTTGATCGCACATCCCTTGCTGTCTTTATCGGCATCGATCACGCTGGCGCCTTGCTCGATATCTTGACTGAGTTCGCTAAGCGCGACGTTAACTTAACTTTTATTCAGTCACGTCCAACAGGTCTAGAACTTGGCCATTACCATTTCATTATTGATGCCGAGGGCCACGTTAATGATGCTCCAGTAAAGGAGACAGTAGAAGCGTTGCGAGCAATCTGTGAAGATATTCGCTTCCTAGGTTCATACCCACGAGAAAAGGCCGGTAAATGATCGACGTTAAGTTCATACGCGAGAACCCAGATGCAGTTCGTGCATCACAAACGGGTCGCGGTGAAGACGCTTCAATTGTTGATCAAGTAATTGCATCTGATGAACTACGCCGTGTTGCAATCGAAAAGTTTGAAAAACTACGCGCAGAACAAAACGTTTTATCTAAATCAGTAGGTGCAGCTAAAGGCGATGAGAAAACCGCACTTCTAGAAAATGCAAAAGAATTGGCTACGGCTGTAAAAGAGGCTGATAGCAAGCGCGCAGAGGCAGAAGAGCACACCAAAGCGCTAGTAATGCAGCTTTCAAACGTGCTTGATCCTGATGCACCTATTGGCGGAGAAGCAGATTTCAAAGTTCTAGAACATGTTGGAACACCACGCAAGTTTGATTTTGAACCAAAAGATCACGTTGAGCTAGGAAAACTTCTAGGTGCAATTGATACAGAGCGTGGTGCAAAAGTTGCAGGCTCTCGTTCATATTACTTAACTGGTTCTGGTGCTCTTCTAGAGTTCGCACTTGTTAATTATGCAATCTCTATGGCAGTTAAAGCTGGATTCGTTCCAGTTATTCCGCCAGTACTGGTTAATCCAGCAGCAATGGAAGGCACAGGATTTCTAGGTCAAGCTGCTGAGAATGTTTACAGAATTGAAAAAGATGATGTGTACTTAGTAGGAACGTCTGAAGTTCCACTTGCTGCAATGCATATGGATGAAGTTCTTATTGGAGAGAAACTTCCAATGCGCTATGCCGGCTACTCTTCATGTTTTCGCCGTGAAGCTGGAACGTATGGAAAAGATACTCGTGGAATTATTCGCGTTCACCAATTTGATAAAGTTGAAATGTTCTCATTCTGCCATCCAGATCAAGCAAAAGCAGAGCATGCTCGTATTTTGCAATGGGAGAAAGACTTCCTAGATGCAATGGAAATTCCATATCGCGTTATTGATGTGGCATCAGGAGACCTTGGCTCAAGTGCGAACCGTAAATTCGACTGTGAAGCATGGATTCCAACCCAGGATGCTTACCGTGAAGTCACAAGTACTTCTAACTGCACAGAGTTTCAAGCTCGTCGCCTGAATATCCGTTATAAAGATGCTGATGGCACAAAGGCTGTAGCAACATTAAATGGAACATTAGTTGCCATTCCACGCATGATTGTTGCGATTTTAGAGAACCACCAAAATGCAGATGGAACTGTCAATATTCCTAAGGCGCTACAACCATTTCTTGGCAAAGAACGATTTGAGTTGGTGTGAGTAAGCGCCCCAAACTTATTGCAACAGATTTAGACGGAACAATCGTTCACCACGACGGAACAATCACACAACGCACAATTGATGTTTTTACGCGTGCCCGTGATCTCGGTGTTCATATTTATTTTGTAACTGGTCGCCCACCGCGTTGGATGAATGAAATTAGAGAAGCCTTTGGTTTCGGTGAAGCAATTTGTGGCAACGGCGCAATGCTCTATGACTTACAAAAGCGTGAAGTCACCGAAGAGTGGATGATTTCAAAAGATCAACAGATTGAAATAGCGCAGCGAATGCGCAAAGCTATTCCGCAAATCTCTTTCGCAATTGAAACCCACGATTACTATCACCGTGAAAAGTCTTATGTTCCTAGGTGGGATATTGGTTTAGATAATGTTGGCGTTGAAAGAATTGAAGATGCTGCAAAGGGGCCGGTATTTAAAATGTTAGCCCGATGCAGTGGTGGTGAATTATCATCTGATGAAATGTTAGAAGTTGCACTACGCGAACTAGATGGATTAGTAACAGTCACACATTCAAATGCACGTGAATCATTGCTAGAAATTTCAGCACTCGGAATCTCTAAAGGAACAACTCTTGCAAAAGTAGCTGGACGCCTTGGGATTGATGCCGCTGATTGTGTTTCATTTGGCGATAACCCGAATGACTTTCCAATGCTTGAATGGTGCGGGCGTTCATATGCAATGGCTGATGGACACCCAGATGGAATCAAATATGCAAAAGATGTAGCTCCATCACATCACAGCGATGGCGTGGCAATAGTTATTGAGAAGTTGTTAGATCTGCCCGCTTAATTTCTAGCCGATTTTCGACTCCGGCCATCTTCGGGTAATCTCTCCCACGGAGGGCTCGCATAGCGGCCGAGTGCACCGGTCTTGAAAACCGGCAAACGAAAGTTTCGTGGGTTCAAATCCCACGCCCTCCGCCATTTTTTCTTTACCCCTGTGGTTGAGTTCATAGCCATTGGGCGTGACTATTTCTAGCCGATTTTTCACTCTAAGAGGAGACTTACCCCTAGTTATTGCCAATGGTGCCAGGGGAGTTATTCATGTCAGGTGTTTTTTCACCAACGCGTGCAAAGATTAAAGAGCGCACGCTACGTACAGATAAGTGGTGGTTACAACCGCTTATAACTTTTGGTGTTCTCTTCTCATTCATCATCTATGCAACATTTCGTGCATTTGAAAATGCTAATTACTTTACAGAACCTCTGATCTCACCTTTCTATTCACCATGTTTGTCAGAGGCATGCGTGGCAGGTTCAACAATTGCTGGCTTCACACCAGTAAGTGCACAAGTTCTTAACTTCGCACTTTCACCAGCTCTAATTATTTTGATCTTCCCACTTGGTTTTAGAATGACGTGTTACTACTACCGCAAGGCTTACTACCGTGCGTTTTGGTTATCACCACCAGCATGCGCAGTTGCAGAACCACATGAGAAATACACTGGCGAAACTCGTGCACCACTTATCTTGCAAAACGCCCACCGTTGGTTCTTTTATGCAGGTTTAGTGTTCAACGTCTTTCTAACCTATGACGCAATCATTTCTTTCAAGAATCCAGAAGGACAATGGGGACATGCAAGCGTTGGTTCACTTGTGTTACTTGTTAGCTCAACACTTCTTTGGTTCTATTCACTCTCATGTCACACATGCCGCCACACAGTTGGCGGACGTTTAAAGCATTTCTCAAAGCACCCTGTGCGATACAAGTTATGGACATGGGTTTCAATCCTTAATCACAAGCACCAACAATTTGCTTGGTACTCACTTGCCGCAGTTGCATTTGCTGACATTTATGTCCGCGAAGTTGCAACTGGTGCCTGGACAAACTTCTACTTCTTCTAAGGGGAATCGACTATGACTATCGAACGCCATAATTACGATGTCCTCATTATTGGAGCAGGTGGTGCTGGTTTGCGCGCTGCTGTTGAAGCCAGAGAGGCAGGATTGCGCGTAGCAATCATCTGTAAATCACTATTTGGTAAGGCCCACACAGTTATGGCCGAAGGCGGCGCAGCTGCATCAATGGGTAACGTTAATGACAATGACAATTGGATGGTTCACTTTCGCGACACTATGCGCGGCGGTAAATTTCTTAACCATTACCGTATGGCTGAATTACATGCCAAAGAAGCCCCAGATCGTATTTGGGAGCTAGAAGTATGGGGCGCACTCTTTGATCGCACCAAAGAAGGAAAGATTTCACAACGTAACTTTGGCGGACATGAGTATCCACGCCTTGCACACGTAGGAGATCGCACCGGTCTTGAGTTAATTAGAACAATGCAACAGCGCATTGTTGCTCTGCAACAGCAAGATGGTCGCGACTTTGGTGACATGGAGTGCAACATCAAGGTATTTGCTGAGTTAACAATTACAGATATCTTGAAAGAAAATGGCAAAGTCTCTGGTGCCTACGGTTACTGGCGCGAGACTGGCGCAGAAGTTTTATTTGAAGCACCTGCAGTTGTAATTGCAACGGGCGGAGTTGGTAAGACTTTCAAAATTACTTCTAACTCATGGGAAGGTACTGGCGATGGACATGCACTTGCTCTAAAAGCCGGTGCAAATCTTGTGGATATGGAGTTCTTGCAGTTCCACCCAACAGGAATGGTTTGGCCACCATCAGTTCGCGGAATTTTGGTAACCGAATCTGTTCGCGGTGAAGGTGGAGTTTTAACTAACATCAACGGCGAACGCTTTATGTTCAAATACATTCCGGAAGTATTTAAGAAGATGTATGCAGATAATGAAGAAGAAGCCGATCGTTGGTATGAAGATCAAGATAACAACCGCCGCCCACCTGAGCTTTTGCCACGTGATGAAGTTGCACGCGCAATTAACACCGAAGTAAAAGCAGGACGTGGAACTGAGCATGGCGGAGTATTCCTCGATGTTTCTAAGCGTTTATCTGCTGAAGTTATTAAAAAGCGCCTTCCATCTATGTGGCACCAGTTCTATGAACTAGCTGGAGTGGACATTACAAAGGAGCCAATGGAAGTTGGCCCAACATGTCACTACGTCATGGGCGGGGTTGAAGTAGAACCAGATACCGCAGCAGCTGTTGGTGTTCCAGGATTATTTGCAGCTGGTGAAGTTGCTGGAGGAATGCATGGTTCAAATCGTTTAGGCGGAAATTCACTGACAGATCTTTTGGTATTTGGTCGCCGTGCAGGAGCTGCAGCGGCGCAATATGTTAAAAATAGTGGAAAGAATCCAGTGAGTGAAGCAGCAATCACAGCGGCTGCAGCAAAGATTCAAGCCCCATTTGATCGTGAAGGTGGAGAAAATTCTTACTCCTTGCACGCAGAACTACAAGAAATTACTCACAACCTAGTGGGAATTATCCGCACAGGAGCCGAACTACAAAGTGCAATCGAAAAGATTGCAGATATTAGAAAACGTAGTGCAAATGTTTCTGTAAGCGGTGGACGCAAGTTCAACCCAGGATTCCACTTAGCTTTTGACTTAGACAATATGTTGTTAGTTGCAGAGAGCACTGCTAAATCTGCAATTGCGCGTGAAGAATCTCGCGGTGGACACACACGTGATGACTTCCCGGGCATGAATAACAAGTGGCGTCAGGTCAACCACATCTCATCTTTTGATGGCACAAAAGTAAATGTTCGCGAACAAGTTCTACCAATGCTACCTAAAGAGCTATTTGATCTCTTTGATGTGCATGAGTTGGAGAAATACATGACACCGGAAGAAATTGCGAAAGGCGGTTCCAACTAATGGCGCGCAAACTCAACCTCCGCATCTGGCGTGGTGACTCTGATTCTGGTGAACTCAAAGATGTTCAAGTAGAAGTCAATGAAGGCGAAGTAGTTCTAGATGTAATCCACCGTGTTCAAGCAACACAAATGGGCGACCTTGCTGTTCGCTGGAACTGTAAAGCTGGTAAATGTGGTTCTTGTTCCATGGAAATCAATGGAAAACCACGTCTGGCTTGTATGACACAGGTTGCTTCATATCCTGAAGGGGAGACAATTACTGTCACACCACTACGTGCATTTCCTGTTATTAAAGATTTAGTGACTGATGTTTCCTTTAACTACAAAAAGGCAATGGAAATCCCTGCCTATGCACCTCCTGCAGATTTAGCTCCAGGTGATGCACGCATGCAACAGGTAGATGTTGAGCGCAGCCAAGAGTTCCGCAAATGCATTGAATGTTTCTTGTGTCAGGATGTTTGTCACGTAGTTCGCGACCATGAAGAGAACAAGAAGTCCTTTGCTGGACCTCGCTTCTTCATTCGCATCGCAGAGCTAGATATGCACCCATTAGATATCTTGAAGAATCGCAAAAAGACGGCTCAAGAAGAGCATGGCCTTGGAATGTGTAACATCACCAAATGCTGTACTGAGGTATGCCCAGAGCACATTCGAATCACCGATAACGCCATCATTCCTATGAAGGAGCGCGTAGTGGACATTAAATATGATCCTGCACGCTGGCTAGGTTCCAAGATTCGCAAGCGCGAGGGTCTTTAATAGGTACATGAAACTTCTTCGCAGTTGGGCAGCTCTAGCTTTATCGTTCTGGGTTGCAACAGCATTGATTCCTGGAATTGATGTTCTAGGAGGATTTACTACATATCTTTGGGTCGCACTTCTCTTTGGTTTACTCAATGCAACACTTGGTAGCCTGCTTAAGCTTTTAACGCTACCTGCAGTGATCCTGACTCTTGGACTTTTCCTTGTAGTAGTAAATGCAGCGATTTTGATGTTACTTGCTGACTGGAGTGAGAGTTTAGATGTCACAAACTTCTGGTCTGCAGTATTAGCAGCGTTAGTAATTAGCGTAGTAACGCGCCTTGTTTCAGGCGTTGCTAAGAAAGCTTTGCCACGCTGAAATCCTTAGTTCTAGTATCACTAGGTGGTGTTTTAGGCTCCCTAGTCCGTTACTGGCTGGGTATTGAACTAAGTGATGGGCGCAGCGCAACTCTATGTGCCAACTTAATTGGTGTTGCCCTGGCTACGTTCTTACTTGTTTTAATGCAACGTCGCGGAAGTGAAAACCTACGACATTTCTTATTGCCCGGCTTTTGCGCAGGACTAACAACCTTTTCAGCAGTTGCGGGTTTAACTCTTGAACCAAATGAAGGTGGGCAGCTATTCCTCTTTCACAATGTGATTTTTTCAATGTTCATCATTCTTCTCGTTCTTCCTATTGCTAGAAAAGTGATTCCGGTGCGCTCATGAGAACTCTTCTTGTGATTCTAGGAGCGGCCATTGGTGCACCCGCCCGCTTTGCTATAGATCAATATATTCGAAAGTTCACTGATAAGCCATACGGAATCTTTGTTGTTAATGTTGTGGGTTCTTTTGTTTTTGGTCTAACAATTTATAGTGCCCAAAACACCTACGCCCTTTTTGCAATTGGTTTTGCAGGAGCCTTCACAACCTGGTCAACATTTATGCTGGACTTCTTTTTAGCCTATGAACTAAAAAAATATAAAGAGGCAGCGATTAACTTAGGTGCATCCCTTGTCTTTGGTTTACTTGCTGCATCTCTAGGTATGTCTTTAACGTAGAGAAGCCATCCAGCCTTCAATCTCATCTGGGTGACGAGGGATGTTTTCAGACAAGTTGATGCAACCATCTTCTGTCACCAAGACATCATCTTCAATACGGATACCGATGCCACGATATTCCGGTGGGAAAAGTTCATCATCGAGTTGGATATAGAGCCCCGGCTCAACAGTTAAAATCATTCCTGCTTCTAAGATTCCATCACGATATTGATCAGCACGTGCTTGAGCGCAATCATGAACATCCATACCTAACATATGCGCGACACCATGCAAGGTCCAACGCTTATGCAGACTGACCTTTGGATCCATAGCCTCTTCAAGGCTCATCGTGATGATCCCCATATCGATTAAACCTTGCACCAAAACAGCATGGCTAGCGCGATTAATATCTAAAAATGGAACACCGGCCCTAATCGCAGCAATTCCAGCTTTCTGGGACTCATAGACCAACATATAGAGCGAGCGTTGAATGGGTGTGAATTTTCCACTCACAGGAAGCGTTCTAGTTATATCGGCTGTGTAATAAGAATCTACTTCCACACCCGCATCTAGTAACAACAAGTCCCCAGGTTTTACATCACCGTCATTTCGATTCCAGTGCAACACACATGCATGTGAACCACTTGCTGCAATAGTGTTGTATCCAAGAGCGTTTCCTTCAACACGTGCACGACCGAAAAATGCTGCTTCGACAACGCGCTCACCGCGCGGTGTGTTAACAGCTGCAGGTAGAACGCTGATTACATCACTAAAACCACGATGAGTAACATCAACTGCTTTTTGCATTTCACGAATTTCATACTCATCTTTAATAAGACGAGCTACTGAAACGAAATTAACCAGCTCATCGGCCCGTGCATGCACCTTTACGTTCGCATCAACAACTTCATCGTATCCGTGAAGTGCAACTGCTTTGCCACCTTTAAGAAAAGCGGCCAACTCAGTTACTGGGCGAACTTCAATTCCATAACGCTGCGCCGCTTCATCAGTTGTGAAACGACGACCAACCCAGAGTTCACCATTTTTAGCATCGCGGAAAAATGCATCAGTATCACGCGTAGATCGGGGATTGATAAACAATATTGGCGTGTGGCCTTCTTCGCTTGGTTCCATAACAAGAACGGCATGTGGGTTTGCTTCAACACCTTGCACGCCGGTGTAGTAAGCAAAAGCGCTATGAGGGCGATAGTCATAATCAGTGTCATTGCTGCGTTGCTTTAATTCACCACTTGGCAAAATAACTCTTAACCCAGCAAAGGCAGCTGAAAGAACTTCGCGACGCTTAACACAGTAAGGAATTACTTCATCCTGAACGATTCCAGTCAAAGGCGTTGGCGCCCAACCAGTTTTCATGAACTCGCCAAACATCTCTGATGGCGCAACGTCATAAACGCGCTTGCTGCCGGTATCCAACGCTTTGTCTGAATTTTCCATATGGTGAGCGTAACGGTGGAGAGAATGACTGTAAATTCTTTTTCATTAATTTCGAAGCTAAAGAGGGATTAATAGAATAAGTACGCTCTGGCCGGACTAATCTGTTATATAGATAACGCCATCCTCTTCACGCACAACGACCCGTTCAAGTGGGTAAGAGGCAGGACCTCGTTGTAATGCTCCATTCTTGGGATCAAAGAGAGCGCTATGACAAGGGCAGAGTAAACCTTCTGCAGCAATAGCAACTGTGCAACCATTGTGAGTACATGTCGCATTCATCGCAATCAACCCCTCTGGATTTCTAGTGATGATGTACGTGGTTTCATACCCAAAATGATTATTTGCCTTAAATGATTTGGTCGAATTGGCAGGAACTTCTGAGGATTTCGCAACAGGAATTTCAATTTTCTTTATGACCACTGGTTCACGTGAGACTGTCGGTGAACTAGATGGTGAAGGTGTCGGAGTCTGCGATGGAGCAGGGGAAGCTGTCAGAATAGGTTTTCCCGAATCCCACATTAAAATTGTCTTGCCCTTACTTTTTCCTTTAACGCAGGTGTATCGCTTTCCATTGAAAATGGTTGTCTGGCCAAGAAAGCGACACTTAACCGTAGGAGTTGGAGCGGCAAAAGCAGGAAACACTATTGAAACGAGAGCTGAAATTAATCCAAAACCAAGGATTCGCCTAGATATAACGCTCATAGATGAACCCTAAATCAGAAAAGTAAACACAGAATGAACGTAATCCAAATAGGACGGATGAAAGCAACCAAATTTGTTCACCTTGAGTTGTTTAAATCTTTTCTCACAGAACACTTTTACTCTACCTTCCAAAGACATGATTTCCCACTAAGTAGCCTCGAGAGAGGGCTGCACCTATAACTCATCAGACAGGGAAAATAAATGAAAACTCGTTACAAGGTCGTAGCTGGAGTTGCAATTATCGCAACTGTTGCTGGATCAGCGGTAGCAAACTCAGTATTAACAAAACCTGAATACATAACAGCTGTATCTAGTGCAGCAAGCATTAAAGCTCTTGCATTTGCAGGCGATCAAATCACAGGGCTTACAATCAGAGGTATTCCAGATGGAATGGGTGCTTATCGAAACGAAGATGGAACAATTACGCTTCTTTCAGTGCACGAAGTTCCTTCATACGGTGCAATCGGAGCACTTGCAAAAGCTGCAGATGCAGGCAAGCCTATTCAAGGCGTATCCATTTCAAAGTTAACTTTGAATAGAGACGGTACACGTGTTAGCAGTGCCTCAGACTTTATTAAGTCATGGAGTTTCTACAACTACAACACAAAGACATACCAAGCGAGCCCTAAGGGTGCAGCACCAACAACTCAAACCCTAGGTATGGATACCTTCATTAGCCGCTTCTGTTCAGCAACTCTCGTCCAAGCTGGCAACCTTGCATTCAAGGATGGAGCAACCACTCTTGGTTATGACGGAGCTGTATTCCTAGCTGGTGAAGAAGATGGTGACAGCGGATACGGAAGAGCTTTCGCATTTGATATGGATGGAAATGGAATCAATCTTCCAAGAATGGGATTAGCATCATGGGAGAACTTGATGCCAAACCTCAAGCCAGGAAAGAACACTGTTGTGATGGGCAATGAAGACGGCTCAGCAACAGATTCTCAACTCTTTATGTATGTTGGAACAAAGACAACCACAGGTACTTTTGCTGACAAGGCTGGTCTGACAAACGGTGATGTTCATGTTATGACTATCCCAGATATCGCCAACGACAATGCTTTCCGCGCAAAATATGGAAAGAACAAGTCTGTCGATGTGACTTTCACAAAGACGATTTGGGATGCCGACATAAAAACCCAACAGGTTGATCATGCTGCAAAAGGAACAGAAATGTCACGAGTTGAAGATGGTCAATGGGACCCAACAAATCCAAACGTCTTCTACTTCGTTACAACTGAATCAAACAAAGATCCAGGTGCAACAAAGCCAAACCCAGCAACACCAACCGTTTCACGCGATGGTGGCGGATTCTGGAGACTCACATTTGTTGATGGTCAAAAGCCTGAACTCGGTGCAAAGCTCGAACTACTACTTGATGGTACAGAAGAGCCATACTTAAGCAAGCCTGACAACATGACAATCACTTCCGATGGCATCGTCTTGTTACAAGAAGATCCAGGTAACAACGCACATGTTTCACGTATCGTCGCATTCCGTCCTAAGGATGGAAAGTTGGCAGTTGTTGCGCAGTTTAATCCTGAATACTTTGCAACAGGTGCGCCAAGCTTCATGACAATTGACGAAGAGTCATCAGGAATCATCGACGTTACCTCAATACATGCCAAGGCCGGGGATACGAACAAATACTTCTACTTCAACGCTCAGGTACATACGACTGGCGCATATACAGCGCGTCCAGACCTAACCACAAAGAGCAAGAGTGGAATTCTTAAATTCAACCAAAAGACACTCGAAGGTGGTGCGTTCTACAAACTCACTATCTCCGACTGGAAGACCGTATTCGGTTCATAAGTTAAGCAAATAAAAAGAAATACCCCGCTCTGTATAGGGCAGGGTATTTCTTTTTGCTTGAAGCAATGATCGTGATATCTCAAGGATTACCGGTGGGGGCTGAGCAAATAATTGATGTCCCAGGTGATGAGATTCAACCCATTTCAAGAGACAATGGATTATTTCGGATTGGCGTGATCTTTCTGCTGGTCATCGTTGTGGGAGGCTTACTTTTCAGGCTTCGAAGAGGCAAGTAAACCCCTACCCGTGAGAGGTTGTATTCTTTACCCGTACTCGGAGACGTCGCATAGCCCGGTCGAGTGCGCCTCACTGCTAACGAGGTAAGGGGTTAAACCCTTCAGGAGTTCAAATCTCCTCGTCTCCGCCAGAAGAATGATTAAAGGAGTTGGCTGTGCCATTGTTTAAGGTAGCAATCGTTGGCGCAGGACCAGCGGGCTATTTCGCAGCACAAGCTTTACAGAATCAACAAAACGATGATCGTACTTTTGCAATAGACATGATTGAACGTCTTCCCACACCATGGGGATTAGTTCGAAGTGGTGTTGCACCAGATCACCCAAAGATTAAGACTGTTTCAAAAGTCTTTGAAAAGATTGCAGCAGATCCTAACTTTCGCCTCTTTGCCAACGTTGAAATTGGCAGCGAGATAAGCGTTGCCCAACTCAAAGAAAAATATGACGCAGTTGTTATTGCAACCGGTTCACACCTAGGAAAGAGCCTTGGAATACCAGGAGAAGATCTACCTGGTTCGCTATCGGCCGCAGACTTTGTCCCTTGGTATAACGCGCATCCAGATTATGTTGATGTAAAGGTCCCACTTGATTGCGATACAGCGGTAGTAATTGGCGCAGGCAATGTTGCTATGGATGTTGCACGTATGTTGGCGCTAGAACCAAATGAGCTAGATCCAACAGATACTGCAGATCATGCAATTGATGCCTTTAAAGCAAGCGCTGTGCGCGATGTTTATATCAGCGCTCGCCGTGGACCAGAGCACGCTGCCTTTACTTCCCCAGAACTTCGAGAACTACCAAAGCTTGAACACACCAACGTTGTCATTAACAAAGAAGATATTGATGCAGCGATAGTTCGCGCAGGAGCAGAGCCTGAAAAAGATGTGAAAAGTAACTTGGATGCAATGTTTTTGATTGCAGAGTCACAAAAAAGTGAACATGAGCGCACGATGCGCTTTCTTTTCCAGCACACCCCCAAGCAAATCCTTGGCACAGAGCGTGTGGAAGGTGTTGTGTATTCAACTCCTGATGGTGATGTGACTATTAAGTGCGGTCTAGTTATTACTGCTATTGGCTATCAAGCAGCTGGAATAGATGGCGTGCCATATGAAAACGGCAAGGTTGTTAACATTGATGGTCGAGTAAAAGAGAATCTCTATGTTGTTGGTTGGGCTAAGCGCGGCCCATCAGGAGTCATTGGTACCAATAAATCAGATGCAGCAGCAGTTATTGAATTAATGCTCAGCGATTTAAAAACACCTAAAGCCGCTGGTGATGTTTCAGAGTTGTTGACTCACCAAGTAGTTGTTGATCAAATCGCGTGGCAGAGGATTAATGCAGCCGAGGTGGCTGCTGGTGAACCAAAGGGTAAACCTCGGGTTAAGAGTGTTAAGCGCGATGAGCTTTTAAAGTTGGGTTTATCGTAACCTTTTTCACTCTGCAGTAATCATGTCGTTACCTAAAAAACACTTAAGCGAAATTGAGTACTGCTTAGATAAGGCCATGAAACAAACCCTCTCAACAAGAAAATTCTCAGGTCTTGGCGCACTCGCCACGGCCATCGCATTATTAGTCTCGTTACTAATTCCAACGGCGCAGGCTGCGACATATTCGCTGCCCGGTGCTCCTACTAACGTCACCTCTTATATAGGTGCACGTGGTGTTGTTGTAAAGTGGACACCAGCAAGTGATGTAACACCAGAAGTAACTGGCTATGTAGTTTCAGCCGGTGCTGGCTCTTGCCCAATCTATGTTCCAGCTAGCTACCACTCAGTTGTAACAATGCCTGTAGTTGTTGGTCAACCAGGAGGAACTCCAACTGTTCAAGCAGTTAATGCTTATGGTTTCTCTAAGCCAGGAATCTCTAAGCAGACATTTACGGCAGCTCAATTAGTTAAGGTTTCATCTGCCAGTAACCGCGTTTTGCAGCTATTGCAATTTAGCGATCTGCATGGAGCGATTGAAACAGGAAGCTCATTCGGAACACCTCTTCTTATGAGCAACTTTGCTGCAGATCGCCAAGCTGCAGCTGCCACAATCACCCTTTCTTCCGGTGACAACATTGGCGCAGCACCACCAATCTCAACAGAGTTTGAAGAAATGCCAACAATTGAATCAATGAACCTCATGCAGGTCGATGTTTCAACATTTGGTAACCACGAACATGACCGCAACTTGGCTCACGTTCAAAAGGTTATTGGCGCATCTGAATTCCAATGGGTCGTCTCTAACTACGGCGCAGAATCATTAGCTGTGCTTAAGTCAGGCAGCAAGGCTGCAAAGTCATTCACAATCATCGATCGTGGTGGCATGAAGGTTGGAATCGTTGGAGCTAATACTCCAGAGACAATCGAGCAAGTATTTCCTGGAAACCTTGATTACACAGATGCATCAGGTGCTAAGAAGACAATTCAAATCGATCCAGGCGTCGTTGGAGTCAACAAGGCAATTGTTGATGCCAAAGAGGCTGGCGCTGAGATTGTGGTTGTTTTGATTCACCAAGGATGGACTGAAAACTCAGATGGTGTTGCAAAGGGTCTCTATAACAATATGGCAGCACAGATCAAGGGTGCATCAGTTATCTATGGCGGTCACAGCCACCAGACATTCTCAACTTTGATTCCAGCAGGACGCGCACAAGCACCAGTTCTACTCGGTGAAGTTCGCAACGCTGGCGTTGAATACACACGTTCACAAATTTGTGTTCAAAACGGCAAGGTAGTGGGCTCTTCATTGCAGCATGTTCTAAAGGCTGCAGCGCCAACGATTAACACTGGTGTTGTTAGCACCGTAACAACTGCTGATGCAGCTGGAGCAGCATTGGTTAAGAAGTACAAAGATCAATTAACTTCCAAGCTTGATGTGAAAATCGGTTCAGTTTCAGGCGTCTTCCCACGTGGTGGATCACCTGCAGTTGAGCGTTCAGGTGAAAACCCAATGGGTGACTACATCGCAGATCTTCTACGTGCTAAATACAAGACTGACTTTGCAATTTCAAATGGTGGCGGTATCCGCGACACATTCCCTGCAAAGACATACATCCCAGCTAACACCGCACTTGTTCGCACAGGTACTGGTGCACTAGATGTGACACTGGGTGATGCACTCACTGTTTATCCATTCGGTAACCAAGTAGCAACAACTGTTGTTACAGGTGCAAACCTTTGGAAAGCACTTGAAAACGGTGTGGGCGGAAACTACCCAGCTGATGGACGTTTCCCTCAAGTATCTGGTTTGAAGTTCTCATTTGATGCTTCAAAGCCAATTGGAAGTCGAATCGTTTCTGTAACCAAGAACGATGGAACTGCAATTGCTAAGGATGCAACTGAATACACACTCACAACTCTTGACTACATCATTTATGGTGGCGATGGTTATGTTGATGTGTTCTCACCTGCAAAAGCCAAGGTTTATGGCGCTCTACTTGATGTATTTGTAGATGCACTTAAGGCCGATATGGCAGCAGGAAAGGTCACCCAAGTTCCAGTCCTAGATGGACGTGTGAAGAAGGTTGGCTAAGTAAGTAGTAATCACAAAGGGCGTCGGTTAATTCCGGCGCCCTTTGTGCTTTAAATACGGCTGGTTTGAGCATTTTGGCACTGAATGAAAAGAAGGTAAGATGCGCAGGCTGTACAAAACTAAATAAGCGCGCGTAGCTCAACGGATAGAGCATCTGACTACGGATCAGAAGGTTAGGGGTTCGAATCCCTTCGCGCGCACAAGTTAAGCTCTCGGTGCCTTTCACACCGGGGGCTTTTCTTCTTTTTATATAGGTAATACTTATGCCATGTCCAAGATCCTTGTAACGGGCTTTGAAGCCTTTGATAAATCAGCGCTCAACCCTTCAGGTGAAATAGTTAAAGCACTTATCGGTGATGATCTTGTAACGGCGATACTGCCGGTAGTTTTTGGTCAGGCCAGCGCACAGTTGCGTGAACTCATTGATCTGCATAAACCAAACGCAGTGCTGTGTTTAGGTCAAGCAGAGGGCAGAAGCGTGATGACTCCTGAGCGCATTGCAATTAACTTAGATGATGCCCGGATTGCAGATAATGCAGGTAATCAACCTAAAGAGCAGAGAATTATTGATGATGGCCCTGATGGCTATTTCTCAACGCTGCCCATTGAGAAGATGGTTGCATCTATGAAAGCGGCAGGAGTTCCAGCTTCGATTTCACTGAGCGCTGGAACATTTGTGTGTAATCACATTTTTTATGTATTGCAGGATTACTTAAAAGAAAGCAACATACCTAGCGGATTTATGCATGTGCCCTTGATGGATGAACAACGCAAAGAGTTTGCCAACCTGCCAACCATGCCTATTAGACAGATGAGCGCAGGAGTAGAAATAGCTCTAGATCAGTTACGTATATTACCCGCGTAGAGCTTTAGCAAAGGATTCGAAATCCTCCACCAAAATATCAACTTCCTTCTGGCCATGAGCCAGCGAGATTAACCACTGCTCATCTAATCCCGGAGGCGTAATGATTCCGCGGTTAAGTGACCACAGCCATGAAAGTTCAGCAACAGCAAAATCTGTGGCTTTGTAATCACGGTAGTTACGAACTGGCTCTGTGGACCACGTAATACAGCCCTTCACACCAAAACCGACAGTGTGCGCTGGTAGTTGGTATTGCTCAATGATTGCATTGATGCGATCAAGTGCTTGTTGGTTAAAGCCTTCAGCCTTTGCAAGTGATTCTTCTGTGAAAATCACATCAGCTGCGCGAACACCAGCCATTGCCAGGGGATTACCGTTAAATGTTCCAAAGTGGGCCATTTTTCCATTAGTAACAAAGTCCATGTACTTCTTCTTGCCGCCAAAGGCTGCCAAAGTAAGTCCGCCACCAATTGATTTTGCAAGGGTAATTAAGTCCGGAGTAACACCTAAACGCTGTGCAGCGCCTTGATGTCCTGCAGTTAAACCTGTTTTAACTTCATCAAAGATTAAAACAACGTTGTACTCATCGCAAAGTTCGCGAACTCGCTCTAAGTAACCTTCATCTGGCAAAACAATGCCTAGGTTTTCTAGAACTGGTTCGAGAATGAAACAAGCAATGGATGAGCCATGCTTTTTGAATGTGCGCTCTAGGGCATCTGCATTGTTATAAGGAACAACATAGATTTCACCTGGAACAATTCCATCTGGAACGTGTGCGATGGGATCGTTTTCATCACCGATCTTGTCGATAGGTGGCTTGCTTGAGACTACGAATGGGTCATAGCTACCGTGATAGCCGCCCTCAATTTTAACTATTGCATTCTTATCTGTTGCAGCGCGTGCTGTGCGAACGGCATACATTGTTGATTCAGTTCCTGAGTTAGTGAAGCGAACTTGATCGATTCCAAAGCGGCGACAGATGCGCTCTGCAGCATCGGTTGAAATAGGAGAAGGGGTGACAAAGAGAGTTCCACTCTCGAGTGCCTTCCTTACTTCCTCAACGATTGTTGGGTTCAGGTGACCTGCCAGCATGGCTCCAAAGCCCATGGAGAGATCGAGGAGCTGGCGACCATCAACATCTGTCATCCAGGCGCCCTTAGCGCTCACAATCGAGATTGGATATGGGTCCCAGTGCTGAAAGCTTGAAGTTACGCCCAGAGGCAATGACTTGAAGGAGCGCTTGCTTTCTTCGGCGCTCTTGCCAGTTTGCTTGGTGAATAACTCCCATTCAGCTTTCAGGAGTTCGGCTACTCGCTCAGGTGAGACAGGAGTAGATATTGAAGGAACGAATCTAAATGTTTCTCTGTGATTAGTTTGGGTAATCATTGTAAAACTTGTACGGCAAAGGTTTCAGCTTTTGAAACTCGTTTGAGAAGTACTCTCCCGGTTCGGTTTTTAGTTCTTTCGAACTAAGGGTTAAGTATCTCATGCCGTTTTTTAAATGCAACCCCCAAAAAAAACCGGGTGTGTCATGCGGGAAAAAGGGATTTTATTTCATAAAAAGTGCGTTTAAGCGCTTTGTTGTGAAAAAAAGTCCAATAACTATCATTACAACAAAATAGAGCGCATGGCCTATTAAAGCCAATTCCAAGTTTCCTAAACAAAGTCCGCGGACTAAATTAATTGCATGCGTAAGCGGCAGCAGATTAACTGTGAACTGGAGCCACTCTGGGAAGACGCTGATGGGATAAAAAGATCCAGAAAATAGAAACATTGGCAATAATACAACAGTCACAATTTCTAACTGCTGAAAAGATTTCATATAAGAGGTAACTGCCATACCGCAGGCAGCAAAACCAAAAGCAATCAAAACCGCGGCAGGAATAGCGAGTAAACCCCAAATACTTTCTACTAGTCCAAGTGGTGCAATAACTGCCATAAAAGCACAGGCATAAGAGAACCCGCGGATTAAAGCCCAACCGATTTCACCTAATGCAACATCAAGTGGTCCCATTGAAGTTGCCAACATGCCATGGTAAATACGATCGTGATTGAGTTTAAAGAACACGTTCATTGTTGAGTCATAAATAGCACCATTCATGGCACTTGTTGCAAGCAAGGCTGGGGCGATAAAAGCGGCGTATTTAATGCTTTCTCCGCCCACGGCAATTGTTGGCAGTAGCTTTCCAATGCCATAACCAAAAGAGAGCAGATATAAGACAGGCTCAATAAAGCCAGAGATAACGATCATGTATGTGGAAGATTTAAAAGCAATAAATCCGCGCTCTAGTAATTGTGGAACACGACCAGAGTAGACACGCTCACCTCGTTTGCCAGCACGGGCATCGGCGATAGCAACAGCCATAGGAATAAACATCTACTTAGCCAATCGCTTCGTAAAGATGCGAGCAGAGAAGAACAGGCCTAGCACCAGCATGATGCCAAGGAATATGAAGTGCACCCAGATCATTGTTGGAGAAATGGCGTGACCGTAGGTTAAGTGGCGTCCTAACTCAGTTGCATGCCACAGCGGTGAGATCCAACCGATCCACTGCAGGAAGAAAGGCATCGATGTGAGCGGGAAAAAGGTCCCTGAAAACATAAAAAGCGGCATCATGACAAAGCGGCCTAAAACAACAAAGAAGATGTTTTCATCTTCTAACTTTCCAGCCATCGCTTGCATGAGTGCACCAAAGGATGCGCCTGCAAAAATTGCTGTTGGGATTGCAAGCCAAGCACGCGGGGATTCAAGTGCACCGAATGCCCACATCACTCCGAAATATAAAACCACGGTGTAGAAAGCGCGGAAAAGCGCAGTAAGAAAAACACCATAAGAAATCTGAGCCCCGGACAAAGGGGTTGAGTTCATAGAATAAAAAGTTTTATGCCATTTAAAACCTTCAAGTGTTGGGTAAATGGTTTCATCCATAGTTCCTTGAATAGCTGCTTGTGCAAGCAAAGCTGGGGCTAGGAAAGTTAAATATTTAACGCCATCAACTCCTGCTGGACCAACACTCTGATCAATTAAGCCACCCAGGCCAACTCCTACAGATATTAAATAAAGAACTGGGTTAGCAATTGCAATACCGATAATCATCCAGATCCATTTCATCATCTGGCGGATACGGGCCTGTGCAACATAGATAGCGCCTCGAGATTGCACTCGGGCTGCATCTACAAGAACGAGTGATCCCTGTCGGATATTAGCAAGACTCATTATTCGATCAGAGTTCTTCCTGTAAGGCGCAAGAAAACATCTTCTAAAGATGAGCGGCGCACAAGAGAAGTCTTCGGATGAAGATTGGCGGCATAGATCTTTTCAAGTAAAGCTTCGCCATCTTCTGTATACATCAAGACGCGATCAGGTAGTTCTTCAATTCGATCACACATTGTGCGCAACTTGTCAGCCATTTCTTGATTGCGATCTGATCCAAAGCGAACTTCAAGAACCTCCTTGGTTGAATAATCCTTAATAAGTGCGGCAGGACTTCCTTCGGCCATGATTGAGCCTTTATCCATCACCATGAGGCGATCACAGAGTTGCTCAGCCTCATCCATAAAGTGCGTAGTAATAAGGAGCGTGACACCTTGCTCTTTTAGGCGGAATAAGCGATCCCACAAAATATGGCGTGCTTGTGGATCTAATCCCGTTGTTGGTTCATCCAGCATCAAGATTTCAGGTTCACTTACAAGTGCGCGCGCAATAGTTAAGCGGCGCTTCATGCCACCACTGAGAGTCTCTACTTTTGCATCACGTTTTTCTTCCAATTGAGCAAAAGCTAGAAGTTCATCTACTTTTCCTTTCACAAATGAGCGAGGTAATCCAAAGTAGCGTCCATAGATATAAAGGTTTTCAGCCACACTTAACTGCATATCCAAGTTATCTTGCTGGGGGACAACACCTAAGTGAGCACGGATCTGTGGTCCATGTAGTTCTGGATCTTTTCCTAAAATTGAAATCGTGCCTGAGGTTCGCTGTGAGGTTGCGCCAATGATGCGCATAGCTGTTGATTTACCAGCCCCATTTGGTCCTAGAAAGCCAAAAGACTCACCTTTATAGACATCGAAGTCGATGCCGTTGACCGCGGTGAAATCTCCGAATTTCTTGGTCAAACCACGCGCTGAAATAAGTGGATTAGACATCCCTAAATCCTACATGAGTATAGTTCTGCTACGTGCGCTTCATAAATAATCCCACCCACGATCTCACCTATGACGATGTCTTCATGGTGCCTAGCTCCTCCGAACTCTCTAGCCGTATGGATGTGGATTTAGCATCAACGGATGGTTCAGGAACAACAATTCCTTTAGTAGTTGCAAACATGACTGCTATCTCTGGTCGTCGCATGGCTGAAACTATTGCGCGGCGTGGTGGCATTGCAGTTATTCCCCAAGATATTCCACATGCAGTTGTTGATAGCGTTATTAAATGGGTTAAGCAACGCCATGTGTTTTTTGATACACCTATTACTTTAAACCCACATCAAACCGTCGCAGATGCGGTTTCTCTCTTACACAAGCGGGCACACGGTGCAATTGTCATTGTTGATGGTGGAAAGCCAGTTGGCATTGTTACAGAAGAAGATTGCAAGAGCGTTGATCGCTTTACACAACTGCATCAAGTAATGAGTAAAGAACTTATTACGATGGCAGATAACCTAGATGCACGCGCTGCTTTTGAGTTCTTAAACCAACACCGCCATAAGTTAGCCCCAGTAGTTTCAAGTAATGGTGACCTCGTTGGCATTATCACTCGCATCGGTGCGCTGCGTGGAACGCTGTATTCACCGGCAGTTGATGCAAACAACCGCCTGCGCATTGCTGCAGCTGTTGGTATTAACGGAGATGTTGCCGCAAAGGCGGCGGCCCTGGTTGAATCAGGCGCTGATGTTCTAGTTGTTGACACCGCACATGGTCACCAGAAGAAGATGATTGATGCCCTTAAGGCAATTAAATCTCTAGGTCTTTCAGTTCCAGTCGTTGCGGGCAATGTTGTTACTGCAGAGGGTGTGAGAGATCTAGTTGCAGCAGGAGCTTCAATTATTAAGGTAGGCGTTGGACCAGGGGCTATGTGTACAACCCGTATGCAAACTGGTGTTGGTCGCCCGCAATTCTCAGCAGTTTTGGAATGTGCCACAGAGGCTAAGAAGTTAGGTGCACACGTATGGGCAGATGGAGGAGTCCGTCACCCACGAGATGTTGCACTGGCCTTAGCTGCAGGTGCATCTCAAGTAATGATCGGTTCTTGGTTTGCAGGCACATATGAATCACCTGGAGATTTACAGAGTGATGTAAATGGGCGTTTGTTTAAAGAATCATTTGGAATGGCATCAGCCCGCGCAGTTGCTGCTCGCACATCAGGAGAGGATGCCTTTGAGCGCGCTCGCAAAGCTTTATTTGAAGAAGGCATTTCAACATCTCGTATGTATTTAAACCCTGCACGACCAGGTGTTGAAGATCTACTCGATGAAATCATTGCTGGGCTGCGCTCTTCTTGCACCTATGCAGGCGCACGAAATCTTGATGAGTTTGCAGAGCGAGCAGTTATTGGAATTCAGTCATCTGCTGGCTATGCCGAAGGCAGACCGTTGCATTCTTCGTGGGGGAACTAGAACCTTCCACCAGTTGTTGTGTCTTGGCTTAATCGCTGAGACAAGTAAATTGGCACAATTGATAAAACAACAAGAGTTGCTGCAACCACATTAACAATAGGTGCTTGGTTGGGTCTGAATAGATTGTTGTAAATCCAAATAGGTAAAGTTTGGATTCCTGGACCAGCTGTAAAAGTAGTTACAACAATCTCATCAAAAGAAAGTCCGAAGGCAAGTAATCCGCCGGCAAATAAGGCAGATGCCAAATTTGGGAGAGTAATAAGGCGGAATGTAGTTATTCCATTGGCTCCAAGATCCATGGATGCCTCTTGAAGTGAGGTGCCCATGCGGCGCAAGCGAGCGATTGCATTGTTATAGACGATCACGATACAAAAAGTTGCATGACCAATAACCACAGTTAATAAACCAGTTGACATGCCTAACTGTTTGGTGAAGGCGTTATTGAGAGCAATACCAGTGACAACTCCAGGAAGAGAAATTGGGAGTACAACCAGTAACGAAATTACTTCACGACCAAAGAACTGATATCTACTGACTGCAAAAGCTAAGCAAGTTCCAAGAATTAATGCGATTGCTGTTGCTGATAATCCAGCAAGAACACTCCACTTGAGCGCTTCTCTCACGCCAGTATTTTCTATCGCCTTAGACCACCACATGGTTGTGAATTGAGATGGAGGCCAAGAAAAAGTCTTACTAGCGTTAAATGAATTAATAATGACTACAGAGAGTGGGACATAAATGAAAGCCAGACCTACGCCCAAAAGCGAGGCGAGAAGCAAACGTGCGTTGCGCGAAATTGTCATTACATACTCGCTAACGCACCCGTGCGGCGCACGAGGTATAGATAAAGAGCCATGATTGACACTGGAATCATTGCGATAGTTGCGGCAAAAGGTAAATTAATACTGAAGTTTTGATAAACAACATTACCAAGCATCTGTAATTTACCGCCAATAATTTGAGCTGTGATGTAATCACCTAAGCTCAGAGAAAAAGTAAACATCGACCCAGCAACCAAGCTAGGGAATATAAGAGGCAGAATTACTTTTCTAAAAGTATAGAAATTGTGTGCGCCTAGATCACCTGAAGCATCCAAGAGATTATTTGGTAAGCGCTCCAACCCTGCATAGATTGGCAAGATCATGTACGGAAGCCAAAGGTATGAAAGTCCAATAATGATTGCAGGCCCACCAAATCCAGGCGAATGAATCCCTATTGGTCCTAGAAGCCAATCCAAGACACCGTTTCCGGGTTCGAGCATTGTTCGCCAGGCGTAGATTTTTACTAAGTAGGAAGCCCACAGTGGAGTTAAAACAAGTGCAACAAGGATCTTTTGTGAACGAGGCCTAGCAATTTTGGCCATATAAAAAGCCATAGGGATTGCTAGAACAGAGCAAATCAATGTAACGCTTATTGCAATGCCGAGTGTTCGTAAAACAACATTCTTATAGGCAGCATCTGTGAGCATGTCTTGAAAATTACCTAGATTGAACTGCTGAATAACATTTCCTGTAAAACCATCAATCGTAAAGAATGCAGTTACAAGAAGCATTGCTAATGCGCCTAAGTAAGCAACTACAAGCCATAAGACAGGGGTAGTTAAAAGTGCAACGAGCCGCAGGCGATCTTTTTTATGCAAATAGTTCGATAAAGAATTTAACACCTACGACTCCTTTCTAATAAAGAAAACCGGGCGTGGGAATTAACCCACGCCCGGTTTATTACTTATGAATTACGCAAGCTGGACCAAGCTTTGACCCATTCAGCGTAAGGAACGCACTTCACATCAGTACGTCCGTCAAGACATGCCTCAGTTGCTGTATTCCAGTAGTAAACATCTTCCCAGTAAGCATCATCTGCAGCATGGAAAGTTGCACAGTGGTTCTTATCAGCAGTTAGGTCGCAAGACTTTGCATTAGATGGAGCTTCTCCGAACCATTCTGCAACGCCTGCATTTGCTGCAGGTGATGCAATGTGGTTCATCCACATGTATGCACAGTTTGGATTCTTAGCTTTGCTGCTAACCATCCATGTATCTGACCAACCAGTTGAACCGCCTGTAGGCTTAATGCCTTCAACCTTAGTTCCTTCACCCTTTGCAAGATTGATATTTACTTGCCAGGTTGTACCAAGCACTGTTCCACCTGATTTAAGTGATGCAACATGCTTGAGGTAATCGCCCCAGTACTCACCAATAAGTGGCTTCTGAGCCTTTAGAACCTCAATAGCAGCATCAAACTGGGTTTGATCTAGAGCATAAGGATATTTAATTCCAAGCTCTGGCTTTGTCTCCATCAAATAAAGTGCTGCATCAGCAATATAAATAGGTGAGTCATATGCTGTGATCTTGCCCTTATAAGGTGAGTTCACATCAAAGACTGAAGCCCATGAAGTAGGTGCAGGCTTAACAATATCTGTGCGATATGCCAATAAGTTAGCCCCACGACCGTGCGGAACACCATATGCGACACCATCTACTGAGTTCCATTGCTGCATCTTGAGGTTTTCAAAGATGTCTGCATAGTTTGGAATCAAGTCTGTGTTAACAGGTGCAACATCGCCACCATAAATCAGACGAAGTGAAGCATCACCTGATGCAGAAACGACGTCGTATTCACCGGTTTTCATCAATGCAACCATGTCATCTGAAGTTGCGCCAGTCTTAACGTTTACTTTGCAACCAGTTTCTTTTTCGAAACCAGTAACCCAGTCAACATTTGGATCTGTTGAACCATTTTCAACATATCCAGCCCAAGCAACGATATTTACTTGGCCTTCACCAGCACCAAGCTCTTTCATCATGTCTACTTTAGGTACACCGCTATCGGATGCAGAGTCGCTACCTGAGCTGCAACCAGCGAGAATGAGCGCTGCTACTGAAGCAACAGCGATTAGTGAAACCAGACGCTTCTTATGCATCTGTACCTCCATCTTTACTTAACATATTCAGCGGTTGAACATGCACCTTAGTTCTTCAATGAACCAAGAATTCCTTTTCCTTTTCCCATGAGACTGTTACAGCATCACCTATTTTGAGTTCACCCACTGGAACCACTGAAATAACAGTGCCACAGCTTGTGTCTACTAAATATCGTGTAGTAGCACCTACGAAAATTACATCGCGCAGAGTTCCTTGTAGTGAACGATTTCCTGAAGTTTGTGACTTTGAAACCGTAATTGCTTCTGGTCGGATATTAATTCTCACGCTTTCAATGCAAATTCGGTTAGTTTGACCAACAAACTCAGATACGAAAGCACTTACTGGATTTGCATAAATTTCACGAGGGGTGCCTAGTTGTTCAATTCTTCCATTGTTAAAAACTGCGATTCGATCACTCATTGTCAGCGCTTCTTCTTGATCGTGAGTTACAAATATGAACGTAATCCCAACGGCCCGCTGCAACTCCTTCAATTCAATTTGCATCTGTTCGCGCAATTTTAAATCCAATGCACCTAGAGGCTCATCTAGAAGCAAAACCGATGGTCTATTCACTAATGCCCGAGCTAGTGCTACGCGTTGTCTTTGTCCGCCTGAGAGTTGAGATGGTTTTCTTTCACCATAACCTTCCAAACGAACTTGCTTAAGAGCTTCAAGTGCGCGAGCGTTGCACTCGTGTTTAGCAAAACCTTTAACTTTTAATCCATATTCAATATTGCTTATAACGTTCATATGTGGAAATAGTGCGTAATCCTGAAAAACAGTGTTCACATCTCGCTCATAGGGAGGAAGTTGAGAAACGTCTTTACCGGCTAATTCAATAAATCCAGAATCTGGTTTCTCAAAACCTGCAATCATGCGAAGAACTGTTGTTTTGCCTGAGCCTGAAGGACCTAGCAGAGTTATGAATTCGCCTTCATAGATATCAAGGTCAACGCCAGCAACTGCACGCACGTCACCAAAGGATCGGGTGAGCCCCTTGATGGAAACAATCACAGTGCCAGACACCCCGCTGACTTTACTCAAAATGGGCTGAGAAGTAACTAATAGATAGGCTTCGTGCCATGTCCAAACCCACAATCATCCTTGCAACCAGCAATGGTGTTGGAATGGGTCACTTGGCACGAGCAAGCGCAGTGGCTCTTGCACTAAAGCCTGTTGCAAATCCAATTATCGTTTCAATGGCTGGTGGAATTGCAGAGATTCCTTCCTTTATGGGTATTCGCTGCGAATACATCCCAGGGCGAGATCGTTTATGGATGTCACGCGAAAAGTGGGATGCATACTTACGCGATCGCCTTTTAGCATTAGTTGAAGAGACAGATGCAAAAGGTTTATCTTTTGATGGTGTTGTTCCTTACCCAGGCGTAATAGCTGCGCGCAATGCAAACCCAAAATTAAAACTTGTGTGGGTTCGTCGTGGATTGTGGCAGAAGAAGCCGCAGCGCTTCATTTTAGGTTTACAAGCAAAAATGATGGATGCAATTGTTGAGCCAGGAGATATTGCTCGTGCTTATGATTTTGGTCCAACATCAAAACGTAAAGACTCTATTTTAACATCTCCTGTTTCACTTTTTAGAAAAGAAGATGCGCTATCTCGCGAAGATGCTCGTAAAGCTTTAGGTCTTGATCAAAACCGCCCAGTTGCATTAGTTCAACTGGGAACAGGTGATAGCGATGTTAACCACAAGATGACTGCAGCTCTGGAAGGCTTGCTTGGCTGGAAAGATTTGCAAGTTGTTTTAACTAAAGCTCCCATTGATAAAGATGGAAATTCATTAGCTCCAGAGGGGCTAGACATAAAAGTTGCGCGCTATTTCCCGCTAGCAAAAGTGTTGCATGCATTTGATGCTGGTATTTGTGCAACTGGATATAACGGTGTGCACGAGCTATTGCCAGCACAGGTACCAACAGTGTTTGTCTCAAACATTCGTGGCACCGATGATCAAGAGGCTCGAGCTCGTTGGTGTCATGATTTTGGCTATGCATTACGGGCAGATCAAGCAGATTTAGCTGATATTACAAAGACGGTTAAGCAACTACAGGATCCACAAGTGCGTGCAGGCTTATCTGCAAAATGCGCAGAACTTCCAAACACAACTGGCGGCCAAGAGATCGCAGATATCTTGTTTTCACTTGCAAATGCTCAAGCTCCCGCAAAAGCTAAAACTTTCACTTTCATCCGTTTAATGGCTCAAGATCATATTAATCGCGGTTTACGCCATGTCGCTAATTTAGGATTACGCAGAGTTGCGCTGGTATATCGATTCATTAACCCACACATTGTTGTTCAGGTAACCAAGCAAGAACCTCCAGTATTTGGTGATTCAACAGATTCAGCTGAGCTACATAAGTTAATTAAATCTGCCACCAGATTTGAACACTTAATAACTGGAGCAAGCCCTGCTTACCGCGCCAAGCGTGAAGAGATTGCAAAAACTGCTTATGGCGACTTAGTGGAAATTGTTTAAAAGTAATTATTCTTCGATCATCTTTTCTAGCTTGTTTTTTATAATCAATACCAAAGTCACAACTACAAACAAAAATAATGCAGCCCAATACTTAAGGTATTTCTCAAGGGTTGAGAGCGAGCTTGCAAACTGATATCCGAGGCTGACAACCACGGTGCTAAAGACAATTCCTCCAGCAGCGTTCCATTTCAGAAACGTTCTATAGGGAACTTGGTGCATGCCGGCTAGTGATGGAACAAGAGCACGTAGTAGCGCTTGAGCACGGCCGAAAAATATTGCACCACCATGGTATTTATCAAAGATGTGCTCAGCTAATCGCCAGCGTTTAGCACCAACGAGCTTGCCGAACCGAGTTGTTTTGATGTGTGGGCCAAAATGTTTACCAACTTCATAACCAACAGAATCACCGGCTATTGCACCAACTATCGAGCAAATTAGGAAAAGCCAGAAAGGCCACACGTGGGCGTGGGCAAGCACTCCACCAATTAATAAGGATGTTTCGCCTGGTAATACAAAGCCCACAAATGCAGCAGCTTCAGCAAATGCAAGGAAAATGAGAAGAATAAATAGTGGGGTTTGCAAATTATTAGCTATTAGCCAATCTGCAGTGTGATGAATCCATCCCGACATGCGATAACTCTAGCCTGCACTTAGACTGTGGAAATGATGAAAGCACAGACCGCAGTAGAAATTAACGAAGTATTAGCCAATCGACATAGCCCTCGCTCATTAGATGCAGCAACTGTTCTTTCAAAAGAAGATCTATTGGCAATATTGGAAGCTGCACGCTGGGCACCATCAGCACACAATGGTCAACCATGGCGTTTCTTTATTGGACATCGTGGGGATGAAACCTTTTCACAGATTTTAGATTCTCTAGTTTCTTTTAATCAGGGATGGGCCCACCGATCATCTGTGTTAATAGTTGTTGCTGGCGTTCACACACGTGAAGATGGAACACCAAATAAGGGTTATCTCTATGACTGCGGTCTTGCTGTTGCTCAAATGGTTGTTGAAACACACCACCGAGGACTTGTTGCTCACCAAATGACTGGCTTTGATGCTGCAAAAGCTGGAGAAAATCTAGGAGTAGATCCTTCTCTTACACCGATTGCAGTTATAGCAATTGGTAAGCAAGCACCGGCTGAGCTATTACAAGGGACCATGCTAGAGAGAGAAATTGCACCACGAGAGCGCAAAGCATTAGAAGAGATTGTGGTTAAAGGTTTACCGAATTAAAAGCGTGAACGGATTTCCCACAAATCTTTAAATACTGGCGCAAATAAAGTACTTGCAAGGTACTCCACACCGCTTGAACCACCAGTACCAATTTTGTGACCAATTGTGCGCTCCACCATCTTCACATGGCGATAGCGCCACTCTTGCATTCCTTCATCAATATCCACCAAGCGCTCACAGATCATTGCACTCTCAGGATCTTTAGTATGAACTGCAAGTAGAACATCTTGGACGCGCAAATTAGCCTCATATGGCAAAGTGCGATCACGTTCTAAAACATCAGTTGGAATTGCGTGTCCACGCTTTGATAAATAAGCCAGAGCTGAATCCCATACTGAATTACCTGAAGTTATTAATGCAATCTCAGCTTGAATTGCAGGTGGTAGGTGACCCGCCATTTTTGTATCGCGACGGCCAAGCAAAGCCTCAACTTTTCGAAATTGTGCAGACTGGAAACCGCTTGATGATGAAAGATATGAACGGAATGCGTTGAACTGCAAAGGTGTCATAGTCTCTAAAATATCAATCTGTGTAACACAGACTTTAAGAATCGTACGGATGCGACCCAAAATCGCTAGAGAATAATGAGTGTCTGCTGATTCCATAGCACGTTGTGCTTCGGCAAATTCGTGAATAATCTGTTTGAACCAGAGCTCATAAGTTTGGTGAATGATGATGAAAAGCATTTCATCATGCTCTGGCCCTTGTGAGAGTGGACGCTGCAGGCTTAAAAGTTCATCTACAGCTAAATAAGATGTGTATGTCAGTGCTGAATCGAAGTTTTCGCTCATGTGACTCTTGAACCGCCCTCTTTTATTGTTCTGTATTGGCCAGATGCCACTAGATCGCGCGTTCTCTCAAAACCATCCCACACTTCAACAAATGATGTTGGAAGTGGTGAGATAGCCAAACGGATTGAATTAGGCGTGCGGTAGTCAGGAATTACATTAGAAATCTCGCGCATTGCAACGCATATCTGAGCAGCATCTGGGTGAACCAATGAGATATGTCCACCACGCTCTTTAGGATCGCGTGAAGTGTTAAGTGCAAATCCAAGTGGAGCTAACCAGGCATCATAAAGATCGATCATCATTTGAGTACCAACTGCAGCCTTATGTGCGATTGCATCTATGCCAGCCTCCTTAATCATGGAAAAAGCTGTCTGAACACAGCGAATACCAATGAGGGATGGACTAGCAATCTGGAAGCCGCGGATGTTTTGTGCTCGCTCAAATACCGGTCCCATTTCAAACTGGGCATCTTGCGCAAACCATCCCTGAATTGGAACTTGTAATTCTTTTTGAATCTTTTTGCTTACATATAACCAAGCAGGTGAACCTGGACCTGAGTTTCCATATTTATATGTGCAACCAACACAAAGATCAACTCCGTTTGCATCAAGATTTAATTCAATTGCACCTACTGCATGGCTGGCATCCCAAACAACTAAACCACCAATTGCACGTACTTGATCGGTAATTGATTTGATATCAGTTCTAGCACCTGAGCGATATTGAATAACTTGTAGTGTTACAAGTGCAACATCATCATTGAGATATGGAGCAAGAACTTGGGTAGTGATGCGCTCATGTGTTGCAACTGCAGAATCTTCATTTTGGATAAGGACTAGATTTAACCCAAACTGCTTAGCAATTCCATCCAGGATGTATCGATCTGTCGGAAAGTTTGCAGCATCTGTGATGATTGTTTTACGACCAGGACGTGCATGCACCGCCGCAAGACAGAGTTGATAGAAGTTAACTGAAGTTGTGTCACAGACAAGAATTTGTCCAGGAGCTGCACCTAAAGCTGCTTGGCCTAGTAAATCCCCGGTTGGCTGTGCTTCATCAACCCAATGTCCCCAGCCAGTTACAACTTCTGAGCCCCATTCAGTCATGAGATTGTTCACGGCAGAAATAGTCTCTTTTGGAAGACGACCTAATGAATTTCCATCCAAATAACACATCTGCGGGTCTGTGACCACGAATTGTGATTTGAAATGAGCGAGAGGATCGTTTTTATCTAGCTCTAGAGCATAAGCGCGGTCAGTAACGTTCATGAAGGAAAGGTACGCTCTCCCATCATGGCGCGCAATGTTGTAAATATCGAAGAGGTCTCAAAAGCCTTTGATATCAAAGAGCTACTTATAGGGGTCTCTTTAGGAGTATCTGAAGGCGATCGCATCGGCATTGTTGGTCGAAACGGCTCAGGAAAATCCACGCTCATGAAGATCATTGCAGGCGTTGAAAAACCAGATGCAGGCCGCGTGACAAAATCTAATTCTGCACGCATTGGTTTGTTGTCTCAAGTGGATTCAGCTAATCCTGAGAGCACGGTGGGCGAAGTTGTTTTAGGTGATACCGCAAAACATGAATGGGCAAGTGAGCCAAACATTCGCGAAGTCTTCACAGGACTCTTTGGTTCTTTTGATGATCATATTTTTGATCGCAAGTTTGGTCAGTTATCTGGTGGAGAACGCAGACGTGTGGGATTAGCCAAGCTACTGATTAATGAACTTGATCTGATTTTGTTGGATGAGCCAACAAATCACTTAGATGTTGAAGGCGTTGCCTGGTTGGCGCAGTATTTGAATAACCGAAAAGGATTAGCCGTAACTGTTGTAACGCACGATCGTTGGTTTCTTGATGCCGTAACAGATCGCACATGGGAAGTTGTCGATGGAAAAGTAGAAGAATACGACGGCGGATACAGCGCCTTTGTTTTATCAAAAGCTGAACGATCCCGCCAAGCATCTGTTTTAGATCAACGCCGTAATATGTTGATTAAGAAAGAGCTAGCTTGGCTTCGAAGGGGAGCACCAGCGCGCACGACCAAACCAAAATTTCGAGTCGATGCAGCTAACGTGTTAATCGCAGGAGAACCTGAACCGCGCGATCAAGGAGCATTACTTAAGTTTGCCCTTAACCGATTAGGTAAGACGGTGTATGAGGCACATCATGTTCAAGTAAAACTTGGAGACAATGAATTAATTAGTGATTTGTATTGGAATGTTGGCCCGGGTGATCGCATTGGTATAGTGGGTGTGAATGGCGCGGGAAAAACAACGTTAATGAAAACTCTAGTAGGTGAAATCCAACCAACATCAGGCAAACTTGTAACTGGAATTACTGTTAAAGCCGCATTCCTTACGCAGCATCTGGATGAGTTAGATCCAACGTGGCGTGTATTAGAAGCTGTTGAAAAAATTGCCAACCGTGTTGAAATTGGTGGAGGACGAGAACTATCAGCTTCACAGCTCTGTGAGCGCTTAGGCTTTGATAGAGAATCTCAATGGACTCCTGTTGGCGATTTATCAGGGGGTGAAAAACGCCGCTTACAACTCACACGTTTGCTCATGGATAGCCCCAATGTTCTCTTGCTGGATGAACCAACAAATGATTTTGATATCGAGACTCTGACTGAGCTGGAAGATTTACTTGATGGTTACGGTGGAACTCTGATTGTTATCTCCCACGACAGGTATTTCTTAGAGCGCGTGTGTGATCGCTTTGTTGGATTGTTGGGGTATAAGAATGTCCGAGATCTTCCTCGCGGAGTAGATGAATATTTAGAGCTTCGCCACGAAGCTTTGCAACCCGATGCCAGCGCTCCCAAAGAGAAGAAGACTTCTAGCGCCGCTGAAGAAAGACAACTCAAGAAAGACAAAGTGCGCCTTGAGCGACAAATGGAGAAAGCCGATTCTCGGATTACCGAATTAGAGGGTGAGCAAGAAGAATCATCATTTAATGCAGAACGTTTGATTGAAATTACCAATGAGATAGCGCAGTTGCGGGGTGAGAAAAACAGACTCGAGGAAGAATGGCTTCAGGTCACAGTTTTGCTTGAGGGATAAGTTAAAATCCCCTACATGAGTCAACTTTCACACGCTATTGAAGTAATTCTCTTTCGCTCTCGCTTTCTACTTGCTCCACTGTATTTAGGGTTAGTAGGTGCACTGGTTCTCTTGGGTTACCGTTTTATCATCGAATTTATCCATTTAGCTGAAAAAATTGGTGATGCAACTCCTCAGAGCTTTACTCTAGATCTGCTCGCGCTACTCGATTTAACTTTGCTGGCTAACCTCATCTTGATGGTTATCTTTGCAGGATATGAGAACTTTGTTTCTCGAATTGATGTGGCAACAGAATCAAAAGATCGTCCACACTGGATGGGAACAATTGACTTTAGCGGGTTGAAAATTAAGTTAATTGGTTCTCTTGTAGCAATTTCAGTAATTGAACTTCTCAAAGACTTTATTGAACTCTCTGGTCAGGACCATGTTGGTGGCGGAACTAAATGGAGAATCATTATTCACCTCACATTTGTCGCCTCTGGCGTTCTATTTGCACTGATGGATTGGATTGCCGACAAGCGTGAATTTCACGGCACGCATCAGTAAATGCGTTTAGATTTATTAGCCGCACTCTCAGGCGTGTTGATTTCATTGCAGACACGGGCAAATGGCGAACTCCAGCAAAACTCTTGGATATATTCGACAAGATCAGCGGAGAGCGTGACACGTTTTGACTCATTTCTTAATTGATCTGGTTATGTAGATAAATCTAATAGTACGTGTAGTGGGGAGCCAGACCAGCTGCTAGATGCGGCCGATCTGACTCCCCATTACCTACTTCAATTACTGCTTGCTTAGTTGTTCTTCAACTTAGCTTGAGCGTCTCCTGACATCTTTGCTGACAAGTAAACATCGCCAGGAAGATCCTTACGGCACTGGACAGCTGATGGCTTTCCAGAGACTGAATCTTCAAACAAAGTTGAAGGGAATGCTTTATCAGATGGCTTCTTTCCACCTGTTGCAAGAGCAACAGCCCACTGTACGGCTAGGCGCGAGTGGTCGTTCTGAGTAGAAATTGTCATCATCTTGAAGTCTGGCTGTGAAGCCTTGTTGTCCTGGTAGAAGCAACCTAGAACGTTACCGTCTGAAGTTGCGATTGCAGGAACTTTCCAACCTGAAGCAACGGCTGCCTGAAGTGCAGAAACCATTGATGGTCCGAAGTCAGATGTAATTACATCGATCTTTGGATACTTTGCGATTGCTGCAGTCAAGACTTCTTGAGTCTTTCCTGGATCCCAACCGGTAACTTCAAATGGATCTGCACCAATGAACTTGTACTTTGGATCATTTCCAAGAACCTGAGCTAATCCCTTTGACTCATCTGCACCTTGGCTGTTACCAGCTGGTCCAGAAATTCTTAGGATGTTTCCACCGTTTGGAAGATTCTTCTTAATCCATTCTCCCCAAAGCTTTCCAGCCAAGACGAAGTCTGAACCAATGAACATGTTGTAATCCTTGCCTGCAGTTCCACCTGGAGCTACGCGGTAAGGAACAGTTACAACGCCAGCCTTATAAGCTGAACGAAGAGCTGGAAGCATTGCTTGGCCAGCATCAGGGAATACAACAAGAGCCTTTACGCCCTTAGCAACCATTCCCTTAATATCTGAAATTGCCTTGTCAGTCTTGCCTTGTCCATCTGCGTAGTAAAGCTTTGTCACATTTGGACATAGCTTTACTTCTTCACGAACTGCGGCTGTTGTGACTAGACGCCATGAGTTTCCACCAAATCCATCAGTGAATCCCATTGTAATTTTCTTTGGGCCGCACCATGAAGGGAGAGCAGCATTCGCTGAAGAAACAGCGACTAAGCTAGTTGACACTGTTAGTGCTGCAACTGCGATAGCGCTCGCGACTAAAGTGGCCCGAGATTTTAAGCGTATCAAGTTTTTTCCTTTCTCAGTTGTGCGGCATACGTTGACGCACTTTCGACGTTCTTACGAGGTCGAAACTTAATTTAGACAAGCTGCAGTTCCTTGTCTGGTTTTTTGAATGAGAAATTCGCTGATTTCCAATTCACTGCATATAGGGCAATTCCCAGCATCAGAGATACTGAAATAACGATCGTGCGCACGCCGTACGGAACACCAAGTGAGAGTACAAACATGTCTAGTTGTTTTAAGAACAAAGCTGCAAAGGCAGATGCTGCTGGGAAACCACGACCCCCAAGGAGAGAAGTTCCTCCTAATACAACAATTGCTACTGATGGCAATACATAGTCATCACCTTGATAGGCCGTTGGCTGCGATATAACGCCACCAAGAATTACTCCGGCTGCGCAATATAAAATTTGTGCGGCAACATAAGCGCCGATTTGATAGCGAATAATCTTTAGACCAGTTGCATGTGCTGCGCGAGGGTTTGCTCCCACCGCTTCAAATCGTCGCCCAAAGACTGTTCGCTTTAATAAGATAGTGACAATTATTGTCAGGATAATTCCAAAGTAAATTGAATGAGGAAGTCCAAAAGATTTATCGTTTGCAAAATGTGACAAACGCTCAGTTGTTCGGCGAGGACTTCCGCCAGAGAGACCCATCATGACGCCATACAAAAGGGCGTTCACGCCAAGTGTTGCAACAATGGAATTAAGTTTTGTTTTGGTAACTAGGAAGCCATTAACTAACCCGGTGATAATTGCTGCACCAAATGCTGCGGCAACTGCTGGTAGTAGACGATCGTCATTGCGATCAGGTCCCCATGTAACAATGACAACTGTTAATGAAACAGCTCCAGCAACAGAAAGATCGATGCCTCCTTGTTGAATCACAAGTGTTTGGCCAAGCCCAACGATTGCCAAACAAGCTGCAAAGGGAAGCATTCCCATTTGCGCAACCTTGCTCACACTTGTTGGCGCGAAAAAGGCGCTGGCTATGTAAAGAATGATGGTTCCAGCCAACACCGTCTTCATTCCACGCGAAATCTGTAAGCGTGCAGAACGCTTCAATTCACGTGCAGGTGCAGTAGCCATGGCCACCTTTCGGCTCTATGTAAAGTGTGACTGTACAGAGGAAGTGAGGTCGTTAACAAGGACTTTCTATAACATTTTCATCAAGATTGGCTGAGATAGCTAAACAGGGCTGACATGTCCTTGGATTCATAGCCCCCCGCCTGGGCGAGGGCAAAAAGCTCTGCTACCCCCTCGGTGGCCGTTAACTGGACCCCCGTGGTGTGGCCAAGGCCCAAAATCAGGTTCAAATCCTTGAGCACTGTATCTATGCGCATCGCCACCGGCAGCTCAGGATCTAAAAATGCCGCTCTTTTGTATTTTACAAACGGTGCAGCCACCACGCTGTCTTCAAGAACATCATAAGCAGCAGCGGCATCAATACCACTTGCTGTTGCAAGAGCTAATCCTTCACTGACTGCAGCGTTGAGGGTATGAACAATCAGATTGACTGCAAGTTTCATGGCTTGACCAGCACCGGCTTGTCCGAGGTAGGCAGTTTTTTTTAGCAAAAACTGAAAAGACCGGCGTAGCTTGTTCGATCACAGCTTTATCACCACTTGCCATGACAAGAAGTTGATGAGCAGCAATCGTTACAACACTTCCTGAGACAGGTGCATCTATAAATGCAATCTTCTTTGAGGCAAGGGCGCTCGCTAACGCTTTAGCGCTTTCAACACCACTTGTTCCCATGTCAACAATTATCAGATTGCTTCTAACACCTTCTAATACTTGAGTGTCATCGAGAAGGACTGATTGTGTAACTATTCCATTTGTAAACAAACAAAGTGCGATATCTGCATTTTCTAGTGCTGACTTGGGAGTTACTGAAACAGTTACTGTCGGCAAATTTATTTCAGATGCAAGCTTGTCAGCAACTGACTGGTTTCGATTCCAAAGAGTTACTTGATAACCAGCGGTTGCTAATTCTTTTGCCATCGCCGAACCCATTTTGCCAACACCAAGTATTGCAACAGATTTCATGTTAGACATTTTGGGGAGTAACCAGAATCTTTCCATTAGCTTTGCCAGATGTTAGGGCTGCGAATGCCTCACCAATGTTTTCTAGTGAATAAACACGATCAGTTAATAGTCTGGCAACTGTTCCCGATGCTAATAACGCCAAAGCATCAGGCATATCGTCTTTGCACACATGTGCCACTGTTGTTTGAAGTACTACTTCTCGAAGCACTGCATCAGTAAATGGAAAGTCCTGAGGGGTTTTATTCAATCCCATCAGCATTAATGTTCCTCCGCGCTTTGCAAGTGCAAGCCCGCGTGCTGCAGCACCAGGTGCACCAGAGGTTTCAAAGACAACATCTGCTCCTGCAGGAAAGAGTGCCTTGATTTCAGCCGGAGTAATGTCAGGAGTAATCAAAATTGTGCTGTCTGCTCCAAGTTGAGTCGCAACGTCTAATCGTTGTTGACTAATATCCATTGCAACTACATTGACTCCATAACTTTGTAGAGCCACACATACAAAGGAACCAATAGCACCTACTCCAAGCAAAATAACTTGGTCACCCTTTTTTACACCAGCACGACGAACTCCATGAATGCCCACAGCAAGAGGTTGAGTTAATGCTGCACTCTCATCAGACACATCATCTGGAATAAGAACACAGATATCTTTTGGAGCCACAACAAATTCAGCTAAGCCTCCATGAATGCTTAGTCCTAGCGTGTAGTAGTGATCGCACAAATTTGTGCGTCCCTCTTTGCAACGTAAACATTGGCCACATGAAACTCCGGCCCCGCATGCAATCCTTTTTCCTAACATGTCTTGAGCACTAGAACCAGCTTCGACAACAGTGCCAATAAATTCATGACCCAAAATTGTTGCCCCAACGTGCTTGCTATTGGGATGCGCAGTTTTGAGAGGAACCATTGTCGAACTCTTCGCATACTCTGATGCATCAGTGCCACAAAGTCCGTTGTACTTTACGTGCACAAGAACATCATCTGGACCTAATGCAGAAGGTTTTGGAAAATCCTCAACGCGTAAATCCAAAATGTCGTGCAGTACTGCTGCGCGCATAGTTGAAGACATTATTTACCTGAATTCGTGACATGAACTTTGATTTGGCTCTTGTCTGTTAGAACTTTCTGGTAGGCCTTATCTGCTTCAGAGATATTAAAACTTGAAGTTACTAACTTTGAAAGATCTAGATTAGTTCGAGATAAGAAGCGGATGGTTTCTGGCCAAACCCCTGGAGAACCGATAATTCCGCGCACTTGCAGTTCCTTTGACTGGATCAAGCCCATCTCTGCAGGTGCTTTTCCGCCAACGCTGATGCCAATGATTACAACGCGTCCATGGAATGAAGCAACTTCAAGGGTGGCTGCCATTGCATCTGGTCGACCACTTGCATCGATAACAATCGTGGCACCAACACCGTGTGTGGCCTCCATAACTGCATCTTTAGTGTTTTGTTTAGTTGGATCAATAACCACATCGGCACCGAGACTGAGTGCAACTTTTGCTCGATCAGCTGAGGGTTCAATAACTATGACGCGTGCACCTTTTGCTGCTGAGGCAGCAATTACTCCAAGACCGATTGGTCCTGCACCAAAGACGGCAACAGTGTCACTTGCATCCATATTGTCGGCGCGAACGGTTGCGTAATAACCACAAGAGAACGGTTCAACTAAAGCACCTTGTGTCCAAGAAACATTCTCTGGAAGCTTGTGTAACCAATCAGCTTTGGCGATGAAAAACTCAGCCATTGCTCCGCTAATGCTAAAACCAAAGTGTTCCTGACCAATAACGCACTCGCCTACGACTCGATCGCCGGCTTTAAGTTTTGAAACCTTGCTTCCAACTTCCATTACTTCTGCAGACCACTCATGGCCTGGAATAATTGGATATTGAAAAGGAATGATGTATCTGCCTTCTAGAAGTTCGATATCTGAGTGGCAAATTCCCACGGATCGACTGGCAAGAAGTACTTCATCGTCAGCAATCTTTGGGATGGCAATCTCGTTGACAGCCATAGTGTTTGGTGACATGAATTGAAGTGCTTTCATTTTTTCCTTCTCATTTCATTAGTAGATGGTCGATATGCGTTAAAAATTCGATTTAAACAAGGACCATTCCACCATCAATCATGATGGTTTGGCCTGTCATATAGTCAGAATCACTTGAGGCTAAGAAAAGGGCCATACCTTGCAAATCTGCAGGTGTAGCTGCACGTCCGCGCAAAATACCAGCGGAGAACTCTTCTGTTGCCTGTCCTGGACGCTCTGACATTCCCATCTCCATTAAATCTCGATCTAAATCAATCCAGAGTGGCGTATCTACTACACCTGGAGCAAAAGAATTACATGTGATGTTGTGCTCGGCTAATCCTCGGGCAGTGGCTTGAGTTAATGCATTGACTGCAAACTTACTTGCGCAATAAGGAGCAAAAGCTGGATAACCCTGTCGTCCAGCGATGGAGGCAGTGTTAATAATTTTTCCACTCTTTTGAGCAATCATGTATTTGCCGGCTTCTTGAGTGCAGATCAAAACACCAAGTCCATTGACGTTCATGATTGCATTCCAGTTATCTTCAGTAACTTCCATGAGGTGCATGGGTTTGTTAAATCCTGCATTATTAAAGATGACATCAAGTGAGCCAGCCCAATCCACAAAGTTCTTAAAACTTGTTCTTACTTGATCGCGCTTAGAAACATCAGCAGTCAAGGCCAATGCTTGGCCACCATTCTCGTTGATAGCTTTTGCTACGCGCTCTGCCGCTGCTGTGTTTAGATCACAGACTCCGACTTTTGCACCTTCTGCCGCCAGGATGCGAGCAAAGCCCTCGCCAATGCCAGAGCCTGCTCCTGTAACGATGATTGACTTTCCAGTTACTCGTCCCATATCAACTCCAATGTTGGCTCGGCACTTCCAAAAGTTTGGCACTGCGAGCGCAAAGCGTCAAGTGTGAGCGAACGTTCTAAGCCGTATCTTGTCTTTATGTGTAGTCTCACATAACATCAATACCCTGAATAGATTCACAGAATGGATGGGACTATGAGCAAGAACGCCCTTGTAATCGGAGTAACTGGAATTACCGGCAACAATATTGCACAAGAACTCCAGAAGAAGGGTTTTACTGTCTACGGGCTCTCCCGTAAGCCGGGAATCATCATTCCGGGTGTTAAGCATGTTTATGGAGATGTTTTAGATCCAGCAAGTGTTGCTGCAGCTGTTGCCGACCTCCCTATTTCTCATCTTTTCTTTTGCACATGGTCTAGACAAAATACTGAGAAAGAAAATATCGCCGTTAATGGTGCGATGCTACAAAACACTCTTGATGCCTTTGCTCAAAAGCGCACACTGGAGCACACCGTCCTCATTACAGGCCTGAAGCATTATCTCGGGCCATTTGAATCCTATGCAGCTACTCCTATGGAGACTCCATTTAAAGAGAGCCAAGCACGTCTACCAATTGATAATTTCTATTACACACAAGAAGACATTCTCTTTAAGTCTGCATCTGAACAAGGATTCACCTGGTCAGTGCATCGTCCACACACCATGATTGGTTGGGCGTTAGGTAATGCAATGAATATGGGTGTAACACTTGCTGTTTACGCTTCCATCTGCAAAGAGACTGGCGCTCCTTTTATTTTCCCAGGTTCTAAAGAGCAATACAACGGTGTTACAGATGTTACTGATGCCCGTTTGCTTGCTCGTCATGCTGTTTGGTCTGCAACGGATCCAGCAGGAAAGAACGAAGCCTTTAACACTGTAAACGGCGACGTCTTCCGCTGGCGACAACTCTGGAAACTTCTTGCAGACTACTTCGGTGTAACTGATCCAGGACATCCTGGAGAAATTTCGCCTCTAGAGCCACGCATGACTGGCGCAGATGCTGAATGGGAAAAGATTGTTTCTAAATACAACCTCAAGCCATACAAAGCATCTGAAATTGCTTCCTGGTGGCACTCTGATGCTGACTTAGGTCGTCAGGTCGAAACTTTTGCTGACATGGGTAAGAGTCGCAAGGCGGGTTACCGAGAAGTTCAAGTAACTCCAGACTCTTTCTTTGATCTATTCGAGCAACTACGCGCTGAAAAAATCATTCCGCCGCGTTCTTAATTAAGAGTTAAAGACATCCGGGTGCTGGGCTAATTCGAGCCTAGTGCGCCGGATGTGGCCAAATAAAATCCTTTCGGCATCGTCTACATCGCGCTTAATTATTGAAGCCAGCAATAAATGGTGCTCATAGTGTGCTGGTTTAAATGAAGTGGACGCCATCATTTGAGAATAAGCACGTCGATAATGCTGAGTTGTATTCCATAATCGATTCACCATCTCACCTACAAGAACTGTTTCAGCCTTTGAGTAGGAAAGTAGATGGAATTGTCTATCCAATCTCAAAAAAGTTTCCACATCAGTTGTAGCTTCCATTTGCAAAACAAGATCTTTCAGCTCGGCAATAAGCGCGTCAGTAATATGAGGAATACTCAACCTAAGTAAAAGTGGCTCGACTCGTTCACGAAGTTGATACATCTCTTCGCATTCAGAAAGACTTAGATGAGAGATCCATGCTCCGGTATGTGCCACTAGATTAATAAGTCCTTCTGCTTCAAGAATCCGTAGTGCCTCACGAACTGGTGAACGCGATGCACCAAATTGTTCTGCAATATCTTCTTGGCGAATTCGAACTCCGGGAGGATACTTTCCAGAAAGGATTTCTTCTTTCAGAGAATTTGCAATTTGCTGACTTAGAGCAAGATCAGTCTCATTTTTAATATTTAGCATTACAACTCCGGATGGGCGGGGTGCCAAAGTTTTGTGGCCGCTTGAGCTTCATATGCTTTACCGTTAGGAAAAGACACAAGTTCAAATTGCATGCCCCATGGACTTGTGAAGTAAACCCACTTCTGACCCTCAGAGTGGCTCTTGCTTAATGTTGGCTCACCCATAATTGATACGCCTTTATTTTTTAGATATTCCAAAGCTGTATCAAAATCATCTACATAAAACGCAAGATGGTGTCCACCAATATCTGAGTTCTTAGGTTGCGGCGCAGCAGTGTCTGCAGCTTCGTATTGAAATATTTCAAAGTTGGGTCCAAATTTGCAACGGAAGAATCGAAGTTCGCGCATCACTGTTCGTGGGTGAACACCTAAATGCTCTGCCATCCAATTGTCATCTTTAATAAATGGCCCCAGGGTGTAAATGCGCTCACAGCCAATGACGTCGACAAAGAAGCGCTCGGCTTGATCAAGATCAGGGACCGTGAAGCCAATGTGCTCGGTACCCCTTAAGCCTGGAATTCCAGCCATTTCTCACGCCTTTCTGCTAATTGGATACAATCTAGCCCTATTTACCACCTAAAGGGAAGAATTTGGGGCTAAAACCTTGCGATTGGATGCAATCTGGGTTTACTGTTCTCTCGAACTTAATTTATAAGTGAATTATTTCTGCCCCTAGGAGCTCGACATGACCAAGCGCACCCCCCTTGTAGCCCGTGAACCATGGGTTGAGATTGTCACGACTGCAGATGATTGGAAGAAGGCAGATCCACAACTGCTTGAAACCATGCTTGGACAGTTACACCTAATTCGGGCATTTGAAGAAATCGTTCTTGAACTTGCAGGTGAAGGATTAGTTCATGGACCTGCACACTCTTCTATTGGTCAAGAAGGTGGAGCGGTGGGTTCTATTGTTTCACTAGGAACACACGATGCGATTAACGGTTCTCACCGAGGTCACCATCAATTCCTTGCCAAAGTAATTAACCATGTCTCACAAGGAAAGTTAGATGTTACAAATCTTGTGACACCTGAGCTTCAAGAAGTCTTACAACGCACACTGGCTGAAATTCTTGGATTAGCCCAAGGGTACTGCAGTGGACGCGGAGGTTCCATGCACCTTCAATATTTCGAAGCCGGAGCGCTAGGAACAAATGCAATTGTTGGTGGCGGAGTACCTCTTGCCGCTGGTAATGCATGGGCACAAAGTAAATCTCTAACAAACAACATCACAGTTTCTTACTTTGGTGATGGTGCTGTAAACATTGGTTCAGTACTTGAAACCATGAACTTAGCTGCAGCATGGAAATTACCTCTTGCTTTCTTTATCGAAAATAACTTGTATGCGGTTTCAACCCACGTTTCCGAAGTGACTGCTGAGCCACGCCTTTCAGGCCGTGCCTTAGGATTTGGTATTCCTTCATGGAAAGTTGATGGAATGGATCCACTTGCAGTTCATCTTGCAATGAAAGAGGCAGAATCACATATGCGGACTGGAAAAGGTCCAGTTGTTATTGAGGCAGATGTGTATCGCTACTTCCACCAAAATGGTCCTTTTCCTGGAAGTGCCTTTGGATATCGCACCAAGGAAGAAGAAGCTCAGTGGCGCGAACGTGATCCACTACTACGCGTTGCAAATGAAATGATTGCGCTTGGCCTCATTGATCAAGCAACTGTTGATTCAGTGCGCTCACAAGCACTTGCTGCTAACCGACTTGCTGCATCAGCCCTTCTTGAACCAAATCCAGATGCCCCAGGAAAGCGCCGTATTAGGCCTGAACTGTGGCCTGATGTTTCCTTCGTTAACGTGGGCGTCCGGGGAGATGCCTCTGAACTCAATGGTGCACGCACACTTGAGCCACTTAAAGATGGTGGTGCGAAGACCAATGTTAAATTTGTTGATGCTGTGGCTGGAGTCATTGATGCGGCAATGGAGCGAGATGAGCGCATTGTTGTTCTGGGAGAAGATATCCACCGATTAAATGGTGGAACTAATGGTGCAACTAAAGGCTTAGCTAAAAAATATCCTAATCGAATTTTAGGAACTCCAATTAGTGAAAATGCTTTTGCTGGTCTAGGTGGCGGTCTTGCATTAGACGGTCGATTCCGTCCCATCGTCGAATTTATGTATCCGGATTTCATGTGGGTTGCAGCTGATCAGGTATTCAACCAAATCGGTAAAGCTCGCCACATGTTTGGTGGACAGAATTCAGTTCCTTTGGTCCTTCGTACAAAAGTTGCGATTGGTAGTGGGTATGGTTCACAGCATTTAATGGATCCTGCGGGAATTTTCGTTACCAGTCCTGGGTGGCGCATCGTTGCTGCTTCCACACCTGCTGAATACATTGGATTAATGAATGCAGCATTGGCATTGCAAGATCCTGTCCTTGTTCTGGAACACGTTGATCTATATCAAGATATGGGAGATACCCCTGAAGGTGATTTCGATTATCAAATTCCATTTGGCAAGGCGAACATTCGCCGTGAAGGAAAAGATGTCACAGTCCTAACATATTTATCGATGGTTAAACACTCCTTAGCCGCTGTTGAACAGAGTGGGATGGATGCAGAAGTAATTGATTTACGTTGGCTCGATCGCGCATCAATCGATTGGGAAACAATTGAAGCTTCCATAAAGAAAACTAACAATGTCTTAATTGTTGAACAAGGCGCATTAGGCACTTCTTATGGTGGATGGTTATCTGATGAGATTCATCGTCGTTACTTTGATTGGCTAGACCAACCTGTGCAACGCGTCTCTGGTGGAGAAGCTTCTCCTAGTATTTCAAAGGTGCTTGAACGAGCTGCATTTGCCGGCGTTGAGGAAATAGTGGCTGGACTTGCACGCGTGAAAAACGGATTTGGCGGTAATCAATAAATGGCATCAATAATGAGGATGCCAGAAGTCTTGGCAAATGCAACTGAAGCTGTAATCGCTAAATGGCTAATAAAAGAGGGTGAATCATTCACTATTGGTCAAGCAATGGCTGAAGTCGAGACTGAAAAAGCATTAGTAGAAGTTCCTGCCGAGACTGCTGGAATTTTAGGTAAGTACCTGGCTCAAAACGGTGCATTCGTACAAGTCGGTGCACCGATTGCAATCTTGCTTGCCGCAGGTGAAGGACAAACTGAGATTGATGCATTGATGGTTGAAGCAGGTGTAGTAACTGTTGCCGCAGCACCAGTTACAACACCAGTTGTTGAAACTTCTGCACCTGTAGCTGCTCCTGTAGCAGTAGCCACTCCTGCATCAAAAAACACAGACCATGGAGATCGCTTATTTATCAGTCCACTTTCTCGTCGTTTAGCAAAAGAAAATGGTCTTGATGCACATTCAATTCAGGGCACAGGCCCTGATGGACGCATTGTTCGCCGGGATGTAGAGGCAGCAATCGCGGGAGGAAAAACTACTGTTGCAAAGGCAGTTCCGGTTGTCATTCCTGCTGGAAGCTTTACAGATATTCCGCACTCTGGCATGCGTAAGGCAATTGCGCGCAGATTAACTGAAAGCAAGACAACAGTTCCACACTTCTATCTTTCAGCCCCAGTGCTTGCAGATGACATGTTGAATTTTCGCGCAAAATATAATGAATGGGCACCCAAGAAAGTCTCAGTCACTGATCTCATTCTAAAGACTGTTGCAGCATCCTTTGCAGATGTTCCGCAAGCAAATGTCATTTGGACTGATACTGCTTTGCGTCAATTTAGTGATGTTGATATTTCAATTGCTGTTGCCACAGATAATGGTTTGATTACACCTGTGGTTAGGGGAATCAATCACATGAGTCTTGCACAGCTAAATATTTCAACCGGCGATTTAATTGACAGAGCTCGTAATGGCCGCTTAAAGCAAAATGAAATTGAAGGCGGATCATTCTCTGTTACAAATCTTGGTATGTATGGCACTGATGAATTCTCTGCAATTTTAAATCCTCCACAGTCAGCAATTTTGGCTGTTGGTGCAGCCAAGCAAAAACCGGTAGTGATTGACGGGGAAATCAAAATACGTTCCGTCATCAACTTCACGGTTTCAGTTGACCACCGTGCCATTGATGGTGCGGTGGCAGCACAATGGCTGGCTGCCTTTGTTAAGCGCTTTGAAAATCCATTCTGGCTAGCGATCTAACAGTAAATGGTTAGGTTCTTGCACAAAGCAATTAACGGGTAAGGTTAAGCCGCTTCACTGGAGGATTCGCATAGCGGCCGAGTGCGCACGCTTGGAAAGCGTGTATAGGGCAACCTATCGAGGGTTCAAATCCCTCATCCTCCGCCAGTTAAATCTCTACCCCGATGTACTTGGTCTGCAAGAACTCATGGATGCCATCAAATCCACCTTCACGGCCCAACCCTGATTGCTTCACGCCACCAAAGGGAGCTGCTGGATCTGAGATAACACCTTTATTAATGGCAACCATTCCTGATTCCATTGCTTCTGCTGTGCGCAAGGCGCGGGTGAGGTTTGAAGAAAACACATAACTAATAAGACCAAAATCAGTGTCATTAGCAAGTTTGATCCCTTCTTCATCAGTATCAAAAATAACAATTGGTGCTACTGGACCAAAGATTTCATGAAGAAGAATTGGGTTGTCTTTATCAACGATTAAAACTGTTGCTGGATAGAAAGCGCCTTCACCTTCAGGCTTAACGCCGCCAAGTGCAACCTTGGCACCAGCTGCAACAGATTCATCAACGATTTGAGCAATCTTGTTGCGCTCTTTCATTGAAACAGAAGCGCCAAGAGTAGTTGTGGCATCAGTACCTCGGCCTACAACAAATGTGCTCATTGACTTAGTCATTTCACTAATAAATGCTTCTGAAATTCCGCGTTGAACAAAGATACGGTTTGCTGATGTGCAAGCTGCCCCACCATTGCGCATCTTGGCAAGAAGCAACTGCGGAATTGTGACTGCAAGATCTGCATCATCGTGAACAACCACTTGTGCATTTCCGCCTAGCTCCATAGAGCAGCGAATAACCTGGTCTGCAGCCTCTTTTAGTAGCACGCGGCCTACTTCAGTTGATCCAGTAAATGAAAGATTCTTAACGCGTGGATCATGCAGCATCTTTGAAATTGCTGGTCCAGTTTTTTCTGGCAAAACTAAATTAAGAACACCCTTAGGCAAACCAGCACGTTCCATGATGCCAACAATGTACATAGCGGTTAACGGTGTTTCAGTTGCTGGTTTTAAAACCATCGTGCAACCTGCGGCAACGGCTGGCCCAATCTTGCGAGTTGCCATACCTGCTGGAAAGTTCCATGGCGTAATAAGAATAGAAAGACCAATTGGTTGGTGAGTAACAAGGATTCGCTTATCTCCTGATGGCGATTTACGGAAATCTCCAGGAGTACGTACAGCTTCTTCGGCAAACCAACGGAAAAACTCTGCCGCATATGCCGCTTCACCGCGAGCATCCGGCATCGCTTTTCCATTTTCGCGAGAAATTAAAGTAGCAATCGCTTCAATTTCACTGGTCATAATTTCAAACGCTTTTCGCAAAATCTCAGATCTAAATCGAGGGGCCGTTTTTGCCCACGCCACTGCTGCGGCATCGGCTGCAGCAATAGCAGCCTCGCACTGGGCATCTGAGGCCATAGAAACTTCGGTGATTACTGAATTATCACTTGGATCGTAGACGGCAACCTTGCTTACGCCATCTACCCATTGGCCATCAATATATAACTGTGTATGCATGGAGGTAATCATACGCTCAGCCTGCGAGAAGTTGAAACCAATGCGCTCTACGATAGAGCCTTGAAATAGTATTGCGTTATACGCAATAAAAAAGGAGCTTCGAGTGCCTAAGTCATGGACTGATGACGCCCCAACACCGGTTGTGCTTCAAGACCATGCACACCTAAAAGATTCCTTTTTCTACACTCTTAAACGGCGATTATTAGGAAACCCTCTCAATCGTCACTCCTTAGGGCACCAACGTTTAAGCAAGAGATACGCGCTTGGAATTTTATCTAGCGATTGTATTTCATCTTCTGCATATGGATCAGAACAGATTCTTATCGCACTCCTTCCAGCATTTGGTTTAGCTGCATTTGCAATCTTGATGCCAATGACAGCGGTAGTTCTTATCATCTTATTAATCATTACTTTGTCATATCGCAATGTAATTAACGTTTATACAAAAACTGGCGGGGCATACATAGTTTCCCGAGATAACTTCGGTCCCGTGGTTGCACAAATTGCAGCTGTTGCATTGATGCTGGACTACATCGTGACGGTAGCAATCCAATCAGCAGCTGGTGTGGCAGCAATCATTTCAACTTTCCCTTCATTGCATCCATGGAAAATTCCAATGATTCTACTTGTCATAGTGTTGTTAACATTTGGCAATCTGCGTGGAGTGAAAGAAGCAGGTAAGGCGTTTGCTTTGCCAACTTACTTCTTTATTAGCTGCATGTTCATAGTTTTTAGTATCGGCATCTACCGCAACTTCAATGGCACCCTTGAGACTTTATCGACTGATCAGGTTGGTGCGGTTCCACTTGGAGCGAGCCAAGGACTTCTCACATTTGCCGCAATTTTCATCTTGCTTCGCGCATTTGCTAATGGTGGTTCATCACTAACTGGACTTGAGGCCATCTCTGATGGTGTTGCCCTCTTCCAACAACCAGAAGCGGTCAATGCCCGCCGTACCTTGTTTATTATGAGCGGTTTGCTCGGCACATTAGTTCTAGGTGTTTCTTGGTTCGCCCACCGTATTTATGCAATGCCATATGAATCTGGCACCCCAACAGTTATTTCTCAGATTGCCAAGACAATTGTGGGTGACGGTGTATTTGGCCAAATAATGTTCGTAATGGTTCAGGCCGCGACAATGTTAATTTTGTTCGCTGGCGCAAACACCACATACAGCGCTTTCCCTTTGCTCTGTAACTTCGTTGCAACTGATGGATATCTACCTCGCCAATTAACAAAGCGTGGACACCGTTTAGCTTTCTCTAATGGAATCCTACTTCTTTCAGGCGGCGGAATTTTCCTCGTTCTCATAACTGCCGGATCAGTTGAGCACTTGGTTGCTTTCTATGCCCTTGGTGTTTTCACTGGCTTTACTTTGGCAGGCTTTGGAATGACACGACACGCCTTGCGCAACAAAGATGGACACTGGAAAGCAAAAGTATTTATTAATGCACTTGCTGGCTCTGTGTCATTTTTAATCGTAATCATTTTCTCAGTTGTTAAATTCACTGAAGGTGCCTGGCTTGTGCTTGTCACTGCCCCAATTCTTGTTGTTACTTTCTTGCGCTTGCGTCGCCAGTATGACCGCGAACAAGAAGCACTTTCAGTGAAACGCCATCAAGAGCGTGCTACGTCAATTGCTCGTCACGATGTAACAATTTTGGTAGATAGCGTTGATATTGCAACCGTTGGCGCAGTTCGTTACGCCCGCAGCCTTAAGCCACGTAACTTAACTGCAGTTCACTTTGTCATTGATGATCGTCGTGCTGAAGAGATTCAGAAGGCGTGGGCTAAATCTGATGCTCTTGATGATGTGACTTTGGAACTTATTGACTGCCCTGATCGTCGATTAGCTAATTCAGCTTTGGATTATGCAATTCGCCTAACAGAAAAAGAAGAAGTTGAATTAACTCTTCTTTTACCGAGACGTTCTTACTCACGCTTCTTAGGTCGCTTGCTACACGATCAAACTGCTGAAGAAATCGCTGCTCCTATTTCTCAACTACCTCGCGTAGTTGCAACGATTATTCCTTTTGACGTTGCTCGCATTACATCTGGTGCAAAGCTCGATGTGCATCACCCACAAGAAGTTAAGAAAGTAGTGAAGCAATCAGTGCCTACTCCTAAAACAAATGCCCCAATAAATGTTGAACCAATAAGCCATTACGCAGAAAATGTCACCAAAATTGGGGAGATTGAGTGGCGCAAGCGCGCTCAAGTGCAAGGACGTGTAACTTCGATTAAGACTGCGCCCCGTGGCTCTGCTCCAGCTCTTCAAGTTGAAATCTGGGATGAAACAGGCGGTGTTTCATTACAGTTCTTAGGTCGTCGCGAAATTGCAGGCCTTGAAGTTGGTTCTCAGATGCGTGCTGAAGGCATGGTCGGTGAAGATGAAGGATCTATGGTGATTCTTAATCCTTCTTACGAACTCCTTGTATAAATTCTTTCAACATTGCTGAGCACTCTTCTTCAAGGACTCCGCCACGAACCTCTAGCTTATTAAGCGCGCGTGGATCGCGAATTACGTCCCAAACCGAGCCAACAGCACCGCCCTTTTCATCCCACGCTCCAAAGACAAGGGTTGCGATTCGAGATTGAGCGATTGCACCAGCACACATCGGACAAGGCTCAAGTGTCACAACAATTGTGTGGTTCTCTAATCGCCATTCCCCCACCGCTTGTGCAGCTTTTCGAATAGCAACAATTTCTGCGTGCGCAGTTGGGTCATTGTTTAATTCACGCTCGTTGTGGCCAGTAGCAATAATCTCACCAGCATTATTAATGATAAGCGCACCAACAGGAACATCCCCACTGGCGCTAGCTTGTTGCGCAACAGCTAAAGCTGCGTGCATTAACTCTTCATCGTTCACAGTTCTAATAACTCTGCAAACTGATCGCCGAATCCCAATCGATTAGCAATCGCTTCGAGTTGTTCGTCAGGAAATAACTCACCGTCATCACAGAGCGCTGAAATCTCCATGCCATTCATTCCAAGATCTGCCAAGATTTCTAAATTACCAATCGGACTTGACTCATCATCATCTTCTGGAAGTGGAATGTCTGCAATCTCTAATAGCTCTTCTGCAACTTCATAATCTAGGGCTGCAGTTGCATCACTCAGGAAAAGTGAAATGTGGGCACCTAAAACACGAATCAGAATGAAAAACTCTTCATCAATTGAAATAAGTGCAATAGATCCACCATTTGTTTGTTGCGCCTTAAGCCTTGAAATTATTTGGCCGATGTCATTTGGGTCAGGCAATATTCCTAAGGTCCAACGGCCATCTTCATGCCATGCAGCTACGGCTATATCTAACTCATTTGTGAGACTGATTACTTTTGGCGAATCTTCGGCTAAAACGTCAAACTCTTCGATGTCTTCTGCGAGGTCATCATCGAAATCGGCCATGCTCAGATGATTCCACTCATTGGAAAGGATTGAAAGCCCTGTAAGGTAATGCCTATGAAAGTTCATGTTGCCAATCACCCGCTTATTGCCCACAAATTGACGGTTTTGCGCGATGAACGTACTGATTCCCCAACATTTCGCCGTTTAGTCGAAGAGCTAGTAACACTTCTGGCCTATGAAGCAACTCGTGACATTCGCACACACAGTGTTGAGATAACAACTCCGGTTACTAAGACCAAAGGCCTAAAAATGGCCGAACCTCGTCCAGTCGTTGTTCCAATTTTAAGAGCAGGACTTGGAATGCTCGAAGGCATGAGCAAGTTGATGCCAAATGCTGAAGTTGGCTTCCTTGGAATGGTTCGCGATGAAAAAACTTTAAAGGCAAGTACATATGCCAATCGTTTGCCTGAAGATTTATCTGGTCGACACGTGTTTGTTCTAGATCCCATGCTTGCAACAGGTGGAACTCTAATTGCAGCATTTCATTATTTGCTCGACCTAGGTGCAACTGAGATCACAGCAATTTGCATCTTGTCAGCACCTGAAGGTGTGAAAGCTGTGGAAGATGAGTTCTCTGCAAGTAAAGTGCCAATCAATATTGTTACTGGTGCTCTAGATGAAAAACTCAACGAACATGGTTACATCGTTCCAGGTCTTGGCGATGCCGGCGATCGTTTATACGGAGTCGTATAAATGGCAGCCACTTCCCCCGGATATGGAATTACTATCCGTGTTGAGGGTCCTCCGTCTGCTCAACCTGTAGCACTTGCAACAACTGTTATTACTGCAGCTGGTGCAACTATTACAGCTCTGGATGTAGTTGAATCTCTTTTAGAAAAAGTTGTTTTAGATATTACGTGTGACACCATTGATTCAGCTCACGCTGACCAAATCACTATTGCTCTTGCAAAAAATCCTGAACTCACGGTTCGTAAAGTAAGTGATCGAACATTTTTACTCCACCTTGGCGGAAAGATTGAAATTCAATCTAAAGTCCCTCTAAAGACCCGCGATGATCTCTCCCGTGCTTACACACCAGGTGTTGCCCGCATTTGCCAGGCAATTGTTGCTGATCCAGCAGATGCTCGCCGCTTAACAATTAAGCGCAATACCGTGGCAGTTGTTACCGATGGATCGGCTGTACTAGGCCTTGGAAATATCGGCCCGGCAGCGGCTTTGCCTGTTATGGAAGGAAAAGCTGCGCTATTTAAGCGCTTTGCAGATGTTGATGCATGGCCTGTTTGCCTGGATACACAAGATGTTGATGAAATTGTTCGCACAGTTCAGTTAATCGCACCCGTCTATGGCGGTATTAACTTAGAAGACATATCCGCTCCTCGATGCTTTGAAGTTGAGCGTCGCCTTCGTGAACTTCTAGATATTCCAGTTTTTCATGATGACCAACATGGAACAGCAATTGTTGTTCTAGCTGCCCTTCGAAATGCCTTGAAATTTGTTAAAAAGGATCTCGGTTCAGTCAAGATTGTTTTAAGTGGCGTTGGTGCTGCAGGAAATGCAATCGCCCGTCTGCTCACACTTAGCGGGGCAAAGAACATAATTGGCTTTAATCACCACGGCGTAATCCATAATGACATGAAATCTCAAGATTCAATGCAGCAGTGGTTTATTGATAACAGCAATCCAAATAACTTTATTGGCACTATGCCAGAAGCTCTTGTTGGTGCCGATGTATTTATCGGTGTGAGTGCACCAAATATTCTCAAAGAAGCTGACATTGCAACCATGGCAAAGGGTTCAATTATTTTTGCGCTAGCAAATCCAGATCCTGAGGTTGATCCCGTTGTGGCACGTAAGTATGCAACTGTTGTTGCTACAGGTCGCAGTGATCAACCAAATCAAATTAATAATGTTTTGGCTTTCCCTGGAATCTTTCGCGGATTACTTGATGCCAATGCTCACAAAATTACCGATAATCTATTAGTTGCAGCAGCAGAAGCGATTGCCGACTGTGTATCTCCCGAACAACTCAATGCCTCCTTTATTGTTCCCAGCGTTTTTGATCCAAATGTGACTAAAGCGGTAGCTGCGGCGGTTAAGAAGTCAGTGTGATTGAACTAGCTGCATCATTTGATGCCCAACTCTCTAACCTTGCTCCGTATTTAATCTACTTAACGGTGGGGGCAGTAGTTTTCTTTGAAACTGGTGTTTTATTTGCCTTTTTCCTACCTGGTGATTCAATCCTCTTTAGCGCAGGTCTAGTTGCGGCCGCTCACGGTGAAGTAAATATCCTGATTCTTGTGACAGTCATCTTCATCGCAGCGTTCTTGGGAGATCAAGTAGGTTTCGTAATCGGTCGATTAGTTGGACGTCCTTATCTTGATAAGCATGACTCCCCGCGCATGCAAAAGATGATTGCCCGTTCAGAGCGCTTCTATGAACAAACTGGGTGGTGGGCAGTAGTTGCTGCGCGCTTCTTCCCTTGGATTCGCACCTTTGTCCCACCAATTGCCGGTGCATCAAAGATGAACTACTACAAGTTCTTATCTGCAAACATTCTTGGTGCTTTTCTGTGGGGCGTAGGAATAACACTTGCAGGATATTACGCAGCCACACTGCCATGGGTTAAGACGTGGTCTTATGCAATTGCAGCTTTCTTTATTACAGCCTCTTTGGTTTCTGCACTCGCGAACTACTTACGCCACCGGCGATAACACCCAGGTATGTCATCACAATTCCAGTAACAAGATAAGCACTCACATTCACGCCATTTGTTGGTGAAACTAAATCAATAATCAATGAGCTGAGAAGCTGGCCACCTACGCTAAAAAGTGTAAAAGTCAGAACTCCTAAGTGTTGAACAATCGTAGAAATAAAGGCTATATAAACAACACCAAGCACCCCGCCTGTATATATCCACCATGGCCCAGTAGGAAGCGCGGTGAGATGAACTTTTCCAATTAAAATCCCTACAACCATGAGGGTGAGCAAGAAAGCTGTCCCACTTATGAAATTTAGAAGAGAGGTCGTAAAACTTTGTTGAGAGTGCTCGTTTATCTCTCCATTGAGTGCACTCCGAAAACCCACGAGTGCGCCAGCCACACAACCACCAATTACTGCTAGCTTTGAAACGTCATTTGCATTTATTCGATCCAACACCGACACAAGTACCGCTAGTACTGTTAATGCTGCTGCCGAAATTCGGCGGACTGAAATGGGCTTCTTTCCTCCCCCCGTGAGTCCAATTCGATCCACAATTAATGACATCGCAGTCTGTCCTGCTATGGAGGCAACTGAATAAATCGCTACACCTATCAACGGAACTACTTGTGTTTGAATAGCAACAAAACTTCCTCCCAATGCCCCTGCTAATAGTTTCCACTTCGCGATTTCTTTTCGGACAACGGCGTATTTAAGGTTTGCAATGCCTTCCTTAATGTGTGAATTAAACGGAGTGATAATTAGAATTATGATTAAGCCCGAACCAAATGAGACAAGAGCTGCTTCAAGACCATTGTTAAGTAAATGGGATAGTTCGCCATTTGCCCGTGTCTGCAATGAAATCAACACGCCTGAGAGTGCGGCTAATAAATCTAAACGCATTTACTGATGCGTGCCGTGAAATTC
>KB900460.1 GCA_000378885.1 actinobacterium SCGC AAA044-N04 | reverse complement strand
GCAACTGCACAATCGCTGTTGGCTTTTATAGTTCTCACAGTTTCAAGAGCGTCATCTGTAAAGCCATCAACAATGATTCCAACTGTGACATCATTTTCAAGATTGATGGGGCGAATATCTCGTGGATAAGCCAGAGTGATATATGGCTTCTTTGGTTTTAATTCATAGCCACCAGCAACATCTACAACTTCATAGCCTTCATGCAAAAGATCTTCGCGGTATTTATCAGCCAATTTAAAGTCTTTAGCAGCACGCGCATCCATGCGCGCTTGCGCTAACTGGATTACTGAATCTGGAATGCTCATTTAACGACGACTGCTTTTGCCATTCCCAGGACTTTCACCCCAGCAGAAGTTGCAGTGATATCTAATTTAACTGTGCTGCCATCAACTTCACTCACTGTTGCGATAACTGTTAAATCTACTTTTTCACCTGCTGGAACTACGACCGGCTTAATAAAGCGAGCTGAGAACTCACGCACATTGGCACTGCCACCTGCCCACTCTGTTACATATTTTCCAGCAAGTG
>KB900459.1 GCA_000378885.1 actinobacterium SCGC AAA044-N04 | reverse complement strand
TCAGGTCGAACAATGATGCGACCGCCAGAAATTCCCTTGCCAACATAGTCATTTAAAGAATGCTAATAAGAATGCACGCGTTCACGTCAAGCTAGTGGCAGAAGTTGGTGTTGGAACTGTTGCAGCTGGAGTAAGTAAGGCACATGCCGATGTTGTTCTTATCTCTGGTCATGATGGTGGAACTGGTGCATCACCATTGACCTCACTCAAGCATGCAGGTGCTCCTTGGGAACTCGGATTAGCTGAAACCCAGCAAACTTTACTTCTTAACAATTTGCGTGATCGCATTGTTGTTCAAACGGATGGTCAGTTAAAAACTGGTCGCGATGTTGTTATTGCAGCACTTCTTGGCGCAGAAGAGTTTGGTTTTGCTACAGCACCACTTGTTGTTTCTGGTTGCATCATGATGCGCGTGTGCCATTTAGACACATGCCCAGTTGGAGTTGCGACTCAGAACCCAGAGCTTCGTAAGCGCTTTACTGGAAAGCCTGAATTCGTTGAAACTTTCTTTGAATATATTGCCGAAGAGGTACGTGAGATATTGGCAAGCCTTGGCTTTA
>KB900458.1 GCA_000378885.1 actinobacterium SCGC AAA044-N04 | reverse complement strand
AGAGGTTGACACTTTAAGTCAATTAGAAACTATTCAAACGCTCAATTTTAACAGATTACTATTAGACAATATGAAACCAGATGAAATTAAAAAAGCCTTAAGCATAGTTGGCAATAAATATGAAACTGAAGCTTCTGGTAATATTAACGATAAAAATATTCTTGATTACGCAAAAACAGGGGTTAATAGAATTTCAATTGGAAGACTGACCCACAGTCCTCAAAATCTAGATATTTCCCTAAATTTTAATTAAATTTAATTTTTGCAACTAAAATTAAAAATGCTAAAAATAAAGTTACAATATTAGCAAATATTATAGGTAAATTATTAGTTAACACTCCATAAACTAACCAACTTGCAACTCCAGTTGTAAATATTAAAAACATCCATAAAGAAATATCTTTAGCACTTTTAGTTTTCCAAACTTTATAAGCCTGCGGAACAAAGGCAACTGTTGTACAAAAGCCAGAAAAGAACCCAATATAAGTTATGTATTTGTCCATTAATTGATAAGACTAAACTTTTTTTTAATTTAAAGATTCTTTATTCTTATATTTTTTTTTATTACCTGTATTGAAATCTCTATCTTTGAATTCTTTTGATTTTTTACTAAAAAATTTAGGCT
>KB900457.1 GCA_000378885.1 actinobacterium SCGC AAA044-N04 | reverse complement strand
AGAATCTTTTGGTGCCTGGCATATCAAAGGTGGCCTTGGAACGCTGGCAACACTGGTGCATGAGCGAGCAGAGAAAGTGGGGGTTACTTTTCACCTTAACTCCCCTGTTGCATCCATTAATGTGAAAAAAGGAAAAGCTAAGGGAATTACTTTAGATAGTGGTGAAGTCATTGAGGCAGATGCAGTGATAGCTAACGCTGATGCCTCACTTATCTATAACGTTCTAATTAAAGGAAAAATACGAAAGATAAAAAAGGTCAGAAAGAACATTGCCAAAGCTGATCCTTCATTAGCTGGCTTCTCATTACTCCTTGGTATTCGAAAAGATGGATCAGAGCCCCTTAATCACCACACTGTTTTCTTTCCAAAAGATTACGACGCAGAGTTTGATGCGATATTTACCCACAAGCAGCCCGTTGCAGAGCCAACCATTTATATCTGCGCACCGCGTGATGAATCAATGTCGAAAGATGAATTACTCGAAGGGTGGTTTGTTCTAGTGAATGCACCTGCCCACGGCGCTCATGGCTTTGATTGGAACAATGCAGAGTTTGCTCGCACCTACGCCAACAGCATTATTGATCAGATAGAAGCACGAGGTATCCAAGTTCGCTCACGCCTTGAATCAATGACGATTAGAACTCCTGCTGATTTAGAAAACTCTGTGCGAGCACCTGGTGGTTCTATCTATGGAACTTCAAGTAATGGTCCGCGCGCAGCTTTTATGCGAGCAAAGAATCGCTCTCCTATTAAGAATTTGTATTGTGTTGGTG
>KB900456.1 GCA_000378885.1 actinobacterium SCGC AAA044-N04 | reverse complement strand
AGCCTCACTTATTGCAAAGATTCCAGCTGCTACAAAAATTGTTGATCTTGGTGCAGATTACAGATTAGAAGATGCTTCTGCGTGGGAGAAATACTATGGGGGAGTCCATGCCGGAGCTTGGGTATATGGGTTACCTGAACTTAGCGCGGGACAACGTCAAGCCATCGCTAAGGAAAGCAAAGTCGCCAATCCTGGTTGCTATGCAACCGCCATTACTTTAGGAATTGCACCTGCAGTTAATCATGTTGATGTTAGCGATGTTGTTGTTGTCGCAGCATCAGGAACAACTGGGGCAGGTAGAAGCGCCAAGATTAATATGATTGCAAGTGAAGTGATGGGTTCCCTCACCTCATACAAGTTTGGTGGGGTTCATCAACACACACCAGAAATAGAACAAGCTGTATCTGCCGTCGCGCAAAAGGCTGTAAAGATCTCTTTCACGCCAATTCTTGCTCCTATGCCTCGCGGAATCTTGGCGACTATTACTGCCAAATTGATCAAGCCTATGAGTCCAAAAGAGGCACACGAACTTTTTGCAAAGCATTACGCAGGAGAATACTTCGTGGATGTGTTGCCTATTGTTCAGATGCCTAAGACAGGTTCTGTTACAGGTTCTAACAAGGTACAAATACAGGTTGCTGTAGATGAGCACACTAACCGTTTAGTCATCAGTGTTGCCTTGGATAACTTAGGAAAGGGCGCAGCCAGTCAAGCAATTCAAAACGCAAACCTCATTACTGGTTTTCATGAAGGTTCTGGTCTATCAACTGATGGTTTAGGCGCATGAAACTACCTGCCGGCTTTGTGGGAGCTGCGTGTGCTGCAGGTTTAAAGAGCACCGGGGCACTTGATTTAACGCTGATTGAGAACACGGGGCCTTCTTTTTTCGGCACAGCGGTTTTCACATCAAACAAAGTAGTTGCAGCACCGGTCATTTGGAGCAAACAAGTTGTTAAAGATCAGATTGTTAGAGCAGTTGTGCTCAACTCCGGTGGGGCCAATGCTTGCACCGGACCGCAAGGCTTTGCTGATACGCATGCAACTGCTGAGTTAGTGGGAGAACTTCTAGATATTTCATCAGGTGAAGTAGTTGTCTGCTCAACTGGGCTCATTGGTGAATTACTACCCATGACAAAGATTGAAAATGGCATTAGATCTATTGCAACGGTGCTCAAATCTGAATCATTGCAGGAGTGCGCACAAGCCATCATGACAACGGATTCAGTTCCAAAGATTGCGCAAGCAAGCCTAGGCAAAGTTAACGTGGCCGGTATTGCCAAGGGTGCCGGAATGTTGGCTCCAGCGTTAGCAACCATGCTTTCGGTTGTTATGACAGATGCGCAAGTCAGCTCTAATGCGGCGCAGATATTTGCACAAGTAACTGATAGAACCTATAACCGAATTGATTCCGATGGGTGTACATCAACTAATGACACAGTGCTCTTCATGGCATCTGGTGAATCAGGACAGACACTCTCTGATTCAGAATTAGAAGAATTGCTGATGAAAGTATGTGGATCACTTGCGGCTCAACTTATTGAAGATGCTGAAGGCTCTACCAAGTCTGTTGCGATTACCGTCACCAATGCAGTCAGTGAAAAAGACGCTGTTGAAGTAGCCAGAGCATGTGCTCGAAACAACTTACTCAAGGCGGCGATTTTTGGTGGGGATCCAAACTGGGGCAGAGTGCTAGCTGCCGTTGGCACAGCAGATGCCCATATGGATCCGCTAACTATTGATGTTGCTCTCAATGGTGTTCAAGTGTGCACAAACAGCGCACCGGATGCCGATAAGAGCAAAGTTGATTTTAGTAATCGTTTGGTAGAAATTGTGATTGATTTAAAGGTTGGCACTGCCAGTGCAACTGTCATGACTAATGATCTTTCACATGACTATGTGCATGAGAACTCGGCGTATTCAACATGATCGTCGTTAAATTCGGTGGCCATGCCATGAAAGATGAAAATGGAGGTTTTGCTGGGGCCATTGCAGCTGCTCAGGCAACAGGGGAATCTGTTGTTGTGGTCCACGGTGGCGGACCTCAAATTGATGCGGCATTGAAAGCTAAGGGAATTGAAAGTTCATTCGTCGGGGGTTTTCGCTACACAACGCCAGAGATTTTTGAAGTTGTTGAGACAGTCCTAGCTAATGAAGTGGGACCAAAAGTGGCTCAGGTTCTTATTTCCGGCGGGATTAAGGCGCAAGCACTATCTGGTCGCACACTGCCCACTCTGATTGCGAAAAAGAAAACAACATTAGTTGATGGAAGTAGCGCCGATTTAGGGCGAGTCGGTGAAGTTGTCCGGGTCGATGTTTCAGCTCTCAAGGATTTAGTTAACAAAGGAATCGTCCCGGTTGTTGCACCTGTCAGTAGCGATGAAGATAGCGATAGTGGGTTAAACGTTAATGCCGATTTGGCGGCTGCAGCTATTGCTGGTGCTCTAGATGCTTCAGCACTCATTGTTATGACCGATGTTGCCGGTATTTATCGTAGTTGGCCAGATACTTCTACTCTGATTGAAACTATTTCATCAGAAGAGCTCAATTCCATTAAGGCAGGATTTGCCGAAGGTATGGCACCAAAGGTTCAAGCCGCACTGGACGCCGTTGCAAGTGGTGCCAAAGCGGTGAGAATTATTGATGGCACTGACCCACATAGTTTTGCAGATGCGCTACTGAGTAAGGGTGGAACGCTGGTGACCGCATGAAAAACACAGATCTGATAAAGCAATGGAAGAACACAACGCAAAACAATTACGGTGTGCCATCCATAGCTCTTGTAAAGGGCAAAGGCATAGTCGTCACTGATGCCGATGGAAAGCAGTACTTAGATTTTCTAGGCGGTATTGCAACAAGTGTTTTGGGTCATGCGCATCCAGCTATCGTGAAAGCTGTCAGCAAACAGATTGCGCAGTTAGGTCATGTGAGCAATTTCTATGCCCATCCCAACGCCCTAGCGTTGGCTGCAAAGTTAGTTGAAATGTGTGGTGATAAGAGCGCTCGTGTTTTCTTTTGCCAATCTGGCGCTGAAGCTAATGAGGCAGCGCTAAAGCTTTCTCGTCGCACAGGTCGCAATCGAATAATTGCTGCGCAAGGTGCCTTCCACGGTAGAACGATGGGCGCACTTTCAATGACCGGACAACCTGCAAAGCGCGAACCATTTTTGCCTTTGGTTAAGGGTGTTAAGCATGTTGCCTTTGGAGATATCGAAGCAATGCGTCGTGCCATTTCAAGAAAAACTGCAATGGTGATTCTGGAACCAATCATGGGCGAAGCAGGAGTGATCATTCCACCAGTTGATTATTTGGCACAGGTGAGAGAACTCTGCGATAGATATGGTGTGTTATTAGTAATTGATGCTGTGCAAACAGGCATGGGTCGCACAGGTGATTGGTTTGGATATGAGTACTCAGGGATAAAGCCTGATGTGATTACGTTGGCTAAAGGATTAGGTGGGGGATTGCCATTAGGGGCGATGATCGCACTCGGAAAAGCGGCATCACTTTTTGAAGCTGGAGATCACGGCACAACTTTTGGCGGAAATCCCGTAACGACTGCAGCCGGCCTTGCTGCTATTGCAGTTATTGAAAAAGAGAAGCTCATTGAAAAGAGCGTTCTACATCATGAATATCTTTTGACAGAGTTAGCGATGGTCAAGGGTGTGAAGGAAGTGCGTGGAGCTGGTTTGCTCATTGGAATCGAGTTGGATACACCTACTGCAAAAGATTTTGCGGCCAAAATGGCTAAGGCTGGAGTTTTGGTCAATGCTGCTAATGAATCAACGATTCGAATAGCACCTGCCTTCATTGTCACTCAAGCACAGCTGGTGAAATTTGTTTCTATCTTTAGAAAGGTGATCAGTGATGGCAAGTAATGCAACTAATGTTTCTGCGCGCAGAGCAAAGGCAATAGCGCTGATTCAATCCGGAGTCATTCACTCACAGTCTGATCTAGTCGTGGCACTCAAGAAAAGTGGATATCGAGTTACTCAGGCAACTGCTAGTAGAGATTTAGAAGAGATTGGCGCGGTTCGTGGTCGTGGTCGAGATGGTGAATCTGTCTACCAAATCAGAGAGTCCTCTGATGATGCTCTCTCTCGTATCAATCCCGTCCCATCAAAGTTAATTCTCTCCGTTGATCACAGTGCCAACTTGGCCGTGATTCACACACCACCAGGGGCGGCGCAGTTCGTTGCTAGTTCACTCGACCACGCCAATCTCACAGGTGTTATTGGCACGATTGCAGGCGACGACACGATTATCCTTGTGTCCAAGAAAGCAACAGGTGGAGCGCAATTAGCGAAAGAATTACTCGCTTACGCAGCAACTAAGAATGGGAGAAAGTAAATGGCGCTCTGGGGTGCACGCTTTAGTGATGGCCCAGCCGATGCCGTCTTTGCACTCTCTCGCAGTGCCCACTTTGACTGGCGTTTAGCTCCTTATGACATTCGCTCATCCCTGGCTCACTTATCTGTTTTGGAATCCAGCAATTTAGTAGCAAAGGAAGATGCTGCAGCTATTCGCGGTGCTCTCAAAGAATTAGCAGTTGAGGTGTCAAAGGGTTCGTTTGTGGTGCAAGCAGATGATGAAGATGTTCATAGCGCCTTAGAGCGTGGGCTAACTGCCAAGCTGGGCGCAGTTGGCGGAGCTCTTCGTGCTGGGCGCTCTCGCAATGATCAAGTCACAACCGATCTACGTCTCTTTGCTATTGATCACATGTTGGAAGTTGCTACATTGGTTAGCGCGCTGAATACCGCAATTTTGAACAAGGCCAGTGAGTATGTCAACGATAGTGCTCCAGGGTTCACTCACATTCAACATGCACAGCCAGTGTCATTTGGACATGAATTAGCTAAGCACGCACATGCTTTTGCAAGAGATCTTGACCGCATTAATCACTGGTTAAGGCGCACATCAGTGAGCTCTCTTGGGGCTGGTGCACTTGCAGGCTCTTCACTTCCATTAGATCCAGCAAAAACTGCACAAGAACTTGGTTTTGATTCTAGTTTTGCTAACAGTATTGATGCCGTCAGTGATCGAGATTATGTTGCAGAGGCGCTGTTTATTTGCGCAACAATAGGTTTGCACTTATCTCGTATCGGTGAAGAGTGGACGTTGTGGGCATCAACAGAGTTTGCGTGGGCCAAGGTTGCAGATGAGTATTCAACTGGATCTTCGATTATGCCTCAGAAGAAAAATCCAGACATGGCAGAACTTGCACGAGGCAAATCTGGTCGACTGATTGGAAACCTAGTTTCAGTGATGACAATGCTTAAGGGATTGCCTTTTGCCTATAATCGCGATCTGCAAGAGGATAAAGAGCCGCTCTTTGACAGCATAGATACATTGCTCCTAACGTTGCCAGCAGTAACCGGCATGGTTGCCACTACCGATTTTGATCGCAAAAAAATGGCACAGGCAGCACCAACTGGTTTCTCTCTTGCTACAGAAATTGCAGATTATCTTGTTCGAAAGAATGTTCCTTTTGCTACTGCGCATGAATCTGCTGGAAAATGTGTAGCGTTGTGTGAAAAGAGTTCACGTCAGTTGCATGAACTTAGCGATGATGAGTTTAAAAGTATCCATCCATCTCTAGATGGGGGAGTCAGAGACGTTCTTAACGTGGCCGGAGCTTTGAGTTCACGGACAACTGCTGGAGGAACTGCGCCGGCGTTAGTGGCCGAGCAAATTAAGAGCGCGCTTAAAGAAAATGCGACGCAATCTAAGAAAATAGCCGACAAAGCCAAGGCCTTTTCAGAGATGATGGGTGCATGAACCTTCTAGAAGATCTACGTTGGCGCGGGCTATTAGCCCAGTCCACCGATGAGGCCGCACTGCTTGAATCAATGAAAAGGCCCATCACTTTGTATGTGGGCTTTGATCCAACTGCGCCCTCACTTCACGTGGGTAATCTCGTAGTTCTTCTTGTTCTGCGCCGTTTTCAACTAGCTGGTCACACTCCAATTGCCCTAGTGGGCGGTGCTACAGGATTAGTGGGAGATCCCAGCGGTAAGAATGAAGAGCGCACACTCAACAGCACTGAAATCGTTGAGGGCTGGGTTAATCGTATTCGCACGCAAGTTTCAGCTTTCCTTGATTTTAGTGAAGCTAATAACAAGGCTATTGTTGTTAATAATCTTGATTGGACTTCACCATTGAGTGCAATTGAGTTTTTAAGAGACATTGGAAAGCACTTTAGTGTGAACCAAATGCTCTCTAAGGATTCTGTGTCTGCCAGATTAGAAGCAGGTGGAATTTCATACACAGAATTTTCTTACCAAGTTTTGCAGTCCTATGATTTCCTAGAGCTCTACCGCCGCAATAACTGCACATTGCAGTTAGGTGGTTCAGATCAATGGGGCAACATCGTTGCTGGCTTAGATTTGATTCGCCGCGTTGAGCAGGGAAGTGGTCATGCACTTACTGTGCCACTGTTGACTAAAGCCGATGGAACTAAGTTTGGCAAAACCGCTGGGGGATCAGTGTGGCTAGATCCTGCGATGACTTCTCCTTATGCTTTCTTCCAATACTGGTTAAATACTGACGATAAAGATGTCATCAACTTCCTTAAAGTCTTTTCTTTCAAATCTCATGAAGAAATCACGGCATTGGAAAATGCACATAAGGAAAATCCTGGTTTGAGAGAAGCACATCGCGCCCTTGCCCGTGAATTAACTGCTCTCGTGCATTCACAAGCAACTACAGATCGAGTAGAAGCAGCTGCGAAAGCACTTTTCGGTCAAGGAGATCTCACAGAACTTGACGAGGAAACATTGGCGGGCGCACTTGCTGAACTACCTCGTACTACTGTCTCAAAAAATGATGCCATTCCAACCTGGGTAGATCTCCTAGCAGCAACTGGAGTTGTTGATTCCAAATCTGCTGCGCGGCGCATTGTTAAAGAAGGTGGCGCATATCTCAATAATGAAAAGATCTCTGGAGAAGATTTTGCACCTCAAAAATCTGACTTTTTATGCGGTAAATATGCGGTTTTGCGAAAAGGCAAGCGAGATTTAGCCGCTGTGGAGCTGATCTAAGAATCGCCCTTTTTGGCCTAAAACGCTAGCGGGCCAACGTTTTTTGATGTGTGTAAAGTGCCAAAAAAGGACTCAGAACCCCGATTTGACCCCCTTGGCCCCGGGGGTTATAGTTTCCCTCTTGCTGTGAAACGGACGATTGAGGCCGAACAGCATTGATTCCCAGATCTAGAGCTTCATTGAGCGCGGTTTGACCGTGCCTGCGTGTATGCACTAGGTTTGGCGGTCTGCCCTGAAAAACAGGAGAAATCCTGGGACTCAGTGCGCATCCGTACCTTGAGAACTCAACAGCGTGCTAATAAGTCAATGCCAATATGTGGCTCTATTTGTCATGCTTTTAGTAGCAAAAAACCAGTGTTTTACACTGCTTTGATAGATATCCACGGCAAATAAATACTTCAATGAGGTATGACCGTTAAAAGTTATACCCGTTGATTTCCTTTGGTAATAAGACAAAATAAACGTTAGTTTGTTTGTCTGTACGCCAGATAAAACTTTCTATGGAGAGTTTGATCCTGGCTCAGGACGAACGCTGGCGGCGTGCTTTACACATGCAAGTCGAGCGATGAGATCCCTTCGGGGAAGGATTAGCGGCGAACGGGTGAGGAACACGTGAGGAATCTGCCTTCAACACTGGGATAACTCCGGGAAACCGGGGCTAATACCGGATACGAGACCTGCAGGCATCTGCGGGTCTGGAAAGTTTTTCGGTTGAAGATGACCTCGCGGCCTATCAGCTTGTTGGTGAGGTAATGGCTCACCAAGGCGACGACGGGTAGCCGGCCTGAGAGGGCGACCGGCCACACTGGGACTGAGACACGGCCCAGACTCCTACGGGAGGCAGCAGTGGGGAATATTGGGCAATGGAGGGAACTCTGACCCAGCGACGCCGCGTGCGGGATGAAGGCCTTCGGGTTGTAAACCGCTTTCAGCAAGGAAGAAGCGAAAGTGACGGTACTTGCAGAAGAAGCACCGGCTAACTATGTGCCAGCAGCCGCGGTAATACATAGGGTGCAAGCGTTGTCCGGAATTATTGGGCGTAAAGAGCTCGTAGGTGGTTCGTCACGTCGGATGTGAAAATCTGGGGCTTAACCCCAGACCTGCATTCGATACGGGCGAGCTAGAGTGTGGTAGGGGAGACTGGAATTCCTGGTGTAGCGGTGGAATGCGCAGATATCAGGAGGAACACCAATGGCGAAGGCAGGTCTCTGGGCCATTACTGACACTGAGGAGCGAAAGCGTGGGGAGCGAACAGGATTAGATACCCTGGTAGTCCACGCCGTAAACGGTGGGCACTAGTTGTGGGAACCTTCCACGGTTTCTGCGACGCAGCTAACGCATTAAGTGCCCCGCCTGGGGAGTACGATCGCAAGATTAAAACTCAAAGGAATTGACGGGGCCCCGCACAAGCAGCGGAGCATGCGGCTTAATTCGACGCAACGCGAAGAACCTTACCAAGGCTTGACATATACAGGAATATGGCAGAAATGTCATAGCCGCAAGGTCTGTATACAGGTGGTGCATGGTTGTCGTCAGCTCGTGTCGTGAGATGTTGGGTTAAGTCCCGCAACGAGCGCAACCCTCGTTCTGTGTTGCCAGCATTTAGTTGGGGACTCACAGGAGACTGCCGGGGTTAACTCGGAGGAAGGTGGGGATGACGTCAAATCATCATGCCCCTTATGTCTTGGGCTGCACGCATGCTACAATGGCTGGTACAAACGGCTGCGATACCGCAAGGTGGAGCGAATCCGATAAAGCCAGTCTCAGTTCGGATTGGGGTCTGCAACTCGACCCCATGAAGTCGGAGTTGCTAGTAATCGTAGATCAGCAACGCTACGGTGAATACGTTCCCGGGGCTTGTACACACCGCCCGTCACGTCACGAAAGTCGGTAACACCCGAAGTCAGTGGCCCAACCGTAAGGGGGGAGCTGCCGAAGGTGGGATCGGTGATTGGGACGAAGTCGTAACAAGGTAGCCGTACCGGAAGGTGCGGCTGGATCACCTCCTTTCTAAGGAGCAATCACATGTGCCAGACATAGGTTCTGGCAACAAACATGTGAGCTCATAAGTGGAGCATTGACTTAGGTTTTTATATTTTTCATCCATTAGTACAAGTCGGCTTTATTGACGACAGTGGAAACTTGGCTCTGTTTAAGAAATCAACTCGGCACGTTGTTGGGTCCTGAGGGGACGGCTGAAAAGGCCAAACCTCTGGACTTAATAAGGCGAAGAAACCATTCGATTTATCGAAAAGGTCTTCAAGGCTTTATTGAGTACCGCCCGTATTTTGAGAACTACACAGTGGACGCGAGCATCTTTGTGGTCAAATTATTAAGCGCACATGGCGGATGCCTTGGCATCAGAAGCCGATGAAGGACGTAGTAGGCTGCGATAAGCCTCGGGGAGCTGTCAAACGAGCTTTGATCCGAGGATTTCCGAATGGGGAAACCCAGCCAGAGTAATGTCTGGTTATTTCTGCCTGAATATATAGGGCAGATAAAGGGAACGTGGGGAAGTGAAACATCTCAGTACCCACAGGAAGAGAAAACAACCGTGATTCCGTTAGTAGTGGCGAGCGAACGCGGAAGAGGCCAAACCAATACTGTGCCAAGCCGGCAGGCGTTGCAGTATCGGGGTTGTGGGACCAGTTAGAACTGACTGCCGTTAGTTCAAAGAGTAAAAAATTAATTGCGTAAGTGAATGGCGTGGGAAAGCCAGGCACAGAGGGTGAGACCCCCGTAGCTGAAACGTGATTAACTCTTTATTGGTATCCCAAGTAATACCGGACTCGAGGAATCCGGTATGAATCTGGCGGGACCACCCGCTAAGCCTAAATACTCTCTGATGACCGATAGCGGACTAGTACCGTGAGGGAAAGGTGAAAAGAACCCCGTAAGGGGAGTGAAATAGAATCTGAAACCGTGTGCGTACAAGCCGTTGGAGCGACGTAAGTTGTGACAGCGTGCCTTTTGAAGAATGAGTCTACGAGTTAGTGTCGTGTGGCAAGGTTAACCCGTCGAGGGGAAGCCGTAGCGAAAGCGAGTCTGAATAGGGCGTCAGAGTCGCACGATCTAGACCCGAAGCGAGGTGATCTACGCATGGTCAGGTTGAAGCGCGGGTAAGACCGCGTGGAGGACCGAACCCACTAATGTTGAAAAATTAGGGGATGAACTGTGTGTAGGGGTGAAAGGCCAATCAAACTTCGTGATAGCTGGTTCTCTCCGAAATGCATTTAGGTGCAGCGTCACGTGTTTCTTACCGGAGGTAGAGCTACTGGATGGTCGAGGGGGCCTACAAGCTTACCAACATCAGCCAAACTCCGAATGCCGGTAAGTGAGAGCGTGGCAGTGAGACTGTGGGGGATAAGCTTCATAGTCGAGAGGGAAACAACCCAGAATAGCAACTAAGGTCCCAAAGCCTGTGCTAAGTGGAAAAGGATGTGGAGTCGCATAGACAACCAGGATGTTGGCTTAGAAGCAGCCACCATTAAAAGAGTGCGTAATAGCTCACTGGTCAAGTGATTCCGCGCCGACAATGTAACGGGGCTCAAGCACAGCACCGAAGTTCTATCATTCACACATTATCCCGGTCGCAAGATCCAGGAGTGTGGATGGGTAGGAGAGCGTTGTGTAGCTGGTGAAGCGGCGGGGGAACCCAGCCGTGGAAGCTACACAAGTGAGAATGTAGACATGAGTAGCGAGAGAAGTGTGAGAAACATTTCCGCCGAAAGACCAAGGGTTCCTGGGCCAGGCTAATCCGCCCAGGGTAAGTCGGGACCTAAGGCGAGGCCGTCAGGCGTAGTCGATGGACAACTGGTTGATATTCCAGTACCCGCTTTAATTCGCCCATAACGAATCCACTAATGCTAAGAGTCTGAATCCTATTCGGCGTAAGCCGCGTGGGTGGATGGCTCGAACCGGTGTGGTAGTAGTTAAGCAATGGTGTGACACAGGAAGGCAGTCCAACCCGGGCGATGGTTGTCCCGGGGTAAGGTGGTAGGGAGTGATGTAGGTAAATCCGCATCACATATATCCTGAGAGCTGATGCCGAGCCGTAAGGCGAAGTGGATGATCCTATGCTGTCAAGAAAAGCATCTAGCGAGAATTATTGCGGCCCGTACCCGAAACCGACACAGGTGGTCAGGTAGAGAATACCAAGGCGATCGAGAGAATCATGGATAAGGAACTCGGCAAAATGCCCCCGTAACTTCGGGAGAAGGGGGGCCCTTCGACGTGTAGGAATTTACTTCCGAAGCGTTGGAAGGCCGCAGAGACCAGGCTCAAGCGACTGTTTACCAAAAACACAGGTCCGTGCGAAGTAGCAATACGATGTATACGGACTGACGCCTGCCCGGTGCTGGAAGGTTAAGGGGACTGGTTAGCCGCAAGGCGAAGCTGAGAACTTAAGCCCCAGTAAACGGCGGTGGTAACTATAACCATCCTAAGGTAGCGAAATTCCTTGTCGGGTAAGTTCCGACCTGCACGAATGGCGTAACGACTTGAGCGCTGTCTCATCCGTGAACTCGGCGAAATTGCATTACGAGTAAAGATGCTCGTTACGCGCAGAAAGACGGAAAGACCCCGGGACCTTTACTATATCTTGATATTGGTGTTCGGAACGGTTTGTGTAGCATAGGTGGGAGACTTTGAAGCGGGCACGCCAGTGTTTGTGGAGTCATCGTTGAAATACCACTCTGATCGTTTTGAACTTCTAACCTCGGTCCGTAATCCGGATCAGGGACAGTGTCTGGTGGGTAGTTTGACTGGGGCGGTCGCCTCCTAAAAAGTAACGGAGGCGCTCAAAGGTTCCCTCAACCTGGTTGGTAATCAGGTGTCGAGTGTAAGTGCACAAGGGAGCTTAACTGTGAGACAGACATGTCGAGCAGGTGCGAAAGCAGGAACTAGTGATCCGGCGGTGGCTTGTGGAAGCGCCGTCGCTCAACGGATAAAAGGTACCCCGGGGATAACAGGCTGATCTTGCCCAAGAGTCCATATCGACGGCAAGGTTTGGCACCTCGATGTCGGCTCGTCTCATCCTGGGGCTGGAGTAGGTCCCAAGGGTTGGGCTGTTCGCCCATTAAAGAGGCACGCGAGCTGGGTTCAGAACGTCGTGAGACAGTTCGGTCCCTATCTTCTGTGCGCGCAGGAAACTTGAGAAGGCCTAACCCTAGTACGAGAGGACCGGGTTGGACGAACCTCTGGTGTGTCGGTTGTTCCGCCAGGAGCACCGCCGATTAGCTACGTTCGGAAGGGATAACCGCTGAAAGCATCTAAGCGGGAAGCTCGCTTCAAGATTAGGTTTCCCACCGGTTTACCGGGTAAGGCCCCCAGCTAGACGACTGGGTTGATAGGCCGGAAGTGGAAGAGTCGCAAGACTTGGAGCTGACCGGTACTAATAGGCCGAGGATTTAACTACAAAGTTGCTACGCGTCCACTGTGTGGCTCTCGAGATACGGTCTCGAGATCCACGATCAAATGAAAAGGCTTTGACCCCTTTTCATTTTAGACCGAAAACTCAATAGCGTTTCGGCGACCATAGCGAGAGGGAAACACCCGGTCCCATTCCGAACCCGGAAGTTAAGCCTCTCAGCGTCGATGGTACTGCAAGGGTGACCTTGTGGGAGAGTAGAACGTCGCCGGACTTCTTTTATAAAAAGGGGCGCTTTAACGAGCGCCCCTTTTTTATTTCTCTATCATTTATTTAATAAACAAAGATTGGAGTATGACAATGGAAGATAAAAACAAACGTCCATCAAGTCCTGCTTCTTCTCGCCCATCAGGGCCAAATAATGCACGCCGGCGTGAAGATTTACCTGCCCGCGGAGGATCATCAAATCGCGCCGGAGCTCCGCGCCAAACGCGTGATGGCTCAGATCCACGTGGTGCGCGTCCAGCACCTATGGATCGCGAACAATCACGTCTTCGCCCACGAATTTTTGAACCAGATATTCCAGATGAAATCACTGGTGAAGAGTTAGATAAATCTTTACGTGCCGAACTTCTTTCCCTCTCTGCTGAAAATGCAAAAGTTGTAGCTAGACATTTAGCATGTGTGAATTTGTATGCAGAAGATGACCCACAACGTGCCCACAAGCACGGTGTTGCAGCTGCCCACCACGCAGGTCGCTTAGCTGTTGTGCGCGAATCTGCTGGCTATGCCGCCTATCGCGCAGGCCACTATGAAATCGCGTTAAAAGAATTACGTGCATCGCATCGAATTTCCGGTGATGTTTCAATGTGGCCGGTAATGGCCGATTGCGAACGTGGTCTTGGAAATCCTCTGAAAGCATTGAATTTGGCTGGTTCTGATGAGGTCAAGCGATTGGCAAAACCTGAAGAAATTGAAATGCGAATCGTTGCATCAGGTGCTCGCCGCGATCTTGGTGAATTTGACGCAGCTGTTGTTACATTGACTTGCAAAGAGCTCAAAAATGAGCAAGAGGAGTGGGCAGTGCGATTGCGCTATGCCTATGCCGATGCTCTTGAGGCTGCAGGACGCAAAGAAGAGTCACAAGAGTGGTTTGCTAAGTGTGCTGAGATCGATACTGAAGAAGTCACCGATGCCGCTGAGCGTTCTTTGTAATTAGTTACCCACAGCGCGATATTCCTTTGGAGTTTTCCTGTCAGTTGCTCTGGTAATCATCATGCTTCCAATAAAGGAAGAGATGAGTTGTCACATGAGTCAGAAAAAAGTAAATAGGAAAACTGCTCTAATTGAAGTAGAGGAAGAGGATTTCTCTCTTAATGATCTGCTTTTGCGAGGTCGGATTTCAGCTGCGGCGCTTGAAAAAGAACTACCGTCGGGGGATAAGCTCGTTGAGTTTCGCCTCATTGTTTCTAGAGAGCGTCGCGATGGTGTTGACACCTTAGATATCGGTGCGTGGAGCGCTAAATCACGGCGTATGGCGCTGAGTTTGAAGCCAGATGAATGGATTGAAGTATCAGGTGCAGTTCATAGGCGTTTTTGGCGCGGGGCTGGTGGACTTGCAAGTCGTTGGCAGGTGGAAGCCGTTGAGATTTCTCGAATTTAGATAGGCTTGTCTCTATGGCCAATGACATCTTTGCAACACTTCGCACCTACCTCAGCAAAGTTACCGATGGGGAAAAGAACGCCTCAGAAGTAGCCTCCACCGTCAATCAATGGCTGCGTGAAGGTGGCGAGGCGTTGAAAATCAAAATTGAAGATGAAGTAGAACGCTCAGTTTCTAAGATGGGTTTTGTAAAGCGTGGAGAATTCGAAGCTCTTAAAGAGGAAGTTGCGCGCTTGAAAATGAGTAAGCCGGTCAAGAAAGCTGCTCCATCTAGAAAGAAGACTGTGAAGAAAGCTGCGACTAAGAAAGCGAGTAAGAAATGACAACTTGCTCTGAACATAGCCAAGGTGAGAATTTAGTAGAAGAAGTGCGCAGCGAATTGGTCGAGATCGATTCTATGAATGTTAATGACCATGGTGATCGCTATGAGCAGTTGCATCAGAAATTATCGACGGCTCTCTCATCAATTGATGGGTTGTAAGTAGGACACGTGAAGATTCGCCTTGATGCAGAGTTAGTGCGCCGGGAATTAGCCCGATCGCGCGAGCATGCATCGGATTTAATTGAGGCTCGTTCTGTTTTAGTCAATGGTATTCCGGCATCAAAGCCTGCAACTATGGTTGATGCAGAAACTTCAATAAAACTTCACGGCAAGCGCGATGATTTTGTTTCTCGTGGTGGCCACAAATTAGCTGGGGCACTTGATGCATTTAGCGGTGTTGTCGTTGAAGGAAAACGCTGCCTAGATGCGGGAGCTTCAACTGGCGGATTTACTGATGTTTTACTGCGCAGGGGAGCCGATCGCGTTGTGGCTGTTGATGTTGGCTATGGGCAATTGGCATGGGAACTTCGCCAAGATCCTCGAGTAACTGTTCATGATCGAACCAATATTCGTCACTTAACAGGTGAGGTAATTGGAGATCCGATTGATTTAGTTGTTGCAGATCTCTCCTTCATATCCCTGACTCTGGTACTGCCAGCTTTAGCTGCAGTCTCTAAGCCAGAAGCTGATTTTGTGGTGATGGTCAAGCCACAGTTTGAAGTCGGACGTGAAAAGCTGGGAGCTGGCGGAGTTGTTCGCGATCCTGCTCTTAGAAAAGCTGCAGTAATTGAGGTGGCAGACTCTGCTTATGATGTCGGTCTTGGAACCTTAGGCATTGCAGCTAGTCCACTGCCAGGACCTGCTGGAAATGTTGAATATTTCTTGTGGCTGCGTCGAGGAGCCCCAGAGATTAATCATGAGGCGTTAGATCAAGCAATAGCGATTGGACCGCAATAAATGAGCGAACGTAATTTATTGCTTGTCTGCAATCCGATGCGCAAGGAAGCAGTCGATGCCGCCACGGCCCTTGCCAAAGATTTTACAGCTGGAGGTTTTTCACTCTACACAATTTCTGATGTAGAAATTCCTGGGGTAATTAAGTGTGATGTTGCTTCGATGCCGAATTTAGAAGTGGCAGTTGTGTTAGGCGGAGATGGCACGATGTTGCGCGCTGCAGAAGTCACGCGAGAGCAGCAAATTCCACTGCTGGGCGTGAATTTGGGACATGTCGGATTTTTAGCAGAGGTTGAGAAGCCACCATTGGCTGCAATTGTTTCTGCAATAACAAAGCGGGAGTATGTCTTAGATTCTCGAATGGTTTTGCAGTATGCAGTTAAAAGAGATGGTAGAACTGTTTCTGACGGTTGGGCGCTCAATGAGGTAACAGTTGAACGTGAGCGATCAACGATGGTCGAGCTTTTTCTTGAAATTGATGGTCGACCAATTTCACGTTGGGGTTGTGATGGTTTGATTTGCTCCACACCAACTGGCTCAACTGCTTATGCTTTTTCTGCCGGTGGACCAGTGGTGTGGCCAGAAGTAGATGCACTAGTTGTTTTGCCAATCTCGGCACATGCGTTGTTCTCACGTCCACTTGTCATTTCTCCTCAATCTGAAATTGTTGTGAAAGTAGAATCCAAAGAAGCAGTCTTATCTGCCGATTCCTTGCGCAAATTTGCCTTGCAATCAGGTGATCGCGTTGTCATCACTAAGGATTCCCACGTTGTTAAGTTGGCCCACTTAACTAATACGCTCTTTAGTGATCGTTTGGTGGCTAAATTCAAACTTCCCGTTGAGGGCTGGCGCGGTGAGTGATCGCACATTTCTAGAAGAAATATCTATTCGCTCTATTGGAGTTATTGAACACTCCACCCTTGAAATTTCCCCGGGTTTAACTGTTTTAACGGGTGAAACCGGAGCAGGAAAGACAATGATTTTGACGGCACTCAATCTCATTTTGGGTGGAAAGAGTGATAGTTCACTCGTGCGCAAGGGCAGTGAGAGATTAGTTGCCAGTGGCAGCTTTAGTGTTCCAAAGTCTTTGCAGGATTCTTTTGAAGAAAACGGTTTGCAAGTTGAAGATGGACAATTAATTCTCACACGAACTGTTAATGCAGATGGAAAAAGCAAAGCAACAAGTAATGCGATATCTGTGCCATCGAGTGCCCTAGCTGCGGCAAGTGAGAACTTGGTGGAAGTACACGCCCAAGCCGCTAACTTGAACATGACCAAGGCTGCCAAGCAAAGAGATTTACTGGATCGATTTGGTGGCAAGGAGTTACATGGCGCGTTAGTGAATTATCAAAACGAGTTAGCTAACTATCACGAGCTCAAGTCCCGCATCTCTGCGATGAAGAAAAGTATTGATTCAAGGGATGCTCAGTTAATTGAATTGCGTGAATTCGCAGCCGTGATGGGCAAGTTGAAGTTAGAGCGCGGTGAGCTACAAGAAATCACTACCGAGATAGGGCGCTTATCTAGCGTTGAGGATTTGCGATTGGCTGCCCAAAACGCCTCATCAGTTATTGAAGGCGAAGAGTCAGGTTCGCTGACAACCCTTGGAATTACCAGGAAATCTCTGGATCCGGTTCGCGCAAAAGATCCACAAATCGAAGATCTTTATCAAAAGGTGAGCGAAGCATTTTTCTTAGTAGATGATGCAAAGAGCGTTCTCGCTTCTTATATAGCTAATTTGGAGGCCGATCCAGCTCGCTTGGACTATTTGAACGCTAGAAAAGCTGAGATCAATGCACTCATTAAAAAATATGGCGGTTCACAATCTGCCGATGATGAACTCATTGCACTTAGCGAGCGATTTGAGAGCTCAAAGAATGCCATTGCAGATCTTGAAGGTGGGGATGAGCGGTTAAAGGAGTTAGAGACCGAGCTTATTGGTATCAAGAAGAAACTTGTAGCAGTCGCGAAATCACTCACAAGTATTCGAAGTGAGAATGCGGGGAAATTATCTAAAGAAGTTTCTAAGGAAATTCAGCAGTTATCCATGCCTCATACTTCCTTTCATTGCCAAGTTGAAAGCGCTGACTACAACGCCTTGAAAGAATCTGATTTCACGGCCCTTGGTTGTGATGAGATTGCAATGCTTATTCAAGGACATAAGGATGGACCACTTGTTCCACTTGCTAAAGGTGCAAGTGGCGGTGAAATGTCTCGTGTGATGTTGGCGCTAGAAGTAGTACTTGCTGCGACGCATCCAGTTGGAACATATGTTTTTGATGAAGTAGATGCTGGAGTTGGCGGCAAAGCAGCCATTGAAGTGGGTCGACGTTTGCACGCACTTTCTCAACATGCACAAGTCATTGTCGTGACTCACCTGCCTCAAGTCGCAGCGTGGGCTGATTCTCATTTTGTCGTCACGAAGAACTCTGATGGATCTGTAACTGAAAGCAATGTGCGAAAAGTAGTCAAAGAGGATCGTGTTGAGGAGATTGCCCGCATGTTGGCGGGAATGGAGAGCTCGACAAGCGCGCGTGAACACGCCACCGAACTCCTAGAACTGCCCTTGTCGAAGCGATAGGCAAACCGATGATAGGTTGGTCTCCCATGGGCCAACCTCATGTGACTAAACACTTATTTGTAACTGGCGGAGTCGCCTCTTCACTCGGCAAAGGACTCACCGCCTCATCACTTGGCAGGTTATTAGTAGCCCGTGGAATTCGCGTAACAATGCAAAAGCTTGATCCCTACCTCAACGTTGACCCAGGCACCATGAATCCATTCCAACACGGTGAAGTTTTCGTTACCGATGATGGGGCTGAGACAGATTTAGATATCGGTCACTACGAAAGATTCCTTGATACCAATTTGCACGGATCAGCTAACGTCACAACCGGTCAGGTGTATTCACGAGTAATAGCTCGTGAGCGTCGTGGTGAGTATTTAGGTGAAACTGTTCAAGTTATTCCACACATCACTAATGAGATTAAAGAGCGCATTCGCGCTATGGCAGCCCCTGACATTGATTTAGTTATCACTGAGGTGGGCGGAACTGTTGGAGATATTGAATCTCAACCATTCCTTGAATCGATTCGCCAGATTCGCCAAGAAGTTGGTCGCGATAATGTTTTCTATTTACACATTTCTCTTGTTCCATACATTGGTCCATCAGGAGAGTTAAAGACAAAGCCTACACAGCACTCAGTTGCTGCCCTTCGCAGTATCGGTATTGCACCCGATGCGATTGTGCTTCGCTCAGATCGCGAAATCCCACTAGGAGTCAAGAAGAAGATTTCACTGATGTGTGACGTTGATTTAGAAGCAGTAGTTGCTGCGATGGATGCACCGTCAATTTATGACATTCCAAAGGTGTTGCACTCTGAAGGCTTAGATTCCTACGTTGTGAAGCGCCTTGATTTAGGTGGCCATGAAGTTGTGTGGGGGGAGTGGGATGCACTTTTGCAGAAAGTTCATCACCCTAAGCATCATGTGCGAGTCGGTTTAGTTGGAAAGTACATTGATTTACCAGATGCTTACCTCTCAGTTTCAGAAGCGTTACGTGCTGGCGGCTTTGCAAATGAGGCAAAGATTGAGATTGTTTGGATTCCAAGTGATGAGTGCGAAAGTGCAGAAGGTGCCAAGAAACACTTGAGTGGACTTGATGCCATTGTTGTTCCCGGAGGTTTTGGTATTCGCGGTATCGAAGGAAAAGTTGGTGCACTTAAATTTGCACGTGAGAACAAAATTCCAACTTTGGGATTGTGTTTAGGATTGCAATGCATGGTCATTGAAGCTGCTAGAAACTTAGCTGGTATGAAGGATGCAATTTCTGCAGAGTTTTCAGATTCTGGAACACCAGTGATTGCAACTATGGATGATCAAAAGCATGTAGTTGCAGGTGAAGGTGACATGGGTGGCACGATGCGTCTAGGTCTCTATAAAGCTGATCTGCTTAAAGGCTCTGTTGTTGCTGATACTTATGGTTCTCTTGAAATATCAGAACGACATCGTCATCGATATGAAGTCAACAATCTCTATCGTGCTCAGATTTCAAAGGCTGGTTTAGTTTTCTCAGGCATGTTTGCCGAGCGTGACTTGGTGGAGTTTGTGGAACTGCCTCGAGAGGTGCATCCTTACTACGTAGGAACACAGGCTCACCCAGAGCTACGTTCACGTCCAACTAAGCCACACCCACTCTTTGTTGGATTGATTAAAGCGGCGGTAGCAGCGAAAGGTAAGTAAATGATCGTTGGAGTACCTAAAGAAATAAAGGTCCACGAATCACGTGTTGCTATCACACCCGAAGGAGTTTCAGAGTTTGTAGCAGCCGGCCATCAAGTAGTTATTGAAACCGGCGCAGGACTTGGCTCTGCAATCACCGACCAAGATTTCACTTCAGTTGGTGCAACTATCGTTGCCAAAGCCAGCGATGTCTGGGAAAAAGCAGATCTGTTGCTAAAGGTGAAAGAACCAATCGAAAGTGAATATTCACTGCTTCGCAAAGACCAGGTTTTGTTTACCTATTTACATCTAGCTGCTTCTAAAGTGTGCACGGACGCACTCGTTACTAGCAAAACAACAGCGATTGCCTATGAGACGGTTGAAGTTAACGGACAATTACCACTGCTTGCCCCTATGAGTGAAGTGGCTGGACGCCTTGCCACACAAGTTGGCGCGACTGCTTTGCAAAAGCCCCACGGCGGTCGTGGAGTTTTGCTCGGGGGAGTTCCAGGAGTAGCCCCAGGCAAAGTGCTGGTGATTGGTGGCGGCGTAGCAGGACTCAACGCCGCAGTTATTGCGATGGGAATGGGCGCTGATGTAACAATCATTGATCGCTCTGTCGCACGTCTTCAATACATAGACACAAGTTATGGCGGACGCATTAAGACTTTGACCTCTTCCAAACATGCCATTGAACGAGAAGCCAAGCAAGCAGATCTTGTTATCGGCGCAGTGTTGGTGCATGGAGCAAAAGCTCCTAAGTTAGTATCAAATGCTTTAGTGGCACAGATGAAATCAGGTTCGGTTCTAGTAGATATCGCTATTGATCAGGGCGGATGTTTTGAAGATTCACGTCCGACAACCCATGCCGAGCCAACCTATCAAGTGCACAACTCCGTTTTTTACTGCGTGGCTAATATGCCAGGGGCAGTCCCTGTTGCCAGCACATATGCGCTCACAAATGCGACTTTGCCGTATGCATTATCAATTGCAAATCTTGGTTGGAAGAAAGCCTGCGCTGATGATCGCAATTTAGCCAAGGGCCTTAATGTTCATGATGGGAAGATTTACTATCAAGCCGTAGCCAAGGCACATGGATATGACAGCGTTGAACTTTGATTTAGTTTCTACTTCTTTTCTCAATCACCTAACGATTGAACGCGGCTTATCTGTTCACACAATCGCTGCCTATCGCAGGGATTTGATTAAGTTTGAAAACTTCCTCAACGGGAGAGCATTGGGGGATGTGGACCCGCAAATCATTTCTGATTTTGAAGTATCTCTTAAGAGCTATCAAGCATCACCCGCCAGCATCAGCCGAATCAATTCAACACTTCGTTCATTTTTCAAACATGCCATGAGTGAGTTTGGGATAGCTAATCCAACTTTTGAAATGTTGCCGAGCCAAACAAAGCGCAGACTTCCGAAAGCACTAACTGTTGAACAGATTATGTCGTTGATAAATGCTGCCTATAGAGAAAGTGAACCAATCACGCTTCGAGACCAAGCAATGATCGAACTGCTCTATAGCAGCGGTGCCCGTGTCTCGGAATTAGTGGGAATCAACATTGCAGATATTTCAACTGCACAAAGTGCTGATGGTGAAATTACGACTTTAAAGCTGCGCGGTAAAGGGTCAAAAGAGCGCATAGTTCCACTTGGTTCTTTTGCAACAAAGGCCATTACTGATTACTTGGTTCGCATACGTCCCATGCTTGCAGCTAAGAATTCAAAAACTAATGCCGCCCTTTTTCTTAACTCCAGGGGAGCGCGCTTAACTCGCCAGTCCGCATGGAACATGGTGATTAGAGCAGCAAAAGATGCAGGAATTGAGGCGCATGTTTCGCCCCATGTCTTTAGACATTCCTATGCAACACATCTGTTAGATGGCGGGGCAGATATTCGCGTTGTTCAAGAACTACTAGGACATGCTTCAGTGACTACAACGCAGATATATACGCTTATTACTATCGATAAAGTTCGAGAGAGTTATTCACTCGCTCATCCGCGCGCACGCGGTTAGTAGTTCTTACAGTCCGCGTAACCGGCGGGCAAGAATACTTTGATCACCTTTAGCTTCAAGATCAGCGATGATGACAGCGATTGATTCGCGAACAATACGGCCGCGATCAACTGCAAGTCCAAGATCACCGCGAAGTTGCAAACGGGCTTGATCTAGTTCAAAGAGTTCATCAGGAGATAAATAGACAGTGATTTTTTCATCATGGCGCTCACGACCAGAAGGTGAGCGATCAACTGTTGTCACACGACGTCGTGCGATTGTGCGAACACCCTTTTTACTAGATGGTGCCTTTGGCGTTGCAATAGCTGGTGGAACAAGTGGTGCAGGTGTTTCACTTTGTGCTGGAACAGCGCTTAACGTTGGGGCAGTTGAACGAAATAGTTCATCAGCACCTGGAAGATTTGCTCTGCGTGTCATCGTGCGCCTCCTCGGGCAATAAGTTCTCTAGCTAGTCGGCGATATGAAGCTGCGCCACCTGAGCTGGTTGCATATGTAGTGATTGGTTCGCCGACAACAGTTGTTTCAGGGAAACGAATTGTCTTGGCAATAATTGTTTCAAAGACATCTTGTGGGAACTGTTCAAGAATGCGCTCTAGTACTTGGCGATTGTGTGAAGTCTTCTTGTCATACATCGTTGCCAAAATACCAATGAGTTTAAGATTTGGATTGAGGAAGTTCTTCACCTTGTCCAAGTTACCTTTAAGTTCAATGAAGCCGTGAAGTGCGAAATATTCACATTGCAAAGGAACAATTACTTCATCAGCTGCAACAAGTGCGTTGATAGTTAACTGACCCATTGTTGGCTGGCAGTCGATCAAAATGACGTCGTAGTAATCGCGCAGTGAACCAAGAGCGCGCTTGAGATACTGCTGACCGCCAATTTCTGCGCCCAGTGTTGTTTCAGCTGTTCCAAGGTCGCGGTTTGCCGGCAAGAAATCAAGGCCAGGCACTGCAGATTTAAGAACGATGGAATCCACATTGGCTGTTGGAGTCATGAGTGCGTAGTAAACAGTTTGTTCCAACGGAAGTGAGTGGGCGTTAACACCCAGACCAAGTGAGAGACCACCTTGAGGATCAAAATCCACAAGGAGAACACGACGACCCATCTCGGCAAGGGAAGCACCAAGATTGATTGTTGTAGTTGTTTTGCCGACTCCACCTTTTTGGTTGAAGATCGCGACAACTTTTGCATTTCCATGTTCGGTGATCGGAGGTGGTGTTGGGATATTTGCCGCGCTTTTGCCCAGAAGAGTTGCAGTAGTGGCTACATCTTCTTGCTTTGTCGATTTAGCGTTCAAGCGTCAAACCTCTTTTCCGTGAAGTGAGCGCGAGCCTACGCGCTACCCAGAACTGGAGCAACTGTGAAGTAGGGTGGCGCCATGGATTTATCACTGGAGGAATCAAAGGATGTGAACGCTGTAGCTGGCGCTTTCTCCGTCCACCTCGATAACTTCGATGGTCCTTTTGACCTGCTCCTTCAGCTTATTTCTCGCCACAAAATGGATATCACTGAGATATCTCTGAGCCTTGTAACTGATGAATTCATAGCCTTTATTAGGGCTCTGGAGGCCTCAGGAGAGGGTTGGCGCTTAGATCAGGCCACCGAATTCCTAGTTGTGGCTGCAACCTTGTTAGATTTGAAAGCGGCGAGATTGTTGCCAAGTGGGGAAGTAGATGATGAAGAGGATCTAGCACTACTTGAGGCTCGCGACATTCTCTTTGCACGTCTGCTGCAGTACCGAGCCTTCAAAGAGATTGCAGCGACCTTTAGCGAGCGCATCACCACGGCCGATAAGTTTTTCCCACGCGTTGTAGCACTGGATCCAACCCTGAGTGCGCTGCTTCCTGAGGTGCTAATCGGTGTAGGACCACAGCGCTTTGCAGCAATTGCTGAGCGCGTGCTGACTCCTAAAGTTGCACCGGTTGTCAGTGTTGAGCATCTGCACTTGGCATTGGTCAGCGTTGCTGAAGAGTCTCGAGTTGTAGTTGAGGCTTTGCGAAGATCGAAGTCGATGAGTTTTAGAAACCTCGTCTCTGATGCTGAAAATACCATGGTCATTGTTGCTAGATTCCTAGCCTTGCTCGATCTCTATCGCCAAGGCGTTTTGCGCTTTGACCAGGTCATGGCCCTTGGCGAGCTTCAGATTTCCTGGACTGGATCTGAGTCCGGGGAAGTAGAAGTCACCGATGAGTTTGATATCCCCGTAGTTTTAGAAGATGACGAGCCGACAGAAGGTAGTACGAATGTCTAATGTAGAAGTTGAGTGTTCCATCGAAGCAATCCTGATGGTCGTAGATGAGCCGGTTTCAGAGATCATTTTGGCTCAGGTCTTGGAGAAGACTGTCGAGGAAATCGAGGCAGCATTAGCTCACCTGGTCACCACCTATGACGACCGGGGATTTTCGCTCCGCAAAATCAACGGGGGATGGCGCTTTTATAGCAACCCCGATTACCACGCGGCCGTTGAGAAGTTCGTCCTGGATGGGCAGCAAAATCGATTGACCCAAGCCGCCCTTGAGACGCTTTCGGTGATTGCCTACCGCCAACCAGTCTCGCGCGCCCGAGTTTCAGCCATTCGCGGCGTGAATGTGGAAGCGGTTATGAAGACTTTGATCACCAGAGGTCTGGTGGAGGAGTCGGGGATCGAGCACGAGAGCAGCGCCATCCTTTATAAGACGACGAGCTACTTCCTGGAGCGTCTAGGACTCAATTCTCTTGAAGATCTGCCAGCTCTAGCTCCATACCTGCCAAATTTGGATGGGCTAGATGAAATCCTTGATTCGCTAACTGACTAACTTCCGCGCTATCCTCGACCCCTGACTGTCGGGAGGATAGCCATGGGCCAGATGCGCCTTAATAAGATAATTGCTGATGCGGGTATTACAAGCCGCCGTGGTGCAGATGAGCTCATTGAATCTGGCCGAGTCTCAGTCGATGGAATCACTATTCGCGAGATGGGTTCAAAATTTGACCCTGCTTTAGTTCAAGTCATGGTAGATGGTGAGACAATTAGACGTTCTCTGTCTAAGTCTTATTTAGTACTTCATAAACCTAAAGGCGTTTTGTCAACCATGTATGACCCAGATGGACGACCATCGCTCAGTGACTTTATTGACCTGCGAAAAGAACGGCTTTTTCACGTAGGTCGGTTGGATAAGGACTCCGAAGGATTGATCCTTTTGACCAATGATGGGGACCTCACATTCCGTGCCACCCACCCATCTTTTGGCTTGGAGAAGACCTACATCATCGAACATGAGGGAAAACTGCCTACGGGAATCGATAAGATTTTGCTCAAAGGCATCGAATTAGAGGATGGAATGGGTCGGGTTTTGACCTACAAAGAGCTCTCTCCAACCTGGCTGGAAGTCTCGATTCATGAGGGTCGCTACCACATTATTCGCCGCCTAATGGAGGCAGTCGATGTTCAAGTGCTGCGATTGATCCGCACTAACTTCGGGCCGATCTCATTGGGAGATACCCCAGAAGGACGCTGGAGAAACCTCAATGAGGGAGAATTAACAAATCTACGTGACGTTTTAGGGCTTTAACGGCTTTACTATTTGTCGATAAAGACGCAAATAACGTTAAAACCATATATCGATATTTGGTTGAGCAATTAGCAATTTATCGATATTCATTACGCTGACGAAAGGTTCTAGAAAACGATAAATCGATATTTAGAGTTGCAGAGTCAACAGCACTCGTAACTAGATAAACGTGAAGAATTATCGTAAAGCGGTTTTATCGATTAATACTTAAACAATCTTAGAAGCATTCAAAATCAAGCGAAAAAGTGACCGAGAAAGGTACCCTTATCCCATGTCGATCAGAGCTATTCGTGGCGCCACTCAAGTGAGCGCAAATACCCCAGAGGCAATAGCCACAGGGGTTAAAGAGCTGATCCAGGCGATTTTGGATGCCAACAGCCTGACACCTAGTGATGTTGTCTCGGTCTTTTTCACTTCGACCCCCGATTTAACAGCCGCCTTTCCGGCAGCTGCGTGTCGCGAGATTGGCTTTGCCTCAGTACCCCTGATCGGCTCAGTAGAAGTCGATGTCCCCGGAGCGCTGGCCATGGTTATCCGCGCGATGCTGCATGTTGAGAGCACAAAGAGTCATGAAGAGATTTCTCATATCTATCTACATGGGGCAGTAGCCCTGCGCCGAGATATAGCTCAGTAATGGTGCGCTCGGTTCGAATTGTGGGGGCTGGCCTGATAGGCACTTCCATCGGGTTGGCTCTTGCAGCCAAAAACATCGCGGTTGAAATGATCGACGTAGATAGCCGCAGTCAGGCTTTGGCACGGGATTTAACAGGTTCTACTTCTGTCTCCGACCCAGAGCTGATTATCCTGGCAACACCGCTTAGAGCCCTATCCCAGGTCATTAATGAGCAGTATGCACTAAACCCAAACTCGACGTTTATGGATGTATCTAGCGTAAAAGTTGAACCTCTAGAAAAGGTTAAGGCATCAAAGCTACCTTTGAGGCAATTTGTTGGTAGCCACCCAATGGCTGGCCGTGAGGTTGGGGGAGCAGAGTCTGCCCGCGGTGATCTCTTTCTTTCTAGAAGCTGGATCATCACTCCAGACTCACAGACTGGTCCTGAGGCATTGGCAAAAGTTAAATGGCTCATCCAGCTACTTGGGGCAACCTGTGTGGAACTAGATGCACCTTCCCACGATGCCGCCGTTGCCCGGGTTTCTCACCTTCCGCAGATAACCGCCACCCTTTTGGCAGGCTCACTCCATGGCGTTGCCCCTGAATGGTTAGACCTTGCTGGGGCCGGACTTCGCGACACAACTCGCATTGCAGCCTCGGATGAGAATTTATGGAAAGAAATCATCAGTTCAAATTCTAGAGAATTGAAAGATTTGCTCACCACTCTTCATCAAGAGTTAGGCGTAATGATTGGTTCAATTGATGATCAAGAGAAAATCGCGGACTTTATGCGTAAAGGTCGTGATGGAAGAAATCTGATTCCGGGTAAACATGGTGGAAAAGCACGTGAATACACCTACCTTCCAATCGTTATCGATGACAAACCAGGTCAATTGGGAGCAATCTTTAATGAATGCGCTGCGATGTCAGTAAACGTTGAAGATTTAGCAATTGAACACTCTCCGGGACAACTCAATGCATTGATCACTTTGGCACTTTCTGCCGATGATGCAGTTAAGTTATCAGCTCATCTCTCATCAATCGGGTGGAACGTTCATCCGGTTCGTAAATAGAAGTAGGCTCATCACATGGGCATAGTCGTAGCAATTGATGGCCCGAGTGGCGCAGGTAAATCCAGTACTTCTAAAGCTATTGCAATTCGTGCTGGATGGAATTATTTGGATACCGGTGCGCTCTACCGCGCAGTTACTTGGGTTGCATTAGAAAATAGTTGCAGCGAAGCAGACGCAATTCTGAAAGCACTCAAGAGTGCGCCAATTAGATTTGTCTCTGATCCCAATTCACCGGATGTGTTTGCGGGTGACACGCAAATTACTCATGCAATTCGTGGAACATCGGTAACAGAGAATGTAAGTCGCATTAGTGCAATGCCACAGATTCGTGAAGAACTCCTTGCAATTCAACGCAATATTATTTCTCAGGCACCACGCGGAATTGTTGTTGAGGGACGCGATATAGGAACGGTTGTGGTTCCTGATGCAGCCTTAAAGATATATCTAACAGCTGATTTAGATGCCCGCGCATATCGCCGCGAGAATGAAACCGAAGATAAATCTGTGGATGTGAAGAGCTCACTGGAAAACCGCGATTTCATTGACTCAACGCGCACGGTTTCACCGCTAGCCATGGCATTTGATGCAGTTGAGGTTGATTCGACGAATCTGGATCTTGATGAGACTGTAGAGCGAATTTGGGAACTACTTCGCCAACGCTCACTCCTTGGACTTCCGATTGTTGCCATATTGGGCCGACCTAACGTTGGTAAATCAACTTTGATTAATCGTTTCTTAGGACGCAGAGAAGCAATTGTTGAAGACACACCAGGTGTTACACGCGATCGTGTTCAGTATGAGTGCGAGTGGGGTGGACGTCGATTCATCATTATGGACACAGGCGGTTGGGAAGCAAAACCTGACGGCATCTCTGTGCAAGTAAGCGCCGGTGCTGAAATTGCAATGCAAGAAGCCGATGTACTGGCATTTGTTCTTGATGCACAAGTTGGTGCATTAGATGAAGATGACATTTTGGTTCAGCACTTGCGCAAAGCAAAGAAGCCTTTGATTTTAATTGGTAACAAAGTTGATGGAGAGCGCGAAGAATCTGAAGCGCACGGATTATGGTCCTTAGGTCTTGGTGAACCATATTTTGTTTCAGCACTTCATGGCCGTGGCTCTGGAGATTTACTTGACCACATTGTTGCTGAGCTTCCTGAAGTTGGAGGAGCGCAAACACAAGATGGTTACCGCAAAGTCGCACTCATTGGTCGACCAAATGTGGGTAAGTCATCTTTGCTAAATGCTCTAGCTGGAGAGAACAGATCCATCGTTGATGATGTTGCCGGAACAACTAGAGATCCAGTTGATGAGTTAATTGAATTTGGTGGGTCGATCTGGAGATTTATCGACACCGCGGGATTAAAAAAGCGCGCTAACCAGGCATCAGGTACTGATTACTACGCATCCCTTCGCACACAGACAGCCCTTGAGCGCTGTGAGGTGGCTGTAGTAGTTCTGGATGCTTCAGAGCCAATTACGGAACAAGATTTGCGTGTCATCACCATGGTGGAAGAGGCTGGAAAAGCCATGGTTATCGTGATGAATAAGTGGGATCTAGTGGATGAGGACCGTCGGGATCAGTTGGATCGCGAAATCGATCGCCATCTGGATCAAGTCGAGTGGGCCCAACGAGTAAACGTGGCTGCCAAGACTGGCTGGCACCGAGATCGTCTGGCACCTGCTCTTCGCACAGCACTTGATAGTTGGGAAAAGCGAGTTCCGACGGCCAAACTCAACTCGTTCCTCGGAGCTCTCATTGGTGCAACTCCGCCTCCGGTTCGTGGCGGCAAGCAACCCAAGGTGTACTACGCCACCCAGGCTGGAATCGCTCCTCCAAAATTTGTCGTCTTTTCTAATGGTTGGATTGAGGCCTCATATCGCCGCTTTATTGAACGTAGATTGCGTGAGGAGTTCTCATTTCCTGGCACTCCAGTGCAAGTAGCGATCAGGGTTAAAGAGCGAGAGTAAGTTATGAATTCATCGCTTCTCTCCATTCCTAATGCTCTTACATTTCTGCGCTTTCTAGGTATTCCACTTTTTGTTTATCTCACTCTTTCTAGTAAGGCTGATGGTTGGGCGATTGTGGTTTTAGCAATCGGGGGAGCCACCGATTACTTTGATGGCAAGTTAGCTAGAGCTTGGAATCAAACTTCTCGCTTTGGAGAGTTAGCCGATCCAGCCATTGATCGCCTCTACATCTTGACGATTCTGATTGTGTTCTTGGTCCGCGACATTGTTCCGGCTTGGATCATTGTTTTACTCATTGCCCGTGATCTCGCACTTGGCCTCATTACAGTTGTGATGAAAGCCAAAGGTCACGCCCCTTTCACCGTTACCTATTTGGGCAAGGCAGCAACGTTCAACCTCATGTATGCCTTTCCGTTTTTGCTCTTAGCCAAAAGCGATACACCTCTGGGCACGACCGCATTTGTTTTGGGGTGGAGTTTTGCCATCTGGGGGATTGCCCTCTACATTGCTACAGGTATAAGTTATGGACGCGAAGGTTTTTCGCAGATAAGAGGATCACGTGTCATCAATTCCTGAAGGTTTGCAGTACACCAAAGAGCATGAGTGGGTAAGTTCATCTGGAAATCTTTACACAATGGGAATTACAGACTTTGCGCAAGGCGCACTTGGTGACATCGTGTATGTGCAGCTACCTAAAGTTGGAGAAACATTGACTGCAGGCAAAGTGTGCGGTGAAATTGAATCCACAAAATCAGTATCTGAGATTTTCGCAGCCGTGAGCGGTGTCGTAAGTGAAATTAACGGCGCACTGTCCCAAACCCCAGAGCTTGTTAATAGTGATCCTTATGGAGCTGGCTGGTTGGTCAAGGTTGAGGTCTCAGCGGCGCCTTCGGATCTGCTAGATGCTGCGGGTTACGGCCAAATTACGGCTTGACCAAAGCCTCTCACCCCTTTAGTGTCAGCCTCAGGTTGACGGTGAAGGAGGAGAGAAAAGTGAAGGCAGAACAAACGCCCAGCGAACTCACCACCACGTTGCACCTAGGTCTGCGCACAGCCAGTGATTCCCCCGTTGGAGCCCTTGATGAGTTTCTAGCCACTGTCTCAGCACCAGATCGCAGCATTATCGAAGAAATTGCACAGTCAGCAGAAAAAGCAATGGTGATTATTAATCGAGGATCAAATCTTGGTTCTAGATTCTTGATTACCGCTCAAGGCGCCAGCATTGGTCGCTCATCTGCAAGTGATGTTTTCTTAGACGACGTAACTGTTTCAAGATCTCACGCAAAGATTGAAAGTTCCTCTGTGGGATTTTCTCTCAAAGATAGTGGTTCTTTAAATGGCACCTATGTCAACAACGTTTCAGTATCAGAACAAGTTTTACATTCCGGAGATCAGATTCAAATCGGCAAGTTTCATCTGCTCTTTGTTTCTGGCAGAAAATAATTAGGGGAGAATCAAGATGGCAGTTCCAGCTCGCGCATATCTGAGCATTGGTGAAGTTCTCAACAGACTTCGCCCAGATTTCACAGATATAACAATCTCAAAGATTCGCTTCTTGGAATCTGAAGGTTTGATTGAGCCGCAGAGAACACCATCGGGTTACCGCAAGTTCACAACTTCTGATCTAGAGCGTCTGCGCTATGTCTTACTAGCCCAGCGCGATCAGTACCTACCTCTGAAAGTAATCAAAGATAATTTAGATGCAATCGATCGTGGCCTGGTTCCAGCTGCTACTGGTTCAGTTCCAGCACCGCGACCAACTCTGGGCCTTGCAACAATTGATGGCGAGATGGCACCGAGCACCTTTGGTGAAGTATCAGAGATGCGTTTGTCTCGCGATGAGCTTTTGAAGAACTCAGGATTAAAGGAAGAACAGCTTGTTGAATTGGAAGGCTATGGCCTTATTACAATTCGTGGTCGTCACTACGACGGTGATGCGCTAGCAATTGCTAAGGCTGTTACGGAGATGGCAGGTTTTGGAATCGAAGCGCGCCATTTGCGATCATTTAAATCAGCAGCAGATCGTGAGATTGGTTTGATTGAGCAAGTCATCACACCATTGACTCGCCAAAAGGGTGCAGATTCAAAGGCCCGGGCTGAAGAAGTTCAAAAGGAAATTGCCTCGCTCTCTATTCGTCTGCACGCAGCACTTGTTCGCGGCGGGCTTCATCGCCTTCGCTCATAACCGATGATGATTTCTATGGAGGTCATCGGCGTTCGAGTCGAGATGCCTTCCAATCAGCCCATCGTCTTGCTCAAAGAGATCGATGGTTCTCGCTTTCTGCCAATCTGGGTGGGCGCAGTTGAAGCCACTGCAATCGCCTTTGCTCAGCAGGGGGTGCAACCACCAAGGCCATTGACGCATGATTTAACTCAAAACATTGTCGAAGAACTAGATGCCACATTGACTGCGGTGCATGTGACTCATATTGATGAGGGCGTTTTCTATGCCAACCTCATCCTGCGAGATAGCGCTGACACTACCCACACCATCTCTGCCAGACCTTCAGATGCCATTGCACTAGCCCTTAGGGCAGCAGCAAACATTTTGGCCAGCTCTGAACTACTCGATGAAATCGGAATAGAGATTCCGGCCGAGGCCGCGCCAGGGGATGAGAACCAGGAAGTGGAACGCTTTAGAGAGTTTTTGGATCAGATCAACCCAGAGGATTTTGCGGGGTAGAGGCCCAAACCCTCAATCTCTAGTAGAGGTTTCGACCGTGTCGGTCATTGAAGGCAGGGCGTTGCTGCCCTAGATTTACATCACTCCCCAAGAGAAACGAGTTTCCCCGTGACTTCCCAGGAACTAGAAATTGGCTACCGTGGCGCTACTGCATGTTCTGCCGCCGGTATTACATATCGCCAGCTAGATTATTGGGCACGAACAGGTTTAGTAGAACCAAGCATTAGAACAGCAAGTGGTTCTGGAACTCAACGCCTGTATGGGTTTAGAGACATTCTCGTATTAAAAATTGTTAAGCGCCTTTTGGATGCTGGAGTTTCACTTCAAAACATTCGCACCGCTGTTGATCACCTGCGCAGCAGGGGAGTGACAGAGCTGGAGAGCATGACGTTGATGAGTGATGGCGCATCTATTTATGAGTGCGCAAGTCCTGATGAGATCATCGACCTACTAGCTGGCGGCCAAGGTGTCTTTGGGATTGCGGTCGGAAAAGTCTGGCATGAGGTTGAGGGTTCACTCTCTCTTTTGCAGGGTGAAGTCAGTGGTCAAAGCGTGGGTGTTGAATCTAACGATGAACTCTCTCTTCGTCGCAAGAGCAAAGGCGCATAAAAAGACATATTCTTAACTCATTCGGGCCACTGATGGCCCGCTTGTATGGGTAGGGGATGTTTGTCCATGGTTGATTACGACGCATTTTCACGTCGCCACATTGGTCCGTCAGAGGATCAAGCACAAACAATGTTGATCGAACTTGGTTATTCATCGATGGCAGATTTTATTGCTGATGTCGTTCCTGAGAACATTGCAATCACCCAACGATTAAGTCAAACACTTCCAACGGCCCTTAATGAAGTTGATGCCATTGCAGAATTGCGTGCGCTAGCCGATAAAAATGATGTTTATCGAAATGCAATAGGCACTGGGTATTACGGAACAATTACTCCGCCAGTTATTTTGCGAAATGTTTTAGAAAACCCAGCGTGGTACACCGCTTACACGCCCTACCAACCAGAGATTTCACAAGGGCGCTTAGAAGCGCTGTTTGCATTTCAGACTGCTGTTTGTGATCTGACCGCTCTCTCTATTGCTAATGCTTCTATGTTAGATGAAGGCACAGCTGCAGCTGAGGCCATGACCTTAGCCCGCCGCGTTTATAAGGGCAGTGATGATGCTGTCTTTCTCATTGATATCAACGTTCATCCTCAGACGATTGCAGTTGTTCAAACACGTGCAAAACCACAGGGCATCACTGTTGAAGTAGTTGATCTTTCAAAGAACCCAACTAACAACGATGTTTTCGGTGTTCTTGTTCAGTATCCAAACACACGTGGTGAAATTATTGATTACAGCCAACTTGCAACGTGGGTGCATTCAAAAGAAGGTTTGCTCATTGCTGCAACTGATTTACTTGCACTCACACTCATAAAGCCACCAGGGGAGTGGGGCGCAGATATTGCAGTTGGCTCCGCCCAGCGCTTTGGAGTTCCTATGGGCTTTGGCGGACCACACGCTGGTTTCATGTCAGTTCGCGAAGGCTTAGAGCGATCTCTACCAGGTCGTTTGATTGGTCAGAGTGTTGATTCACATGGAAATCCAGCGTTTCGTTTAGCTTTGCAAACTCGTGAGCAACATATCCGCCGTGATAAAGCCACGAGCAATATTTGCACGGCTCAAGTTTTATTAGCCGTCATGAGTGCCTTCTATGCGATGTGGCATGGACCAACGGGGTTGAAAACTATTGCCTCAAGGGTTAATCGACAGACACAAGAATTAGCGAACTCGGTTACCGCATCTGGTCATACTGTGGTCCACTCCCATTATTTCGACACGTTGGTTATCAAAGTCAAAGACGCTGCAGATCTACATCAAAAAGCTGATGCTAAAAAAATCAACTTGAAGAGAATTGATGCAACCCATGTTGGAGTTTCTCTAGATGAAACTACCGATGCAACAATGCTTAGGGATCTGTGTGAGATCTTTGGTGGTGGGGCAGTAGGGGTTGCCGGTACATCAATCCCAGATTCAGCCGTGCGCAATTCGACGTATCTTCGGCACCCAATTTTTAACACCATGCGCTCTGAAACTTCCATGCTTCGATATTTGCGCACACTCTCAGATCGTGACTTAGCCTTAGATCGCACCATGATTCCGTTGGGTTCTTGCACGATGAAGCTCAATGCAACCACTGAGATGGAAGCTGTGACATGGCCTGAATTTTCTTCACTTCACCCATTTGCACCAGCAAAGCAGAACGCAGGCTCTCGCGAACTTATTGCCCAACTCTCTGATTGGTTAGTGAAAATAACTGGCTATGACGCAGTTTCATTGCAACCTAATGCCGGTAGCCAGGGGGAGTTTGCAGGTCTTCTAGCTATTCGCAATTATCACGATTCACGTGGTGAGCAGGGCCGGACTATTTGTTTGATTCCAAGTTCTGCCCATGGAACCAATGCTGCTAGTGCGGTTATGGCTGGAATGCAGGTAGTTGTTGTTGAATGCGATGCACATGGAAACGTCAGTATTGAAGATTTAAAGGCCAAAATTGCCGATCATGCCCAGACTTTGGCAGCAATCATGGTCACCTACCCATCCACCCATGGTGTTTTCGAATCAGCTATTACTGAGCTGTGTGGCCTAGTTCATGATGCAGGTGGTCAAGTTTACGTTGATGGAGCGAACCTGAATGCCTTGGTTGGTTTAGCTCAACCTGGAAAGTTTGGCGCTGATGTTTCGCACTTGAATTTGCATAAAACATTTTGTATTCCACATGGTGGCGGGGGACCAGGTGTTGGACCGGTTATTTGCCGTTCACACTTAGCACCATTTTTGCCAAATCATCCACTCGATGAATTAGCGGGACCTGCAACTGGGCCTGGACCAATTAGTGCTGCGCCATTTGGTTCTGCAAGCATTTTGCCCATTTCTTGGGCTTACATTCGCATGATGGGTGGGGAAGGGTTAACTCTTGCAACATCTATCGCTATTTTGTCTGCTAATTACATGGCTGCAAAGTTGAACCCAATGTTTCCCGTTCTCTATACCGGCGAACATGGTCGTGTTGCACATGAATGTATCTTGGATCTCAGAGAGATAACCAAAGTAAGTGGCGTAACTGTCGATGACATCGCAAAGCGGTTGATGGATTATGGATTCCACGCTCCAACAATGAGCTTTCCTGTTGCAGGAACGCTGATGATTGAGCCAACTGAAAGTGAAGACATCGCTGAGATTGATCGCTTTATTGCCGCGATGACTGCTATTCATGCAGAGATCCAAGAGATTATGGACGGCAAGATCTCGGTGGAGGAGTCAGCGCTGCGCCATGCTCCACACACCATTGAATCTGTTTTGGCAGCTAATTGGGATCGCTCTTACTCACGTGAAGTGGGCGGACTTCCATCATCGCGAAATGGCCTTGTGAGCGGTGAAATCATCGGTATGCAGGGCAAGTACTGGCCGACTGTAGGACGTATCGATGGAGCGCACGGGGATAGGAACCTAATCTGCTCATGCCCACCGATATCTGAATTTGCCTAACTTTACATAATGTAACTTATCGGCGATATACATACGCTCGACGGGCAACCAGGAGCAGCCAGATCAGCGTGATTACTAAGGCCCAATCCCCATATCTATCCCTTGGAGATGTACTCGTTATCAGCCCCACTGTGGCATAAAGATGCTGGGCAGTTCCCATATTACTTTTTTGTAGAACTTTGCCGTTGTAGTCAATGATCGCTGAATATCCAGTCGTCGAGACAGATAAAACATTCCTTGAATGTTCTATAGCTCTAATGCGAGTTATCTGAAGTTGCTGGGCGCTTTCTGCTGAATCCCCAAAGGTTGCACTATTGGTTTGAACGGTAAGTAAATTGGAAGATTTTGCTGCTTGCTGCAGTATCTGATCATCAAGTAATTCATAACAAATTACAGGAGCAATCTTAGCTGCGCCTATTTTAAATACTACCGATGCATTTCCAGGTGAGAAATCACGAACATCATTAACTAATGGTGAAATTTTTCCCGCTAAGGAGCGCAATGGAATGTATTCACCAAAGGGCGTCAGGTGCTGCTTCACATAGACATTTTGTGCATCTTTTGTCCACAATATTGATGTGTTCAAGACTTCCTCACCTTTACCAACAATTGCGCCAACAATAAGGGGCTGTTTATAGCTATTGAGTGTGTCGAAAACTTCTGGATTGCGAAATGGATCCACATCTACTGAGTTTTCCGGCCAGAGAATAAAGTCGACTTTGTCATTATCTTGTAATGCCTTTTTAGTATCTTTCACGTGATTATAGAAAACTTCTGTGGCTCTGGAATTGAAATCCAAACCTAACTGAGGAACATTGCCTTGGATCAATAATGCATTTATTGATTGATTTGTATTCACATGCATAGGTTGAAAAATCAATAAGAGCGGAAGAAGTATCAGAATCCTTAGTTGTTTTTGCGTCAAACCAAATAGAAACAGAGCAATGAGTACTGTTATGGCAGAAAGAGCGACCGCTCCCCCGTGCGCCGCAATCTTGGCATACGGTGCATCGGCTTGTGAGTAAGCGATTCTGGCCCAACCAAAACCTTGAAATGGAAAGCGATTACGAATCTCTTCCAAAACGATGAAAATTAGCGGAAAGAATGAGATTCCTAGGCGTTTAACAGCGACCAATGGCAAATAAAATATACTCAATCCGAAAGCAAGAATGATCCAGGGCACCGAACCCACGTAGATACTTGTCCAATGCAGTAAGCCAAGATTAAAGGTGAGAGCAAAAATTAGAACACTGAGATATTTTCGTTCATTTCGAGTGAGAGCAAACATTTCTATGGCAAGGGCAATTGGTGCAATCCACCACAGCGCTAGTGGTTCAAATGCTGCGCTGAGAAGTAATCCGCTGAGCGCGGATAAGAGCACATTTACCAACCTAGAGCACTGATCAAACGATCAACGCTGGCGCCTAACCCGTAGCGTTCCTTGAATTGATAAATCTCTGATAAATCTTTGGGAGCTTTGGGCATTGCCAAGCTAACTTGTGGCAGTGGTGCATTGCGAGCAACTTGAACAACAGTTGGCGCAATCTTTAGGTAGTCAGCACCGGCAATAATCTTTTTAGCAAGTGATGCTGGCAATGATTCGTGAGCAGCATGCGCCCCTGCAAGCGCATCATCAACGTTAGCAAAGTTGTTGGCAATCAATGCTGCCCCTTTCTCACCAATACCTTTAACTCCGGGCAATCCATCGGAAGGATCCCCGCGAAACATGGCAAATAGCGCATAACGATCTCCGGGAATAGCATACTTATTGGCAACGTATTCAAAGTCAACTAAATCATGCTGTGAAATACCTTTAGCTAGATAAACAACTTTGATGTCGCGCTTATCATCGACCATCTGAAATAAATCTCTATCGCCGGTAACGATTCGGATCGGCCCCTTTTCGATCTCGGCATAGGTGGCCATAACATCATCTGCTTCATAATCATCAACACCCACAACTGGAATGCCGAAAAGATCGAGTAAGTCCAAAAGAATTGGAATCTGTGGTGTGAGCGTTTCCGGCTCTTCCTCTTCATCGCCCTCTTCTTCTAATCTATTTGCCTTGTAATCAGGGAAAAGTTCCACTCTCCAACTTGGACGCCAATCTCCATCTAGACATGCAACCAATCGATTAGGTTTATAAACAGATAACAATCTCGAGGTCATATCGATATATCCACGAATAGCATTTACGGGAGTTCCATCGGGAGCAGTTAATGTGTCAGGCATTCCGTAGTAGGCGCGATACCAAAGGGAGGCGCTATCTAAAAGCATTAATGTCATAGATCTCCCATGAGGAATGCAACTACTCCCCTGTCGATGCGTTTAACTGCATCCTTGCACACCGGACGTAGCTTTTCACTTGCTGCAGCTATTTGATTGAGTAGATCTGCAAGTTGCTTGGTAGATCTCACAAAATCACCAACAGACATGTCTGTGCCCTTGAGAACATTTTGTAGCGAATTTCCATTAGCCCAGCGATATGACACCCAACAAAAGCCAGCATCAGGGGCTCTTTGGGTTTTCACTCCATATTGAGTTTCTAACTCTTCTAGCTCAGCCCAGATAGAAATAACATCCGAAAGAGCGCTTGAAACACGTGGACTCGGCATTTTCGGAGCAACATTGTCAGCATTGCGTGACTCAAAAATCATTGTCGAAACTACTGATAATAATTCAGGTGCGTTGAGATCATCCAAAATTCCTCGCCGTATCGCCTCAGTCAATAAAAGATCTGATTCTGCATAAATCTTGGTCAGGATCTTTCCCTGTGAAGTTGGCTTCTCCCCCTCGATATATTCCAAATGGGCAAGTACTTGGCAAATCTGATCGAAAGTTTTCGCAATAACATGTGTACGACTTTGTACACGAGTGCGCAAGCCCTCATTTTCACGGTTGAGACGCCCTGCTTTTTCAGCAAATCGTGCATGATCTTCGCGTTGGGCACATGCGTGACAACTGTGATTACGCAGTCCTTTGCGTAAATCCGAGAGATCACCCTCTAATCGTGCGCGTTGTCTATTATCAAAAGTTTTTTTGTGATCACGCTTTGAAAGAAGGGTTTCAACCTCTTTGATTTGGCGGCGAATACCTGCATACTCCAGAAAATCTCCTAAATGGCAGACGGCTTGGGAAAGCAGTTCTTCTATTGCACTTTCATTCTTAGCAATTTGGCGGGATAAACCAACAACTGCACGGTCAGCCTGGAACTGTGCAAAGGATGACTCCAAAGAACGGCGTGCTCTCTCTCGACCAAATCGTGCAATGAGATTTATAGACATGTTGTATGTGGGAGCAAACGAGGAACGCAAAGGATATGTACGCGTTGACGCTAAACCTGCTGCAGATGCCGAATCAACAGTTGGAGACCATTGAATGACCGCATTTCCTTCAATATCAATTCCGCGCCGTCCAGCACGTCCAGTTAACTGCGTGTACTCACCAGGAGTGATAGGTACATGGGATTCGCCGTTGTACTTGATCAATTTCTCCAACACAACTGTACGTGCCGGCATATTGATTCCAAGTGCCAGAGTCTCAGTTGCGAAAACTGCCTTGATGAGTCCTTTTTGGAAAAGTTCTTCTACCGCAGATTTGAAACTAGGAAGGAGTCCAGCATGGTGAGCCGCAATTCCGCGCTCTAATGCTGTGAGCCAATCATCAAAGCCTAGGACTTCCAGATCTTCTTCTGCGATGTTTTGTGTGTATTTAAGGGCAGTAGCACGAATCTCTTCTCGCTCTTGCGTAGAAGTTAACCGCAAACCCGCATGTAAACATTGTTTAACAGCTGCATCGCAACCCACCCTTGAGAAAATGAAAGTAATTGCTGGCAAGAGATTCTGATGCGCGAGTTTTTCAATGATGTCTGCTCGAGACAATCTATCTTGCGCCTCATTAAAACGTCCACGGCGATGTCGACTAATTGCTGCCTTTCGCACCGCTTCTCGTTCCCGTTGCAAAATCTCAGGATTTATTTGTCCCGGCTTCTCGAAAAGATCGAGTAGACGATTTCCTATTAGAACATGTTGGTAGAGAGGAATGGGTCGAATTTCACTGACGATCACTTGCGTATTTCCACGAACTTCACCCAACCATTCTCCAAACTCTTCAGCATTGGAAACTGTGGCAGAGAGTGAAATCACCTGAACGCTTTCCATGAGATGAATCAATACTTCTTCCCACACTGCGCCACGGAATTTATCTGCCAGATAGTGCACTTCATCCATGACTACATAACCCAGGTTGGTCAAAGTGTTAGAGCCGGCATAGAGCATGTTTCGCAAAACCTCAGTTGTCATCACCAATACATCAGCATTACCGTTGATACTGGTATCGCCAGTTAACAGGCCCACTCTCTCTTCGCCAAACATTGCAACGAACTCCGAGTACTTCTGGTTTGAAAGAGCCTTAATAGGTGTTGTATAAAAACACTTTTTTCCAAGCTTTAAAGCTAAGTGAGCAGCGAATTCACCTACAACAGTCTTTCCTGCACCAGTTGGCGCAGCAACTAGAACACCACTCCCCTCTTCAACAGCATGACACGCGGCTACTTGAAAAGGATCGAATTCAAAATCAAAACTTTGAACAAAAGCAGTTGTCTCTTTGAATTGATTGCGCACTTTGGCTGCTGCAAACTTTTCTGCAGGAGTTGTCATGGCATCCACGTGGCTAATGCATTTGGGATACATTGTGCGTTGATCGGCAGTTGCCCAATTCTCTCGCCATCGGCATATGCCACCGCATCAGAGGTAATAGTGACACTCTTACTACGTACAATTTCTACGGCAGGATGCGATATATGAGTTCCCTTAAAGACGCGTGGGAAAACCTTAATGAATTCCAACTTAGAAATTGGATGTAGGACCATGACATCAAAGTAGCCATCACTCACTTCTGCTTCAGGACAGACCAACATTCCTCCACCATAGGATCGACCATTAGCGACAGCAATGAGCATGGCTTGAGTTGAAATAGTTCTGTCATCTAGCACAATCTCATAATGTCTGGGAGCAAACCTTGGCAATTCAATGGCAATCGCGACGTTATATTTGTTGGGGCCCTTTGGCCATGACATCGTGTTTGCCTTCTCGTTAACGATTGAATCAAAGCCTGTAGAGAGAATCGCTCCGAACCATTGGCCATCGACTAATCCAAGATCTATTGATCGTGGTTTTGATTTCAATACTGACGACAAAATCGAATCAACATCATCAAGTGACCAACCCAATGCGCGAACAAAATCATTGCCGGTGCCGGCAGGAATGATCGCAAGCGGGACTTGAGCTGGCGTAACCTTTTGTAGAACGAGGTGCAAAAGGCCATCTCCACCCACCGCTATAACACCACTGCAATCTGGGTAACGTTGCAAAAAACGTTGCAACATATCAACTTGATCAATTGCGTTGCGTCCAATGATTTTCTCGTAACTGACGCCACGACTACTGAGGTAACCAGCAACGTGTGTACCAATGCGGGCACCTTTACCTTGGCCTGAAACAGGATTTATAACTAAGGCCCACATGTACTACCCCCTATTCGCTTATAGGAGTTGTTGCATCGATTGAGGTTGAATCCGTTTGAATTTTAGAAGCTCGCTTGTCGCGTCGTTTATCAACTAGTAGTGCTATTCCACCTGCCATAAAGTAAAGAACGATCAAAGGCACAGCCAACAGCATCATGGTGAGTGGATCAGCAGTTGGGGTGAATGCAGCTGTGAAAAGAACGATACAAAAGACCCAGATTCTCCAAGGCCTAAGAATAGTTTGCCCACGTAAGAATCCAATAAGGTTGAAAGTTACTAAGAAGATTGGCAACTCGAATGCTAAGCCAAAGAGCAAAATGATACGCATTACAAAATCTAGATAATCATCAAATTTAACTAGGTTTGAAAGTGAATTTGGCGTGAAGCCGAAAAGCACCTTGATTGCAACTGGTAGAACCAAGTAACCCAACGTCGCACCAACTGCAAAAAATGGCGTAGCTGAAGCTAAGAAAAGAACCGAGTTACGCTTCTCTTTTCGATGTAATCCTGGAGCGATGAATGCCCATAATTGAAAAAGCCAATAAGGAGCAGAAAGGATAACTCCGGCTAGAAGTGAAACTTTGATTTGCAGATTAAGCGGGCCTAGAACGCCATTGATATAGAGAGAGCCACAATGAGTAGCGCCGCTTTTTTGGGCTGCCGCTAAGTCACACACCGGTAGGGCTAGCTTGGTAATAATTGGGTTGTAGAAATACCAGCCAAAGCCAGATGCAAAGAGAATCGCGACAGATGCGCGAACTACTCTCTTACGAAGTTCTCGTAAATGATCTAGTAATGGCATCCGTGCGTCTTGAGAAGACGCCATCAGAATTTACTTGTCTGTAGGGGTTTCGCCGTCAGCCTTTTTTTCTTCAGCTGTCATTTCCTTCATTTCGCTCTTGAATATGCGCATGGAGCGACCAAGTGAGCGAGCTGAATCAGGAAGACGCTTTGCGCCGAAGAGAACAAGGACAACGATAAGTAGAATCAAAATATGGCTAGGTTCACGTAAGAACATGGCAAACTCCCTGCAGTTAGAAGTACTTAAGCGGTAAGGCTACCCCAGAGCCCCGAAAAATGGCTAGGCGGGTTAGTGAGCCAGATAACGATCGAGTATCAGTTGGGCCTTTTCGGTTATTTCATCACCCAATTCGACGGGTTCAACCAGGCGCGCACTACCTGCAGAGGCAAAAATACTGCGAATGATCCACTGACGAGAAAAGGATGCAACCTGTACTTTCACATCCAATGGGGCGTCATCTAGCCCAAATCTCTCCTTCATCAATCGAGCTCTAGATGCAAATGAAATGTGCGCACTGACCTCACCTGCATTCTTGAGAGTATCTGTTTCGATAGTGACCGCTTTTTCAGTACTCACTTTAAGAGTCTGAATTCGATCCAATCTGAAAATTCGAAAAGCCATAGCGTTGTGGCAGTACGCGAAGAGGTACTCAATACCTGCTTCGACTCGTAGCTCTAGAGGTGTAATACGCCGTTCCGTAAAACTATCGCTATAAAGAGAGTGGTAAGTCATTTCCAATGTTTGCTGCTTTGACAAAGCATTTTCTATCTCAGCTCGCACGGTACTTGAAACGGGATCGTGCGCTCTAAAATTTGCGCTTACCCCAGCTTTTTCACTCAAACGCTTTGAAAGTCTGCTGATACTTTCGGCAATTTGCGAATTATCCGCAAGAGATTCCTTAATGAGATCCAAGCCAAGTAAAAGAGAAATCACTTCCTCAACATTAAGAGTGCGTGGAGATTTGAGCGTTGGTGCATTGCGTATAGTTACAAAACCCGATTCAAATGATAAATCCATCAGCTCTAAGGCGGTGTAACCAGGCAAACCACACATCCATAGAGTTGTTAAATCCGCGCTCATCTGGGAAGTAGTTACATCGAAAGCTTTGGCTAGGTCAGCGATTGCAATCCCTTGATGTGCACTTATGTAAGGGACAAGTGCAAGGAGACGCTCTGTGTGAATGATTGGTGCAGGCCTATTTTTTGCCATGAACCACCACCATTGTGCGAAGCACGTCAATGATTGAATCTCGTAACTCCAAAGGCTCAATCACTAAAACATCATCTAGATGCCACAGAAGTGAATCTAGGAAAGTAGTTTGATCACTATATTTGATCGATATTTGATCCCACTCCCCCTTGTCAATAATCGATAAGGCTTGCTTTCTCAGGGCAAAAGCTTTGTCTTTGCGCACATCCACCGTAGCAATCTTTTGACTAACGGTTTCGTCCAGGTGCGAAAAGAGATCAAACCCAGTGGGAATTACGAACACGTCCATCTTTTTACCCAGCACGATTTCACCTTGCACGCGATCTAAGCGGAATGTGCGAATGGCATTCTTGTCCACATCTAATCCAGCAAAGTACCAATGTCCATCTCGTGAGGCCAATGCGTACGGATGAATAGTGCGCTTTTGCTGTGATAAATCTTGGGCCATGTATTCAAAAGTGATCGCTGATTTGGTTGTGATGGCTTCAACAACATTAACCAATTCACTACTTGCACTGGCCATTCTGGGTGCCAGCGTTGGAATCGAATCAATATCAGAATCAATACCGATCGACTTAAGCTTTAAAAGCGCAGAATGCGCAATGGCGTTGAGTGCCTGCCCATTCCATGCAGAAGCTGCCAGAGATAGCAATGCAATGTCAGAACCCGAGATCTCTCCTAGGTCGAGTGCGTAATTCTCCGGTTTGATTCGGTATCCAGCTTCATCATTGAAAATGGGATCGAATCCACCAACTTCGATCTCAATTCCCAATGACCGTAAATCATCCTTGTCGCGCTCGAACATGCGCTCTTTAGATTCATCATTTCCTTCATATCCTTCGATAGTACGAAAGATTTCATTCTTAGTTAGATAACGTCTTGTGGCAAGTAGAGCGATTGTCAGATTGACTAGACGTTCACTCTTCCGCGACACCGTATGCACCCTTTGATGGCCTGCGTCGACGTGCCAACACTTCAACTCCTGGGGCCATGCGTCGACTTTGAATAAGGAAACCTGTGTGTCCGATCATCCGTTGCTGTGGGCGAACTGCCAAGCCTTCATGGTGCCATCCACGTACCAAGGTTTCGCTACTTTCCGGTTCTGTAAATCGTCCATCTTCCTTTATTGCTTCGGCCGTGGCTGAGAGTTGTGTGGTTGTTGCCACGTAGGACATAAACACCCCACCTGGACGCAAGGCACGTGCTGCAATATCCACACATTCCCACGGCGCCAACATGTCCAGAATTACTCGATCGAATTCACTATCAAAGCTTTGATCCTGTAAATCCCCGACGTCTAACTTCCAATTCGATGGTGCGCCTTCGAAATATGCATCGACATTTGAACGTGCATTGTCAGCAAAATCAGCACGACGTTCAACAGAGTGCACGTAACCTTTTTCACCTGCAGCTCGTAGTAGGGAAATTGTTAGAGCGCCGCTACCAACGCCAGCTTCCAGTACCCGTGCACCAGGATAGATATCGGCCAAACCAACAATCATTGCTGCATCTTTGGGATAAACAATCGTTGCACCACGTGGCATTGTTAATACGTAGTCAGCAAGCAATGGTTTAAATGCTGTGAACTTTAATCCGGCAGTAGTACTGACTACCGAGCCCTCAGGCATACCGATGAGGTCATCGTGTGTAATCCAGCCTTTGTGGGTGTGCCATTCCTTGCCTGGAACTATCGTGAAGCTGTAGAGCTTGCCTTTAGGGTCGGTAAGTTGAATGCGATCACCCGCTGCAAAGAAACCTTGATTCGACACGGGAGCATCTTAGGTCAAATAATCCAAGTAAGTGCGGGTATGTTGCCGTACGTGAGTAACCAGCAATTGCGCCTATCCCCTAGTCGGGTGAGTGAGTTTGAGAACTGTCCTCAACTCTATAAATACCGAGTCATCGATCAACTCCCACAGCCACCTTCACTGGATGCAGAACGCGGAACTTTAGTGCACACAATTTTGCACGATCTATTTGAAAACGCCCCCAGTGATAGAACACCTCAGAGTGCGATTGAACTATTGCCCTCACGTTGGCAAGCACAAATTGCCGAAAAGCCAGAACTTATGGAAATGGTGACCAATGAAAAGGAGTGGTTTGATCGTGCTGAATCACTACTTCGTACCTATTTCACTTTAGAAGATCCTCAAAGCTTTGAAGCAACTCACCGCGAATTGCATTTGGAAAATGACTTCTCGGAGCAGATTTATTTGCACGGTTATGTAGACCGTCTAGATATTGCGCCAACAGGTGAAGTACGTATCGTGGACTACAAAACTGGGAAAGCGCCTAAACCAGGTTGGGAAGAAAAAGCCCTTTTCCAATTACGCGTGTACGCTCTCCTGTACTTCAAAACGCACAGCGTTCTGCCCCGTCTCTTGCAACTGATCTATTTGGGAGATGGCAAGCTCGTTAAGAGCACACCTACTTTGTCGGATTTGGCGTCAACTGAGAAAATTCTAAAACGAGTCGCAAGTGATATTTTCGCTTCGATGGAAAAAGATTATTGGCCACCTAAACCAAGTCGTCTATGCGATTGGTGCTTTTTTAAAACAATTTGCCCTGCACACACCAGCTAGATTGCTAGGGAGAAATCCACAAAAAGCGCCTGCAGTTTTTTGTAGTTGAGTTGTTCCAGAGATTTAATCACGCGCACTCTGGACGATTCTTGGACTGTGACCAGGTGTGGAACGGCAACTAACCAGCCGCCACTACTCATAGCTGCGCCCACTCCTGTGAGTGAATCCTCGAAAATGAGGCAGTGCTCAATATTGCTCTGCGTCAATTGCGCAGCCTTGAGGTATGCATCAGGATGCGGCTTTGTTTGCTCAACATCATCACTTGAGATCGAAAAAGGGAAAAGATCTCTGCCCACATTTTCTAGAACCGCATCTACAATAATTCGCGGACTTGCTGACACTAACCCGGTTTTAACCCCATTGCTTTGAAGATCTTTAAGTAGTTCAAAGGCTCCTGGCATAAAAGGAGTGTGAGAGCGCATTTTCTCGGACTGAACTTCTATGAGCTTTTGCGTGAAGAATTCAGGGTCCTCTGCTTGATTACATTTTTCGTGCATATATTGTCCGACTCGCGATAAGGGACCACCTAAGCAAGCCACCTGATCTTCTGGCTTCCACTGATATCCATAAGCGGCCGTTATTTCACTCTCAGATTTGAGCCACTCAGGTTCAGAATCAACCAATAAGCCATCCATATCGAAGAAGACTGCGTCAAAAAAAGTATTCACCCGTCTCCTTTAAGTTTTCCATCTAGCAGAACTCGGCAAGATTACCCTAAGGTTTAGTCCTATGGAGATACATCACATCCCAGCCCTTCGCAATCCAATTATGGTGATGGCCTTTTCTGGGTGGAACGATGCGGGTGAAGCAGCAACGGGTGCTGTTGAGCATCTACTGTCTGCTTGGCAAAATGAACCCAATGATGTTGTTCCAGAATTAATTGCAGATATTGAGTCCGAAGAGTTTTATGATTTTCAAGTCAATCGTCCGCAAATCTATGTAGATGAATCTCAAATTCGTAACATCACCTGGCCAACAACTGAAATCTTTGGCGTGGTCCTTCCCGATTTTGGTCGAGATTTAGTGATAGTTAAGGGCACTGAGCCCTCAATGCGGTGGAAAAGTTTCACACGAGAACTTCTAGATTTAGCCGATGATTTAGAAGTCTCTTTGATTATTACGCTGGGTTCCATGTTGGCCGATGTTCCACATTCGCGTCCAATTGCAGTAAGTGGAACTAGTGCGCATCCAGATTTAGCTGTTCGTCTAGGTGTTGAGTTTTCACGATATGAAGGACCTACTGGAATTTTGGGAATAATTGCCGATGGTTGCATTCGACGAGGCATAGACGCAGTTTCACTGTGGGCAGCTATTCCGCATTATGCATCTAGTTCGCCATCGCCTAAGGCCACTTTGTCTTTAGTAAATTCACTAGAAGATTTCTTAGAGATAACAATCCCGCCAGCAGATCTTTCAGAGGCTGCAGATGAGTGGGAAGAAGATGTGACCGAGATGGCCAAAGAAGATACTGATGTTGCCGAATACGTCAAAGCACTTGAGGATTCTAAAGATGCAGCCGAACTACCTGATGTCTCGGGCGATTCAATTGCAAAAGAGTTTGAGCGCTACTTGCGACGCAGAACTAAAGATTAAAGGGCTAGACCCAGCAAAGAATCTAGTAGGCAACGCAGCTCTGCAGCATCCCCACCACTACTACCTTTGAGGCAGTCTGCTGCCCACGTGTCGAGTGCAGCTAACGCTCTTGGCGTATCCAGGTCATCACTGAGCGAATGGATGATTTGCCCAATGACTGAATCTGTAGGAGCGATGGTGGAAGATTGCAGAGCCTTGCGAATATTGGAAACTCTCACGATAGATTCATTGAGCAATTCTTGTGTCCACATTCGATCTAATCGATAGTGCTGCGACATGAGTGCAAAGCGAATAACCATAGGATCTGTGCCAGAGTCAATCAATTTAGAAACAAAGACGAGGTTTCCCTTACTCTTGCTCATCTTTTCACCATCTAGACCAATCATTGCGGCGTGAACATATGTAGCTGCAAGATCTTTTCCAGTTAAGACTCGCGCTTGAGAAGCACACATCTCATGGTGGGGAAATATTAAATCACTCCCACCGCCCTGGATATCAATACATGTAGCATCCGATTCACTCGGTGCCAGATACTTCAATGCAATTGCGGTGCATTCGATATGCCAGCCTGGGCGACCAACCCCATGAACTGAAGGCCATCCTGGTTCATTCTCACGCTTAGCCATCCACACCAAACAATCCAACGGGTCGATCTTTCCTGGCAGTGTTGGATTGCCACCGCGTTGGGAGAATATTTCTTTCATACTCTCTTTATCTAGGTGAGAGAGTGAACCGAAGTCAGGTGAAGAGTAGTTTTTAAAAAAGAGATCTTGATCAATTGAGTAGATAGAACCGGCAGATTCAAGAGCGGTTACTGCTTGGCTGACTAAATCAATTGCCTCTACTGCCCCGATGTAATGAACCGGTGGTATTACTCGCAGGTTCACCATGTCTCCTCTGAAAAGATCGATCTGCGAGGTAGCCAAATCTTCCCACTTTAAGTTATCGCGTGTAGCGCGCTCAAGAAGTGGATCATCAATATCGGTGATGTTTTGGACATAGAGAACTTCAGCACCAGTGGCGAGTAGGTAGCGATTGATTAAGTCAAAAGTTAGATATGTCGCCGCATGACCTAGATGCGTTGCATCATAAGGAGTGATCCCGCAGACATACATGCGGTAGATATCTTTTTTACCTACCAACTCCTTTGTGAGAGTCTTTGAGTTCGTAAGCGAAATCTGCGGAATCGTGTGTACACCCATGAGTGCAGGAACCGCAACAGCTGGCCAAGATTTCATGAGTTGATTCTAGTAACTAAGTTGCTAGAACGCAGGCCAAGGAATTGCTGGCCATTCGGGATTAGGCAAAGGCATTGTGCCGCTTTCAAATAACCTTTCGACACGACTTAGTAACGCCTCAATTTCTGGTTGGGTTAAGTTGGCCGATAAATCCAGCTCTTTACCTAAAGTGGCCTTGATTAACTCCAAAGCCTTCAATTCTTCAACGGTGAGGTCATCTCCTGCCCATTGCCACAAAACTGTGCGCAGCTTGTCTTGTTCATGAAATGTAACTCCATGATCACATCCGTAAAGATTGCCGTTCTCATCGGGCAATAAATGGCCGATTTTGCGATCGGTATTGTTGATAATCGCATCGAAGAATGCCATTGCTCGAAGCTGCGGTAAATCTTGCGAGAAATAGTTAGCTAAATCAATTGATTCATCTATATCTATCCACTCTTGCACCATTCCGATCCCATAGGGGCCATCACGCAAAATTGTGAGTGGTACCAAATCCAAGCCAAGGAATTCACTGACGCGAAATGCCGCAAACTCACGATCTGCCAAAGTTCCATCTGGAAAATCCCACAACGGTCGCTCCCCCGCTACAGGTTTGTATATGGCGGTAATTTCACTCGATTCGTGGACGAGTTTTGCATAGAGAGTTGCATTTGATGCATCAACTAAACGACCTGTAACTGACATTTCACCTAACGTCAGGATCGTGCGTTTATCGCCTGTAACCATTTGCCCTAGGACACAAGTGACCACGTGGATCTATTGGGATTGCACAAAATGGGCAAGGGATACGACCTGCATTAACTACTGCATTGGTGCGAACGATGAAGGCTTTGGCTTGTCCAAGCGTTATATTCAAAGTGATATCCGGGGTTTCATCTTCAACCTCAATTTCCTTTATTGAATAAAGCTCAACAGCCACCTTCTTCAATTCGTCATCCCAAGCGATAGATATCGCGCCGATAACAAAATCCTTATCAACTGGTGACTCAAGTGAAGCATCATCGCGCTCGAGGCGATCGACAACTAACGTCACATCCTCTTTGGCGATCTGTTTACATAGAATTTCTAAACGCTGGGCCAATGTGGATGCTTGCGATTTCTCCAGAGAAGCACTTACTAACGCAGTTCCGGATCGCACCTGAAGGAAAAATTCACGCTCACCCGGCTCACCCACAGTTCCGCACACGAAACGATCAACACTCTCGAACTCATAACTCATTTTCCTGAACCGCCCCCAAGAAGATTTTTGCTTCGCTTGGGACCAGATAAGACAGCGTTTAGGTTTGACCGCGTGTCATTGAGCAGAGTCAGTCGAGCCTTGCCATGAGAAAAATCAAGAATAGTTACTGAAGCGGGATCGATAACAATGCGTTGGAAATCATCCAAATGCATTCCAAGGGAATTAGCGACAATTGCCTTAATCACATCTCCATGGCTGACTAAAACCCCAACGCCTGTTCTATTGCAATCTAACGTTTGGTGAACAGCCCTCATTGCTCGTTGTTGCATATGGGCTAGACCCTCGCCGTTAGGAAAATACATGGCCGAGGGATTGCCTTGAACTGTTCTCCACAATTTATGACGAGAGAGAACTGAAAGCTTCTTTCCACTCCAGCTGCCGTAATCAACTTCAGTCAGATTTTCATCATGGACAAGCAGTTTTTGAGATGCTTTTGGAAGTGTATTTAGCCAAGGAGAAATGGTTTCCTGGCAGCGTTGCATCGGACTAATACGGATCTCTGCGATTGGAAATGATCCTAATCTGGCGGCAAGCTGTTGCGATTGCTCGATGCCCTTTTCAGAGAGTGCAATATTGGGAAGACGGCCAGATAAGACCCCCCGCGCATTTGCTTGGGAATGAGCATGTCTGATCAAAACTATCTGCATATCGCAAAGGCTATCGCAGGTTTTACTCTCGAGACTTGCTAGGGTCACCCCATGCAAATGCGCAAAGCGGGAAACAGCGGGCTCATGCTCTCGCGATTAGCGCTGGGAACGATGACATGGGGTCGCGATACCGATGAACATGAAGCTGCAGATCAATGTCGAGCATTTATTGATGCCGGAGGAAATTTCTTAGATACGGCAGCGACCTATGGCGATGGCGATAGCGAGCGTGTAATTGGCGGGCTTATTGGCACTCTCTTTCAACGAGATGAAGTTGTAATTGCCACAAAAGCTGGTCTGACTTTTCCAGAAGGCGTACGAACTGTAGATAATTCACGTCATGCTCTCATCGCAGAGTTAGATCGTTCCTTAACAAGACTTGGGACTGATTTTGTAGATATTTGGCAAGTGCATACGTGGGATCCGTTCTCACCCATTGATGACACTTTATCTGCCCTGGACTATGCATATAGCACTGGGCGAGCTCGCTATGTTGGTATTTCAAATTTCACAGGATGGCAACTGGCGCAATCTGCGACCAAGCAAATTAGCAACTCAGCAAAGGCACCCATCACTACTATTCAGAGTGAATACTCTCTCCTTAATCGCGACGCCGAGATAGAAATTTTAGATAGTGCACAGGCGTGCGGTGTGGGATTTTTAGCCTGGGCACCTCTTGCACGAGGTGTGCTCACCGGAAAGTACCGAAATGGAATTCCAAGTGATTCGCGCGGTGCCGCCCCACATTTTGCAAAAGATATTTCCCCGTATCTAGATTCAAGAAGTAACAGCATTGTTGAATCTGTGTGCGTTGCTGCAAGTGGTTTGGGTTATTCACCTCTTGAAGTAGCGTTGTCATGGGTCAGAGATGCACCTGGTGTAACAAGCACAATTATCGGTGCAAGAACCGGCGCTCAACTACGTGGAGTACTTCAAAGTGAAGAGATTTCACTTCCCGACATCGTTCGTAGCGCCTTGGATGATGTGAGCGCTTAGGCGTTTTCTAAGAAATCTTTCAGCACTCTTACGCCAAAAGTGAGACCTTCAACTGGTACTCGCTCATCGACTCCGTGGAAGAGCGCCATGAAATCAAAGTCAGCATCGAGTTTCAATGGAGAAAATCCATAACCGATGATGCCTAGTTCGGCCAATGCTTTGTTATCCGTTCCACCGCTCATCACATAAGGGACCGGAATTCCTTCAGGATCTTCAACCATAATTGCTGCACACATTGCATCAACTAGATCTCCTTCAAAAGGAACTTCTAAAGCCTTATCAGTGGTAATTGTTTCTATAGTTATATCTGGACCAATGAGAGATCTAATAGTTTCATTGAGTTCATCTTCAAAACCAGGGATGAAACGCCCATCAACTACAGCGCTAGCCGAACCTGGGATTACATTGGCTTTATAACCTGCTTCGAGCATTGTTGGGTTGGCAGTGTTTTGCAATGTTGCTCCAACCATACGGGCAGCAAAACCCAATTCGCTGAGCAATGGAGTCAAATCCTTTTCGTTGTATTCCTTGCCTGTTTCAGCCGCAACTTTTTTGAAAAAAGCTTTAACCGTTTGGCTATAGCGTTGAGGCCATTGGTGATTTCCGATCTTTGCTACCGCTTCACTCAAACGCGTTAGAGCATTTTCATTATTTGTTACTGAACCATGACCGGCGCGTCCATGGGCAGTCAGACGCATCCAGTGAATTCCCTTTTCAGCTGTTTCAATGAGATAGAGACGTTTGCCGCCAGCTACAGTCACAGAGAAACCACCAACTTCAGACACGGCTTCAGTACAACCAGCAAATACTTCAGGATGCTTATCCACCATCCAATGCGATCCATAAATGCTGCCAGCTTCTTCATCAGCAAAGAAAGCTAAAACAATGTCACGCTTTGGTTTGTAACCGGTTCTGGCCCAATCGCGAACCGTTGCCAAAATCATGGCATCCATATTTTTCATATCTACAGCCCCGCGACCCCAAATCATTCCATCGCGAATTTCTCCACTAAACGGATCAACTGACCAATCATCAGCATTTGCAGGAACCACATCAATGTGACCATGTAGAACTAAACCTGGCCGAGTTGAATCAGTGCCCTTTATTCGAGCAATGACGTTGCAACGACCTGGAGCTGCTTCATACATAGTTGCTTCAATACCAACTTCTGTGAGCAGCTTCATCACATGTGCGGCGACAGCCTTTTCATCGCCTTTGCCATCACCGTAATTAACGGAAGGAATCTGGATTAATTCCTGACAAATGCGGATTGCTTCATTTTCAAGTTCGGTGCGTGATGATGTAGTCATTTCGCCATTCTCTCACCAAATTGCTATCCTTTCCCAGCACTTAGTCCGGGTGGCGGAATTGGCAGACGCGCTAGCTTGAGGTGTTAGTTCCCGCAAGGGATTAGGGGTTCAAGTCCCCTCTCGGACACATTGGTTAGGATAAGCACATGAATATCGATGAGGCAGTCGCTCTCATCAGAGCAATCCCTGACTATCCAAAACCAGGGATTCTTTTTCAAGATATCACTCCGCTTTTAGCAGATGGTGCTGCCTTTTCTGCAGTGACAGATCACTTTTCAAACTATGCCCGCCCATCAACTTCTATTGCGGGAATTGAAGCTAGAGGTTTTATCTTCGCTTCAGCACTTGCCAATAAAATGGCAACTGGATTCGTTCCAATTCGCAAAGCGGGAAAACTCCCCCACACAGTCTTTAGCCAAAGTTATGGACTGGAATATGGCACTGATGTTTTAGAAATCCATGTTGATGCGATTCCCTTTGCCGGTGAAGTTCTTTTGATTGATGATGTCTTGGCCACCGGCGGTACTTTGGATGCAGCGATTCAATTAATTAATCGAGCTGGCGGACAGGTGTATCAAATATTGGCGCTTTTAGAGATTCAAGCGCTTGCAGGTCGTGCTCGACTTGCTGGCAAATACCCAGAGATTCCAGTTCACTCGCTGGTAGTTTCATAAAGGTGCGTATAACTCAGATCCAAGGCCTACGCGCTCTTGCTGCAATATTGGTAACACTGTTCCATGCCCGCCTTGTTCCTGGCGGTTTTATTGGTGTGGATATCTTCTATGTTATTTCTGGATACTTGATAACTGGTCTCATTTTAAGAGAGATTGAGAAAACTGGAACCCTAGATCTGAAAAGCTTTTACCAACGTCGTATCAAGCGCCTTTTGCCAACATCCGTATTTGTTTTATTTGTAACAGCAATTTGCGCTTGGATCCTCTTCCCCCCAATAACTCGCGATTCCTTGGGGCGCGATCTATTTGCGGCCGCTGCCTACATTTCGAACTACCTTTTCGCCTGGTGGCAAAACGATTACCAGAACCTGAATGCGACTCCATCACCTTTTATTCACTACTGGTCACTAGCTGTAGAGGAACAGTTCTATTTGGTTTGGCCCATCTTTATCCTCTTCTTGGCACGATATGGCAAAAGAGTAATACTCGGCGGGATTGCTGTAACAACCTTTCTTTCACTTATTTTCTCCATCTATCTAACACAAGCTGCTCCTATTTGGGCTTTCTATTCATTGCCGACTCGGGCTTGGGAATTGGGATTTGGTGCCCTACTGCTCTTTATCCCTGATTTTAAAAAGAAGATGCGAATACTTCCGTGGTTAGGATTTCTTGGCATCGCAATTTCTGCACTCAACTTTAATGAAAACACGGCATTTCCAGGAAAGAACGCTTTACTTCCAGTCTTAGCCACAACCGTTCTGATGGCGACAATTAAATATTGGCCGCCACTATTTGATGATCTAGCAAACAGTGGCATAAGTCAGTGGTTGGGAGCAATCTCCTACCCACTCTATCTCTGGCACTGGCCGGCACTTGTCCTTCCTAGTAGCGCCCTTGGTAGACCCTTGCGAATTTATGAGCGTTTCCTTTGCATTGTTTTAACGGTTGTGCTTGCTCACCTGACCAGTAAATATGTTGAAGACCCTTTGCGTCACAAGAAACTGCGCACTGCAACTGTCTATAAAGGCGCTGTGATCACTACCGCTCTTTCACTTATTGCCGGAATAGTGATTGCCTCAAGTGCGTCCTCAATAATCACAACCAAAGGTGCAGCCTCCTATAAATTCGATTTGGTTAAGGTGATGGAAAAACCCGCCGTGTATGGCGATGGCTGCCATGTGAACTACGGTGAAACAAAGTCTGGATACTGCACCTATGGCAACAAAAATTCATCCACCACGATAGTTCTCTATGGTGACTCACATGCGGCCCAGTGGTTTCCAGCTCTTGAGAAACTGGCAAATGAACGCGGCTTCAAACTGGTTTCACTGACCAAGTCAGCTTGCCCAGCTGTTGATTCGAAAAGACCAGATCAAGGTGCTTTCAAAATGGTGCACTGTACGAAATGGCGTCAAAACTCAATTGCACGAATTGCCAAAATCAGGCCTACGGCAGTGATCACCAGTAGTTTCCAATACTTCACTCCAGCAAACACAAAAGTAAGTCGATCACAATGGTGGTCAGATGGACAGAGAAAACTTCTGAAAGATTTGCAAGGGTCTACAGCTCACCTGATCTATATCAGCGACACTCCTCGACCGCTACGCGATATCCCAAACTGCTTAGCCTCACGCAATTCAAGTAGTTGCGATTCAACCGAAAAATCTCGTGTCTCAATCGTTTCTGGTTTCCAGGTTGTCGATCCAACACCGTGGCTGTGCGCCTCGTATTGCCCAGCGATCGTTGACGGAACTGTGGCTTATCGCGACGCATCTCACATTTCAGTGCAGATGGCGGTGAAACTATTACCCAAACTCGAGGAGGCCCTCATTGCAAAGGGGCTCTTTTCTTAACTCTGTGGCAGGATGCATTCCATGGCTGAGCTGATCTACTACTGCGGGACGATGGATAGCGGAAAATCCACATTGGCTTTGCAGACTGCGCATAATCATCAAAGTCGCGGAAGAACTGGGTTGATTTTTACCAATAAAGATCGTGCTGGAAGTGGAATTATTTCCTCACGTTTAGGCTTATCCAGTCCAGCAATTGAAGTCATCCCTACGCTAGATATTCACAAATTCGTAGTCGATGCACTCTCAGCCGGAGATCGTATCGATTACATCATCTGTGATGAAGCCCAGTTCTATGAGCAGGTTCAAATTGAGCAACTAGCTCGAATTGTTGATGGACTGGGTATAGACGTTTATGCATTTGGAATCCTGAGTGACTTTCGCACCAAACTTTTCCCTGGATCTGCTCGTTTGGTCGAACTTGCCGACCGAGTAAATACGTTACAGGTAGAGGCGTTATGTTGGTGTGGTTCACGTGCTACGCATAATGCCCGCACCATCGGCGGAACGATGGTTGTGGAAGGTGAGCAAGTAGTTGTTGGAGATGTATCACCGGGCAGTGAAGTTGGTTATGAAGTTTTATGTCGTCGTCATCACATGCGCCAAGTTACAGCGCGCGCATCTCGCGCCGGTCATGTATCTTCGCAGCCTCTACCGTTTAATCAATAATCACATCAAGGAGATCCCATCAAAGCACGTGGCTTAGCAGCGCTAACACCTAAAGCAGCCCTCACCTCATTTGAGTTTGAACGACGTGAGCTTGGAGCCCATGATGTGGCTTTAGATATTGCATACGCGGGAATCTGTCACTCCGATATCCACCAAGTACGCGAAGAGTGGGGCCCTGCAATATTTCCAATGATCCCAGGTCATGAAATTGCAGGCACCGTTAGTGCTATTGGTAGCGGGGTTACTAAATTTAAAGTCGGAGATCGCATAGGAGTAGGCGTGTTCATTGACTCCTGCCGAAAGTGCGCAAGCTGTTTAGCAGGTTTGCAACAATATTGCGAAGAGGGAATGACTGGCACATACAACACCATGGAACGAGATGGAAAAACTGTTGCCCTTGGTGGATATTCAAATCTTTTCGTAATCAATCAGGATTACGCAGTTCACATTCCATCTAACCTCCCACTCGATGGTGTTGCACCACTTTTGTGTGCCGGTATTACTGTGTACTCACCACTACGTAAGTGGAATGTCTCACCAGGTAGCAAGGTAGCTGTCATGGGACTTGGTGGTCTTGGACATATGGGTGTGAAATTTGCAGTTGCAATGGGCGCAGAAGTAACCGTACTTTCCCACTCTCCTGCAAAAAAGGCAGATGCATTAGCCATGGGAGCACAACACTTTGTTGATACAAGTGCTCCAAATGCACTTAAGCCACTAACGAAGAGCTTTGATTTAGTACTCAATACAGTCAGCGCCTTTCTAGATATCAATGAGTATCTAAACCTTCTTAAGCTTGATGCAACGCTGGTAGTTATTGGCCTTCCAGGTAAGCCATATGAAGTCAACGCAGGCGCTTTGCTCAATGGCCGCAGACGAATTGCAGGCTCAATGATTGGTGGAATTCCTGAGATGCAAGAGATGCTGGATTTTTGTGGTGAGCATTCCATTGTTAGTGATGTTGAAGTAATTGATGCTGGCTATGCAAATACTGCTTATGAGAGAACGATTGCCAGCGATGTTAAGTACCGATTCGTCATAGATGCGGCTACCTTCTAAACAAAGGAATGCACGAGCATTGCAAGCAGCGGCGCTATTGCCAATGCTGGCAGTAAGTTGCCCACGGCAACATGCTTAACGTTGAGTAGTCGCATACCTATCGCAATTAAAAGAACGCCACCTACGATTGTCATTGCATCTACTTGGTAACCGTTAAGAATTTCACCGAGAGCTAAACCAATTACCGTCCAAAAACCCTGATAAAGGGCGACGGGTATTGCAGCCACAGCCACGCCCCAACCCAGCGATGAAGCAAAAGCCATTGCAGCAAAAAAGTCGAGTGTGCTCTTTAGTAAAAGTTGATCAATTCCATTAGACATTCCATCGCTAATGCTCCCAAGGATTGCCAAAGGTCCAATCGCAAATAGCAATGAGGCGGTGACGAAACCTTCAACAAAAGGGCTCTCCTTGGATGCTTTGAATTTGCTTCTCAAATTCTCACCCAAGTGATCTAAACGCTCTTCTAATCCAAGTGCAGAGCCAATGAGTCCCCCGAAGATTAGTGAACCTAGAACAACTAGCAACGGCCATCCCGCAGGTAATGCTGCAACATAGCGAGAGGACCACATGGGGATCAAAGCCGATGCAGCACCGAGCAGAGTTGCTAGACCTAAGACATCTGTGAGAAGAGTTCGTGTCTTTGGACTAAGACGGTGCCCTACAAAAATTCCAAGCCCAGCCCCGGCAATGATCGCGATAATATTGATGAGAGTGCCAATTCCTGGAAACATTGCGCAACAATAGCCTGATACAGCGTGCGGAGTTGGACTAGACTCCCGCAATGTCATCGAATGCATTCATGGAATTTCTTCGTCCTCACCGCACAGTTCCAGTCACTGCGTGGAGCGCACAATCGAAATGGGATCTTGGCTTCACCCGTGTTCTGATTTTGTGGGTTGGTCTATTTATTTTCGGTTTGGGCGATGCCTTCGTGATTCAAAGCAATATTGGCAATGGGCCCTGGTCGGTTTTAGCACAGGGAATTTCTCGCAATCTTGATATCACTATGGGTTGGTCCACTTTTGGAATTAGTGCGCTAGTACTTTTAGGTTGGATTCCGCTGCGAGAAAAACCAGGATTTGGCACCATCTCTAACATCATCATCATCGCGTTAGCAATCGAGTTTGGTGTTACATACATTCCGCTTCAAGAAAACTATTTCGTTGGAATTCTCTACACATTATTAGGAATTGGCATGGTTGGGGCAGCTTCTGCTCTCTACATCACCTGCGGCCTTGGACCAGGACCTCGAGATGGCCTGATGACGGGAATTCATTTCAAGACAGGAATTCGAGTAGGCCGAGTTCGTTTGGCCATTGAGAGCACGGTATTTGCCCTGGGATGGCTTCTGGGGGGAACCGTAGGGTTAGGCACGCTCCTTTTTGCAGGCTTGATCGGCCAATCCATCGCTGTAGCGCTAGGTGTCGTTTCCCGACTTACGAGCAAGTAACTACTACCCTAAAAGCATTCCCTCGGCGTGCGTAGGCCGTTTACTGCGCACGGGGTCGCAAACACCCCCGATAACAAAATTAGAAAGGCGTTACTCATGCTGGATTCGTATTTTAAAATCTCAGAACGTGGCTCCACTGTAGGCCGGGAAGTTCGTGGCGGTCTCGTCACTTTCTTCACAATGGCATACATCATCGCATTGAACCCATTGATCATTGGTGGTGCAGTTGATGCAGATAAGAAATTCCTAGGTGGATTCACTGCCTTCGGTCAAAACCTTCCACTCATTGCAGCAGCAACAGCATTAGTCGCGGGTATCTTGACGATCTTGATGGGCGTCGTGGGTAATTTCCCATTAGCTATTGCTACAGGTCTTGGACTCAATACATTCGTTGCTTATGGCATCGCATCAAAGATGACATGGGCTGACGCTATGGGCCTTGTAGTTCTAGAAGGTCTAATCATCACCGTCTTGGTGCTCACTGGTTTTAGAACAGCTGTTTTCAAGGCTGTTCCACAGCAACTCAAGTATGCAATCTCAGTTGGTATTGGTTTATTCATTGCCTTGATTGGTCTAGTTGATTCAGGTTTCGTTCGTCGCACCGGTACTGGACCAGTTCCTGTACAGCTAGGTGATGGAGGAAATCTTGTGGGATGGCCAATCGTGGTCTTCATCTTCGGTCTCATTCTCATTGTTACCTTGATGGTGCGAAAGACCAAGGGAGCTATTCTCATTGGTATCGTGGGAGCAACCGTCCTTGCGATCATTCTTGAAAGTGCATTCAAAATTGGCCCAAGTTTCATCTCTCCAACAGAGAGTAATCCAAAGGGCTGGGGCCTCAACATTCCTGCACTTCCAGATTCAATTGCCTCAACTCCTGACTTCTCACTCTTGGGACAATTCAACCTTCTAGGTTCATTTAGCAAGGTTTCATTTGTCTCTGCTGTCCTTTTGGTTTTCACACTCCTACTCTCAGATTTCTTTGACACTGTAGGAACAGTTACAGCCATTGGTCACGAGGCTGGTCTGATTGATAAAGATGGCAACGTTCCAAACAACGATCGCATCTTGCTTGTCGACTCACTTGCAGCTGCTGCAGGTGGAGCCGCAGGTATTTCTTCAAATACGTCTTACATCGAATCAGCATCAGGTGTTGGCGAGGGTGCTCGCACCGGATTTGCATCAGTAATTACTGGTATTTGCTTCCTGCTTGCAACCTTCTTATCTCCACTTGTTGCAATCATTCCTTACGAGGCTGCAACGCCAGCTCTGATCATCGTGGGATTCTTGATGATGACTCAAGTGAAGGATATTGACTGGGCTGATCTAGGAATTGCGATTCCTGCATTCCTAACAATCATCTTGATGCCATTCACATACAGCATCTCAGTTGGTATCGGTGCAGGTTTCGTATCACACGTACTTATCCGTGCTGTACAAGGCCGTCGCAAGGAAGTTCACCCATTGCTATGGCTTGTTGCAGTTCTATTCGTTATCTACTTCATGACTTCACCAATCACAGCGTGGATTGGATAAATCCAAAGTAATTAACTCACTAAGGCCCCGTGGAGAAATCTGCGGGGCTTTAGTATTTCTACCAGCAAATTTCCTGACGACCTTGCATGCGAAGTAAAGCATTGACCTTAGAAAATGGAGTGGATCCAAAGAATCCTCTGTAGGCCGACAAAGGACTTGGATGAGGAGAACAAATTGATAGTTGTGCATCAAAATATTGTGAGAGCTCTTGCGCTTTAGATCCCCAGAAAATGCCTATCGCACCTGATTCACCTATGACTTTCGCAGTGGCTGCGCTAAATTCTTGCCAACCGTAATCGTGATGAGCCAAAGACTGAGTGGGTTTAGTAGTGAGTATCTGATTGAGTAGAAAAACCCCTTGGTTTGCCCAACGATGTAGATCTCCATTTTCGGGCTGAGAAACTGCGCAATCACTCTCTAGCTCTTTGAAGATATTGCGAAGTGATGCCGGCAACGGCTCAACGTTTGCATCAACAGAAAATGCCAGACCGTGTGCATACCCAGGAGTCGGATAAGGATCTTGACCAAAAATAGCTACTTTCACTTTGCTAGCAGGTAGTTGATAGGCGGCAAAGATATTCTCATAAGCCGGTGCAACATCATCCTTATTGATACGAGACTCAATTTTAGATATCAACGGAGAATAATCAGCCAGCGCGTTCTGCCACTCAGGGTGGAGTTGGTCGAAAAGCGACATAACCTATTGATACGAACGGGCAAAGAAACGCCCTGCATCCTGGGAAACTGAGATCTTCTCGTTAAAGATTGCTGAAATGTGCTCTGATGTAATAACTGATTCCACCGGCCCAGAAACTGCTATCTGACCATCTTTAAGAAGCAAGGCATGAGTAGTACCCAATGGGATTTCTTCAATATGGTGCGTCACTAAAATTGTGGCTGGAGCAGTTGGATCGGCGGCAAAGTTAGCAAAACGTCGAAGTAAATCTTCTCGTCCACCCACATCTAACCCACCAGCAGGCTCATCTAAAAGCAATAACTCAGGATCTGCCATGAGCGCTCGTGCAATCTGCGTGCGCTTTTTCTCACCTTCACTCAGTGATCCATAAAGACGCTCGCCCAACTCACGCACTCCGAAAGTTGTTAACAAGGCTATCGCTCGGGATTCATCCCAGAGATCGTAATCTTCATTCCAACGACCTAAAATCGCATAAGCCGCAGTTAGTACTACGTCTTTAACTTTCTCATCTCCCGGAATGTCATCAGCTATTGGAGCTCCGCATATACCAATGCGCGTGCGCAATTCGAATAGATCCACACGACCCATTTGTTTGCCTAAGACACTTACGGTGCCATGAGTTGGAAATATTTTTGTCGCCAAAATTTGTAAGAGCGTTGATTTACCGGCGCCATTGGGTCCAAGGATGACCCAACGCTCTCCCTGTGCAATCTGAAAATTGAGAGGGCCCAGGATGATCTTTTCATCACGACGAACCGAAACATCGCTCAGTTCTAGTACTGGTGAAGTGGTCATAGAGCAAGAAGATACTGGTTGGAGAGCTTTAATTGCCTAATTATTGGCAATTACGCAATGTGATTTTAAGATAATCTTGCCCACATCATGAGCAATAGTGCAGATAGTGAGCAATACACAGGTCTAATCCTGCTTAGCGGCGTCGATAAGCCTGGAATCACTGCATCCCTTTTTGAGGTCCTTTCTGCCTTTGCTATAACCATTGTTGATATCGAGCAAGTTGTTATCAAGGATCGACTTATCCTCACAGCATTAATTAGCCTCAATCCAGCTCATGAGAGCGCTATTACCGCGGATCTAGAAGGGTGTGCAACATCTCTAGATGTGGATATCGCCACTGTGTTCTCTTACGAACACAAGTCAACCATTGCAACAAAGAGTGATCTGGTGCACGTAGTGATCTTGTCTAAGAAGCTAATTCCAAAAGCGGTAAGTGAGCTCGCTGCAAGCATGAGTGCAAGTGGAGCAAATATTGAACGCATAACACGTTTGGCCACCTCCCCAGTCACTGCCATTGAATTTGTTCTCTCAGGTTCAAATCAAGAGGTTCTTAGTCAGGTCCTCTCCCCGATTGCTGCCAATAATGGAGTTGATATCGCAGTTCAACCCGGCGGTTTGCAGCGCCATTCCAGAAAACTTGTTCAACTTGATGTTGATTCAACACTTATTCAACAGGAAGTCATTGAATTGTTAGCTGCTAAAGCCGGTGTAGCAGATGAAGTTATTGCAATAACCCAAAAGGCAATGGCAGGCGAATTGGACTTTGAACAATCCCTAAGAGCACGAGTAGCTTTACTCAAAGGTTTACCAGTCAGTGCCATATCCCAGGTGCAAGGTGAGATTGTATTAACTCCTGGTGCACGAACTTTAGTCTCCACCCTACAAAAACTAGGCCATGAAGTTGCAGTTGTTTCGGGTGGTTTCATCGATGTAATCGCACCTTTGTTGCAAAACTTGCAAATCAAATATTACAAAGCCAATACCTTGGGCATAGAAAATGGATTGCTCACTGGTGAAGTTGTTGGCCCGGTCATTGATCGCGCGGCCAAAGCGGCTGCCTTACGTGAATTTGCAGCAGCAACCTCAATTAGCATGGATCAAACAATTTCTATCGGAGATGGTGCAAATGATTTAGATATGATTGCAGCAGCTGGTTTAGGTATCGCTTTTAATGCAAAACCTGCCGTTAAAGCTGCTGCAGATAGTTCCCTAACTGAGCCATATTTGGATTCAGTGCTGTATTTACTCGGAATCTCGGTTGAGGAGATTGATTCTATAAAGAACTAGAGGCGACAAGCGTGAATATCGGTCACTAAGATTCCACGTGCGCCAAGGGCCCACAGTTCATCCATAACCTGATTAGTCTCTTTGCGCTTAACCATTGCTCGCACAGCCACCCAATCAGCATTTTGTAATGGGGAAATCGTTGGCGACTCTAAGCCTGGAGTTATTGCGCATGCCTTTTCAACAAGATTTTTAGGAATGTCATAGTCCAAAAGAACATACATTCGAGCCGTCACGACACCTTGCAAACGACGGATGAGAATCTCTAACTCTGCAGGTATTGCAACACCTTCTCTAGCGATAACGACTGCCTCGCTAGACAAGATTACTTCACCAAAAATTTTTAGCCCAGCTTGTCGCAGCGTGGTTCCAGTGCTGACAACATCTGCAATTAGATCGGCAACACCCAATCTCACGCTGCTTTCAACAGCTCCGTCCAATCGCACAACTTGTGCCTTGANACCTAACGCCTTGAGGTGATGATCAACCAATCCCGGATAGGCCGTTGCAACACGCTTTCCTGCGATATCTTCCATGGACCATTGGCGATCTGCAGGTGCTGCAAATCTAAAAGTTGAGGCACCAAAGTTGAGAGACATAAGTTCTTGCGCAGCAGCCGCTGAATCGATTAAAAGATCACGGCCAGTAATCCCAGCCTCCAACTCCCCCGAACCGACATAAATTGCAATGTCTCTTGGGCGTAGATAGTAGAACTCAACCCCATTCTCATTATCAATAAGGACTAAATCTCGACTATCAGTGCGTTGGCGGTAACCCGCTTCTTTCAAAATTGCTATGGATTCTTCGGCCAATGAACCTTTGTTGGGAACGGCTATGCGCAACATATGTGGACTCGATTCCCTTACAAGTAGGTGTAGACATCATCAAGAGTGAGACCGCGGGCTAACATCAATGTTTGCACGTGATAAATCAACTGACTGATCTCTTCGGCTAGAGCTTCATCACTCTCGTGTTCAGCTGCCAACCACACTTCACCAGCCTCTTCAAGAATTTTCTTACCTATAGCGTGCACCCCAGCATCTAGTGCAGCTACGGTCCCAGAACCCTCTGGGCGTTGCAGGGCCTTTTGACTTAACTCAGCCCAGAGGGATTCAAAGGTTTTCATACCCCTAGTTTACTAGAGGTAATTAGTTCACCGCTGCCAATTTCTCTTGCTTTGAAATGCGAAGCCACGAAATGAAGCCCCATACGACAAAGGGGAGATAGATGGCATAGAGCGTTCCAGTTGGGTAGTAACCATTTTTGAATGCAAATGGCACGCCAACCAAGTCCACTGCAATCCAGACTAGCCAAAACTCCACATAACCACGACTCATGCCATATGTGGCCAGAGCGGTTCCTGTGAAAATCCACGTATCAACCAAAAGCCATGTTCCGCTCTCACCTAAGGCTTTAAAGATCTGCATGGAGAGAAAGAAGAAAACAATGATCGCTGGTACCAAAACTTGCTTCTCTTTAGCTGTTGTCCAACGTGGACTAACGGCGGGTTGGTCAGTTCCATTGACTCGGCGATGTCTTGCCCAAGTAATCCATCCATATACGCTCACGATAATGAGCAATAGATTACGACTTGCTTGACCATAGAAATTTGCTGAGGGTTGATCTGCATAGGCGAAGACCGCCCCAAGAAATACAGTGAAGAGCAATGCATCTCCCAAAATACCAACAGGCCAGGCGATAACTTTACGTTTCATACCCAGCACAGCACTTGAGAGTCCTAAAATTCCACCAATAATTTCGCGCAAAGCAATTGACTTGCTACCGAAATGTAGTGTGCTTTCAAATAACCACTTAATAACTGACACAGTTGATCCTTCCTAGTAGAAAAGCTCCAGGAAGCAACGAGGATTAACTGCAGCACAAAGCGCAGAAATCCTTGTCCCTTTATCCAGACTTTAACTGTCGGTTTTGGAAATTAACCAAATCAACCGACCACTGGATGTGATCGGGTCGCGGACTTTACCGCCGGTTCGGATTTACACCGACCCCCGGAACAACGTGGGCTTAGTTTGCCACACCCCGTACAAGTTCGCGCAACGAAACCACCATTGCGGCAGGATCATCGGCTTTAAACACCGCGCTACCTGCAACAAATGTGTCCGCACCGGCCTCCACCGCAATCTCTATCGTCTCAAGTGAGATTCCCCCATCGACTTGCAACCAAATCGGGCGGTCGCCAATAACTCTACGAGTGGCTCTTACTTTCTCCATCATGTCATTCATGAATTTTTGTCCACCAAAGCCTGGTTCCACAGTCATGATAAGAAACATATCCACCAAATCACTGAACTGCTCATAGTCAGCAATTGATGTTTGCGGTTTCACAGCCAATCCAGATCGCGCGCCTTCACTGCGAATAGCTCGCAAGGTCTTTGCAATGTCTTTAGTGGCTTCAGCATGAATCGTGACGCTTTCACAACCCACTTGCGCATACAGCGGCGCTATTTCTTCGACATCTGCCACCATCAAATGTGCATCAACTCCAATAGGACAATTCTGGATAATCTTGCTTGCGCTTTCAAAATCGAAAGTGAAATTGGGAACAAAAATATTGTCCATCACATCTAAATGGATGAGATCTGAAACTTGAGCAATTTTCCCAATCTCTTTATCAAGATGATCAAAGTCAGCATTGAGAATGCTGGGAGTGATGCGAATTTCACGGCTCATTCCCCTAGCCTAACCCTGACTGCCTTGCTTCTTTCGTAGCAGCGCAAGAAACATTGCATCTGTGCCATGTTTGTGTGTCCACAGAGACATCGATTGTGCTCGCGTAGCATCCTTTAGATTTTCAGGAAGAAATTGGGCAATATCTACCTGCTCCAGCTCTGGATGCTTTTTCAAGATATCTAGAACTTGGACCGTTGTTTCAGCCAAGTGTGGTGAACAAGTTGCATACCCCAGCAATCCCCCTGGCTTGATTACTGAAACTGCACTACTTAGCAGTTCTCGTTGCAAAGATGTAAGTTCGCGCAAATCAGCTAAGGATCTTCGCCATCTCACCTCTGGTCTGCGACGCAGCGCACCTAGACCTGTGCATGGAGCATCAACGATGACCGCATCAAAACTTTCTCCATGTGTGGCAACATCGCGTCCATCACCACACCAAACTGTGGCGCCATGGACAACATTTCTAACCAATTGCGCACGAGGTTCGGAGAATTCATTAGCAACAAAATTGATTCCACGCTCTTTGGCAATGCTAGATAGCAGAGCAGCTTTACCTCCGGGCCCTGCACATAGATCCAACCAAGAATCACCGTGAGCAGCAGCTGCAAAAACCGTGGCAACTAATTGTGAACCTTCATCTTGCACGCCTGCCAGTCGATGCTTGATCAGGTCCAGGTTGCCAGGATTGCCTTTCATGCGTGCTCCTAGTTTCGAGTACACCGTTGGCTCTGCACCGAGTTCAACTAGCTGGTCTTGAGTTGAGTAGCCTGGCCAAGAAACTAATGTGGGAAGTGCGGGAATGTTATTTGTGGCGAGTTCTGCTTCTACAGATTGCCAATCTTTCAGTAAATCGAAATATGCCGAGATGATCCATTGTGGATGTGAATATTGAATCGATAATCGTTCTACGTTGTCTTGCATTTTATCAAGCGGGGAAAACCACTCATCAAGGCTTTTACGAGTAACAGATCGCAAAAGCGCGTTAACGAAACTAGCCTTGGACTCCCCTAGACGTTTTCGGGCAACCTCAACTGTTGCTGAAACAGCAGCATGATCGGGAATGCGTAGTTCGTGAATCTGGTGAACTCCCATGCGTGCCACATCGACAATTCCAGCGTCGACTTCGCCCCAAGGCCGATCTGATATCTGAGCAAGTATCCAGTCGTGCTTTCCTTGCATACGTAGCGTTCCATAAACCAGTTCAGTAACTAGATTGCGATCTCGATCCTCTAGCGAGGATGCACTCAGTGCCGCTGGTAGTAGAAGGTTTGAATAGCCTTCATTGCGATTAACTTCAGTAATCAGATCAAATGCTAGAAGGCGAACTGCATCTGGCTTGGGGGCTTTAAACGTATTGCGCCGTGCCTCAACCACAGCGTTCTGCACTCTCAAATCGAGCTCCGTGCGACCAATCTAGGGCTGACATTTCCTTCTTTCCTGCTGGAGTTACTCGCTCAAGAATAATGCTGTTATCAGTAGTTCCAATAAAGCAATCACTTCCAATGACGCGTAATTGACCTGGTTGCAAATCTGAAACCAAATCAGCAACTCTTGCAGCTGATATCTTCAAAGGTTGCCCACGAAAGAGTGTCCATGCTTGAGGTTGCGGATAAAAGGCGCGAATCTTATTAACTAAGGAGTGAGCTGTAGAACTCCAGTTTAACTGGGCTTCAACCCTAGTTATCTTTGCAGCAAGGCTTGCTCGGCCAGTTTGTGGAGTCGGTGCCACACCTTTTTCAATTAAACCTAAGGCTTGCGCTACAGCGTCAACTCCGATGCTGGAAAGTTTCTCAAGCAGTTCAAAACTGCGCATAGTAGGTTCAATTGAGGCGGTTATCGAGGTGTAAATAGGACCTGTATCCATACCTGGATCTAGTGCAAAGACTGTTACTCCGGTTTGCCTTTCACCGGCTTGAATTGCTCGTTGAACAGGTGCTGCTCCACGATAAGCCGGCAAAAGTGAGAAGTGCAGATTGATACATCCATTTTTTGGGATCGATAAACTTTTTGCAGGCAAGATACGACCATAACCAATTGTGATTAGCAGATCTAAATCAATGAGGGCATCGTCTAACTCATCAGAGGTTGATGGCGTGAGTAATGGAATTTGATGCGATGTAGCCCATTTACTGACAGGTGATGAGACCAATTGTTGTCCGCGTCCTGCGGGCTTATCGGGCTGACTGATGATTCGAACTAATGTGTGATCACTTGCAAGTAAACAATCTAAAGTCGGCAATGCAACTTCGGGAGTTGCAGCTACCCCTAAACGCATTAAGTATTCCGCCCGAATATTAAGTGCGGAGAAACCTTAATCGTTGGAGTAGTTCCACTATCACTTTGGGCGTTGAACCACTCAGATTCTCGAATTTCACGCATGGCTAACTTACGATCTTCTGGCGACAAGCGATCAATAAAGAGAATCCCATCGAGGTGGTCAGTTTCGTGTTGCAGTGCACGCGCTAAGAACTCAGTTCCTTCTACAACAATTGGTTCGCCAAACATATTAAAACCTTTTGCCACTGCGTTCATCGCCCGCTTAGCGTCATAGCGCAATTCCGGAAAAGACAGACATCCTTCTTCTCCATCTTGAATCTCATCGCCTAAGGTCAAGGTTGGATTTATCAAATGACCAAGCACATCATCAACGTGCCAAGTGAATACACGAAGTGGCACACCTATTTGAGGAGCAGCTAGTCCAGCACCTGGTGCTTCTAGCATTGTCTCGGTTAAATCGGCAACCAACTTTCGTAGCTCTTTATCAAAGTCGACCACAGGTGATGCCGGAGTTAAAAGCACCGGATCACCGAATAAACGAATCTCTTGAATCGACATAGGTGAAGTCTATCAAAAATACTAAAGTGAATATGGATCGATTCGAAGGCTTGAGTCACTCTTCTTGGCGATGCTTCTGCGACGCATCAGTTCATGTAGGAATGTGGTCAAAGAAGACCGCGAATCTGAAGATGAGAGAATGACGACCTTGCTTGATTCACTATCGATTTTGGTTGGGCCCAGCACGCGAGTGTCAGAAGCTAATCGCGCATCGGTTATAGCTCGATTAATTCCGGCCACCAACGGACTTGCTTGTGATGTTGGAATGATCATGACGGCGCTATTGACCGATGGTGGAAAAGAAATTTCAGCGCGTTGTGCCAATTCACGTCGCACAATCGTCGAAGGATTCCAGCGAATCAAACTAGAAACAATCGGATGCGAGTCCTCTATGGCCAGCAGCACTACTCCCCCTCTTTTCACAAGTGCTGCAACTTCAAAGAAGAGTTCGGTAGCACGCTCATTAGCTCTCAAATCATCATGGCTAAAGAATGAAAGGCCTTCAAGAATCACTACTGCGCTATATCCGCCCTCGACTTGTGGCGTAGCACCTGGTGTTGCCAAGACTATGCATGGTTTCTGTTCAATGTGATCCTTAATCACATCCCCAAAGGAGAGAATGATTGGAATGTTTGGAAAGGCACGCGAGATTTCCTCTTGTGCCCGCTCTATTCCTCGAGATACGACATATTTCTTCTCTCTTTGGCAAAAACTACATTTCCAATCCTTAGTGCTCGTGCCACAAATTCGACAGGCTGGATCAGCATTCTTATTGCTCAGATACAAACGTCCACCACACGCACACACGGCCACATTCTTGCAGTGGGCACAAAGAATGCCGTTGGCATACCCTTTACGAGGCAGAAGAAATAGCACTGGACCATTGGAAATATTCGTGCGGATATCGCGAAATATCAGACCAGGCAAAAGCGAAGAATCAACAGGGGTGAATGCTTTCACAGAGATCTTGGTATTGGTGTTGAGGTATCGAACTCTTTTAGAATCTATAAGTGCTGCAACATCTAGTGATGGGACATAGCCACAGAGAATGACTCGGCAAGTGTCGATGGATTTGCGCAACATTGCAACATCGCGGGCATTCCAGGCAGGTGATCGCATCTCGTACAAATCAGGTGAGGATTCTTTGAACATAATGATGGTTGCGCCCTCTGGCAAGGGAACAAAAATTGCATTTCTGGATCCGATGATGATCTGATTGCCAGCATTCATAGCATTCAAGAAATTTTGATATCTATCAGCCCGTGAAATACCACTATCGATACGCAAAACTTCAACAGATAATGCATGTAGTTGCCCACAAATCGCAACGATGTCACGTTCATCGGGTGCAACAATTAATACCGAGCCCCTTTTGCTTGCTTCCTGCGCTAGAGATGCAACTTGCGAATGGGGCGAAAGGTGCGGTTCGAAGGCACGATAAGTTATATCCACTTGGTTGTTACTCTTGCTGTTAGTTGGTGGGCCAGCTACATGTGCTTTATCTACGCTAGCAACCCGCGGTGGGATCGCACTTCTGACAACATCCCATGGGTTAGTGGCCCAACGTAGGGCAACTTGTGCAATTAATTCTAAGGATCTTGGGGTGGCGACCTGATGTGGAGAGAGAACCTTGGTGATTGTTTTCAAAGCATTAGTAACACTTGGCGCAGCAATGCGCTCTATAACCAAGCCTTCTACTTCCCTGTTACCAAAGGGGACTTGCACGCGGACTCCGGTTGTGACCAATTCGCTCAACTTTTGTGGAACTTCATAGTCATAGGGCGAATCCAAATGAAATACTCCTGTATCAACCAAAACTCTTGCAAATGGCAGATCAGTTGCTAATGCAGAGTGAGGTGCAGGTGCTACCTGAGACTTGAGTCGAAAAAGTCGTGGCGTTGCCACAGTGGTTACTTAATTGCGTTTTGTAGCTCTGAAACGCGATTAGTGCGTTCCCAAGCAAACTCTGGAAGTTCACGCCCGAAGTGGCCATATGCACTGGTGAGTGAATAGATAGGACGCAATAAGTCTAAGTCGCGGATAATGGCTGCGGGACGAAGATCGAATACGGTCGTAACCGCGCTTTGAATCTTTCCAACAGGAACCGTCTCCGTTCCAAAAGTTTCAACAAACACGCCCACTGGCTGCGCCTTACCGATTGCATATGCCACTTGTACTTCACAACGACGAGCCAAACCAGCTGCAACAACATTCTTTGCAACCCAGCGCATTGCATAAGCTGCAGAGCGATCCACCTTCGATGGATCCTTTCCGCTAAATGCTCCGCCTCCGTGACGTGCCATTCCGCCGTATGTGTCAACAATAATTTTGCGCCCTGTTAAGCCAGCATCTCCCATAGGACCACCAATAACGAAACGACCTGTTGGGTTGATCAATGTTCGCAAGTCTTTACGAGGTAAATCAATCGTTGCCAGAATTGGATTAATGACATGCTCAATAACTTCAGGCGTGAGCTTCTTAGCCACATCTACTTCTTCAGCGTGCTGGCTAGAGATAACCACCGTGTTGAGAGCTACTGCGCGATCACCCTCGTACTCAATAGTGACTTGAGTTTTACCATCAGGGCGAAGGTATGGAAGTAATCCAGATTTGCGAACCTTAGTTAATTGCGCAGCAAGTGCGTGCGCTAACCAGATTGGCAGTGGCATCAGCTCTTTAGTGTCATCGCAGGCGTAGCCGAACATCAAGCCTTGATCTCCTGCACCTTGTAGATCCAGTGGGTCAACTTGTGAACCAACGCGATGCTCATAAGCATCATCAACACCTTGTGCAATGTCTTGAGACTGCTGGCCAATTGAGATTGATACGCCGCAACTATTTCCATCAAAGCCCTTATCAGATGAGTCATAGCCGATATTTAGAACAGTATCTCGAACAATCCCCATAACATCGGCGTATCCATCAGTTGTAACTTCACCGGCAACGTGGACTTGTCCAGTTGTTATAAGTGTTTCAACTGCTACACGGGATTTCTTATCTTGAGAGAGCAAAGAGTCCAATACCGCATCAGAGATTGCATCGGCAATCTTGTCTGGGTGGCCTTCAGTTACTGATTCAGATGTAAATAGACGTTGTGACATTGTCCTAACCTAACTGCTCAAGGGCGTAATCGAGTAGATGATGGGCAAGCGTGTCTTTAGATTGTCGTGCGATAGGGACTAAATCCCCGTTTCGAAGCACAATAGTACCTTCAGTTTCATCTTGACCAAAGATGGCTCCCCCAGTGACATCATTAACATAAATAAGGTCTAAGCCCTTGGAGATGAGTTTGGACTTTGCAGATGCAATCAATTCACTGGTCTGTGCCGCAAATCCCACCATGATTTGTTTGCTCTTTTTAGCCGACAAGGTGGCCAATAAGTCGGGATTAACTTGAAGGTCTATAGAAGTGAAATCACTCTTCTCAATTTTCTCAACTGAACTCTGCTTGGGTCTAGCATCTGCAACTGCAGCGCTCATAATCAAGATGTCGGCATCAGAAAAGCTCTTCTCTAACTCAGCGAGCATTTGCTGCGCGCTCTCAACACGCGTAGTCGCCACTCCATCGCAATCAGGGATATCAACATTTGCTGCTATTAAGTGAACAGTGGCACCGCGAGAAGCTGCAGCTCTTGCAATTGCAATGCCTTGCTTGCCAGATGATTTGTTTCCAATGAATCGAACTGGGTCGATTGCTTCCCGCGTTCCTCCGGCGGTTACCAAAACCTTCTTGCCAACAAGATCGCGCTTAATTCCACTCATTGCAAAGAACTGATCAATGATTACTTGGGTCTGTGGGAATCGTCCCTGACCAGAATCTGAGCCAGTTAAGCGGCCCACTTCTGGTTCCATGACAACAAAGCCACGGCTGCGCAACGTTGCAACATTGGCAACAGTTGCAGGATCGAGCCACATAGATGGATGCATCGCGGGAACAACTAACTTGGGTACCGAACTAGCTAAAACAAGATTTGTGAGTAAGTCATCGGCTCTACCCATAGCCAAGCGTGCAATCAGATCTGCAGTTGCCGGAGCGATGATAAAGAAGTCAGCCAACTTGGCTAGAGAAATGTGTCGAACTTGATCTAAATCTTCCCAAACTTGGGTAGTTACAGGACGACCAGAAAGTGCTTGCCAAGTAGCAGCACCAACGAAATTGAGTGAGTTTGGAGTTGGAACAACAGTGACCGCAAAACCATTGTCTTGCAGGCGTCGCAAGAGGTCAGCCGATTTATATGCAGCAATTCCACCACCAATACCGAGAATAACCTCGCGGTTAGTGGCGCTCATAGAGTTAGTGCTTAAGCTGTTGGTTCTAGATTTTCAATCGTGAGCAAGCCTTCATTGATCTCGCGAAGTGCGATTGATAATGGCTTCTCATGAACATGTGTCTCTACTAGTGGTCCTACGTATTCAAGAAGACCTTCACCTAGTTGTGAGTAGTAAGCATTAATCTGACGAGCGCGCTTGGCTGCATACAAAACTAAGCTGTACTTAGAACCGCTCTTATCTAGAAGTTCATCGATAGGTGGATTTGTAATGCCATCCATGTTTATACCCCGCTCAGATCTAGTGTGCTGTGAGAATCCGTCTGCGGACTCAAGAGGCCAATGCTACCAGTTGTGCAACCACCCGCTCGACGGCGTCATTTACGATGATATGGTCAAAAAATGAGGCTGCTGCAAGCTCTTCTTGGGCTAACTGCAACCTATGAGCCCTTCTCTCAGGATCATCAGTTCCACGACCTTCAAGGCGAGCTACCAACTCTTCCCATGATGGAGGCTCTAAGAAAACAAGTATTGCCTGCGGTAGATGTGCTTTAACTTGCTTTGCCCCATCAATTTCAATCTCTAGTAAAACATTTTCACCACGCAAGAGTGCATCCTGAACTTCAATACTCGGTGTGCCATAGCGATTTCCGGCAAACTCGGCCCATTCTAAAAACTCATCCTCTTTGACTCTGCGATCGAATTCATCATTTGAAATGAAAAAGTAATCAATTCCATTAAGTTCGTTATTGCGAGGTTGTCTGGTCGTTGCTGAAACGCTTACCCAAAAATCTCCTGATTTACGTAGCAGAGCTGCAATCGTGCTTTTGCCTACTCCCCCTGGACCTGAGAGAACAATAAGTTTTCCAAGACGTACTGCGTGTGTATTTTTCATAAATTCGTTGCGCAGTTCCTTAATTTGATGGCGACCAAGTCCACCAATTCTACGCGTTGGTGAGATATTTAATCTCTCCATAAGGCTCTGTGCACGCACTTTCCCCACTCCAGACAAAGCCTCCAATAGTTCACGAACCCTCATCTTTGCCACGGCATCATCTGTGTGTGCTAATTCCAAGACAGTATCTATTGTGTAGTCACCTGATTTGATTTTGGACTTCACCTCTGCGCGTCGCTTTCTAGAAGCTGCAGCCTTAGCTAATGCTTCAGCTCTCTGCTGCGCGGTTAGTACTGGAGGTGCTCCCATGCGCTAACCCTAACTGGATGTGAAGTTAATTGAGAATCTGTTCTGCCAGCTCTATTGCTCGCTCACGCATGGCTTGGGCTCCATCAGCAAAACTTTGTGTGATTGGACGACCAATAACTACGTAATTAGCACCACGATCGATGGCTTCACGCGGTGTCATGGTTCTAGCTTGATCATCGGCTCCAGAAGTATCAGCCGGCCTAACGCCAGGAGTGATGATCGTTATCTCTTCGCCCACATTTTGGCGAATTGCCAAAATTTCAAGAGGTGAACACACAATGGCACGTGCCCCGCCAGCCACCGCAATCTTTGCTAGACCAACTGCTGAATCAAGGGCATGAGACCTGAAGCCAATTTCTGTTACATCCTTTTCTGACAAAGAGGTCAAAATTGTGACTCCTGTTATGTGAGTCGAAGGCATAGCATCTGCAGCTGCTTGCACCATCGCACTTCCACCGGCTGCGTGGACTGTTAGAAACTTAGGTCTCAATGTTGAAACAGCTCTGGCAGCTCCTGCAACAGTGTGTGGAATGTCGTGAAGTTTAAGATCCAAGAAAATATCAGTATTGCAACTATCGGCAATTGCCTTGATGCCTTCATTTCCAAATGTCGTATAAAACTCCAAGCCCAACTTAACTACCGATATGACCCCATCAGTGGCACTCACCCACGCCTTAGCTACCTCTAAATCATTTGTGTCGACAGCCAAGACAATTGGTGCAGGCTTGTTCACGTTTTACTCACTTTCCGGTCTATGTGCGTAACCAATGGCTTGGCGCAAGGAAGTAAAACCCTTTGCAATTAATAAATCTTTAAGTTCGTTTTGGATAGACATGACTGCCGTTGGGTTACCAAAACTTGCTGTACCGATTGAAACACCACTTGCGCCAGCAGCAATCATCTCTAAGGCATCCCGCCCACTAGATATTCCGCCCATACCGAGAATAGGAACCTGTGGCATTTCAGCATGAACTTGATAAACAGCTCGCACTGCTATTGGCTTGATTGCTGGACCTGATAAACCGCCTGTTTTTCCGCCAAGATGTGGTCGCATAGTGTCCAGGTTTATAACCATTCCCAAAACTGTATTTATCAGTGCTAGACCATCAGCACCGGCTTCGACAACTCCTTTTGAAATTGAAACCAAATCAGTTACATCAGGTGAAAGTTTTGCAATGATGGGTAGTTCTCCACCTATAGTCCTTCGCACACCATCAATAACGCGCCTAGATGCTTCAGGATCACATGCAAAAACCAGCCCTCTATTTTCAACGTTTGGACAGGAAATATTGACTTCAATAGCACTAATGCCAGAAACCGAGCGCAATTTACGTGCCAAGGTTGAATACTCTTCAACGGTTTCTCCAGCAATTGAAATGATGATGCGCGCTTTTTGTTCAACGAGAAATGGCACGTCTTTAGCTAAAAATGCATCAATACCTGGGCCCTGTAAACCGATGGAATTGAGCATTCCACTTGGTGTTTCAGCCATACGAGGTGTTGCTCGGCCATTGCGAGCCTTGAGCATCACTGACTTTGTTACAACACCACCCATAGTTTTGATATCAAAAAACTGCGATAACTCGCGTCCTGAACTTGCGCAACCACTTGCGGTGAAAGTTGGTGCGGGAAACCAGGCATTTCCTAAAGTGGTTGAAAAATCCAATGCGGTCATAGCACTTTACCAACTTTGTCCCACTGAACAAAAGATCCATCCATAACCGGTCCATCGATGCATGAGCGCAGCATCGAGATGTTTCCTTCAGCATCTGCAACCGGTAAAACACACGTCATGCATATTCCAATGCCGCACGCCATAGATTCCTCTACTGCGCATTGGTGAACAACGTCTGTCCCCCGAGTTATTGCATCAATGGCTGAGAGCATCGCCATTGGTCCACAGGAGTAAATAACTGCAATATTGAGATCTTGTATCAATCCAGCAATAGGTTCAGTAACACGTCCGGTCTGACCCATGGAGCCATCTTCTGTGTAGATGCGTAGGGAATTAACGGCACGTTTGCCTTCCATAGGGGCATAAATCTTTGAAGCCGTACTTGCGCCCAGCAGCATGTCCACACGACAACCTTTAGCGTTGAGTACTTCAGCTAATCCAAAAAGTGGCGCTGATCCATAACCGCCACCCACAAGAAGAACTTGAACGGGCTCTGTTGGTATTCCAAAAGCGGTGCCAAGCGGAACGACGATATCTAGAATCGCACCTTCGCCTTGGGCGCATAACCACTTACTACCTTGTCCATGCGGTGCAACAATCAACTCCATTGTTCCGCCGGAAACTGAATTGGTAGATACGCGAGAGATAGCAAAAGCTCTGCGCAAAACCATCCGTGAACTCTCGCCACCTACATTTATAGCTACGAAGTTTCCAGGACGGCACGTTTGCGCCAAATCACCTATGTTAATAATAAGTTGGTGATATTGACCTACCCGCTTATTCCTTATGATATTTGCGCGAATCTGTGCCGCGTTTCTATTAATGCCTGCCATTTAGCCTAACCACTTCTGCAGAGACTTAATGGACAAGCTATTACTTTGCAAGAATCGAATACCTTCAACTGCGGCGCTAAAGCCAGCCGTCGTTGTGATAATTGGAATTGAACGTTGAACTGATGCTGTGCGAATAGCCCAACCATCTTGGCGAGTTCCTCGCCCAACTGGGGTGTTGATCACCAAATCAATATCGCCTGAGTTAATGATTTCGACAATCGTTCTCTCGCCCATAGGCCCAGTTCCTTCAGAGTTCTTTCGCACAGTCACGCACGTTACGCCATGCTTATTTAAAAAGCCGGCAGTTCCCTCCGTGGCTAGGATTCTAAATCCACACCCTTGCAATCCAAGCGCTGCTTGGATTCCCGATTCTTTGTCCTTATCGGCCAACGAGATAAAGACTGTGCCGGATTTGGGAAGTGGGCCAAAAGCTGCAATCTGACTCTTTGCATAACTCTCACCAAAGGTAGGAGAGATTCCCATAACTTCTCCAGTGGATCTCATCTCTGGTCCTAGTACAGCATCAACACCACGACCATCACTTCGGCGGAATCTATTCCAAGGAAGAACAGCTTCCTTAACTGAAATGCCCTTTGCAACTCCATCTCCGCTGGCTGGTAGAAGTGCTTGGCTACGAAGCTCGGCAATTGTCGCACCTACTGCAATTCTGGCAGCAGCCTTGGCTAGCGGAACACCTGTTGCTTTACTAACAAATGGAACAGTTCTAGATGCTCGAGGATTAGCTTCTAATACATACAAAACATTTTCAGCTATTGCGAACTGAATATTGATCAAACCCCGCACATCTACGCCACGTGCAATCTTTTCAGTTGCTTGTCGAATCTCAATGAGTTGAGCTGGCGTGACAGTCATTGATGGCAGAACACAGGCGCTATCACCGCTGTGAATACCGGCTTCTTCTATGTGCTCCATTACGCCGCCTAGAAAAAGTTCGTGGCCATCAAAGAGAGCATCAACATCGATTTCAATGGCACTATCCAAGAACCGATCAACTAAAACTGGGTGATCCGGCGTTATATCTGTGGCACGTGTGATGAAACCAGCCAACGCGGCATCGTCATAGACAATTTCCATACCGCGTCCACCCAAAACGAACGAAGGTCGAACCAGTACTGGATATCCAATTCTGTGAGCAATTGTTATTGCCTCTAATTGCGAAGCTGCCATTCCAAATTCTGGAGCGGTTAAGCCCTGTTCACTAAGAATATTTCCAAATGCCCCACGCTCTTCAGCCAAGTTGATTGCATCTGGTGATGTGCCAAGAATCGTAATTTCCGCAGCCTTTAAACCTGCAGCAAGACCTAGAGGTGTTTGTCCACCTAATTGCGTTATTACACCTAGAACTGGACCTGCAAGTGATTCTGCATGGACAACTTCTATAACATCTTCAAGTGTTAATGGTTCAAAATAGAGACGATTACTTGTGTCGTAATCTGTCGAGACGGTCTCAGGATTGCAGTTGACCATGATTGTTTCATAACCTGCTTCGCGCAAGACAAAGGATGCGTGAACACAAGAGTAATCAAATTCAATGCCTTGGCCGATTCGATTTGGTCCGCTGCCTAAAATAATGACAGCAGGTGTAGTCCGAGGTTTTACTTCACTCTCCTCTTCATAGGATGAGTAGTGATAAGGCGTGAAAGCTTCAAACTCCGCTGCGCATGTGTCTACAGTCTTATAAACCGGGCGAATTCCTAGATGATGACGCTCACGACGGATGTCTTCTTCTTGCAAACCACGCAAAACTGCAATCTGATTATCTGAAAAGCCATTGCCTTTAGCCTCGCGTAGTTTCTCAGCCGTCAGTTCACCCAGTTGTGTTAGCGCATAGGCCTGCTCATTGATGATTTGAATCTGTCGCAAATACCATGGATCAATCTTGGTTGCAGCAAAGACCTCCTCAATGGAGGCGCCTGCCCACATCGCCTTCTGAACTTGTTGAAGTCGATATTCCGTGGGAATTTTCATTGAAACTAAGAGATTTGCTTTCTCTTGTTCACTTATCTGCGGCCAAGTAAAGATCGCTTCTTTTCGCTCAAGTGAGCGCAGCGCCTTCATGAGCGCTTCTGAGAACGAGCGACCTATTGCCATTGCCTCACCAACACTCTTCATCGTTGTTGTTAGGCGCGGATCAGCATCGGCGAATTTCTCGAAAGCAAAACGTGGGACTTTAACAACTACATAGTCAAGGGTTGGCTCAAATGAGGCTGGGGTGGTCTTGGTGATGTCGTTCTGTATTTCATCGAGGGTGTAACCGATTGCTAGCTTTGTTGCAATCTTTGCGATTGGAAAACCAGTTGCCTTTGATGCTAACGCACTTGATCTTGAAACTCTCGGGTTCATCTCAATAACAATGATTCGACCATTTTCAGGATTGACTGCAAATTGGATATTGCAGCCACCGGTTGCCACGCCTACTTCACGGATGATGTCGATAGAGAGATCGCGTAGCTTTTGATATTCAACATCGGTCAAAGTCATAGCAGGTGCAACGGTGATGGAATCTCCGGTGTGAGTACCCATAGGATCAAGATTTTCAATGGTACAAACAATGACCACGTTGTCCTTGTGATCACGCATGACCTCAAGCTCATACTCTTTCCAACCCAAAATCGACTCTTCTAGAAGAACTTCAGAGGTTGGACTATGACGCAATCCAGCTCCGGCAATTTGATTGAGTTCTTCTTCATTAAAGGCAATACCCGAACCAAGACCACCCATAGTAAAAGAGGGTCGCACAACCACTGGATAGTTCAGCTGCACAACAGCTGCGAAGATTTCATCCATCGTGTGACAAATGACGGACTTAGCTGATTCTCCCCCAACTTTTTCAACGATACCTCTGAACAATTCACGGTTTTCACCACGTTGAATTGCAGGAACGTCAGCACCGATGAGTTTGACACCGTACTTCGCCAATATTCCTTGTTCAAAAAGACCAATTGCAGCATTGAGCGCTGTTTGACCACCGAGAGTTGCCAAAACTGCATCTGGTTTTTCTAGTGCAATAATCTTTTCAATAATTTCTGAAGTGATTGGTTCGATATAGGTAGCATCTGCAAACTCAGGATCAGTCATAATTGTTGCTGGGTTTGAGTTGACCAATATGACTCGAATACCTTCAGAACGAAGCACGCGGCACGCTTGTGTTCCTGAATAATCGAATTCACATGCCTGACCAATAACGATTGGACCACTTCCAATTACCAGAACACTTTTAATCGAAGGATCTAGAGGCATTAGGCCTTCACCTTCTTTCCCATCAAATCTGTGAAGTGATCAAAAAGATAGGCAGCATCATGTGGGCCGGCTGCGGCCTCTGGGTGATACTGAACTGAGAAGGCTGCACCTTCTAGTAGTTGCAAACCCTCAACGACACCATCGTTAAGACACACGTGCGTAACTTCACCAGGACCATAAACAGTTGTGAACTGAGTATCGGTAGGCGCTTTGAGAGCAAAACCATGGTTGTGCGCCGTGATTTCAACCCTTTGTGTGTTCTTATCAATAACCGGCTGATTAATACCACGGTGACCAAACTGCAACTTATAAGTTTCAAAGCCAAGTGCACGACCAAGAATTTGGTGGCCAAAACAAATTCCAAAGATAGGAATATGCGCAGCTAACACTTGTCGAACAAGCTCGATTGTTTCGATCATTGTTGCCGGATCTCCGGGACCATTAGACAAGAAAACGCCATCTGGATGAATTGCTTGAATCTGTTCAAAAGTTGAATCATGAGGCATTACATGGACTTCAACGCCTCGCTCTGCAAGCATTCTTGGTGTTGCCGCCTTGATACCTAGATCCAGGGCTGCAACCACAAACCTCTTTTTACCAACAGCTGGAACAACATATGTTTTTGGAGTTGAAACATCTTGAACCAAGTGAGCGCCGGCCATGTGAGGTGACTTTCGAACCTCAACCACCATCTCCTCTCGTGTTAGTTCTAGGCTGGAAAATATTCCGACGCGCATTGCTCCGCGATCACGAAGGTGACGAGTAATTGCGCGTGTATCAACTCCTTGAATCCCAACCAGATTCTGCGAGATTAACTCCGCTTCTAAATCACTTTCTGAACGCCAATTAGAAGTTAACGTCGATGGATTACGGACAACAAAACCGGCCACCCATATTTTTGACGATTCATTATCTTGAGTATTCATTCCGGTATTACCAATATGTGGAGCGGTCATCACGACCACTTGCTTGTGATACGAAGGATCAGTCAGGGTCTCTTGATATCCCGTCATGCCTGTTTGAAATACAGCTTCGCCAAAAGTGCGCCCAGTTGCACCCCACGAACGCCCCTCGAAAATTCGTCCATCATCTAGAACAAGATATGCATGTGCCATTACTGCACCGCCTTGTCTATAACTTTCGAATCAAGCATTGTTGCTTGCCCTGCGAAGAAGGTGTGTGTAACCAATCCTGGCAATTCATACCCATGGTATGGAGTATTGCGGCTTTTAGAGAGAACCAAATCGCGATCTACGACCCAACTCTTGGTTGGATTAATCACAGTTATATGTGCAGGTGCTCCCACTACAAGTTGTTGACCATGATGTGCGTAACGACCGATTGATGCTGGAGCAGTAGACATACGCTGGGCAACACCTGCCCAGTCAAGAAGCCCACTCTCCACCATAGTTTTTGTAACAATAGATAGAGCTGTCTCTAATCCAATCATGCCAAATGAAGCCTCAGCCCATTCACAGTCTTTAGTTTCACTTGTATGAGGGGCATGATCTGTTGCAACGATGTCGATAGTTCCATCTGCAAGAGCTTCCCGAAGTGCAATTACATCACGTTCGGTGCGAAGTGGTGGATTGACTTTAAAGACTGGATCATAGGAACTTGCTAAATCATCTGTTAGCAAAAGGTGATGAGGTGTTACTTCAGCAGTGACTTGGATGCCGCGCGCCTTTGCCCAGCGAATAATCTCTACTCCCCCAGCAGTTGTGACATGACAGATGTGTAAACGTGATTGAACATGATCTGCCAACAAAACATCTCTTGCGATAATCGCTTCTTCAGCAATAGCTGGCCAACCCTTCAAGCCCAACTTTGAACTAACAACTCCTTCATTCATTTGCGAACCAACAGTTAAGCGTGGTTCTTGGGCATGCTGTGCAATGACGCCATCAAATTTCTTGATGTATTCCAAAGCTCTGCGCATTACCAAAGGATCAAAGACGCAGTTGCCATCATCACTAAAGACTCGGACACGAGCCACTGAATCAGCCATCGCACCTATTTCAGAAAGTTGCTCTCCTTTAAGTCCTTGTGTGACAGCTCCGATTGGAAATACATCAACTAAGCCTGCTTCTTGTCCTAAGCGATAAACCTGTTCGACCACTCCAGCAGTATCTGCAACAGGTGAAGTGTTAGCCATTGCCGAGAGAGCAGTGAAACCACCTTTTGCGCCAGCCCTACTTGCACTTGCAACTGTTTCGCTATCTTCGCGCCCTGGTTCGCGCAAATGAGTATGAAGATCAACTAGACCTGGCAATACAACGCTGCCTTTGAGATCTATAACAGTTGCGCTTTCATCTGTAATCGATGCAGACATTGCCTCAATTCGACCGTTGCTAATCAAGAGATCAGCAGTGTCAGCTCCTAGAACTTTGCCACCTTTGAGTAGAAAACGTTGTGTAGTCATTAGTTGCTCCCCACTTCTAAAGGTCCGCCAGCAAGTAAGACATACAAGATTGCCATGCGTACATTTACTCCATTAGTAACTTGTTCTACGATTACAGAGCGAGCACTATCTGCCACATCTGCTGCAATTTCTAAACCGCGATTCATGGGACCTGGGTGCATCACGATGGCGTGTTTAGCCATAACTGACATTCTTTCGGAATTGAGTCCGAAGTAGCGTGAATATTCACGCGAGTTAGGAAAGAAGAGATCACTCATGCGCTCTTGCTGCACGCGCAGCATCATGATTGCATCTACATTAGGAATAACTGAATCAAAATCATAAGAAATAGTTGCGGGCCAGTTTTCAACGCCAACTGGCAATAAAGTCGGTGGAGCAACGAGAACAACATCGGCACCAAGCATTGATAGAAGCAACACGTTTGAACGTGCGACTCGAGAGTGCAACACATCTCCGACGATTGCAATGCGCAAACCTTTCAAATCACTTGCGCCTTTTCCAAGGTGCTTTCGAATCGTGAAAGCATCAAGCAGGGCCTGGCTGGGATGTTCATGAGTTCCATCGCCTGCGTTAATAACACTTCCTGACATCCATTCAAGATCTGCCAGACGTTGGGCAGCACCGGAGGCAGAGTGACGGATGACAACCGCATCGGCACCCATAGCTTGCAAAGTTTGCGCTGTATCTTTCAGTGACTCACCTTTGCTAAGACTGGAACCCTTGGCTGAGAAGTTAATTACATCGGCTGACAGGCGCTTAGCGGCTGCTTCAAAAGAGATTCTTGTGCGTGTGGAGTCTTCAGCAAAAAGATTGACTATCGTGCGACCACGCAGCGTAGGTAGCTTTTTTACTTGTCCATCATTGATGCGGGCTAACTCTGTTGCTGTATCGAGGATTCCGATCGCATCGGTTGCACTTAAATCATTGATGGATAGTAAGTGGCGCATTAGTTCGCCTCCCCTTCGATAACAACTTCATCGACACCATCTATCTCAGTCAATGAAACCCTGACCGATTGCTTTTCTGATGTCGGTAAGTTCTTTCCAACAAAATCAGCACGTATAGGCAGTTGGCGATGACCTCTATCGACAAGAACTGCTAATTGAACGGTGCGTGGACGTCCTACTTCTCCGAGAGCATCTAAAGCGGCTCGTATTGTGCGCCCTGAATACAAGACATCATCAATCAAGATGACATCTCTTCCTTGAATGCCAATCGGTGGGATGAATGTAGGCATGATTGCGCGAGGAGCACGAAGGCGCAGATCATCTCTATATAAGGTGATATCGAGGGTTCCGTGGGCGATCTCTTTACCTTCAATAGAATTCATAATTGCTGCGATGCGTGCAGCTAAGTGAGCACCTCGAGTTGGAATACCTAGAATGGTAATTTCGGAGGAACCAAGATTTTTTTCTAAGATCTCATGGGAAATGCGGGTCAACGCACGTGAAATATCCTGTGCGGACAGGGCTACGCTCATGTAAATCTCCTTCCCCACCTCGCAGGATGGGTCGTTAAAGGATGCGGAGCAGACTATATCAGCAACTTATAGAACCTGTGGATACCCAAAAATGGGTGTGGCATCACATCTCTAGCCTTACCCCATGAGAAAAGAAATAGAAGAAATCGCCGCTCGCCTTCGCGCAATACGATTGTCCCGAAACCTCACTCTGGCCGAAGTGGAAATTGAAAGCCATAGAAAGCTACGGGCTGTGGCGTTGGGCTCCTATGAACGGGGAGATAGGTCGTTAAGTGTTTCAAAAGCCATTGAACTCGCAGAGTTCTATGAAGTTCCATTGGTATATCTCTTGACTGGGCTTTCTCCCACCCAAAGCGTTGAAAGAGACATCGTGATTGATTTGCGCAGAATTAAGGCCCTTGCTACCTCTGCGGAGAAAAAGACCCCAACTCAAGAGATCCTATTCTCATTTCTATTAGGGATCATTAAAGAACGCCAGGATTTCAATGGTGAGATATTGTCTTTGCGCAAAAGTGATATCGAATTTCTGACAATCACCATAGGTTGCAGTTCTGTCGAGTTTGCAACGTATCTAGCCCAAAACAAACTGCTTTTTGAAACTAAAGAGACAAGTTCTCTTTAAGCGATGAAATACGACCTAAAACACCGTGGATGAAACCTGATGAATCATCAGTTGAGAGCTCCTTAGCCAACGACAATGCCTCATCAATAGCAACGCTGTCAGGAATATCTGAAGCCCATAAAATCTCATAGATAGCTAAGCGCAAGATGTTGCGATCCACATTTGGAAGTCGATCCATATCCCAGCCTTGGGCATAGGTCGTAATGAGTTCATCTATCTTTCGTGTATTTTCACTCACGCCAGTAATAAGAGAGCGTGTGTATTCGCGTATAGGCCTGGCATCAGGTCCCTCTTCAACAATATCTCTCAGGTTGAGAGTATCTAAAGCATTAGTCCCACGAATATCAGCTTCAAAGAGCAGGTCTAAAGCTTGCTTTCTTGCTTTACTGCGAGCAGACACTAGTTGGCGCGGCCCTGGTATGAACCATCACGTGTATCAACCATGACAATCTCGTCCTGCTTCATGAAGAGTGGAACTTGAATTTCAATGCCAGTTTCAACAGTTGCAGGCTTTGTTCCACCAGAAGAGCGATCACCCTGAATTCCTGGCTCTGTGTATGTAATCCGCAAAGGTACAGATGCCGCTAATTCGATATACAGCGGATTTCCTTCATTAACTGCAACTACTGCATCAGTATTTTCTAGCATGTAGTTTGCCATATCGCCCACAACTGCTGCTGAGATAGTCATCTGATCGTAGGTCTTGCTATCCATAAATACGAAGTCATCTCCTTCTTTGTACAAATACTGCATGTCGCGCTTTTCTAAAATCGCGATATCAATCTTCACACCCGAGTTAAATGTGCGGTCAATAACTTTTCCAGTAAGAACTGACTTAAGCTTTGTACGAACGAAGGCTGGACCCTTACCTGGCTTAACGTGCTGGAACTCAACAACTGTCCATAGCTGTGTTTCAATTTCAAGAGTAATTCCATTTTTTAGATCAGCTGTAGTTGCCACGGTTCAAACTCCACTCATATCTGTAGGTGATTAGTTACGGTCATTGACTGTCAACGACAAGGGGTTAAGGATACCCGCATTTTGCAGGCAATTTTTCAACTTAGCCAAGCAAGGATTTAAGGGCGTTAATCGCTAAAACATAGGAATTTGGACCAAATCCTGCAATTGTCCCTGTTGCTACACCAGAGATAACTGAGGTGTGACGAAACTCTTCACGAGCCATCGGATTAGATAAATGAACCTCAATAAGTGGCGCTTTCAAAAGTTCTGCTGCATCACGTATTGCATATGAATAATGAGTAAATGCTGCCGGATTAAAAATCACTGGAAGCTTCGCATCTGCGGCCTCGTGTAACCAGCCGATGATTGTTGCCTCATCATTGCTCTGCCGAATATCAGCCTGCATTCCCGCAGAGGTAGCTGTTGTCTCAATCAAGGATTTCAACTCGCCGTAGTTGAGATCACCATAAATTGAAGAATCGCGAATATCTAAACGGGCCAGATTGGGGCCATTTATCACCATGATCTTCATGAGCTAATTCTCTCATATGCCAACGCAAGTTCGCTTTCATTTACATCTTCGATGCGCAAGGTCGCACCTATGCCACTGAGTCCAACAAATCGCAGTTGATGACCACGTGATTTCTTATCTAATGCAAGAAGTGGATATAGATGTTGCCACGCCTGCCCTGGATAAGTAGTTGGCAATCCGAGGCTAGTGAGAATCTGTTTATGCATCCGGACGCTTTCTATATCTAGCAATCCTTTGACCTCGGCGAGATTGGCTGCAAAAACTAAGCCAATAGCAACAGCCTCGCCATGTCGCAGAGCGTATTTGCTATGTATTTCAATGGCATGGCCCAAAGTGTGGCCGTAATTCAAGACTTCTCTTCCGAAGGATTCCTTGAAATCACTTCCCACAACATGGGCTTTGACAGCAACAGAGCGAGTAATGAGATCTTGCACTAGTGCAGAATCTGCACGGATATCAGTCAAATTCTTGCCTGCAACCAAATCTAGAATCTGCGTATCAACAATAAATCCACACTTCACTACCTCAGCTAACCCTGCCGCAAAATCTCTATCACCTAATGAAGCTAACCAACTCGTGTCTATAAGAACCCTTTTCGGAGAGTGAAATGCTCCGATGAGGTTTTTACCATAGTCACTATTAATGCCAGTCTTTCCACCAATAGCGGCATCAACCATTCCGGCAACCGTAGTTGGAATGGCAATCCAATCAATGCCACGTAACCAGGATGCAGCGGCAAAACCAGCCAAATCCGTAATCGTTCCGCCACCAATTCCCACAACTGCATCAGATCGCGTAAATCCAGCAGCACCTAGCCAGTTCCACAAAGATTGCAGGGACTGCGATGTTTTTGCGCCTTCCCCATCGGCAACTTCAAAGTAATGAATTTCGGTGTTGTCGGGTTTAAAACCCTTTATCTGATCGCGCATCGCAGATGAATACACAAGTGCTACGCGAGTATAAGAATCAAGAGACTGCATGAGTGTGGTTTGCCAATCGCAGCCAATCACTACTTCATACTCATGCTCAGCGTGAACGTGGATGGTGTGCATCATAATTTCGCCGCAATCTCGTTCACAACTTCTTCCACAGACATGGCATCAACTTTAATGACAAAGCTAGCCAAAGATTCATAGATAGGCCGTCGTGTCTCTGCAAGTGATTGCCACTGTGCACGCGGATTTGAGAGCAAAAGAGGTCTGTCGCGATTGAAACCAACACGTGGAGCCGCAACTGCTAAGGAAACATCCAAGAAGAAAATCGGAGAAGTAGAGGTCTTCAGAAGTTCTTGAGCTCTTGGTGCAATAGGTGCACCACCACCGAGTGATAAAACGCAATCACTTACTTGCAATGACTGAGAAAGAGCTTGGAACTCCAAATCTCGAAAGAATTCCTCGCCCTTGTCCACAAAAATATCTGAAATTTTGTGACCATATGAGGATTCGATAGCTACATCGGTATCAATGAATTCTAGAGAAAGCTTGCTGGCTAGTGCAGCTCCCACAGTTGATTTACCGCAACCTGGAGGTCCAATTAATACAAGACGTGGCATCTTTATGAAAAGTTCAGGTTCTGCATGTAGCTAGTGAAATTACGGCGTGTTTCGGTTACTGAATCACCACCGAATTTTTCTAGAACTGCTTCGGCTAGAACTAGCGCCACCATAGCTTCTGCTACTACACCAGCAGCTGGAACTGCGCACACGTCAGAGCGCTGGTTTATCGCCTTGGCGCTCTCGCCAGTTGCTACATCAATTGTGTCCAAAGCTTTAGGCACTGTTGAGATTGGCTTCATCGCTGCGCGAACCCGAAGAACTTCACCATTAGACATGCCGCCTTCTGTTCCGCCTGCGCGATCAGTGCGACGAACTATCTTTCCTTGTCCATTCTTTTCAATCTCATCATGTGCAACAGAGCCGCGACGCGTGGCAGTTTCAAAACCATCTCCAACTTCAACACCTTTAATTGCCTGAATACCCATTAAGGCACCGGCTAAGCGTGCATCGAGTCTGCGATCCCAGTGCACGTGTGAACCTAATCCTGGAGGCATATTAAATGCCAATACTTCAACTACTCCGCCTAATGTGTCTCCATCCGCGTGAGCTGCTTCAATCTCTTTGATCATTAACGCGCTAGTTGCTTGATCAGCGCAACGAACTGGATCCTTATCAATTCTTGCCATGTCAGCAGAATCAGGAAGGGCATAACTATCATCGACGCGAGCTTTTCCAATAGATAAAACGTGCGACAAAATAGTTATTCCAACACTTTGTTCTAAGAAAGCGCGCGCAACCGCGCCAAGTGCAACTCGTGCTGCTGTTTCTCGCGCACTTGCTCGCTCTAAAATTGGTCGTGCATCATCCAAATCATATTTTTGCATTCCAACTAGATCTGCATGTCCTGGACGTGGTCTAGTCAAAGGGGCATTGCGTGCCAAATCTTTGATTTCATCTTCAGGAACTGGATCGGCCGACATTACCTTTTCCCATTTAGGCCATTCTGAGTTACCTACTTGAATTGCAATCGGTCCACCTTGGGTGAGCCCTAATCGAATTCCACCAAGAATTGTGACTTTGTCAGCTTCAAAATTCTGACGTGCTCCACGACCATATCCAAGGCGTCTGCGTTCTAAGTGACGATCTATATCGTCAGTGGTGATTTGCACTGAAGCAGGGATTCCCTCGATGATCGCACTGAGTGCTTGACCATGGGACTCACCAGCAGTTAACCAACGCATATGCCTATTCTTGCAGAAGTTAGCTCTGACTCGTTGCCAAATAAAGGGTTGTTCCAATAAAAATCGCTGGAGCCATAGCGATTGTTCGAGGAATGACCTTGGAATAGAGCCATACGAGCACAATTTGAATCACGGCACACACAAATATTGCCAATAGTAGATATTCGAATTCTTGAAATCTAGAAAGTTGCAGCAGCACAACAACCAAGGCCACCAACTTGCAATCCCCCATGCCCAAACCAATAACTGCCATGAGCCCTAAAATTACGTGAACCAGCAGCAAGAATATTGGATCGGGAACACCCCTAACAACCACCAGTCCCGCGACCAAGTAGGCATAGAGTTGTAGATAGATGTTTGGAATTTTGCGCTTGGAAACATCTGCGATTGAGATTGGAATTGCGAAGAGAAGATATAGCACTTTTCAAGAGTAGAACTTTTCGAGAGCCAATAAATCAGTATGTGGACTACTTAAGCGCTGCTAATCCAACCTCGCGCAATTTCGAATACATGAGCGCAGAATCGAAGTCTGCACCAGAAAAAATCGCAATCTGGGCTATCGCCTGATGAATCAATAGATCCAAGCCATCGATAACGCTTCCCCCGCCTGATGCCCACTTCACTGACGCTGGCGTGGGCCATGGCTTATAGAGAGCTTCAAAATATGGAGCAGAAGTCTTAGCTGGCAAATCAATTGAATCTGTGACACCGGCGGGTGCAGTGCTTATCACCAAATCAGCATCATCAAGAACACTCAAATCATCCCAATTAAGAAAACTCAACTCAGATTCAATTACCGCATCAGACATTGCCTGCACTCGTGCGAGAGAACGATTGATAACAGTAATGTGCGTTTGCGAACTATCACACGCAGCTGCAGCAGTTCGGGCAGTTGCACCGGCCCCCAAAATTACAACATGACCTTTGATTTCAACCTTGTGCATCTCAAGAGATTTGCTGAATCCAATAACATCTGTAGAAGTTGCATGCCACTCGCCCGCTTTTTTATACAGAGTATTTGCACTTTTGATTCGAAGAGCTAAATCATCGACATGCTTTGCATACGCAATGACTTCCTCTTTAAGCGGCATAGTCAGAGAAAAACCAGTCCACGTTGCTTCTCTCTCATCCAAAAATTGCGCTAAGGCATGTGCCTTGACTTCTATAGCTTCATAACTTGCGCTCAAACCCAGTTGTGCATAGGCGGTGTTATGTAGCAATGGACTCAAAGAGTGCGAAATGGGTGATCCTAAGACAGCGGCCTTTATCATTTAAATGCCCCCGCCTTTCTATTTTTCTCATAGAGCGCTTTCCAGGTCAGGAATTCATCATTTGAGCTGGTAAAGCGAGTATCTCCTGGTGCAACTGTAATAAAGAATAGCCAATCCCCGTCGGCTGGTTTTAAAGCAGCTGCTATCGCCAGCGCTCCTGGATTTCCTATGGGTGAAGGTGGTAATCCATATTTTCTATAGGTGTTGTATGGAGATTTGATTAGAGTCGAATTCGTGCTTAGGAAGATCTGCCCGCGCACTTTCTTCACATAATGCACCGTTGAATCCAGTTGCAAAGGCATGGAAATATCCAGGCGATTTCTAATTACCCGAGAAATTTTGTCAAAATCATTTGTGTCACCTTCTGCTTGAACCAAGGAAGCAATTGTCAGCAATTGAGCTGGGGTCAGCTTTCCTGTAGCAGTCAAAAGTTGTTGTCCGGTTTCTTCATGTGAGAAACGATCCACCATCGCCTGCACTGCATCTAAAGCCGTTGTTCCAGCGGGGAAAGAATATTGTGCGGGGAAAAGTAATCCTTCAGCATTTGTGAATCCTGGTGGAAGTACAACTTTTGAAAAAGCAGTGTCTATTTCACTCTTGGTGAATCCATACCTGATCATTGATTCGACAACTTCACTCTTCCATCCGCCTTCAAAGATCTTGATCAAGTTAGGAATGCGTGCGGGGTCAAGTAATTGTTCCAAAGCCTGTCGAGCTGAAATCTGAGTATTTAACTCATGGGCACCAGGTGCTACATGTGCTGAGCGAGGATCAGCGACTGCTGCTCTAAAGTATGCAAGTGCTGACTTGGTGATATCTTTTTCAAAAAGCAATTGCCCGACTTGTGAACCAGTTGCACCAGCTGGGATTTCTACAATAACTTTAAGTGAACTCTGGCTCACTACTGCGGTTGGATAATCAGGTGCGACAGATACATTCGAGCGATCCATATGGATAGACAGTGTAAGAATTCCTGCAAAAGCAAAAGCTCCTATCACTCGTGCTAAAGGGTTACCTACTAACTTCATCCTTGTTGCTTTTCAATCTCAAGGGCAAAATTCAAGATAGCCACCGCCGCTGCTTGATCAATGGAAGCTCGAGCATCCTTGCTATTCACACCTGAATCTCGCATGTTGCGTGTTGCTGTTACGGTACTCAAGCGCTCATCAATAAGTGTCACTGGACAAGTTGCCATCTCTCGTAACATTGAAGCAAAGTTTGTCGCCTTGATGGCTGATTCACTTTCTCGTCCATCCATATGAGCGGGTTTACCGACATAGATATGAATTGGTTCATACTCGGTGAAGATGTTCAGGATCTGCTCTTTAAGTTTGGCATCGCCGGCTTTAAGTGTTGAGACTGGCGTAGCTAAAATTGCATCCGGATCACATGTGGCAACACCAATTCGCACATCGCCATAATCAAAAGCGATTCGGCGGCCTCTTTGCATAGAGTGATTATCCAACGAGAGCGTGTGAAATCGCGGCTAATGCATCAACTGATTTAGCTGCATCAGTTCCCCCGCCTTGTGCAAAATCATCTTTACCGCCCCCGCCGCCACCTAAAACCGTAGATCCAATCTTTACTAACGCTCCAGCTTTGACTCCCCCAGCGCGTGCAACATCACTTGCCGCCACAACAAGTACAGGCTTGGAGTCATTGACACTAATGAGCGCAACAACACTATTTGCTGCCTTCGAGCGAAGTTCAAGGGCAATCTTGCGTAGATCATCTCCTGAGATTCCGTCACCTAAAAGCGCAGTGATTACCGTTGTTCCGTTTACTACCTTTGCACTCTTAGCAATTTCCCCAACTTGAGAGAGCGCTTGAGCTGAGCGAAGAACAGATAGTTCTTTTTCAATCTCTTTCATTGAATTGATCAGAGCATTAATGCGCTCTGGAAGTTCTTCGACGCGAGCACCCTTGATAATTTCAGTCAGAGAGTTAAGTAAAATGTGTTCGCGAGCTAAGAACTTATAAGCATCAACACCCACAAGAGCCTCTACGCGACGGACACCGGCTCCAATAGAGGATTCACTTAAGAGTTTAACGACACCAAGCTGGCCAGAACGAGTGACGTGAGTTCCACCGCACAGCTCACGTGCCCAATCTCCAACGCTGACAACGCGAACTTGATCTCCATACTTCTCACCGAAGAGAGCCATAGCTCCAAGTTTCTTGGCCGCATCTTGTGACATTACTTCAGCACTTACTTCAAGGTTATCTAGAAGCAAAGTGTTAACACGTGACTCAACATCATTGAGTACTGATGCAGGAACGGCACCAGTTGCAGGGAAATCAAAGCGGAATCTGCCTGGTGAGTTCTCAGATCCGGCTTGTGTGGCAGTTTCTCCTAAAAGTTCACGGAAAGCTTTATGCACCATATGTGTTGCAGTGTGTGCACGAGATATGGCATGACGGCGCTCTATATCAATGGCAGCTTGTGCTTGCGCACCACTTTCAAGTGAGCCAGATAAAACGCGACCACGGTGAACAAAAACACCCGGAACCGGAGTTTGCACATCATCAATTTCAACAACTGCGCCATTGGCCAAAGTAATAGTTCCACCGTCGGCTAACTGTCCACCACCTTCTGCATAGAAAGGTGTGCGATCTAAAACTATTTCAACATCTTCATCCGCCCCAGCAGAACCAACTAGATTTCCATCTACCAGAACCGCTGTAATTCTTGCTTCACTGGTTTCATGTGAATAGCCAACAAACTCTGATTTTCCGTTCTTATCTGCTACTTGGCGATATACGGACAGATCTGTATGACCACTCTTTTTCGCCTTTGAATCTGCTTTTGCGCGATCCTTTTGCTCCTTCATCAGACGGCGGAAACCATCTTCATCAACTTCTAGACCTTCTTCACGGGCCATCTCAAGGGTTAAATCAAATGGGAAACCGTATGTGTCATGGAGCTTGAAGGCATCTTCACCCGGTAAAACTGCACTCTTGCTCTTCTTAAGAGCTGCACTCGCAACATCGAAAATCTGCGTGCCACTTTTAAGCGTTTGCAAAAAGCTTTCTTCTTCAGAGACGCTGACAGAGAGAATGCGCTTCGAATCAGTTACCAATTCTGGGTACTGAGGGCCCATTGCGCCGATGGCTGCAACTGTTAGTTCAGACATGATTGGATCCATTGAACCAAGCAAGCGCATATTACGAATTGTGCGGCGCATCATGCGGCGTAGAACGTAACCACGGCCTTCATTTCCAGGTGTGACACCATCTCCGATCAGCATTGCTGATGTACGTGCATGGTCGGCAATAATGCGAAGTGAGACGTCTGATTTCTCGGATGAACCGTACTTAACGCCGGTTAGCTCAGATGCTTTAGTCAAAATCTGCATTGTTGTGTCAATTTCATAAATATTTTCAACACCTTGCAGCAGTGCTGCCATGCGCTCAAGACCTAAACCAGTATCAATACTCTTTGCAGGTAGTTCGCCAAGAATCGGGTAATCATTTTTGCCAGATCCAACCCCGCGCTCATTTTGCATGAACACCAAGTTCCACACTTCCATATAACGATTTTCATCTGCAATCGGTCCACCTTCTGCGCCATATGCAGGACCACGGTCATAATAAATCTCAGAACAAGGCCCGCATGGTCCAGGAACACCCATTGACCAGAAGTTATCTTCCATATCTCGTCGTTGGATGCGCTCTTTTGGAACACCCATCTTGGTATGCCAAATATCTGCAGCTTCATCATCATCTAAATAAACAGTTACCCACAAACGATCCTCAGGAAAGCCATAACCCCCATCTTTGATCGGACGAGTAAGTAATTCCCAAGCAAGTGCAATTGCACCTTCTTTGAAGTAATCACCAAAAGAGAAGTTTCCGCACATCTGGAAAAAGGAAGCGTGACGTGTTGTTTTACCGACTTCATCAATATCTAGAGTACGAACACATTTTTGAACTGAGGTTGCACGTTTGTAAGGAGGGGTAATTTCTCCTAGAAAGTAAGGTTTGAAGGGAACCATTCCTGCATTAACAAGCAAGAGGTTGGGATCATCGGCAATTAAAGATGCTGACGGGACAACTGTGTGAGTTAAACCTTGACGGTTATCATTTTCAAAGAAGCGCAGCCAGCGCGAACGGATCTCGGCGGATTCCACTTGTGAGGATCACTCAGCCTTCTTCTTAGATCGAGATTTCTTCATCGATGCTGCAGAAAGCAGAGCCCCAGCCACCTTTACAGCTGAGCCATTTTTACTTATGAACGATGTTGTGGCTTCATTTACCTTGTCAGATAAATCTTCGGCATTTTTTGTTATGCGATTAATGCTTTTGAGTGGCCCATTAACTAAAGTTACTGTGGTGTGAACTTCATCGATCAGAGGCGCAGTCTCATCGGTAATTGCCTTAAGAGAAGCTTTTGCCTCATCGATTAAGCGACCAAGACGAATAATCACATAAGCAACTGCAATGGCGATAACCATCAGCGCACAACTAGCGATTATTGTTGCAATTCCACCTGGACCCATGTTGTTAGCCTACCTGAGGAGCTGCTTTAGGAGCGCCATCAATACCGCTCTCCTTGCGTTGCGCCGGAGTAATAGGAGTTGGAGCACCAGTTAATGGGTCTCCACCACTTGCAGTCTTCGGGAATGCAATAACTTCACGGATTGAATCAGAACCAGTAAGCAAAGCACAAACGCGATCAAGACCCAGAGCAATTCCACCATGTGGAGGTGGTCCATAGTTGAAGGCCTCTAATAGGAAGCCAAACTTGCTCTGTGCTTCTTCATCACTTAAACCAATCACACTGAAAACATCCTTTTGAATTTGGCGATCATGAATACGAATCGATCCACCGCCAAGCTCTGTTCCATTCAAAACAATGTCATATGCATAAGCAAGAGCTGAGGCTGGATCTTTAGCAAATGTCTTTGCAAACTCTGGCTTAGGTCCAGTGAATGGATGGTGAACTGCAGTCCAACCACCGTTATCTGTTGGTTCAAACATTGGCGCGTCAACAACCCATAGGAACTCCCACTTATCTGCAGGAATCAAATTACAACGCTTACCAATTTCTAAACGTACTGCTCCCAACAAATTCAAAGATGCCATGCGCTCACCTGCTGCAAAGAAAATTGCATCTCCGGCCTTTGCACCTGCTGCTGCAGTAATTCCGGCAGCTTCTGAGTCGGAAAGGTTCTTCGCTACAGGTCCACCTAAAGTTCCATCTTCATTGACCAAGATGTATGCAAGACCCTTAGCACCGCGTGCTTTAGCCCAGTCTTGCCATGCATCTAGTTCACGACGAGGTGATGCTGCTCCCCCAGGCATAACAACGCTTCCAACATAAGGGGCTTGGAAAACTCTAAAAGTGGTATGTGCAAAAAATTGAGTCTGTTCGGTTAATTCATAACCAAATCGTAGATCAGGTTTATCTGAGCCATAACGAGTCATTGCATCGGCATATGTCATGCGCTGCAATGGCAGTGGAATGGTGTAACCAACGGCTTCTTTCCAAATCTTTGAAACAATCTTCTCAGCCACAGCCAAAATATCCTCTTGATCAATAAAAGACATCTCAATATCTAACTGTGTAAATTCTGGTTGACGATCTGCGCGGAAGTCTTCATCGCGAAAGCATCGTGCTATTTGGTAATACTTTTCCATTCCAGCGACCATCAACAACTGCTTGAAGAGTTGTGGTGATTGTGGCAAGGCATACCAACTACCTGGTTGCAGGCGAACTGGGACTAAAAAATCACGAGCGCCTTCGGGAGTTGAGCGTGTTAAGTAGGGAGTTTCAATCTCAAGAAATTCTTCATCTTCCATCACTCGACGAATCACTGAAGTCACCTTCGAGCGAAGGCGAAGATTTGCTGATGGCTTCTCACGGCGTAAATCTAAGTAGCGATACTTCAAGCGCACTTCTTCGCTGATATCAGCATCATTGCCAGAATCAACTGGGAAAGGCAGCGGTGCTGACTCACTTAAGACAACAACAGTGTCTCCCATAATTTCAATTTCACCTGTTGGAATGTTCGTATTCTCATTTCCAGCAGGTCGTGCTAATACTTCACCAGTAATCATTAGGCACCACTCAGCGCGAAGTGAACCTGCCATCTTTTCATCGCGAATAACTACCTGCACAGATCCGGATGCATCACGTAGATCAATAAAGGCAACTCCACCATGATCGCGGCGTCGCGAAACCCATCCTGCCAAGGTAACCGTGGTTCCGGCATCGGATTTGCGCAATGAGCCTGCGTCATGAGTTCTTAACATATGTGCGTTCTACATCCCTATAACTAAATTGCGCTGATTAATGAGTCAATCTTAACCGATGAAGTGGCACCGGTTTTCATCTCTTTTAGCTCGACCGTCGCGCTAGAAATCTCTGAATCCCCCAAAACGATGACATAGCGCGCACCGCTCTTGTCCGCACCTTTCATAGCACCCTTGAGAGCCCGATCTCCAAATGCAATCTCCACGCTCTTATTGGCACTTCGTAAGTCACTAGCAATTTTCATCGCCATCTCTTTTGCAGCATCGCCTAGAGGAATGATGAATAGATCTGAGACAAAGGAGTTCTCGTTAACTACTCCTTCAGCCTCTGCTGCGAGAAGGGCTCTATCAACACCTAAACCAAAACCAATTCCAGATAAAGACTGGCCGCCAAGTTCTGCCATAAGGCCGTCATAGCGACCTCCCCCACCGATTCCAGATTGAGCACCTAAAAGCTCGTGGACAAACTCAAATGTCGTGCCGGTGTAGTAATCCAACCCACGAACCATGCGAGGGTTAAGTGTGTAAGTGATACCTAAGACATCAAGATATTTCTTCACTTGTTCGAAGTGAGCACGTGAACTCTGACTTAAGTAATCAACAAGTAATGGTGCTTTAGCCATAGCTTCTTTGATTTCAGGGCGCTTATCATCAAAAAGACGTAGTGGATTAAGTGCTGCGCGCGCAGCAGTTGCCTCATCTAATTTCATCCCTGCAATAAATTTCACTAAATCAATGCGATGAGCAGCTCGAGAATCAGCATCACCTAAACTCGTTATCTCCAAACGATATTTACTTAAACCAATAGCCTTAAATCCCGCATCAGCTATCGCAATTACTTCAGCGTCAATGGCTGGATCATCTAAACCAATCGCTTCAATACCGACTTGGTAGAACTGACGATAACGACCAGCTTGTGGACGCTCGGCACGAAAAAACTGTCCGGAGTACCAAAGTTTTGCTGGAAGTTGACCGCGATCTAATCCATGCTCGATAACTGCGCGCATTACGCCGGCAGTTCCCTCTGGGCGCAAAGTAATGGAGCGATCTCCGCGATCTAGGAACGTATACATTTCCTTTGAAACAACATCAGTAGATTCACCGACACCACGTGTGAAGAGTTCAGTATCCTCAAAAACTGGAAGTTCAATGAGTTGATAACCAGCTTTGCGCGCAGGCTCAATAAGAGATTCGCGTACAAATTCAAAGGCTGCAGAGCGCGGTGGAACATATTCACTCACACCTTTAGGAGCTTGAATCTTTTGTCCAGCCATTAGTAGCGACCCTTCAGAGCAGTTAAATATGGATTGCTCTTTTTCTCCACCGCCACGGTGGTTTCGGCATAGTGTCCAGGCAGTACCCGTAAATGATCTGGCAACGGCATAATTTTCTTTCGCAAAGTAGTCTCCATAGCTTCAGCTGATCCGCCGGGTGTATCTGTGCGACCTATCGAACCAGCAAAGAGAACATCGCCGCTGACTAATAATTCATCATCAACTACAAAGACAAGTGAACCGGCTGTGTGGCCAGGTGCGTGGATGGCTTTGAATTTCATGCCCACAAGCTCCACAACTTCTTCATTACGCAATTCTCTTACATCGACAGGTTCGACAAAGTCCATAGCCGATAATGTCGCTGCAAATTCTGGTCCATGAATACGTTCGGGATGAGCTAAGGCATAGCGATCCAGCGAATGAATGTAGGCAGGGATTGAATAACCATCGGCAATCGGTTGAATAGAGAAGGTGTGGTCGAGATGTCCATGGGTAGCAATGATTGCGACAGGCTTAAGGGAGTGTTTCTTGAGAATCTCATCCAACATCAGCGAAACATCAGGCATGCCAGGATCTATAACTACGCACTCACTTCCAGCCTTGGGTGCAATAACCCAGCAGTTAGTGGCATACATGGGGGCTGCAAAAGAGTCGACCAGCACCGATTTCACCCCTTCGCCCACGCTTAAAAATAGGAGCGATTGACGCTCACACACCTATACAGGGTACCTTTTACCTCCGCACGATTCACGCTCATCCAAGGTGCGCCTTGAGTGAGCACGCACACTGATAGCGACGTTCTAGATCAGAACAACGCGCTGAAAGGGAACACACCATGAGCGAATTCAATCCAACACCACAAGCAAGTGCAGCATCAGCACTAATCGGAGACCCTTCAGCCTTTGGCCGAGTGGGCGAAGATGGAACAGTATTTGTTCGCACCTCTTCCGGTGAAAAAGCAGTTGGTTCGTATCCTGGTAAGACTGCCGAAGAAGCGCTGGCTTACTTCGTTCGAAAGTTTGAACTCCTTGCAGCTGAAGTAGCTCTCCTTGCAGCCCGTATCAAAAGTGGCGCACTCGTTCCATCGGATGCATATGCTGCAGTTAAGAAATTGCGTGAACAAGTAAAAGAGTTAAATGGTGTTGGCGATCTCGATGCGCTTTCAGCATCAGTGGAACAAATCGAACCACTTATCGAAGGTCATCGCGAAGCATACGAGGCAAAGAAGGCGGCAGAGACTGCAGCTAAAGCCGCTCGCCGCGAACAGATTCTTGTTGAGAAAGAAAAGATTGTTGCAGAGGCTGAAAGCCTTGCACTATCTGAGAGCTGGAAAGTAACTGGTGATCGTCTCAAGGTTCTCCTTGATGAATGGAAATCAGCTCCCCGTTTAGATAAGAAAGCAGATGCAGATCTGTGGAAGCGTTTTTCTTCCTCCCGTAACAAATTTGATAAGCGTCGTCGCACGCACTTTGCTGCCCTTGAATCAGTTCAAAAGGTTGTTGTAGATGCCAAGAAGGCAATCATTGAAGAAGCAGAAAAACTAGCAACCTCAACTGAGTGGGTTCCAACTGCAAAGCGTTTCAAGGCACTTATGGATGCCTGGAAAGCGGCTGGACGTGGCAAGCCAAGTGATGATGCCAAGATGTGGACACGTTTTAAAGCTGCGCAAGATAAATTCTTCAGCGCTAAAAACGCTGATCTAGAAAAGCGCGATACGACAATGGCTGCAAATCTGACCAAACGTGAAGAGCTAGTCGTGCAGATTGAAGCGCTTCTACCAATTACTAACTTAGATCAAGCCAAGAAGGCTCTACGTGATCTCATGAACTCATGGAGCAAGATCGGTATGACTCACCGCGATAAGCGTGCCTCTCTTGATGCCCGTGTCCAAGCCGTAGAGAGTGTCATCAAAGAAGCAGAGGCAGAAATCTGGCGCAAGACAGATCCTGCTGCAAAGGCTCGTGCTACTGAAGTTGTTAAACAACTCACTGAATCGATCGAGAACTATGAAAAGATCGCTGCTAAATCAGAGGCTGCAGGCAACTCTAAAAAGGCAACTGAAGCGCGTGAATCTGCTGCAGCTCGTAAAGTTTGGTTAGCCGAAGCTGAAAAGGGTTTAGCTGAATTTAGTTAATTGTTGGTAGTGCGATAAACATCGTAAACACCTTCAATATGTCTGACCGCCGCTAGCACTGCATCTAAATGCGTTGCATCTGCCATTTCAAAAGTGAAACGTGAGATAGCGGTGCGATCTTTTGATGTGCTCACTGATGCGCTCAGAATATTTACATGCTGATCAGAGAGTGTGCGCGTCACATCTGCCAACAATGATGCACGATCCAGCGCCTCGACCTGGATATTTACTAGAAACACGCTGGCTGCACCCAAGCGCCATGAGACATTTACGATTCGATCATTTTGGTTTCTGACTAAATCATCAGCATTGACGCAATCACTTCTATGGATAGATACGCCACTGCCCTTAGTAATGAATCCGATGATTGTGTCACCTGGTACTGGCGTGCAACAACGCGCTAACTTCACCAATACATCATCAGCGCCTTCAACATCAATGGCGTTACTAGAGCGTCGTGTTGTAGGAGCTCGCGATGGGAACGTATCCATGGTTGGTTCTGGATGTGAATCTTCAACACCCATTGAGACAACAAGCTTGTCGATGATGGAGGCTGCAGAAACATGTCCATCCCCCACAGCTGAATACAAGGCATCAATATCTGGATAGCGAAGTTCATGCGCTAACTCAAGTAATGAATGCCCAGCAAAAATCTTTTGTAGCGGAAGACCCGCTTTGCGCATCTGTCTTGCAATCGACTCACGACCAGCATCTATTGCCTCCTCACGACGCTCTTTGCTAAACCATGCCTTTATCTTTGATCGCGCGCGTGGACTTTTTACAAAATTGAGCCAATCTCTACTTGGCCCAGCATGTTCACCCTTGTTCGTAACAATCTCAACTACATCGCCGTTGTTTAACCGTGACTCCAACGGAACGAGTCGTCCGTTGACTTTGGCGCCTGCGCATCGAATACCGACATCTGTGTGAACCGAGAACGCGAAGTCAACTGGTGTGGAACCACCAGGCAGTGCAACAACACTTCCCTTAGGGGTGAATACGAAAACCTCAGGAGTTCCTAAATCAAAGCGCAGTGCTTCTAGAAACTCTGAAGGATCTTCAGTTTCTTTCTGCCATTCATGTAATTGGCGAAGCCAGAGCATCTCAGGAGATGATTCGTTGTTCTCATGCCCCTGCTTATATTTCCAGTGGGCTGCAATACCGAACTCAGCCCTTGAGTGCATATCAAATGTGCGGATCTGGATTTCTATAGCTTTGCCGGTGGGTCCAATAACTGTTGTGTGGAGTGATTGATACAAATTGAACTTTGGCATAGCGATGTAATCTTTGAAACGTCCAGGAACTGGACTCCATCTAGCGTGGATCGCTCCAAGAACCGCGTAGCAATCGCGAACATCTTCCACTAAAACACGGATGCCAACTAAATCGTAAATATCATTAAATTCACGGCCACGAACAACCATCTTTTGATAAACCGAAAAGAAGTGCTTTTGGCGTCCCGTAACTGTCGCAGTGATTCCATCTGCTTCTAAGTCTTGAGTCACAATTTCGATCACATCATGTGTCAATTTATCGCGAGATGGTGAGCGCTCTGCGACAAGACGAGAAATCTCTTCAAACTTCTTTGGCTCCAGCACTTCAAAAGAGAGATCTTCTAACTCCCACTTAATGGCATTCATACCCAGGCGGTGAGCCAGGGGTGCGTAGATATCTAAAGTCTCACGGGCTTTTCGCTGTGCACTTTCGGCGGAAACATATTTCCATGTACGAGCATTGTGCAGGCGATCAGCTAGTTTTATGACCAGAACGCGAATATCTCGAGACATCGCAACTACCATCTTGCGCACAGTTTCAGCTTCAGCCGTTGGACCATATGTCAGTTTGTCCAACTTGGTCACACCATCAACTAAACCCGCAATCTCATCACCGAAGTCATGACGAAGTTCTTTGAGCGAATATGCAGTGTCTTCAACTGTGTCGTGCAAAAGCGCAGCGATAATTGCTTCAGACGTTAAACCAAGATCAGCCAAAATATTGGCAACGGCAACCGGATGGGTTATGTATGCATCCCCTGATTTTCGTAATTGCCCATCGTGTGCTTTTTCGGCAACAACAAAGGCCCGTTCAACATCATCGAAATTATTCGTTGCATGGTGTTCTTTGAGCGCACTAATAACTGGTGCAATCAAAGTCTGCATTTAGGTACCGCTATTTGCGATGTTTACGCTTTGGCTGATTACGTGGTCCACGGCGATCTCCGGCAACAGAAGGAACAGGAGTTGCTGTACCAGCTGGCGCAGTTCGACCGTTGACTCGCTTTGCAAGAGCCTGCATTGCTGGCTCCTTTTCGCGAAGCTGAGCCAGAACTGGAGGTGCAATAAAGATTGAAGAGTATGTACCAACTGCTAAACCAATAAAGAGAGCAAGTGATAAATCCTTCAAAGTTCCAGCGCCAAGTAATCCAGCACCAACAAAGAGGATTGAACCAACAGGCAGAAGTGCGATCAACGATGTATTCATTGAACGAACCAATGTTTGGTTAACTGCCAAGTTAGTTGCCTGGGAATAAGTACTCTTTGAACTTGCAGTGATTGTGCGTGTGTTTTCACGGATTTTGTCGAAAACAACGACAGTGTCATACAGCGAATAACCCAGAATAGTGAGGAATCCAATGACCGTTGCTGGCGTTACATCGAAACCGACGAGTGCGTAGATACCTACGGTGATGAAAACGTCATGAATAACAGCTGCAATAGCAGCAACTGCCATCTTTGGCTCAAAAGCCATAGCGAGATAGAGCATCACGCAGATTAAGAATCCAAAGAGACCATAGAGAGCTTTACGGGTAATTTCCTTACCCCAAGATGGTCCAACAATCTGTGTGTCAATTGATTCCACTGGAACTGAAAACTTGGCAGCAAGTGCATCTTGAACTGCATTGTTTTGAGCAGTATCTAGCGCACCTGTTTGCACACGAATCTTGTCGTTACCAATAGTTTGAATGATTGATTCTCCGGGAATACCTGCAGAAGTGAGCGCTGTGCGAGCATCCTCAACAGAAGCCCCAGCCTTAGTTACGGTAAATGATGATCCACCCTTGAACTCAATACCTAAATGCAGTCCCTGCAAGCTAAGTGCTGCGATTGAGAGCAAAACAAAAACAGCAGAGACGGCATACCAACGACGACGTCGACCAATAATTTCAATTGAAGTTTCGCCGCGATAGAGACGTCCACCTAGACCTGAAATCTTTGACATTTCTTATGCCTCCCCTGCTACTGGCAGTGTTCCAGTGCTCTTGGCTGATAGTCCTGATAAAGGATGACCTGATGCAAAGAAATTAACCTTTGAAAGGATCGTCACGATTGGCTTTGTGAAGACAAAGACAACGATTAAGTCAATAAGCGTTGTTAGACCGAGAGTGAAAGCGAAACCACGAACGCCGCCTACTGCAAAGAAGTACAGCAGAACTGCGGCGATAATGGATACGAAGTCAGCGACCAAAATAGTTCTACGTGCTCGGCTCCATCCAGTTTCAACTGCAGTTCGTAGTGAACGTCCTTCACGGATTTCATCTCGAATACGCTCGAAGTAAATAATGAAGGAGTCGGCAGTTACACCGATTGCAACGATCGCTCCAGCAATTCCCGCGAGAGTCAATGTGAATCCAATCCACTTACCCAAAAGTAAGAAGAGTAGATAAACAAGTGATCCTGCTACAGCAAGTGAGCCAACAGTTACTAGGCCCAGACCTCTGTAGTAAAGAAGTGAATAGACAAGAACTAGGCCAAGACCAAGACCTCCCGCTAACAGACCAGCGTTAAGTTGATCAGCACCAAGAGTTGGTGAAACTTGCTGAACTTCTCCACGATCAAAGGCCAAAGGCAAAGCACCGTATTTCAAGACATTTGCTAGATCTTGAGCTTCAAGTTGTGTGAAGCTTCCAGTGATTTGTGCATTACCTGATGGAATCGCCTCAGTAATTCTTGGAGCTGACACAACTAAACCATCAAGCACAATTGCAACCTGGTTGAGTGGAGCTGTTAAAGAGGTAACACGTGAAGTGAGAGCACCGAAAGCAGATGTACCTTCACCATTAAAAGTAAGGCTGACATACCAAGCGTTTCCGCCTTGCGTATCAATTGCTGCTGATGCCTTTGAAACTTGTCGTCCTAGAACTTCAGCTGGTGCCAAAATATATTTGTTGAGACCTGCGCGATCGCAACTAACGATTGTGTCAGTTGGTGCATCAGTGCCAGAGCCTTGAAGATTTTCAGCCTTTGTACAATCGAGTGCTGCAAACTTTGCATTAACTTCTGCGCTCACTCCCGTAGCTGGAGTTGCAGCTGGATCGGCTGCGCCAGTTGATGTGGCAGTTGCCAAAACTTGGCGGAAACGAAGTTCAGCTGTTTGTCCTACAAGTTCAACTACGCGACGACCAGTATCTCCAGGAACAGAAATAACAATCTGACGATTAGTTCCACTTCCCTGAGCAGTAACTTCAGACTCAGCAACACCGAGTGAGTTAACGCGTTGGCGGATAATGGAGACTGCTTGGTCGATGGCTTCGTTGGTAACTTTTCCATTCTCCCCCGGTGCAATACGCGGTTGAAGAGTGACTGAAGTTCCGCCTCGAAGATCAAGACCTAGACGTACTGCTGTAGCGCTTTGGACAAAGACAAGGCCTGTAAGTGCGATGAGCACTAGGGCCAGGATTGCCAATGATCGCGCTGGGCGGACAGTCGTCTTTACTGGTTTAGTAGTTGTAGACATAGGTGCAGAGTCTAGGCGTCAGGCGCGGGTGTGTCGAAAAGCGAGGCGAACTGAGCAGGTGGTGTTCGTCCTATATGGGCAAAACCAGCAGCCGTTGCAACTCTTCCACGCGCAGTTCTGGCCATGAGGCCATTTCGTACTAAGAAAGGCTCAGCAACAGCTTCAACTGTTTCTGTCTCTTCGCCCACAGCAATTGCCAAGGTTGAAAGTCCCACTGGACCACCATTAAAGCGCTCCACTAATGCCACTAAAACTGCGCGATCTAAGCGATCTAAGCCCATCTGATCGACCTCATACATCTCAAGGGCAGCTTTTGCATCAGCCAGAGAAATAGAAGCGCTCGCTTTGACTTGGGCGTAGTCGCGAACACGGCGTAGCAAACGATTAGCAATACGTGGCGTGCCACGAGATCTGCCAGAAATCTCTGTAATTGCATCGCTATGAATATCTATCTCCAATAATGCAGCGCTTCGAAGAATCACTTGCGCCAACTCTTTATCATCATAGAAATCTAAGTGCGCTGTGAAGCCGAAGCGATCACGAAGTGGCCCAGGCAATAATCCCGCTCTAGTTGTTGCGCCCACCAATGTGAAATGTGGAAGCTGCAATGGAATGGCTGTCGCCCCTGGGCCCTTGCCCACAACAACATCAACTCGAAAATCCTCCATCGCTAAATAGAGCAGTTCTTCAGCGGGTCTAGGCAGTCGATGAATTTCATCTAAGAAAAGAATCTCTCCTTCAACTAAGGAGGAGAGAATTGCAGCCAAATCCCCCGCATGCGTAATGGCAGGACCACTGGTTATGCGAATGGGAGCTTGCATCTCACTTGCCAGAATCAACGCCAACGTTGTTTTACCTAATCCCGGTGGCCCAGAGAGCAAGATGTGATCTGCTGGAGTATTTCGATGACGCGCAGCAGTTAAGAGAACATCTATCTGTACTCGAACACGGTGTTGTCCAATGAAGTCTTTAAGTGTTTTTGGGCGAAGGGCTTGTTCAAGGGCTGATTCTTCGCCCTTAATATTGGAGCCTACTAAGCGATCTTGATTTTCAGCCACGGGAACTCTTTCCACTTGCTAGAGCTAACTTCAAGAGCTCACTTAACTCCATCGCGGCTGGATCTTTATCGTCACCGTGCAAATCATTAACCACATAACTAATTGCAGAGTCTGACTCCTTGGGAGAAAAACCAAGTGAAACAAGTGCGCTCAATAGTTGTTCACGCCAAGCAGGTTGGTGACCTTTATACGTAGAACCTGATGAGAGATCAGAGAGCTTGCCCTTTAACTCCAAAATCATGCGCTGTGCACCCTTTTTGCCAATGCCTGGAACGCGCTCTATTGCAGATGTGTCTTCTTGAGAAATCGCACGCGCTAAATCTTCAGGGGTTAATGCACCCATTATTGAGAGAGCTACTTTTGGGCCAACTCCAGAAACGGTCTGAACAAGTTCGAAAAGATTGCGCACCTCTTCAGTTAGAAAGCCAAACAACGTTAGTGAATCTTCACGCACAACAAGTGATGTATATAGTGTGGTTTGGGATCCAAGAGTTAGCCCCGCACTTGTTGGTGGATTAATCAGAACACCTAAGCCCACTCCCCCGACTTCAATAACTAACTTGTCGAGTGAGAGTGAACGAATAGTTCCAGTAACTGTAGAAATCATTTACCCACGCAGTTTTCTAAGACGTAACTTTTCAGCCTCTACTGCTTGATTGATTCCGGCAGTTGAACCACCGCGCCAAATGTTACAAATAGCAAGAGCAAGTGCATCCGTTGCATCGACTGGCTTTGGAATGGAATCTAAGTTGAGAATCTTTTGAACCATTTGAGCTACTTGTGCTTTATTGGCACGACCTGATCCTGACACTGCCGCCTTTACTTCACTGGGTGTGTGCATCATGACCGGAATTCCAGCTTTAGCTGCAATGAGCAATGCAATACCTGCGGCTTGTCCTGTGCCCATAACTGTTCTGACATTGTGTTGAGCAAAGACTCGCTCCACCGCAATAACATCTGGATTCCACAGAGCAATCCATTCATTCAAACCTTTATCAATTTCCAGGAGTCGATTTTCAAGTGCCATATCTGCTGGAGTCATAACAACGCCCACCCCCACCATTTTTAGTGGAGATCCAGGGCTACCTTCAACGATTCCAATACCGCAGCGCGTTAGACCAGGATCAATACCTAGTACGCGCATTGTGGCCACCATTTCCTCTGACGAAGTTCAAGGTTTCTAGCCTAGGCCTTACCAGTGACGAACTTATTCCAGGCTCGCCATAACCTCATCTGAAACATCAAAGTTGCTATAGACGTTTTGCACATCATCGAGCTCTTCAATGGCATCAATGAGTTCAAATACCTTTTTAGCCCCATCAGCATCTAGTGGGATCGACATTGATGGAAGGAATGAAGAGTCAGCTGATTCATAGTCAATTCCAGCACTCTGTAATGCAGTTCGAACTTGCACCAAATCAACTGGCTCACACACCACTTCAAAAGATTCGCCTAAATCATTTACTTCTTCGGCTCCTGCATCAAAGACTGCTTCTAGAACGCGGTCTTCAGTTAAGCCGTCAACTTTATTGACGATGATGACGCCTTTACGGTTGAAAAGATATGAAACCGAGCCAAGGTCTGCCATTGATCCACCGTTGCGTGTAACTGCAACTTTGATTTCCGAAGCTGAACGGTTGCGGTTATCAGAGAGACACTCAATCATGATTGCTACTCCACTTGGGCCATAGCCTTCATACATAATCGTGATCCAGTCTTTAGCACCAGCTTCAAGACCAGCACCACGCTTGATTGCCCGATCGATGTTATCTGCTGGCATGGAAGATTTCTTAGCTTTTGTAACAGCATCAAATAAAGTTGGGTTGCCTTCCATGTCAGCGCCGCCATTGCGTGCTGCTACTTCAATTGCGCGAATCTGCTTTGCAAAAACCTTTGCACGGCGACTATCGATAATCGCCTTCTTATGCTTGGTCGTCGCCCACTTGGAATGGCCGGACATGGCTTACACCTTCAATCTTATTGCCGCCGATTATGAAACTTACTTTACCTTCTTTAATGCAGGCTTTGCCACTTCCTCTATAAAGTAGCGATGAATTCGGTGATCTGCCGTTAATTCTGGATGAAAAGATGTCGCAAGCAGAGTCTTAGAGCGAACTGCCACAGGATGTGAATCGACAGAGGCCAAAACCTGCACGCCAGCCCCAACCTTTTCCACCCAAGGAGCGCGGATAAATACCGCCTTAATTAAATCACTAGACCCATCATCAAAAGAGATGTCGGTTTCAAATGAATCAACTTGGCGACCAAAGGCATTGCGACGAACAGTGATATCTAATCCACCAAAGGTTTTCTGTCCTTGCTTGGAATCTAAAATTGAATCAGCTAACAAAATCATTCCTGCACACGATCCATACACCGGCATACCTTCGGCAATGCGTTGCTTGATAGGTTCATATATCCCAAAGATTTCAGACAACTGAGCGATAGTTGTTGATTCTCCCCCAGGCAAAATGAGAGCATCAACTTCTGCTAACTCTGATTGCCTGCGCACTTCTACTGGACTAATGCCACAAGCAATCAATGCACTCACATGCTCGCGAACATCACCCTGGAGTGAGAGAACTCCGACCTTCATAAAGAAAGTGAACTACCAGCCGCGATCGGCAAGACGATGTGGGGCTGGAAGATCTGCAACGTTGATACCAACCATTGCTTCTCCTAGACCGCGTGATGCATCGGCGACAACTTTTGCATCCTGCCAAAAAGTCGTTGCCTTCACACATGCAGCTGCGCGCTGTGCTGGATTTCCAGATTTGAAAATACCTGAGCCAATAAAGACGCCATCTGCACCCATAGCCATCATGAGCGCAGCATCGGCAGGAGTTGCGATTCCGCCAGCAGTAAAGAGAACAACTGGCAGCTTGCCACTTTGGGCTACTTCTTTCACTAATTCATAAGGAGCTTGGAGCTCTTTGGCTGCAACATAGAGTTCGTCTTCGCGCATTGAAGAAAGGCGACGAATTTCTCCGCCAATCTTGCGCATGTGTTGCATGGCATTTGAAACATCGCCTGTGCCAGCCTCACCCTTAGAGCGAATCATTGCAGCGCCTTCGTTAATACGGCGAAGTGCTTCTCCTAGATTTGTAGCACCACATACGAATGGAACCGTGAAATCCCACTTATCAATATGGTTTTCATAATCAGCAGGAGTGAGAACTTCTGACTCATCGATGTAATCAACACCGAGTGATTGCAAAACTTTAGCTTCAACAAAATGGCCAATGCGGGCTTTAGCCATAACAGGGATTGAGACTGATGCTTGAATCTTTTCGATCATGTCAGGATCTGACATACGAGCTACTCCGCCTTGTGCACGGATATCTGCAGGTACGCGCTCAAGAGCCATGACAGCAACTGCGCCTGCATCTTCGGCAATCTTTGCCTGCTCAGCGTTAACGACATCCATGATGACGCCGCCCTTGAGCATCTCTGCCATACCGCGCTTTACTCGTCCTGTGCCTTTTACTTCTGACATTTACTCTTTACTCACCTTCGCCTGTGTAGGGGAACATCCTACTTTGTCTTTGTGGGCTTCGCGCTCGCAGATAAATAGGTGAAATCAGGCTTGGTATCGGTTAGAGCTACCCAAATTTGGCCCGGGGCAAATCTTATTTCACTTCCATCGGCCAAAGTCCATGTAGTGCCATCAGCATCTGTTGGCCTGCTCCAAAGGGCTGTGAAAGTTTTGCCATCCCGCAAAATGAATCCGCGACCGGTTCCAACGGTTTGTGAGAAGGGAGTTACGCCGCCCACTTTGTCGTGATACTCAGAATCAGTAATGGAAACCATCTGAATCACCAGAGTTGTAGGTCCAAGTGTTTTTCCCGAATCTGCAACATCAAGAGTGGAATTGTGCGAAAGTAACCAGCGTGACTCCGACTCAGACCACTCTGCGCTATATCTAGCTGCTGGCCAATGCATGATGACCGATTGTGTCGGCTTGCCACCTTCTGGTGCTTTACTAAAGCTCCAACCAACATTTTTGGCAGAGGTTATTTGGTAGTTCTTCTCAACTACTTTTGCCATTAATAGATCTGCACGCAAGACCATTGCCACAGGTGGCACTCGATTGGGATCAGTTGTGTATATAGATGGTGGTTGCGATTGTGCTCCCAGATTTTGTAGATTCGCAGCTTCTATAACTGGCAGCAGTTTCTTTTGGGCACCGCTGTATGCAAAAGCCACTCGACCATATTGTTTCAAAATATCCATATCAGAGATGCGCGCACTACGAACAGGTCCAACGCGCTCTGGAATGCGCGATGAGAAGATAGCTGCAAGACGTGTCAATCCGCCTTCTACTTGCTCAATGTAAACAACATCAGCATCTTCTAAACCAATTTGTGGATGCGCAGCATTTGTATCATCTATCTTGACGGCTAGAACTGGTCCGTTAAGGCCTTCACGACCACTAAGCACATTGGTTTCGGCCGCTTGAGGCAACAAATCTGAAATAGCCGAACACCCAGTTAATAGTAAGAGTGTTGCAGCAGCGATTGATATGCGCTTAAAGAACATCAGATTCAAACTCATAGGTAACTGGAAGTGGCGCCGTACCAGCCAATCTAAAAGTCCTGACTACGAACTTTCGGCGCACCATTTGCGTGGATGAAACAGCATCAGTGTGTATTGATATTGCCACACGAATTTTGGCCGTTAAAGCAGATAGTTCTTGCAAAAGAGCTTGTTCTGATTCAGATGCATGCGCTAAACCATCGGAGATGAGTAGGCCCAAGGCGCCAGATAACCCACTCTCTGCCATTGATCTGTTCTTCACATCTGCATCCCGAGCTTGATAAGCAGCTCCCGTTAACAACAAAGATGAAGCAGGATCTGCTAAATCGCTGTGCGCAATTTCAAGTGCAATAGCTGCCCTTTTCTGAAGCAACACATCAAGGTTTGCCCAACTTGTTTCAACGCGATGGTGCAGACGATCAAGGCGCGTGGCTGAAAATGAGAGATACCAAATTCCAACAAGTACTAGAAACCCAATAGTTAAGCCACTCTTCACTTTTTCTCCTCATCACGTGAGAGGAAACGGCCCCAGGCACGTCCATCAGAACTTAATGAAACTCCATTTCCACCAACAATTGCCATCTCATAAATTGAAAAGATCTGCTGCGCCACTACATCCCAATCAAAAATTTGGGCGTGCGTTTTTCCTGCAATAGCTAGCTCTTTGCGCTTATTCTCATCGCGAAGCAAATCTATTACAACCTTTGCCAAGTCAGTCGAATTTTCAGATTCAAAGAGAGCACCGAACTCTCCCCCACCTAAAAGCGAATCAAAAGCTGGAATATCGCTAGCAACCACGCAAGCACCGCCGGCCAGAGCTTCAGCCAAGATAATTCCAAATGACTCTCCGCCAGTATTGGGTGCGACATAGAGTGAAACCGATGACATGAAATCTGCCTTCTCTTGTTCAGAGATTCTTCCCAGAAATTCAAAACGATCGCGCAATTGGGGATCTATCTCTTTCTCAAACTCTTTTGGATTCCCTGGTCCTGCAACGAAAACTTTCACATCAGGTGCAAAGCGAGTAATGATGGGAAGTGCATCTACAAGTACTTGCAAACCTTTGCGTGGTTCCTCAAAGCGACCAATAAAACCAATGGTATTTCCAGCCCATTTCTCCTGGAAAGTTCCTGCTGAATATCTTTTGGCATAAATTCCATTAGGCACAACAATCGCATCTGTATCAAGGTGATCGGTAAGAGTTAAGCGAGCCGCCTCTGATACAGCAATGCGGGCCGAGAGTTTCTCAATTGCAGGTTCAAGAATTGGACCAATAGCAAAGATAACTTTCTGTCGCTTTGCTGCGGCATGAAAAGTTCCCACCATTGGACCCTCAGCTGCCCAGCACGCCAGAAGTGAGATTGATGGGATTGCAGGTTCATGCAAATGCAACAGATCAAACTCCCCGTTGGCAATCCATTGGCGAACTCGCGCATATGCAATAGGACCAAATAGAACACGAGCAATTGCACCGTTATATGGAATGGAAATAGGTTTGCCTGCACTGACGGCATAGTCAGGTAACTGATCTTCATCTATGGCAGGGGCCAAAACAGAAACGCTGTGTCCGGCGCTAATCAGAAACTCAGCTAAATCGCGAACGTGGTTTTGCACACCACCCGGTGTGTCCCAGCCATAAGGGCAAACAATTCCAATTTTGAGTTTCTTAGTAAGCATTAGTCGCGATCCTTAAAATCGCCATCAATCCAAATACGTTGCATCATGTGCCAATCGTGTGGGTACTTAGCAATACCTTCTGCAAATAGATCGGCACTCCTTTGAACAAGTGCTGCCACCTTCTCTGTCTCAGTTCCTTGGGTGGGCAATTCAATACGTGTGAAATCAATATGAATTCCAGTTGGAGTGTATGAAACGTAGGCACTAATTAAGGGTGCACCTGTACGAATTGCTAGAAGGGCTGGACCTGCAGGCATTCTGGCTGGTCCACCAAAGAAATTCACATTGATTCCAGATTTAGATAGATCACGATCAGCAGCTAGTGCAATAACACAACCACTCCTAATGCGCTGCATCAGCGTTGGAATAACTCGACCATCTAGAGGTAGTGACTCCATGCCAAAGTCTGAGCGATATTGCATGAACTTCTTAAACAACTTCTCTGGCTTTAAGTGTTCGGCGACCGTGACAATCTTGGCTCCGCGCGCACAGAAGTAAGCGGCGGCGTGATCATAATTTCCACAGTGCGGCAACGTAACAATTGCGCCAGTTCCAGCAGCTACGGCGTCCATCAAAATACTTTCATCATTGATCGTGACGGTTCCCAGGATTCGCTGCGTCGACCAATCAGGAAATCTAAAAGTGTCACACCAATATCGAAGTGCTGATCGCATTGCGCGATAGACAAGCAAATCTAAATCAAGAGCCGTAATATCAGGTTGAGTGCGCGCAAGGTTTGAGCGCAAGCGGGCAACGCTCTTTCCATTTCGCTTCACAATGTAGTCAGCAACTGCATTAGCTCTGGAGTAGACAAAGTTTTCAGGTAGCCAACGAAGAATCCGCCAGGCTGCAAAATATCCCCAAGCACTTAAAGTTTGGATCATCCTTTGAAAGCCTTACGAACAATGAGCATCCGTTGCACAACTGTTATTGCTCCCAGAAATGCAAGTAGCCACATTCCGATGGCCAAAACATATGGAACCCCTAGACCATCTAGTGCAATTGCAGACATTGCAATAATTAACCGTTCTGTGCGCTCTGCTATTCCTCCACTGCATTCAATGCCAAAGCTTTCAGCTTTAGCACGTATGTAGGGAACAAGCATTCCCGTCACCAAAGTTGCAATGACAACAAAACTCAATGCATCTGATTTATTGATCAAAAAGATACTCACGCCCAGCAAAATCGCTGAGTCTGTTAAGCGATCAGTGGTCGAATCGAGGAAACTTCCCCATGCGCTAGCTCCGGCTTTGGAGATTCGAGCCATCGTGCCATCAAAGAGATCACTTAAAGCAAAGATGGCTATCACAGCAGTTCCAAGAAAAAAATCCCCGCGCGGATAGAAAAACAGCGCTGATGCAATTACTCCCACAGCTCCAACCCATGTGACTGCATTTGGAGTTATCCCAATACGCAGCGCAAAGGCGGCTACGGGTGTTATTAATCTCGTAACCGCTGGTTTTAAAGAGCGACTTAGCATCACTGCACATCGTAGGCTGACCCAGTGCAGAATCCCACATCGCCCCTCAATCTCTGCGTCATTGGCCACCCTTCAGCCAACCCCGGCGAAGTTGCCTCAGCGCTAGGGGCAACACTTGGCAGTGGCGCCAATGGAGATATTTCCTGCGCACTTTTTGTTGTAAATCCCAATACTGGAATCGACCAAACAACAATTGAACAATGGCAGTCCTTTGATGAGTTTTTAACACCACGAATGATTGTTGTTACCCACTTAGACGGTAACAACGCCGACTTTGATGATGCGGTAATGTTGGCTAATCGAGTCTTTGATCAGATAGCCACGCCCTATTTGGTTCTCCATGATGATGACGGCTCACCGAGAGCTCTCATTTCACTTTCAGACATGATCATCACCGACTACTCAACAACTCCTCCAACGCATAATTCTTGCGAGCCAGAGCATGAAACTTTGGTCCAGGAGTTTCGTGATGAGTATCTAGAACTTGTCACATCAATGGGTGAAGGCGCTTTTGCTGCCGGTGTTCTATTTCCTGCGATTCCACTTGTTATTGAAAAGGGAATTGGCCTTGATGTTATAAAGAAATATCTAGCCGAACTGAATTAGCACTACCAAGCCGCAGCAATCTCTTCTCTAGTCAAAGTCAGTAACTGCGGTAGCACCTTTGTTTTTCCAATAATTGGCATGAAGTTAGCATCACCGCTCCAACGGGGAACGATATGTTGATGGATATGTTCTGCAACACCGGCACCTGAAATAGCGCCTTGATTCATACCTAAATTAAAACCTGCAGGGGCCGAAACTTTGCGGATTGTTTTCATTGCATGAGCAGATAGGGCTGAAATCTCATTTCGCTCTTCGTCACTTAATTCTGTTAGGTCTGCAACGTGCCTAAAGGCACAGACCAAAAGGTGTCCTGGGTTATATGGATACAAATTCATCACCACAAATGCGCTCTTGCCGCGATAAACAATAAGGCCTTCTTCATCACTTAATGTTGGAATGCGGCAAAAAGGGCACTCAACTTCATTTCCCTCTAATGGACGGTTTTCACCACGTAAATACTCAAGACGGTGAGGTGCCCATAGGCGTTGCCAACCATCAGGCATTCCTGCGCCATCAATATGCATAGTTAAACCTGTGTGCGCTCTGCTACTACTTTTTGAATCTCAGAAATAGCATCTTTGATTGGAATTCCATTTTTCTGTTCGCCATTGCGATATCGGAATGAGACAGCACCGGCTGCCATATCTTCCTCACCAGCAATAACCATAAACGGCACCTTTTGCATTTGGGCGTTACGGACTTTCTTCTGCATGCGATCATCAGATGCATCTAGCTCTGCACGAATGCCAGCCTTCTTCATCTGCGCAATGACATCAGCTAAGTAATCTGCAAAAGCTTCAGCAACTGGAATACCAACTACTTGAACTGGTGCAAGCCATGGTGGGAAGGCACCTGAGTAATGCTCGGTGAGCACACCAAAGAATCTTTCAATGGAACCAAAGAGGGCTCGGTGAATCATTACCGGGCGTTGGCGCGATCCATCGGCAGCTGAATATTCAAGTTCGAAACGTTGTGGAAGTTGGAAGTCCACTTGAATCGTTGACATCTGCCATGTACGACCGATGGCATCTTTTGCCTGCACGGAAATCTTTGGTCCATAGAACGCTGCGCCGCCCTCATCTAGAACTAACTCCAGTTTTTGAGCAACTGCAGCCTTTCTCAACGTCTCAGTTGCTTCTTCCCAATCGGCATCTGCTCCAACAAATTTTTCTGGGTTCTTGGTAGATAACTCAAGATAGAAATCGTTAAGACCATAATCACGCAAAAGGTTGAGAACGAAAGTTAGGAGTGAATCCAATTCATCTGCCATCTGCTCTTTAGTGCAATAGATATGTGCATCATCTTGAGTAAAGCCACGAGCACGAGTGATGCCGTGTAGCACACCAGATTTTTCATAGCGATAAACAGTTCCAAACTCAAAGAGTCGAAGGGGAAGCTCGCGATAGGAGCGCTGACGGGCTTGGAAAATAAGATTGTGGAACGGGCAGTTCATTGGCTTCATGTAGTACTGCTGGCCAGGCTTTTTAATCGTTCCATCAGCATGGAGCTCTTCATCCATGATCATCGGTGGATACATTCCCTCTGAGTACCAATCCAAGTGACCTGATTTTTCAAACAGGGCAGCCTTGGTTAAATGCGGAGAATAAACAAACTCGTAATCTTCTTCCTCATGGCGCTTGCGTGAGTAATCCTCCATCGCCCGGCGAATGATTCCGCCTTTAGGATGAAAGACCGCTAAACCAGAACCAATCTCTTCTGGAAATGAAAACAGATCAAGTTCAGTTCCAAGACGGCGGTGATCGCGCTTTTCAGCCTCTGCTAGTAGTTCTAAGTGACCGTTCAGTTCATCTTGTGATGGCCACGCTGTGCCATAGATGCGCTGGAGCATGCGGTTCTTTTCAGATCCGCGCCAATAGGCAGCAGCACTTCGCATTAACTTAAATGCAGGAATGTGTTTTGTGGATGGAAGGTGAGGACCTCTACAAAGATCTCCCCACACAGGATTTCCATCTCTACCTAAATTGTCATAAATGGTGAGCTCTGCTCCACCAACTTCAACACTTGCCTCTTCACCTGCTGGACCTTTAATGCCGATAAGTTCGCACTTATATGGCTCGTGTGAGAGTTCAGCCAGCGCCTCCTTTTCAGAAACAACACGGCGGCGAAAGCGCTGTCCATCCTTAACAATCTTGCGCATGACACTTTCAATCTTTATTAAATCATCGGGATTAAAAGGTGTCTTGGGATCAAAGTCGTAATAGAAACCATCTTTGATCGGTGGTCCAATTCCAAGCTTTGTATCAGCGAAAACTTCTTGCACCGCTTGTGCCATAACGTGGGCAGTTGAGTGGCGAAGAACAAAGAGACCATCAGGAGAATTGATTAAGACAGATTCAACGACATCGCCTTCTTGAAGATCAGTCCACAAATCTTTGAGCACGCCGTTAATGCGGCAAACGACTACCTCTTTATTTTCTGCAAAGAGGTGGGTTGGGCGTTGATCTGCCTCAATGGAGCGCGAAGCGCCATCAACGGTTACCTGAATCATGTGGCTAGCCTACCGAATACTTATGTGCCAACGCCTTTATTTCTTCTCCGAAGGCGTGTGAAAGATGCAACGGCCGTGAATCAATCGATGAAATCGCATGCGATAAACGCAAACTACTAATAAGGAAGGCAGAGCTGATTTCCGCTAGCCGATCCGCTGGAATGCTCTCAATGGCAACTAGCTCATTTTCAATCAGAATCTGCCGAATAATTCCAGGTAAAACAACATCAGTAGTTGGCGGTGTTACCCATCGACCATCGATGTGGACAATTAGATTAGTAACTGATCCCTCACAGATATTTCCGTCAGGGTTTATGACAATGGCATCATCAAAGCCAGCAAGGCGGGCTTGTTCAAGAATCTCTAAACGGTTGGCATATGGAAATCTTTTGTGGACATCACCGATAACTGCTGTTGGATGCACTCTCACATCAGCGCTCTTCTCTTGTTCCTTATATGGCATATGAACTGCCAACCAATTACCGTGTTTATCAAAAGAAATTCGCAGCATCCCTAAACCCTGTGGAACTGAGGCAAACAAATCAGTCACACCTTGTGAAATCTGATCAGAGCTTGGCATCGAAATCCCAAGAGCTAAAGCGCTGTGCTGTGCCCTGGCAATGTGGCGAGATAGAGAGAATGGCTTGTTCCCAACACTCTTAATCGTTTCGAATATTCCTTGACCTTCTAGCCACCCTGAACTACTTGCTGCCACATCGTCAATACTTTTTAGTTCACCGTTATAGATCACTCTCATAAATCACCGCCAGCTAGTGAGACTAGACGTCTTGCTTTAAGTTGAGTTTCTTCCCACTCATCCTTTGCCACACTGGCCCACGTGATTCCAGCACCTGTACCAAATCGCAACTTGTCATCTTTATAGAAGATTCGGATTGCCACTGATAGTTCACACCTATCCCCCTGAACCCAACCCAACGCACCGCAATACGGCCCGCGCTTTCCTTCATTTTCTTTTATGACAGAGACGGCAGATGATTTAGGGGCTCCACTTATTGATCCTGGTGGACTCAAGCGAGTGAAGATTTCGGCCCAAGTAACCTCATCTTTGAGTTCGCCTTCTATATCTGAAACTAAATGCACAAGGCCAGGATGAGCTTCAGTTGATAGCAATCGCGGAACGCTCACGCTTCCGCTCTTACATATTTGCCCCAAATCATTTCGCATCAAATCAACAATCATGACGTTCTCAGCTCTGTCCTTAATTCCAAAATCAACTGTGCCAACGGGAGCTGTGCCCTTGATTGGTGACGTGCGAATTCGCTTGCCTTCTCGCTTAAGAAAGAGTTCAGGTGAGGCAGATGCGATATTGGTTCCCGGTGCTTCTAAATAGCAGGCCCACGGCGCAGGATTGCCTTCAAGGATCTTTGCAAACAGACCACGCAGATTTTCAACTTCCACATCGATAGAGATTTCCCTGCACGCGTTAACTTGATAGACCCAGCCTTGTGCAATGTGTTCCTGCACTTTTTTTACATAAGAAACATATTCACTTTCACTCAAACTACTTGACCATTGGCCTTCTATTGTGCGCCAGGGCGTAGTTAGAAATTCTGCTTCTCTCACTTCATCAAACTTAAAAGCTTGAAACTCACCTTCAAAAGTTGTTGAGACTGCCCAGAATCCCCCATCGGCTAAACACGATGGTTCATTTGAAACCTGCGAAAGGCCAGTTGCCAAACGCCCATTCATCCAGAAAACAGGCGCATTCTTCGATGAACTCACAAGGTAACGGTAGTCATTGAATTCCCACTTTGGCGCTATGGCCTCACCTACGATAGATTTGCCCTCCTCGCGGACGTAGCGCAGTTGGTAGCGCGGAACCTTGCCAAGGTTCAGGTCGCCGGTTCGAACCCGGTCGTCCGCTCTCAAAACTGATCGCCGTTCACGTAAAAAATGAACGGCGTTAGTTTTTGGTCGGATGGCCGAGAGGCGAGGCAAGGGACTGCAAATCCCTCTACACGGGTTCAAATCCCGTTCCGACCTCAAGTAGCAAAACAAGTAAAAGGAAGAGTTCATGGGCGAAGACGTCAGACCGTGGGGTCGCTATGAAATCTTGTCTGAAAGTTCGGATCACAAAGTTAAGCGAATAGTTGTTGATGCCGGAGCCCGCTTTTCTTATCAACGCCATCAACATCGTGCTGAGCATTGGTTCATCGTCAGCGGTAATGCAAAGGTCACTCACGAAGGTCTTGAATTTGAAATGTCTGCAGGTGATTCAATTGATATCGCCCAAGGCGAACTTCACCGTTTAGCAAACATCGGCGCTGAGCCTGTTGTTTTTATCGAGGTGCAAAGCGGCTCATACTTTGGTGAAGATGATATTGAGCGTATTGAGGATGACTACAACCGCTAATCACTACATATTTTCGTGAGGTATGATTTCTCACTCAAGCAAGGATCGTTGGCTCAGCGGTAGAGCACCACATTGACATTGTGGGGGTCACTGGTTCGATCCCAGTACGGTCCACTTCAGTAAGTTCATCAAGGCGCATAGAAAACTATCGGAGCGCCTTGAATGTCAGCCGATACAATTTCACCCATGAAAGCTCCAACAAAAAAGCCTATTGCCCGTGTGGTCAATACGGTTGAGCGTGCCGTGGGACGGCGTGATTTGGTGTTGGCGCGCAAAGGAATCCGAGATTCAGTTGTTTCACTTGCAGGCTTACTTGGGTGTCCTGTTACCAATGAAGATGGTCGCGAAATTGGTCGCTTAGTAGATGTTGTTGTTAAGCATGGACAAGATGCTTATCCACCAGTTTCAGGGTTGATCGTAAAAGTTGGTTTGAGACGTTCCTTTATTGATGGAGCGCGTATTGCAAAGCTGGAGCGACATCAAATCCAGCTTTCTTCAACGACTATCAGCTTGACCGATTACAAGCGCCGCAGTGATGAATCTTTATTGGATGCCGACGTCTTAGATCACCAGATTGTGGACGTGAACGGGCTGCGAGTTGTTCGCTCATCCGATCTTTATTTAGCACCATTGGATAAAGAGATTCGTGTTGTTGGCGTGGATATCTCCTTTGTCACTTTCCTTCGCCGAATCTTTCCTGGTGCCCTCGGTCGCCGTGCCACACCTCAACACGTTCTCGACTGGGCAACGGTGGCATCACTTGCTGATACTTCTGGCGTTGTAAAAACTTCTGGGTCAAAGACTGCGCTTTCACAACTTCGCCCTGCAGATTTAGCTGACCTTATTGAAGATTTAGCAGGACGTGAACAAAGCGCACTGATTGAAATGTTGGATCCAGAGTTAGCAGCAGATGCACTTGAAGAAATGGAAGATGAAGAGCTTCAAGGACTTCTGCGTGGTTTGAGTGAAGGCAGAGCAGCTGAGCTTCTAAGTCGCATGGAGCCAGATGAGTCTGCTGAAGTTCTGCGTGATTTAGATGATGAGCACCGTGAAGACATTTTGAAAGCAATGGATTCCAAGATGGCCAAGCAGTTGCGCCAACTCATTGCCTTCGATGAAACCTTAGCCGGTGGAATCATGACTACACACATGGTCTTTGCCCAAGAAAATGACACGGTGGCACAGGCTTTAGCGCGACTTGTCGAACACCGTGATCGCGATATTTCAGATGGCGTTGTTATCGTTGATGGCAAAGGCAAGTTAGTTGATCACATTCAGATTATTGAGCTTGTTGCCGCTAAATCAACTGCCCTTTTGAGCACTCTGATTGGACCTCCTTATCCAACATCTGTGCAAATAGATTCACCTTTAGATGAGGTCATTGAAGAGTTTTCAAATAACCGTGGTGCATCCATCGTTGTTATTGACGAGAAGGGCAAACCAGTTGGACGTATTTTGGCTGATGACTTGGTAGATGCACTCAAGCCTGAAGAACAACATGGTTTGTCTAAAGGAACAGGTGCGCTCTCATGACAACAACGCGCAAGATTCGCTTAGCCGCACTTTTATCGGTTATGGGTCCTGGAATTATTGCTGGGCTTTCAGATGATGATCCAGCCGGTATCACAACCTATTCACAACTGGGTGCAAAGTTTGGTTATCAAATGCTGTGGGTGCTCGTTCTCTCCACAATCGCCCTAATCATTTTCCAAGATTTAGGTGCTCGCATCGGTGTGGTGACACGCCAGGGTCTTATTGGATTGGTGCGCCAAAAGTATGGAGCCCGTTCTGGAACTCTGAGCGCAAGTGCATTGATCATCGCTAACTTTGGAACACTCACTGCTGAGTTTGCTGGAATTGCAGTTGCTGGAGAACTCTTTGGTCTTTCACGTTTTGTCACTGTTCCTGCCGGAGCACTTGTAGTCTCATTCCTCGTTTTGCGAGGTTCTTTTGCAAACGTCGAGAAAGTCTTCTTCCTCCTCTCGGCAGTATTTATTTCATACGTTGTTGCCGGCTTTATGGCACATCCTGATTGGGGCCAAGCAGCTCACGGCGTCTTTGTTCCATCAATGCCGTTTACACATGATGCTATCTACCTTGCAACAGCAACTCTTGGAACAACTCTGGCCCCATGGGGTTTGGCTTTCATACAAAGTTACGCCGTTGATAAACGTTTAACTCGTGATGATTTGAAATTGCTGCGCGTTGATGTGTGGACGGGTTCACTTCTAACAGGAGTGATCGGCTTTTTTGTCATTGTTACGTGCGCAGCTACTCTCAACAAAGAAGGCCAAACAAATATCACTGATGCCGCCCAAGCTGCTCGCGCACTTGAACCATTAGCTGGAACTATGGCCAAGGCACTGTTTGCAATTGGTTTAGTTGGAGCTGCACTACTTGCTGCATCCATTTTGCCTCTATCAACTGCCTATTCAGTGGGAGATTTAACTGGACAACCAGCAGCACTCGATGATGGTCCAAAAGAGGCTCCCCTGTTCTATACAACCTTTGGCTTGATGACCGTCTTTGCTGCAGGGTTAATTCTTATTCCTGGTCTGCCACTGATTCAGGTTCTGGTTTTCACGCAGATTCTCAACGCAATCTTGTTATTGCCATTGCTGGTATTTATGTATGGAATATCAAGAGATGAACGTATCATGGGCGAATTTGCTTCTAGTAAACGCATGCGCGGTGTGTATGCCGCAATCATTTCTATGGTGTCAATCTGCGTAATTGCACTTCTCTGGTTCTCGATTCATCCTTAAATGATTAGGAACGCAACTAGAGAAGATATATCTGCGATTACCGCTATCTATAACGACGTCATCGCAACTACCAATGCCATCTACCGCGAAAATCAAGTCGAAGTCTCAGAGCGTATGGACTGGTTTGAAGATAAGAATTCACACGGTTACCCCGTAATCGTTGCTGAGCAAGAAGGTGCTGTTGTGGGATATGGGGTCTTTGGATCTTTTCGCTTTGGTGAAGGCTATAACCACACTGTTGAACATAGTGTTCACGTTGGCGTATCTCATCGCGGACAAGGCATTGGCAAGAACATTCTTGAGCACTTAATGCAAATAGCGCGTGAACAAAATCGCAAAGTAATGGTTGCAGCTATTGATTCCACAAACGTTGCATCAATTAATCTCCACGCTGCGTATGGCTTTAAAGAAAGTGCACGAATGCCTCATGTGGCACAAAAGCATGGGCAGCTTCTCGATCTTGTTTTGATGCAGTTAGAGCTTTAGAACTATTTATGTAGATCTGCGATCACAATACGTTTCATGTTTCGCATCTGCGACCAGGCATAAGCTGAAACTTCAGGATCAGGACTATTGAGGTAATCCCCCATTTGTTTAGGGCTCACTTGCCAGCTCACTCCGTAGGCATCAACGCACCATCCACATTGGCCTTCTTGGCCATCTTCTGTAATTGCATTCCACAATCGATCCGCTTCTTCTTGGCCATCGCAGGAAATTGAAAGAGAGATTGAAGGGTTAAATGTTGGGCCACCTGGCCAACCCATACCAACGAATTGATGACCATAGATTGTGTATTCAGCCGTCATTAACTTGCCATCAGCTTCTGGTCGACCAGATGATTGAAGGACAAATTGATCTCCGAAAGTCTTACTATAGAAATCAAGTGCCTCTTCTAAATTGTTGTTATACCAAAGAAATGTTCGAAGCTGTGCTGGCCTAGTCACTTAGAAGTGAGTCCTTCTATGAATGTTAGTGAGTTCTGGAAAATCAACTCCTGATCGTAATCAAGAGTTGCAACGTGATAACTATTGACCAATTCAATGCGAGATTTATTGATAGAACCTAGACCGGCCATAATGATTTCAGTATTTGAAACTGGCAAAGTGTGATCCTCTACCGAATGAAAAAGCTGAACCGGAACGGTTATTGTGCTCAGATTCTTTCGGGTGATTTTTAGCATCTTGAGTAGTTCAGCGATGCCTCGCATAGGTAGAGCGTCATAACCATGCTCAGTGATACCAGGGCGCTTAACATCATTACCAACACTTGAACGAAGCTTTTGGAAATTTGAAATCAGATACGCCAATTGGTGTGGCATGAACGCGATATGAATCATTGGGTTTACTAAAATTAAACCAGCGAGTCGATCGTTATTTGATTGGGCAATATTGAGTGTTGTTCCCCCGCCCATAGAAAGACCCGCAATAAATACTTGATCACAACTCTTATATAGCTCATCTAATTCAGCTTGGACCTTCGCAGGCCACTCTTGCCACTTAACTTTGTTGAGGTCTTCTGGTTTTGTTCCATGACCAGGAAGTAATGGGACGCGAACTGTGTAACCCTTAGAGTGTAGGAACTCTCCCCATGGACGCATTGATGGTGGCGCTCCAGTAAAACCATGAACGAGCAAGACTCCGATACGAGCGTTCTTACCCGATCCTTGCGCCGACCAATCTTGCATCCAACCTGGGGGTGCTGTTTCAACTGCCATAGGTTACACAATACGGGTGCTGTCAATGACGGTCCAATCACTTACTATCTCCACTATGTATCTCTCCGAAGCCACTTTTGTTGTTGTGGATTTGGAGACCTCCGGCGCAGCACCATCTACCGGCGCCGGCATCACAGAAATCGGTGCAGTCAAAGTGCGCGGTGGAGTGGTAATTGGCGAGTTTGAAACCTTTGTGAATCCTGGTGTTGAGATTTCACCTTTCATCACACAACTCACTGGCATAAGCGATGAAATGCTCGCTAACGCACCAAGCATCGGTCAAATCTTTCCATCGTTTATTGAATTCTTAGGCCCAGAAAATGAGAATGTTTTGGTTGCTCATAACGCACCATTTGATGTGGGATTCCTCAAAGCCGCAGCTACTCATTTGGATTACCCGTGGCCCAAACACTATGTGGCAGACACAGCCAGATTAGCTAGATACGTGCTGACTAAAGACGAGGTCATTAACTGCAAATTAGCCACGTTGGCAGAGTTCTTTGGTGCGACCACTTCTCCTACGCACCGAGCCTTAGATGATGCCCGCGCAACTGTAGATGTTTTGCATGGAATTATTGAGCGCCTGGGTGGTCTTGGAATTACTACTTTGCCTCAATTTAAAAAAGTTAAGAAGCGGCTAGTTTCTGGCTAAGTGCTGCCCACTGTGAAAGAAGTGCAATTGCGGCGCCACTATCAATCGCCTGCGTTGCTCTTTCAACACCTTTTTGCATTCGATCGTGAAGGCTTAAATCCATCTCACCTTCATACGCCGCGATTGCTGCTGCGGCATTTAAAACAACTGCATCTCTGGGCGCACCTTTTTCCCCATTGAAAATTGACGTAGTAATTTTTGCATTCTCCAACGCATCTCCTCCAGCAAGGGCAGAAATCGGTGCTCTAGCGATTCCAAAATCAAGAGGATCGAGCAGGTCACTTGAAATCTGCCCATTGCCCAGAGATAGAACAGATGTAGTGGTCGCAAGAGTAATTTCGTCGAGGCCATCATCGCCGCGAAAAACAAAGCCATCAACACCTTTATCGGCCAACACTTGAGCCATCACTAAATGCATTCGATCATTTGCAACACCAATAGCTGCAGCCTTTGGCTTAGCAGGATTTGCTAGCGGGCCCAAGATATTAAAAACAGTGGGAACACCCAACTCTTTGCGCGCTGGTGCTGCAAAGCGCATTGCTGGATGAAAGACCGGAGCGAAACAAAAGCCAATTCCAAGTTGGGCAAAAGTGGTTTCAACTCCTTTGCCATCTAGTGAGATAGCAACTCCTAGAGCTTCTAATAAGTCTGCTGCACCTGATTTCGATGATGCGGCGCGATTGCCGTGCTTAACCACTTTCGCTCCAGCTGCTGCTGCAATGATTGCTGCCGTTGTTGAGATATTGATTGTGTGGGCGCCATCTCCCCCTGTGCCAACGGTGTCTACTGCACGCTCTGTAATGGATATAGGAGCCGAGTGCTCATACATCTGGGCAACCAGTGCGCCAACTTCTTCGCTAGTTTCCCCTTTTGTCTTTAAGGCAAGCAGAAACTTCTTAATTAACTCAATGTCGGCTTGACCTTCAAGAATTTGCTTCATGCACCACTGCACGTCTTTTGCTTCTAGATCTAAGTCGCTTTCAAGAATCGAGAAAGTTTGATCCCACAACTGCGTGGACATTTTTAAACTACAGCAGGTGATGTGCCGCGAAGAAGTTCGGCAGCGCTTTTGGCTAGAGTGAATGGATCTATTGGGTGGATGATGGACGCTTCAGCCATTGACCATGCTGCGAGCCAGGCATCTTCTTTGCGTCCAGTAATAACTAATACTGGTGGGCAGTTGAAAACTTCATCTTTGAGTTGGCGGGCAACACCTAGTCCACCTTCTGGAACGGCTTCACCATCGAGAATGAATAAATCAATGTTTGTGTTCTCATCAACATAGGCGCGTAAGGCGGGCGCCGTTGCAAACTCATGAATCTGATGCTCGGCCACATCGCTGGCAGTTCTGGTGCCCAAGGCATCAATAACGGCCTTTCTGACAGATGAGTCATCTGCATAAACCACGATCTGCTTTTTTGCCATGGCCTAAGTCTAAGCGCCCAAGGAAGGTGTGCGAGCTGATTTTTAGCGCCAAATATCTGTGGGCTGTTTCACTCCATAAGTGGGCGAATAATGACTAGGAAAGGGGCCTCCCGTAAGACGCAGGCGTAGTTTTCGGGAATAATCTCCCCTATGTCGAGTACATCCGTAGCTGCCCATCACAAGATCACCCGCCCCAATGCAGTTGCTGTCGGAACAATCGTTTGGCTCTCAAGTGAGCTCATGTTCTTTGCTGCCCTCTTTGCTATCTACTTCACTACTCGCGCAGTACAAGGCCCAACTATTTGGACGCAAGCAAGTGGAATTCTCAACATTCCTTTCGCTGCACTTAACACAACAGTTCTAGTTCTCTCCTCTGTCACATGCCAGTTTGGCGTTTTTGCCGCAGAACGTTTCCAGAATCACCGCACAGGTTCTATCTTCCAAATGAACAAGTGGGGCATGCGCGAATGGTTCACTCTGACTTTCTTGATGGGTGCCTTTTTTATTGGAGGTCAGATTTTTGAGTACGCCTCTCTCGTTCAAGAAGGTATGACTCTCTCTTCTTCTGCTTACGGTTCAATCTTCTTCATTGCAACGGGCTTTCACGGATTACACGTGACAGGCGGTCTTATTGCATTTCTTATTGTTCTCATTCGTGTTTCAAAAGCTCGTCGCTTTACTCACGAACAAGCTACAACTGCAATCGTTGTTTCGTACTACTGGCACTTCGTCGATGTTGTGTGGATCGCCCTCTTCTCAGCGATCTACCTAATTAAGTAAGGGAGCACAAACACTTCGTGAAGCGTTTATCGCGTTACCGTCGACATAAGGCCGCTGGACCTTTGCTGCTTATCTTTGCTCTGCTGGCAATTGGCACAACTTTCTCCGTTGCAAGTGCAACCGTTCAACAATCGCAAACAGTATCTTCTCGCACCGCCTCCATCGAAGAGGGAAAGCAGATTTTCCTTAAAGGTTGTTCTTCTTGCCATGGACTCAATGCCGAGGGCGGAGCAATTGCGCCATCTTTAATTGGTGTTGGCGCAGCATCTGTTGATTTCCAAGTTGGAACTGGTCGCATGCCAATGGCTGATATGAGTACACAAGCTATGCGCAAGAAGCCGGTCTATAACGCAGAAGAAACTGCCGCACTTGCTGCATATGTTGCATCTCTAGCCCCTGGCCCAGCTATTCCAGAGGAATCTGTCCTTAACTATGAGCGCGATGGACACACTGCTCAAGGTGGAGAGTTATTTAGAAATAACTGCGCAATGTGTCACAACTTTGCGGGCCAAGGTGGAGCGTTAACACAAGGTAAGTACGCCCCAACACTTATGGGTGTTGAACCAAAACACATTTACGAAGCAATGATCACTGGTCCCCAATCAATGCCAGTCTTTAGTGACAAAACAATTACTCCGGCTGAAAAGCTTTCACTAATCCGCTGGATAAAGTCAGCAGAAGCTGAGCCAAATCTAGGTGGCGCAACTATGGGCCGTATTGGACCTGTTACAGAAGGTCTGTTGGCATGGATATTAGGTATTGGACTGCTCATTGGAATTGCAGTCTGGCTAACTACGAGAGCAAGGTAGGCGCAACGTGTCTAATGAATTAACACCTACTGATAACTCAGTACCACCACAACATGCACCACGTGCAACAGATATAAACCCTGTCTCAGAAAAGCGTGCAGAACAACAGATTGCAATTCTCTTTGCTCTCTCTGGTATTGGCTCAGTCCTTCTGATTTATTCATACATTTTCGTTGCTAAAGATGTTTTCATCTTTATCCCTGTGATGGGAAATCAAAATGCTCAGCAGCTTGGCATCGGCATCGGAATGGCCATGTCACTATTTTTCATTGGCATCGCAGCTATTCACTGGGCTAAGACTTTGATGCCTGATAAAGAAGTTATCAATCACCGCCATGAATTTCGCTCTAGCGATGAAGATCGCGACGAATTAGTTAAAACTGTTAAAGAAGGTGTTGCAGGAGTTCAACTAGGACGACGTAAGTTGATTAAGCGCTCACTTGGAGCAGCCATAGGACTCTTTGCACTTCCTCCCGTCCTACTTCTTCGCGACTTAGGACCACTACCTAAGAAACAGTTAGAAACAACAAATTGGAAGGCGGGAACTCGTCTTCTGACAGATCCTGGTAATCGCCCGATTTTCGCTTCTGACCTTGAAGTAGGCGCTGTAGTTCAGGTATTGCCAGCAGTTGAACATGAAGATGAGCGACCACTGAGTGATATCGCCAAAGATCCAGTCCTGCTTATTCGCTTGCGACCAGAAGATTTCCAATTAACTCCTGAGAAGTTTGCAATGACACATGAGGGAATCATCGCCTTTTCTAAGATTTGTTCTCACATGGGCTGCGCAGTTGCACTCTATGAACAACAGACAAAACACCTCTTGTGCCCATGTCACCAATCAACTTTTGATGTAACACGCGGAGCCAAAGTCATCTTCGGACCTGCAGCTCGCCCACTTCCCCAGCTCGACATTACTGTTGATGGCGAAGGTTATTTAGTTGCTCGTGCACCATTTAATGAACCAGTCGGACCTAGTTTCTGGGAGCGTAACTCACAATGACATCTACTGAAAAAAGAATCGGTAATGCCGCTAACTTTGTTGACGAAAGACTTGGTGCAGCTGGTTGGGTAAAGAAGTCACTCAATAAGGTCTTTCCTGATCACTGGTCCTTCATGCTCGGTGAAGTCTGCATGTATTCATTTATCATTTTGCTTCTTTCTGGAACCTTTTTAACCTTCTGGTTTGATCCATCCCAACGTGATGTTATTTACAACGGTGTTTATGAGCCTCTCAAAGGTTTGAAAATGTCGGCTGCTTACGCCTCAACCCTAGATATTTCTTTTGAAGTTCGTGGCGGTCTATTAATGCGCCAGATTCACCACTGGGCAGCAAACATCTTCATGGCAGCAATTGTTGCTCACTTGTTGCGTGTCTTTTTCACCGGCGCTTTTAGAAAGCCTCGCGAGTTCAACTGGATTCTTGGAATTCTTCTTCTGACTCTTGGTTTAGTTGAAGGACTCTTTGGATATTCACTACCTGATGATTTGCTCTCAGGAACTGGACTTCGCATTACATCAGCGATCATTCAAGCTATTCCAGTTGTGGGTACTTACATCTCCTTCTTCTTATTCGGTGGGGCATTCCCTGGTGTGGGATTCATTCCTAGAATCTTTACGCTGCATATTCTGCTAATTCCTGGAATTTTCCTTGCCGTCATCACAATTCACGTGATGTTAGTTTGGTACCAGAAGCACACGCAGTTCCCAGGTGTTGGTCGCACAGAGACAAATGTTGTTGGACACCCAATCTTGCCTGTGTACATGGCAAAAGCTGGCGGATTCTTCTTCGTTGTTTTTGGAATCATCGCTTTCCTATCTGCCGTTGCTTCGATTAACCCAATCTGGCTCTATGGTCCCTACACACCTGGACAGATTTCAGCAGGTTCACAACCTGACTGGTACATGGGATGGCTAGATGGACTTGTTCGCATGGCTCCCCCATTAGAAACCCACGCTTTTGGTCACACCATTTCATGGAACATTTTGATTCCTGCAGTAATCGTTCCTGGGATTGTTTTCACTGGAATGGCTCTGTATCCATTTATTGAAAGTTGGATAACTGGAGACAAGCGAGAACACCACCTTCTTGATCGTCCACGCAACGTGCCAAACCGCACAGCCCTAGGTGTCATGTCAATTACTTTTGTCATGGTTGCACTGATCAATGGTGGCAATGATATTTTGGCAACAAATTTCGATCTATCGATTAACCAGATCATGTGGTTCTCACGTGTTGGAATTTTCGTATTGCCACCACTTGCATTCGTGATTACAAAGCGCCTGTGCTTGTCCCTTCAACGCGCAGATCGTGAACTACTTCTTCATGGAAGTGAAACTGGACGTTTGTTGCGCTTGCCTCATGGTGAGTTCGTTGAAGTCCATGCACCAATTTCGCCTGAGAAGGCTTTCATTCTGCAATCACACGAACAACCTGTCGCTCTTGCAATTGAAGAAGTTGATGCTCGTGGAGTTCGCAGACCCGGTGCCATCAAGAACAAGATTCAACGCCGGTTAAGTAAAGCTCATGCTGTTTCAGTTCCAAAGGTAACTGAAGAAGAAATGAAGGAAATCGAGCACCACTAGTTAGTTTTGCGTATTACAAGCCAAACACCCAGGGCAGTAATTCCTATTCCAAGGAAGCCTTGGGTGTTTACTTTTTCGCCAAAGAGCACATAGGCCTCAAGTGCAGTTGCTGGTGGGATGAGATAGAAAAGTGATGAAACCGAGGCTGCGCTGGCACTGTTGAGAAGACGCATCAACAGCAACACTGCGCCGACAGATAGGGCGATAATTAGCCAAATCATTGCCGCAGCAAACTTTGGTGTGAAATCAATATGCGTTCCACCCGTTGCAATAGCTGCAACCCCCAGTACGGCGCCAGCTGCCAGATATTGATAGGCCGTGCCTGCCAGCATAGGAATTCCTGCACCGAACTTCTTTTGCATCAGAGTTGCTGTTGTACTTCCTATCAGTGCAATAAAGACACTTGCGATTCCAATTTTGGACACTGAACTTTCAAAAGTTGGACCAAGAACTAGAACAACACCAATAAGACCGGTTACTAAGCCTGCGAACTGACTCCATCGAAGTTTCTCTCTTAGTACCTTAACTGCCAGGATAGAGACAAATACCGGTTGCAAGCTCGTAATTACCGCGGCAACTCCAGCAGAAACGCCTTTCGAGATTGCAAAGAAGACTCCCCCAAGATAAAACGCATGCAGAAAGAATCCAATGAGTGCCGATCGCGTTATCTCACTCGCCGAGAGTGCAACGGGGGCCTTTAAGATTTTGGCTGCGAGAAAAAGTATCGCTGCTGCAATAAATATGCGCAGGGATAAGAAGATAAATGGATCTGCGTAAGGAAGACCGTACTTAGCTCCAACAAAGCCGGTGCTCCATAGAAAGACAAACAGGTAAGGCGCCAGACGTGCGGTTTTCAACCTTCACATAGTGCTTTAAGTTGCACCAAACTCTTTGCCATCCATTTTGGATTTCTAGCCAGCGAATCAGTTTTCTTCAGCCACCATTTAGAAAAGGCTGGAACAGAACTTCCATCAAATATCTCAGTAACTTGGGTCGTTGAATTACCCAGATCGACGAGCTCATATGACCAAGTCCACTTCATAAGATGGCACCAGGTAATCTTTGCGTTCTCTTGAAAAGCCACAACTGTATTTGTAATGCGGTAGGGCACTTTTATTTTCATCGCCATTCCAAATTTTGCCCCAAGAAAGAGGCGCTCTGGTCCTGAAACGCTTTTTTCAATCGTGCCGGAACCATCGAATGAGGCGTGGGCATGAGGGTTAGCTAACACATCAAATATCTTTGATGCCGGGGCGTTGATGACTATGCGAGCAGCAGCTGTGCCTGGGTAATCAACAGCCAGAATCTCTGCTCGTACTTGTGACATTAGTGAGCCGCAACCGGCTTTTCGTACTCAGTCACCATTCCGATAATGGAAATAACTAATGCTCCTAATGAGATAACTGTGAGCCACCAACCAATAACTAATGAAAGGGTCAATGCGCACATACTCAATGCAACTGGCAATGGCCACCATGAGTGAGGGCTATAAAAACCAAGATCACCAGCGCCATCTGAAATCAAAGCGGTGAGATTATCCTCAGGAAGAATCTGTCCGATTCTGCGCTGTGTAAACCAGACGTAAAAGCCAACCATTCCAGCAAGTGCTGCAGCAAGAAGCATGCCGCCGATACCAACCGGCTCACCGCCCACTTGCCAATACACAATTGTCATCAAAACATAAAACAGTGAAAGACCTATAAATAGCTGCCAAGAAACCTTCATAGTTTATTAGTGCCCTTCAGTCTTAATGTGTGGATAATGCAAATCAAATGCTGGACGCTCTGAAGAAATGCGAGGCATTGTTAAGAAGTTATGGCGTGGTGGTGGGCATGTTGTTGCCCATTCAAGTGATGCACCATAACCCCAAGGATCGTCAACACCAACTAAGGGTGCTTTGCGTGTGATCCAGATGTTAGCCATAAATGGAATCATTGAAAACGCTAGTAAGAATGATCCAATTGTTGAAACTTCATTCATAAATGTGAAGCCATCAGTTGGTAGGTAGTCGGCGTAACGTCGTGGGAAACCCTTGATTCCTAGCCAGTGCTGAATAAGGAAGGTTAGGTGGAAACCAAAGAAAGTAGTCCAGAAGTGAATCTTTCCTAGGCGTTCATTGAGCATGCGCCCAGTCATCTTTGGCCACCAGAAGTAGAAGCCAGCAAACATCGCAAAGACCACAGTTCCAAATAGAACATAGTGGAAGTGGGCCACAACGAAGTAGCTAGCAGAAACTGCAAAATCAAGTGGAGGTGAGGCCAAGATAATTCCTGTTAGACCACCGAAGAGGAATGTAACAAGGAAACCCATGACCCAAAGCATTGGTGTTTCAAAAGTTACGTGACCTCGCCACATCGTTCCAATCCAGTTAAAGAACTTCACACCAGTAGGTACACCGATGAGGAAAGTCATGAACGAGAAGAACGGCAAGAGCACTTGTCCGGTTGCAAACATGTGGTGTGCCCACACTGAAACAGAGAGCGCGGCAATTGCGATAGTTGCAGCAATTAAACCTTTGTAACCAAAGATTGGCTTACGGCTAAAGACCGGCAAAATCTCTGTGGCAATTCCAAAAAATGGCAAAGCCAAGATATACACCTCAGGGTGTCCAAAGAACCAGAACAAGTGTTGGAACAACATGGCTCCACCGTTGGCTGGATCAAATAGGTGAGTGCCATAAATGCGATCTGCTTCAAGACCTAATAGAGCAGCAGCTAGCGGAGGAAATGCAAGTAGAACAAGGATTGACGTGAGCAATACGTTCCAAGAAAAGATCGACATACGAAACATCGTCATTCCAGGTGCGCGCATTGTGAAAATTGTTGTAATGAAGTTAACGCCACCCAAAATTGTTCCGATACCGCTAACTGCTAGACCTAGTAACCAAAGGTCTGCACCTATTCCTGGTGAATAAGTTGCATTTGAAAGTGGAACGTAAACAGTCCAACCAAATGAGGCTGCTCCTCCAGGAGATAGGAAGCCGGCAAATGCCATAAGGCCACCAAAGAGATAGAGCCAATAAGAAAGCATGTTCAAGCGAGGGAAAGCAACGTCTGCTGCGCCGATTTGTAGCGGCATGATGACGTTGGCAAAGCCCACAAATAATGGCGTTGCAAACATGAGCAACATGATTGTTCCGTGCATGGTGAAAATCTGGTTGTACTGCTCAGCGCTCAAGAACTGCATTCCTGGGCGGGCTAGCTCTGAACGAAGCAGAAGAGCTAATAAGCCGGCAATAAGAAACCATGAAAAAGATGTAATCAGATAGAGATAGCCGATCGTCTTATGGTCAGTTGACGTAACCCACTTTACAAATGCCTTGCCTTTTTTAACTGGCAGTGGCGGCATGTTAGAAATCGTTGGACGATCTGCATAGGTTGTCATGCGCCACTCCCCTTAAAGGTTTCAAGATAAGCCTGATATTGCGCAGGTGTCACTACGCGAACGGTAAATAACATCTGCGAGTGATTACGTCCACACAGGATATTGCAACGTCCTGGATAGTCACCGAGCTTCTTAGCAGTAAATTCTAAATGGTTAGTAACTCCTGGCAAGTTCTGCATTTGAATCATGAAGGCAGGAATCCAGAATCCATGAACAACATCATTTGATGTAATGGTGTATCGCACTTTTTCGCCAAGTGGAACATAGAGCACGGGGGCTTGGGCAGGAGTGCCGGTCACCAATGCCGCTGGGCCAGCTTCTGGATAACCGAACTGCCATGACCATTGAATACCTTCAACAGTGATCTCGTGCTTATACGTATCTGTCTTTGCAGAAATAACTGTTTCCTTCTTTGCAGTGAAATAGAACAAAACTGCAACAATGATAAAAGGAATGATTGTGTAAAGAATTTCAATAGGAATGTTGTACTGAGTCTGCTTAGGAAACTCAGGGCTATCCTTTTTTAGACGATGGAAAAAAGCTGGCCATAAAATCAGGATAAGTGTGAAAACTCCAACTACACCTGCAGCAATCCACGCTCCTTGCCACAGCGAAAGAGATTGATCGTTGACACTTGTTAGTCCCTCTTCAAAGCCAAGACCTGAAACTTTTGAACAGCCTGTAAGCAGCAGGGCCGGGCTCAGAAAGAGCAGCCCACGTAGAAACTTAAGCGTTGTTGACGACATAGGGGTAAGGATAGAGCGCAAAGCGCGCTGGGGTGGCATCGGATTAGGGGGCCGTGCTGGTGGTTCGTGTCACAGAATCTTGGAACCTTAAAAATTAAGGTGTGGCGCTATTTCAGAGGCAGCTTGCGCCCCATAGGTCTGCTCAAAACGGGCCAAGAACTCAGCGCTGGTAAAGCGATATTCCTGTGTTCCCATGGTCTCTATAACGTAAGTTGCAATCAGTGAACCCAACTGGGCACACCTTTCATGATTAAGGCCCCACGCAAGACCTGCAATAAAGCCTGATCTAAATGAATCTCCAACACCGGTCGGATCAGTTTTTGATTTTTCTTGTGGAACTCCCACTTGGACGAATTCTCCAGCCGCACTTTCCACCTTGGCACCATTTGACCCTAAGGTCACCACTCGGATTTTCACATGCTCCAAAATCTCACGATCACTCCACCCCGTCTTTTGCATAGCCAGGGCTAGTTCGTATTCATTGAGGAAAAGATAGGAAGCGCCATCAATAAGCAGTTTGATCTCCTCCCCGCTCATACGTGCCATCTGCTGAGAAGGATCGGCAGCAAATGCAATGCCCTCTTTGCGACAGACATCAGAATGGTGCAGCATCGCCTGTGGATCATCGGGTGAAATCACGACCATATCGAAGCGGCCAGTTTTTTCCATTATTGGTGCCAATTCAATATTACGGGCTTCACTCATAGCCCCTGGGAAAAAGGATGCAATCTGATTGAGGTCATCATCTGTGGTGACCATGAAGTGGGCTGTATACAAAGTCGTTGAAATTAGTGCGTGAGATGTATCAACACCGTGACGTGAAAGCCAAGCTTCATAATCTGCCCAGTCTTTACCAACGGCGGCAATCAGAACTGGATTTAATCCAAGGACTCCCATGCCATAACAGATATTTGCTGCACACCCACCTCGGCGCACATCCAAACTATCTACCAAAAAAGACAGTGAGACTTTTTCTAGAGAACCTGCGACAAATGAGTCAGTGAACTTTCCAGAGAAAGTCATCAAATGATCTAAGCCAACTGAACCCGCTACGCCGATTTTCATGTAGCGATACTAGGGCCTCTTAATAACTTTTTTAGTTAAAAGAATCGCCACATGCACAAGAACCTTGCGCATTTGGGTTGTCAATTGTGAAGCCCTGCTTTTCGATGGTGTCAACGAAATCAACAGTTGCACCCATCAAGTAAGGATCGCTCATCTTGTCCACGATTACTTTGACTGATCCAAATTCACGGACGATATCGCCATCTTGATTACGATCATCAAAGTAGAGCTGATAACGAAGACCAGAGCAGCCACCAGGTTGAACAGCAACGCGAAGGTTTAGATCATCGCGGCCTTCTTGTGCCAAGAGCGCAGCCACCTTTGCAGCAGCAACATCTGTTAGAGCAATACCTGTGGTTGTAACTTCTGTAGTCATTTTCTCTCCTTGTTTAGGCAAATCCTACCTTTACCCAAGCTCTGGCGCGAGTTCTGACTTGCCTCATATTTGTGGTTTTGCCCCACCCTTCTATAGTTGCCCCCATGACTACTGAATCAACTGGCAAAGGCCGCCCAACCCCAAAGCGTAAAGATGCTCAGGCCAAAGTGAAGATTTCATCTCTGTCCCCTGTTGTTACCAAGGAGCAAAAGCGCGCCCAGAAGTTAGCCTCTAGGAACGATCGAGTGAGCTCACGTGCTGCATATCTTCGTGGCGAAGAGAGCGCCCTGCCAGCTAGAGATAGAGGACCAGAGCGTCGCTTTGTTCGTAACTATGTTGATGCACGTCGTTCGATCGGTGAATATTTCTTGCCAATCATTTTCATAGTTTTGATTCTGACTTTGATTCAAGTTCCTGCAATCCAATTCGGTGCAATCGCTCTGATGTATGCAGTACTACTTGTAGCCGTCGTTGACGGCATTTTCTTGGGTAGAAAAATTCAACGTTTAATCCATGCTAAATACCCAGCCTCAGATACAAAGGGATTAGCTATGTATGCATGGCTGCGCTCAACACAGATGCGTCGTCTACGAGCTCCACACCCACAAACTAAAGTGGGCGATGTAGTCAATTAGGCTCTTGGATTTGGGCTGATATTTTGGGCTGGATCTTTTTCAGGCAAATTGCCCAAGGCCTGATCGATAGCACGCATTGTCTCAGCATCTAGCTTTACACCTGCAGCCTTAACATTTTCCTTCACCTGAGATGGCTTTGTAGCACCAACAATGGCGCTAGAAACATTTGGATTTTGCAAAACCCAGGCAACTGAAAGTTGGGACATTGTTAAGCCAGCCCGATCTGCAATCGGCTTTAGTTTTTGGACGGCAGTTAAAACATCATCCTTCATCCATTTAGAAATCATTCCTGCGCCACCTTTTTTGTCGGTAGCACGTGAGCCGGCAGGCGGTTTCTTTCCTGGCAAATACTTTCCAGTCAAAATGCCTTGGGCCATAGGCGACCAAACAATTTGGCCAATGCCTTCCTTTTGTGAAAGTGGAACAACTTCAGCTTCAATAACACGCCATAACGCAGAGTATTGAGGTTGGCTTGAAACAAAGCGGTTATAGCCTTTTGTATCTTGAATCTTAAGTGCAGCTGCGATTTGGCTTGCAGTCCATTCAGAGAATCCGATGTAGTGAACTTTTCCAGCACGAATCAAATCATCAAAAGCGCTCAGTGATTCTTCTAGTGGTGTCTCAAAATCAAAACGGTGCATTTGATAGAGATCAATATGATCTGTTTGCAAACGCTTGAGTGACGCGTTACAGGACTCGATGATGTGCTTTCGTGAAAGCCCGCGATCGTTTTTGCCCGGGCCTGTTGGCCAGTAGACCTTGGTGAAAAGTTCATATGACTCGCGGCGAACACCTTTAAGAGCTTTACCAAGAACTTTCTCGGCACGTGTTCCTGCATAGACATCTGCAGTATCAAAGGTGGTGATTCCACAATCTAGTGCAGTCTTCACACATTTGATTGCTGCATCGGCTTCAACTTGTGAGCCGTGAGTGATCCAGTTTCCGTAAGAAATCTCGGATACATACATTCCAGTACTGCCAAGGCGACGATATTCCATGCTCAGAACTCTACGACCTAGCGCGCCCTGTTGCCAACCTGAATGCTATGTGGTTGCCTACGCACACAACTTAATACGCCCTTCATTAGGGGAAGTTCGGTGCAATTCCGACACTGACCCGCAACCGTAAAGTCGGATTACCTAATGATTGGTTTTAGACAAACACCCGCCGAGGTTTGCGGGGTGTGGTCCACATGTCTTTGAGATTTTTATGTATCTCTTATTCGCGCGGCACTGCTCCCTGTGAGACTCTTTCAGAATCGAGAGGCCCCACAGTAATGAAGTTCAAAGCACTACTTATTTCACTTCTTATCCTTCTTACATCCATTTTCTTTATCCCCCAATCACAGGCTGCAAGTAAAGGCTGGCGCTATTGGGGTTATTTCCAAGCAGCTCCAGGTACACATAAATGGACCGCAGCTATGACTGGCCCAACTGTTGATATTTCAGATGGCGCGGTTGAAGGTTGGTCCTTTGTTTTTAGCAGTGATGATGTCCCCTCACTCTCCCCGGCAGTTGCGCCTGATTTTGCAAAGATCTGTTCTGGGGTGAAAGGCGATAAGGACACTAAGAGAATCGGTGTAGTTATTGAATTTGGTTCAAAGGCATGGGCACCTAAGGGTGAGACACCTAGAAAGACAATCACTACATGTGTTCGCACAGCAAAAACCTCGCAGGGAATTGATGTTCTTGCACAAGTAACCAAGATTCGAGCAGCATCCTCTGGTCTGATCTGCGGCTTGGGTGGCTACCCGGCTAAAGAGTGTGGTGTTGAAATTCCAACTCCTAAGTCATTGATTAAGACTAAGTAATTAAATAATGAAAAAACTTTCATTTCACCCGCTGACGTGGTGGATTTTCTCAGGTGCTGTTGCTGTTGCAATAGCTCGTGCGAACTCCCCGGTATTTGCCATTGCGGCAGTGGGTGTTATGGCAGTGATTGTGTTCAGTCAACGCGATGATGCACCTTGGGGACGCTCCTTTAATGCGACATTGAAACTCTCGTTGTGGATCATCTCAATCCGAGCCCTTATCGGTGTGCTCATTGGGGTACCAATCCCAGGGACAACTCTTTTCACTATTCCCACATTGCCGCTTCCAGCTTGGATGCCCGGAATTCGAATTGGTGGCGCAGTGACTTTGGAGCGCTTGAACTCGTCAATCTCTGAAGGAATCATCATTTGCGCAATCCTTGTGGTTTTCGGCGCAGCTGCATCACTCACTAGTCCCCACCGTCTGTTACGTGTCTTGCCCATATACCTGTATGAGTTCGGCATAACTGTTGTGATTGCAACTTCAGTGCTGCCGCAATTAGTTTCAGCTGTCACCAGAATTCGTATGGCGCAACGTTTGCGAGGACAAAGAACCCATGGAATTAAAGCTTTCAAACGCATTGCACTTCCACTACTCGAAGAGTCACTAGCCAGGTCTCTTGATTTGGCCGCTGCTATGGAGTCACGCGGCTATGGGATAAGTAAGAAGCGATCTAAGTATCGCCCCATCAAATGGGCACGTGTTGATATAGCAGTCGTTATTGCCGGCTTAGCCGTTGTGGGTCTTTCATGATTAAGTTTTCTAACGTCTCACTTATTTATCCAAACTCGACTACAACTGTCATTGAAGACCTCAACCTTGAAATTGCAGAGGGTGAGTTAGTTCTCGTTATAGGACCTACGGGATCTGGTAAATCATCTCTGCTTCGCCTCATTAACGGCCTTGTTCCCCACCACACCGGCGGCATCTTGGCTGGAAGCATTGAGGTAGATGGAATATCTACTGCCCAAGTAAAGCCTGGTGGGCTGGCACATTTGATTGGCATCGTAGGACAAAATCCCATCAACGGTTTTGTAGCAGATACGGTGGAAGAAGAACTCGTCTTTGGTATGGAAGCTCTCAATCTTTCCAACGAAACTATGCGAAAGCGCGTAGAAGAAGTGTTGGACTTAATGTCATTAGCTGCTCTTCGCACTAGATCTATCGCGACTCTAAGCGGCGGAGAACAACAGCGTGTTGCAATCGCAAGTGCATTAGTTGCCCATCCAAAAGTCTTAGTTCTAGATGAGCCAACAAGTGCCCTGGATCCCATCGCTGCAGAAGAAGTACTCTCGATCCTTCACCGCCTAGTTCATGATTTAAGCCTGACGGTTGTTATTGCAGAGCATAAATTGGAACGCGTTATTCAATTTGCTGATCGCATTGTTCACATCAATGGTGCAGGGTCTGCCGTTGTTGGAACTCCTGAGCAAATCCTAATGAACTCCCCTATAGCTCCTCCGATTGTGGAGTTGGCTAGAACTCTTGGGTTGAAAGAGATTGGTGTTTCTGTTCGGGAAATGCGCCGAATGACACAAGAGTTTAGAGATTCACATGCAGTTACTAAGCCTGATGCTCCAACTAGCTCCACCAAGGCGTGCGTGTCAGTAAAAGGCTTAACCATTTCCTATGGCGCTAAGAACGCCGTGAACTCTCTTTCGGTAACTATCTATGAAAATGAGATTGTTGCCATCATGGGCCGAAATGGTGCTGGTAAAAGCTCCCTTCTTCGAGCCATTGCCGGCGTCAGTGATACTGCATCTGGTGAAGTAATCGTGAACGGTACTAATTCCCAGAAATTACATAGTAAGCAAAGACGGGAAAGCGTTGGCTATATCCCCCAGGAGCCAAGTGATTTGCTTTATGGGCAAAGTGTGAGCGAAGAGTGCAAGCAAGCAGATGAAGATAATCAAGTAGAAGCTGGCACTACTTTCTCTCTTCTAACTCAACTGGTTCCAGGGATATCCGGCAACACACATCCCCGAGATCTATCTGAGGGGCAGCGTTTAGGTCTTGCTCTGAGTGTGGTTCTCTCGGCAAATCCACGCCTGCTTATATTGGATGAGCCAACACGAGGTTTGGATTATCAAGCAAAGCGAGTGCTAATCAAGATGCTGGTTGATTTCGCTCGCGTATTTAATCGCAGTGTCATCATTGCAACTCACGATGTTGAATTGGTTGCTGAATTAGCAACACGAACAATTTTCATTGCCGATGGTGACATCGTCGCAGATGGACCAACAATTGATGTGCTCTTGTCTTCACCTGCCTTTGCTCCACAAGTTTCAAAGATTATGTCGCCTCAACCTTGGTTGACGGTGGCCGATGTAGTTCGGGCAATTGAGACGACAATCTAATGCGCACAAACGACGTAGTCAGATTTTCTCCTCTAGGCACAGCAGTTCTCACACTGGCTTCCTTGATCTCTGCAGCAGGATTTCTCTGGCCTTTTTTCTATAGCGGTCAGTCACTGCCTCGAACACAGCTTTTCTTTTGGGCAGCACTTACTGTGGCATTCTTTTTAGTGAACATTCAGATTTCCAATTCGGCCCTCGATGCAAAATCCGTCGCACTCCTGGGAGTTTTATCCGCACTCATCGCAGCTCTTCGCCCGCTAGGTGCTGGAGCGGTAGGAATTGAACCGATGTGGTTTATTTTGATTCTTAGCGCACGTGTCTTTGGTCCCTCCTTTGGTTTCATATTGGGACTTACTTCTATGTTTGTCTCAGCACTTCTAACTGGCGGCGTTGGTCCTTGGCTTGGCTACCAGGTATTTGCCGCAGCATGGATAGGCATGGCCGCAGGCATGCTGCCGGGAAAAAAGCTCAGGGGAAGAAAAGAAATAGCCCTACTCATTCTCTTTGGCATTATCGCCTCAGAGTGGTTTGGGATCTTGATGGATCTACAGTTTTGGCCCTGGGCTCTAGGTGCTAATACACAACTCTCATATCTAGTTGATGGCTCTATCGCGCAAAATCTTTCACGCTTTATTACTTTTCACTTTGCTAGCGCAATGGCCTGGGATGTACCCCGCGCCATCTTTACGACAATTCTCTTGTTGCTCTCTGGCCAAGCAGTTTTATCAGCTCTGCGTAGAACAAAAACTCGAGCTGCTTTCGTGCAGCCAGTCGAATTTATCGAACGTGTGAAGGCATAAAGGGAAGTTTCACAACTTCCACCATTGAATCTCTACCTCTAACATCGATGATTAATTGATCACCGATTTTCACTGATGAATCAAGTAGAGCGATACCAATTCCAACTTTTAGCGAAGGCGAGAAAGTTCCACTAGTTACCTCACCTAGTAAAGCTCCATCCTTGGTTTTGACACTCATTGCACCGCGAGGAATTCCACGGTCAAGTGATTTAACCGCAACGCTTCTGCGCTTTGCCCCAGCAGCCCTTTGAGATTTCAAAACATCTGATCCTAAGAATTCACCTTTGTCCCAACCAATTGCCCATGCAGCGCTGGCTTCAACTGGAGTGATATCTAATGAGAGTTCATGGCCGTGGAGTGGATAACCCATCTCGGTGCGCAATGTGTCACGTGCCCCAAGTCCGCAAACCAATCCACCCATTGGCTCCATCGCGGCCACTATCGCATCCCATACTTTCGAAGCATCTGCTGTTTTTGGAAGGAGTTCATAACCGAGTTCGCCGCTGTATCCAGTGCGACAAAGAATTACTTCTGCTCCCCCGATGCTGACATTCTCAAAGGCCATGTAATCAATATTGGTAATAACTCCAAGTGATTGCATGAGCGCTGGCGATAGTGGTCCCTGCACGGCTATTACTGCATAATCCTCATGCAGATTGGTAACAGTCATGCCTGCTGGCGCCTTTGATTGCAAAGTTGCAACAACATCTGTGGTGTTTGAAGCATTGGGAACTAAGAAGAAATCATCCTCACTATTGCGATATGCAATCAGATCATCAATAACGCCGCCCTTTTCGTTGCACAGCAAGGTGTATTGGGCAGAACCATTACCAATGCGGTTGAGATCATTGGTAAACATTGCATTGAGGAACTTCAGTGCGCCACTTCCTGTAACACTGGCCTTACCTAAATGCGAAACATCGAAGATTCCCACCTTTTCACGGACCGCAGCGTGTTCAGCCAGTACTCCTGCCCCTGGATACTCGATTGGCATTAACCAGCCACCGAAATCAGCCATCTTGGCATTTCGGGCTAGATGCTTGTCATGTAAAGGTGAGTGCTTCATAGTGTGAAACCTACCAAGACATCTATTACGCTGGCACCTATGACAACACTCAAAATCTCAGATGGCCTCGTTAAAGATGATCTCCTAGTTGTGGGTTTAGTGAGCACCAACACAAAAGGTGGAATCGCCATCGAATCAGGTGACTTAGCCCTTGATTCAAAACCATTATTGGCCTCGCTTCTTGAGATGGGTGCGACAGGAAAAGTAGATGAAGTAACAAAGATGCCTGGTGGACCAGCACGCTTGATGGTCTTCACAGGTCTTGGTGCTAAATCTTCTACTTACTCACATGAGAGTTTGCGTAGAGCCGCCGGCAGTGCAGCTAGAGCCTTAGCTGGAAATGCTGGAGCAACTTTCGCCCTCCCAACTCGCGATCTTGCAGGCGTCAACGCAGTGGCAGAAGGCGCAGCACTGGGAGCATATGTTTTTAATGAGTTCCGCGGTTCAAGCAAAGATGACCACAAGAGTGCGCTTAAGTCAGCAACAATCTTTTCAAAGCTTGCAGGAAAGAGTGAAGCAAAGGCGATCATTACTCGCGCTTCAATTATTGCTAAATACACACATCTTGTGCGCGACCTTGTAAATACTCCCCCAAGTCATTTATATCCAGAGACATTTACAAAGAAATTAGCTGCAAGTTTCAAGGCGGCCGGTGGTTTAAAGGCTGGATTAAAAATTACGATTTGGGATGAGAAGCAACTTAAATCTCAAGGCTTTGGCGGCATTATTGGTGTGGGTCAAGGCTCAGCCAAACCCCCACGTTTGCTGCATATTTCTTATACTCCGAAAGCTAAAAATGTTAAGCGCTTTGCATTTGTTGGAAAAGGAATCACTTTTGACACTGGTGGACTTAATCTAAAAGCGGGTCTAGGCATGGAGACAATGAAGTGCGATATGAGTGGTGCGGCAGCGGTCTGTGCTGCAACATTGGCTGTAGCCGAACTTGCTCTGCCTGTAGCAATTGAATGTTGGGCACCACTTGCTGAAAACATGCCAAGTGATACAGCCACTCGTCCCAGTGACATCATTACTATCTTCGGTGGAAAAACTGTGGAAGTCTTAAATCCTGATGCGGAAGGCCGTTTGGTCCTTGCAGATGGATTAATGAAAGCCCAGTCAAGTAAAAACAAGCTTGACGGAATCATTGATGTGGCAACGTTAACTGGAGCACAAGTTGTTGCCCTTGGAACTCGTACAGGTGCGGTCATGACAAATAACCAAAGCTTTAGTGATGTCTTCATTGCAATCGCAAAAGAAACTGGCGAGCAGTTCTGGCCGATGCCCTTGCCAGTCGAGCTGCGTGCATCACTTGATTCAGCTGTTGCAGACCTTGCCAACATTGGAGATAAGAATGGCGGCATGATGGTTGCTGGCCTATTTTTGAAAGAGTTCGTTAGTGATGATCTTCCTTGGCTCCACCTTGATATTGCAGGACCGGCCTTTAATGAGGGTAAGCCCTATGGATATACGCCAGTCGGTGGCACAGGTGTGAGCATGCGCTCACTCGTGAGATTGGTCGAACAGGCGTAGGTACGGCAGGATAGAGCCTTGGAACGCGAGTAAAAGGGGTAGTTGAGTGTCGCAATTTGATCTAGTGATTCTGGGTGGTGGAAGCGGCGGCTATGCCTGCGCTTTAAGAAGTGCGCAACTTGGCCTCTCAGTTGCTTTAATCGAAGCCGACAAAGTTGGCGGAACCTGTCTTCATAAAGGTTGCATCCCGACCAAAGCTCTATTGCACTCAGCCGAAATTGCAGATGGTGCCCGTGAAGGTTCTAAGTTCGGTGTGAAATCCACTTTTGATGGCATCGATATGAACGGTGTTAATTCTTATAAGGACGGTGTTATCTCCCGTCTTCACAAAGGTCTTCAAGGTTTAGTTAAATCCAGAAACATCACCTACATCGAAGGTCACGGAAAATTAGTTTCTAAGGACACTGTTGAAGTCAACGGACAGCGATACACCGGAAAAAACATCATTCTTGCCACCGGCTCATATGCCCGCACATTGCCTGGACTTGAAATTGATGGCAAGCAAATCATCACATCTGATCACGGAACAAAGATGGATTACGTTCCACAATCTGTCATCGTCCTAGGCGGCGGCGTAATTGGTTGCGAATTCGCATCAGTCTGGAAATCTTTTGGCGCAGAAGTAACAATCATTGAAGGCTTACCTCACTTAATTGCACTTGAGGATGAAAGCTCTAGCAAGCAGTTGGAGCGTGCATTTCGCAAGCGCGGAATCAACTTCGAATTAGGTGTTAAGTTCAAATCTGCTATCAAAGATCAACGCGGTGTAACAGTTACGTTAGAAGATGGCAAAGAGTTTACTGCCGAAGTTTTGATGGTCTCTGTTGGCCGTGGGCCAGTCAGTGCAAACCTTGGCTATGAAGAGCAAGGAATCACAATGGATCGTGGTTATGTAATCGTTGATAACAAGTGCCGAACAAATGTGCCTGGCATCTGGGCTGTTGGTGACTTGATTCCTACGTTGCAATTAGCCCACGTTGGATTTGCCGAAGGCATGTTGGTGGCAGAAGAGATTGCTGGCTTGAATCCACGCCCAATTAACTACGATGGAATTCCACGTGTTACATACTCAGATCCTGAAGTTGCTTCAGTTGGATTAACTACTGCTGAGGCTAAAAAGCGCGGCCACGATGTTGTTGAACTTAGTTATGACTTAGCTGGGAATGGAAAAGCGCAGATTCTTGGAACTGCTGGTTCAATCAAACTTGTCGGTGAAAAAGACGGCCCAATTCTTGGAGTTCACATGGTCGGCGCACGTGTTGGTGAACTATTGGCTGAAGCTGAGTTGATCTTTAATTGGGAAGCACGTGCAACTGATGTTGCATCCCTAATCCATGCACACCCAACACTGTCTGAGGCAATGGGCGAAGCCCATATGGCTCTAGCAGGCAAACCGCTTCACGCACACGGATAACCAAGGAGAGAAAATAATGACATTTTCCGTAACAATGCCAGCACTTGGTGAAAGTGTTAGCGAAGGAACAGTTACACGTTGGTTAAAGTCCGAAGGCGATCATGTCAATGTTGATGAACCACTTCTTGAAGTATCAACTGACAAAGTAGATACAGAAATTCCATCGCCAGTAGCTGGAACACTTACAAAAATCGTTGTTCAAATTGATCAAACGGTTCCAGTCGGTGCGGAGTTAGCAATCATTGCTGATGGTGCTGCCGCATCTGCCCCATCTGCACCTGTTGCTGCCACACCAGCTGCGCCAGTCACTCCACAACCTGCAGCACCTGTTGCTGCAGCTCCTGCACCAGTTGCACCTGTGGTTGCAGCACCGGCTGCATCCGGAGCAGGCACAGTCATCACAATGCCTGCCCTTGGTGAAAGCGTGAGTGAAGGAACTGTTACACGTTGGCTAAAAAATATTGGTGACTCTGTTGCCGTTGATGAAGCATTACTAGAAGTTTCAACTGACAAAGTTGATACCGAGATTCCATCCCCAGTTGCTGGAACATTGTTAGCAATCGATGTTGCTGTTGATTCAACTGTTCCAGTTGGAGCACGTCTTGGATTAATTGGAACAAGCGCAGCAGCGCCAGTTTCTACACCTGCAGTAGCAAAACCAGCACCTGTTGCTGCCACACCGGCACCTGTACAAGCTGCTCCAGTCGTTGCAGCGCCTATACAAGCTGCACCTGTACAAGCAGCAGGACCCATCTCACAACCAACTGATGCTTACGTGACTCCCCTAGTTCGCAAACTTGCAAGCGAACTCGGAGTTAATCTTGCCAATGTAAAGGGAACTGGAATCGGTGGACGTATTCGCCGTGAAGATATTGAAGCGCTAGGAAAACCTGCCGCCCCTACCTATTCAGCTCCAGCGGCAGTGGCGTCTAATCCTTCTACTTCTAAACCAGCAGTTGTTGCAGTATCTCCACTACGTGGAACAACAGTGACGATGTCTAGACTTCGCAAAGTTATTGCAGCCAGAATGGTCGAATCACTTCAAGTAAGTGCTCAATTGACCACTGTGGTGGAAGTTGATGTCACCAAAATTTCTCGTTTGCGCGATAAGGCAAAAGCTCCATTTGAAGCTCGTGAAGGCGTCAAGCTTTCATACCTTCCATTCTTTGCCGTGGCTGTGTGCGAAGCACTCAAGCAGCACCCTGTTCTTAACTCTTCGGTTGAAGGCGATCAAATTACCTACCATGGTGCAGAGCACCTAGGTATTGCAGTGGACACAGAACGAGGTCTGCTTGTTCCTGTTATTGCTAACGCAGGTGATTTAAACATGGGCGGAATAGCTCGAAAGATTTCAGATTTAGCAGCTCGCACGCGCGATAACAAAGTCACTCCCGATGAATTAGGTGGAGGAACTTTCACTCTGACAAATACTGGTAGTCGCGGAGCACTCTTTGATACTCCAATCATCAATCAACCACAGGTAGCAATCTTGGGGTTAGGCGCAGTAGTTAAGCGCCCAATGGTTGTTCGTGGTGAAGATGGCGGAGAAACCATTGCGATTCGTTCAATGGTTTATCTCGGTCTTTCTTATGACCATCGTGTGGTTGATGGCGCAGATGCAGCCAGATTCCTTGTTACATTAAAAGAACGTCTAGAAGGCGGCGCATTCGAATCTGATTTAGGACTCTAAAGCCAGATGCGCGTTCCTCAAAGAATCGCTATTAGCGGCTCATCTGGACTCATTGGCACAGCACTTGTTGGTCACTTAAAAAGTGAGGGTCACACAGTTCAGCGCTTGGTGCGCCGTGCTCCAGTTGCAGCTGATGAAGTGCAGTGGGATCCACAAACAGGTTTTGTTGATTTGACTGCACTTGCTGGCGTGGATGCAATTATTCATCTGGCTGGTGTTGGTGTTGGCGATAAGCGCTGGACAAAGAAATATAAGTCAGAAATTCTTAACTCACGTCTTCTTGGAACAACCACAATCGCAAAAGCAGTTGCAGAACTCAGACCACAAGTATTCATCTCAGCTAGTGCAATCGGTTGGTATGGAGAGAGTGGAAACCGCGCGGTAGTTGAAACTGATCGAGTGGGAGATGATTTTCTAGCAGCTGTTTGTCGTGAGTGGGAAAGTGCAGCAGATTTAGCTGGCGATGTACGCACGGTTAAAATTCGAACAGGTTTAGTCCTTGACCCAACTGGTGGCGCACTGGGAAAGATGTTGCCACTTTTTCGCCTAGGTTTTGGCGGAAAACTTGGTTCAGGTAAGCAGTGGTGGTCTTGGATTACTTTGCATGATCAAATTCGCGCCATAGTTTTTGCCCTAGAGAATCCGATATCCGGTGCAGTGAATGTGACATCACCAAATCCAGTAACTAATCAAGAATTTACTTCAGCCCTTGCTCGCGCACTTCATCGACCAGCACTTTTTCCTGCTCCAGCAATTGCGCTAAAAATTGCACTGGGCGGTTTTTCCTCTGAAGTGCTAGGTTCTAAAAAAGTAATTCCTCATGTATTACAAGAAGCTGGATTTACTTGGGATTACCCACATATTACGCAAGCACTGGATCAATTAGTTCAAGATTAATTGTGCTGCCAAGCTGCCACTAAATAGGGCGCCTTGCTGTGATGGAACAGTGCGATGATCACCGACCATATAGAGATGATCTGAAATCTTGGTCGGTGCACTTAAGGTCTTTCCGACTTCGTGAAGTGGCAGCGCTGAAGGTATTTCATATTTAGCAATCAATTGCCAATCACGAGTTTCTACTCCCCACATGATTGAAAGGTGTCGGCGAACTTCTGAATCAGTTGTTCCTAGCTCAGTGGTACTTGAAATCAGATGCATACCACTAGGTGCATATTCCCTTGAAATATCGGAAATCACTAGGGAGTTAAAGATCGGCCCACGGTTTTGCCCATCAACGAGTAGGCGCCCAGTTCCAGATGGATTGTGCTCAGTTGCGTGATACCAAGTCACACATCCTTGCATTCGACACAATTCACCGAGTTCTAACAACTGGGTTGCTGTAGTTGCATCAGTTGCAATCACAATATCGCTGGCCTGAAATTCTCCAGCAGAAGTTTGCACGGTTGTTCCCAGTATCCGCTCTGCGCGCACATTGAGCTGTAAATCCTTCACCCGCGAAGCTAATGCTTGTGAGAGCTGGCCAACACCAAACTTAGAAACACCTGGTGAGCCAGTTACGAAAGAGCGTAAGACGATTTGGCCATAGATGGCATCAACTTTGTCTGGGTCAGCTAGAAACACACCTTGTAAAAATGGGCGCAGAACACGTTCATAAGTTGTTCCGCAACCGGCCTTTCGCAACGCTTGGCCTAATGATTGCTGAGATTTAATCTTAGAGAAAATAAACCGAGCAAAGTTAACTTTCTCACTCAATGGTCCGGTCCCGCGGTGCAACGCTGAAAATGGCGCAGTTCTGGGGTCACCCAGTGGAATTCGCTCACTTCCTAAACTCACTTCAATTACACGCGGTGCGGGAATGAAATCAATCTCGTCAATAACATCAAGTTCAATGAGGGCTGGATACTTGGCATTTATGAGCTGGAATCCACGATCACAGATGTATCCATCTATGTGATCACTAGCTACGCGCCCGCCGGCTCGATCACTGGCTTCAAGCAGAGTTACTGACCGACCTGCATCTTGGAGTTGGATTGCCGCACTTAATCCAGCTAAGCCAGCTCCAACAATCAGGACATCGCTTTTCCTAGACATGCAGTGCGTTATTTCGTGCCTGATCAATTATCTGTGCAACTAATAGCGCATCATCATTAGAAATTGGCCATGGATTTGTGCCAGCTATTGCTCCAGCTACCAAGGTATAGAAGATGGCGTAGTTGCCGTCTTCTCCAACAATTTCTTCAATGTCATCTCCGCGGTAAATGAAAGTCTTTGATTTTGTAGGCACATCCCACTTGCCCCCCATCGGAATTTTCCCACTCTTAAGAAGATTCTCTTGGGGATCTAAATCATTGATAACCAATGCGCCCTTACTTCCCAGAATTCGAATGCGTGGACCTGGCGCACCCACTACTGCGCTGGCTGAGAGAATTGATAAGACGCCTGAGTCATGTTGAAGTACTAAAACAGCATCATCATCTCCCCCACCACGGATTGTTCGCACCGTAGAAGTTACTAACTCTGCTTTTCCAAACCAATCAATTGCAGTAGAAATAAGGTGTGGCTGCAAATCAAGAAGTTGTCCCCCGCCATCGGCTGCGCTCATGTTCTCACGCCAGGAAGCTTTATTGAGTTCTGGGCGAAAGCGCTCAAAGCGCGAATCCAAGCGGTGAATAGTTCCAAGTACACCGGAGGCTAAAACTTTCTTAATAGTAAGAGCATCACTGTCCCAACGGCGATTAAAGAAAGTTGAAACTGGAACACCTGCGCGCTCACCCGCAGAGATAATCTCGGCAGTTTCGGCGAAAGTGCGACCCATTGGTTTATCAATTACAACAGGGATACCGGCATTAATTGCGGCAAAAGCATGCTGTGCATGGACGATATTTGCTGATGCAACAACAACTAAATCAAGTTTATGAGCGACCAACTCTTGAATAGTTGCAACTACTTTTACATCTGGAAAATCTGAGACAGCGTGTCCGGCACGTTCGGCATTGCTGGTTTGAATTGCGACGACCTCATACCCACACCCTTTAAGTAAAGGTGCGTGGAAATAACGTCCAGCTAATCCATATCCAGCAATGCCGACGCGCATCAGTTCTTTATATCTTCGCGCGATAGTTTTGATGGCCACCAGATCTTCGGACCAATTTCGTGAACCAAAGCTGGGACCAAGATTGAACGAACAATGATGGTGTCTAGGAGAACTCCAAATGCCACTGCAAAGCCAAGCTCAGCAAGTGGCACCAGAGGCAACAGACCTAGAACTGCGAACGTTGCAGCGAGCACGATTCCAGCAGAAGTAATAACTGCGCCTGTGACCGTAACACCCTTAATGATTCCTGCCCGAGTTCCAATCTTGCCACTCTCTTCACGCACGCGTGTCATCAGGAAGATGTTGTAATCAATGCCTAATGCAACCAAGAAGATGAAGGCAAAGAGAGGGAAGGAATTGTCCCCTCCGGCGAAGCCGAAAATGTGGTTGAAGACAAGTGCACACACACCCAAAGTTGCAAAGTATGAAAGCAACACAGTTCCTAGAAGCACTAGCGCACTCAAAATACTACGAAGGAGTAATCCAAGGATTATTGTGATAACAATCAAGATGATTGGAATGATTGTCTTATTGTCCTGGTTATTAGCTGTTCGAACATCGAAGTAGACGGCGCTCGTGCCACCAACTAGCGATGAAGCATCTGCCTTATGTGCCAGTTTACGAATCTTTGGAATGTCATTTCCAGCTTCAACGCTATCTGGTGCCTTATCTAAAGTGACATTTAAAATCGCCTTGTTGTTTACGATCTTAATTGACTTGGTGATCGGATCCACCAAAGTAACAACCTCTGTCACACCAGGTGCACTCTTTACTGCAGCAGTTACAGCATCAATTTTATCTGCTGCAACAACGATCTGAGTTGGGTCACCTTCTCCACCAGGGAAGTGAGTAACAAGAAGCTTTTGACCAACAACAGATTCTGGATGTCCGGTAAAGGTATCAACAGTACCGATTCCATCGGCCTTAAGTGTTGTTGAAGCAAATGCTAGAAGTAAAAGGACTGAACCCGTAACAACCCATGCTTTGCGAGGATTGCGACCAATTCCATTTGCAAGTTTTGACCAAGGACCACTCATCACATGATCATCGCCATCAAAGAGAGGGCGACGAGGCCAGAAGATCCAGCGCCCGAAGACTAAGAGCAGCGCAGGCAATAGCGTAAGAATTGTGATCATTGCGCAGACAATTCCGATGGCACCGATTGGTCCAAGGCCTGCAGTATTTGTTAGTTGGCTAAAGAGCAAAATTAGCAATGAGATGGAAACCGTTGAGCCTGAAGCAAGAATCGGTTCCCACACTCCTTTGTAAGCACTCTTCATGGCATCAAAACGGTTTTCATGAAGATGGAGCTCTTCACGATAACGTGCGATTAATAGGAGCGCGTAGTCTGTAGCAGCACCGATAACGAGAACAGACAAAATGCCTTGCGACTGTCCGTCGACATCAATGATGTTTTTCTTAGCAAGTAGATAAACAATTCCACCTGCAGTTGTTAATGCAAAAAGTGATGACAAGAGAGGAATAATCCATAGAACTGGGGATCGATAAACCAATATCAAAATCAAAGCCACAACACCTAGTGTTGTTAGAAGCAAAGATGAATCCAGGGTTCCAAATGCGCTGAAGAGATCTCCCAGCAATCCACCTGGACCTGTTACGTAATGTGTTAATCCATTAGCTTGCGCAATTGGCTGTATATCTTCACGAAGTGCTGCAACAACGGCCGGTAGAACTGGTTTGTCATTTGATAAAACTTTAGATATCGCATTTCCATCTAATGGAATGTTTGCCAGAATTGCTTTTCCATCTTGAGAAGGAAAGACGGTTATTTGCTGTCCTGGGGCTAAGAAATCAGAAATCTTTGAAGAAGTTCCATCCAGAGTGATGGCCCCAACTGTGGACATATGAGCATTGATCGCAGCAAATGTCTCAGGAGTTGTTTTGCCTTCAAATAAAATCAAAGTTGGAAAGTTGAAGCTGTCTTTGCCAGAAAAAGTAGCAATTACATCTGAAGCCTTTGTGGCTTCAGCACCCTTTGGCAAGAATGAAGAGTTGTTGTTCTCTTGTACTGAAGAGAGCTTGCCGAAGAGTGGACCGAAAATGCCGGTTATGCCAAACCATACGATCACTACTAGCAGTGCAATGGCAAAGGGCTTACGGGTTTTTTGAATTGACTGCGTAGACATGGTGAAGGCGGCCTTTCCTAGAGGTCTGATATGGCTTCAATTGGTAAGGAGGCAAGCCTACCTTTAGGCTAGCGATGTGCCCGTTGTAACCCAGCCGAACCAGAGTGCAATTGCCCTCACCCGCCATGGCCTCATTGATTATGAAAAGGCTTGGCAAGTACAACGCACTATTCACTCAGAAGTTGCTGAGGGAATTCGCCCCAATACTTTGCTCTTGCTCGAGCATCCATCGGTTTACACGGCAGGACGCCGAACATTAGATTCAGAAAAACCACAGGATGGAACGCCAGTAATTGAAGTTGATCGCGGTGGAAAAATTACTTGGCATGGTCCAGGACAACTAGTTGGATATCCAATCGTCAAACTGTCTCAACCACATGAACTTGTCGGCTTTGTCCGCGAAATTGAACGAGGGCTGATAAATGTCTGTGAAGATCTAGGGATTAAAGCCACATGTGTTTCAGGACGTTCTGGTGTTTGGGTTATTGATGAGAAAGGTGATCGCAAAATAGCTGCCATTGGTATTCGCGTGAGTAAAGGCGTAACAATGCATGGCTTCGCACTCAATGTATGCCCAGATCTGAGCGCCTTTAATCAGATCATTCCGTGTGGAATTGCAGATGCTGATGTGACTTCCATTTCTAAAGAGCTAGGCCGTACGATAAGCATTGAAGAAGTTTCTCCGCTAGTTGAGCGACATATTTTTGAATCGCTAAAGAAGGTGTGCGCATGACACTTGCTCCTGAAGGTCGTAAATTAATCCGTATTGAGGCACGTAACGCTGCTGTTCCAATTGAACGAAAGCCCGAATGGATTAAGACCAAGGCACATATGGGCCCCGAATACACACGCCTGCAAAGCCTTGTTAAATCTGAAGGCCTACACACCGTCTGCCAAGAAGCAGCATGCCCAAATATCTTTGAATGTTGGGAAGATAAAGAAGCAACATTTCTTATCGGTGGCGATAAGTGCACGCGTCGCTGCGATTTTTGCAATATTGATACGGGTAAACCTGATCCATTAGATCGTGAAGAGCCAAGAAAAGTTGCTGAGTCTGTTAAAGCTATGGGTCTTAAATACGCAACTATTACTGGTGTTACTCGCGATGACTTACCTGATGAAGGTGCTTGGCTCTATGCCGAAACAATTCGCATGGTGCATGAATTAAATCCAGGCACAGGCGTTGAAATGTTGGCACCTGACTTTCATGCAAAGGCACACCTACTCAATGAAATTTTTGAAACCCGCCCTGAAGTCTTTGCCCATAACCTGGAGACTGTCCCCCGAATTTTCAAACGCATACGTCCAGCCTTCACTTATGAAAAATCCTTAACTGTTATATCTATCGCCCGCGATTTCGGTTTAGTTACTAAATCAAATCTCATCCTTGGTTTGGGTGAAACCCGCGAAGAAATCACGCAAGCGCTGGTAGATCTGCATGATGCCGGCTGTGACTTAATCACTATTACTCAGTACTTACGACCAACTAATCGTCATCACCCTGTAGAGCGTTGGGTTAAGCCAGAAGAGTTTGTGGAACTAGCAAAAGAGGCAACTGATATTGGATTCCTCGGCGTCATGAGCGGACCACTTGTTCGTTCAAGCTATCGTGCTGGTCGCCTCTATAAGCAAGCAATTGAAGCCAAGGCTGCTCGTGGCTGATCTTGTTTATCCTCCAGTCATTGTTGCAATAAAGACTTTTTGGAAAATACTTGGTCTGCGATTTGATTTTAGTGGTGAGGAAAACATCCCACGAAAAGATGGTGCAATTCTTGCGATCAACCATGTGAGCTATTTGGATTTTGCAATTACTGGCACAGCGGCATTACCTGCAGGGCGATATGTGCGCTTTATGGCTAAGAAGGAGATCTTTGATAACAAAGTAGCTGGACCCTTGATGCGCGGAATGCACCACATTAATGTTGATCGCAGTAATGGCTCAGCATCTTTTGTTGCAGCCCTTCGCGCTTTAAAATCTGGCGAGATCATTGGCATTTTTCCTGAAGGCACTACCTCTACGTCATTTGAGATTAAAGAGCTCAAATCTGGCGCTGTCAGATTAGCAATGGGTGCCGGAGTTCCAATTATTCCGACGATTATTTGGGGAAGCCAAAGAATTTGGACTAAAGGCCTTAAGCGAAACCTCAAGCACAATAAATTCCCTGTGACCGTCATCTTTGGTGAGCCGATTTATTATGAGCGGGGGGCAGATGTTGAGCAAGCAGAGTTACATTTGCGCGAAACTTTGCTTTCCATGTTGTATCAGGTGCAAGAAAACTACCCTGATAGCCATGTGGGCCAACGTTGGGCTCCGGCCCGCCTTGGTGGAACTGCCCCTGCCCCACTAAACTAAAGCCATGTTTAAGAGAAAAGCTAAAGAAAAGAAAATCAAGACTCCACGCTTTCAGACTTTCCGTGATGCCTACGCCGTCACCAAGCAGGTAAAACCTTGGATTGGCATTGCACTAGTTGCAATCTTCCTTGTAACACTTGGAATCGGAATTAGTATCGGTATCGCCGTTGATCATCCAGTCTATGTTGGCTTTATTTTCACTCCACTTTCTTTTCTCACAACTCTACTTTTCTTTACTCGAGTTGCCGGCCGCGCAGCATATTCATCCATTGAAGGTCAGATGGGCGCTGGTGCAAGCGTATTGATGGCTATTCGTAAGGGTTGGACAACAACTCCAGCCGTTGCAGTCTCGCGAAACCAAGACATGGTTCACCGCAGTGTTGGCCGTGCAGGAATTGTTCTCACCGGAGAAGGTTCACCCAACACTCTTCGCCAACTATTACAAGATGAGCATAAGAAGACTGAACGCTTTGCTCCTGGAGTTCCAGTGATTGAAGTAATTGTTGGCGATGGTGAAGGACAAGTTTCCCTTCGTAAACTACAAAAGCATTTGCAGAAGCAACCTAAGAAGTTAACTGCCCATCAAATGCGTGAAGTTCGTGCTCGCCTAAAGGCAGTTGGCGGTTTATCCATGCCAATTCCAAAGGGTCCCATGCCAACTCGCGCTCCAAAGATTCGCTAATACCAACCTTTTAAGGCGTTGGAAGTTTAATTCTCTCCCCATCGTGTAGTTGTTGATCAGGCATACCCTTTAATACATGCACTTTGGCTTGCCCAACCACTAGCCAGTCATTCTCACCTGAACGTTTCACAATTGCTGTCAGTTCATCAACGCCTATCAAAATAGAGTTATCCGGCACATACAGTAACACCTTTGCAGCACTCTCTGGAATCCACTTAAAGAACTTATTAAAGTGAGGTATCACACGGATCTCTGGTAGCAGGTTGAGACCTGCAGTTGGAGACTTTTTGAGTAAACGAAAGTTAGGAATATGCGCACTCAGAACCATTGCTCCAGCGCTGCATCCTGCAAGAGATGCTCCTGTTTTCCAATTCTCAATAATTGCCGACCACAGTGGTGTGTCAATCAAAACTTCAGCTAAATGGTGTGGGTCTCCCCCAGACATATACATCAAGGCGCTATTTGCCACCGCATCAACATATTTTTGATTGAATGCATCTTCTCGTGTAAAGACTGGAAGATATGTTGCCTCTACTCCGATGCCAGTAGCTTGCGCGAGACCAAGAGCTTTCCAATACGCCAAACGATCAGAGCTCTCTCGACCAGCCGCAGTTGGAATTTGAACATATCTAGCATCCTTGCCGTTCTTAACACCATCGTGAATCAGTGATTTCTCAAACTGGCTCATCGCAGGCAGATATTCACCTGAACCAACTAATGCCAGTGAGCCATTCATTCGGTAAGTGTAAGCGGAGTTAACTTGATTGATTAAGAGATGTTCTAACTTCTTGTCAGTACTGATTCGCTTAAACGCTCATGAATTCCGCGACCATTTGCATCAAAAGTAACGGCAGTAACTACTAGTACCAAAAGGATCGTTCTAACTAGCGCTTGGCCAATAGAGAGTGATCCACCATCTTCAAAGCGCACAACCTTCATTCCAAAGAGGCGGTGCCCAAGAGTGGCTCCTTGCAGGGCGGTAAGAATCCACACTTGGGCAAAGAAGAGAGCTAGAACATAGAGGGAACTATTAGGGCTCATCTGGTTAATGCCACCGCTCAGGGCGGCCTCGATGGCATAGCAGGCCAACCAATCCAGGGCCAGAGCGCTCATGCGGCGGGCATAGGTGGTTCGAATGAATGGATAGCTCATGGGCCTAAGCCTAACGCCCTTTAAATTCTTAACATGGATGTAACAGGGCGGTTAGGCCATTTCCCCTTTTGCGACTTATTCTTGGCCAAGAAGCAGAGGCCTCAAAGTCGAGAAAATCTGCACTGATACACCTTTTATGTATCCATGTGAATTGGGAGAAGCATGTTTAAGAACTCTGCAGAAATATTTGCATATATCAAGAAGGAAGACGTAAAGCTTGTTGATGTTCGCTTTACTGATCTTCCTGGAATCCAGCACCACTTCAACGTTCCTGTTGAATCATTTGATGAGGCTGTCTTTACTGATGGTCTGATGTTTGATGGTTCATCAATTCGTGGTTTCCAGTCAATCCATGAATCAGATATGAAACTGTTACCAGTTCCAGAATCTGCATACGTTGATCCTTACCGTAAAGAGAAGACGCTTGTCATTATCTTCTCTGTTCACAACCCAATAGATAACTCACCATATAGCCGTGATCCACGTGGAGTTGTGGCAAAGGCAGTTGACTTCATGCGTGCCCAAGGAATTGCTGACACAGCATTCTTTGCACCAGAAGCTGAATTTTATGTTTTCGATCGCGTTCGCTTTAAGACCGATATCAACACTGCTTATCATGAGATTGATTCTTATGAGGGTGCTTGGAACACAGGAATTAAAGAAGATGCCGATGGAACTCCAAACCGCGGATACCGTACTCGCGTCAAGGGTGGATACTTCCCAGTATCACCAACAGATCAGTTTGCTGATCTTCGCGATGAAATGGTTATGCAACTTGGAAAAGTTGGCCTACTTGTTGAGCGTTCACACCACGAAGTTGGTACAGCAGGGCAGATGGAAATTAACTACCGCTTCACAGATATTTTGCATGCTGGTGATGATGTAATGAAGTTTAAGTACGTCATCCGTAACACTGCATGGCAGGGCGGCAAGACTGCAACATTTATGCCAAAGCCTTTATTTGGTGATAACGGTTCAGGTATGCACGTTCACCAATCACTCTGGAAAGATGGCAAGCCATTGTTCTTCGGTGATGGATACGGCGATCTTTCAGACATGGCCCGTCACTATGTCGGTGGCCTCCTAAAGCACGCACCGTCATTGCTTGCTTTCACTAATCCAACTGTTAACTCATATCGTCGCTTAGTCCCAGGTTATGAAGCACCAGTAAACCTTGTTTACTCAGCACGTAACCGTTCAGCTTGTATCCGTATCCCAATTACTGGATCCAATCCAAAGGCAAAGCGCATTGAGTTCCGTTGCCCAGATCCATCTTCAAATCCATATCTAGCATTTGCTGCGATGTTGATGGCTGGTCTTGATGGAATCATCAATAAGATCGAACCACCTGCCCCAGTAGATAAAGACTTGTATGAATTAACTGGCGCAGAAGCTGCGGCAATTCCACAAGTTCCAGGATCACTTGATGAAGTACTCAACAACCTAGAGCGCGATCACGAGTTCTTGCTCAAGGGTGGAGTATTTACAAAGGATCTCATCGAGACATGGATCGAATTCAAGCGCAAGCAAGAAGTTGACTATGTTCGCTTGCGTCCACATCCAGCTGAGTTCGAGCTCTATTACGACATCTAAAAAACGCTTTAAGACAAAGCCCGTGCCTATTGGTGCGGGCTTTGTTGTTTCCTCAGGCTTTTCTAACTATCACCTAAGTCATTTCTGTCTAAACCCTACCGCTGAGCACAGGTTCCACAAGGACTCTGCCCAGGTTCATCATTCATTCTCTGCTTTGTAAGGAACCCAACCTTTTAGATACGGAGAACACAATGGCACTTATAGCGATTTTTCCACTGCTCATGATCGGTACTGTTATAGGCGTCTTCATGATGATTATGAATGATGACCACGTCGCACACCGCAATTTCATCCCGCTCGTCGACAATAATTATGAGGAAGAACTCCTAGCTGCATAGTAGATTTATGGGATGTTCCTTGATGCCTTAATCGCAATCTTCTTCTTTCTAGTTGGTCTAGAGATTAAGAACGGCATTAAGGATTTTAAAACTGCCATCGTTCCCATCGTTGCAGCCCTGGGGGGCATGATTGTCCCGGCAACAATCTATTTACTAATTAATCCAGGTTCTCACGTCTGGGCAGCATCAATGCCCACAGATATTGCTCTTGCACTTGGCGTGCTCTCGTTGTTGGGTAAGCGAGTAAATCCACACGTGCGCCTATTTCTTTTAACTCTGGCAATCGCCGATGACTTATTTTCTCTCATTGTTCTTGCCATCTTCTATGGCAATGATTTAGAGCCTATAAAAGCGTTGACTACTTTGGTTGCAGCCACAATCGGATTCCTACTGCCGCTGCGCACTCATGCACTCCAGAAAGTAATCAAAGTTTTAACACCTGTATCAACCTATTTCATCGTGCCTGTCATAGTGATTGTAAATATTCCTCTTAATATCAGTATCAGTGCTTTCACATCGCAAACAACTGTTGCAATTATCCTGGCCAGATCTATAGGAAAAATACTTGGTATCACTCTTTTTGCTTGGCTGGTTCTGCGCTTTGGTGGCCATGCAAAAATTGGTATGAAAGAGATATCTGGTGTGGCAACGTTGGCAGGAATGGGACTCACGGTTGCCTTAGTAATTGCAGACATCGCAGCACGTTCAGAAGCAGAGTTGGATCAAGTAAGACTGGGACTATTTATTTCAGCAATTATTTCAGGCCTAGCCGGATACATCTGGCTTAGAAGGACTCCTGCGCAGCTATAGCTTTTCTTGATAAAACTAGGTGTCCAAGAAAACCAATAACAAGTGCTGCAATAACACCTACATTTGCAAATGCCCAAGCCCCATCTTTGCCACCAATGAGAAAGAGCAAATAGCCCTGCCACGATAACCAGGATGCAAAAGTATTCGTCACTAGCCCCCAGCCGATAATGGAGCCAACAAGCATAAGTGCAAGTGATTTCTTGTTCCAAGCACCATATCGCCCAGTTGGGTTATACAAATCTGTCTCTGAGTAAGGATTCTTTCGCATAATCACATCAGCTACAAAGATTGCTGACCACACAGCAACTGGCACACCTAAAGTAATAAGAAAACCTTGAAATGGTGCAAAGAAGTTATCTGCAAACCACACAATATAAATCGTGCCTATGAGCATTATTACCGCATCAATAGATGCAGCAACATGGCGCTTGACTGGTAAACCGATTGAAACAAGGGTTAATCCGGAAGAATAAAGATCAAGAATTGCACCACCCACCAAACCAAGCACTGCGACCAGCGCAAATGGAATCAGATACCAAGTTGGAAGCAAGGTAGTAAGGGCTCCGATGGGATCCATAGCAATCGCATCACTTAACTCTTTACTACTTCCAGCCAAAGCTGAACCATAGATAACTAAAACAATTGGAACTAAGGATGCACCTAGCACTGTCCACCCAACAACTGCTTTACTAGAAACCGTACGAGGCAAATAGCGCGAATAATCAGCTGCCGAATTTACCCAACCCAAACCAATGCCTGTAATACCAAAGATTAATGCGCCAATAAATCCCTGTGATGTTCCATCTTTGATCGCACTTACCGCTTGCCAATTAACACTATCGATTGTGAGGGCGATATAAACAACGGTCATTACTACCGTTACAAGTGTGAGCCACTTTTGAATCTTCATTATCGTTGCAAAGCCAAGCACTCCCCCAAAAACAGTGAGTGAAACGGCGATTACAAACCCAATGACTAGCGAAAGATCATGGTTGATATGACCCAGACGAGCAAAGACTGTGCCGGTGGCCAGGGTTGCAAGGGAAACAAGAACTGTCTCCCAGCCAACAAAGATTAAGTAAGAAAGAGCCCCGGGGACAAAATTTCCCTTAACGCCAAAGGTTGCTCTAGATAAAATCATTGTTGGTGCATTTGATTTCTTACCAGCAAGGGAGCTAAAACCAACAACCAGAAAAGATAGAACCGTTCCAATAATGGCGGCCATTGTTGCCTGCCTAAAGGAGATTCCAAAGCCCAAAAAGAATGCGCCATATGAAAGGGCCAATAGTGAAACATTTGCACCACACCAAGGCCAAAATAATGAGTGAGCCGAACCACTGCGCTCTGATTCTTGAATCAGGTTTGGACCATTGAGCTCTAATTCAAAAATAGGCATTGGTGCAGTCTACTTCTTGATACGCCTAACAATGACTATAACGATGCCAATCAGAATCAGAATTCCAATGCCATTCACAAATAAATTGCTGCCGCTTTCTTCAGAGATTCCTGCTTCTGCTTCGGCAGATTCTTCACCTTGGGCACTTGTCAGTGTTGGATTTTCACCTACCGTGAAACTGTAATCGCCTTCCACCGGGTGACCATCTTCTGAAACAATTCTGTAGTGCACTGAAACTAACCCGGTGATATCTGTTAATTGAAGCTTGGTTAAGATTTTACTGCCCTCTACAACAGAAGTTGGCGATGAAATAATTTGTCCTTGATTATCGGTAACCGTGATCAGATTCACGGTTGCATCACCTATGGTTTGAAGCTTTCCATCAAATTCAATTGATACTTCAGCAGGTGCTGTTAGAACCTTTGAATCTGCCGCTGGTGTTGCCTGAATTATCTCTCCATGGGCAAAAGCATTAATCGGAGTAGCAAGAAGTAGAGCGGTGCATAGTGCAAGTATTTTCTTGATCATGTGGTCACCTTAGTCTAGGAAGAAATCTAGGAGGAAGTCTTTAGTCCCTGGAGTCACAGAATACTTTTCCAGATCAGTAATTCCCTCAGATGCTAGGACTTCATCATCTACAAAGAAATTGCCCGTGCACTTTGTTGCTTTGCGATTAAAGATGGCATATGCAGCATCTGCCAAGATTGCAGGTGTGCGACCAGCAGAAGCATCGATTCCAGGAATCATCTGAAGTGCTGCAGTATCAATAACTGTTCGTGGCCACAAGGCATTTACCGCAATACCGTCGCGCTTGAACTCTTCAGCCATTCCTAATACGCACATACTCATGCCGTATTTGGCCATTGTGTAAGCAACATGGTTTTTAAACCACACAGGCTTCATTGATAGCGGTGGTGACAAGTTCAAAATATGAGGGTTACGACCATCTGCTGCTGATTTGCGAAGATGCGGCAAAGCGGCCTGAGAAGTTAGAAAAGTACCGCGCACGTTCACATCAAACATGAGATCAAAGCGCTTAGCTGGTGTTGAATCTGTGGGGGTCAAATTAATAGCACTGGCATTATTGACCAGAATATCTATTCCCCCAAAGGCTTCTGCTGCTTGATTAACTGCGGCCTCAATCTGGAGTTCATCTCGAAGATCGCATTGAATAGCAAGAGCTTTTCCACCTGCGGCTTCAATGTCAGCTGCTGCTGTATGAATAGTTCCTGGAAGTTTTGGATTAGGGTCTGAGGTTTTTGCCGCAATAGCAACGGATGCACCATCGGCTGCAGCGCGTAGTGCAATTGCTAATCCAATACCGCGAGATCCTCCCGTGATGAATAAGCGCTTTCCTGCAAGTGTCATGATTTCCCCTTCTTAGCCATAAACTTCATAAACGCTTCCATCGCTTCATCTGATTGCAAAGCCATGGCAAAGATTTCAAACTCTGCCTTCATCACTGCTGCCACAGATTCGTGATTGCGAGCCTTGAGCAAAGCTTTAGTATTGATAATCGCTTGGGGTGGTTGCTCGGCAATGTGCTGGGCAATCTTTGTTGCACCGGCCAATGCATCTGAATCTATTTCTGCGATCAGACCCATATCAAGTGCTGCATCTGCGCCAAAGGATTCGCCGGTAAAGAAAATCTTGGCAGCTCTTTGATATCCCACTAGTGCAGGAAAAAGGAAACTTGAACCTGCTTCAGGAACCAAACCTAAAGATGCAAAAGGCATAGAGAAGTTGGCAGAAGGTGCGGCAACTACAACATCGCAATGCAAAAGCATCGTTGTGCCAACCCCAACTGCATTGCCTTTAACTGCGGCAATGAGTGGTTTAGGAAAGTTAAGCAATGCCGCTAAGAACTGGGCAACCTCTGATGAATCACTGGTGGGTGGGTTGTCCATAAAATCGACGATGTCATTTCCTGCAGTGAAATGATCACCTTCACTTGTAAGAATGACTGCACGGATACCAAAGTCCCCTGCAGCATCATTGAGACCTTTAGCTAAGCCGGCATACATCGCCCGCGTAAGGGCGTTCATCTTTGCGGGCCTATTGAAGGACAGAGTCAGGATTGAGCCTGACTGTGTGGCCAAAATTTCACTCATTGGCCCATCTTAGGGGTGATATTCCGATGAACAAAGGAGGAGAATAGAAACACCGCGGAGAGGTGGCGTTTAGATGGCACGAGATATAACTATTGCAACACGAGAACTATCGCCTTTTGAGCAGTTAGTCCTGAATCTTTTGTGTGAGGGTAAATCCAACTCCGCTATCGCCAATGAAACTGCACATACTGAAAAAGTTATTGAAAATACTGTCAGCCGTAGTGCTCAAGTATTTGGAATTAAATCTGATAGCGAAACAAATTTGCGTGTTTTACTGGCGCTAGCATTTAGAGCCCATTATGGAGATAGAGCTTTTGATGATTTAAATGTGCCTTGTGCGCATCTGGAAGTTGGACCAGATGGCAAGGCGATGTGCAACCGTCATCATGATTAATTGCTGTCTGCTCAATCACATGTGCTGAGGGCTACCCCTCCCCAACTTCATTTTCATTTTCACCGAGTGGTGACCCTCGCACTTTTTAACTTCCACACATAGACACAAGAGTTAACTATGTGATGCATCAATACATACGGTGCCTAAAAGGGAGAGTACAAAAAATGAAACGTAGAACTTTTGACTTATTAGTATCTTCAGTCGGCTTGGGCTTGGCGGCCATCCTATTAATCTTTGCAGGTCTACTTAATTTTGGTGCAGGCTTTGCAAATGATTCCGTGCAAACACAGCTAGCCAATCAAAATATTGCCTTCCCCGAAGAAGGCGGCCTACCAAGTGAGACTGCAGACCAGTTGAAAAAGTGGGCTGGAAAGCAAGTAACAACTGGAGAGATGGCCAGAGACTATTCAGATCTATTTATATTGGAGCATATGAACGCGGCAGCTACTGCTGTGATGGGTAAGCCAGCGACATACTCTGAAGTTTCAACTGCATATATGGCAGCACAACGTGATGGTGTAACAACACCTGAACAACTTCAGAAGATTGCGGATTTGCGTGAGACTCTATTTCAAGGCAACACATTGCGCGGAATGCTCCTCGAGGCATTTGCCTTCGGAACTATGGGTGTCATTGCAGGGTATGCAGCAATTGCTGCTCTAGTCGGTGGAGTTCTCTTCCTCTTGCTTGCACTTGCTGGGTTTAGAAACATTCGTCGCACTCCTGAGGATGCGACGATTTAACCCTCAACTCTCCGTGAGGGGTTAGAAAAGGCCCCCTGGTTAATACCGGGGGGCCTTTTCGTTCCTACTTCTTTTTTATTGTTTGCTAGCTTTAGCGCTCAATCTTTCCATTGATGAAATCTTCAGTCTTCACATGTGCCTGCTCATCTGTGTATTGAGTAGGTGGTGTCTTCATGAAGTAGCTAGATGGTGAAAGCAGAGCTCCACCAATCTTGCGATCAAGGCCGATCTTGGCGCAACGTAGTGCATCGATGATCACACCAGCAGAGTTAGGTGAATCCCATACTTCCAACTTGTATTCCAAGTTAAGAGGAACATCGCCAAAAGCGCGGCCTTCGAGGCGAACGTAGGCCCACTTGCGATCATCTAGCCATGGAATGTAATCAGAAGGCCCGATGTGGACATTCTTCTCACCCAAGTCATGCTCTAACTGTGAGGTTACAGAGTTAGTCTTTGAAATCTTCTTGGATTCAAGGCGATCACGCTCGAGCATGTTCTTGAAGTCCATATTTCCACCAACGTTTAATTGGTATGTGCGATCTAGGTGAACACCGCGATCTTGGAACAACTTAGCCATGATGCGGTGAGTAATTGTTGCTCCCACCTGGCTCTTGATGTCATCTCCCACGATTGGTAGACCTGCATCAGCAAACTTCTTTTCCCATACTGGATCTGATGCGATGAAGACTGGAAGCGCGTTAACGAATGCACATCCTGCATCAATTGCGCACTGTGCATAGTACTTAGCGGCAATTTCTGATCCCACTGGCAAGTAGCAGATCAACACATCTACTTGTTCTTCCTTTAATACTGCAACGACGTCCACAGCTGGGGCATCGGATTCTTTGATTGTCTCGCGGTAGTACTTTCCAAGACCATCATTTGTTACACCGCGTAGAACTGGAACACCAGTCTTTGCTACGTCAGTGAATTTGATGGTGTTGTTCTCGCTGGCCCAAATGGCATCAGCTAGATCTAGACCGACCTTCTTTGCATCAACGTCAAAGGCTGCAACGAACTTCACGTTCGAAATGTGATACGCCCCAACTGTTGCATGCATAAGTCCTGGGATCTCTTGATCAAGGGCAGCATCCTTATAGTAAGTAACGCCTTGAACTAAAGAGTTGGCACAGTTTCCTACGCCAACGATTGCAACACGGATGTCGCCTTTACCGGTTGTTATGTTCACTCTATTTCCTCTCGGTTTTGATCATTTTTTCCAGCCAAGCAATCTCTCGATCAGCTGAGTCCAGTGAGTGACGTCGCCACTCCTCTAGATATTTATCGATTCCAATCGGTGACTTCTCGAGTTCACCGCGCAGAATCTCTGCTTTCTCCTTAAGGCGACGATGGCGTCCCTCAAGAATTCTTACTCTGTTCTTTGAAGATGTTGGGGAAAAAAATGCAAAGCGGATTTCAAATCCTTCGTCTTCCCATGTTTCAGGACTTACGGTCTCTGTCAGGCTCTCAAAGCGAGCTTGGCCTTTATCTGTAATGTCATAAACGATTCGCGAGCGCCGAGATGGAGAATCCACCACGCTCTCTTCTATGAAGCCGGCTTCTAACATTCTGCGCAGCTGTGGGTAGAGAACTGAAAAGGAAAGTGCGCGAAATGGTCCAAAGATTGTGCCCATGCGCTTTCGAAGTTCGTATCCATGAAGTGGGGTCTGGGATAAAAGGCCAAGGAGGGCGAACTCAAGTGATTCACTGCGTGAGCGCATGGCTTACTTCCTCCCACCTATCGGTCTATGTATCTATTCGATATATCCAGCCATAATCTATTGGGATAGGTCGGCAGGCGCAACTTCCAACACGCTCACGCTCATATTTCAACCCCGCTCTGGGTGTGGCGTACGCCTCAGTATCCACAGCTTCAGTTCTACCCTTTTAACTAATGCCAGCTACCTCTCGTGGCTGGCTACTCAGGAGATCTGAAAGGACGTCAGCAATGTCGCTACTCTCATGGAAACTTCATGGAAACGGTAAGACCCTGTCCCCGGGCGCAGTTGTTTCAACAGATGAACGCCTTACATGGCCGCGCACAATAGGTGTGGGCTTACAACACATCGCCGCAATGTTTGGAGCCACATTTCTGGTTCCAATCATTACTGGATTTCCCCCAACAACCACACTCTTCTTCTCAGGAATCGGCACTCTGCTATTTCTGGCTCTTACACAAAACAAAGTTCCTAGCTATCTAGGTTCATCCTTTGCCTTTCTAGCACCAATCGCTGCTGCTAAAGCTGGCGGTGGAATGTCAGCAGCCCTGGGTGGCGTAGTAGTCACAGGTTTGATCTTGGCCGCAGTTGGTCTGATCGTTCGCCAAGCAGGTATTGGCTGGATTAACTGGTTATTGCCTCCGGTAGTAACTGGAACCATCGTTATGGTCATTGGTTTGAACTTGGCCGGTGCTGCAAAAAATAACTTTGTAGCTGGTCCAATGATTGGCCTTATTACTTTGGCATCGATTGCTCTGATCGCGGCAGCATCTCGCGGCTTCCTCAATCGCATCAGCATCTTTGCTGGTCTTGTCATTGGTTATCTCGTTGCTTTGATTCAAGGTGATGTGAAGACTGATGGCATCAGTGCGGCTAAGTGGCTCGCAATGCCTTCATTTAGTACACCTACATTTGATGGCAAGGCAATCGTCTTGTTCCTTCCTGTCGTGCTTGTTCTCATTGCTGAAAACGTTGGACACGTTAAGGCAGTAGCAGCTATGACTGGTAAGAATCTAGATGATCAAATGGGAACAGCGCTTATGGCCGATGGCCTTGCAACAACATTGGCCGGTATCGGTGGTGGTTCAGGAACTACTACATATGCTGAAAACATCGGTGTTATGGCTGCGACACGTGTCTATTCAACTGCTGCTTATTGGATCGCAGGTCTAGGTGCAGTTGGACTATCACTATCTCCTAAGTTTGGCGCTGTTCTTAGTGCCACACCAGTTGGAGCACTCGGTGGAGTTGGCGTTGCTTTATTCGGAATGATTGGCGTCCTTGGCGCTCGCATCTGGATTGAAGGCAAAGTTGACTTCGCTAACTCAACTAACTTGATCATTGCAGCCTCTGCTTTGATTATTGGTATCTCAGATATGTCTTGGACTCGTGGAGATTACACATTCAGCGGAATCATCAATGCAACATTGGTGGCTGTGTTTGGATATCGAGTTCTGAGCTCAATTGCTTCATCAAGAGGTAATAACTAATATCTGACCTATGGTAATTCCTTCGCGGTTAGCTGAGTACATCGTTGCCGCGATGATAATTATCTTGGCGCCTGGCCCGAGCGTTTTATTCGTAATCGCTCGGGCCATCGCCTGGGGTCGCAAAGTTGCAGTCTTTACCGTTGCAGGCAATGTCTCCGGTTCTTTTGTTTTATCAGTCTTTGTAGCCCTTGGCCTTGGTCCTATTTTGCAGAGATCAGATCTTGCATACACCGCAGTGCAATGGGGCGGTGGTCTCTACTTAATGTATTTAGGTTTTGATGCCATCAAACACCGCAAGATTCATGCTGCCGATATGACTAATCAGGGAGATAGCGAACCTTCAGCGCTGCGCTCTATGCGAGATGGGTTTTGGGTGGGAGCACTTAATCCCAAGGCAATCGTTTTTTATGCAGCCGTTCTTCCACAGTTCATTGACCGCGACAAAGGCCACATCACTGCTCAATTGATTTTATTAGGTGCCATCTTCTCAACTCTGGCCTTTATCTCCGATGGTTCTTGGGGTTTGCTAGCTGGCACTGCCCGCGCTTGGCTGGCTAATGACCCCAGCCGACTGGAAAAGCTTCGTGCAACCGGTGGAAGCATCATGATTGTCTTAGGGCTTTCGGTTTTGTTCTTCGCAATTGTCAGTGCCTAGAGCCAGAATAGAGCTATGAAAAAACCTATAAAGCCAGCTCGTGAGAACATATCCCCTTCTGATTTAACTTTTGGTCTATCAACATGCAAACGCTGTTTATGGGTTAAGTACTGGTACAAAGTCACGGCCCCAATGACCATGCCACTTGTTGGCACATTATCTTCACTGCAAGAAGAGTTTTTCCAACGCGCAGATATGCCAACCATTGATCCCTCACTTCGACCAGGAACTGTTACTAAATGGGGCGAATTCGTAAAGAGCAAGCCCATTCAAATCAATGGCCAGGACACACGATGGCGCATATTAGGAAAATATGACCTTGTATCAACTAATGAAGATGGAACTATGGGACTAATCGATTGCAAAGTCTCTGACTCAGAGCGAGATAGCGGTGCTTTTTACTCTCCTCAGTTAGAGGCCTATGCCTTTGCTCTAGAAAATCCAGCTGCAGGTAAAGCGGTAGAAGTTGCATCGATGGGCTTGCTCGTATGGAAACCAACGCACACAGTTGGCGATAAACCAGAAAACAGTGGTTTTGGGGTCTATCAAAAGTATGTCCCGGTTGAACGTGACCATGATAATTTCATGCGCGTTATTTCTGATTTCATAAAAGTTCTAGAAGGTGAAATACCAGAAGCTGGTCCAACCTGCACAACCTGCCAATTCTTAACTACAAGAAATGCTTTAGATCTTCTTTAGTCTTCTTCGCCGGCAACATTAATATCATCAGGCTTTGATTTCTTTGGTGCATATGTATCAACATATTCTTGGCCTGACATAGCTTGAATGACGTTCATAATTTGATCAGTCACATCGCGCAGATAGAGCAGATCTGTTGAATCACCATCGAAATACATGGGCTTTCCAAATTGCATTCCCACACGGTGAAGATTCGGAATCACTTTTCCTGTGGGCTGAATTTTGTCTGTGTTAGACATTGCCACAGGAATGACTGGTGCTCCAGATTCAATTGCTAGGCGGGCAATTCCTGTGCGACCTTTATAGAGGCGACCATCGGGTGAGCGGGTGCCTTCTGGATAAATTCCTAGGCAATCTCCTTCTGCCAAAACTTTCAATCCAGTAATCAGGGCAGCTTCGCTTCGCCGTCCACCTGAGCGATCCACTGGAACTTGGCCAAGGGCGATGAAGGTTAACTTCTTTAAAAGACCTTTAGGCCCAGGTGAAGTGAAGTATTCACTTTTTGCTAAGAAGGTAACTTTTCGTGGAACTACCAAAGGCATAAAGATGGAATCGCTAAATGATAGGTGGTTGGAGGCGATGATGACTGGACCTTTTGCTGGAACATTGCGAAGGCCTTTAACTTTGGGACGAAAGCCTGCCATCAAAAAGGGCGTCAGGAACGCACGCAAAGTTCCATACGGCAGGTTGTTGAACACGGGTCTAATTTAGTGGCTATTGCCAGATATGACACTATCTGAGGGTGAGCAATCCCCGTCCAGGCCCTGATGAGTTCGATGAAGAGGAACTTATTCGTAGCGAATTTGATTCCATAGTCTCTGGCCTGTCCCTGGATGAATCTGCACCAACAACCTATCTAGATGAACTAGATGCACGACAAGACACACATCGGTTTATCCCACCCAATCCCCCACGACAATCACCACGTGCGATGTGGCGCGCGATTAAGCGCGCAGTCAATCGTTGGTTTAATCGTGGTTACCACGAAGATGATGGAGCAACGCTATGAGTCAATTTAATTGGGGAATCATTGGTACTGGTGGAATTGCACGTGCCTTTGCAACTGACATTGCCTTTCTAGATGAGCACACAATTGCTGCAGTTGGGTCTAGAAACCTAGAGAAGGCTCAAAACTTTGTTGCAAATTTTCCAGGTGCAAAAGCTTATGGAAGCTATGAGGATTTACTCAACGATCCAAATATTGATGCCATTTATGTCGCAGTTCCACACCCATTACATAAAGAGAATGTGATTGCAGCACTCAATGCTGGCAAACCGGTTCTGTGTGAGAAGCCTTTTGCGGTAAATGCTGCAGAAGCAAAAGAAATGGTTGCAGCCGCAAAGGCAAATGATGTCGCGCTAATGGAAGCGATGTGGGCACGGTTTTTACCTCACTATGCAAAGATTCGCGAAATTGTTGCAAGTGGAGTTTTAGGACAGATCACGACGATTCACGCAGATCACGGACAGCGCTTAGCTGATCAAAACATTCCGCGCCTTGTGGAGCCTTCACTTGCAGGTGGAGCGTTGCTTGATCTTGGAATATACCCAATTTCATTTGCACATATGATTTTAGGAGTTCCTCAGTCAATCACTTCATCTGCGGTGCTCACAGAAAAAGGCGTTGATGCTCAGACCTCAATGATTTTTAATTACCCCCATGGGGCCCAAGCTATTTTGAACACAACAATGGTTGTGCAGACACCTTGCACGGCAGTTATTGCAGGCCTTGATGGATATCTTGAGATTGATAGAACTTTTTATAACCCAACTTCCATGCGTCTTACCCTTTTTGACGGAACTGTTACTGAGTATCCATCTGACTACAAAGGTCATGGACTGCGTGAACAGGCAGTTGAATTTGCCCGAGTAGTTAAAAGCGGGGCTAAAGAATCTGCGATTCTTACGTGGGCAGACACCATTGCGATCCTGGAGATTATGGATAACGTGCGCTCTCAAATTGGGTTGAAATACCCATTTGAGAATTAACTTCTAGCTAAGTCGGCAACCCCAACAAGACCGGCTTCATTACCTAACTGCGCCGCAATTATCTTCGGATAAGGATGTTTGCCAGCAAAAGGCATATTGCGCTCTAGAGATTCACGTGTTGGTTTTAATAAAATCTCACCTGCATCAATTACTCCCCCGCCGATAACCACGCAAGCTGGATCGAGTAGAACAGATAGTGATGCAATACCGGCACCTAACCACTGGCCAGTTGTGTTGAATGCAGCTAGTGCCACAGGATCACCATCACGGGCCGCTTCAGTAATTGCTTGACCGGTTAGCCCAGCCACAGTGCCGTCTCCGCGTGAGAGTAAATTGCGGGCAACTTCAGGACTGGCGTTAATCGCTTCGCGTGCGTGGCGAAGTAATGCATTGCCTGATGCGTATTGTTCAAAACAACCACGTGCACCGCAGCCACAGATATGACCGTCAGGAACAACTCGCATGTGTCCAAACTCAGCAGCGATTCCATATGCGCCGCGATAGAGCGCACCGTTAACAACAATGCCTCCTCCAATGCCGGTTCCCACCGTAAGCATCATCATGTGATCTTGGTTTTTACCTGCACCAAACTTTGCTTCACCCCATGCGGCTGCATTTGCATCATTTTCAATAACAACAGGAAGTCCAATAAGTTTGGTGAGCTGACCATCCAAATCAACGCCATTCCAGTCAGCGATGTTTGGAGTTGCCAGCATTGTCTTTCGGTCTGAAGAAACAAAACCTGCAGCTGAGACTCCTACTGATGAAACAGAGTGTTGTGCAAGTAATTCTTTAGCAACATCGGCAATCGTTTGTGTTAGCGCACTGCCACCTTGGCGTGGTGTGTCCTTTCTGGCAGTTGTGAGAACTTTTCCAGATTCATCAACAACGCCGCCCAGAACCTTTGTTCCGCCAACATCAATACCGATTGTTAATGACATGAGTGTGAGATTAAGCTTCTAGCGCAGCTTTAAGTTGGGATAGTGCTTGATCAATAGTTGTCTTTTCCGCCTTTTGACGCATCATTGCTGGAATTGGCATTGAAAGAGAAACACCTAATTCATAGGTAACTTGAGTAGTGTCTTCATCAATTGCCTTAATGGAATACGAACCATCCATGCCAGTGAGTAGATCTGCATCATCTAATGAGAATGAAAGTTGCGCCGGAGCTTGGCTCCAGTCGTAATCTAAAATAACGCGATCTTTCATCATGCCCGCATCAATAGTCATTTTGACCTTAGTGGCACGTCCCTGGTCATCACTTGCAACGACTTCGCTGGCTTTGATTGCACTTGACCAGGTTGGATATTGGTCGAGGGCAAAAAGTGCGCTCTGGACATCGGCTATGGGGGCATCGATCGTAATTGTTGAACTGCTCAAATCGCTCATGGGCAAAGGTTACCCTCTTCCGTATTTCATATTTCTCACGCTAGCGTTAGCCCCATGAATGAAGTCACAACTCCTGCCCTCGTCCCTTCAGCTACTGCTGGCAATCTGACAAATCTGATTGCTGAACGCGCTTGGTTTGAGCCAGAGCGCATCACCATGTCTCGTCCACTGGGCGATGGATGGCAAAGCGTTACCGCCCGTGAAGTTGATGAGGAAGTCCGAGCAACAGCCAAGGGATTAATCGCTGCAGGTATTCAAATTGGTGATCGCGTGGCAATTATGGCCCGCACCCGTTATGAGTGGACCATTCTTGATTTTGCTATTTGGTATACAGGAGCTGTCGTTGTTCCTATCTACGACACATCTTCTGCAGAGCAGATTGATTGGATTCTCAACGACTCTGCAACTGTGGGCATCATTGTTGAAACTCCAGCACTGCGCGAATTGGTGCAAACTGTTCAACCTTCTCACACCAAACATGTCTGGGTAATGACTGAAGATGTTCTTACGGTTCTTCGCAATGCAGGTGCTCAAGTTTCAGATGATGAAATTGAGCGCCGCCGCGCAGCACTTGGGCCAGATACATTGGCCACACTTATTTATACATCAGGAACAACTGGAAAACCTAAGGGTGTTTCACTCACACATGGCAACTTTTTAGCTGAGTGCGGAAATGTTGTTCAAGGTGCAAGTGATCTATTCCTAAAGCCAGGTGGATCAACATTGTTGTTCTTACCTGTGGCTCACGTCTTTGGTCGTATGGTTCAAATTGGTGCAATTAATGCAGGCTTACATCTTGCTCACTGCAGCGACCCAGTTGGGCGACTCCCATTTGATTTAGCCTCATTTAAACCTACTTTCGTTTTAGCTGTTCCTCGCATTTTTGAAAAGATTTATAACGGCGCAGAAGCACGCGCCGAAGCTGCTGGCAAAGGAAAGATTTTTAAGAAGGCAGCAGATGTTGCAATTGCCTATTCAGAAGCAATGGATAAGAAGGGCATTTCCCCACTTCTTACTCTTCAGCACGCTCTCTTTGACAAGTTGGTTTACTCAAAGATTCGCGCAGGTATGGGTGGACGCGTTGAAGCTGCAATCTCTGGCGGTGCACCACTGGGTGCGCGTTTGGGCCACTTCTATCGCGGTGCTGGAATAACAATTTTAGAAGGTTACGGATTAACCGAAACAACTGCGGGTGCAACGTTGAACTTAACTGGTGCACATCGCGTTGGTTCAGTAGGTCGCCCAATTCCTGGAACTTCTATCAAGATTGCAGAAGATGGCGAAGTGTTAATCCGTGGAGCAATTGTGATGCGTGGATATTGGCAAAATGATGCCGCTAACGCTGAAGTTTTCGACTCAGAGCGCTGGTTTAGAACAGGTGATCTTGGAAAACTCGATGATGAAGGCTTCCTCTATATCGTGGGACGCAAGAAGGAACTCATTGTTACTGCCGGTGGCAAGAACGTTGCACCAGCTGTGCTTGAAGATCGCTTGCGTGCACATCCACTAGTCAGCCAGTGCATGGTCGTTGGCGATAACCAACCATTCATTGCAGCTCTTGTAACAATTGATCAGGATGCACTCAAGGCATGGGTGACAAACCATAAGAAGGATGGCGCGTCTATGGCTGACCTTGCCAATGATCCCGATCTGATTGCAGTTATTCAAACTGCCGTTGATGATGCCAATAAAGCCGTAAGTCGCGCGGAATCAATTCGTAAGTTCACTATTTTGACTACAGATTTCACAATCGCTGGTGGGCACTTGACTCAAAAGCTCTCAGTTAAGCGACATGTCGTTGCGAAGGAATTCGCAAAGGAGATTGACCAACTCTTCACAAAGTAATTATGTGAGCCTTACACAGCGGGTAAAACTCGCACAAGAGCTCCACGATGGCATAGCCCAAGATCTCGTGGGGTTGGGCTATGGGTTAGATGCTTTGTTGTTTCAAGAGACCGATGAGACTAAACGTGCGGGATTACGTTCAGTGCGCTTTGATGTTAATGCTCTGATTGAGAAAGTCCGGAGTGAAATATTTGAGCTTCGTGCAAATCATAATGATCAAGAACTTCTTAGATCTCAACCTGAGTTGACTTATGAACTCAACAAGGTTTTTGATGAAATTATTAGCAATGTTGCCGAGCATTCGCTAGCCACTCATCTAGAGATCACCTTTAAGGACAACGGAATTGGTGGAGCTCAAGAGAAAGTGAGTCACTATGGATTACAAGGAATGACTGAGCGCATAGATGCACTGGGTGGCCAACTCAATGTTCAATCTGATTTCACCGGAACAAATGTGGCAATTTCACTGGACTTGCACAGGCCATGAATAGATTACTTATCGTTGATGACCACGCCCTTGTGCGCGAGGGTTTAAAGCGTGCCCTTACACATGAAGGTTTCAATGAAATATTTGAAGCTTGCTCCATAGCCCAGGCTCGGACTGTAATCACAACTTTTCAACCAGATGTCATTACAGTTGATATTAACTTGCCAGATGGTAGTGGCTTTGAACTTGTAAGTTGGATTCGAAGCATTTCGCAAGATATTGCAATTGTTGTCTTAACACTTAATGAGCACGATAATTACAAACGTGCGGCAATGAAAGTTGGTGCCAGTGCCTTTGTTTCTAAATCCGAACCTATTCCAGTGTTAGTTGCAGCGATCAAGCACAGCCTTATCGCTCCTTTAAGCTTTAGCGCCCAGGGTTTAGAGAAAGTTTTCAGCCGCACCCATAATGCTTTAACTGCCCGAGAATTTGATCTTCTAGCCCAGCTAAAACAAGGTCAAACTACTGCTCAGATTTCCAAGAGCTTGTTTATAAGTCCTGCCACAGTGAAAACGCATTTAGCCTCCATCTATAGGAAATTAGAGGTTACTAATCGAACTGCAGCAATTCACGCCATGCACGAGCAAGGCTTATCCAGCAAGTAGTTGCGAGAACTTTGTAGCCCAAATCTGCCAGCGCCATTCCTTTTCAATCCAGGCACGTCCTGCACTACCCATGGTGCCTCTCAGGTTTTCATCCTTTAACAATTCAATCGCTCTTTGCGCAATTTGTTTGGTATCAGTGCCTTCAACGACATAACCTGTCACGCCTTCTATGACTGCATCCGGTGCACCGCCAGATGCACCCGCAATAACAGGTAAGCCACATGCACTTGCTTCAAGATAGACAATTCCTAAACCTTCAACCTCTAAACCAGCAAAACGCGACCTAGAGGGCATCGCAAAAATATCTCCCACACAGATATAGCCAGGAAGATCTTTATATTGAATGCGACCAATGAAAGTTATATTTTTCTGCAGTGAATGCTTTGCGACTAATTTCTCTAAATGAGATCTATAAGGACCTTGTCCGACGAGTAAAAGGTGGGCCTCTGGAACGCTTTGAAGAATCTGCGGCATAGATTCAATAAGGAAATCCTGACCCTTGCGATGGACCAGACGGCCCACGCTAACGATGACTTTCTTATCACTTAAGCCCAATGATTGACGCAAAGGTGATGCATCTATAGGCATGAAATGCTCAACATCAATTCCTGGTGCTATTTTTTGCATTGAAGCTGCGCTTTTAGATGTGAGTGATTGTGAAATAGCTGTACGAGTAAATTCACCCAGGTATGTCAAAGCATTAGTAGTCGATCCAATGCGTCGCATAATCAAGTTAAATGGAAAAACCTTTGCCCACCACACTTCATGTCCATGGGTCAGGGCAACTATGCGCTGTGCTCCAGCCTTGCGCAGAGTTGGTGACATCCACGCCAGAGGCGCAGCTGCTCCAAAAGCCACCGTCTTGATTCCTCTTTGCTTAACAATTCTGGCAGCTGCGCGATTAACCCTAGGTGTTGGGAGCAGGATTTTCGTGCGATCTCTAATAACTTCAACACCAAAATCACTGAGCCATTGCCCATCATAGGCATCAGTATTTTCCTGGGCAGATGTGTAAACAATAATGCTCGATTTTGGTAGACGTTCAATTAAACCAATGATGAAGGTTTCGATTCCCCCGGCCCGTGGACCAAAATCATTAGTTACAAAGAGAGTTTTCTCAGAAACGGCGAGCTCCAACTAAAGGTTTTCTTCCAAGAGATCCGCTTGTAGTGATTTTCACACGCGAACCTGAACGAGGCGCATGAACCATCTTTCCACCGCCGATATACATTCCAACGTGTGAAACTGGGCGACCAAAAAATAGTAGATCTCCTGGCTTAAGGGCATTGAGTGAAACCTTCTTACCCATCCGCGATTGAGCCGCTGATGAATGAGGAAGTGAGACACCTGCAGCTTGATAAGCGCGCATGGTCAATCCTGAACAGTCCCATGTCACTAAACCTGCTGCGCCAAATACATAGCGATCACCTATTTGTTTGAGTGCATATTTGATTGCAACTCCTGCACGTCCAGAAATTCCTGAGAGAGCTCTTGCTGCAGCCTGCGAATCGGCTTGATCAGCATCCTCTTGTTCTGCAGCCAATTTTGCCAAGCGCTCTCGCTCGGCTTTTGTTAACTTAGAAAGGAGGGCTTCGGCTTGGGCTAGCTTTTCTTGAGCCATTGCTGACTGGGCTTTGAATTTCTTTTCAGCAGCAACTACTAACGCCAACTTGTCATTGACGGTCATTGTGGTTGCACTCAAGCGTTGCTGCGCCGCTTCATATTTTCGCAACTGAGCAGATTTGCGTCGACTAATGGCATCAAGTGCTCCAGCCGAAGACAAATACAAGGTGGGATTTGAAGAAAAGAGAAGTTCAAGTGATTGGCCTAGTCCCCCGGCCTTGTATTGCTCAATGGCAATAGTTCCCAGTGATTTTTGCAGGGCAGAAAGAGTTTCTCCTTGAACGGCAGCTTTTGCTTTAATGCCATTGAGTGTACGAGTAAGTGCGATCAATTTTACTTTTGCTTCTTGTGCACCTTCAGCCGCAGTTGTTGCCTCTTCTTCTAGCAACTGCACCTTTGCCTGCACCTCAGCTAAAGATTGGGCGGCATGCGCAGGGGCTGCTAAAGCAACCGTCAGGGCTAGAGCCACGACGGCGTGAGGAAGAATTCGCCGATACATGGTTTAAGGCTAACGAGGTTTAATGCGACATCTCAACTTATGAGCGTGATTTACGCCTGAGAATTCTCTGCAAATCTGCAATAGTAGGACAAATGAGCACAGTTGCATCGCTGGTAGTTGGGCGAGATGGGTCCACTTCAAAAGATAATAGCTCTAATGGAGTTTCCTCAGATGCTGACCGAAAAGCGTTTTTAGCTAGGCGCCGTAAAGTCGATTGCATTTTAATCGGTGGAAATACAGCCCGTCATGAGCCATATAAACAAAGCCCAGTTCCTTTGGTAATTCTTTCACGGTCAACAATTAATCCAGTAGTTGGAAACGATCTATCTCATTTGTGGAATATGACTCCGGCGCAAGCACTAGCAAAGGCTAAAGTGCAATTCGGGGAGAGAATCCTGATTGAAGCAGGAACTTCTATAATTTTTGAGCTTATCGATCAGGGCTTAATAGATCAGCTAGAACTGAGTGTGACACCAGTGACTGGTGGCGACCACCCCATTGATTGGCAAGATTTGCTCAATAGATTTGCAAACCATACTCATAGCACCATAGATGGCACAGATTTTTATGTTGCTCGAAACTAAAAGGCAGAAATAAGGGCAACTCCCGTAACAGCTAAAGCAATTCCGATGTATTGCACTTTCTGCAATCGCTCATGTAAGAACTTAAATGCCAGCAATGCAGTCGCAATTGGAAACAGGGATCCCAAAACCATAGCAATAGAAACTAAGCCCTTATTACACGCCACTCCTAGCAAGACATTGGCTAAGAAATCAGCAATTCCGATAAATACAAGTGATGGGTATTCCTTTTTAGAAAAGCCACCTAACGTGCGAAATTTAAGTGCAAGGCCAACAGTTACAAAAAAGGTTGCCCCACGCATTGAAACCATAGTCATAAGAGCACTTGATTGGGCACCGATTGACATAGATGTCAGTGCAGTTCCAAAACCAAATGCAGCACCTAATGCAAGAAGTAGAGGTCTTATGGGTAAACCTTGAGAAAGTTCTGGGCCACTTGCACAAAAGACTCCCACTAGAGCTAAAACAACGCCAATAGAAGTAATTGTTGAAAGTCTGTCGCCGTTGATCAAGGCATAAGTCAGGGGAACAACTGCTCCCATTGAACTTATCGGTGACACAACGCCCATGCGCCCAGTGGATAAACCTGCATACAGACAGAACAATCCAAAATAACCTAACAAGCCAGCAAAAATTCCAGGTATTAAATATCCACCTTCACCAAAAGCATCTGCGTGCCAAGCGCCAGAAAAAAGCATTAATACAAGACCAAAAACTAAACCTAGAACTTGTGAGTAACCAAGAACAGCTAGAGGCGCATGTTTTTTGCTTAGTCGGCCTCCTTCAAAATCAGAAGTCCCCCACAACATGCTTGAGAGAAGTGCGAGTAGCGAGGCCATATGAGCAAGGGTACAGCCCTGCCTCCCATGAAAAGCTCTACATCCTGTTTATTCTTAATCAGTGGATGCCAAAGGATTTGAAGATTTAGTTAACTCCTTACGCACTTTCACCCCACGTGCTGAAATCGTTTTAGAAGAGGTTCCAGCTCCACAAAAATTAGCCACCTATGCCTTTGCATTTTCTGCCGATGTAAGCAATGGCCTATTGGGTGATGATGAAGATGAAATTGCATCAGGTCGATTTGTGTTGTTGCACGAACCTGGCGGACAAGACACTTGGGAGGGTGAATTTCGTTGTGTGACTTTTGTGCGCGCAGATGTAGACCCGGTCATGCAACAAGATCCTCTACTGCCAGAAGTCGGCTGGAGTTGGTTTCTTGAAGCCTTAGAGGGTGAAGAGTGCGCACTTGCAGCTCCAAGTGGAACCGTGACACGTGTTTCCAGCGCCTCGTTCGGAAAACTTTCTCCACGAAATGATGAATCAGAAATTGAAATTCGTGCATCTTGGACACCTGTTATTAGTGAGCCCCTTGAAATCATGAAACATATTGCTGGGTGGTGTCGTTTAATTACTGATGTCGCTGGACTTGAGCCAATTCCTGATGGCGTATCAACTATTTCATCTGCCAGACGTCGTTAAGCCAGCCCATGTCTGAAGAAATAACTGCAACACCGCTACTCACTCCTGCTGGCGGCGTCCCCGCCATAATTGAAAGTGACTCTGCTTTTGAAAGTGCGTTGGAACAACTGGCCCAAGGTGTTGGTCCTTTTGCCGTTGATGCCGAACGTGCTTCAGGTTTTCGTTACAGCGCACGAGCTTACCTAATTCAAATTAAGCGCACTAACGGTGGATTACATCTGATTGACCCCATCGCATTTGGGCCAGGTCATAGATTGATGCTTGCCCTCAATGATCTTCTCAATACAGATGAGGTAATTCTCCATGCCAGCACGCAAGATTTGCCCTGCCTGCGCGAATTGGGAATTAACCCACAGAGCCTATTTGATACTGAATTAGGTGCACGTATTGCTGGTCTTCCACGAGTGGGTCTTGGCCCGCTTTTGGAATCGCTCATGAGTGTTTCACTAGCTAAAGAACACAGTGCTGCAGACTGGTCTGTGCGCCCATTGCCTCAGGAATGGTTGACGTATGCAGCTTTGGATGTTGAGTTGCTGGTAGAGCTGCGCGATAAAGTTGAAGCGATTTTAGTTGAAGCTAAAAAAGATTCATGGGCCCATGAAGAGTTCGCCTCAATTTTGCTAGCTCTTCCTGCCCCGCCTCGAGTTGATCCATGGCGCAGAACTTCTGGAATGCACAAAATCAAGCGACGTGATCAATTAGCAATTATTCGTGAGTTATGGATTACTCGCGATGAGATTGCAAAGTCACAAGATATTGCTGGAGGCAAATTACTCAACGATTCTGCAATAGTTGAGATTGCGCTCAATCCAGTTGCAACTAAAAAGGAGTTTGAAAAAGTATTACGTCCACTTGGACTTCGGGCACGCTGGCTAGAGAATGTGAAGATTTGGTTAGAAGCAGTTGCGCGGGCCGTTGCACTTGAAGAAAAGGATTGGCCAGCACTTCGCACTAACGCTGATACTTTGCCACCGATTAAATTATGGCGAGATAAGTTTCCAGAAAAATATGCACCACTCTCTCATGCACGTGCGCGCATAGAAATAATTGCGACAGAAAATAACATTCCAGTTGAAAACCTCATCACTCCCGAGCTCGTGCGCCGTATTTGTTGGGCTCCCCCAGCTGCCTCAACTTCACAATCCTCCCCACAAATCGTCAGAGAACATTTACTCTCACTCGGAGCCAGGAGGTGGCAGGTTGATCTTGTCGCCGAGGCCATCACAGCCGCCCTATTGGAGACAGAGCCTGTCCCTACGCCTGAACCTGTGCCAGAAACCACACCCGAGGAAGCCTGAATTACGCAACATAAGAGTTGCGTAAATACCCCCTACCCTCTAGATTTTCTTCCATGTTGAGCACTTTCATCATCGCCCTTCGTGAGGGCCTTGAGGCTGCCCTGATTATCGGCATCTTGGTTGCCTATATTCTCAAAAGTGATCGTCGCCAGTTACTAGCCCCATTATGGATCGGTGTTGCCGCAGCCATCGCAGGAAGCATTGGACTTGGGTTAATCCTCTCTCGAGCATCTTCAGAGTTGGGCGATCGCGCTGAAAAATTCTTTGTTGGAACTACTTCTTTTCTAGCTGTTGCACTTGTTACGTGGATGGTCTTTTGGATGAAGCGAACTGCTCGCTCTCTCAAGGCCGATCTACATGGCAAAGTTGATTCTGCTTTCCGCACAGGGCCTCTAGCCCTTGCTGGAGCAGCGTTTTTTGCTGTTATTCGTGAAGGTCTTGAAACAGCACTCTTTGTGTATTCAAACTTTAAAACAGTTGCACATACTCGTAGCTCGACACTTGGCCTTTTACTTGGCTTTGCAGTTTCGATATCTCTTGGATATTTAATTTTCAAATCTGCAATCAAACTCGATTTAAGTAAATTCTTCCGCTTCACTGGAGTTGCTTTAGTAGTTGTTGCAGCTGGCGTTCTTTCATATGGTGTTCATGAGTTCCAAGAGCTAGGTTGGCTTCCAGGGGCCCAGTCATATGCCTGGGATGTCTCACAGTTGATTCCTTCAGATTCGATACTGGGTGCAACGTTGGGTGGCATTGTGGGCTTTGATAACTCCACCTCGTGGCTACAGCTAGGAATCTGGGCTATTTACCTCAGCACTGTCATTGGGGCCTATCTCTCAAAGCCTCGCACGCCTGCGCTAACACCAGCTTAAGCGCTGTTACAAACCCTTACTGGCGGGTAACATAACCGCTATACCTGCCCTAGTAAAGGATCACTATGTCTCGCTCAGTTGTCTTAGTCGATGCCGTTCGCACTCCCTTTGGAAAAGCTGGAGGGATGTATGCCGGTACACGCGCTGATGATTTGATGGTGCGCGCAATTCGCGGCCTCTTGGATAGAAATCCAAATGTTGACCATAGTGCAATTGATGACGTTGCTATTGCAGCTGCAACACAAACAGGTGATCAAGGAATGAACATTGGTCGCAGCGCCACACTTTTAGCTGGACTTCCAAACACTGTGCCAGGCTATTCAATTGATCGCTGGTGCGCAGGTGCCTTAACTGCAGTGACAACAATTGCAGGGGCTATAGCTTTTGGTTCAAACGAAATTGCAATCGCTGGTGGCGTTGAGCATATGGGAAATCATCCTATGGGCGAACTGATGGATCCTAATCCTCGTTACTTAGCTGAGAAGATTGTTGAACAAGATGCACTTGCAATGGGTGCGACAGCTGAAAGACTCCATGATCGCTTCCCCACTATTACAAAAGAGCGTGCAGATAGATATGCACTTAACTCACAATTAAAAACAACAAAGGCATATGAAGCTGGTTTGATTCAGCGCGATCTCATTCCCATGGCTGCACGCAGTGCAGAGTTGGGTTGGACAATTGCAACAGTTGATGAAGCGCCACGTCCAACCACAACTATGGAAGGTCTAGCAGGACTTAAAACTCCTTTTCGTCCAGCAGGTCGTGTGACAGCAGGAAACTCATCTGGTCTAAACGATGGTGCAACTGCCGCCCTGCTTGCCAGCGAAGATAAAGCAAAAGAGCTGGGTCTGAGTATCAAGGCCCGATTAGTTACATATGCTTTTGCCGGCGTAGAACCTGAAGTAATGGGATTCGGTCCAGTGCCATCAACGATTAAGGCACTCAATCAAGCAGGTTTGAGCATTGAAGATATTGGTCTCTTTGAAATCAATGAAGCATTTGCTGTTCAAGTATTAGCTTTTCTTGAGCACTTTGGAATTGCCGATGATGACGCCCGTGTTAATCCATTTGGTGGAGCAATTGCAGTTGGTCACCCACTTGCTTCTTCAGGTGTGCGCCTCATGCTTAATTTAGCTAGGTCTTTTGAAGCCCATCCAGAGGTGCGCTATGGCTTAACAACCATGTGTATTGGTCTTGGTATGGGTGGTTCTGTTATTTGGGAAAACCCACACTTTAATGGTCAGGTGAAATAAATGAGCGCAGATATCAAACTTCCAGAAGGTGCACCTGAAGAGGTTGTTACTCAAGCCCTAGTCCGTCAAGTTGATTTGAGTGCATTCGGTGCAAAGGGAACCTTGGCGTTGATTACTCTAGATAACTCACTTGATCACAATCGCCCCAATACTTTTGGCCCACAATCATTACTTGCATTAGATGCAGCCATTACCGCCGCTACTGCCCTGAAGCCAGCAGCAATTGCACTTACTGGTAAGCCATTTATTTTTGCTGCAGGTGCAGATTTATCCGCCCTCTCATTTATTACAACTCGAGAGCAATCACTGGGGATCGGTAAGTTGGGCCATGATGTGTTTCGCCGTTTAGGTGAATCCAATATTCCAACTTTTGCTTTCATTAATGGTTTAGCACTCGGTGGCGGTCTTGAAGTTGGACTTCACTGCCACTACCGCACACTTGCCTCCACAGCATTTACCGCTCTGCCTGAAGTATTCCTGGGGTTAGTTCCAGGTTGGGGCGGTGCAACTATTTTGCCTAAGTTAATCGGGCCAGAACGTGCTGTGCAAGTAATCATGCTAAATGCACTCAACAACAATACGATGATGAAAGCAAAAGATGCACTCAAACTAGGTGTAGTAGATGCCGTATATGAGCCTTCTGATTTTCTAGAGCGCTCTATTGCATTTGCAGCTAATGTTCTAAATCGCACAACCAAAATCGAGCGCCAGGACTACAGCCAAGATCCAGCTTGGGAAAGCGCTCTGGCAACTGGAAAAGCTGCAGCACTTAAGAAATATGGCGGAGCTGAAATTGCTTCGCCAATGAAGGCTCTTGAACTCATGAGTGCAGCCAAAAGCAACACATTAGGTGCTGGCTTTGATGCTGAAGATTTAGCTCTAGCTGATTTAACTATGAGTGATCCCCTGCGAGCCTCTCTCTATGCCTTTAATGTCATTCAAAAAAAGCGCAAGAAAGTCGAAGGTGCTCCAAAACCAGCTCTAGCTCGCAAAGTGGGCAAAGTCGGTGTTGTTGGCGCAGGACTTATGGCTTCGCAATTAGCGCTGCTTCTATTGCGTAATCTCAAGTGCCCAATTGTTATGACTGATATTGACCAAGAGCGTGCCGATAAAGGTGTCGCTTGGGTTAAGAATGAACTCGCTAAATTGGTAGAGAAGAAGCGTATGAGTGCAGAGTCTGCTGCTCGCTTAACTCTACTTATTTCAGGTTCATCAGATCAAAATACATTTGCTGGATGCGATTTCATCATTGAAGCCATCTTCGAAGAGCTATCATTGAAGCAAGAACTCTTTAAGAAGTTAGAGAAGATTGTTTCTCCTGAGTGTGTCTTGGCAACAAATACTTCATCTCTTTCTGTTGAGCGAATGAGTGAAGGTCTTAAAAACCCAGAGCGCGTTGTTGGGTTCCACTTCTTTAACCCAGTTGCAGTCATGCCTTTACTAGAAGTTGCACGAACAAGTAAGACTGATGATGCAACTACAGCAACTGCAATCTCTGTCGGTAAAGAATTGAAGAAAACTATGATTATCTGTAAAGATGCCCCTGGTTTTGTGGTTAACCGCTTGTTAACTCGCTTCATGGGAGAGATTACTGACGCCGTCGATGAAGGCACATCACCAGAGGTGGCCGATAACGCTATGCGCTCTATTGGTTTCCCAATGTCACCATTCCAACTTCTTGATTTAGTCGGACCTGGAGTGGCGCTGCATGTCTCTGAGACTTTGCATGCAAATCTTGGTGATCGCTACCGCATTTCACCAACTATGGCGGCAATGGTTAAGGAAGGCGTTCGAAACTTTTATGTTAAAAATGAAGATGGAAGTTATGGCGCAAACCCAGCAGCATTAGCCCTTATTCATAAAGGTGATTCCCCATCAACGGCTGAACAAGTTCGAAGCCGTGCATTGACAGCATTAGCTGTTGAGGCACGAATGATGCTTGATGAAGGTGTTGTTTCAACCGCTGCTGAGATTGATCTCTGCATGTTGATGGGCGCTGGATGGCCAATGCATCTGGGTGGAATATTGCCTTACTTGGATCGTGAAGGTATTAGCGAGGCTGCTTGCGGTCAGCGTTTTCATCCGAAGGGAATTGCATCTCTGCCTTAAGAGTGCTGCTCCATTCAACAACGCTGCGTGAAATGTTTTGAGCTGTAATACCTATATCGCTCAAAATTTCACCACGCTTAGAGTGTTCAATAAACTCAAGTGGAACACCAATGGAATGAAGTGGGATTAAAACTCCTGCATCCCGAAACATCTCAGAGATTGAACTTCCAATGCCTGCATGTCTAATTCCATCTTCTAGAACAACAACACTCTTATAGCGCTCTGCCATACGAACTAATGACTCTGGCAATGGCTTCACCCAACGTGGATCAATGACTGTGACTCCAACGCCCTCACGATAAGCAGAAGAAGCAGCCTCAACAGCAATTGCAGCCATCGCACCAACGCTAATCATCAACACATCAGCACTCTCGCCGCGATAAAGAACATCTATGCCATCTCGACGCTCGAATGCAGGAATATCTTCTTGCACAGCACCCTTTGGAAAGCGCACCATAGAAGGAGCATCGTTAATAGCAACTGCTTCGCGCAATAATTCTTTTAGACGAGCACCATCTCTAGGGGCTGCAACATGCATAGTTGGAACAATTCCAGTGAGCGCTAAGTCCCAAATACCGTGGTGTGATGGTCCATCATCACCAGTCACGCCAGAGCGATCTAGAACAAAAGTTACTCCAGCTTTATGCAGTGCAACATCTAAAAGCATTTGATCGAATGCGCGATTAAGAAAGGTTGAATACACCGCAACTACTGGGTGAAGTCCAGTGAACGCTAGACCAGCTGCACTGGTTACTGCATGCTGCTCGGCAATTCCCACGTCAATGGTGCGCTCTGGATAGGCGGCCTGGAACTGATCAAGACCAGTTGGTCCAAGCATTGCCGCTGTTATTGCCACAATATCTTTACGTGTCTTACCGATTTCAACTAATTCTTGTGCAAAAACCTTTGTCCAAGAAGTTGCGCTCTTTGATAGCGGCTCCCCTGATTCAGGATCGATGACACCAACTGCATGGAATTTCTCAGCTTGATCATCTACTGCTGGCTTATGGCCTTTACCCTTTTCAGTAATGGCATGAACAAGAATTGGTGCTCCATACTCTTTAGCTTGGTGCAGAGCTTTTTCCATTGCAGCGATGTCATGACCATCAATAGGACCCAAATATTTAAGTCCCAAATCTTCAAACATGCCTTGCGGTGCGACTATGTCCTTAATTCCCTTTTTCATTCCATGCAAAGTTTCATAGATTGGCATTCCAACAACCGGAGTCTTATGGAGAACTTCTTTGCCCCAGTCCAGGAACTTCTCATATCCACTGGTTACACGAAGGGTTGAAAGATATGTAGCTACTCCACCAATTGTTGGCGAATAGGAGCGTTCATTGTCATTAACGACAATGACAAGATTTCTCTTTTGTTCAGGGGCAATATTATTTAACGCCTCCCACGACATTCCACCTGTTAATGCGCCATCTCCCACTACAACTACAACATGGCGATCTGTGGCACCCTGTAAAGAGAATCCTCTAGAAATTCCATCGCCCCATGAAAGCGCTGTTGATGCGTGTGAATTTTCAATAACATCGTGTTCACTCTCGCTGCGATTGGGATATCCAGAGATGCCTCCGCGTTGGCGCAAAGTATCAAAAGCATCACCGCGACCAGTTAACATCTTGTGAACGTAGGATTGATGACCTGTATCAAAGACGATTACATCCTTGGGTGATTCAAAAACTCTGTGAATTGCAACTGTCAGTTCAACAACGCCTAAGTTTGGACCTAAGTGGCCACCGGTCTTGGAGACTTTCTCGATGAGCAGCGCACGAATCTCCCCACTGAGTTCAATGAGCTCGGCGTGAGAGAGGGCAGCCAAATCGGCTGGGGAGTTAATCTGGCTCAACATGGGGTTAAGTTTAGGTGCTTATGCGTTTAAGAGCGAGCGAAGAACATACTGCATGATTCCACCGTGGCGGTAGTAATCGGCTTCTCCTGGAGTATCTATGCGCACAGTTGCAACAAAGCTCTTATCTCCAGCAGTGACCGTCAGTTCTTTAGGAACTCCCCCAGTATTCAGTGCGGTGATCCCGCTAATTGAAAATACTTCCTCGCCAGTTAATCCAAGAGATTGGGCGTTTTCCCCATTTTTAAATTGAAGAGGTAACACTCCCATTCCAATCAAGTTCGAACGGTGAATACGTTCAAAACTTTCAGCGATAACTGCTCGCACTCCAAGTAATGCAGTTCCCTTAGCAGCCCAGTCACGTGAAGAACCAGAGCCATATTCCTTGCCCGCAAGGATAACTAGTGGAGTTCGCGCACTTTGATAAGCAACTGATGCATCATAAATTGTTGACTGTTTTCCATCAGTTGCAAAGTTGCGTGTAAATCCACCTTCAACGCCATCTAACAATAAATTCTTCAAACGAATATTGGCAAAAGTTCCACGAATCATTACTTCGTGGTTTCCTCGGCGAGATCCATATGAATTGAAATCTTTACGATCGATTCCATGATCGGCGAGGTACTTACCTGCCGGTGAATCAGCCTTGATATTTCCAGCAGGTGAAATGTGATCTGTTGTTACTGAATCTCCAAGAACAGCTAGAACTCTTGCTCCTGAGATATCTACGACAGGAGTTGGCTCTTTCGGCATTCCATCAAAGTAAGGAGGTTTTCTGACATAGGTTGATTGCGCGTCCCACTCAAAAACTTTACCTACCGGAGTCGCCAATGACTTCCAACGGTGATCTCCGTCAAAGACTGAAGCGTAATCTTTTGTAAACATAGCTGATGAGATTGAAGATTCGATAACACTTTGAATTTCGGCAGGTGTCGGCCAAATATCAGCCAAGTAGACATCTTTGCCATTTTGATCTTGCCCTAGAGAATCTTTTTCAAAGTCATGATCCATGGTGCCGGCAATTGCATATGCCACAACTAGAGGAGGTGAAGCCAAGTAGTTCATCTTTACATCTGGACTAATCCGACCTTCAAAATTTCGGTTACCTGAAAGAACGGCCGTGACAGCAAGATCTGAATCATTTACAGCTTTGCTGATTTCAATAGGTAGTGGACCAGAGTTACCAATACAAGTAACACAGCCGTATCCAACTAAGTGAAAACCAAGTGCTTGCATGTATTGAGTTAAATCAGCACGGTCATAGTAATCAGTTACAACTTTTGAGCCTGGAGCAAGAGTTGTTTTGACCCAAGGCTTTGATTTCAATCCCTTTTCAACGGCCTTCTTCGCTAGAAGAGCGGCACCAATCATTACCGATGGATTCGATGTGTTTGTGCATGAAGTAATTGAAGCAATCACGACATCGCCATTTTTCACACGAGTAGAACCGGCCTTTACTTCTTCTCTAGAAGTCTTATCAGAGAAGTACGTTGGCAAAATCTTTTCAAAAGCTAACTTTGAATCACTTAAAGAAATGCGATCTTGTGGACGCTTAGGACCAGCAATAGATGGAACTACTGTTGAAAGATCCAATTCAACTTGTTCTGAAAAGCGTGGTTCAACTGAAGGGTCATGCCACAAGCCCTGCTTCTTTGCATATTGTTCAACTAATGCAACTTGATCCTCGCTTCGACCAGTGAGTCGCAAATAACGCAGCGCCTCTTCATCGATAGGGAAAATTGCACATGTTGATCCATATTCAGGACTCATATTTCCAATAGTTGTGCGATTGGCCATAGGAACAGAAACAACTCCAGGGCCATAAAATTCAACAAATTTTCCAACAACTCCATGCTTGCGCAAAATTTGAGTGATGGTCAACGCCATATCTGTTGCAGTTGTGCCAAGTGGTAGTTGACCAGTTAACTTAAAACCAACAACGCGCGGAATAAGCATAGAAACAGGTTGGCCAAGAAGAGCAGCTTCTGCCTCAATTCCGCCAACGCCCCAACCTAAAACTCCTAAGCCGTTCACCATTGTTGTGTGAGAGTCAGTACCAACAACGGTGTCTGGATAGGCGCGCAGTACTCCTCCAACAGTGCGAGTCATGACCACGCGGGCTAAGTACTCAATATTTACTTGGTGAACAATTCCGGTTCCTGGTGGCACAACCTTGAATTCATCAAAGGCGGTTTGTCCCCAACGCAAAAAGCGATAGCGCTCTTGATTGCGCTCATATTCGATATCAGTATTTTTCTCGAAAGAATCCTTTGATCCAAAAACATCTGCAATAACAGAGTGATCAATTACCAATTCTGCAGGTGCTAGAGGGTTAACTTTGGATGGATCACCACCCAGATCCACAATTGCCTCACGCATTGTTGCAAGATCCACAATGCAGGGAACTCCAGTGAAGTCCTGCATGACTACACGGGCTGGCGTAAATTGAATTTCAGTGTCTGGTTCTGCCGATGGATTCCAATTTGCTAAAGCTTTGATGTGATCGGCTGTGATGTTTGCGCCGTCTTCTGTGCGAAGTAGATTCTCCAACAGAACTTTGAGTGAGAATGGCAGGCTATCTGCGCCTTCGATGCCGGAGATGTCGAAAATCTCGTAACTCTTACCCGCAACTTCTAGGTTCTTCTTTGCGTTGAAAGAGTTTTTACTCATCGTCTCCCCTAATAAATCTTCGCTTACTTGAGCGTCAAGATACCTTAGCGGCCTCAAACAGTGCAACACATTCGATGTGATGTGTCATTGGGAAGAGATCAAAAGCACGCAATTTTACGAGTAAAAATCCACGTTCTAAAAAGTAACCAGTATCACGCGCTAATGCCGCCGGATCACATGCCACATAGACAATTGTTCGAGGTCTTAACCTGGCAATTTCACTCACCACTACTTTTCCAGCGCCATCTCTAGGTGGGTCCAGAACCACTACATCTGCTGAGTCAATTCTTGGTAGATGGGTGGCAACATCCCCAGTGATTACTTTGACATTTGAATTCTCTACAAAATTTCGTGAAGCATCAGAGGTTGCACTCTTACTACCTTCAATCAAATCAATTCTTCCATCAGGACCAACTGCATCGATAAGCGCTGCAGCAAAAAGTCCAACACCGCCGTAAAGATCTAATACGTGGTCTCCTTTCCTTACTGCGGCAAAATCTCTTACAACTTCGCTTAAAACATTAGGAGCATTTACATGGCCTTGCCAAAAGGAATTGTTACTAACCTCTAAAGTTTTATCCAAGACTTTTTCATGCAGGACTGCAGGGCCTTCGCTCAATCGTGACTTACTTTCACCGCGAGTTGGCATGAGTGAAATTGATCGCTCATCAGTATTTGAGGCAGCAATCTCAACGCGCATATCCCCTTTCCATGCGCGGGTAGCTAGTTCATGAAATCCGATCTCTTTGGCTGCAACCAAGCAATTTGCAACCGGAATTACTGTGTGACTTCTTGAACCTATAAATCCAAGCTTTCCATTCTTATCACTTGTAGCTGTAATTCTAGATCTCCAACCAAGTTCTGGTCCGACACTTTCAACTTCAACGCTCATTTCTATCTTTGCAATGCGTGCAAATTGTTCTGTGATGACATCAGCTTTCAATTGCCGTTGGCGCTCGATAGTAATGTGCTGAAAATCGCATCCGCCGCATCCATTACGGTTTGAATATCCACATGGCGCAACAACACGGTCGTTGGATGGATCCAAGACTTCAACCACATCTGCACGGTTGAAGGAACTTCCGACCGAAGTAATTTGGATTCTGCATTTTTCGCCAGGAATGGCATGGCGCACGAAAATTACACAACCTTCGTATCGGGCAATAAAATGGCCGCCGTGGGCAACCTTTTCTATTGCCACCTCGATAACTTCGCCGACCACAAGGGTACTTTTCATAGTTGGTGCCACGGAACTAACCTTATGGGTGTAAGTTAATACATATGCACGTAGTCATCATGGGATGCGGTCGAGTCGGATCTTCACTAGCCACTGATCTTGAAGCCGCTGGCCACACCGTTGCTGTCATTGACCAAGCACGTGAGGCCTTCCGCCGATTGGGTCCAAATTTCAAAGGCAAGACTGTAACCGGAGTCGGCTTTGACCGAGATGTCTTGCGCGAAGCTGGTATTCAAGATGCCGATGCTTTTGCTGCTGTCAGTAATGGTGATAATTCAAATATCTTGGCAGCGCGCGTTGCTCGCGAAACTTATGGTGTTCAAAACGTTGTAGCTCGCATTTATGATCCAGGCCGTGCTGAAATTTACCAGCGCTTAGGAATTCCAACAGTTGCAACAGTGCTTTGGGCAACAGATCAAATTCTGCGCAGATTGCTTCCAGAAGGTTCGCGTTCTGAGTGGCGCGATGCCAGCGGAACTGTGCAACTGTGTGAAATGCACCCACATAATGATTGGTATGGCCGCCAGATTCTTCTCATCGATGAGTTAACTCCTGCGCGAGTGGCATTCATTACCCGCCTTGGTGTTGGCCTTATTCCAGATCATCACACGGTTTTGCAACAGGGCGATCTCATTCATGTAATGGTGGGCGATGACGATATTGCTAAAACTGAAGCAATCCTTGCTAATTCACCAGATGGAGAGCGCCAATGAGAGTTGCAATCGCTGGTGCAGGAAATGTTGGTCGTGCCATTGCGCGCGAACTTCTAGATAATGGCCATCAAGTTTTACTAATTGATAAAGATCCCAAAGCCCTAAAACTTGAGAGCGTCCCAGATGCCGAATGGTTAATGGCCGATGCCTGCGAAATTACTTCACTGGATAACGCCCACCTCAATATTTGTCAGGTTCTTGTTGCAGCCACAGGCGATGACAAAGCCAATTTAGTGACATCTCTGCTTGGTAAAACCGAGTATGGCGTGCCACGTGTTGTTGCCCGAATTAATCATCCAAAAAATGAATGGCTCTTTGACTCTTCATGGGGTGTGGACGTAGCTGTATCAACTCCTCGCATTATTGCTGCTCTGGTTGAAGAGGCAGTAAGTGTTGGTGATGTCGTCCGTTTATTCTCATTTAAAAAGGGCCAAGCAAACCTTGTTGAATTAACTCTGCCTGATGGCTCATCATGTATTGGAAAAACTGTAGAAGAGATTGAATTGCCAGAAGATGCAGCACTTGCAGCAATTGTCAGAGATGGCCGAGTGATTACAGCCAAAGCTCACGATGTATTTGCAGCTGGAGATGAACTTCTATTTGTCGCCTCATCTGATGCTGAAGCCCGTATTAAAGCCTGCTTTATAACTAGCTAGATTTAATGACAGGTGGGGCAGTTTTAATCACTAACCAACTTCCATAGGCCGCAGCAAAAAACAGTGGATAACCCATTGCAAGATTTACCGTGCCAAGCAAGTTCACGTTCCCGCTTCGATAAATTGGATATTGAACAGCTATCCGTGAGAAAAACATAGCTACCCAAATCCAACTTGCTCGTGTGTAAACCTTCTTGCGCTCTGGATTCTTACGCCACTCAAAGTTTTCACCAAGTAGTGGGCCAAGAACAATTCCCAGCAACGGCCATCCGACAAGATTTGCTACAAGATATGCGGTCCCATAGGCAAGATTTGTTAGAAGCTTTGGAATATAGAAATCAGAGGCATTTCCTGATCGGTTAGCAAAGTAAGCACAGATTAATACACCTAGAATTCCAGAGACCGAGTGCTGAATTGTGTCCTTTTTTGCCAAACGAATGATTGCCAACACAATTGAAAGGCTCAGCGCTGCCACGATCGCCTGTCGCAAATCATGTTTAACATTAAAGGCTACTAGGAAGATAACTGAAGGAAGACCTGAATCAATGAGGCCCTTCTTTCCGCCAAGTGCTTTAAGCACCGTCTCTTTATCTTGATTATGTTCGCTCATGCCAGACCAGTTGATCCAAATCCGTCAATACCACGACCAGAGCCAGGAAGTTCTTCTACTTCAATAAATTCTGCTTTTTCAACTTGTTGAATCACTAATTGAGCAATCCGATCGCCCTTTTTAAATGAGATTGATTCCTTGGAATCATGATTAATTAAAATACAAGCAATTTCTCCCCGGTAGCCTGCATCAATTGTGCCTGGTGTATTGACTAACGTGACTCCATGCTTGAGCGCTAAACCTGAACGAGGATGCACTAGCGCCACATATCCATCGGGAAGAGCAATTGATATTCCCGTTGGAATCAAGGCTCGCTCCCCCGGAACTAAAGTGAAATCCTTTGTTGTCACTAAATCTGCACCAGCATCCCCACCTTTTGCATAGTGCGGAAGAGGAACCGAAGGATCCAAACGCTTTATTAAAACTTTCAGTTGACTCATTTATGGATTAATCTCGAAATCAGTATCAACAAAAGCAAGGATCTGAGGACTCTTAGCGATGTGGTCTAAGTACTCTTTAGGTGCATTGTTGAGAAAGTGATCCATCGGAACGATGACAAATAATGCTGCTGCGCGAACTGCAAGTGGGCCATCTGGGGTATTTAGGCGACCTTCTGCCGATGAATAAACCTTGCGATTAACTTGACCCGTAATTTTTGCCGTGATGTGAAGTGTGGAACCCATTGGAACGGGCTTTAAGAAATCTGTTTCAAGACGCGCAGTAACTGCAGGTGCACGTAACAACCACATTAACTTTCCTAGAGCTTCATCAAAAGCAAGCGAAAGTAATCCACCATGGGCTAAACCAGGTGCACCTTGATGATTCTCGGTTACTGTAAATTGCGCAGTTATATCTGCACCTTCTCCTGCATATGCAACAAGATGTAATCCAGTGGGATGAAGTTCCCCGCAACCAAAGCAGTGACCGAAATGCGAAGGAATCTTTGAGCCCACTGGTGGAGCTTTCGGATGTCGCTCTGGAATCATCGCACCCTCAGGTGGGGTGGTCGATGCGATACGGCTCATGAAGTAAAGACTATCCGATAGCGTATGACCTATGCGATACCGCGAAGTGATCCGTATGCCACTATGGCTTCTCGCACTGATTTACTTCTTTTTTCTCTCATTTGTACTCTCAGTTTGGGCGGCGTTAGGAAACTCTGCCGCGCTGATCAGTTTTCTTGTGCTCAGTGCTCTTGTGGTTTTGATCGCCGTACGCACGAGATTGATGATCCAAGTTAGCGAGTCAGAACTCTTGGTTGGCCGTGCTCACATAGATTTGAAATACATAGGCGAAGTCACAGAGTTAGATAGCCAGGCTATGAGAAAGCTGAGAACTCGTGATGCCGACCCAATGGCATTTCTTGGTATTAGGTTTTGGTCATCAACTGGAGTGAAGGTAGAAATCACTGACAATAGAGATGAAACGCCTTACTGGTTAATTACAAGTAATAAGGCGAATCAACTGGCTCAAGCTTTAAAAGATTAATTACACTCTTTACAAACAGCTTTTGCACCTTCGCCTTTTGCTAGTTGAGTAATGTGATGCACAAGGAAACAACGTGAACATGTGAATTCATCAACTTGCTTTGGTACCACTCGAACCGCTAACTCTTCACCTGATAAATCTGCACCAGGCAATTCTAGGTTTTCAGCAGCTTCTGCTTCATCAACATCGATCTGGCCGGATTGAGCATCGACACGTTTAGCTTTTAACTCTTCTAACGACTCTTCATGGAGTTCTTCATCGGTTTTTCTGGGTGTGTCGTAATCTGTTGCCATTGCTCTCACCTCGATTCCATACTTGACTAGTTCCTGCGGGCGCATCATGGCGCACATCAGCCTTTACTGTTGCTATAACGCTCGGCGTGTCGGGGTTATTCCCCCCTCACTTGCACCTTTTCTATAGCAGCAGCCAGAGTTCCATCGACTCGGCCATGTATTGCCGTGCCAGCCTCTACATACTCCTCAGAAAAGATTTCTCCACGCTCATGAATCTCATGCACCAAGTCTCCTCGCTCATATGGAATCACAGCATTGATCTCAACTGAGGGCCTCGGCAAAGAGCGTTCAATTGCATACACAAGACCCTCAATGCCAAAGCCTGTTCTGACAGAAAATGCGTAGCTGTTTGGTTCTTTCCGCAAAATTTCCATGACAACTTCAGGATTTGCTACATCTACCTTATTGATTGCAATAATTTCAGGGATGTCTCCCCCGCCAATTTCGGCAATTACCTCGCGCACCGCACGAATCTGCTCAAATGGATCTGGGTGAGAACCGTCGACAACATGCACGATGACATCAGAACCAGATACTTCTTCTAATGTTGATTTGAAAGCGTCGATGAGCTGATGAGGAAGGTGACGAACAAATCCCACAGTGTCACTTAATGTGTAAACACGACCATCGCTAGTTTGCGATTTACGCACTGTTGGATCCAGTGTGGCAAAGAGTGCGTTTTCAACTAGAACACCCGCGTCAGTGAGGCGGTTGAGCAGAGATGACTTACCAGCATTGGTATATCCGGCAATTGCAACAGAAGGAATATTAAAGCGCTTGCGCTCTTGTCGCTTTGTATCGCGAGAAACTTTCATCTCAGCAATCTCTTTGCGCAGCTTTGCCATCTTGTCACGGATTTTGCGTCGATCCGTTTCAATCTTTGTTTCACCTGGACCACGTCCACCAATACCTGCTCCACCAGCGGCGCGACCACCAGCTTGGCGCGAAAGTGAATCACCCCAACCGCGCAGTCGTGGCAATAGATATGCAATTTGTGCCAGCTCAACTTGCGCCTTACCTTCTTTACTCTTAGCGTGCTGAGCGAAAATATCTAGAATCAAAGCTGTTCGATCTACAACCTTTACCTTGATCTTCTCTTCTAACTGTCGAAGCTGTGAAGGTGAGAGTTCACCGTCACAAATCACGGTGTCAGCACCAGTTGCAACAACAATTTGCTTAAGCTCAGCAACTTTTCCAGATCCAATATAAGTCGCCGGATCTGGTTTATCGCGACGTTGAATAATTCCTTCCATTATTTCTGAGCCTGCAGTTTCAGCCAGGGCTTTAAGTTCGGCTAAAGAATTCTCAGCCATCTCTGATGTGCCCTCGGTCCACACACCTACTAAAACAACTTTTTCAAGTTGTAACTCACGATTTTCAACCTCAGTGATATCTTGAAGTTGCGTTGAAAAACCTTTGACGCGTCTTAATGAATGACGCTCTGAAAGTTCCTGAGTTGGATCTACTAACTCATCCTCATCGCTGGCGTCGTATTCAGCAGCAACTCGAGCGCTTTCAGCGAGTAGAGCTTCAAACTCATCATCAAACTCCTTATCAGGCAAGTAAAAACTCCGAAATATCCACATCTTTCACCAGAACTGCAGGACCAATTAATGTGGCATTGGAATGTCCATCAATAGAAACTTCTAGACGTCCTCCTGGTGGATTAATCACCCAATGCGCAGGAAGTCTTTCTTTTGTGTGGAGAGATGCGGCAAGAGCTACAGCGCATGTTCCCGTTCCACAGGAACGAGTTTCACCGCTGCCTCTTTCAAAAACGCGCATTGTTACTTCGTGGTCTCCTGTTATCTGAACGAATTCAACATTGACACCTTCAGGATATGTGTCTTTAGGTCTAACAATAGGAGCCTCGTCTAGGGCGCCTACTTGATTAATGTCGTCAACGAATACAACTGCATGTGGATTGCCAACATTAATGTTGTAGCCATTCCAAATATGTCCGTTATTTGCTGCGGTAATTGCGATTTCTTCATCAGCAACTTTTCCCATATTTACTGAGATATCCCCAGTCATTGGCACCCGCAAATGCTTCATTCCATCACGTGTATTGATACCAAAAATACCTTCAGGCACATGGCCACGTTCCACTAAATACCTGGCCATCACTCTAATTCCGTTGCCACACATCTCAGCTAATGAACCATCGGCATTGCGATAATCCATAAACCACTTCTCGTCGCGCTTAATTATTCTGATTAAGCCATCCGCTCCGATTCCAGTTTGGCGATTGCAAATGGCAGCGGTTTGGGCAGTAGTAATTGAGTGTTCATCTTGAGGGTCGAAAACGAGTACAAAATCATTCTCGGTGCCATGTCCATAAGTTGCAATCATTGTCATCAGTTTATCTTCTCTAGATGTTGCAGCACTGTTTCTAGACGTGGCTGAGCTTGTGATATCCATTTGATTCGATCATCGCGCGAAAACCATGTCTCTTGACGGCGGGCGTACTGGCGCGTGGCCCGCTTTGTGTCCTCTTTTGCTTCTTCTTCACTCAATAGCCCATTCTTAAAAGCTATAAGCTGTGAATAGCCCAAAGCTAACTGTGCTGTGCGCCCTAAAGTAATTCCATCCTTGAGCAACTGCTCTACTTCCTCCACAAAACCTAATTCCCACATTAGATCAACGCGCGCACTAATCCGCTCACTTAAATGATCCCGGTCCATCACTAATCCGAACTGAATTGCATTGGGATAGCGGGTGCTGGCCTCACGTGGCAGATTGGCCGTAAAGGGCTTGCCTGTAATAGCAATAACTTCTAGTGCACGTATGACACGGCGAGAATTAGCACGATCAATAGCGATTGCTGCTGCCGGATCAAGTTTTTCTAAACGTTCAAATAGGGCATTTAAACCGATAGTTGCTAATTCAAGTTCTAGTGACGCACGAACTACTGGGTCAGTATCTGGAAAGTTCAGATCATCCAAAATTGCTTTGATGTACAGCCCTGTTCCACCAACAACGATGACATCCTTGCCACGACTGTGGATCTCGCTCACAGCATTTCGAGCTTGTTCTTGATACCAGGCAACTGTTGAGTCCTGTGTAACTTCCAAGACATCGAGCATATGGTGGGCAATTCCTGCTCGCTCACTTACGGGAAGTTTTGCGGTACCAATATCCATACCTTTATAGATCTGCATTGAGTCAGCATTGATAATTTCAGCGCCTAAGTGCTGAGCCAGTGAGATTGCTAATTCGCTCTTGCCAGTTGCAGTTGCACCACAAATAACTATCAACTTCATGCTTTTAACGTCGGCATTCCTAGTAATGTCGCTGAGCTCTTCTTCTCTGCAATACGAGCTGCGTGGGCATCTCCTCCACGTGTTGCTCTAACTTTGCCCGGAGTACCAATTAAGTAGTGTGCCGAAGCTTGCGTAATTGATACCTCAACCTCATCACCTGGGCGTGCTTCGATACTGTTTGAGAAATGTACTAATCTGAAATCTTCGCTGCGCCCAGTCATGCGCGCCTGTGCTTCATCTCTGCGACCTTCGTAGTCCCCCACTAATACTTTGAATTCTTTGCCCACTGCTTCTTGATTAACAGAAAGTGAAATAGCTTGTTGATGATTGTGTAAACGCGTATAGCGCTCACCAACAACTTCTGGCGAAATTTGACCTGGCATCGATGCAGCTGGCGTTCCAGGCCGCTTTGAATATTGATAGGTGTATGCCGCCGCAAATCGCGCCTCTGCACAAATATCCATTGTGGCTTGGAAATCACTTTCGGTCTCACCTGGGAAACCAACGATGATGTCAGTTGTAATTGCTGCATGTGGCATTGCTGCGCGAACTCGATCAATAATGCCTAGATACCTATCTGTTCTATAAGAGCGACGCATCGCCTGCAATATTGAATTTGATCCTGACTGAAGCGGCATATGAAGATGTGGCATCACGTTGGCAGTTGTTGCCATTGCGTCAATTACATCATCAGTGAAATCACGTGGGTGCGGAGACATGAAACGCACTCGCTCTAATCCATCGACTGTGCCGCATTCTTTTAGAAGATTTGCGAATGCACTTCTATCTCCAAAATCCACCCCGTAGGCATTCACATTTTGCCCCAGCAATGTAATTTCAATAACGCCTTGATCAACTAAGGCTCGAACTTCACTCAAAATCTCTTTAGCACTACGGTCTTTTTCAATACCGCGCAAAGTTGGAACAATACAAAAAGTGCAGGTGTTATTACATCCAACCGAGACTGATACCCAAGATGAGAAAGCTGATAGGCGTCGTGCGGGAAGAGTTGATGGGAAATGTTCCAGTGATTCTAGGATCTCTATTTGAGACTCTTCTTCGATTCGTGCACGCTCTAGTAGTACTGGGAGTGAACCAACATTGTGAGTTCCAAAGACCACATCGACATAAGGTGCCTTCTTCAAAATTGTTGCCTGATCTTTTTGTGCCAAGCATCCTCCAACTGCAATCTGCATTTGTGGGTTTGCTTTTTTGATTGGCGCTAAGAAAGAGAGGTTTCCATACAGTTTGTTATCTGCATTTTCGCGCACTGCACATGTATTGAAAACTACAATGTCTGCCTGTGACCCAGGCTCGACAGGAATAAAGCCTGCTTCATCGAGTAATCCGGCGATGCGTTCAGAGTCATGCACGTTCATCTGGCAGCCATAAGTTTCAACGGCATAGGTGCGACTCATGCGCCTATCGTAATGGGGGAAATTAGAGGTTGATTACGTCAATCTCAAAAGTTGAACGGTTAACGATGGCGGCATGGTGATTTTCTAAGGTGTGCCAGCCTGGTTGGCTCCATCCACTTGAAGCAAAGAGAACCCCATCAGGATTCTTCTTGTATTTGATGACGTAATAGTCATCAGGTGCCCAATCTGGTTTTTTGTCAGAATTGTGCTCGCTACCAATAACAAAGCTCTCATTATTCATCAACATAAAATTCAAAGAAGTTGTCTTGCCATGCTCTTTGATAATCGCAAGGGTTGACTTAATTCCTTCAGCTAAACCTAGTTTTTCGATTTGTGTCATCATTAGATAGAAATAGCGCTCACTGTCCGTGTCGCCAACAATCAATTTCTTGAACTTTTCATCAATAAAGTCAGAAAAAGAATCTGGAGGGAAAATAGATCCATTATGGATGAAAGAATAATCTCCATAAACAAATGGGTGAGTGTTGTTCTCACTTATTGACAAACCCTTAGTCGCCCAGCGCAAGTGCAGAAGTGCGCCATCGGCGGAGTTGTCAGTAATAATCTTTTGAAAAGTTGCGCTCTCGGCGGCAGCTTCTACTTTTTTCTCTAGCACCGCATGTGCGTGCTGTCTATCATTTGTGGAGATTCCCCAGCCATCGCAGTGGACAGATGACAGGGCGATGAATTCTTGGAAATCTTTACCCACTTGTGCGGGAAATGAGGATTCACCCTGCGACACGTAGCCCATTAGACGGCACATTTTTGAGAAAACCTCTTCCATTTCAGTCACACTGTGGAGTAGAAAGATTACCCCAAATGGCTCAAGGAGGAGAACATCTTGGCACTAACAGACGAACAACGCTTAGCCGAACTCGGCTATAAGCAGGAACTAAATCGCAGCTGGTCTGGGTTTTCAAACTTTGCGATTTCATTCTCAATCATTTCAATTCTCGCAGGTTGCTTTACAACATTTGCTCAAGCGTGGAACAACGGTGGTCCAGTTGCAATTTCAATTGGCTGGCCAGTTGTATCACTGCTAATTCTGATCATCGGCTTTTGTATGTCAGAACTTGCATCTGCTTATCCAACATCAGGTGGTATTTACTGGTGGGCATCAAAGCTAGGTGGAGCAAAAGCTGGTTTCTACACCGGTTGGCTTAACTTAATTGGTCTTATTTCTGTAACAGCATCTGTGGGCTATGGAGCAGCTAGCTTCTTGAACACAATTTTGGGTGCTCAATGGCCAAACTATGCAACAACTTTCCTTGGTGGCGACTACATCAAGCAACAGTTCTTCCTATTTATTGCAATCATTCTTGTTGTTACGTTGATCAACATCTATAGCGGTCACCTACTCTCACTTTTCAATAACATTTCAGTGTGGTGGCACGTATTTGGAACAGCTGTTGTAATTGCAATTCTGCTGATTGTCCCTGATAAGCACCAGACACTTTCTTGGATGTTCACAACCAAGATCAATAGCTCTGGCTTTAGCGATAACTCATACTGGCTATACGTATTGCCACTTGGTTTCTTGCTCACTCAGTACACAATTACCGGCTTTGATGCATCTGCTCACTTGTCTGAAGAGACACATGATGCTCATATCAATGCCGCTAAGGGTATCTGGAAGTCAATCTTCTACTCAGCAATTGGTGGATACATCCTTTTGATGGCATTCCTCTTTGCTGCAACTCAGGTAGACACAATTAGTTCATTTGACTTGGCAGTTAACCCATTCGGTGGTGGATCAGTGATTGCTGTTCTCTACACCGCACTTGGTGGTGGGCTTGCATTTAAGCTCGTCATGATCATCACAACTCTTGGTCAAATCTTCTGCGTTACAGCTTGCTTAACTTCATGTTCACGCATGATGTATGCATTCTCACGCGATGGAGCTGTACCTGGAGGAAATCTTTGGAAGAAAGTTAACAAGCACCATGTTCCATTAAATGCTGTTCTTGCATCAGCCGTTGGTGGAATCATCTTGACTCTTCCAGCTCTATGGAAGTCACCAACAGGTGCTCCAACTGCTTTCTATGCGGTTGTATCTGTTTGTGTAATTTCTCTCTACCTAGCGTTCTTAATTCCAATCTTCTTGCGTCTAAAGGCTGGCGATAAGTTCAAGGCTGGAGCATGGACACTTGGTTCAAAGTACAAGTGGATGAACATTGTGGCGGTTGCAGAAATCTCCATTATTTCTATCTACTTCATCTTGCCATTCTCACCAGCTGGAACTCCAGGTAATAAAGACTTCACCTGGACTGCAGTTAACTACGCACCACTTGTTACTGGTGGCGCGTTAATTATCCTCTGGATCTGGTGGAACCTATCTGCGAAGAAATGGTTCACAGGACCACGAAGTAACCTATAAAAGAGTTATAACTCTCATAAATCCCCCCGCACGCAAAGTGCGGGGGGATTTTTTTAGCCTAGATTTTAAGGGCTTAAATCGTTAGGCTATTGGGCATGACATCAATGACGATTGCTGATTTAACAGCCAAGATCAAAAGCGGTGAAATAGATACCGTTGTAGTAGCCATGACCGATATGCAGGGCCGCTTAACAGGTAAGCGCATCCATGGAACTTTCTTCCTAGATGAAGTGCTCAAGCACGGTACTGAAGGTTGCAACTATCTTCTAGCAGTCGATGTCGATATGAATACCGTTGACGGATACGAGATGTCCTCGTGGGAACGTGGCTATAGCGACTTTGCTTTGGTTCCAGATATGGACACCTTGCGCATGATTGATTGGCAAGAAGGTGCAGCACTTGTATTGGCCGATGTGCAGTGGCTAGATCACACAGATGTTGTTGCCTCTCCCCGCCAAATACTTCGCAAGCAAGTTAAAGCTCTTAAAGATGCGGGCATGGAAGCGATGTGCGGAACTGAGCTTGAGTTCGTGGTGTACAAAGACACCTATGAAGAAGCCTGGAACAAGGGCTATAAGAACCTTATTCCTGTCAATCAATACAACGTCGATTATTCAATTTTAGGTGGATCTCGTATTGAGCCACTTTTGCGCAGAATCCGTTTGTCTATGGCAAAAGCAGGAATGACCGTTGAGTCAGTTAAGGGTGAATGTAACTTTGGCCAGCATGAAATTGCCTTTAAGTACTCTGATGCCCTTTCAAATTGCGATAACCACGTCATCTATAAGAACGGTGCAAAAGAAATCGCATCACAAGATGGTTATGCACTTACTTTCATGGCTAAGCCAAATGAAAAGGAAGGTAACTCTTCACACATTCACCTATCATTCCGTGGCCTAGATGGTTCTATAGTGATGGCTGATGATTCAGATAAAGAGCAGGGTTTAAGTGATCTTGGCCGCCAGTTTATCGCGGGACAAATTGCGCATATGCGCGAAATGTCTTTGCTCTTTGCACCTAACATCAACTCTTATAAGCGCTATGTTCCAGGCTCATTTGCCCCAACAGCTATCCGCTGGGGCCGCGATAACCGCACATGTGCCCTTCGCTTAGTTGGAAAAGGTGCAAGCCTTCGTCTTGAAAACCGTGTTGCAGGTGGAGATGTAAATCCATATTTAGCTGTTTCTGGAATCATCGCTGCAGGCTTGGATGGAATTAAGAACAAGATGGTTTTAGAACCAGCTTTCACAGGAAATGCGTACGCCTCAGATTCACAGCGTGTTCCTTCATCAATGAATGAATCACTTGCGCTATGGGAAAACTCTGCATGGGTTGAGGAAACTTTTGGTGCTGAGGTTCAAGCTCATTATGCAAACATGGCCAAGATTGAAATTGCAGCTTATGGCAAAGCAATCACCGATTGGGAATTAGTCCGCAACTTCGAAAGGTTCTAAATAACCGTGTCTACTTCATATGATGTAATCAACCCTGCCACAGAAGCGATTGTTAAGAATGTTCCTCATTTAGATTTGGAACAAACTGATGCAGTTATTGCAAAGGCTGCTAAAGCTTTTGAAAGCTGGAAAAAAGTCACACCTGGTGAGCGCGCCCGCTTGCTTCGCGCTTTCTCACAAGTTGTAACAGATCACCGTGAAGAATTGGCACAGTTAGAAATCACTAATGCTGGCCACACACGAGGCAATGCACTCTGGGAAGCAGACAATGTCGCTAATACGCTGATGTATTACTCAGCAGCCCCAGAGCGCTTATTCGGTAAGCAGATTCCAGTTCCAGGTGGAGTAGATATAACTTTTAAAGAACCTCTAGGTGTTGTTGGAATTATTGTTCCTTGGAACTTTCCTATGCCTATTGCTGGTTGGGGCTTTGCTCCAGCGCTAGCTGCTGGAAATACTGTTGTACTAAAACCTGCTGAATACACACCGCTAACAGCTATTCGTCTAGGCGAACTTGCATTGCTCGCTGGAATTCCTGAAGGTGTTCTCAACATACTTCCCGGCAAAGGCAGCGTTGTTGGTAATCGCTTTGTCACACATCCATTAGTACGAAAAGTTGGCTTTACCGGTTCAACTGAAGTCGGAAAGCAGATCATGGCCGGATGCGCCGATCAGGTGAAGCGTGTAACACTTGAGCTTGGTGGAAAGAGCGCCAACATCATCTTTGCTGATGCAGATATAGAAAAAGCAGCAGCTGGAGCACCTGGCGCAGTCTTTGATAATGCTGGCCAAGATTGCTGTGCTCGTTCACGAATTCTTGTGCAAAAGTCGGCATTCGATAAGTTCATGGAACATTTCGAAGTCGCGGTTAAGAAGTTCCGCTGCGAAGATCCAAACCTTGCAAGTGCTGAAATGGGACCGCTGATTTCTAAGAAGCAGTTTGATGTCGTTGAGTCTTATCTCGATGAAAAAATTGCTTTCCAAGGATCCGCCCCTTCAGGGCCTGGTTATTGGATGCCACCCACTGTTTTGCTTCCTAAAAATGCCCAAGCCAAATCGTGGCGTGAAGAGATCTTCGGCCCTGTTGTCTCAGTCTTAACTTTTGAAGATGAAGCTGAAGGCATCCAGATGGCAAATGATAGCGAATATGGTTTATCTGGTTCTATCTGGACAAGAGATGTGGGACGTGCTCTTCGCGTTTCACGTGCAATTGAATCGGGTGCACTGTCTGTGAATTCAAATTCTTCAGTTCGTTTCTGGACACCTTTTGGTGGCTTTAAGCAATCAGGTCTTGGACGTGGTTTAGGCCCAGATGCAGTTGATTCTTACACAGAGTTAAAGAACGTATTTATCTCTAACGACTAATTAGATTGTGCGGATTGGTGCGGTTGCGATGCGATCAAGAAATTGATCAACTAAATCGTAACCGCGTTGATTGCTTTCTGCCTCTAATTTTCTAGTCTCTGCGCGCAGCTGATCCACAACCACTCCCTCAGACTCAACTTCAGCGCATCCACCATCCATAGCTAGCCACATATCCAAAACTTCTGAATCAATTTCTGGGTGGAACTGCAGACCTAATGTGCGACCGAAGTGATATGCCTGCGGACATAGTTCAGTTCGGGCGATCTCCGTAGCTCCAGGTGGAACAGTGAATCGATCCCAGTGATATTGAAACCAAGGTCCCTTAGGGATAAAACTCTCATCATCACTATCTACTTCATACCAACCGAGTTCTGCATATGGTGAGCGCGAAACGGTCCCACCCAAAACACGAGACATGAGCTGTCCCCCAAAGCAGATTCCTAGAACTGGGATTCCAGCGTTATGAACCTCACGCATTTTTGCAACTTGAGGAATTAACCAGTTACCTATTGCGCCATCATCATAAGCTGCATACGGAGCACCCATAACAACTACAACATCAAATGAAAGTAAATCTGGCCATTCTGGAGTGACGTTAGGTGCTTTTGCATGTTCTTCATCAACGATTATAAATCGAGAAATTTCATAGCCGCGCTTTTCAAACTGCTTCCAGATTGGGCCGCCAGCAGAGACGTGGTCATGCTCAATGAAGAGGACGCGTTTAGACATGCGGGCAATACTACTTAATGATTCGTAGTGGTTCTTGTCCACGTGCAATGAGACGCTCAAAATGTAGTTCGCGTTTTTCATTAAATCGGTTGGATTCTGTGGTGGCCTTGGCCAAGAATGCCGAAAGTTCATCGCGTGCAGCTAGACCATCACCGCTAAGGTCAGTGCGATCAAAGACGTTCCAAGCACGAAGCACCGGAGCAACAACCTCCTCTAAATGCTGCTGCATGTCATAAATGCCAGCTAGAGCAATCTGAACGGCCTTTCGACCAAAGCCTGGCATGTTTGCCCCTGGCATATCAAAATTAGTTACTACATCGGCAATAGCGCGCATGGAGGCATTTGGTTCCATATCAAGGGCTGCCCCTAATGTGTTGCGATAGAAAAGCATGTGCAGATTTTCATCCAAAGACACTCTTTGCATCATGGATTCGGCTATCGGGTCATCTGAAATCTTGCCAGTATTGCGGTGTGAAATACGTGTGGCTAACTCCTGGAAAGAAACGTAAGCAATGGTGTGCAACATGTCATTTTCATATGGAGTCTGATAACCCAATGACATATGTGCCATGCGCAGATCTTCAAGTTCATATGGATCAACACCGCGTGTTGCCATTAAGTAGTCGCGAATAACAATGCTGTGACGTGCCTCTTCGGCCGTCCAACGTTCAATCCACGTTCCCCAGGCACCATCACGGCCCATTGAGAGAGCAATTTCAGTGTGATAGCTCGGCAAATTGTCTTCAGTTAATAAATTAAGAATTAAAGAATCTTGAGCAACAGGGGTCAGACGTGAATCTTTTGCTTCCCATGCATCACCATTGAGAGGCCCAGCAAAATCGCGACCCTCAGACCATGGGACATACTCATGGGGATACCAATTTTTTTGCACCTTCAAATGCCGATCAAGTTCGACAGCAACAACAGGTTCTAGGTCTCGAATAAGACGAGCTTGAATCGCCTTGCTGTCATAAGTCATAGGCGCAACGCTACGGTAGTTCTTGGGTTACTGCCCAGTTATAAGTTCTCTTTTGCACGCTCAATTGCTTGTGCTGCCCGCCACTTAGCGATTTCGCCGTGATTTCCACTTAATAAAATCTCAGGAACTGGGATATCACGCCAATTCTGAGGTTTTGTGAAGCTGGGATATTCAAGATACCCCTCCTGATTATGTGACTCTTCGGCAAGTGATTCAGGATTTCCGAGGACACCCGGGATTAACCGAGTGATGGCTTCAATCATCACAAGGGATGCAACTTCTCCACCACCTAAAACGTAATCACCAATTGATACTTCATGAACACGATGATTCTTGGAAAGATAATGCTGACGCACTCGATCATCAATACCTTCATATCGACCACAAGCAAAAACTAGATGAGATGCCTTGGAAAACTTAGCTGCCATTGGCTGGTCAAAGCGCCTGCCTGCCGGAGTCAGAATAATTAAATCGCTTTGAGCACTCATCAATGGATCTAGAGCTTTTCCCCATACTTCAGGCATCATCACCATGCCAGCACCGCCTCCATAAGGCGTGTCATCTACTTGATTGTGAACATTTGTAGCAAAGCTGCGCAGATCGTGAATACCAAATTCAACAATCCCACTCTCTTGTGCTTTACCTAAAAGAGAGAGTTTGAGTGGTGCGAAATATTCAGGAAATATCGTTACAGCATCAATTTTCATTTCATTTCCCCTGACATATCAGGTGGGATTACAACAACTCTACGAGCAGCAATATCAACCACAGGAACTAGTTGATGCACGAATGGAATTAGCATTTCGCCAGTTTCTGTCTTAATTGCTAACAAATCTTGCCCAGGAAGATTAACTACATCGCTTACTTCACCAATTACTTGCCCAGATTCAAGCTCAGCCGAACACCCAACGAGTTGAAGCACGTGATAATCATCTTCATCAATACCTGGCTCATTGATATCCACATCGCAATAAATCAAAGTATTGCGCAGCTTTTCTATTCCATTGCGATCAGTGATGCCGTTAAACCCCAGCAATAAAATGCCGTTATGGACTCGGCCAGAAGTAATTGTTAGCTCTCCGTGGGCATCTGTCTGAACTTTGTTACCAATGGCAAAACGACGATCAGGTTCATCAGTTCGAACCTCAATCGTCGCTTCTCCAAGAATTCCGTGGGCGCGACCGATGCGCCCCACGAGTAAACGCATTGTTAGCGTGCTTCGTCGGTCTCGATGAGATCGACGCGAACAGTACGTCCTGCAATTGCACTTAAGACTGTGCGAAGTGCCTTTGCAGTGCGACCATTACGACCAATAACTTTGCCAATATCTTCAGGGTTCACACGAACCTCGAGAGTTGTTCCACGACGATGATTCTTTTCAGCAACAACTACATCATCGGGATTATCGACGATTCCCTTTACTAAATGCTCTAGGGCTTCATCCATCATTGTTATTCGGCAGCCGCTTCTACAGTTGGTGTTTCAACAACAGCTTCTGCAACAGTTTCAACTGCTGCCTCTGCTGGCGCTTCAACAACTTCCTCGACTGCAGCTTCAGCAACTGGTGCTTCAACTACTGCCTCTTCAACAACTGGGTTTGCCTTTGCAGCTAACTTCTCTTGTGCTTTCTTCTTAAGAGTAGTTGCACCTTCCTTTGGTTCATCCATTGCCTGCTTCATAGCTGCTTCATAAGCAACATGCTTGCCGACCTTTGGAGCTGCGACACGAAGCGTGCCTTCAGTTCCAGGAAGACCCTTAAATTTTTGCCAATCTCCAGTGACCTTCAGAAGAGCCTCTACAGCCTCTGATGGTTGTGCACCAACACCAAGCCAGTACAGAGCACGCTCTGAGTTGATCTCAATAAGTGATGGTTCTTGTCCTGGAACATAACGACCAATTTCTTCAATTGAAAGACCGTTACGTGCCTTGCGAGAGTCTGTAACAACTACTCGGAAAAATGGTGTGCGGATTTTACCCATGCGCATTAAACGAATTTTTGTAGCCAAGTGAGGTTGTGCTCCTGTTTATGTGTGTCATAAAAATCAATCGCAGCGGGGTGCGCAATCAATTACATACAACTATCGGTCGTGGATGTTGAACGGGGGTAGAGGGCCCCATCAACAGGTGCCCAATTCTGCCATCTAAGGGTGGCAAAGGTGAAATCGAGCTTTATTGCCCCTCTTCCAGGGCTCGTTTGGCTGGATTGCCAGATTTGGACTTCTTCTTAGGCGCAGCGCTCTTATTTGCTGCCTTAGGCATTGCAGGAAGACCCATGCCGCCCATGCCCTGCGGCATACCGCCATTTCGCACCTGCTTCATCATCTTTTGGGCTGCAGAAAAGCGATCCACCAAATTATTCACATCAGAGACTTTGCGACCAGAGCCAAGGGCAATTCGCGCACGTCGTGAGCCGTTGAGAACTTTTGGATCGCGTCGCTCTGTTGGAGTCATTGATTGCACAATTGCTTTAGTACGAACTATCTCACCTTCATCAAAGTTTTCAATCTGTTTCTTCATCGCCCCAGCACCTGGCAACATTCCCAGTAACTTAGACATTGAGCCCATCTTGGACATGGCCTGTAACTGCTCTAAGAAATCTTCTAAAGTGAAATCCTCACCGCTTGCAAACTTAGCCTCCAGCTTTGCAGATGTATCACCATCAAAAGCCTTTTTAGCTTGCTCAGCAAGAGTTGCAACATCGCCCATTCCGAGAATGCGAGATGCCATTCGGTCTGGATAGAAAATATCAAAATCACTGAGCTTTTCGCCAGTAGATGCAAACATAATCGGACGCTTGGTTATGGAAGCAATTGAAAGGGCCGCACCACCGCGAGCATCACCATCGAGTTTGGTTAATACAACTCCGTCAAAGCCAACGCCATCTAAGAATGCTTGTGAGGTTCTAACAGCGTCTTGACCAATCATGGCATCGACTACGAAGAGGATCTCGTCGGGATTAACGGCATCTCGAATATCTGCGGCTTGCTTCATTAACTCTTCATCAATACCCAAACGGCCCGCCGTATCAACAATGACCATGTTGTAGAGCTTTGATTTTGCATATTCGATACCACTCTTAGCAACTTTTACTGGATCACCAACACCATTTCCTGGTTCTGGTGCAAAGACTGGAACACCAATGCTCTCACCAACAACTTGTAGTTGAGTTACAGCATTTGGTCGCTGTAAATCAGATGCAACTAGTAGAGGTGTGTTTCCCTGGTCGGCATAAAACTTTGCAAGCTTTCCGGCCAAAGTAGTTTTACCGGCACCCTGTAAACCTGCCAACATAATTACCGTCGGTGGATTCTTTGCAAAACGGACTCTGCGTGCTTCTCCCCCAAGAATTTCAATAAGGGATGCATTAACGATCTCGAAGATAGCTTGACCTTGATTAGTTCCGGACTGCATTGTTGCAAGTGCGGCTAAGGATTTCTCACGCACCTGCTCGACAAAACTTTCCACCACAGATAGAGCAACATCAGATTCCAGCAACGCTTGGCGAATCTCACTACAAGTCGCATCAATATCAGCACTGCTTAATTTGCCGCGTGAGCGCAGCGATGAAAATGCGCTACTAAAACGCGAGGTGAGTGACTCAAACATAAGGCGCTAAGACTACTTGAGCAGTTGCAATAAACGCGAAGCTACCTCGTTAGCCCGCTCATCACTTAGCGGGCCTCCCGTAAGTTCGGTCACATACAAAGTATCAATTGCTTCAGCGCCAAGGGTCGTAACAATGGCAGATCTAATGTCGACCTTGGATTGTGTGATTCCAGCACCGATCCTAAAGAGCAAACCTGGTCTATCGTGACTTCTCACTTCAATGATTGTCGCCTCAGTTGCCCCATCATTGAAAAACTCAACAATTGGATCTGGCACAGGAATTGATGGAATAGATGCATAGGCCTGTGCTCTTGCAATTAATCTATCTTCAATATGTGAGGCGTCATTAAATGCTTTCTCAATTTCGCTGCGAAGTATCTGCGCAGTAATTGCTGGTGCATGGGGTTCTGGTGTAACAATCCATTTCATTACCGCTGAGGAGCCATGCGTCTTAGTTCTAGCAGAGCGAACATCGAGGCGGGATGTGTTAATCACTCCTGCGACTAAGGAAAGTAGGCCTGGCTTATCTGGTGAAATAATTTCAATCGAATAACCATTTTCACGATGTTCGAGGTTAACTTGCAGCACACCGCTTTCTGCCACCTTTAACTGATCTGGAGTTATCTCAGGCTGGGCTGCAATAGTGCTAGATCCCGACATTGCTTTCTTGACTCTTTTTACCAAGTCAGAAACTAAGGTGGCTTTCCAATCACTCCACCCAGCACTTCCTGTGGCTTCTCCATCGGCGATACTGAGTGCATGTAAAAGTTCTAACGTTGTTAAATCTGGTATGACAGCAACAATAGATTGAATAGTTGCAGGATCATCAAGATCACGCCTTGTTGCTGTGGCAGATAAGAGCAAGTGGTGTTTAACCAGAATCTTAATTACTTCCACATCCTCAGGTGGGAAGCCAATTCTTTGAGCCAAAGGTTGAATTAAACGCTCTCCCCTAAGAGAGTGATCCTCAACATCACCCTTTCCTATGTCATGAAAAAGAGCAGCAAAGAGAAGTAAATCAGGGCGGTGAACTTTTCGAGTCAGAGCTGCAGCATGAACCGCAGTTTCAACCATGTGTCTATCAACTGTATGGCGGTGTAGTGCATTTCTCTGTGGCAATGAGCGCAATGCTCGCCACTCTGGAATCCAATGGAAAATAATCTCTTCTTGATCAAGGGCCTCAAAAATTGAAACCATTGATTCACCCGCCCCAATAAGTGAAATGAGGTGTTCACGTGCTTCACGTGGCCAAGGATTAGGAAGAAGCCCCTTACCTTCGGCAAGTGCTGCAGATAGAAGCGAATATGAGTCAAGAGAGATGGGAAGTCCTAATTGCGCCGCTGTTGCCGCCGCGCGAAGTCCTAACATGGGATCACTGTGTATATCAGCTGATGGATTAATAACAATCTCTTTTTGTGAAACGTTGAGATTCTTAGCGACAATATCTGTTCGTGGTTTACGAAGAAAGCGGCCTAAGCCGTCTTTATTTCTTTGTCCTAGTTGGTGCCAAGTAAATTCAAGTAGGTAGTCAACGGATCGAGCTGCTTGTGCCACATCGCTCATCAATGCATCTGCATCGATGTAATCAAGTTCGCGAGCAACGGCATCTTGTTCTTGAAAAAGTAATCTATCCTTATTGCGCCCACTCATTTGATGCAAAGTCTCGCGAACATCATTGAGTTTTGATTCAGCCCAACTTATACGCTCCAGTGGAACATTGGTTGCACCGGATAAGGAAATGGCGCGCAAGGCGTTGATATCTCGCAATCCTCCCCGAGCTTCTTTCACATCTGGTTCGAGTAAATACGCTAACTCACCCGCGCGTTCATGACGCTCTTCTAATGATTGCTTGAGCTCACTTAAGCGATTGCGGGCATACTTGCGCCACGCTTCCAAACTATCTGCTTGCACCGCTGCAACTAAATCTGCATCTCCTGCGACTAGGCGAATGTCTAAAAGTCCAAGTGCTACTTTCAAATCTGATTCAGCAGCATCTCGCGTTTCGGCCCGTGTGCGCACAGAATGATCCACGCTCTTGCTATCCCAGAGCGGGTAGAGGAGATTATTAACAAATTCGCTAAATATATTTTGAGACAACTGACCCTGGTGCAAAATTATGATGTCTAAATCTGAACCTGGAGAAAGTTCACCTCTGCCATAACCGCCTACTGCAGCCACAGCTAAACCTTTAGAGTTTTTTCCAGTCTTCTTTAATGCTGTTGTAAAAAGCGAGAGAAGGAAGCGATCGCTCTCGTTCGATCGCTCCCTTCGCTCACGTGTACCCATGTAGGTATCTTAGATTGCGTCTGGCCCACGTTCTCCAGTGCGTACGCGTACAACTTGATCGACTGGGGTGGTCCAAACCTTTCCATCACCAATTGATCCAGTTGATGCTGCTTTCACGATGACATCTACAACTGCGGCTGCATCTGCATCATCTGCTAACACCTCTAGGCGAACCTTAGGAACTAGGTCAACGGTGTATTCAGCTCCGCGATAGACCTCGGTATGTCCCTTTTGACGTCCAAAGCCACTGGCTTCAGAAACTGTCATTCCAGTAACACCATGTGCCTGCAAGGCATTCTTAACATCTTCTAACTTAAATGGCTTCAGGATTGCTGTAATTAACTTCATTAGAAAGAACCTCCTCGTGAAGAGCTAGACATTTCATAAGCAGTCTCGGCATGTTCAGACAAGTCGACACCTTCTACCTCAGCATCCTTTGAAATACGGAATCCAATTGTCTTTTCGATGATGAATCCAAGCACCAAAGTGACAAGGAATGAATACAGAGCAACCATTCCAACGCCAAGAGCTTGTTTTCCAAGTAGTGCGCTTCCACCTCCATAGAACAGACCATCTAGACCAATGCTGTTCACAACGTGTGTACCGAATAGACCAATTGCTAGAGATCCCCAGATTCCACCGACAAGGTGTACGCCGACGACATCGAGTGAATCATCAAAGCCAAACTTGTACTTTAACCCGACAGCTAGTGCGCAGAAAATACCGGCGAAGAGACCGATAACAACTGCCGCCCATGGTGCAACGAAAGCACAAGCAGGAGTAATTGCAACTAGACCAGCTACGGCTCCTGATGCCGCGCCAAGTGAAGTTGGATGACCATTGCGAATCTTTTCAACTAATAACCACCCAATAAGTGCTCCCGCAGTTGCAACTTGTGTGTTGAGGAATGCAAGACCTGCAATTCCATTAGCAGCCAATGCTGACCCAGCATTGAAACCAAACCAACCAAACCAGAGCAAACCCGATCCAAGTAGAACAAGTGGCAATGAGTGTGGACGCATTGCTTCTTTGCGCCATCCAACGCGCTTACCAAGAACTATTGCAAGTGCTAAACCGGCAGCACCTGCATTGATATGCACTGCAGTTCCTCCAGCAAAGTCCTCGAGACCTTTACCTGCAAGAAAACCAGTTCCAGTGACTGTATCGCCAACTTTGTTACCAAATGCAAATACCCAGTGTGCAACTGGGAAGTAAACAATGGTTGACCAAATTGCAACAAAGACTGCCCAAGCGGTGAACTTAGTGCGATCTGCAATAGCACCTGAAATAAGTGCAGGAGTGATAATTGCGAACATTAATTGAAATGCGGCAAAAACTAATACTGGAATTGGATAAATTCCACCGTTATTAGTGAGCTCATTAACCATTCCACCTAAGCCTGATAATGAAAGATTTCCATACCAAGCTGATTCGCCCTTGTAACCAAATGCCAATTCAAAACCATAAATAACCCACAAAATACTAACGATGCCAATGGTTACAAAGGACATCATCATCATATTTAGAACGCTCTTAGTGCGAACCATTCCGCCATAGAAAAAGGCAAGTCCAGGTGTCATAAGAAGAACGAGAGCGGTGCTTGCTAACATCCAGGCTGTATCACCTGAGTTCAACACGATATCTGTCATATTTTCATCTGCTTTCGAGATTATTGAATGAAATTTCTCGCCTTTGAGATGGGCATACCTTCTCTAGATCCGGTTACGGCAGATGGTGTGAACTGTTGCGGGGGCGTGACAAATTCGCCCCTGTGTTACGTCTAGGTTACGAAAGCAGCCCTTGGATGTAGCTATCGGCATCAAAATGGGAAAAATCGGCCTCAGACTCCCCCGTGCCAATCCATTTGATCGGAATATCGAGTTCCTTCTCAATAGCCAGCGCAACTCCACCTCGCGCGCTTCCATCAATCTTGGTCAAGATAATTCCAGTGACATTAACTGCCTCGGTGAATATTTTTGCTTGCTGCAAACCATTTTGACCAGTTGTTGCATCAATTACCAACAAGACTTCATTAATTGGAAAAACCTTCTCAACTACACGTTTAACTTTTTCAAGCTCTGCCATTAAATCATTCTTATTGTGTAAACGCCCTGCTGTATCAATAATCAGAAAATTAGCTTTGCTTTCTTGGGCTTTCTTTGCCGCATCAAATGCAACTGATGCAGGATCACCATTAGCTTTTCCTGAAACAACCTCAACCCCAATTCGTGTTCCCCACGTTTGCAGCTGCTCAACTGCTGCTGCGCGGAAAGTATCCCCGGCTGCCATCACAACATTCCTACCGCTCTTTTTTAGATTTGCAGCAAGCTTTGCAACGCTTGTGGTTTTTCCGGTCCCATTAACACCAACAATCATAATTACTGTTGTCTCTTGACCCAGGAGCGCACCGCGATCTTTAGTTGATAGATGCGTTGAAAGTATCTGAGAAAGTGCCTCACCTGCGTTCTCGCTCTTCACCTTTCGGGCTTGCTCTAAGAACTCTTTGGTTAGCGATGGGCCTAAGTCGGATAGAAGGAGCTCTTCCTCTAATTCTTTCCAATCGGCAGGTGCAAAATCATTGGTACCTTTGATTTTGGCAATGAATTTGCTAAATAAACCCATGAGAAAGCTTTACTTAACTTGCGTCAGATTCGCGCAAACGCTGAGAAATAACTTCAGTTACTCCATCACCACGCATGGTCACGCCATAAAGTGCATCAGCAATCTCCATGGTGCGCTTTTGGTGAGTAATGATGATGAGCTGTGAACTTGCACGAAGCTCTTCCAAAATTACAAGCAAGCGTCCTAAGTTCACATCATCCAGGGCCGCTTCAACTTCATCGAGCACATAGAACGGGCTAGGGCGCGCTTTAAAGATTGCAACCAACATAGCAACAGCGGTTAAAGACTTTTCTCCACCAGAGAGCAGAGACAATCTCTTAATACGCTTTCCGGGAGGTCGAGCCTCAACATCCACACCACTTGTCAGCGGATTATCTGGATCAGTCAAAATCAAACGTCCATCTCCACCTGGGAACAGGCGAGAGAAAATATCTTCAAAATGCTTTGAGGTCTCTTCATAGGCTTCCATAAAGATTGTCTGCACACGATCATCAACTTCTTTGATGATGTCCAGCAAATCCTTCTTCGTGTTCTTCAAATCTTCTAGCTGCTCAGCTAGGAACTTCAAGCGCTCTTCAAGAGTTGAAAACTCTTCTAAAGCTAATGGATTGATTTTACCCAGCAAAGCAAGTGAGCGTTCAGCTGATGCCAAACGCTTTTCCTGCTGATCACGGCGATATGGAATGAGCTCGGTTGTGACGATTTCCCCAGCCTCATTTTCAAAAAATGTTGGAACATCTTTGTCAGGACCGTATTCAGAAACAAGAACCTGGGTGTCAATACCAAACTCTTCCATTGTCTTGTTCTCAAGAGTTTCGATGCGCATTCTTTGTTCAGCACGAGCAATTTCATCTTTGTGAACGCTAGAAGTGAGTTGTTCAAGTTCGGCGGTTAATTCACGACCGCGTGTGCGCACGGTGAGGGTTTCACCATCTCTAGCAGTGCGTGATTCTTCTAAGCGTGCACGTTCAGTTGCAGCTTTAGCGATTGAGCGTTCAATATGAATCAGAACTTCATATGCAGATTCAGCAATTGCTTGTGAGATAACTGCTGCGCGTGCTCGAGCACCGCGGCGCACAATTGCGCGCTCTGATGCTTCGCGCTCATTGCGTGCTGAATCTTCAAGGGCTTTAGCGCGAGCTGCAACCGAATCCACACGCTCTTCTATCGTTCTAACTGCCAATCGCGCTTCAACCTCAGTGGTGCGAGCAAGTGAGACAGCGTTTCGCAAGTTTTCAGTAAAAGTGTGATCAGGCTCAGCCACTGCGCCCTGTTGATGCAACTGGTTCTGTGCAATGACTAGTTCACCCTCATCACGGCTCTTGGCTGCACTTGCTTCTTGAATAGAGGTATTAAGGCGCTCAACTTCAGCTAAAGCAGACTTCATATTCTGTCCAGAAACAGCTAACTGTTCAGTAATGGATGCAATACGAGCATCTGATTCATTGAGTTTTGAGAGTGCAACATCAAATGAGCTCTGGCGACCAGCAACTTCTGTAGTTGCAGTGGCGATTTCAAACTTTAAGCGATCACATGTGTGAGTAATTTCAGTCAGTTTGGTCTCTAAACTCTCGATGAGAGCCTTAATCTCAATGAGTGAAGATGAAGATTTGGAGCCACCGCGTGCTCTGGCCTTTGTGATTACATCGCCATCGCGAGTAACAACGGTTACTGATGGATGTGAGCGAAGAATTGCCTCAGCATCACGTGCATTTTCTGCCACAACCGTGGATGCCAAAAGCGATGAAATGAGATCACCGATTGAATGTGAGCGAATATGGGATGCGAGTGCGTTTAATCCCGATGGAATATTTGAATTTCCACGATTACCTGCCTCATATACCAATACATCAGCTTGCCCTAAGTTTTGATCACGAAGAGTTGTAAGCGCTGTTACTGCTGAAGATAAATCTTGCACCACGATGGCATCAGCTAATGATCCAAGAGCTGCAGCTGCTGCTGATTCCCAGCCATCATCGATTTCGATCAGAGAGGCAATTGAGCCCAAGATGTGAACACCACGCGAATCGCGCATGAGCGCAGATGCACCATCGCGGTTTTGTGAGGTCAGCTTCATTGCTTCTAACTTAGATTCAACGGCGTTTCGCTCACGATCGGCAGCACGCTCAGAATCAACCAAACCATTTAATTTAGTCTTTGAAGAATCCAGTGCAGATTTAGCAGTTTCAAAAGCTGAATCGAGCCCTAGTTCTCCAGAATCTGCGCTAGCAATTTCAAGTTCAAAGGATGCATATTCACGTGATGCACTATCGGCGCGATGTTGGGCATCATCACGGGCTTTTGTAAGGCGTGCGATTTCTTCTGCGATGGCTTCAAGGCGGGCCTGGAGGGATTTGATGTGGCCCTCTTGGCGCGCAGTGCCTTCGCGGGCATCGGCAATAGCACGCATTGCTGCAGCGATTTTATCTTCATCCATCTTTAACGCTTGCTCGGCATTTGCAAGTGCAGTAGTTGCTGCAGCTAGCGCCGTACGAGAATCATTAATGTTGTTTCTTAATGCATTTTCTTCATTGCGTAAAACTTGTGCTTCTTTTTCTAGTGCTTCTGGGTCACGACCAGCTGAACGGGCTTCTTCTGCCTCTTCATTAAGAAAACGTGAGCGCTCTTGGGCAAGGCTTTGCGTTCCTCGGAATTTCTCGCGCAAAGAATTTAATTGGTAATAAGTCTCTTGTGCTTGAACAAGTAATGGTGTTTCAACTGCCGATTGTGCATCCAATGCTTCTTCACGAGATCGAATAGTCTCAAGTTCTCTATCAACTTCGGCTCTTTTTTGACGCAAAGCAGTTTCATCGGCCACCTCTGCATCTAGTGTGCGAGACATCGAAATAAAATCATCGGCAAACAAACGCAACTTTGCATCGCGCAGATCGGCCTGAATAGTTGCCGCCTTCTTTGCAACCTCTGCTTGCTTACCGAGCGGACGAAGTTGGCGGCGAAGTTCAACAGTTAAATCTTGAACACGTGCCATGTTGGCTTGCATTGAATCAAGTTTGCGCAGCGCTTTTTCTTTACGCTTGCGGTGCTTGAGAACTCCTGCGGCTTCTTCAATAAATCCACGACGCTCTTCAGGTGTTGCCATCAAAATTGCATCGAGTTGGCCTTGACCAACAATGACGTGCATTTCGCGGCCAATACCTGAGTCACTGAGAAGTTCCTGAATATCAAGTAAACGAGATGCTTCACCATTGATTTGATATTCAGATTGGCCATTACGGAAAAGAATGCGAGAAATAGTTACTTCGGTGTAGTCGATAGGCAACGCGCCATCGGTGTTATCAATTGTTAAAGAAACTTCTGCGCGACCAAGTGGTGCACGGCCACTAGTTCCAGCGAAAATAACATCTTCCATTTTGCCGCCACGAAGGGACTTTGCACCCTGTTCACCCATAACCCAAGTCAGAGCATCAACAACGTTACTTTTACCCGAACCGTTGGGACCAACCACACAAGTAATACCTGGCTCAAGACGCAGCGTTGTGCTGGAGGCAAAGGACTTAAAGCCCTTGAGGGTCATGCTCTTGAGATACACGCGGCAAACCTATCGCGCCGCGTGCTTGTTTTCGGCGATATTACTGCTCGGGCAGCTCAGTTTTTAGAGTTTCATATGCAATACGGGCAGCTACTTGCTCAGCTTCTCGCTTGCTCTTTCCGGTTCCCACCGCCACAGCGTTTCCAGCAACCATTGCCGTAGCCGTGAAATCTTTATCGTGATCTGGACCCTGTTCAGTAACAACGTATTCAGGTGCACCTTTTCCAAGGCTGGCTGCTAACTCTTGAAGGGCTGTCTTGCCATCTAAACCTGCTCCGCGCGCAACGGCCGAATCCATAGTTGATGCAATCAACCTGCGCACAATTTCAGTACATTTTTCAAAGCCACATTGAAGATAAATAGCACCAATTAGGGCTTCTAGAGCATCGGCAAGTAGTGAGTTTTTATCACGCCCATTAGTAACTTCTTCACCTTTTCCAAGGCGAATATATTGACCAAGTTCTAATGTGCGCGCGATGTCTGCGAGCGCACGCATGTTAACTACACCTGAGCGCAACGGTGATAACCGAGATTCATCTAAATCGGGATATCGTTTGTAGAGTTCTTCGGTAACAATTAAACCGAGAACAGAATCTCCTAGAAATTCAAGTCGCTCATTTGTTTCTTTGCTCGCAGATTCATATGCAAAAGAACGGTGAGTAAAAGCTAACTCCAGAAGTGCGGGTTCAAGTTCAACCCCCAGCGCTTCATTGAGCATAGAACTAGGGATCAAACCTCTAGAACTTGGCGGCGGTTATATGTACCGCATGTTGGACATGCTGTGTGTTGAAGCTTTGGAGATTGGCATTGTCCGCATGTTGCTAAAGAGGCAGCAGTTGTCTTCCACTGGCTACGGCGTGAGCGCGTCTTTGAACGCGACATTTTTCGCTTTGGTACTGGCACGGTTCGAACCTCTTCTTATCTATTGCTAAAAGCAGCGGTGGCTGCAAGGCGTAAGTATCCCTCAAAAAGCCTAATTCTTGAAATCGGCCCCCTTACTCCAGATCTAGCCCCTTCAAGCCCGCCCAACGGGCATCTATAACCTCATGAGCGTGATCGGCAGGTAGCTCGGCCCACTTGCCACCACATTCGGGGCATAGCCCTGGGCAATCATCACTGCAGAGTGGATTAATTGGAAGATCAAGAACGATGGCATCACGGATAGGTGGCTCTAAATCCATGATGTCGCCATCCATCATCAACTCATCATCTTCACCTAAATCATCTTCATCATCGGTTTTTTTCTTCTTCTTCGGACGCTCTAACTTCTGGGCGTAGTAATAGAGCTCTTGAATTTTTCGTTCAATCTCTACTTCTAGCGGATCAAGGCATCGGGTGCATTCGCCTTTAGCAACAGCAAAGATTTCTGCGGTGAGCAAAATACCTTCAGTCACTGACTCCAGGCGGGCATCTACTTCAATTACTTCCCCAGCTGGCACAGATATGAGTTCAACTCCCACTTTTTCAAGCAGTGCAATATCGAGCTCGTATTCCTTCATCTCCCCCGCACGGCGTGCAAGTTCATATGTATTTAACTTAAAAGGCTCCGGTAAGCGTGCCATTGGAGTTAGTCCGCATCTGAGAGTTGCGAGAGAACATCTTTATCATTTGCACCGGCCAAGCGCTCTCGCCCACGTGCAACTGCATCTTGAGTCTTATTCAAAATTACTTCCAAAGTAGCCAAGCGGCCATCAATGTATTCCTCAACTTCTTGCTTTTCTTGGTCACCCAATGTGCGGGCTTCATCCAAAATCTTGCGCGCTTCATCACGTGCCATTTGAACAATAGAAGTTTGCTCAACCATTCTGGCTACATCTTCTCGCGCCATAGCAATCATCTGCTCAGCACTGACTCGGCCTTCTTCGATGATGGCATCGCGCGCAGCGATAAGTTTTTGTGCAGATTCAAGATCGTTAGGAAGTGCTTCACGTGCCTCATCTAGAAGTTCAAGCATTTCACCACGGTGAACAACACAGCTCGCAGAAAGTGGAACACCACGTGCTTCTTCAACCATAGTGATTGCAGATGTTAACTTTTCAACTGAATCCATTTTACTTCCCGCCTACTCGAAGTTTGAGAGCTGCATTAATCGATGCTGGCACCATTGTAGAAACATCTCCCCCGTAGTGGGCGAGCTCTTTAACTAATGATGAAGATAAGAATGAATGCACTGGTGAGGTCGCCATAAACATGGTTTCAACACCTGAGCCCTGCAGGTTCACTTGTGCCATCTGAAGCTCGTAATCAAAATCTGTAACTGCACGCAGGCCCTTAACAATTGCCTGAATGGAATTGCTCTTGCAGTAATCCACGAGCAATCCTGACCAAGAATCAACGCTAACATTAGTTAGATGGGCTGTAGTTTCACGGATCATTTCAATGCGCTCATCTACTGTGAAAAGTGATGATTTTGTTCGATTCTCAAGAACTGCAATAACCACATGATCAAAGTGAGCACTGGCGCGAGAAATGATATCGAGATGCCCAAAGGTGATTGGATCAAAGGATCCAGGACAAACCGCGCGTCTCATGGTCTAAACGCTAGCAAGAGATGGGTCAGTTATCCATTCTCAGGCGTGTAATTGCCGTAGAAAATCGTGGCCTGCCCATAGTTGCGTTCGCGCACCGCGTTAAAGCCTTCTGGCCACGAAAAATTAGAACGCTTTGCGGTGCGCTCAACTGCAATCACCGCATCATCTTTAAGGAATGAGCCTGCATGTAACTTACTTAAAATCTCTTCAACCTCTGCATCTGAAAAATCATAAGGAGGATCAACATAGACAATGTGATATTTCTCTTTAGGTGGATCAGTAACAAATCTTTGAGCCGACATAGCGTAGAGATGAAACTTTCCAGCCGGCTTATTCTTATTTACAAGCTCAAAGTTATTTTCAATAGTCTTTTGCGCTTCAGCATCTTTTTCAACGACATGAACCAGAGTTGCACCGCGTGAGAGAGCTTCAAGTGCAATCGCGCCAGATCCACCAAATAGATCTAGAACATGCAGGCCTAGAAAATCACCGAACTCTGAAAGAAGGGAGGAAAACAAACCTTCACGTGCTCGATCTGAAGTTGGGCGTGTAGCACCGGCAACTGTGCCCAATGTGCGACCTTTAGCAACGCCTGCAATGATTCTCAACTAATTAACCCTTATCCAAATAATCCACGGCCATATTGTGAGCCATAGCATTGAGCTCTTTCTTAAGCGCAGGATAACTTGTTAAATCAAGAGATGTCGCAATCAAATCCTGCGCGGCTGTTCTTGCCTTCTCGATTAACTCTTCATCGCGCAATACCCGAAGTAGTCGCAGATGTGACTGAGTTCCAGATTGAGATGCGCCCAAAACATCGCCCTCTCGGCGCTGTTCAAGATCGATTCGAGAAAGTTCAAATCCATCAACAGTTCCTGCAACAGCTTCTAGGCGCTCTCGCGCTGGTGATTCTGCAATGGCATTTGTTACCAACAAACATAGCCCAGGAGAAGTTCCTCGGCCCACACGACCACGCAGCTGATGTAGTTGTGAAACACCAAAGCGATCAGCATCCATAATCACCATAATCGTTGCGTTTGCAACATCCACGCCCACCTCAATAACTGTCGTTGAGACCAACACATCTATCTCACCTGCAGCAAAGGCTTTCATAGTGCTTTCTTTTTCTTCAGTGCCAAGGCGCCCATGCAGCATAGCAACGCGCAATCCAGCTAAATCTGAGCCATGAAGGCGCGGTGCAAGCTCTTCAACGGAGGCAATATCACTTGATTCAGTACCAAAGAGAAAATCAATATCGGCATTTTCATCACTGCCGGCGGCAATGCGCGGTGCAACAACGTATGCCTGATGCCCCTGTCCTACTTCTTCACGAATGCGTGCCCATGCACGTTCTAAATACGTTGGCTTCTCCATGACAGGAATGACATGCGTTGTGATGGGTTGGCGTCCAAGTGGAAGTTCGCGCAATGTTGAAACATCTAAATCACCAAAGACTGTCATGGCAACGGTGCGAGGAATTGGTGTTGCAGTCATAACAAGTAAATGTGGAGGCTTCTGTGCTTTTTCTTTTAAGGCATCGCGTTGTTCAACACCAAAGCGGTGCTGTTCATCGACAACGATTAAACCTAAATCCTTGAGCTCAACCTTTTCACCCAGCAATGCATGCGTGCCAATAACTATTCCAGCATCACCGGATGCGGCTAAGGCAAGGGCTGCTTTGCGTGCTGCAGCGTTTTGAGAACCAGTAATCAGAGTTACATGTGTTGCACCTTCTTGTGATCCCAACGTTCCACCTTGGGCTAAGGGCCCAAGAAGTTTTTCAATTGTGCGAAGGTGTTGCGCAGCAAGCACTTCAGTTGGTGCAAGTAGAGCCGCTTGTCCCCCGCTATCAACAACTGCCAACATTGCACGCAATGCAACAATTGTTTTACCTGAACCTACTTCACCTTGCAGCAAACGATGCATGGGATGGTCTTGGGCTAAATCTGCTTCTATTTCAGCACACACCGCCTTTTGTCCCCCAGTTAATTGGAACGGCAAGGAAGCATCAAAGGAATCAAGGATTCCCCCCTTTTTCGCTTTGCGAGAAGCGGTATTGAGTTTTCTTAATTCATTGCGCCGTAAGACAAGCAGTGATTGCAAAAGGAAAGCTTCATCAAAAGTTAAACGCTCACGGGCGCTTTCAGCTGAGTCTAAATCGGCTGGGCGGTGTAGCTGAACTAAACCTTGATGCAAAGTGGGATAACCAAAGCTACTTCGTATGTGTTCTGGCAGAAAATCTTCAACTTCATCGAGTGAATCAATTGCCATCTCTACGCATTTAGAGATCTTCCATGAAGGCATCTTGGCACTGGCGGGATAAACAGGCAGATACTTTCCTGCAAAAGAACTTGCTGCTGCATCGACATCATTGCCATCTGGAATCATTTCGTAATCAGGATGGGCCAACTGCTTCTTGCCATTAAATAGGCCTACCTTGCCGGCGAATAAACCTTGGCGACCAGCCTTTAGCTCTTTTTCTCGCCACGCTTGATTAAAGAAGGTGAGCGAGAGTTTGTCCGTGCCATCGGTAACGACTACTTCGAAAATGCTCCCCTTGCGCCCGCGCAGCGGTCTATTTGTTGAACTAAGAACCTCAGCCAAAATAGTTACTTCATCGCCCTCAACTAACTCTGAAATATCAGAGAGCTCGCCTCGAACTAAATACCTGCGTGGGTAATGGCGCATCAAATCGCCAACTGTTTTTATATCAAAAGTATCAGTGAGAACTTTGGCAGTGCGATCTCCTATAACTGAGGAGAGTTTGCTTTCAAGATCTGCCATGGTGGCATTCTCTCCTACTGCACGGTGCAAGCCGTGGAGCAATTCAGGCTCAGAGGCAGGCAATAAAGCGTGATTTCCCCTTGATTGGCGTCACCCCCTACGTTCGCGATACCCTTTCGCCTTGTCCGTTAAGGACTTACTTACCTTCACATATAAGAGGAGTACCGCTGTGGCATCAACATGCGATATCTGTGGCAAAGGGCCCAGCTTTGGCAATAACGTTTCACACTCTCAGGTAAAGACACGTCGCCGCTGGAATCCAAATATTCAGCGCATCCGTACCTTGGTTAACGGAAGCACAAAGCGTCAAAACGTCTGTACTTCATGCCTTAAGGCTGGAAAAGTTACTCGCTAACTAAATTTGCTTAACTGAAATGGCGCCAGGTATCTGGCGCTTTTTTCATTTCTAAACCAATTACTCCACTGCCCTCTTTTACAACTCCCACGCATAGTCCCGGTAGATCTCTTCCAGTGGCCAGGAAAACGTGGTCTTCTCCCCCTGCAAAAATCCATTGCCAAAGATCTACTCCACTAGCTTCTGCTAGTTCAGATAACTGTGCAAACTCTTCACTTGCTTTAAAGGCTTCGGCATCAAAAACTAACTGCACATCAGATGCTTGAGCTAACTGCTCGGCCTGAATAACTAACGCATCACTGATGTCACACATTGCATGAGCACCTTTATGTGCAAAGGCAACTGCCATTGAATAATCAAGAGTTGGGGAACAGAACTCTTCCACCGAATAGCTCTCTAAATCACTTAACTCGCTTTTCTCAATACAAGAAAGTCCAGCTGCAGACCAACCTGGAAGTGAAGACACATAGATTGAATCACCCACTTGTGCGCCAGATCGCGTAACTGCCTTTTCAACTTCACCGAGCGCGCTCATTGAGATTACTTTTATTGCCCCGCGCGCTAAATCTCCGCCCACCACAACTGCCCCACAAGAACTAGCCTCATGTTTTATTCCTTGCGCCAGTTCAGTAATCCACTCCATGCTCTCTTCACCGCTCAAAGTAACCGCTACAACGAGATAGGTAGGAGTAGCTCCCATGGCATAGATGTCTGCCAAGTTTGCAGCCGTTATCTTTCGGCCGATCTCAAAAGCACCCGACCACTGGCAGTTAAAGTGTGTTCCTTCAACTGCCATATCGGTTGTAATCACTGTGTGCTCACCTGTAGCAACAACTGCAGCGTCATCGCCAATTCCTACCTGAACGCCTCGATGGTTTGTGCCAAAAATCTCGGCAAGTGCGCCGATTATCTGGGCTTCATTCAAGGTCATAGTGAGAAGAGTAATCGACTAGCCAGTTGCCACATCTCTGAAGTAGCCTGTACCCACCAATGAAAGGAAACTCTTATGTCAGTACAGGCCTACATTTTGATTCAAACCGAGGTCGGCAAAGCGGGATCCGTAGCAAAAGCTGTTTCTGCTATCGCTGGTGTAACTCTGGCCGAAGGCGTCACCGGTCCTTATGATGTCATCATGCGTGCAGAAGCACCCAGCATGGAAGATTTCGGTCGTTTGATTCTCTCTAAGGTCCAAGGTGTTGCAGGCATTACTCGCACACTGACCTGCCCAGTTACTTACCAATAAAAATCTCTCTCATATGAGCACGCATTATACAAACGCGCGCTTTTGGTCTTCTGGCAAAGAAATCTTTCATGACTTGCTCGTCAAAGATTCACTCATCCTTGCCGTAGGTGACGATGTAAAAAATTTCACTCCTGAAAAAACAATCGATTTAGATGATGCCTTTGTCATTCCTGCATTTCTAGATGGCCATGCCCATCCTATTTTTGCAGGACGCGAGGCTGCTGGTCCAAAAATTAACGGCATCACTAGCATTGAAGAAATCAAAGCTCAGGTGAAAGCTTTTGCAGATGCAAACCCTTCCATAACCTGGATTATTGGCGGTGCTTATGAAGCTGCAATCATTGAAGGTGGAGACTTTGATGCCAAGTGGCTTGATGAAGTGGTGAGTGATCGCCCAGTTGTCTTACACGCCGTTGATCACCACACCATTTGGGTTAATTCCAAAGCACTTGAATTGGCTGGGATCACTAGTGCAACGAAGGATCCCCAAGGTGGCACTATCGCCCGTAATTTAGATGGCAGTGCAAAAGGAACCTTGCGTGAGCCATCTGCTATGGCCTTAGTTCTAGATCACGCCCCTGCCAATACCCTTGAAAGTGATATTGCTGCAATCAAGTATGCCTGCAAGGAATACAGAAAAGTCGGTGTTATCGCTGCTATTGATTCATGGTGTGAGAAAGATATGGCGCGGGCATATATCGCTGCTGCGCAAACTAGAGAGTTAACAATTGCTTTCAATCTTTCGCTACTTGCTACTCCCACCACGTGGTCTGGCGACATTGATGATTTCAATGAGATTCGTGAGCAGTGTTTAGAGCTTGATAATCCATCACAACTACAAGCCAATAGCATCAAGTTTTTACTCGATGGCGCCTTATCTGCTGGAACTGCCCATTTAATGCAGCCATATGTGGATGATCCAACCTCACGTGGAATTGCCATTTGGAGCGATGAAGAACTTCTCAATGCCCTTGTTACATACGATGCGTTGCAATACCAAGTGCATTTACATGCCATTGGAGATGCTGCCGTAAAGCAGGCATTAGATGCGCTAGAGGCCATGCAATGCATCAATCCCACATGGGATCGACGCCCAGTAATCGTTCATGCCCAATTAATTCGCGATGAAGATCTTCCCCGTTTTGCTCAACTTGGAGTTATCGCAAACATCCAACCGCTCTGGTGCTACTTAGATCCCATGAATAAGGAACTTATTGCACCGCGCATTGGGAATGAGCGAAATGATCAGCAGTACCGCCTTCGCTCAATGCTAAATGCTGGTGCCATGATTGCCTTTGGAAGTGATTGGCCCGTTACAAGTCATGTGCCAATGCAAGCTATTGGTGTGCCAGTTACTCGCTCAAACCCGGCCGATGGTGTTACTCAAGCGTGGGTAATTGAAGAAGCACTCACAATGGATGAATCACTTAGCTTCTATACTAAAACTGCTGCTTATCAACTCTTTCGTGAAAATGAGTTTGGAACACTAGAGGTTGGCATGAGAGCGGCGTTCCTAATTATGGATTCAGATCCTGCGCAAAACCCCACAGCAAAGATTATTGAACTAGTTTCCTAAAACTCCGTTTGTTCGAAGTAAAGCGGTCTCGATCAAAGCTGTAATCAGGTTTGTGTAATCAACCCCAGTGGCAGCCCAGAGTTTTGGATACATAGAAGTTCCCGTGAAGCCTGGCATCGTGTTTATTTCATTAATTATGATTTCGCCCTTATCGGTATAGAAGAAATCGCACCGAGCAAGTCCACTGCATCCCAACGCCTTAAATGCCTGCACTGCCTTTTCACGAATTTCCTCAGCTGCAGCTGCTGGAATATCGGCAGGAATCTTTACAGTCGTAGCGCCATCTAAGTACTTGGCTTCAAAATCATAAAACTCAAACTTGCTATCAATAACAATCTCACCAACAACTGATGCCTTTGCCACACCATGAGATTCAAGTACTGCGCACTCAATCTCGCGGCCCACTACTGCCTGCTCAATCATTACCTTGTGGTCGTACAAAAATGCATCTTTGAGCGCGGCGTTTAGCGCATCTACTGATTTAACTTTGTGTGTGCCTCGACTTGAGCCACCTCTAGCTGGCTTAACAAAGACTGGATATGCCAAATCATCTATTGCTACTTGCTTGTCTTTGCTCGTCACAACAATTCCATCAGCTACTTTCATGCCAGCTGCAGCAAAAATTGGCTTGGCAAAAGACTTATCCATCGCAACTGCTGATGCTAAAACTCCGCTGCCGACATAAGGCAGATTTGCGATTTCAAAAAGCCCTTGAATTGTTCCGTCTTCTCCATAAGGCCCATGCAGCACTGGAAACACAACATCAATCTTTAGGGCTTTACCTGCAACCGAAAAACCATGAACATCAGCTACCACTGCCGGTGCAGCTTCATCAAAAGTCGGAAGCTTTCCATTCACGATTTCTAGCCGATAGTCATTAGGCAACAAAACCCAATTGCCCGCTTTTGTGATTCCAATAAGGATTGCGTTGTATTTGCTCGAATCTAAACCTTTAAGAACTCCCCCGGCAGAAACGCAGGAGATCTCATGTTCACTGCTGATTCCACCACAAATTACGGCGACATTTAATTTACTCATCGGATAAAGTTTTCGGCTCTAGTTGTAATTTCCATCAGGCGATCCAGAGCATCAGATGGTGAAATCGTGCCGGCAACAACATCAGCAACGGCTTCAATAACTGGCACTTCAACTCCTACTCGGTGAGCAATCTCAAGAACTGCATTGGAGGAGGCTACGCCCTCCACGGTCTTTGCCACATGTTCACGCGCAGTTGCCATTGAACCTGAGCGCCCCAGCACTTCGCCAAAGGTGCGATTGCGAGATAGCGGTGAACCGCAACTTGCCACCAGATCGCCCATTCCCGCTAATCCGGCAGCACTGAGCGGATCTGCCCCATGGGCAGCACACAGCCGCGCAACTTCATTTAGACCTCTAGTAATAAGCATGGCCTGTGTGTTTTCGCCAAATCCCATTCCAATTGAAATTCCAACGGCAAGTGCAATAACAGATTTGATAGCACCTGCTAATTCGCAACCCAACACATCGGTGGATGTGTAAACGCGGTAGTAGGGCGTTGCAAATAGTTTTTGCACTTTCTCAGCTAAGTGCATTGTTGGTGCTGCTGCAACTGCCCCAGCAGGCTGACGCAGAATTAACTCATTAGCAAGATTCGGACCTGTAATAAGTGAAAAGTTTTCGGTCTGCATCTCTTCCTGAAGAACTTGTGTCATGCGAGAAAGAGTGCTGACTTCAATGCCTTTAAGGGTGCTGACATAGGTCGCATCAGGCTGGACTAGCTTTGTCCAACTCTTGAGGTTTTCTCTCAAAGTTTGGGCTGGTACGGCCAAAATATAGATATTGGAATATCCAAAAGCCTGACTTAAATCTGTTGTGGCTTGAATCCCCAGTGGCAAGATATTGGAATCTAAATACTTTGAATTCGTGTGCTGAGAGTTAATTTCATTAACAACGCTTTCATTGCGTCCCCACATCAGAACATGATTACCTGCATCAGATAAAACCTGGGCCATCGTGCTGCCCCAAGCACCAGTACCAAGGACGGTTACTTTGCTCATCGCTTCTTTTTAAAGTTTCCTGTTCGAGGCAAATCAGAGTTGTGTGGATCAAAGATCTCAACTGAGCGTTTCTCACCACGCAGCTCTTCTAGTAGATCAGTTATTGCCCTCATTACAAATGCTGTGGCTTCAGTCAGTGCAGCTGGGTCATTTTCCTTGCCATACCAAGGCGATAAATCCAATGGCGCTCCAGCCAAAATTTTGATGGGTGTGCGAGGAAAGAGCTTTACTTTCTTTTCATAAGTAGGCATAACTATTTGTGAACCCCACTGCGCAATTGGAATAACTGGGGAATGAGTCATAATCGCAAGGCGAGCAAGGCCAGTCTTAGCAACCATGGGCCAACCGTTGGGATCGCGAGTAAGTGTGCCCTCGGGATAGACACCTAAACAGTGGCCCGCTTCAAGAAGTTTGAGAGCATGCTCAAGGGCTTTAGCAGCATCTTTTCCTTCTCTAGCAACTGGAACTTGACCAGCAGCTAGCAAGATCTTTCCAATCACAGGAACTTTAAAGACGCCTTCTTTGCCGATATAGCGAGGTGCACGGCCGCTTCTAAAAAGAAAATGTGTAAAGAACAAAACATCTAAATATGAGACATGGTTGCTTGCAACAATTACTCGCCCGGTCTGGGGAATATTTTCTGCCCCGCGCCAATTTTTTTTGCCAACAAGATTTAAAATAGGAATGGCAATCTTTGTGCAGATCTTAAAAGTCAGATTTGTTCCAAGGGGCTTTCCTTGAGGCGGTGCGTAAGAAACTTTATATTCCGCCATGTGGGTAATACTAACGAATTGGCATAAGAAAACGGGGCCGGCGTGAGCCGACCCCGTTAACTAATAACTAAGCGAATTACTTCTTCTTAGCCTTCTTTGCTGGCTTGCGCTTTGCAGGAGCCTTCTTGGCAACCTTCTTCTTAGCTGCAACCTTCTTCTTTGCTGCTGGCTTCTTCTTAGCAGCCTTCTTTGCAACTGGCTTTGCCTTAGCAACTGGCTTTGGTTCTGGCTTTGGAGCAGGTCCTAGCTTGCGCTCACCTGAGATGACATCCTTCAAACCCTTTGCAGGCAAGAAGCGAGCCTTCTTTGAAGCCTTGATCTTGATTGTTTCGCCAGTAAATGGGTTACGTCCCATACGAGCCTTGCGATCAACCTTCTTGAACTTACCGAAATCGTTGATCATTACGTCTTCACCCTTTGAAAGGTTGCGAACGATAGTGTCAAATACGATATCTACAGCGTGTGCTGCTTCCTTCTTGCTGTCGTTGAAATGTGGTGCCAACGCCGCAATGAATTGGGCCTTATTCATTGAAATCCCCTTATTACGCGTAAATGTTAAGCAATCGCTTAACGTGTTCATAAACTTACGCGTATATATAGGGTGATTACGCTATTAATGCAGGTGTGTCGCGAATTAATTTTTTAGTGAAATTACAAAAAATCGCTGTTTTTATGCGTAGAAAACCCTCAATTTCAAGTTGAGAGTTTTACATCACCACGCTCACCCCTACGTAAATCTCAGTGATTTACGCTTGTTTTTCCGTGATTATCCGCGAATTGGAAGCGTTGCTGGCTTAAGAGTTGTTCGAGATTTCTCAAAAGAGTCAATGGAATCAGCGTTTTTAACAGTCAAGCCAATGTCATCTAGACCCTCCATTAAACGCCAGCGGGTGTAGTCATCGATTGCAAAGGGCAAAACAACGTTGTTATAGCTCACTGTGCGAGTTTCAAGGTCAACGCTGACAGAAGTAGCTGGATTAGCCTCAATTGCCGCCCAGAGCGCTTCTACATCGTTTTGCTCGATGATGACAGTGAGCAGGCCACCTTTGAGTGAGTTACCGCGAAAGATGTCGGCAAAGCGGCTAGAGATAACAGCTTTAAAGCCATAGTTCTGCAGCGCCCACACCGCGTGCTCACGGGAAGAACCAGTACCAAAATCAACTCCTGCCACAAGAATTGTGCCAGCCTTGTATTCGGCCCTATTTAAAACAAACTCAGGATCATTGCGCCAAGCAGAAAACAAGCCATCTTCAAAGCCGCTGCGTGTTACGCGCTTTAAATAAACTGCTGGAATAATTTGGTCTGTATCAACATTGCTGCGACGCAGTGGAACTGCGGTGCCAGTGTGCTTAATGAATTTTTCCATTGTTTTCGCTCCTTACAGATCCGCAGGGGATGAGAGAGTTCCACGCAGGGCAGTTGCTGCCGCCACTAGTGGACTTACAAGGTGAGTACGTCCGCCCTTGCCTTGGCGGCCTTCAAAGTTTCTATTAGATGTTGAGGCAGAGCGCTCTCCCACAGCTAACTGATCTGGGTTCATACCCAAACACATGGAGCATCCGGCGTTTCGCCATTCAGCTCCTGCATCGATAAAGACTTTATCCAAACCTTCTGCTTCAGCTTCTAGTCGCACACGGGCAGAACCAGGAACTACCAACATGCGAAGTGTTGAGGCAATCTTCTTACCCTTCACAACTTCTGCAGCTGCTCGTAGATCTTCAATTCGCCCATTGGTGCAAGAGCCCAAGAAAACAGTGTCAATGGCTATCTTTTTAAGAGGTGTTCCTGCCTCTAGACCCATATACACAAGTGCGCGCTCTGCTGCCCCACGTGCTTCTGGATCTGCAATATCTGCTGGGTTTGGAACATTTGAACTTAGCGATGCACCTTGACCTGGGTTAGTACCCCATGTAACAAATGGCTCTAGATCATCAGCGTTCAGATTTACTTCAACATCAAATTGTGCATCGCTATCTGTATAGAGCGTGCTCCAGTATTTCACCGCAGCATCAAAATCTTCAGGTGCATGTGGCTTGCCCAAAATGTAATCAAAAGTTGTTTGATCAGGTGCAATCAGACCTGCGCGAGCACCAGCTTCAATAGACATATTGCACACCGTCATACGAGATTCCATTGACAGAGCACGGATTGCAGAACCACGGTATTCAATAACATAGCCCTGGCCTCCGCCAGTACCGATCTTTGCAATGATTGCCAAGATAATATCTTTTGATGTAACACCAGTCTTGAGGCTTCCCTCAACATTGATTGCCATGGTCTTTGGACGAGCTAGCGGCAAAGTCTGTGTTGCCAAAACGTGTTCAACTTCAGAAGTTCCAATACCAAAAGCTAAAGCGCCAAATGCGCCGTGAGTTGATGTGTGTGAATCTCCGCAAACAATTGTCATGCCCGGTTGTGTCAGACCCAGCTGTGGACCAACGACGTGCACAACTCCCTGGTCTTTATCTCCCAGTGAGTGGATGCGAACGCCGAATTCGGCGCAGTTAGCGCGAAGTGTGTCCACCTGCAGCTTTGAAACAGGATCTGCAATTGGCTTATCAATGTTAAGCGTTGGAACATTGTGATCTTCAGTTGCAATGGTCAGTTCAGGGCGACGCACTGTGCGTCCAGCAAGGCGCAGACCATCAAAGGCCTGTGGGCTAGTTACTTCATGGATCAGATGAAGATCGATATACAAAAGATCTGGTTCACCATCGGCGGCGCGAACAATGTGTTCGGCCCAAATCTTTTCAGCTAGCGTTTTACCCATCTGCTTGTCCTTACTCCTTCATTTGCCATATCACATAGTGGGATGTTAATATCACCCTATGAGCAGAAAGAATAGCGGAGTTGGCGTATTAGATAAAGCCGCATCGATTTTAAATACCTTAGAAGCTGGCCCGCATTCATTGGCAGAACTCGTTGCTGCCACAGGAATTGCCCGTCCAACAGCCCACCGCTTAGCTGTAGCCCTTGAATTTCATCGCTACGTCGCCCGCGATCTCTCTGGTCGCTTTGTATTAGGCCCACGTGCAGGCGAACTCGGCGCCGCAGCAGGAGAAGATCGCTTACTTGCCGCTGCTGCCCCAGCATTGGCGGCGCTGCGTGATGCAACAGGTGAGAGCGCCCAGCTCTATAAGCGACAAGGTGATCAAAGAATTTGTGTGGCAGTTGCAGAGCGTTTATCAGGTCTTCGTGACTCTGTTCCCGTTGGCGCAGCGCTCACTATGCAGGCAGGTTCTGCTGCCCAGATTTTGCTGGCTTGGGAAGATAGCGAAAAGATTCATCGCGGTGTTGCAAATGCCAGATTTACTGCCGCACAACTTGCTGCAGATCGTCGTCGTGGTTGGGCGCAATCTGTAGGAGAGCGCGAAGCTGGAGTTACTTCTGTTTCTGCCCCAGTTCGCGGTCCTAATGGAAAAGTTATTGCCGCGGTCAGTATCAGTGGACCAATTGAGCGTTTAGGTCGACAGCCTGGCCGCGTTCATGCTGCAGCCGTTGTTGCTACAGCTGCTCGCCTGAGTGAATATCTAGCTCGCGAATAACACGACCAATAACACCAAAGCCAAAACCTTTGCGCTGCAATAAGGATTGAATTCTACGAATCTGAACTTCTGGTTCCATCCGAGACATTGTTGAATACTTTTTCATCGCCAAAGAAAAAGCTGTCCGGTATTCAGATTCATCATCAATTTCATCTAGGGCCTCATCGATTGAGTTTTGATCTACTCCCCTAGTACGAAGTTCTCCTGCAATGATTCGCTTTGAGAGTTTTTTGGCGTTGTGACGAGATTGAGTCCATGCTTTGGCAAACTCAGCATCATTGATTAAACCGTTTTCGGTTAATTTATAGATGGTTGCATTGGCAACATCATCCTCAACGCCACGCTTTTTAAGGTGAGCCAAGAGCTCACCCTTACTCTTGGCCCGCGCAACCAAAGCATTTTGTGCAATGGCATATGCGATTGAGTAAGGGTCAGCCTCTTGGTCAACCTTTGCAAATTGCAGGCTAATTAGAAATCAACCTCAGCGGTGGCTTCATCGATAGCTGCGATCAGATCTGCATCTACTTCGATTGGCACAAAGTGAGCGCGAATCTTGGCTTCAATCTCATTAGCTAGATCTGGGTTGTCGATAAGGAATGTACGTGCATTTTCCTTACCCTGACCCAACTGATCGGCTTCATATGTATACCAAGCACCAGATTTCTTCACGATACCAACTTCTGCTCCAAGATCGATCAATGAGCCTTCACGTGAAATACCTGTGCCATAAATGATGTCGAACTCAGCTTGCTTAAATGGTGGAGCCATCTTGTTCTTAACAACCTTAACGCGAGTACGGTTACCGACAGCGTCCTGGCCATCTTTAAGAGTTTCAATACGACGGATATCCAAACGAACTGATGCATAGAACTTGAGTGCTTTACCACCAGTAGTTGTTTCAGGTGAACCGAAAAAGACACCGATCTTTTCACGCAACTGGTTAATAAAGATTGCAGTTGTCTTTGATTGGTGAAGTGCACCAGTAATTTTACGTAGAGCTTGTGACATAAGACGTGCTTGAAGACCCATATGAGAATCTCCCATTTCGCCTTCAATTTCAGCGCGTGGAACAAGTGCTGCAACGGAGTCAACAACAACTAGATCAAGTGCACCTGAACGAATAAGCATGTCCATAATTTCAAGTGCTTGTTCACCTGTGTCTGGTTGTGAAACTAGGAGTGCATCAATATCAACGCCAAGCTTCTTTGCATACTCTGCATCAAAAGCGTGCTCAGCATCGATGAATGCACAGATACCGCCTGCAGCTTGCGCGTTAGCGATTGCATGCAATGTAAGAGTTGTCTTACCTGAAGATTCTGGTCCGTAGATTTCAACGATGCGACCGCGAGGCAATCCACCAATACCAAGTGCGATATCGAGTGCGATTGAACCAGTTGGAATTACTTCAACAATCTGGTTTTGACGATCCGACATCTTCATTACTGAGCCTTTTCCAAATTGACGTTCGATCTGGGCTAGGGCTGTATCGAGCGCTTTTTGGCGTTCGCTTGTAGCTTTTTCTTGTGCAGCTTCGTTAGCTTTATTGCTTTTTTCAGTAGCCACTTACTTTCCTTTCGATAGAACGTCGTATGACGTTTGGTCCTGGCCCAGAAGGTACGGAGACCTAACGACGGACCGCAGCGCTCGGGGGAAGAGCTGTGGGCGGAGGTTAGAACCGCTCTGGTTGTACTCGGATAGAGTATCCGAACATCTGTTCGAAAGGTAGCAGGCGGCGCTGACAGATACGAGCGTGTCGCCAGCGCTCTGCAGCCCCATACTTACCCCCATGCTCATCTTGCTGCCCCCTAGTGAGAAAAAGGCGGCAGAGCCAGGTCCAGCCATCACCGTCTATACCGGCGTCCTCTATCAGGGCCTGGGCTGGGCAACGCTGACTAAAGCTGCACAAAATCGTGCCCAGAAATCAATTGCAATCATCTCGGCTAAATACGGAAGCCTTAAATGCCTTGATCCGATTGAGCCCTATAAAGAAAAGATCGATGCAGCTCACATGCGAGGGCCCATCACGCAAGTATTAGATGCCATTGAAACTGATTTAGTTATCGACTGTAGATCTTCCACCTATCAAAGCGTTTGGTCTGCCCCGGCGCACAAATGCGTGGAGATTAAAGTGTTCAGCAAAGTTGATGGCGTTAAGAAAGTCATTACTCATATGTCTAAAAAGACTCGCGGTGAAGTAACGCGCCTGTTGCTGCTTTCCACAACCATTCCCACAAATCCCCAAGAATTGACAGAGATTGTTTCAAGAGAATTTGAATGTGAACTCTTTGAAGCTAAAGCAAATGAGCCTTGGGTGCTAAAGGTTATCGCTCGGTAGTTTCCTTAATAATTTTTGCTATCAAATCTGGATAGTCCCACATCGGTGCATGACCACAGTTATCAATAACCATCCATGATGCATGCGCTGGTGCTAGCGAGCGCTCTTGAGAATGTGGATATGGCAAAGTGTTATCCGTATCGCCAAAGAGGATTGTTATAGGAACGCTCTCTGGAACATGTGCTTCAAAACGTCTTCCTAACATCCCATCCCAAGCTTGAAAATATCCTGTTGCATTGCCCATTGCAAAAGCTGAGTCATAACAGATTTCATAACTTAACTCACGCCACTTTGGACTCACATTTGCATAGCCAATCTTGCGCAATGCAATTATATGAAGTCCGACTTTGATGACAGGCCGTAACACTTTGGCCATGTAGTAGGACTGCGCCTCACTAGGTGCTCGTCCTGATGCTGGCTTCAACCACAGCCCGGCAGGAGCAAGGCCTGTGAGAGTTTTGATGCGTTGTGGTTGATCAGCTGCCATCTCAAGTGCAATCCAGCCACCGAGTGAATTACCTGCAACGTGAAACTCTTTAACTCCATACTCACGCTCTACTGTTTCAAAAATTGCACGGCCCAGAGACTTAGGGTCCATAGCTTGTCCCTTGATATAGGCGCTTTTGCCATGTCCTGGCAGATCCACAGTAATCACGCGAAAACTCTTTGAGAGCGCAGGGATGACGGGCTTAAATGCCGTTGCAGCCGATCCCAGCCCGTGAATTAAAACTAAGGGTGGGTGCGATTGATCTGTCTGCGTCAGGGTTGTAACTAGGCTCATAGTTAGTACTTATGCTTTTCTGTCTCTTTAGGGTGCGCCCTACATACCGCTTTCCAAATCTCATCTGCCTCTAGGCCAGCAGCTAAGGCCTCATTAACGGTTTTGCTACCAAGTTCTGAGATGGCAATATCAGTGGGAAAGTGTGAATGCTCGCCAAATGAGAGCGCTAAACGCTCACGAAGATCAGAGATTCGCACGTGCAATAAGAAACTCTGCTTGAAGTCTTGAATCCTCTGGGGTCAGCGGCTGAATCACTTGGCCAATTAACCAACGAGTGGCTAGGTCAGCCAAAATCTGTGAACCAAGAATCATTGCAAGGGCGTCATTGAACTGCATCCATAGCGGATGTTGGGTTGCTGCCATTACTTGAGTTAACGGTGCTGGATCGCAAATGCGCATTTTGGCAAGAGCGCCATCTGATGAAATCTGGATTGATAGCAGTTCCAGTGCATCAGTGGGATTGGGTGCACTCTGGGCGATGCTCACTAACCTACGGATCTCTGAATCACAAAGAGCGCTAATTACTGATTCTTTATCCCGGTAGTGGTTATAGAGAGTTGCACGAGAAATCTGTGATGTGTCAGCAATTTCGATCATCGACATCTTGGCTAAGCCAACAGTTGCAATTAAATTCTTAGCACCTTCAAGAATTGCACTTTGTGTGCGGCGATGTGTTGCAGCTTGTGGTGCGTATTTATTAAGCGGCATCGACGACAGTAAGAGTGACGCTCTCGCGGCTCTTTAACTCAAGTGCTACATCATTGAAAACACCAGAAAGAGAAAGACCAAGAGCAACACAAATTGCGTTTAGAAGTTCAGATGAAGCCTCTTTTTGTCCACGTTCTACTTCTGATAGGTAACCCAGTGAGACACGGGCATCACGTGCAACATCGCGCAATGTGCGATTTTGTGATGTGCGGGCAGCGCGAAGTGTGAGACCAACTGCTTCACGAACTAGAACCACGGGCCCACCTTCTTTTTTACGCTCGGTGTCTAAGGATACGCGCAAAGGTGGCAATGGCGCTTGCTGTAGCTGCGTTTCGCACAGATTCTCGCTCACCAGATAAGGATAACTCGATGCTCTGACATACCGGCCCGGCAATTGCTACCCACACCATGCCCACTGGGTGTCCATCTAATGGGTTAGGTCCAGCAACTCCTGTTGTGCCAATGGCCCACGTTGTTCCAAAAGATTTCAGTGCACCCTGCGCCATTGCAACTGCAACTTCCTCACTGACCGAAGTGTGCTCGGTAATGATTGCTGGATCAACGCCTAAGTGCGAAATCTTTATTTCATCTCGATATGCCGTTGTACTACCCACAAAAACATCAGATGCACCAGCAATTGTGACAATGGCAGAGCTAACTGCTCCTGCAGTTAAGGATTCAGCGGTACTTAGAGTTTCTCCGCGAGCACGTAAATCATCAACTACTTGCGCCGCAAGGTTGATGATCTCGGCAGGCAGTGCCATGTGAGTGTGTCCCTAACTCTTAGTGAACGCTGATTTTACATAGTAAGCACCAGTAACGATAGTCAGAGCCACTGCTATATACATAAATCCATCACGGAACCAGTAGAGCGATGGGCTCAAGGGCAAGACATAGAAGCCCACTCCAAAGTTTTGCATGGTGGCCTTGATCTTGCCACCCTTGTTGGCGGCAATGACTCCTCGATTGATAGTCATCAAACGAAAAACCGTAATTCCTATTTCGCGAGCCAAAATAACAATCGTGATCCACCATGGCATCCGCTCAAGAATTGATAGGGAAATCATGGCAGTGCCAATCATTACCTTGTCTGCAACTGGGTCTAAAAACTTTCCAAACTCTGTAATGGTGTTTCGACTTCGTGCCAAATTGCCATCTAGAACATCGCTCATTCCAAGGATGAAAAACACACACCAAGAAATATATTGCCACGTTGGATCATCGCCACCATTTTTAAAAAGTGTGTACGCACCCACTGGCACCAGCAGCAATCGCATAATGGTTATAAAGTTGGGAGTCACAAATCCGGGCAACTTCATAGAGGCTTTGCCACCAAATCTGCTCCCATGGAATCAATGACCACAGCATCAACATACTGGCCTGCCTTAAAATCTGTTCCAATAAAGGTGGTGCTTCCATCTACTTCAGGACCTTGATGGGCTGCTCGTCCTTCTTGAAGTTCGGCATCTTCGATCAACACACGAATAGTTTCACCGATACGAGCCTGTGCGCGCAATGAAACCATTTCATCGGCCAAGGAAGACAGTGTCTCAACGCGCTGAGCAATCACTTCTTCATCAATTTTGCCATCAATCTTTAGCGCCTCAGTGTTATCTTCATCAGAATAACCAAAGATTCCAACAGCATCTAACTTGGCTTCAGTAATGAATCTAGCTAACTCGTCAAAATCCTCTTGTGTCTCACCTGGGAATCCAACAATAAAGTTAGAGCGAATTCCAGCCTCTGGAGATAAGACGCGGATTTGATTGATTAAATGGAGAAACTTTTCATTATCGCCAAAGCGGCGCATGCGGCGCAGAACTGTTGGTGATGAGTGTTGGAAAGATAAATCAAAATAAGGAACTGTCTTAGGCGTTGCAATCATTGCCTGAATCAGCGTTGGTCGCATCTCTGCAGGCTGTAAGTATGAAAGGCGAACCCGTTCAACTCCTTCGATGGCGGCGATCTCTGGAAGCATCTTCTCCATTAGTTGCAGATCACCTAAATCTTTTCCATAAGAGGTCGTATTTTCACTGACTAAAAATAGTTCTGTTACTCCGTTTGCAACTAACCAACGTGCCTCATCCAAGATTTCATGTGGGCGGCGTGAGATGAAAGAACCTCTAAAGTATGGAATCGCACAGAAAGAACAACGGCGATCACAGCCAGATGCAATCTTTAATGGAGCCCAAGGCGCATCGCCCAAACGCTTGCGGGAAAATTCAGAGCTTTCACGAGTTTCGACGCGATCGGCAGGAGCAATAGGCAAGAGAGCCCGACGATCACGTGGGATATGAGGCGTGTGTGTATTACCTGCAACAATTGATTGCAGCCGTGCTGAGATATCTTGATAATCATCAAAGCTCAATATTGCATCTGTATCAGGTAGCGCTTCGGCTAATTCATTTCCATAACGCTCAGCCATGCAACCCACTGCAACAACTGCGCGTGTCTGCCCATGTCCTTTGAGTGAGTTTGCCTCTAGCAGAGCGTCAATAGAATCCTTTTTAGCTGATTCAATAAAACCACATGTGTTAACTAATGCAACTTCGGCTGATTCAATATCATCAACTAATGTCCAACCATCGGCTGCTAAGCGACCAGCCAGCTCTTCTGAATCAACTTCATTTCGTGAGCACCCTAAAGTGACGACTGCTACGGTGCGCTTCATTTGGCAAATCTTAGCGTGTTATGAATCGACTCCATACGACACGCTAACTACCTCACCATCAACGCCAATTGATGGAACTTTCTTGCCATTTACTTTCAGATCTACTCCCCCAGCATTTCCAACCTTGAAATTAAGTTGTGAATCTGAGGAAAATGTCTTAGCTGAGCCGCGTGAAATCTGACCACTAAATAAGGTGCGACCATCAGCATCTGAAACAAAAAGCCATGACTTTGCTCGTGCTGCATCGAAAACAACTTCAACACCAATTCCTGTGGAGAAAGTACTTTGTGTAGAAGGCTCTGCCTCTGGTGACTCACTCTGTGTTTGCGTCGATGAAGGTGTTGCACTAGCCGATGGCGTAGCACTCACTAGATCTGTTGAGGTTGTATTTGAAATTATCACTTGAGCAATTCCAATAACAAAAAGTGAAACGACCGAAATCATAACAAGCACTTTCCAAGAAACTTTGCGAGCTTCTTCGGGTTGTCGCATGACGCTGTTTTCGACAAGCAAATCTTTCATCGAGCGTACTTCTCCGCCTTGTTCTTCTTCATAAAGGCGGATGAACTCTTTTTGATCGGCTTTTAAAATTGCCGCAATATTTCGAACGTGGCCTCGCGCATAGGTTTCGCCACCGCAATGAGAAAAATCATCTTTCTCAATTTCGCTCAAGACGTTAATGCGTATATTTGTTTTGGCAGCCAAATCTTCAAGTGAAAGGCCCGCGTCTTTACGCGCCTTAGCTATCAAAGATCCAAGTGACATCGTTACTGGTCCTTAAGGGAAATTACTGCTGCCGATGATAGTACAAGTCTAGAACCGTGGCGACCCCTGTGGCTAGAGAGCGGTGTGAGAACAGGGGGTGAAATGCGTGTTAACCCTCGGCAAAGGTTGTTTTAGTAATCTCGCAAGGTCGCTAAAACAGAATCGAGTTCATCTGGTTTCACCAAAACAGTTCTGGCCTTTGAGCCCTCAGATGGTCCAACAATTCCACGAGATTCCATTAGATCCATCAACCGTCCAGCTTTTGCAAATCCAACACGAAGTTTTCTCTGCAACATAGATGTTGAGCCAAACTGTGTTCCAACAACTAATTCAACAGCTTGTAACAAAATATCTAAATCATCGCCAATCTCTTTATCAACCATCTTGGGATGTGACTGAACGGCTGTAACATCTTCGCGATAGCGCGGTTTTAACTGCTTCTTCACATGTGTTGTAACAGCTTCAATTTCGCGCTCTGACACATAAGCACCTTGAATACGAACTGCTCGGCTTGCACCCATGGGAATAAAGAGTCCATCGCCCTGCCCAACAAGTTTTTCAGCACCTGGACTATCTAAAATAACGCGGCTATCGGCCAAAGAACTAGTTGCAAAAGAAAGTCTAGATGGCACGTTTGCTTTAATAAGACCAGTAACAACATCGACAGATGGGCGCTGGGTTGCAAGGACTAAGTGAATACCGGCAGATCGTGCCAGCTGAGTAATGCGCACAACAGATTCTTCAACTTCTTTAGCCGCCACGATCATTAAATCTGCAAGCTCATCAATGATGACAAGTAGATATGGATAAGGCTCAACCGTGCGATCACTTCCTGGGGGCACGATTACTTTGCCAGCACGAACTGCCTTATTGAAATCATCTATGTGTCTAAAGCCAAATGTTGAAAGATCTTCATAGCGCAAATCCATCTCACGCACTACCCAAGTAAGTGCATCAGCTGCCTTTTTTGGATTAGTAATAATTGGTGTAATTAAATGTGGGATACCTTCATAGGCAGTTAGCTCAACGCGCTTGGGATCGATGAGAACTAAACGAACCTCATCAGGTGTTGCGCGCACCAAAATCGAGGTAATCATGGCGTTAATCATTGAAGATTTACCAGCACCTGTTGCTCCTGCAACTAAAAGGTGAGGCATTTTTGCAAGGTTTGCACAAACAAAGTTGCCTTCAACATCTTTTCCAAGTGCAACCAACATGGGGTGATGATCTTGACCAGCAACAGATGAGCGCAAAACATCGCCTAAGGCAACGATTTCACGATCAGCATTTGGGATTTCAATTCCCACTGCAGATTTTCCTGGAATGGGAGAAAGGATTCGTACATCACTACTTGCAACAGCATAAGAAATATTCTTAGCCAGGGCGGTAATGCGCTCAACTTTGACGGCATTTCCTAGCTCTACTTCATAGCGCGTAACCGTTGGACCACGCATAAAGCCAGTCACTTGGGCATCAATTTCAAATTGAGCAAAGACTTCAGTCAGCGCTGCTACCACTAAATCATTTGCCTTGCTCTTTGCTTTTGCAGCTGGGCCTGTGCGCAACATGTCTGCAGGCGGCAGTTCATATGTTGAATCAGGGGTGAGCAAGAGTTGCTCTGGACGCTTGGTAACAGTTTCTGGAGTTATGACAGGAGAAATCGGAATAGGAACTGTGAACTCTTCATCAAAGCTCTCTTCATCTAACTCTTCATCCTCTTCTTCTACCGGCTCGTTCCAAGCAGCGACGATAGGAGTTTCAAAAGGTGGGGTGTCTGTGATTTCAAAATCTTCTACCTTGATAGGTCTTTCAGGACGCTTGGCCCATAGCCAACTAGCGCTAGATGTAAAACGATCGAGAACTTGTGAAACCGGTGTTGCTGTTACAACTAATAAACCGAAGATGAAAACAAGTACTAATACTGGATAGGTCAGTACTGAAGTCATCAGTGAGACCAACGGTGTGGTTACTGCGTAACCAATCCAGCCACCACCTTCGCGCATTGCGGTGGCACCTGTACCGGTTGAGCCGTTGAGTAAATGTGCAATACCAGTTGAAGAAAGTAGAAGTGTCAATGTGCCAACAACAACTCGACCAATTGCCGCTTTGTCCTCAGGGGTTCTAAATAGTTTAAAAGCAAAATAGATCAAAACTATTGGCGTGAAGAAACCAATCCGACCAAAACCTCCATAAACAAATGCATACACCGCACGTCCCACAATATTGTCGGCATGAAACCATGTACCTGCAGTGGCAACGAGTGCAAGAATGAGAATCAGAAATGCAATTCCATCGCGTTGATGTGCTGGATCTAAATCACGCGCACCTCGAGCTATAAATCGAACTGAGTTGCCAAGAATTTTTGCAATAAATCGCCAGATTGCAGCTAAGCCTCTTCCGAGCGCGCCACCTACTGCGCCGCTTTTAGATTTAGATTTCTTCTTAGCCACACTCCTCATCGTAAAGGAAGAGTAATTTCTTAGCGCCTAGGCGCGCCGTTCTTAAACTTCAATAACAACAGGGACAATCATCGGCTTTCGACGATGCTCTCCCCCTACCCAGCCACCAACGGTTTTTCTCACAATCTGTGAAAGCTGATGTGTTCCATTAATTCCTTCGGCAACTGCTGCTGCCAATGCCTTTTCGATCTTTAATTTCACATCATCAAAGAGCGCCATATCTTCATTGAATCCACGTGCATGGATATCAGGCCCGGCAACAATCTTTCCACTTTGAGAATCAATCACCACAATGACTGAAATGAATCCCTCTTCACCAAGAATTCGACGATCCTTCAAGGAAGTCTCGGTGATGTCACCAATACTCTGGCCATCAACATAAACAAATCCACATGGGACTGAGCCAACAACCTGTGCTTCATGATCAATTAAATCGACCACAACGCCATTTTCAATAATCAAAGCATTTGATCGTGGGACTCCGGCTTGAATTGCAAGTTCAGCATTTGCCTTCATATGACGCCATTCGCCGTGGATTGGCATGACATATCGCGGCTTAACGATGTTATAGCAGTAGAGAAGTTCTCCTGCAGCAGCATGTCCTGAGACGTGGACCATGGCATTTGCTTTATGGACTACTTTTGCACCAAAGCGAGTGAGTTCGTTGATAACTCTAAAGACTGAGTTTTCATTTCCAGGAATGAGTGATGAAGCCAAAATAACTGTGTCACCCTCGCCCACACGGATTTGGTGGTCACCATTTGCCATGCGCGATAGCGCTGCCATTGGCTCACCTTGTGAACCTGTACAAATCAAAACAACATTGTCATCAAAGGAATCTAAATCCTTTGCATCCATAACGATTCCAGGGGGAACAGTTAAGTAACCCATATCTTGGGCAATCTTCATATTGCGCACCATGGAGCGCCCAATAAAGATAACTTTTCTATTATGAATTAAAGCTGTATCTATCACTTGTTGAACGCGGTGCACATGGGATGAGAAAGAAGCAACAATTACTCGGCGCTTAGTTGAACCGATAACACGATTAAGTGCGGGCATAATTTCACGCTCTGAAGGAGTAAATCCTGGAATATCTGCATTAGTTGAATCCACCATAAATAAATCAACGCCTTCTTCGCCCAAACGAGAAAAGGTGCGCAGATCTGTGATGCGACCATCAAGTGGTAACTGATCCATCTTAAAATCACCAGTTGCAAGAACTCGGCCTGCATCAGTATTAATAACAACCGCTAAAGCATCTGGAATTGAGTGGTTAACGGCAACAAACTCAAGTTCAAATGGCCCAACATCTTCATGTCCACCTTCGCGAACTTCGCGTGTGAGTGGAGAAATTCTGTGCTCTTTTAGCTTTGCAGTGACAAGGGCCAAAGTAAGTGCTGATCCATAGATTGCAATGTCGCCACGTTCGCGTAGTAAGTAAGGAACTGCGCCGATATGGTCTTCGTGGCCATGCGTTAAAAAGACTCCAACAACATCATCTAAACGATCACGGATATATGAGAAATCAGGAAGAATTAAATCGATTCCTGGCTGTGTATCTTCGGGAAATAGAACACCGCAGTCAACAATGAGCAGCTTGCCTTTAGTTTCAAAGACGGTCATGTTGCGACCAATTTCACCTAAACCGCCTAGGGCGACAATACGCAATCCCCCTTTTACTAAAGGTGATGGTAATCCGAGATCTGGGTGAGGATGATTCATTATTTAAGTACTACGCCACCTGCGCGTAGGTCGTCACGCAACTGCGCAACTTGCGCATCTGTTGCATCGACTAGAGGAAGACGGGTATATCCACCAGGTAGACCCATTAATGTCAGTGCGGCTTTTGTCATGATGGCACCTTGTGTGCGGAATGTTCCGGTAAATACTGGAAGTAATTGCTGATGAATCTCTAGTGAGCGAGCAGGATTGCCTGCAAACCAAGCATTGAGCATTTCTTTAAGTTGTGATCCAACTGTGTGACCACACACTGAAACAAAACCAACTGCACCCACTGATAGAAGTGGCAAATTGAGAATGTCATCACCTGAATACACAGGGATTCCGCAGCGCTTGATTACCCAAGAGGTTGCTGCAACGTTTCCTTTAGCATCCTTGAGCGCAACAATTGAAGGGTGTTCAAAGAGTTCAACGATTGTGTCTGATTCAATCTCTACTCCTGTGCGACCAGGAATGTCGTAGAGCATCATTGGAAGACCGGTTGCATTAGCCATTGCTAGGAAGTGAGCTTTGATACCAGCTTGTGGTGGCTTGTTGTAATAAGGAGTAACTACCAAAATTCCATCTGCGCCTGCTGCTTCGCTGCGCTTTGCTTGATTGATTGAATAATCAGTTTCATTATCGCCAGCACCTGATACAACCTTGATGTTTGCACCAACTACACGCTTAACAACTTTAATAATCTCTTCTTTTTCAGATGATTTAGTCGTAGGGGCTTCACCGGTTGTGCCATTGACGACAATGCCATCATGACCATTCTTAACTAGATGATCAGCAATCTTTTCAACGCCATCCCAATCAATGGAGCCATCTTTTTTAAATGGCGTGACCATTGCGGTCAACATGCGGCCAAATGGCACTGGCGTACTCATGCGGGCAACTCTACCCGTTTTATGGGGCGATGCGACCAGACTTTTCGAAGGCTCCGTATGTAAGCGGCATTAATTTTGCGAATTCGGCTTCCATTTTCTCGGCCACCATCTCAATTTCGCGTTGAGGGTAGCTTGGAAAGTGTGAGCCTTCGCGGGATGTGCGAAGGGATAAAAAGTTCATGAGTGCACGGGCATTCATAGAAACATACATAGATGAATACGTGGCCACAGGCAATACCGCACGTGCAACTTCGCGTGCAACTCCTGCGTCTAACATTTTCTGATAACTATCGTAGGCAACAACGTAGGCAGCCTTCATTGAATTAGTTGTAATTTCAAATTGCTCTTTTGTTCCATCTTCAAAAGTGTAAGCACCAGTCTTACCAACTTGCACAAGTTTGCGATCTTTTGATGGAACATAGAAAACAGGTTTCAATTCGCGGTAGCGACCACTTTCTTCATTGTATGAAGCGATGCGGTGGCGCATGAATTCACGAAAAACAAAGATCGGTGCAGAGATAAAGAAAGTCATGGAGGTATGTTCGAAAGGTGATCCATGGCGCTCACGTGCAAGGTAGTTAATTAATCCGGCAGAGCGAGCTGGGTCTTCACCAATCTCTTCCATTGATTGCTCACCAGCAGTTGAAACACGTGCTGCCCAGATTACGTCGGCATCACTTGCACTGGCTTTTACTAATTCAACGGTTACATCGTCTCTAAATATGATTTCCTCAGCCATGGCCTCACCCTATAAGGGGCCGGGTTTGAGTCTTTGGATATCTACGGCAGAATGTCTGCGTGTCCAGAATTGAATCCACCACATTGCGAGATTCTCTGAGCGTTTCCATCACAGTTGGGGCCTATGGAACGGCTTTCGGAGCCGCTGCGGTTGCAAATGGTTTTTCACTTCTACAAACGTGCTTGTTATCACTTCTAACATTTTCAGGTGCATCACAGTTCGCAGTTATTGGAGTTCTCGGTGCTGGCGGCGGTGCATTAAGTGGAATTGCAACTGCCTCCCTACTTGGAATTCGAAATGGTGTGTATGGCGTGATCATGGCGCCTCGATTGAAAGTAAAAGGATTCAAGCGAATTGTTGCCGCGCAGATAACAATAGATGAATCAACTGCAGTTGCATTAGGTCAAGAAGTTCGCGGAGAAAAAGCCATGCGCCAGGGTTTTTGGCTTACGGGCTTTGGTGTATTTCTATTCTGGAATCTATTCACAGCAGCTGGAGCCCTTGGCGCACAAGCTATGGGCGATATACGTGCATGGGGTCTAGATTCTGCGGTGCCTGCTGCGTTCTTAGGTCTTGTGTGGCCACGCTTAAAAACTAATCGTGATCGAGCACTTGCCGTTGGTTGCATGATTTTTGCTCTAGCAATGACACCGATTTTGCCAGCAGGGTTACCAATCATTGCAACTGCATTTATTGCCGTAGCGGTAGGACTACGCAAATGAACTCATTTTGGATTGCAACTATAGGCACAAGTGTTATTGCTTTTGCGCTTAAATACGCCGGACACAATGTTCCAGAGCGAATTTTTGCTCATCCTAAAGTGCAGTCCATTAACGCGCTGATTCCTATTGCACTTCTGAGCGCACTAGTTGCCGTTCAGACATTTACCGAAAAATCACAGTTAATGATTGATCATCGATTAGCTGGTTTAGCTGCCGCCGTTGTGGCGCTATTGCTTAAGGCACCATTTCCAGTTGTAGTACTCAGCGCAGCCTTAACATCGGCTGCAATCTATAACTGGCTTTAGATAATTTTAAGAGCTTGAAGCTTTGCCTTCAGATCATTATCTGATGGCTCAGTTAAGTGAGTGCCGTCCGAGAAAACAATCACAGGAATCGACTGCGCTCCGCCATTAATCTCTTTAACCTTGTCTGCAGCACTTAGATCAGCATCGACATCGATAAGTGTGTATTCAACGTTGAGCTCTTCAAATAAGCGCTTTGAACGGCGGCAATCTCCGCACCAGTCGGCGCCATACATTGTGATTTGATCTTTTGACATGTGGATCTCCCTTTACATGAACTTATCTAGGCCATGTGTCAGGCCTGGATGTGAAACTACATTTCTAATTCCAAGGATTACTCCTGGCATAAATCCTGCACGATCAAGAGAATCGTGACGAATCGTTAACGTCTCACCTAGTCCACCAAGAATGACTTCTTGGTGTGCTACTAATCCTCGTGCACGCACTGAGTGCACTGGAATATCTCCCACTTTTGAACCACGAGCACCGTCGAGCGCTGTTGTTGTGGCATCAGGTTGGACTCCAAGGCCTGCCTCTTTACGGGCTTTGCTCATGAGCTCTGCTGTGCGAGCTGCGGTGCCACTTGGTGCATCAATTTTCAATGGGTGATGAAGTTCAATAATTTCAGCTGATTCGAAATAGCGCGCTGCTTTTTCAGCAAATTCCATCATCAGAACTGCGCCAATTGCAAAGTTAGGGGCAATTAACACGCCAACTCCAGGATTAGCCTTTAAGAGTTTTTCTACGGTCGCAAGCTTGATTGCATCAAAGCCTGTGGTTCCCACTACAACGTTTATTCCATTGTTAATGAGAAATTCAAGGTTTGCCATGACCGAATCTGGTGTAGTGAAATCAACAACTACTTTTGCTCCAGAATCCTTGAGTTGATCAAGTGAATCTCCAAGATCTAGCGCAGCAACAAGGCTCAGGCCTTCAGCTGATTCAACGGCCTTTACGACCTCTGAACCCATGCGTCCTTTTGCACCTAGGACTGCGACGTTAATCATTTCAACACCTTTTCAAATTTCGACGTGTTCTTAAACGGACCTACAAGTGCAAGCGTAGGCGTTTTAGTCAAAAAGGCGCCAGCAATTTCCCGTATGTCTTGCTCATTTACGCGTGAAATAGATTTCAAAATATCGTCAAAGCCGGTAACTTGGCCGTAAACAATCTCATTCTTACCAATTCTAAACATGCGTGAGCCTGAGTCCTCTTGGCTCAAAACTAGTGAGCCACGAACAGCGCCCTTAGCGCGCTCAATCTCTTCATGCGTCATTCCATTATCAACAACATCGGCTAGAACTTCGCGAATAATCTCCACAACTTCTATGGCCTTTGTTGGATTACATCCTGCATAAAAACCAATCTGACCACTACCTGCATATTGCTGGGCATAGGCATAGACAGAGTATGCAAGACCACGCTTTTCGCGAATCTCTTGGAACAAGCGAGATGACATTCCACCACCTAGAGCAGAAGCTAAAACTCCCATTGCAAAGCGGCGATCATCATTACGGGCTACGCCTTCCATACCATAGAACATGTGTGCCTGCTCAGTTTTGCGAGAAATCAAACCAACACTCTGTTGCTTAACTTTCTTATCCTGTGCATTTGAGCGAAGCACAGGCGCACCCATAACATCTAGGAAGCCATCAACAGAAAGGGCTGCTTCAACCATAGCAACAACTTTTTTGTGCTTAATGTTTCCAGCAACTGCCACAACAAGATCTTGAGGTAAATAACGCTTCTTGTAATAGTTATTAACGGTATTGCGTGACATACCCTTAATTGAGGCAACTGTTCCTAAAATCGGACGCCCTAGTGGAGTATCACCATAGTAAGTCTCAGCATAGAGATCATGGACTAAATCACTTGGATCATCATCACGCATTGCGATCTCTTCTAGAACAACCTTGCGCTCAGCATCAACATCAAGGGCTGAAACAACAGAGGATGTAATCAAATCTGAAATCACATCGATTGCCATAGGTAAATCGGTATCAATGACACGTGCATAGAAGCAGGTGTATTCCTTTGATGTAAAAGCATTCATCTCGCCACCGACTGATTCAATCGATGATGAGATTTCAAGTGCATTGCGTCGGGCAGTTCCTTTAAAGAGTAAATGCTCTAGAAAGTGAGAAGCCCCAGCAGTTGCCGGGGATTCATCACGAGATCCAACATTTACCCAGATACCAATTGCGGCACTGCGCACCGAAGAAACTTCTTCAGTGACGATGCGCAGACCGCTAGGTAAAACTGAACGACGTACGCTCATTTATTCAGCAGAACCAGTTGTTCCATCTTCAAGAACTGGAACCAAAGACAACTTGCCCTTTGGATCAATCTCGCCGATTTCAACCTGAATCTTGTCGCCAACCTTCATGACTTCTTCCAAGTTTTCAATGCGCTTTCCACCATGCATCTTGCGAATCTGAGATACGTGGAGTAAGCCATCTTTACCTGGCATCAATGAGATGAAGGCACCAAATGCTGCAAGCTTTACAACGGTACCGAGGTATCGCTCTCCAACTTCTGGCATCTGTGGGTTAGCAATTGCATTGATTTGAGCACGTGCGGCTTCAGCTGATGGACCATCAACTGCGCCGATGTAAATTGTGCCGTCATCTTCAATTGAAATATCTGCGCCAGTTTCATCTTGGATCTGGTTAATAATCTTGCCCTTAGGCCCGATTACTGCACCGATCTGATCAACTGGAATCTTCACAGAAATAATGCGTGGAGCAAATGGGCTCATTTCATCTGGGCCATCAATTGCTTCATTCATTACATCAAGAATTGCAAGACGCGCTTCCTTAGCTTGGTGCAATGCACCAGCTAGTACTGATGCTGGAATTCCATCAAGCTTTGTATCTAGCTGCAAAGCTGTAACGAAATCCTTTGTTCCGGCGACTTTAAAGTCCATATCGCCAAATGCATCTTCTGCACCAAGAATGTCAGTGAGTGCTACGTACTCGACCTTGCCATCGACAGTGTCAGAGATAAGACCCATTGCAATACCTGCAACTGGTGCGCGTAGTGGAACACCTGCGTTATAGAGCGCAAGAGTTGATGCACAAACTGATCCCATAGATGTTGATCCATTTGAACCAAGAGCCTCAGAGACCTGACGGATTGCGTAAGGGAACTCTTCGCGAGTTGGAAGTACTGGAATCAAAGCGCGCTCTGCAAGTGCACCGTGGCCGATTTCGCGACGCTTAGGTGTACCAACTCGACCAGTCTCACCAGTTGAATATGGTGGGAAGTTGTAGTTATGCATATAACGCTTATGGTTTTCAGGGTTCAACGTATCTAGCTGTTGTTCCATCTTGAGCATGTTAAGGGTTGTGATTCCAAGAATCTGTGTCTCACCACGTTCGAAGATCGCTGAACCGTGAACACGAGGAATTACTTCAACCTCTGCAGAGAGTGCACGAATATCGCGCAATCCACGTCCATCGATACGGATCTTGTCGCGCAATACGCGCTGGCGAACAAGCTTCTTCGTTAGTGAACGAAACGCTGCAGGAATTTCCTTTTCGCGGCCTTCAAAGGCTGCAGAAACGGATTCCTTAGTTGATGCAGAAATCTCATCAATCTTTGTTTCACGCTCTTGCTTGCCAGAAATTGTTAGCGCCTTTGCAAGATCTGCACTAGCAGCCTTTTCAACAGCAGCAAATACATCATCTTGGTAATCAAGGAACACAGGGAACTCAGCAGTTGGCTTTGCAGCCACCTTTGCAAGCTTTGACTGTGCTTCACAGAGAATTTTAATAAATGGCTTTGCAGCATCTAGACCTTGTGCAACAACTTCCTCATTAGGAGTTGGTGCCCCGCCCTTGATGAGCTCAATTGTCTTTGTTGTAGCTTCTGCTTCAACCATCATGATTGCAACATCGCCATCGCTAATGCGACCAGCAACAACCATGTCAAAGACTGCGTTTGCAACCTGTGAGTGGTTAGGGAATGCAACCCACTGTCCATCAATCAAAGCAACGCGAACGCCACCGATTGGGCCAGAGAAAGGCAAACCTGCAAGTTGTGTTGACATTGAAGCAGCGTTAATCGCGATCACGTCATACATGTGGTCTGGATCAAGTGCCATTACTGTCACAACGATTTGAACTTCATTACGAAGTCCCTTAACAAATGATGGACGCAATGGACGGTCGATTAAACGACACGTAAGAATTGCATCTTCTGATGGACGACCTTCACGACGGAAGAATGATCCTGGGATACGACCAACTGCATACATCTTCTCTTCAACATCAACTGTTAAAGGAAAGAAATCAAATTGATCTTTAGGAGTCTTTGATGCAGTTGTTGCTGAGAAGATCATTGTTTGATCATCTAAGTAAACTGCTGCTGCTCCTGCTGCTTGGCGCGCTAGGCGTCCTGTTTCAAAACGAATCTCTCGTTTTCCAAATTTTCCGTTATCAATAACTGCAACGGCTGACTGAACCTCTTGACCCTCCATGGGTCCTCCTTTATTACTATGGACGCGACTCATTGCAAGTCACATCGTGGTTGCTACCCACTTAAAGGAGAAATGAATCTTCGATCGAAGTTCACGCACATTAATTTGTGCGGAAACCACTACCGAGGACCATTTGCCTTGAAGTGGTGTAGGTATAACTTAATTAGCGGCGAATACCGAGCTTCTCGATAATCACGCGGTAACGGTTGATATCTGTCTTAGCAAGATATTGAAGAATGCGACGACGACGACCAACTAGCAACAACAGACCACGACGGTTGTGGTGGTCATGTGGATTGGTCTTTAAATGTAATGTGATTTCTTCAATACGCTTAGATAGCAAAGCGACCTGTGCTTCAGGACTTCCCGTGTCAGTAGGAGTAGATCCGAACTGCGCGACAATTTGCTTTGTTACTTCTGGTGTTAGTGCCATTCTTTAGTACTCCTTGGTTTCTGATCACGAGGGCTTTCGGTTTGCCTCACGAAAGCTCGCTTTCTCGTTGGACTGGGCAAGATTACCAGCGGGGGCGAATAAGGTGAAATCCTGAGCCTAAAGCTCGGTTAATTCACGGGCTTTTGCACAGTCTTTAGCCATCTGCTCAAGCAATGGCTCAAGTCCATCAAATTTTAAAGTTTCACGAAGTCGCCAACCAAATTCAATTGTTGCCCGTTTTGAATAGAGCTCTAAACCGACTTGATCAATTGCATATGCCTCAACTTGTCGGCCTCGAACTCCTTCAAATGTTGGATTAGTTCCAATTGAAATAGCTGCAGGCCATCTATCAATGCCAACAGTTAACCATCCTGCATACACACCATCAGCTGGAATAGTTTGGTGTTCAAGATCTCCCAAGTTTGCAGTTGGGTAACCAATTTCGCGACCACGCTTTTCACCATGAACCACAATGCCATCTAGGCGATGAGGTCTAGTTAATAGTGCTCGAGCTTGTTCAACATGTCCTTCAACAATCAACTTGCGAATCCGAGTGGATGAAACAACTTCTCCCTCAGAAGGCTCTAGATCTAAAACAATTGTTTCAAACTGGGAATGTGCCTTTAATGAATCAACGTTACCTGCCGCCTTTGATCCATATGTGAAGTTCTTTCCCACGACAACTGTGGTTGCGCCAAGCTGGTCTACCAGAACTTTATTTACAAAATCCTCTGGTGTCATAGCGGCAAACTCTGGCGTGAATTTCATAACAGCTACTTGATCGGCGTTGTGAATCTTGAGTAACTCAATCCGATCAGTCAAAATGGTGAGCAAAGTTGGAGCACGATCAGGTGCAAAAACAGTTGTTGGGTGTGGATCAAAGGTCAGCGCAATAATCTTTTCATCGCCAGCAATCTTTTTAGCTCGATTGAGTACTTCTTGATGGCCCTTATGGACACCATCGAAGACTCCAATTACTACAACGCTCATGGCCTTATTCTCTCAGACCTAGTTAGCTGCCGCGAATACGGCGATGGGCTTAGCTAAACCATCCTTGTTACACAGCAGTGCAATGAGATCTTGATCAGAAATTGCTGCATAGATAGCTTCATCTGGGTTAGCACTGAGCGGGCGCCCAAAGGAAAGTTCATTGACTTCATCAAGTGCCAGCTCACGCGCGCTAAATGTTGTTCGTGCGACATCTACTAATCCAAGGGTTGAAAACTCCCCTGCTTTAAGGGATGCAAGAGAGATGGATTTATCTAAACCAAAGCCAGCAACACGTGTGCGACGCAAAGAATTCAAGTGTCCGCCTACTGCAAGTGCATCCCCGCAGTCTCGGGCAATGGCACGGATAAATGTTCCGGCAGAGCAGGTCACTTCAATATCTACTTCAATCGCATTTTCAATGCGGCGTATTTCCTTAATATCTAATTGAGAGATTGTTACTTCGCGGGCAGCAAGTTCAACGCTTTCTCCTGCTCGAACGCGATCATATGCGCGCTCACCATCGACCTTAACGGCAGATACTGAACTTGGGCGTTGCATGATGGTTCCACGCATCTTTGCCATCTCTGCTTCAATTTGCGCATCAGTGATTGCTGAGACATCCGCACGCGAAATGACTTCACCTTCAACATCATCTGTGACTGTTGCAGCACCTAAAACAACAGTTGCTTCATAGGCCTTGTTGCCATTTGTAATGTATTGAAGTAAGCGCGTTCCATTGTTAAACCCTAAAACCAAAATACCTGTGGCCATCGGATCAAGAGTTCCTGCATGACCCACCTTGCGTGTGCCTAGTGCGCGCCGAGCGATAGCCACAACATCATGGCTTGTCATACCTGGTTCTTTATCTACAACCAGAAATCCGTGCTCGATGATTAATCCTCGTCAATGACACGAGGAGCTTTATATGGATCTTCTCCCCCGGCATATGTTGCATTGGCACGAAGTGCAGCTACCTCAGCATCTAATTCATGTACTTTTGAAAGCAATGAATCAAGTGCTTTAGCACTCTCTGGTAAACCATCTTCAAAGAAGGCAAGTGTGGGTGTAATACGCAAACCTAATTCACGTCCAAGCGCTGATCTGATTGCACCATTAGCACTCTCTAGTGCTGCAGTTGTTGCTGTGCGTTGGTCGATATCGCCAAGAACGGTATAGAAAACAGAGGCTTGTTGGAGATCTCCAGTCACGCGTGCATCAGTAACTGTGACGAAGCCAAGACGTGGATCTTTAATCTTTGTCTCAAGCAACTGCGCCACAATCACTTTGATACGGTCTGCAACCTTTTGGCTGCGGTGTGATGCTGCCATTGTTATACCCGCTTTTTCTCGCGCATCTCAAAGACTTGAATGGTGTCGCCAATTTGAAGATCCTTCATATTGCCAAGACCAATTCCGCACTCGAAGCCTTCTTTGACTTCAGTTGCATCATCTTTAAAGCGCTTGAGTGAATCGATTGTGAGGTTATCAAGGATGAGGGTTTCACCACGCAAAATACGTGCCTTTGCATTACGACGGATGACTCCATCTTTAACAAGTGAACCTGCGATGTTTCCAGCCTTAGAAGATTTGAAGATCTCACGAACTTCAGCGTTACCAGTGATAACTTCTTCATAGATTGGCTTGAGCAGACCCTTAAGTGAGAGCTCAATCTCTTCAATTGCTTGATAGATAACTGAGTAGAAGCGAACTTCAACACCTTCTTGATCAGCAAAGATTGCAGTCTGTGGTTCCGGCTTAACATTGAAGCCAATCACTACTGCAGTTGAAGCAGATGCCAACGTAATATCGCTCTTAGTAATTGCACCAACACCACGGTGAATAACGCGAAGATCAACTTCTGCGCCAACATCTAGCTGCATTAATGCTTCTTCTAGAGCTTCCACAGATCCACTCACGTCACCCTTAAGAATCAGATTAAGAGTAGTGATCTTGGATTGCTCCATAAAGTCTTCAAGTGAGACCTTCTTACGAGCCTTAGCAAGTTGGGCGTTGCGCTCTGCAGCTTGACGCTTTTCAGCGATCTGACGAGCGGTGCGATCTTCATCGGCAACTAAGAATGTATCTCCAGCACTTGGAACAGATGTGAAACCAAGTACCTGAACTGGACGTGATGGACCAGCGATTTCTACTGAATCACCATTCTCATCCAACATCGCACGAACGCGACCAAATGCGCCACCGGCAACAATTGGATCACCAATACGTAGCGTTCCACGTTGCACGAGCACGGTTGTAACTGGACCACGACCACGATCAAGGTGAGCTTCAATTGCAACACCACGAGCAGAATCATCTGCAACAGCGCGTAGATCAATTGCCGCATCGGCAGTAAGAAGAATTGATTCAATCAAATCTTGAACGCCTTGACCTGATTTAGCAGAGACGTTTACGAAGATTGTCTCTCCACCGTACTCTTCTGCGATCAAGTTGTACTCAGTTAATTGCTGACGGACCTTATCTGGGTTCGCACCCTCTTTATCCATCTTGTTAACGGCCACAACGATTGGAACATCGGCTGCTTGAGCATGGTTTAGCGCTTCAATTGTCTGAGGCATGATTCCATCATCTGCAGCCACAACAAGAACTGCAATGTCAGTTACCTTCGCACCGCGAGCACGCATAGCTGTGAAAGCCTCGTGACCAGGTGTATCAATAAAGGTAATTGCGCGGTTAATTCCGTTATGGTCATGGTGAATTTGATAAGCACCAATGTGCTGAGTAATTCCACCAGCTTCAGACTTCATAACTTCACTCTTACGGATTGCATCCAAAAGCGAAGTTTTACCATGGTCAACGTGACCCATAACAGTTACTACTGGTGGACGTGCAACCAATGTGTCTGGATCAATATCACTGAGCTCATCAGTTAAATCAATATCGAAGCCTTGTAGAAGCTCACGATCTTCATCTTCTGGGCTAACAATTTGAATGTCATAACCAAGTTGAACGCCAAGAATTTCGAAAGTATCAGCATCAACAGATTGTGTTGCTGTAACCATCTCACCTAAGTGAAATAACGCTGCAACTAACGCTGCTGGATCGGCATTGATCTTGTCTGCAAAATCTGCCAATGAAGCACCGCGACGCATGCGAATAGGAGTCTTACCGTCACCGTGTGGAACAACTGCTCCACCAAGTTGTGGTGCTTGCATATTGTCGAATTCATCGCGCAATGCTTTTCTAGATTTAGATTTACGTCCTGACTTCTTGCTTGCATTCTTTCCAAATGCTCCGCCTGCACCGCCACGTTGTGGTGGACGACCGCCACCTGGACGTTGTGGACCACCTGCTGGTGCTCCACCTGCATTTGATTTATATGGAGATGCTGGTGCACCAGTTGATGGCGCTCCAGTACGTGGAGGAAAACCAGCACCTGCTGGTGGACGAGATCCTGGTGGACGCGCAGCAAATCCTGGACGAACTGAACCTGGACGTGGTCCTGACATTCCAGGACGTTGCGGTGCACCACCTGGTCGTTGTGGTGGACGTGGTGTTGTTCCACCAGTTGAAAATGGATTATTACCTGGACGTGGTGGCCGTGGAACTGCGCCACCAGTTGAAAATGGATTATTACCTGGACGTGGTGGCCGTGGAACTGCGCCACCAGTTGAAAATGGATTATTACCTGGACGGGGTGCAGGTTTTGGAAGCTCTGATTTTTCTTCAGCGATTGCTTCTGCAGCATGTGTCTTTGCAGATTCTGCTTTTGCTGCTTCAACGCGCTCTTGTTGTGCCTTCAGTGCGTTGATATCAACGCCAAGTTCAGCCGCTAACTCCGCAGCTTGCTCTGCACTTACTTCACTTTTAGGTTTTGCCGCGGCCTTTTTGGCTGCAGCCTTTTTGACAGGCTTTTTTTCCTCTGCAGGTTTTGCATCGGGATACATCTCGATGAGCTTGCGCACAACTGGCGCTTCTACTGTCGATGATGCTGATCGGACGAATTCGCCCATTTCTTGGAGCTTTGCAAGGACAACCTTGCTCTCCATACCGAGTTGCTTTGCTAACTCGTGTACGCGGACCTTTGACACTTTTTCCCCTGTCTTGGCCCGCATGAAACTTCACATGCAAGCCCTAGTTGTACGACCTCATAGTTCTAACGAGCTCATTTGAGTTTCATATCTTTCTTATCCATTTCATCGGTTAAAGCAATGCCCCATGGTATCGAACCTAAGGCCTGAATACATAATGGCCTTAGGCCTCAATCGGATTGTCTGGGTGAATATCGATTCGCCAGCCAGTGAGGCGGGCCGCTAAGCGTGCATTTTGCCCATCTTTTCCGATGGCAAGTGAGAGTTGGTAATCAGGCACAACCACCTTGGCCGCGCGTCCAGCTAGGTCAGTAATTTGCACCGATGCAACTTTGGCTGGTGCAAGTGAATGTCCCACAAATGTTGCAGGATCTTCTGACCAATCCACAATATCGATTTTCTCTCCATGTAATTCATCCATCACTGCGCGAGCACGTGCACCCATTGGTCCGATCAATGATCCTTTAGGACTAACACCTGCTCGGTGTGAGCGAACTGCAATCTTTGTGCGATGACCTGCTTCGCGTGCAACTGCCATGATTTCAACAATGCGATCATTGATCTCAGGAACTTCTAGAGCAAATAACTGCTTCACAAGTGCTGGGTGGCTGCGAGATAACATAATCTCAGGGCCTTTAAGACCTTGTTTTACTTCAACAACAAAACACTTAATACGATCACCATGGTTATAAACCTCACCCGGTACTTGTTCCTGCGGCGGAATTCGTCCTTCAAAACGACCTAGGTTCACAAGAATCATCTTTGGATCGCGACCTTGCTGAACAACGCCAGAAATAACATCTCCAACATTGGCAGTGAACTCAGCAACAATTGATGCGTCATTGGTTTCACGCATTTTCATCTTGATTACTTGGCGAGCCGTTGATGTGGCAACGCGGGAGAAACCCTCAGGCATATCGGCTTCATCGCCGATTTTTTCCCCGATTTCATTGAACTGAGGAATTAATATCTGAATCTCACCTGACTCGCGATCTAGGACAGCATGAGCATGTCGCTTGGCTTCATCGGTCTGGTTGTAGGCAGTAAGAACACCCACCTCAATTGCTTGAATCAACTGCTCTAGTGGAATGCCTTTTTCATTTGTGAGTTCTACTAAGGCTGACATCTCAACATGCATTAGTTGTCATCCTTTCGATTAAATTCAATTTCAACCACAGCGCGCTTGATATCTGCAAAGGCAATCTCATGGTTTTTCATGCGGCCTTTAATGTTTTCAACTAATTGGGCATGGGTGTCGTTAAATTCGCCGAGTCTTGCGGTGACTACCGTTCCATCATCGAGAGTCATCTTGATTAATCGAGTGAGGTTTTTGGTCCAGTGGCGGGGCAAAGTAAGTGGACGATCAACACCAGGTGATGTGACTTCTAGTGTGAATGGGTTATCTCCCAATGCAGGTTCATTGTCTAAAAGCTCTGAGATCAGGCGCGAAACCGAAGTAACTTCATCCATGTTGAGCGGCTTTAATCCATCCACAACACATATAACAGTGCTGTGATTACCAGCTTTTTGAATTTGAACTTCTTCCAAGAAAAATCCCGCGTTTTCAACAGCTGGGGTGAGAAGTTCGGTCAGTGAATCCTTGAGCGCCATGATTGTTTCTGCTTTCTTATTAAGTTGTAAGCACAAGTGTAACTAGAAAGATGCGAAAGTATCAATTCCTACTTTTATGATCAAAGCCACTGTAACAATGAGGAAAACCTTACGCACAAGGACTGACCCTCCCCTAATTGCAAGGCGTGAACCAATGACAGCACCTGTGACATTTGCTGCCCCAAGCATCAGCCCCAGCTGCCAAATGATGGCCCCATGTAAACCAAAAATCATAATTGCTCCAACATTTGTTGAAACATTTACTACCTTTGCAATTGCAGATGCGGTGATGAAGGCATATCCCAGTGATGCCACCAAAATTAGCATCAGGAATGAACCTGTTCCTGGTCCAAAGATTCCATCATAGAAACCAATAGTGAGGCCGGCGGCAATTGATATCTGTATTCGACGCTTTGAAGCATGGCGCAGCAACTCTATTTTTCCTAAATCTGGCTTTAACCATGTATAGATTGCAACAACGATAAGTAGCACCAGAACAATCGGGCGCATAGATTGTGTAGGAATGCGCGAAGCCAGCGATGCGCCAATAGCAGAGCCAATAAATGCTGGAATCGCCATAGCAGCTATAACTTTAATGTCTGGCTTTATCTGCCTGCGATACAGGGCTGCAGCCGTTGTGGTTCCAAATACTGATCCCAGCTTATTGGTGCCAAGAACTGTGACTGTATCTGTTTTTGGCAAACCAATTAATAGTGCTGGAAGTTGAATTAATCCCCCGCCACCTGCAATTGAATCAACAAAACCAGCAAAAAATGATGCCGAGATAAGAAATAAGCCAGTAGCAAGCGTTAAGTCAGCAAACACTTTTCTAAGCTAGCAACTTGGTAATAGTTGAAACGGCATCGGCAAGTAAAACTTCACTCTTATCCCCGCTCTTGCGGACGCGAACTTCGACCTTGCCTTCAGCTAGCGCTTTACCAACCACCACAATAATTGGGTTACCAATTAATTCAGCATCTTTAAACTTAACTCCCGCACTTGCATCACGGCGATCATCGAGCATGACAGTGATGCCTGCAGCTTCTAGTTTTTGACCAATATCAAGGGCGGTATCAAATGGAAGATCTTCTTTACCAGTGGCAACGATGTGAACCTTGGCTGGAGCGATTTCTGCTGGCCAGTTAAGTCCAATCTCATCACTAGTCTGCTCAGCAATGGCGGCAACTGCGCGTGAAACACCGATTCCATAAGAACCCATGGTTACCACTTGAGATTTACCATTTTGATCTAAGACTGTAAGGCTCAGAGCCTCTGCATACTTGCGACCAAGTTGGAAAATATGACCAATTTCAATTGCGCGATCAATAATAATTTCAGTGTTGCACTCAGGACAGCTATCGCCAGCTCGAACTTCAGCAGCTTCAACGTAAGCATCTGGAGTGAAGTCGCGACCATTAACAACAAAGCGAGCATGGTTATCTTTCTTATTTGCACCACTTATCCAAGAAGTTCCTGGTGCTACGCGTGGATCGGCTAGAACCTTAATTCCAGATTTAGCGGCATCTTGTGGTCCGATATATCCCTTAACAAGTGAAGGGTGTTTAGCAAAGTCTGCTTCTTCAAATACGCGAAGCTCATGAACGCCACCTAGGTTTTCCTGCAGGCGCTTCAAATCAACTTCACGATCACCTGGAACCAAAACAGCGATTGGTGTGCCATCTGCCATCAACATAATGTTTTTCAAAGTATCAGCTGCGCTATATCCCCCACCAAATTGAGCGTTCATGAGATCAACGAGTGAATCAATCGTTGGCGTATTTGGTGTGTTTAACACTTCTAAAGCTGGTGTTGCTGATGCATCACCTGCAGGAACTTTAGTGACCATCGCTTCAACATTTGCAGCAAAACCGCACTTAGGACAAAGCACATATGTATCTTCACCAGTTGAACATGGAGCTAAAAACTCTTCAGACTTAGAGCCGCCCATTGCGCCAGAGACTGCCTTAACAATGTTGTATTTCATTCCTAAGCGATTAAAGCAACTGACATAAGCATCACGATGCTTTTGATAAGAGATTTCTAAACCAGCATCGTCAATATCAAATGAATAAGAATCCTTCATCACAAACTCACGTCCGCGGATGATTCCACTACGTGGGCGGGCTTCATCGCGATACTTCGTTTGAATTTGATAGATAGAAAGTGGAAGATCTTTATAGGATGAATATTCACCCTTAACCATCAAAGTGAACATCTCTTCGTGTGTTGGTCCTAATAAATAATCTGCGCCGCGACGATCTTGCAGACGAAACAGGGATGGACCGTACTCTTCCCAACGGTTTGTTGCTTCATATGCCTCACGTGGCAAAAGTGCTGGGAAGTGAACCTCTTGAAAACCTGCTTGATCCATCTCTTGGCGAATAACGTTTTCAACATTGCGAAGGGTAATAACTCCAAGTGGCAACCACGAGTAAATTCCAGCTGCAATTCGGCGAATGTATCCAGCTCTTACTAATAAACGGTGGCTAGCGACTTCAGCATCTGCTGGGTCATCGCGCAGCGTACGCAAAAAGAGCGTAGACATTTTTAGCATGGAGTGAGCCTATCGAACATCAACAGATGGTTGCCCTGAAGCAACGCCAGCGGCTTCCATTTCTTCGGCCAATCTCATAGCTTCTTCAATTAAAGTTTCAACAATTTGGGCTTCAGGTACCGTTTTAATTACTTGACCCTTAACAAATATCTGGCCCTTGCCATTTCCTGATGCAACACCAAGATCTGCTTCACGTGCCTCGCCTGGACCATTAACAACGCAGCCCATAACGGCAACGCGAAGTGGAACTGTCATTCCTTGCAACCCTGCCTGCACCTTTTCAGCCAATGTGTACACATCAACTTGTGCACGTCCGCATGAAGGACAAGAGACAATCTCTAATTTACGTTGACGCAAGTTGAGAGATTCAAGAATTGAGATTCCAACCTTGACTTCTTCAACTGGAGGCGCTGAGAGTGAAACGCGAATAGTGTCGCCAATGCCTTCTGCTAACAAAATTCCAAATGCAGTTGCTGACTTGATTGTTCCCTGGAAAAGAGGTCCTGCCTCAGTCACACCTAGGTGCAATGGGTAGTCACACTTTGCAGCAAGAATTCGATATGCATTGACCATGATTACTGGGTCATGGTGTTTTACTGAGATTTTAATATCTGAAAAACCATGCTCTTCAAATAATGATGCTTCCCACAGGGCTGACTCAGCTAAAGCTTCTGGAGTTGCCTTGCCATACTTTGCAAGTAGGCGTGGATCTAATGAACCTGCGTTAACGCCAATACGAATTGGAATTCCTGCATCTCCTGCAGCTTTTGCAACTTCTTTTACCTTGTCATCAAATTGCTTGATGTTGCCAGGATTAACACGCACCGCAGCACACCCTGCATCAATGGCCGCAAAAATGTATTTAGGCTGAAAGTGAATATCTGCAATAACTGGAATCTGGGATTTCTTAGCAATCTGAGCCAGCGCATCAGCATCATCTTGACTTGGAACTGCCACACGAACTATCTGACATCCAGAAGCTGTTAGTTCTGCAATTTGTTGCAATGTTGCATTCACATCTGCCGTAAGAGTTGTGCACATAGATTGCACGCTGACCGGTGAATCACTTCCAACGCCAACTTTGCCCACCATCATCTGACGCGTCTTTCGGCGCGGGCTTAGCGTGGCAGGTGGTGCGCTTGGGATTCCTAGATCAACCATGGGGCTATTGTGCCGTAAGAATGCGGGTTGCGCTAAAGATTAAGTACAACAGGATTAACGATGTCTGCAACTAGGAGCAAAACCGTAAGGGCTGCCAGAATTACGAAGACCACCATGGTTATCGGGGTCAGCAAAGCCACATCAATTGCAGCTGGGCGTGCTCGGCCACGAAGGCGCGCAATAAATGCACGAATCTCATCAGCAATAGCAACAGCCATATGACCGCCATCGAGTGGCAATATAGGCAAAAGATTAAACAAACCAACAAAGATATTTAAACTAGCAATAATCAAAATAAATGTTGATAGGCGCTCAGTTACCGATAGCGCATCACTGCCAACTGCTTGTCCGGAAACGCGTGCAACGCCAACAACGCCAACTAAACCATTGGGATCACGGGTTTCTCCACCCACAGTTTGTCCCCACAAAGCAGGAATCTTTGAAGGAAGATTAATGAGTGATTTAACGCTTTGTACTAAGAAATCTTTTGTAACAATTGCTGAATTTTTTAGTGACGTACCCAGACCCGAGCGTCTAATACCAACATCATTGATAATTCCAAGCACATAGCGCTCTGTGCCATCAACTGTTTCGAGTTTTGCTGAGGCAGAGATTGTTATCTCTTCCCCTCCACGCGCAATTAACAAAGTAAGGGGTGCGCCCTTAGAGTTACGAATTATCTGAACATCGGAATACCAATTATCAACTTGCTTGCCATTGATAGCTAGTACTTCATCTCCTGCAAGGATGCCAGCTGATTGCGCGGCTGAGCCCTTCACTACTTCATTAATTGTCGGCAGTAGCTGATTAGTGCCAACACCTGCAAATAACACAAAGAGAAGAATGTAACCAAGAACGAAATGGAGAAAAGAGCCTGCCCCAAGCACAATCAATTTCTGTGATGATTTGGCAGTATAGAAAGCCCGTGACTCTTCACCTTCAGGCATCACATCACCTGGTGTCATGCCTTCAATCTTGCAATATCCACCAGCAGGAATCGCTTTGAGGCCGAACTCAGTTTCACCGCGCTTGGTTGACCAAATCCGTGTACCGAAGCCTAAAAAGAATTCACTGACCTTCATTCCATAGCGCTTAGCCGTTAAGAAATGGCCAAACTCATGAATCATTACTGAGGTAAGTAGCGCAACAACAAAGCCGAGGATTCCGATGATCTGCATTATGGGGCCAATCGTAGTAGATGTGCTTGTGCACGAGTGCGAACATCATCTTCTAGGACACTGACATCAGATAAATCTCTGAGAGTTTTCGGAGAATCTTTCTCTAGATCTGCAACAACGGCGGCTATAACTCCAACGATTGATTTGAATTCAAGCCTTTTTGATATAAAGGCAGCCACTGCCACTTCATTAGCAGCATTAAATATCGCAGGTAATCCCCCACCTATTTCACCGCAATGGCGTGCTAAATCAACACTTGGAAATTGTTTGGCGTTAATTGGTGCAAAAGTCCAAGATTGTGGAATTGACCAATCTATCGGCGCAGTTGATTTACTCAATCTATCTGGCCAGTTCATTGCATATGCAATAGCTCCTTTCATATTAGGCGGGCTGGCTTGAGCAATAGTTGAGCCATCATTGAATTCAACAAGGGAGTGAACGACCGACTGTGGATGAATAACGGCTTCTATATCTGAATACGGCAAACCAAATAGATAATGCGCTTCAATGATTTCAAGACCTTTGTTGACAAGAGTTGCTGAATTAATAGTAACAACGGCCCCCATTGACCATGTTGGATGCTTAAGTGCATCTTCGACTGTAATTGCATCAAGGTTCGAGCGATCTCTAAATGCTCCCCCGCTTGCAGTTAAAACAATCCTTTTAATCTCAGATTTCTTGCCAGCTAATGCCGACTGAAAAATCGCGCTATGTTCTGAATCAACAGGGATTATTTGATGTTCTCTAGACCTGGACATAACCAAATCTCCAGCAGCAACTAGCGACTCCTTATTAGCAAGTGCCAAGGCATTGCCGGCATCTAAAGCTGCAAGTGTTGGTCCAAGCCCAATAGATCCTGTGATTCCATTGAGCACGACATCGCAGTTGATGGCTGCAATTTCGGTTGATGCATTAGCGCCGTCTATGACAGTGACTCCAGGCAATGCTGTGCGCACCAGATCTGCATTATTTACTACTCCAACATGTGAAACTTTGAATTGCTTAGCCTGTGCAATGACTAGCTCTGGATTACTACCTGCAGATGAAATTGCCACAACTTTAAAGAGGGAAGGATTACTTGCAATAACTTCAAGGGCCTGAACACCAATTGAGCCCGTAGAGCCCAAAATAACTACATCACGCATTTATCGGTCCAGAAGATTTTGTGTTGGAGAGTACTTGGTTCCTGAACGGCGTTTTGCGATTGCACTCAGGGCCTCTAGGACAACACGGTTAGCCAAAATTGCAGTTATATCCGCGCTATCAAATGCTGGTGCGACTTCAACTACATCAATTCCAACAATCGGAAGTTCAAGACAGATTCTGCGTACGGACTCTAAAAGCTCACGACTAGTCATTCCACCTGGCTCAGGAGTTCCAGTTCCCGGTGCCATACCTGGATCAACAACATCAATGTCTACAGATAGGAAAACTCCATCGCACTCATTTGTAAGAATTGCGAAGGATTCATCTAGAACTGTATTGAGTCCGCGGTGGTGAATTTCTGTCATTTCATAGGAGCGCATTCCTTGATCGCGCATCCAATCTAAAGTTTTTGAATCTGGCCAATAACCGCGCAAACCTAACTGTAAGAAACGATCTCCACGCACTGTGCCGGTATCGATTAAGCGACGCATTGGTGTGCCGTGACCAACTAAAGCTCCCCATTGGTCTTCACCAGTGTCAGCATGTGCATCAAAGTGAATTATTGAAATCTTACCCATGCCGCGGTGGCGTGCAATTCCTGCAACATCTGCAGATGCAATTGAATGATCTCCGCCAAGAATGACTGGAATTGCACCAGCACGTGAAATCTTTTCTGTGGCTTGTGCTAAAACTTCTAGGGATGCAACCAAGTCACTACCTGGCATCAACAAATCTCCGGCGTCGACAACCTTCATCTCTTTTAGTGAATCAACACGCAAAGCTAAATGTGGACGCTCGGCATCGTGAGGCAAATAATCTCCCCCGCGAATTGCTTGAGGACCAAACTTGGCACCTGAACGATGTGAAGTTCCACTATCAATGGGTGCGCCAACGATCACTACATCTGCATCAGCATATGAAGAATGAATATCCAAATCACAGCGCTCAATTCCAAGAAATGTGAAATCGGGGCCATACATATTGCCGTGATTAGTCATGGCTTAAGAATAGAGGTAAAGCTTAAGAATCAAAGCCCAAGCCCAAAGCATCGAGTAATTTCAGCCACAAATTACGCTTACCCTGATTTTGATCCGCCCTATTTATTGACCACTGCGTAATGCGGATAAATATAAACTTTAAAGGCTCTGGTGGGAAAGGCAGCGGCTTCTTGCGAACCATCTTTAAACGAGTGCGTTCGTTATCAACCTTATCCAAAAGATCTAACATCACTTGCGCGCCAAATCGAGTAGAGCCAACACCAAGTCCGGTGTAGCCCAACACATAGGCCACTCGCCCACCATAGGCTTTACCCCAAAAAGGTGAGAACCGTGAACATGTATCAATTGCTCCGCCCCAACCATGTGTGAATTTAATTCCCTTAAGCTGAGGAAAAGTTTCTAAGAATGCCTGCGCTAAATGAGCATATGTTTCAGCATCAGATTCATACTCTTGGCGCACTTTGCCTCGGAAGTTATAAATAGCATCATAACCGCCCCATAAAATCTCGTTATCTTTAGTCAAACGATAATAATGGAATTGGTTTCCAGCCTCCGATAGACCTTCACGGCCTTTCCAACCAATTGATTTCATCTGCGCTTTAGTTAAAGGCTCTGTCACTAACTGAAAGTCATAAACTGGCACAACATATTTATGTGCGCGCTTAACCAGTGATTTAAAGACATTTGTTGCAAGTGCAACTTTTTGGGCATAGACGGAACCGTAGGGAGTGTGAACAATCATTCCGCTGCTTGCTCGCTCTAACCACTCAACATGGGTGTTTTCGAAAATCTTCACACCTAACTTCAAACATGCGCGCTCTAATCCCCATACCAATCGGGCTGGATCCACTAATGCAGTTCCATCTGGATCCCATAGCGCAGCCTTTGATAGCGGAGAGTTAACTCGCTTTTGAATCTCATCTTGATTGAGAATTTCAACATTGTCACCAAAAGAGTTTCGAAGATTTGCTTCTTCTACTAAGCCTGCAATCTGCCACTCTTCATTTGCAATGCGTAGCTCGCCGGTCCACTCAAATTGGCAATCAATTCCATATCGCTTAATGGTTTCTTCAATTAAATCTAAATTCTCTCGACCCAACCGTTCAATAACAGCCATCTCATCTTTGAATCTGCTGTATCCATTCATAAAACCATGCGTCAATGAGTAGCTACAAAATCCACCGTTTCGCCCAGATGCACCCGCGCCAGTTTCGCGTTGTTCAACAATGATTACTTCACGCTCTGGGTTTTGCTCTTTAGCAATTAATGCCGTCCACAAACCGGTATAGCCAGCACCCACCACGCACAAATCAGTAGTGACATCGCCAATTAATGTTGGATTCGGTTGAGGTTCAAGGGGATCTTCATCCAGCCAATACAAAGCTGGCTGCATATGTGAAAGATGCTTGAGAATGTAAGGGTCGATGGTTGCCATCGCGCTATCCGGCCTTGACCGGAATCACCCCTTCAATCACTACTCGTAGTTGGCCCGGGTCCTCCGGAACCTAACCCCACAGCGCAGATTTTCTTAAACAACCTGTAGTTCGTTGTGGACTGGGTAAAGGTTAGCGGGTTTTCTTGCGTTTTACTAGTTGCCCCGCAATAACTATAGCTAAAGCTAAGAAAAACATTGAAGAACCAATCACATTAGCTTGTGCGGGAATTCCGCGTGCGGCAGAAACATATACAAATTTAGGGAAGGTAATCAAGGTGCCTGAGTTGAAATTAGTGATAATAAAATCATCAAATGAAAGGCTAAAGGCTAATAGAGCAGCCCCTGCAATTCCTGGTGCTACTAATGGCAAAGTAACTCTGCGGAACGTCTCAAGTTCATTAGCGTATAGATCCATTGCAGCTTGCTCAAGGCGTGGGTCCAGAGATGCAATGCGGGCTTTTACCGTTACAACCACAAAGGAAATACAAAACATGACGTGAGCAATAACTGTTGGCCAGAAGCCTGGGTTAATTTTGAATACTAAAAATAATGAAAGAAGTGAGGCACCCAGAACAATCTCAGGTGTTGCCATTGGTAAAAAGATAAGTAAGTTTGAACTAGAGCGGCCCCTAAACTGATAGCGCCCGATTGCAAAAGCAATCATCGTTCCAAGAATTGTTGAAAACGTAGTGGCCAGTAAGCCAATTTTTATTGAGTTTCCAAGGGCATTACAAACTTCAGGGGCTCCACAAGGGTTTTGCCAGTTACTTAAGGTAAAGCCTTTCCAGATTAAATTACTCTTGCCGGAATCATTAAATGAGAAAGCAAATGTGTAGGCAACTGGTATAAAGAGATATGTAAAACCAAAGATCATGTAGATGCGAAGCAGGTTGCGCCCAAACCAACGTGAGAAACGAGCCTTAGCAGGAATGGTTGGGATAGAGGCGTCCTTAACTTTTTGACTCATACCAACTCCTCTGTTCCTGCTTTGCGAATATACAAAGTAACAAGAATCAAGATTGCTGCCATCAAAGTAAAGGAAAGAGCCGCTGCAGTTGGGTAATCAACAATCTTGAAATAACGTGACTCAATCACATTACCAATCATCTTTGTATTAGGGCTTCCTAAAATCGCAGCATTGACATAGTCACCAGCAGCTGGAATAAATGTTAGAAGAGTTCCAGCAACTACACCTGGCAAAGAAAGTGGAACAGTCACCATGCGGAAAGCTGTTATTCCATTGGCATAAAGATCCCCTGCAGCTTCAATTGTGCGAGGGTCAATGCGCTCCAAAGATGCATATAGTGGCAATGTCATAAATGGTAAGAAGTTATATGTCATACCCGCTACCACTGCGACTGAAGTTGAAGTCAACGTGGTCTGTTGGCTAATGATGTGCAGGCTACGTAGGCCAGGAACAACAAAACCCTCTTCACCCAGAATCTGCTTCCAAGCGATCGTACGAAGCAGGAAAGAAGTAAAGAATGGGGCAACGACTAATACAAGAAGAATATTTTTGAATTTCCCAGACTTAAAGGCAATTGCATAGGCCAGCGGATAAGCAATAACTAAAGCAAATATTGTGGCCAAAGTTGCATAGACAAATGATCGAGCAAACTGTTCTTTATTATCTACAAACGCCTGAATGTAGTTACCAAAGGCCAGAGTTTGTTCGTATTGGCCTGTGTCACCACCTGCGATTGGTGTCTGGGTTGAAGTTTGAGCGAGGTTAATAATTGGCAGGATAAAAAAAGTAAAAAGAAAAGCAAAACCTGGAAGAAGAAGTAGGTAAGGAACACGTACCTTTGGAAAGGACACGTTATTGCTCCTCTAATTCCTCAGGATTAACTTCTGTGCCCGCTTCAATATCCTCATCGCCACGCAAGCCAAATGTAAATGTTGGTTCCCATGAGATATTTACTTCATCACCTTTATCAAATGGTGCAACTCCATCATCGTTTTGCTCAAAGACCATCACTTCCTGTCCCCAAGGCATAGCAACTACATATTGTGTACTAACGCCAATATATGAAACATCTTCGATATGTCCGCCAGTTAAAGTATTTCCTCTGACTGGAGTGCCAAGTCGTGAGATTCTAAACTTCTCTGGACGAATTCCGGCGTATAAAGAAGTGTCAACTGCATGACTGCGCTTTTTAGGCATAGAAACCTTTTGGCCATAGAGATCAACTACTAAGTTATCTCCATCATTACCATCGATCTTTCCTTTAATTAAATTGGATTGACCTAGGAAGTTAGCAACAAATGCAGTCTCGGGATTGTCATAGAGATCTGCAGGTGAGCCCATCTGCTCAATCTTGCCCTCATTCATAACCGCAATCGTGTCAGCCATAGTCATGGCCTCTTCCTGATCGTGAGTTACGTGCACGAATGTTAGGCCGACTTCGCGTTGAATCCATTTAAGTTCAATCTGCATCTGGCGACGAAGTTTAAGATCTAGTGCCCCTAATGGCTCATCTAGAAGCAAGAGGGCTGGGCGGTTAACGATTGCGCGAGCAAGTGCGATGCGCTGTTGTTGACCACCAGATAACTGTGTTGGTTTACGTTCTGCCAAATGTGGAAGCTCAACAAGGTTTAAAACCTTATCGACTTGCTCTTTAACATCTTTAATTCCACGTCGGCGAAGACCAAAAGCGATATTTTCAAAGATTGTTAAGTGAGGAAAGAGTGCATAGTTTTGAAAAACTGTATTAATAGGGCGCTGATATGGACGGGTAGTTGTTATGTCCGTATCACCCAAGTGAATACTTCCGACAGTCGGTTCTTCTAATCCTGCAACCATTCGCAATGTTGTTGTTTTGCCACAACCTGACGGTCCAAGAAGAGCGAAGAATGAACCTTTTGGAATAGTAAGTGTTAAGTCATCGACAGCTTTGAAGTCACCGTATGACTTTGTAATGCGAGTTAGACGTAGATCTCCTCGTGCAGAGATTGCATCCGATGACACTAGTTGCCTTGTGCCTTCTGGAAAGCCTCTGACCACTTAGTTTCTTCATCTGGAGTGAGTGAGCGGAAGATGTGCAAACGAGATGCAGTCTTTTCTGTTGGGAAGATGTATTCAGAATTGACCAACTCTGGTGCAATCTTTTCCATAGCTGCTTGAGCACCCTTTACTGGACACACATAGTTAACGTATGCAGCAACCTCTGCAGCAACTGCAGGGTCGTAGTAGTAATTTATAAGGGTTTCCGCATTTTTCTTTCCGTCAGCAGATGCAGTTGATGGAATCATCAAGTTATCACCTGAAATAGTTCCACCTGATTCTGGAATAGCAAAGTCAAACTTTCCTTCATTTTCACTTGAAAGAATGAACATATCCCCTGACCAGCCGATAACTGCGGTTGCATCACCTGAAGTAAGATCTTCGGCATATTCATTACCCTTGACGCCACGGATCCATCCATCGGCGATTTTCTTAGCCATAAAGTCAACTGCATTCATAAATTCATTTTCGGTTACCTTTGTAATATCCACCCCTTGTGCCAACAAGATAACTCCGATTGTGTCGCGCATTTCAGTAAGTACAACGATCTTGCCCTTATTTTGTGGAGCGAAAAGTTCGTCTAGTGTATGAATTCCCTTTGGATTCTTTTGTACGTTCCAACCAAAACCAGCCATGATGCCCTGCCATGTGAGTGAAGATTCACGATTTGGGTCATAAGAAGGTGAGGCCAATGAATCAAGAATATTTACCTTGTTTGGAACATTTGCTGCATCAAATTTTTGTGTATAGCCAAGGCGAAGCCATCGAGCAGCCATCCAGTCAGTTGGTGTGACAACGTCATAACCAATATCTTCTCCAAGCTTTAGCTGCGCTTGAACTTTTCCAAAGAACTCATCGTTGTCGTTGTAATCTTCAAAATACTTTGCTGTAAGTCCGGTTTGTGTCATAAACTTTTCAAGAGTCGGGTATGTCTTTGTCTTATCGTCATAATCTAAATACAACGGCCAGTTACCCCAACGAACAGTCTTTGCATCACCACCAGCAGATGAAGAACCACCACCGCATGCAGCTAAAAGTCCTGCCGCACCCAATCCACCTGCTCCTGCTAAAACGGCACGACGTGAAATTTGAGTTCCAAGTATCGAACGTGCCTCAGGTGAAAGTGAGCGCTCTTTTGCCATTGCTGTACTCCTTATTGATTCGGGTTCTTGGGCGAAATACTACGCCCCAAGGTTGGTCATAACGTGCTTGATTCGGGTGTAATCCTCAAATCCGTAGGCAGAAAGATCCTTTCCATAACCTGAGCGCTTGAAACCTCCATGGGGCATTTCGGCGACAACAGGGATATGGGTATTGATCCAGACACAACCAAAGTCAAAGGCCTTTGCTATTCTCATCGCACGGCCGTGGTCCTTGGTCCACACGCTAGATGCCAAGCCATACTCGACCCCGTTGGCCTTTGAAATCGCATCGGCTTCATCGCTAAATTTTTGAACAGTAATGACTGGACCAAAGATTTCACTCTGAATCATCTCGTCATCTTGCTTTAAGTCGGCAACTACGGTTGCTGGGAAGAAGAAACCTGGCTTATCTAGCGCCTTTCCACCTGTCATCACCTTTGCGTGGGAAGGGAGGCGATCAAAGAAGGCGCTCACACGGGCTAACTGGTTTGCATTATTAACTGGTCCCAAGAAAACATCTTCTGATGGAGCACCAATAGCAATGCCCTTAGCTTGCTCGGTCAAAAGTGCGACAAATTCATCATAAACACTGGCTTCAACAATTACGCGTGTGGCAGCTGTGCAGTCCTGGCCAGCATTGAAATATCCAGCAATAGCAATTCCTTCAGCTGCTGCGGCTAGATCTGCATCAGCAAAAACTACAACTGGTGCTTTACCACCGAGCTCTAAGTGCACGCGCTTGAGTTGCGTGGCTGCAGATTGTGCAACTTGAATTCCAGCACCTACTGAACCAGTGATTGAAACCATGTCAGGTCGTTTGTGTTCAACAACCATACGTCCAGTTTCGCGTTCACCACACACAACATTAAAAACACCTGCTGGTAAAAAATCTGACATAACGTTGGCCATCCACACAGTTGATGCCGGTGTTGTATCACTTGGCTTTAACACAACCGTGTTACCTGCAGCAATTGCCGGAGCCCACTTCCACACAGCCATCATCATTGGATAGTTCCATGGTGTTACTTGTCCAATAACTCCGACTGGTTCGCGGCGAATCATAGAAGTCATACCTGGCATGTATTCACCAGCAGATTTTCCTTCTAGATTTCGTGCAGCCCCAGCAAAGAAACGAATCTGGTCCACCATCGGTGGTACTTCTTCTGAAGTTGTTAAAGAGATTGGTTTGCCTGTATTAGTTGTTTCAATTGCAATAATTTCATCTGCGCGAGATTCAATGGCATCTGCAATTTTCAGTAAAGCTTTCTGACGCTGCGATGGAGTGGAATCACGCCAACCTGGGAATGCATCACTTGCAGCTTTAAAAGCTGCATCAACATCTGCGGCATTTGATTTAGGTGCACGGGCATACTCTTTGCCTGTTGACGGGTTAATCAGTGGCGAGCTTTCACCGGATGTTGAATCGACGGCTTTGCCATTAATGAAGTTAGTTAACTTTTCCATGGAATTGAGCCTACCAATTCCATCCTGGCCTAACCAGTAGGGCTTTTACCTTTTTCTGCAGCCGCTAGTTGACCACAGGCCCCATCAATTTCACGGCCTCTGGTATCTCGCACTGTGACAGGAACCCCGTAACTTTCCAATATGCGGACAAACTCAGCTTCATCTTCTCGACGAGAAGCAGTCCACTTAGAACCAGGAGTGGGATTGAGGGGAATTAAATTAACGTGGGCATTACGGTTTTTCAGCAACCGGCCAAGCAAATCTGATCTCCATGATTGATCATTGATATCTCGGATTAAGGCGTATTCGATTGAATAACGTCGTCCCGTCTTCTTCTCATAAGCATCGGCTGCAGCTAACACTTCCTTAATTTTCCATCTCGAGTTGATTGGAACCAAGGTGTCACGAAGTTCATCATCTGGGGTGTGAAGTGAAACGGCCAAAGTAACTGAAAGCCCTTCCTCGGTTAGCTTTTCAATTCCGTTAACTAAACCAACAGTAGATACAACGACAGAACGTGCACTGATTCCTAATCCGTCAGGGTTTGGGTCAGTGATGTTTCGCAATGTTCGTATCACTGCGTTGTAATTGGCAAGAGGTTCGCCCATGCCCATAAAGACGATATTTGAAAGACGGGCTTCTCCTCCAGGTAATTCGCCATTTGCGCATGCCCGAGCTGCCGCAACGATTTGCTCTGTGATTTCTCCTGCACTCAAGTTTCGAGTAAGTCCTGCTTGTCCAGTTGCACAAAATGGGCAGTTCATTCCACAACCAGCTTGGGATGAAATGCACACAGTTACGCGATCGGTATAACGCATCAAAACTGACTCCACTAAAACTCCGTCATGGAGTTTCCAAAGATCTTTGCGTGTCATCCCGCCATCACACTCAACTGAGCGAACGAGCTCAATGAGTTTAGGAGTGAACTGTTCTGCAATTGTCTGACGCATCTCTGCAGGAATATCAGTCCAATTTTCTGGATCATTAGATAAATGCGTGAAGTAATGGGTGGCTACTTGGTTGGCACGAAATGCAGGTAGGCCTAAAGTTTTTGCCAGTTCACGGCGCTCTTCAGGTGAGTAGTCAGCTAGATGCTTAGGGGTCTTCTTGCGCTGAACTGGCTCATCGAAAACTAATTTAATCTCAGGAACACTCATAGCCAGCGCTTCACAAGCTCTAATGCAAGCCAGAGAGCTGGGGCTGAAATCAAAACTGAATCAAGACGATCCAAGATTCCGCCATGGCCAGGAAGTAACGTGCCCATATCTTTAAGCTGTAGGTCGCGCTTCATTGCACTTTCAATCAGATCACCGCATGTGGCGGTAAAAACAATCATGAGTCCAACTACTGCGCCAATCCACCAATGCATTGTCATGATGTATTTAAATGCCAGTGACCCACCAATAACAGTGAACACGATGGAACCAATTAAGCCTTCCCAACTCTTCTTTGGGCTAATTACTGGAACAAGTGGGTGCTTTCCAAATAGAACTCCAACGACATAGCCAAAAGTATCGTTGCAGCCAACTAAGACAACAAAAGTCATTACGCGCTCTAAGCCTGTGCTTGGCTTAGCTAGAAGAATAAGGAAGCCACCTAGAAATGGTAGATAAAGCAGTGAAAAGGTAGTTGCTGTCGCACTTTGCACAAAACCATCTGGGCCTTTAGTCAAAAGCTGAATGAGCAAAAGTGGAATAGCGATAGCAGTTGCAATTGCTAAACCTGCTGCCCCACCGTTCCATGTTGCATAAGTTAGAGCCAACGCCCCAACTGCAAGAGAAACTACAGAAATATAAATGCCGCGAGCACTAAAAGCTCGAACCATTTCACGAATACCTAAGAGCACTGCAACTGCGACAACAACTGCAAATACCTCACGGTGATAAGCAAGGGCAAACCACACCAGAGCAATCAGAGATAGTGAGACCACAATTGAAGGACCGAGCTTTCGCCCAGCCTTCTTGTTTATCGCCTCATTTATCGATTGAAAATCAGACATAAGTGACAAACTCCTTAGACTTCTAGGAGTTCGGCCTCCTTGTGCTTTAAGAGTTCATCAATCTTTGCAACGTGATCTGATGTTATTTTCTCAAGTTCCTTTTCGCCGCGAGCTAAATCATCTTTTCCGATCTCGCCATCTTTTTCCATCTTTTCCATGGATTCTTTTGCCGCACGGCGAATGTTTCGCATAGAAACCTTTGAATCTTCAGCTTTGCCTTTTGCTACCTTTATAAATTCCTTACGTCGCTCTTCAGTTAATTGTGGGAAATTAATACGAATAACAACGCCATCATTTCCAGGGTTGACGCCTAAGTCAGATTCGCGAATTGCTTTTTCAATACTTGCCATTGAGCCTTTATCAAAAGGTGCGATGGTGGCCATTCGGGCTTCAGGAACTTGAATGGAAGCTAATTGTGAGAGCGCTGTGTATGTGCCGTAGTAATCGACCATAATTTTGTTAAACATTGATGGGTGCGCACGGCCGGTTCGAATAGAAGCAAAATCATCCTTTGCTACCTCAACAGCTTTACTCATCTTCGTGTCAGCGTCTTTGAGGGCGCTTGCTACATCTGCCATGACTTCTCCCTTGGGGTTTTCCTAATTCTTTGATTCTATCGGCAATTTCCGACCTGGCTCTATAAAAATTTGAACTAAGAAACCAATGTTCCTATTGTTTCCCCGCGCACAGCGCGCGCGATATTGCCATTTTTCATTAAGTCGAAAATAACAATGGGAAGCTTATTTTCCCGGCAAAGGGCAAAAGCTGCGGCATCAGCCACTGCTAGGGATTTGCTCAAGACTTCATCATATGAAATCGCATCATATTTAACTGCTGATTTATCTTTCTTAGGATCTGCGCTGTAAACACCATCAACACCACTCTTGGCCAGAAGTAATGCTTCGGCTCCAATTTCAAGTGCGCGCTGGGCTGAAACGGTATCTGTTGTAAAGAATGGCATTCCTGCCCCTGCACCAAAAATTACTACGCGACCTTTTTCAAGGTGGCGAATTGCGCGAAGTGGAATGTAAGGCTCAGCAACTTGACCCATAGTGATTGCAGTCTGAACACGAGTTTGAACGCCTTCTTTTTCTAGAAAATCTTGAAGTGCTAGGCAGTTCATTACCGTTCCAAGCATTCCCATGTAGTCAGCTCGTGAGCGATCCATTCCACGCTGGGATAGTTCGGCTCCACGGAAATAGTTACCGCCACCAACAACGATGGCTACTTGTACGCCACTTCGGGCCACATCTGCGATTTGTTTAGCGATATCTTGCACAACATCGGGATCAACACCAATGCCTTTAGCTCCGCCAAAAACTTCTCCAGAAAGTTTAAGGAGCACCCGCCGATACGTTCCTCGTGTACCGGGCATGAGTGCTCCTTTAACTTCTAGTTGGAATATCTAAATTCTAAGCGATGTCGCCTTTGAACTTATTGACCCACGCGGAAGCGATTGAACGCCTTAACGGCTGTTCCTGCCTCATCGAGGATCTGCTTTACTGATTTCTTGGCATCCTTAGCAAAAGATTGCTCAATCAAAGAAACTTCCTTGACGAAGCCTGTTACGCGACCTTCAATGATCTTGATGAGGGAAGCTTCTGGCTTTCCTTCTTCGCGTGCAGTCTCTTCTGCGATACGACGTTCGTTTTCAATTAGTTCAGCAGGCACATCTTCGCGATTTACAAACTGTGGAGCAAAGGCTGCAATGTGCTGAGCAATATCTTTGCCAACTTCAGCTGCATCCTTAGTTAATTGAACTAGAACACCAACTTGAGGTGGCAAATCTGGGCTTGTGCGGTGCAAGTAGATTCCAACTGGAGAATCCTTCAACACTGCAATTCGGCGAACTTCAATCTTCTCGCCAAGAGTTGCATTTGCCTCATCAACAGTTGCCTGAACGGTCTTGCCGCTAGACATAGTTGTTGTGAGGAATGCATCTAGTGAATCAGATTGTGCATTTTGCAGGTGAGCAAGTAGCTCATCTGCAAGTGCAACGAAGCGCTCACCCTTAGCCACGAAGTCTGTTTCGCAGTTAAGTTCTAGCATCACACCAAGATTTCCTTCAACCTTTGCAACTACTGCACCGTTTGAAGTTAAACGACCTTCACGCTTTGTGACTCCCTTGAGTCCCTTAACGCGAATAATATCAATCGCCTTGTTGTAATCGCCTTCTGCTTCATCCAAAGCTTTCTTGCAATCAAGCATTCCAGCAGCTGTTGCTTCACGAAGATTCTTAACGTCTTGCGCTGTATATGCAGCCATTTAATTAAGCTCCTTCTGTTACTGAGGTTGCTTCTGCTGTTACTTCAGTTGTTCCAGCAATTTCTTTTTCCCAATCAGCTAAAGGCTCACCAGCTGCAACTGCAGGGGCTTCATCCTTTACTTCGCTCTTAGCCTGTGCTGAACGTGCAGCAAGACCAGCAGCGATTGCATCAGTGATAACGCGAGTCAAAAGACCGATTGAACGAATCGCATCGTCGTTACCTGGAATCTTGTAGTCAACTTCATCTGGATCACAGTTTGTGTCCAAAATTGCGATAACTGGGATACCAAGCTTCTTGGCTTCCTGAACAGCTAAATGCTCCTTCTTAGTATCAACAACCCAGATTGCTGAAGGCAACTTAGTCATGTTACGGATACCGTTAAGGTTCTTAAATAGTTTTTCGCGTTCGCGACGAAGAACAAGAAGTTCCTTCTTTGTAAGAAGTAGATCGTTCTTCTCTTCTAGAGCTTCTAGCTCCTTCAGACGCTGAATACGCTTGTAGACAGTTGGGAAGTTTGTAAGCATTCCACCTAACCAGCGCTCAGTCACTGTTGGCATACCAACACGTGCTGCTTGCTCGATGATTGGTTCCTGTGCTTGCTTCTTTGTTCCAACAAACAAAACGTGACCGCCCTTTGCAACTGTGTCCTTAACGAACTCATATGCATTGTCGATGAGCGCAAGAGATTGCTGGATATCGATGATGTAGATGCCATTGCGCTCTGTGAAAATAAAACGCTTCATCTTTGGGTTCCATCGACGAGTCTGGTGTCCGAAGTGGACTCCGCTGTCGAGAAGTTCTCGCATTGTTACTACTGCCATGACGGCATACTCCTTCTTAGGTTTAACTATGTGCTCAGCACAATAAAAAACCCGCTCGGTTTTGGCCAAACAATTTGTTGGGCCCGTCGCACTGAAAGTCATCTACCGATTTAACGGACCGAGATGATTCACCCACTAAAAGTGAGGCAGTGCTGAGATGTCACCGCAATTTCTTGTGGTGCGAGGCAAATCTTACCTGAGCCGTGAGCGTGCTGATTACCGTCCAACTATGCGTAAAAGCCCCCAGGCGGTGATGCGCAGCACGGCTTCTAGGGCAATTGCAAAGCTCATTTTGCTAACCCCATGTTCGCGCTCGATAAAAGTAATAGGAACTTCAGCAATAGATCCGCCTCTAGCAAGTGCCCTGCGAGTCATCTCTATCTGAAAACAATAACCCTCACTGGCAATTGTTTGGATATCCATCTTTTTTAATAGTGAGGCCGAATAGATTCGAAAACCGGCAGTTGTATCGGCCACCCCCAGGGATAAGACGATATTTGCATATCTATTGGCAGCTTTGGAGAGATACTCACGGAACTTGCTCCAGTTACGAATCTGTCCATCAGCAACCCAACGTGATCCAATCAATAAATCAGCTGATCCAATCCATTGCATCATCGCCACTAAATCACTTACTTGGTGAGAGCCATCTGCATCCATTTCAATAATGTTTTCATACCCTCGATCTAGTGCGATTTGAAAACCAGCACGATAAGCACTTCCCAAACCTTGCTTGCCACTTCGTTCAATAACTTCAACCCCGTGAGCTTTGCAGATTTGTGCCGTGCCATCAGGTGATGCGTCATCTATGACTAAAACATCAAGATTGAGTCTGCCCAACTCATCGAGTAGTGAGCCGATGCTCTCAACTTCGTTATACGTTGGAATAACAACAATAGATTTATTCATGCGCGTGGATGCGCCTGTTTGAAAGCTTTTTGTAAACGCTCCGTGGAAACATGTGTATAAATCTGAGTTGTGGCCAAGGATGCATGGCCCAAGATCTCTTGCACTGTGCGCAAATCTGCGCCGCCTTCTAATAGATGTGTTGCAGCAGAGTGGCGCAGAGCATGTGGTCCCATACGCTCAATACCTTCAATGGCAGAGAGTGCTTCGTACACAACAGTTCTCACTGCACGTTGATCTATTCGCTTTCCCCTTGCTCCAAGAAAAACTGCCTTTTCAGATTTTTCATTTAATAATAGTTGGCGCCCATCATCTAGCCACTTCTTCAGTGCGCGCATCGCAGGGTTGCCGAGAGGAATGACACGTTCCTTATTTCCTTTTCCTAATACTTGAATAGTCTGGCGGTTGTAATCAATATCGCCTAGATCTAAGCCGCATAGCTCTGCCACGCGAGCACCTGTTGCATAAAGCATTTCCACCATAGCAACATCGCGCAAAGTCATAGGAGTTTCATCCTCTGCTGCGCGAGTTGCAATTGAATCCATTGCAGTTTTTGCATCATCAATGCCTAAAACTTCAGGCAATGTTCGATGTCCCTTAGGTGTTGCAAGGGAGGCACCCACATCACTAGAAATGTATTTGTTCTTTAACGCCCACTTTGTAAACAAGCGCACGGAGACTGCTCTGCGCGAGATAGTTGTGCGCGATGCACCTTTAACTTGTTGATTAGCTAACCATGAGCGCAGATGGACAAGCTGCAACTGTGAAATATCGCTAAGGCCACTATTTTCTAGATGTTCTAATAGTGAGGTTAAGTCCCCCATATATGCACGAATTGTGTGAACTGAAAGATTGCGTTCAACTTCTAAATGGCGTTGAAAAGTAGTCAGTAACTTTTCAAAATCTTCGCTCACGCGCCAACTTTACTCGGGTTTGCGTCCCTGACGCAGAAGGCCGAAGGTAACTGCGTCCTCAAGTGCCATCGCAGAGGCTGCGATAACGTTTTCGTGCACACCAACGGTGTTCCATTCACCCTTGCCATCACTGGTTTCAACTAATACGCGTGTAACAGCGCCTGTGCCCAGACGACCCTCAAGGATGCGCACCTTGTAATCAGTGAGCTCTAGAACTTCTAGCTCTGGATAAAGAGTCTTTAATCCAGTGCGCAAAGCATTATCAAATGCGTTAACCGGACCATTACCAACACCAGAGCACGAAATCTGTTTGCCCATAGCAGTTACTTTGACTTCAGCTTTTGTGAGAATGCTTTGATCTTCAGAGCGCTCAACGGTTGTTAACCAATGATCGATGGTGAAGAAGGATGGGCGTTTGCCGCTCATTTCTTCGTGTACAAGAAGTTCAAAAGAGGCATCGGCTGCTTCAAATGTAAATCCGCGAGATTCCATCTCTTTAACGCGATCAACGATACGTCCAATAAGTTCTTTATCTCCCCCAAGATCAACACCGAGTTCTTGAGACTTTAATTCGATGGATGCACGCCCAGCCATGTCAGAGACCAACATCCGCATATCGTTTCCAACAGATGCTGGATCTTCATGTTGGTAAAGGGATGGATCAACCTTGATAGCACTGGCATGCAGGCCAGCCTTGTGAGCAAAAGCTGAAACTCCCACATATGGCTGACGCGCACTAGAAGAGACGTTTGTAACTTCTGCAACAGCATGCGAAATTCTAAATGCTTCGCGAAGAGCATTTTTAGGCAAAACTAATTGCTGCTTCTTGAGCTCTAAGTTAGCAATGATTGTTACAAGATCAGCATTTCCAGTGCGCTCACCATAACCATTGAGAGTTCCTTGAACGTGCGTCGCACCTGCTGCAACTGCAGCCATTGAGTTAGCAACTGCGCAACCTGTGTCGTTGTGACAGTGAATTCCAAGGCGGGCAGAGCTTGCTGTTAAAACATCATGGACAACTTGTGAGAGCTCATCTGGCAACATGCCACCGTTTGTATCGCACAAGGCAATCACATCAGCGCCAGCTTCAGCAGCGGTGCGCACTACTTCTAGTGCATATGCACGGTTACTGCGATAGCCATCAAAGAAGTGCTCAGCATCTAGAAATACGCGTTGTCCCTCTGAAATTAAGTGACTCACTGAGTCACGAATCATCTCTAGATTTTCATCAAGGGTTGTCTTGAGTGCTAAATCAACGTGGCGATCAAAAGCCTTTGCGACCAGAGTTACCGCAGGTGCACCTGAATCTCGAAGAGCCCCAAGTAGAACATCATCAGCAGCTTTAACGTTAGGACGACGTGTGGCACCAAATGCAACAAAGGTTGCATTCTTTAATACTAATTCCTTTTTAGCACGTGCAAAAAACTCGGTGTCCTTTGGGTTTGCACCAGGCCATCCGCCTTCAATAAATCCAACACCAAGATCGTCAAGATGGCGCGCGATAGCCAACTTGTCATGAACTGAAAGGTTTAAACCTTCTTGCTGTGCACCATCTCGCAGAGTGGTGTCATAGATATGAAATGCATCAGAAACTGGCATTAGCAGACCTTACGAACCCAACCGTGTGTATCAGGAGTCGTTCCATGTTGAATTGCGAGCAAATGATTGCGAATTTGCATAGTGATCACACCCGGTTGTCCGTCGCCAGTTACCCATGTGCCCATGTTGGATTTAGCGGTACCAACTGGAGAAACAACTGCAGCTGTTCCGCATGCAAAGATTTCAGTTATTTCACCGGATGAAACGCCGTCGCGCCAGTCATCAATACTCAGCATTACTTCTTCGGTTTTGTAGCCAAGATCTTTAGCGACAGAAAGAATTGAATCACGCGTAATTCCTGGCAGTAATGTGCCAGTTAACTTTGGAGTGATGACAGTTGCATCTTCACCTTTTCCCTTAACAAAGTAAAGGTTCATTCCGCCCATCTCTTCGACCCACTTGCGCTCTTTTGCATCAATCCACACAACTTGATCGCAACCCTCTTTAGCTGCAGCTTTTTGTGCAACCAGTGATGCTGCATAGTTTCCACCACATTTGGCTTCACCTGTTCCACCTTGTGCGGCTCGAACATATTCAGTTGAAATCCACACGGAAACAGCCTTTGAAGGATCAAAGTAAGCGCCAGCCGGTGTTGCAATAAGAATGTAGGTCGCCTTATTTGTTGGGCGAACTCCTAAACCAACTTCGGTTGCAATCATAAATGGACGAATATATAGAGACTCTCCAATTTTGTTTGGTACCCAACCTGCATCTTGCTTAACTAGAGTTTCAACTGTCTCTAGAAAGAGTGCTTCTGGCATCTCTGGCAAAGCTAAACGCTTAGCTGAGTTGGCAAAACGCTTTGCATTTGCATCAGGGCGAAAGAGTGAGATTGATCCATCAGGTTGGCGATAAGCCTTCATGCCTTCAAAGATTTCTTGGCCGTAGTGAAAAACCGCTGTCGCTGGATCCAAAGAGAGTGGGCCATAAGGCTTTAACTCTGGTTCTGCCCAGCCATCTTTTTCAGTCCACTCACACACAACCATGTGGTCGGTGTAGTACTTACCGAATCCACCTTCAGCAACAAGTGCATCACGAGTTGCTGCATCTTTCGCATGTGGATTGGGTGTGATTTTCATGGCTTATAGCGCTGCGACTAGCGCATCTCCCACTTCACTTGTGCTTCGCTTCTTATCGCCTCGAGCTAAGAGATCAGCAGCAACTGCGCGCTCAACATCACGTGCAGCATCGCTATAACCTAGGTGATCAAGCATCATCGCAACTGACATAACTGTGGCAGTTGGATCTGCAATATTTTTTCCAGCAATATCTGGAGCTGAGCCATGTACAGGCTCAAACATTGATGGGAATTTTCCTGTTGGATTAATATTTCCTGAAGCTGCTAAACCAATTCCGCCACAGATGGCAGCTGCAATGTCGGTCAAGATATCGCCGAAAAGGTTATCCGTTACGACAACATCAAAACGTTCTGGGTTGGTAACAAAGAACATAGAAGCTGCATCAACGTGTAAATAGTCAGTTGAAACGTTTGGATATTCCTTTGCAACTTCATTGAATGTGCGAGTCCACAGACCACCTGCACGAGTCAACACGTTGTTTTTGTGTACCAAAGTTAGCTTCTTGCGCTCACGCTTTGAGGCGCGCTCGAAAGCATCGCGGATCACTCGCTCTGCTCCACGGCGGGTGTTCAAACTTTCCTCCGTTGCAATCTCTGCATCAGTACCTTCAGCAAGGACTCCCCCAGCACCAACATAGGGACCTTCGGTTCCTTCGCGCACAACCACAAAATCAATTGGAGCCTTAGTTGCTAACGGTCCAGTCACGCCAGGCATTAAACGTGCCGGGCGCAAATTAATGTAGTGATCAAATGCAAAACGCAGCCTCAATAAAAGCCCACGCTCTAATACGCCAGATGGAACTGTTGGATCTCCAACTGCACCCAGCAAAATTACATCCTTGGTTGCAATCTCATCCAAAATAGATTGTGGAAGAACTTCACCCGTACGGTGCCAAAAACCAGCACCTAAGTCATATGAAGTGCGCTTAAAGCTCACGTCATACTTCTTTGCCACAACGTCGAGAACTTTTAAACCCTCGTTAACTACCTCGGGCCCAATTCCATCACCGGCGATAACGGCTAAGTTAATAGTTTTCATTAGTCCACCAAAAATACTGAACGAACGAAATCGGCCTCAGTATCCTTCTTAACCTTTGCAACGATATCTTCGCTGACATGTGAATCAACAGTAAGTGCCATTAACGCTGTGCCTCCGGCTTGACTTCGAGCAACCTGCATAGCAGCAATGTTAACTTTAGCTTCACCCAAAGTTTGTCCAACAATACCGATGATGCCTGGGCGATCTACATATCGAATAAAGAGGATGTTATCCGTTGGTGGTAGGTCAAGGCGGAAAGAATCAATCCCGACAATCTTTTGTGTCTGTTTGATACCCATAAGTGTTCCATCGACAGACATTGCCTTGCCAGTTCCAGTTGTTGCCCGCAAAGTAATCATCGAACGGTATTCGTGGCACTCAGCTGTATTGGTAACTGCTGAAACCATTCCGCGCTCGGCAGCAAGGCCCGGCGCGTTAACGTAGGTGACTTCCTCTGCACCCACTGCCAACAAAGCTCCCTTAAGGGCTGAAATTCCAAGGATTGAAGCGTCATGGACTGAAATTTCACCTTTAACGCTGACGTCAATATTTACTGGAAGTTCTCCAAGTAATTCAGTTGCAATCTCTGACATTTTTTCAACAAGTGGCAGTGATGGACGAATATCTTCATGGATTACGCCACCTTTAACATTGACTGCATCGGGAACTAATTCTCCAGCTAAAGCTTTACGAACTGAAACAGCAACTGCAATTCCTGCTCGCTCTTGTGCTTCATCTGTTGATGCACCTAGGTGAGGAGTAGCTACTACTTGATCTAGCGCAAATAGAGGTGAATCAGTACATGGCTCAGTTACATAAACATCTAATCCAGCACCTGCAACGCGGCCTTCTTTAATTGCATCATACAAAGCGGCTTCATCTAGAACTCCGCCACGCGCAGCATTTACGATGCGAACAGCTGGCTTAACTTTTTTGAGTGCTTCAACACCAATGAGGTTTGCAGTCTCTTTCGTCTTCGGTAAGTGAATAGTAATAAAATCTGAAGTTTTCAAAAGCTCATCAAGATCAACTAACTTCACTCCCAGTTGCGCTGCACGTGCTGGTTGAAGATATGGGTCATAGGCAACAACGTTCATTCCAAATGCCTGCATGCGTGATGCAACCAATTGACCAATACGTCCAAATCCAACAATTCCTAAAGTCTTTTCAAATAACTCTGCGCCAGTGAACTTAGAACGTGCCCATTTACCATTTCGTAGGGCTGCGTTAGCTGGTGAAATGAAGCGTGCAGAAGCTAGCAATAAAGAAATAGCTAGCTCTGCAGCGCTCACAATGTTTGAAGTTGGAGCATTAACAACCATAACTCCGGCAGCAGTTGCTGCAGGAATATCTACGTTGTCTAAACCAACACCTGCACGTGCTATTACTTTTAAACCTTTTGCCGCTCCAATAGCCTCTGAATCCATCTTTGTCGCAGAGCGAATCAAGACGGCATCTACTCCCTTAGCAAGTGCAGCTAGAAGTTGGCCGCGATCTGAACCGTCGCAGTTAACGACATCAAAATCAGGACCAAGTGCTTCAAGCGTTGCAGGGCTTAGCTCTTCAGCAATGAGAACGACAGGTTTAGCCACGCGCCGCGCTTCCCTCTTTATAGTCATCGCCCTTCGACTGCTTCATCCATGAAAACATCTTGCGAAGTTCACGGCCAACAGCCTCGATTGGGTGTGTTTCACCCTTTGCGCGAAGTGACTTAAATTCAGGAGCACCAGCTTCTTGGTCATCAATGAAGCGCTTAGCAAATGCACCACTTTGGATGTCTGCAAGAACGGCCTTCATGTTTTCCTTAACGTGTGGATCAATAACACGCGGACCAGAAACATAATCACCAAACTCGGCAGTGTCTGAAACCGACCAGCGCTGCTTTGCAATTCCACCTTCATACATCAAATCAACAATGAGCTTAAGTTCGTGTAAGCATTCAAAGTAAGCAACCTCTGGCTGATATCCAGCTTCAGTGAGAGTTTCAAAACCATACATAACTAATTGTGAAGCACCACCACAAAGTACTGACTGCTCCCCAAAGAGATCTGTTTCTGTCTCTTCTGTAAAAGTAGTCAAGATTCCACCAGCGCGAAGTCCACCAATTGCCTTGGCATATGAAAGTGTGAGAGGCCATGCGCTACCAGTTGAATCTTGTTCAACTGCAACGATTACTGGAACTCCACGTCCTGCTGCATACTCACGACGCACTAAGTGACCTGGTCCCTTTGGTGCAACCATACAAACATCTACTGACGCAGTTGGCTTGATGTATCCAAAGCGAATATTGAAACCATGTCCAAAGAACAAAGCATCGCCATCTTTCAAGTTAGGCAAAATTGAATCAGTATAGATATGGCGCTGAACATGGTCAGGTGCCAAGATCATGATCACGGTTGCTTCTTTAACTGCATCTGCAACAGAAACAACACGCAAACCTTCTGCTTCTGCCTTTGCGCGTGATGCTGAACCTTCTTTTAATCCAACACGAACATCGACGCCGCTATCACGCAAGTTAAGTGCGTGGGCATGTCCTTGTGAGCCGTAACCGATGATCGCGACTTTGCGACCCTGGATGATGGATAGATCGGCATCCTCTTCGTGATACATCGTTGCTGCCACGGTATTTCTCCTTTAGTTCTGGTAATCGGGTTGAGTGTCGTGAACTGATGGTGCGGTCTTATTTGGAACTATTTCCTTGATAGAAATGACATTGATCAACTTATCGAGCTGGGCAATTACTTGCTCCAACGCATGGCCTTCCAAATTAACCACAATGTCCATCTGTGAGATGGAAGGGTCAGCTGTTGGACCAACTGATAAGCGTTCAATGTTGTATGCACGGCGAGAAAAAAGACCAGCAACACGGGCCAATACGCCTGGTGAGTTCTCTACTAATACTTCGAGTGTGTGTTGGGCCATTTTTATAGCTCCTGTGAATCCCAGTCAGGCGCGGTTTCGCGCGCGATCTTAATATCATCATTTGATGCGCCAGCTGCAACCATTGGCCACACCATTGCATCGCGATGCACACGGAAATCAATCACAACAGGTTGATCATTAATTCCCATCGCCTTTTCAATTGTTGCATCAACATCTTCTTCACGCTCGCAACTCAAGCCAACACAACCCATAGCTTCTGCAAGCATTGGGAAGTTAGGAACGCGCTTTGATTCAAGGCTTGTATTTGAATATCGACCTTCATAGAACAGGGTCTGCCACTGGCGAACCATGCCAAGAGATTCGTTATTAATGATTGCAACCTTGATTGGAATATTATTGAGTGCACACGTTACAAGCTCTTGATTAGTCATCTGGAAACAACCATCACCATCAATTGCCCACACAGTTGTGTCAGGTGCTCCAACTTTTGCACCCATCGCCGCAGGAACTGCATATCCCATAGTTCCTAAACCACCTGAGTTAAGCCAGGTGCGCGGGTTTTCATAAGAAACAAATTGGGAAGCCCACATTTGATGTTGACCAACACCTGCAGCAAAAATTGCTTCAGGGCCAGAGATTTTTCCAAGTCTTTCAATTACATACTGAGGAGATAGTGCACCATCACTTGGTTTGTCATAGCCAAGTGGGTATGCCGCTTTTAGTGAATTCATCTGACGCAACCAAGGAGTTAAATCTGGTTGGTTCTTTCCAAGTGCTGCTTTAAGGGCTGGAATCAGCGCAGAGATAGTGTTTTTGAGATCACCCAAAACTGCAACATCTGCAAAACGGTTCTTACCAATTTCAGCGGGGTCAACGTCTGCGTGGATAACCTTGGCATTTACAGCAAAAGTTGAAAGCTTTCCTGTCACACGATCGTCAAAGCGTGCGCCTAAAGTTATAAGCAAATCTGCCTTTTGCAGCGCCGTCACTGCTGCAACAGTTCCGTGCATTCCTGGCATTCCAAGGTTGAGTGGATGACTATCAGGGAAAGCACCACGTGCCATCAGAGTTGTTACAACTGGTGCACCAAGTAATTGCGCAAGTTCTAGCAATTCACGGGAGGCATTTGCCTTAATTACGCCGCCGCCAACATAAAAGACTGGCTTGCTCGATTGTGTAATTAGAGCGGCAGCATCAAGGATTGCTTGGTTATCTGGAACAAGCTTTGGTTTATAGCCAGCCAAATTGACCGAAGTTGGATACTTAAAATCTGTCATGGCTTGCAAAGCATCTTTTGCAATATCTACTAGTACTGGACCAGGGCGACCTGTGCTTGCAATATGGAAAGCTTCTGCGATTGCTCGTGGGATGTCGGCAGGGTTGGTGATTAAATAATTGTGCTTTGCAAATGGCATCGTGATGCCGCGAATATCTGCTTCTTGAAATGCATCGGTTCCAATTGCAACAGATGGAACCTGGCCAGTAATTGCAACAACTGGAACTGAATCCATCGCAGCATCGGCCAGAGGTGTTACAAGATTTGTTGCACCTGGACCTGATGTTGCAATACACACACCAACTCGACCAGTTACTTGGGCATAACCAGTTGCTGCATGTCCTGCGCCTTGTTCATGGCGAACGAGAATATGGCGGATGGAGCTAGAGAAAATTGGATCGTAGGCTGGCAAAATCGCACCGCCTGGGATTCCAAACATCACATCAACGCCGGCAGATTCAAGTGATGCCACAAGTGAACTGGCCCCAGTCATTTGACTCATTGTTCTTCTCCCTTCGTTGCGGTGCATTTAAAGTGGTTAAACGAAAAAACCCTCAGATAACTGAGGGCGGCGCATGATCATCGTTAGATCACGCGCTGCTAAATCACCACCACAAATGTTGTGCTCATGGGGATATTCTCCAATGAATTACGCATAAGAGTCAAGACATGAGATGCACATCTCATAATTTGAGCCAGCTTTACTCGCAGACCGCACCTTTGGAAGCAGATCCCACCAGCTTTGAATACTTAGCCAAGACACCTCGGCTGTATTTGTGACCCAAAGGCTTCCAGCCAACTTTTCTGGCCTCAAGCTCTTTAGGCTCTATAAGTAAATCCAACGTGCGCTTGTTGATGTCAATGCGTACTAAATCGCCATCTTTAATAAATGCAATTGGTCCCCCATCAACAGCCTCTGGTGCAACGTGGCCAACGCACAAACCAGTTGATCCACCAGAAAAACGCCCATCGGTTAAAAGCAGAGTTGATTTACCAAGACCTGCACCTTTGATTGCGCCCGTGATCATTAACATTTCGCGCATACCTGGTCCACCTTTTGGACCCTCATAACGAATCACAACAACATCACCGGCTTGAATAGTTCCATTTTCAAGTGCATCCATTGCAGCTTGTTCGCGCTCAAACACTCGTGCAGGTCCTTCAAAAGTTTCAATACCAATTCCCGCTGTCTTACAGACTGCTCCATCAGTGGCAAGAGTTCCGCCCAAGATAGTAATTCCAATGTCTGTAGAGATTGGAGATGAAACTGCACGCAAGATTTGTCCATCTGGATCTGGTGGAGCAATATCTTTCAGGTTCTCAGCCATTGTCTTACCTGTGACAGTGAGAACATCGCCGTGAAGAAGGCCTGCATCAAGTAATCCCTTTAACACAACTGGAATTCCACCGACTTTATCAACATCACTCATAACAAATTTACCGAATGGCTTGAGATCTCCAAGTAGTGGAACCTTGGAACCAATGCGGTGGAAGTCGTTAAGTTCAAGATCTACTTCGGCTTCATATGCAATGGCAAGTAAATGAAGAACAGCATTTGTTGAGCCACCTAAGGCCATTAAAATTGTGATTGCATTTTCAAATGCTTGCTTTGTCAAAATATCGCGAGTAGTTATTCCCTGGCGAATAAGTTCAACCACGGCAGCACCTGACGCAATTGCATAAGTATCGCGGCGGCGATCAACTGCAGGAGGCGCAGCTGATCCGGGAAGTGAAAGACCAATTGCTTCACCAATACTTGCCATCGTGTTTGCTGTATACATACCGCCACAAGCACCTTCACCTGGACAGATTGCACGTTCAATTTGATCCACGCGCTCTTGGGTAATTAATCCACGAGCGCAAGCTCCAACAGCCTCAAAGGCGTCAATGATTGTTACATCTTTGCCGTCAACTTGGCCTGGCAGTGTTGAACCTGCATAAACAAAAACGCTTGCAACATCTATGCGAGCTGCTGCCATCATCATTCCTGGAAGAGATTTGTCGCAACCAGCGAAAGTAACCATTCCATCTAAGCGCTCTGCTTGCATTACTGCCTCAACAGAGTCAGCAATAACTTCACGTGAAACTAGTGAAAAGTGCATTCCTTCATGGCCCATTGAAATTCCATCAGAGACAGAGATAGTTCCAAATTGCATTGGGAAACCACCTGCATCAATAACACCTTGCTTTGATGCTTTTGCAAGGCGATCTAAAGACAAATTACATGGAGTAATTTCATTCCATGAAGAAGCAATACCAATTTGTGGTTTAACCCAGTCTTCATCGCCCATTCCAACTGCACGTAACATTCCACGTGCAGGGGCGCGCTCTAATCCATCAGTTACTACTCCCGAGCGCGGCTTCATGTTTGGCATGTGCTCAGTCTAGCCTTCTGATTGTCCAAGATGAGCTAATAAAAGCGCACGAACTTTAGCTGCATCGGCTTGGCCCTTAGTATCTTTCATCACCATTCCAATTAATGCACCAGCTGCTGGCAAATGACCATCACGAACTTTTTGTGCAGTCTCAGGTTGGCCAGAACATGCACGCTCGATTGCAGCCATCAACGCTGAATCATCATTTACAACTTTAATTCCACGAATTGCAATAACCGCTGAAGGCTTTCCTTCTCCGGCAATAACGCCTTCAACAACTTGGCGAGCTAATTTATCTGTTAATTCTCCAGCATTAACAAGGGCCACAATCTCAGCCACATCTGTTGCTGAGATTGGTAGATTCTTGATTGCAACATCTTTTTCATTAGCAATTCGAGAAATCTCACCCAACCACCAGCTGCGTGCTTTAGCAGGATCAGCGCCCAGTGCCACAGTTGCTTCAACAACATCTAATACGTCGGCGTTGATCATCGCTGACATTTCCTTATCCGGAACTGCCCACTGTTCTTGTAGACGTTTGCGGTGAATTGAAGGGCGCTCAGGCAAAGCTGCACGAAGTTGTTCAATCCATGCTGCATCTGGTGCCACTGGAACTAAATCTGGTTCTGGGAAATAACGGTAATCCTCTGCCTGTTCTTTCGAGCGACCAGAGCGGGTTAAACCTGTGTCTTCTTGGAAGTGACGAGTCTCTTGTACAACGCGCTCTCCATTATTGAGTCGCTCAGCATGGCGAATCATTTCGCCTCGAATAGCACGCTCTACTGAGCGAAGTGAGTTAACGTTTTTAGTCTCAGAGCGTGTTCCAAGTACATCTGAACCAATTAAACGCAATGAAACGTTCGCATCGCAGCGAAGTGATCCCTGTTCCATCTTCACATCACTAACACCAAGTGAGCGCAAGATGTCACGGAGCTCTGCAACGTAAGCCTTTGCAACCTCAGGGGCATATTTACCTGTACCAGGAACAATCTTGGTAACAATTTCAACTAAAGGAATTCCTGCACGGTTGTAATCAAGAAGTGAATACTCTGCGCCATGGATACGGCCGGTAGCACCGCCGACGTGTAAAGACTTTCCGGTGTCTTCTTCCATATGAACACGCTCAACTTCAATGCGGAACACCTTTGGACCTTCATCGGTTTCAATCTCAACATCAACGTATCCGTTGACACAGATTGGTTCGTCATACTGTGAAATCTGGAAGTTCTTTGGCATATCAGGATAGAAATAGTTCTTACGAGCAAAGCGACTAAACGGTGCAATAGAGCAGTTCAGAGCCAGACCTATTTTGATCGTTGATTCAATCGCCTTCTCATTAACAGTTGGCAGAGCACCTGGCAGAGCTAAACAAACGGGACAAGTTTGTGTATTTGGTTCAGCTCCGAAAATAGTAGAACAACCACAAAACATCTTTGAGTTTGTATTGAGTTCGACGTGAACTTCAAGACCCAGTACTGGTTCGTACTTAGCTACAACTTCCTCGTATGTCAGGCTCATTTGCTACCTGCTAACGCTGGAATTGTTGAGAGCAATGGTGCGCCCCACTTAGAAAGCAAAGCTGCCTCAAGTGCTGCACCTACTGAATACATTCGATCATCTTTCATCACCGGTGACATAATCTGGAAACCAACTGGTAGACCATCTTCCTCTGCAACGCCTGAAGGCAATGACATTCCACCGATACCAGCCATGTTCACAGGAATTGTTGCAATGTCATTGAGATACATAGCTAGAGGATCATTAGCCTTCTCGCCGATTTTAAAAGCTGTTGTTGGACATGTTGGTGAAACCAAAACATCGGCTTTTTCAAATGCTTTGTTGAAATCTTGAGTGATAAGTGTGCGAACTTTCTGCGCACTTCCGTAATAAGCATCGTAGTAACCAGATGAAAGAGCATATGTTCCAAGGATGATGCGGCGCTTTACTTCGCGGCCAAAGCCAACTTCACGAGTTAAATTCATGACTGACTCAGCAGATGCTCCATCGTTATCGCCCACGCGAAGGCCGTAACGCATTGCATCGAAGCGAGCTAAGTTTGAAGAACACTCGGATGGTGCAATTAAATAATAAGCAGCAAGGGCATATTCAAAGTTAGGTGCAGATACTTCAACGATTTCAGCGCCAGCAGCTGCAAGTAATTCAAGAGATTCTTCAAAACGAGCGCGCACACCCTTTTGGTAGCCATCACCATTGAGCTCTTTAACAACACCAATCTTCATTCCCTTAACGTTGCCTGCCTTAGCAGCAGCAACTACTGCAGGAACAGGAGCGTTGATTGAAGTTGAATCTTTTGGATCATGACCTGCAATTGCTTCATGCAAGAGCGCAGCATCTAAAACTGTACGAGCACATGGGCCTGCTTGATCAAGGGATGAAGAGAAAGCAACAAGGCCATAACGCGAAACTCCGCCATATGTCGGCTTCACTCCCACAGTTCCAGTAACGGCTGCAGGTTGGCGAATCGATCCACCAGTATCAGTTCCAATGGCAAGCGGTGCTTCAAATGCGGCCAATGCTGCAGCTGATCCGCCACCAGAACCACCAGGAATACGTGTTAGATCCCATGGATTGTGCGTTGGACCATATGCAGAGTTTTCTGTAGAAGAACCCATCGCGAATTCATCCATATTTGTCTTACCTAAAATAACAATGTCATTTTTCTTTAAATTAACAACAACGGTTGAGTCATAAGGTGGGCGCCAACCTTCAAGAATCTTGGAGCCACATGTTGTTGGAATTCCCTTTTGTGTCATGACATCTTTGAGCGCAAGTGGAACTCCAGCTAAAGGTGAGAGCTTCTCTCCACTTTTGCGCTTTGCATCAACAGCTGCAGCTTGAGCAAGTGCGCCTTCAGTATCAACGTGTAAGAAAGCATGAACATCTTTATCAACTGCAGAAATTTGATCTAGGTGTGCTTGTGTAAGCGCAACCGAAGTAATTTCCCCACTAGCTAATTTGCTAGCCATCTCTGATGCGGAGTTACGAATCATTCTTCACCCAAAATCTGAGGAACGCGGAATCGTTGTTCTTCTTGGGCAGGTGCGCCAGAGAGTGCATCGGCTGGTGAAAGCGATGGAATTACTACATCGGGACGAAAAACGTTACGAAGTGGCAATGGGTGTGACGTAGCAGGAACATCAGCGCTAGCAACTTCTTGCACGCGAGCCACTGCATCCAAGATGACAGTGAACTCATTTGAGAGTGCGACTAGTTCTTCATCGCTCATTTCAATACGAGCAAGGCCAGCAAGCTTTGCTACATCATCACGGGAAAGGCTGGTCATAGGTGTGAGTCTAATTAACTTCGCGCTTAACTGCGAATTTGCCCGTCTCCAGTAACGATCCACGTAGTGGTTGTCATAGCCTCAAGACCCATAGGCCCACGGGCGTGGAGTTTTTGATTTGAGATTCCAATTTCTGCACCAAATCCCATTTGCTCACCGTCAGTGAATCTCGTGGAAGTGTTGACCATTACAGCTGCGCAATCACTTAGTGCGATAAAGCGAGCAGCATTGGCCTTGTTTTCTGTGATGATGGCTTCGGTGTGCTTAGTGCCATATTTTGCAATGTGTTCACTTGCAGCATCAACTGAATCAACAATTGCCACGTTCATCTCAAGAGTTCCGTACTCTGTGCACCAATTCTCCTCAGTTGCCCTACTCATAGGAATTGCTCCCGCTAGAGATAAAACTTGTGCATCTCCATGCAAAACAACTCCTGCTTCATGTAGAGCCTTTAGTGCAACAGGTACAAAATCTTTTGCAATGGACGAATGTATCAAAAGTGTTTCGGCAGCATTACATACACTTGGACGTTGAACCTTTGAGTTAATAATAATTGGGACTGCTTTAGCCAAATCAGCAAACTCATCAATGTAAACGTGACAAACACCGGCACCAGTCTCAATGGTTGGAACAGTGGATTCATCAACGACCATACGAATCAGAGATGCGCTACCACGTGGAATTACTAAATCAACCTTGCCGCGAGCGTTTAGCAAAGCTTTTACGCTTTCACGATCATCTGATGGAACAAGCTGGATGACATCTGGAGAAATCTTTGTACTCTTGAGTGCATCGCGCATAACAGTCACAAGAATTTGATTACTTGCAGAAGCACTTGATGATCCACGCAATAAAGCAGCATTTCCTGACATCAATAAAATAACCGCTGCATCTACAGTCACATTTGGACGCGCTTCATAAACCATTCCAATAACGCCAAATGGAACAGTAACTTGCCTTAGATCGATTCCATTAGGCAAAGTCGAGTGACGCAATGTAATTCCAAGTGGATCTGGCAACTTACTCACAAGGCGAGCTCCGTTTGCAATCCCTTCTACGCGCTCGTGGGTTAGAAGTAATCGATCAAGTAATGAATCATTAATTTTGGCCGCTCTGGCCCGCACCATGTCTTCTTCGTTGGCCGCAATTATTTCAGCGCTACGAGCAAGGATTGCATCTGCAATTGCATTGAGTGCACCAGCACGTTCTACTGCCGTGGCAGCACTTAAGGTTCGCGCAGCCGCTCGGGCAGTATCTGCCAGGCCATTGACCAGTTTCGTTGCGCTCATAAAGCAAAGCCTATCGGGAGCCAGGCATTATTCGCATTGAATAATTCTGACAGCCACTTAATTAACTAATAAGTTGTTGCTTTGACTCGTCCCTGTGCTTGCGTAGATAGACCATGAATGGTGTTCCGCCGGTTCCCACTGCTGATGGATTTCCAGGAGTGGCTTGCGCTTGCGCATGGATATATGTGCCTGCATATTCCAAATGTTTAGCTCTAAAGTCACCAACAATACTGACGCATTCATTAAAGATAGTTTTCAACTTTGTATTTGCAAGTGAGGTGACCATATTTCGGACAGAAGGGCCAGCTTCCACGGCCTCAATAAACTTCACATGCATCGGAGGCATGTAACCACGCATCTCCATTAAGTAATCTCGGAGTTCATCCTTCTCATGGGTGATTCCAAGGACTGCATCCATAGCAGGAATGATTGCACTTTGTGCACCAGTCTCACCACGAAAAACTTGACCCTTAGAACCATAAGCCTCCACACCCTCATAAATAACACCGTTAGGAAGTGAGGGATTATTTCTCCAACCAAAAATGTATGGGCGAACTCGGTGGAAATAAACATATGGATCACAGCGCTCTGGCATCCGACACAAAACGTCATACATCGCTTGAAGTGCATCCCTTAATTGAATCAAAGCTATTTCAAGTGAGTCAGAATCATTATTCACAACACTTGCTTGGGCTAGTTCAATAGCCTTAAGTGCCTTTCCAGCTTTCTTCTCAATATCAATATGAATCAAAATGAACCACTCTTCATCCTGACCACCAAGGAAGCATTGGAGTAGCGCGATATTTCCGCACTCGATAGGACCGTTGGGATCAAGGCGACGCCAGTTATCCGAGGCATAACTTTGATAAGAAAGTATTGGAGGCCGGCCAACTAAAAGTCCAACTTCATGCCAAGGTAAGGCTAGCTTTTTTGGAAAAGTTGTTGCCGGAGAATTATCACTCCACTGATAAGACTGGCCGATATAACTTAAAATCATCATTGCACGTGATTTGTCAGCCTGTGTTTTTAGCGCAGCGACATTGAAATCAGGAAGAGCTTGCACCCGCTTACGGAAATCATTTCCCATTAAAAGCTTAGGGATTTCTAAGGCAAACTGATCCCATTCCTCATTTCCAGGAGAGAGTCTTTGTGCTGGGTCATAATGCGGCAAGTAACCAAATTCTTCAGATAGACCATAATCAGCGATTTTTACAGGATTCATGTCGACTCTTTCTCAAGGATGATTAATGCGCGCTAGGTTATTGGCTATCTCACAAATAAAGCAATAGGTAAGTCTGTTGCACTAGCTATATATTTATTTAAAGCAGCACTAAATCATCACGGTGAACTAACTCGCGCTCATATTCTGCACCCATTTCGGCAGCGAGTTCTTTTGTAGAACGGCCAAGCATCTTTGGTAGATCCTCTGAATCAAAGGCAACTAAACCCCGTGCAATCACAACACCAGTAGGTCCTACTAATTCAATGGCATCGCCGGCAATGAATTCACCTTCAACTGCAGTTACACCTGCTGGAAGTAATGAAACTCCACGTTCAAGAATTGCTTTTACTGCCCCAGCATCCAGAATCAACTTACCGTGAGGCTTAGTTGCATGAGCAAGCCACAAAAGTCTTGAAGTTGTCTTGCTTGCATGAGCATGAAAATGCGTTCCAAATTCTTGGCCAGCCAAAGTCTTTTCAGCATCTTCTAAAGATGTCAGAAGCATCGGGATACCTGCAGAAGTTGCAATGCGTGCAGCTTCAACTTTAGTGACCATTCCCCCGCTGCCGACTCCTGAAGAGCCTGCACCACCAAGTGTTTGATTTTCAATATCTGTAACATTTGCAACTTCGTGAATGCGCTTAGCACCTGCCTGTGATGGTGGAGCGTCATAAAGAGCATCAATATCAGAAACTAGAACTAACAGATCTGCACTAATTAAAAGTGCAACAAGTGCAGCAAGACGATCATTATCGCCAAAGCGGATTTCGCCAGTTCCAACTGTGTCATTTTCATTAATAATTGGAACGACTCCAAGCTGGAGTAAGCGATAAAGAGTGCGTTGTGCATTTTGATAATGCGAGCGGCGCACAACATCTTCAGTAGTCAGCAACACCTGTGACGCGGTAATTGAATGGCGGTTAAAGCTTTGTGTGTATTGAGCGATCAAAAGACCCTGACCCACAGATGCTGCAGCTTGCTGTGTTGCTAAATCCTTTGGACGAGTATTTAGGCCCAATGGTGCAAGGCCGGCAGCGATAGCACCTGATGAAACGACAACTACCTCAGAACCACGGGCTTTGCATGCAGCAACAAGATCAACAAGTTTGTTAACAGCATCAGCATCTAAGGCTGAACCGGCTTTACCGGTGAGAGAGGATGAGCCAATCTTGATGACGATTCGCTTTGCAGAAGTAATCTGCGCTCGGCTCACTTGTCATCTCCATCCTCTGATTCATTAACTTCAACTGCTGAAATCTTAGGTGAATGTGGGTCTTCAATGTTGTATTCCCACTGCTTTGCAATCTCGTCATCGCTGAGAACATCATCAACACGCTCGGTTTGCTGCCATGTTGATTCAAGACGTGAATCCTCACCACGACGATGCAAGTGACCAGCTAACTGCTCTGCCCCAGCTTCAATTGTTGGTTCCCAATCAAATACAACTTGAGTCAGGCCATCTCCAATACGAACTTCACTTCCAGCAACTGCACCCTTTTTAAAAAGATCTTTTTCAACACCCAGTTGTGCTAAACGATCGGCTAGGTAACCAATTGCTTCAGCATTTTTGAAGTTAGTTTGGCGCACCCAGCGCTCAACCTTTTTACCGCGAACATTAAATGAACCGTCAGCATTTGCTTTAACTTCAAAGCCAGAATCATCAACTGCAACTGGACGCAAAATAATTCTTGTGCGAACTTCAGCGGCAGCAGCTGCAGCACGATCTTTTTGAATCTGGCGAGCCATTGCATAAGTCAGGTCTTGTAATCCTGCACGAGATGCAGCAGAGACTTGGTAAACCTCATAGCCTCGCTCGCGCAATTCACCTTCAACCATATCTGCCATAGCTTTACCATCAGGAATATCAGTTTTGTTGAGCGCAATGATTCTTACTCGATCTTCTAGACCACCATAGATGGCTAGTTCATTTTCAATGATTTCAAGATCTTGAACTGGATTACGATCTGTTTCCAAAGTTCCACAGTCCAAAACGTGCACGAGTGCAACGCAGCGCTCAACATGGCGCAGGAATTCAAGACCTAAGCCTTTACCTTGGCTTGCACCTGGAATTAATCCTGGAACATCAGCAACTGTGAAACGAGTTTCGCCTGCTTGAACAACACCTAGATTTGGTGCAAGGGTAGTAAATGGATAATCAGCAATCTTTGGACGTGCTGCAGAAATAGCTGCAATAAGTGAAGATTTTCCAGCACATGGATAACCAACAAGGGCAATATCTGCAACTGATTTAAGTTCAAGGAAAAGTGTGCGCTCTTCACCTGGTTCACCCAATAGTGCAAAACCTGGTGCACGACGCTTTGATGATGCCAGAGCCATGTTTCCAAGGCCACCAAAACCACCTTGGGCTGCAACAAAAGTTGTGCCAGTTCCGACAAGGTCAGCAATTTGTTCACCCGCTGCATCGAAAATAACTGTGCCATTTGGAACGCCCAGAATTAAGTCTTCACCCTGATGTCCATCTTTGCGATCGCCATAACCTTGATGACCTGAAGTTGCTTTGCGGTGCGGTGAATGATGGAAGTCAAGAAGGGTTGTAACACTTGGATCTACAACCAGAATTACATCGCCACCGCGTCCACCGTTACCACCATCTGGTCCACCCAGTGGCTTAAATTTTTCGCGCTTAACAGAGACGCACCCATCTCCACCTTTTCCGGCAGAGGCATAGAGAGTCACACGATCAACAAATGTTGTCATGTCATTAACTCCCTTCACTGCAGAAAATAAAAAAGCGAGCCGTGTGATTACGGCTCGCCCTTTATAGAGAAACCTTTTATAGAGCTACCGGAACCACAACATTCACTACGCGACGTCCGCGAGCGCGACCGTATTCGACTGCACCTGCTGCTAATGCAAACAGTGTGTCGTCCTTACCGCGTCCAACGTTCTTGCCTGGGTGAAAATGTGTTCCGCGCTGGCGAACTAGAATTTCGCCTGCATTAACTTCTTGTCCACCAAAGCGCTTAATACCAAGGTACTGCGCATTTGAATCGCGACCGTTTCGTGTCGAGGAGACACCCTTCTTACTTGCCATTTATTTATCCCTTACTTCGCGCCGTTGATGGCGGTAATTTTTACGAGAGTCTGCTTAGCGCGAAATCCCTGACGACGACGGTGACCTGTCTTGTTCTTGTAACGCAAAATATCGATCTTTGGACCCTTAGTCTCTTCAAGAACTTCGCCTGTGACCTTAACGCCAGAGAGAAGCTTTGGATCTGAAGTAACAGATGCACCATCTACTAGGAGCACTGCAGGAAATGAAACAGTTGCGCCAACAGCAGCGTCGATACGATCGACAGTGACTGTGTCTCCAACTGCCACTTTCTCCTGATGGCCGCCAGCTTTAACGATTGCGTACACGTGTAACTCCAGTTCATTTTTAGCCCATGGCAAGAACCAAAGGTTCCTTCGGGCAGACGCTAAGGGTACGGAACCTCTAGGCCAGGGTCAAATTGCGATTTCTAGCCCTTTTGGGCGATACGGGTCAATGCCTTTTCTAGGGCGTAAATCGGATCACTGGCTGCCCCTTTAACTTGGGCATCGGCCAGGGCAATGGCCCCAACGGCATCAGCTATTTGAGCAGGTGTCCAACGATTTAACTGTCTGCGGGCCTTATCTATTTGCCATGGAGCCATTCCTAATTGGCCAGCAAGTTCAAAAGATTTCACACCACGGTTTGCACCTGAAACTTTGGCAAGTGAGCGAAGGGATGAAGCAATTGCACTTGTAATCATTACTGGGTCAGTACCAGTTTCTAGTGCGCTTCTAAGAGCAATAAGTGCTGCTGGCAAATTACCATCCAAGGTTGCATCGGCCACATCAAATCCTGTTGTTTCTACTCTGCCTTGATGGAATTTATCAATCATCACTTCATCGATAGTTCCAGAGGGTGCATCTGCTGTAATCTGCCCCACTGCTGATTGAAGTTCACGCAAGTCATTTCCAAGAGCTCCAACTAATGCAGTGATTGCCCCTGGGGTTGCTTTACGCTGTAGATCAAGAAATAAATTGCGAACAAACTCTTCCTTCTCGGCTTCTTTCTTAATTGGCTCGCACGCAATAATTTCTGGCTTTAACTTCTTAATCGCATCTAATAGCGCTTTGCCCTTAACGCCACCTTTATGAACAAAAACTACAGTTGTTGTTGGGTCGGGAGAATCTAAATACCTTGTCATTTCATCTTTGGAATCTTCAGGCAAATCTTGTAAGTCGCGGATGATTAATCCACGTCGCTCTGAAAAAAGTGATGGGGCAAGTGCATCAGCGATATCACCAACAATTACATCTGTTGCAAAGAGAGTGGTAATTTCACATTTCTGATCTTTTAGTTGAGCAGTGAGCTTAGTAAGCGCTCTGTCTGCCAGTGCCGCTTCTGATCCCAGGATGAGGTAGAAAGAATTCATTGTGCATCTACCCCCATCTAATGAGATTAAATCGTCCCTTGGCTTTACGTATAGTAAATTGATGTTTTCGCACTTGCACTGCTATCGCACCATCTATATCTGTTCGTACAACCTCTGAGCCGAGTCTAGTCAGCGCCTCCAGGGTTTGCACCGCTGGGTGCCCATAAGTATTGCCTACCCCAACCGAGATAACTGAAATACGTGGATGTAATGCGGCCATGAAAGCTAGATCCTGGTATCTGGAACCGTGATGGCATCAATAACGCGTGAGCTTGCAGTAAGTGTGTAAACACCTGGAGTGTTGACTGCTCCGGTGACGTCTACAAATATCTGAGGAGCTTGTACTTGTTCCACGATTACTGCAGGTGCAGTTACTTCCTCAGTATTGCCTCTGAGTACGATGAATATGGATACAACGACGACGATTGCCGACATAGCAAGCAGCGCACGTTTTTGAATGGGTGTGAAATTAAGATCAAACCACCAGGTGGCTAACTTTTCAAAGACTTGTGAGAAATATTCCATGCCCCAATAGTTCAGGGCAATGACATATCAGACTTAGCTCAGGCTAGAGGGTGTGGATATTTACTTCTTAATCCAATAGTCATTGATGTATTTCTCACCCTCATCGCAGAAGAAAGTAACGACATTTTCAACACCGTATTGTTCCTTTAATCTCTTGGCAGCGATGAGGTGGGCTCCAGATGAAGGTCCCACGAAAATGCCGTGCACGCGCGCTATGCGTCGCATCTCTTCAATTGATTCCTCGGAGCCAACATCGATTACCCCATCAAGTTCATAATGGTGGCGAGAAACTATGCCTGGAATAAATCCGTCGGCGATTCCTTCAATTAAATGCTTTGACACTTCTCCACACAAAATCGTGCACGATTCAGAGGGTTCCAAGGCAATTACTTTGCAATTTGGGTTTGCCGCCTTGAGCGCTTGCCCCACTCCAATAATTGTTCCACCAGTTCCAACTCCACCAATGACTAGATCTGGCAGAACTGGCATTTGCTGCAATATCTCTTGGCCTAACCATTCACGGTTCTCATCCACATTCCAGTCATTATCAAATTGTTGTGGCGCAAAAAATCCTGGCATTGCCCCGCGGCGGCGTGCTTCTTCTAGCGCATCATTGACATGGAAATCGCCCATAGTGTGAACTTCTGCACCAAAAGCTTCAGAGATTGCCGTGCGCTCTGGACTCATTCCATCGGGCATGATTACCAACATCTTGTAACCCTTAACCGCTGCAACCATACTCATTGCATTTCCAGTATTACCACTACTAGCTTCAACTATTGTGTCACCAGGCTTGAGCAAACCTTCGGCCTCTGCACGTTCAATCATGTATTTAGCAATTCGCGCTTTAATAGAACCAGATGGATTCATGTATTCCATCTTGATCCAAATTCCTTCAATATTTATTAAAGGCGTATTACCAATTGCGTCCAGAATTGTCTTCATTGACATGGCCTTTCACATTGTGGAACTACTTGCGCGAGTATTAAGCGACGATATTAACTAGTTTTGGCGCGCGCGCAATGACCTTTTTCGGTGCGTTTGTGCCTAGTTCAGCAACAATAGTTGGATGCGCAAGGGCTAAGGCCTCAAGTTCTGCATCAGTAATCGTTGGTGATACATCAATTCGACCTTTAATTTTGCCATTAATTTGAATAACAGCTTCCACAGAATCTGCCACAAGAAGTTTTGGATCTACCGCTGGCCAGCCAGCAAGTGCCACAGCTGGCTTATGTCCTAAGCGCTCCCACATTTCTTCTGCAGTAAAAGGTGCAACAAGTGAGAGCATGATTGCGATTGCTTCAACTGCTTCGCGCACTGCAGGATCAGCTGCTCCACAGCCAGAGTCAATAGCTTTACGCGTTGCATTTACTAACTCCATGACACGGGCAACTGCAACGTTGAATCGGAATGATTCAACTGCAAAACCTGCATCATTTAAAGCTTTGTGCGTTGCTTTGCGCAGTGAGATTTCTCCTTTAGAAAAATCTACTCCTGGAGCACTAGTGACATCTCCAGATAAGCGCCATGCACGGGTTAAGAATTTAACTGAACCTGACGGTGAAACATCAGACCAATCAACATCATCTTCTGGTGGGCCTGCAAAAACCATAGACAAACGAATGGCATCAACGCCGTGTTTTTCAAGTTCATCCGAGAGTGCAACAAGGTTGCCACGACTCTTTGACATCGCAGAGCCATCCATAACAACCATGCCTTGGTTGAGTAAACGAGTAAATGGTTCATTGAAATTAACCATGCCCATGTCATTTAATACCTTAGTAAAGAAACGACTATAGAGAAGATGTAAAATCGCATGTGTTACGCCACCAACATATTGATCAACTGGCAACCAGGTTTCAATGTCTTTCTTTAAAAATGGTTGGTCATGCACAGTAGATGATGGATAACGTAAGTAATACCAAGAAGAATCCACAAAAGTATCCATTGTGTCGGTATCACGCTTAGAGGCTGCCCCGCACTTAGGGCATGCAACATTTACCCAATCAGTTGCAGCACCTAGGGGTGATGTCCCCTTTGGCTTTAAATCTAATCCAGTTGCATCGGGCAAAGTAAGTGGAAGTTGCTCAGCTGGAACTGGAACTTCACCACAGGATGGGCAATGAATAATTGGAATTGGTGTTCCCCAATAACGCTGACGAGAGACTAACCAATCGCGCAAACGGTAGTTACGGGCAGATTTTCCAAGACCATCTTTTTCAAGTTGAGTGTTAATAGCAGCGATTGCTTCGGCTTTGTTAAGACCATTAAGTGCGCCGGAGTTAACTAATTTTCCATCTCCAGTTGTTGCAACTCCGCTTTCGTTGGGATCTTCTTCGCCAGTTTCAACAACTACAACGACAGGCAAATTGAAAGCTTTAGCAAAATCTAAATCGCGCTGATCATGAGCTGGAACGGCCATGATGGCACCTGTGCCGTAATCAGCTAGAACATAATCACTAGCCCAGATGGGCAACTTTGCACCATTTACTGGATTGATTGCATAACGATTAAGAAAGACACCGCTCTTAGGGCGATCTGTTGCCAGGCGATCAATATCACTGTCGGCCTTAATCTTTTCAAGATAGGCGTTGAATTCTGTTTCAACTCCTGTGCCAACCACTAACTCTGCTGCTAATTCACTATCTGCGGCCACCACCATAAAAGTTGCGCCATATAAAGTATCTGGACGTGTTGTGTAGATAGTTACAGGTTCAGTGCGTCCTTCAATCACAAATGAAACATTGGCGCCAGTTGAGCGGCCAATCCAGTTGCGCTGCATCATCAAGACTTTTTCTGGCCATTTACCTTCAAGTTGTGCCATGTCATCAAGTAAGCGATCGGCGTAGTCAGTGATCTTGAAATACCACTGGTTTAACTTCTTCTTTGTAACAGCTGAATCACATCGCTCACAAAGGCCCGCTACAACTTGTTCATTAGCTAATACTGTTTGGCAACCAGGACACCAGTTCACTGCTGAGTCTTTACGGTAAGCCAAACCACGTTCGTGCAGCTTTATAAATATCCATTGATTCCATTTATAGTATTCAGGATCACAAGTATTAAAGACGCGATCCCAATCAAATGAACATGCAAACCGGCGCATCGATGCTTTTTGAACTGCGATATTTTCATATGTCCAAATGCGTGGATCTGAATTACGTTTGATTGCAGCATTTTCAGCAGGCAATCCAAAAGCATCCCAGGCAATTGGGTGCATAACGTTGAAACCCTTTTGCACCCAGTAGCGGGCAATCACATCACCTAATGCATAAGCCTCGGCATGGCCCATATGAAGATCACCGGATGGATAAGGAAACATATCCAAGACATATTTCTTTTCACGTTTGTCATCAGGGCGACCAGATTTAAATGGCTGTACTTGATCCCAAATGGGCAGCCATTTTTCCTGCACGTAGGCAAAGTCGTATGCCGCGTGCTCGCGCTCGTCATTCACGTTGTTATTCATACGTGGAGCTAAGGGGATTTGAACCCCTGACCCCCTGCATGCCATGCAGGTGCGCTACCAGCTGCGCTATAGCCCCATTTACTTCAAGTGCAGACCTTACCGCATACATGTGCGGTGGATTTAAACGAAAGTTGCGCCACTTTCTTCGCCATAGACAGGTTCTGGAATAGATCCAGCGTTATGTTCAACTAAATTCCACTGACGGGGATTTCTTTGAAGGACAGACCACGATGCATTTGAAAGCCCGCCTAAAACTCCCCAATGAGAAAGTGGAAGTTGCAGCAATTCGCCAAGGACGCATCTAGCTGTTCCACCATGGGTTGCAACAACGAGAAGTTGCTCAGTTTTTCCTTCTAACGCTTTCATAATTTCACCAACTGCGCGGGATGCAACTTCACTACGTCGCTCCCCTGTTGTGCCAGCAGGATTGTCTTCGCCATCAATCCAACGGATGAAGTTATGAAAATCTTCTGCACGATTTTGTGAACCAGTTTTGCCTTCCCATAAACCACCATTAGTTTCACGCAATGATTCATGTGAGCTGATACTTAATCCAGTTAGATCTGCTAGAGCTTGTGCTGTTTCAACTGCGCGACCTAAATCACTTGAAATAATCTGAGTTGGATTCATACCTGCTAAAACTTGTGCTGCTCGAGTTACTTGTACTTTTCCAACTTCATTGAGCGGAATATCAGAATGGCCTTGAAATCTGTTAATTTTATTCCAGTCTGTTTGTCCATGACGCCAAATGACAATTCGATTACCGACCATTTATGGCAGCTTCCTTCACAGCATCTAGTTCAATCGTTGGGCAATCATTCCAAAGGCGATCAAGCATGTAGTACTTACGAAGTTCAACGCTTTGAATATGCACAACTAAATCTGAGTAATCAAGCAGAATCCATTCAGCACCTTTTTCACGGCGTGCTGGCTTTTCCCCAATAGCTTGCAGTTTACGTTCAACTTCATCAGCTATTGAATCTACTTGTGCAGAGTTTTGTCCTGTTGCAATCAAAAAGACTTCACTAAGAACAAGTTGGTCTGATAAATCAATAGCGATTAGATCCGTACCAATCTTTTCAATTATGGCGTGGGCAGCTACTTGAGTTATTTCGCGGGTTTTGCTACTGATTGTCATAGAGCCCATTCTCTCTTATAAATCCCGCCACAATTTCCGGTACATCAGCGCTCAATCCCTGGCGAATTGAGGTTGCATCAGCATCTAGAGCCTCGATATCAATTCCATTTGCGGGATATCCGGGGCGATTAATACAGATCACTGTGACCATTTTTTCTAAATCTTGAGCCCTATGCCATTGATTCATCTTTGCAAATGCATCTGCTCCAACGATTAAATGAATCTGATCATTTGGATATACCTGACTTACCGCTTCAACGGTATCTATTGCATAGCTTGGACTTTGGCGCAAGATTTCAATGGGATTGACTTGCACCTTGCTTTTTATTTCCTCTGGCAAAGTTGAAAGCGCTAACTCACACATCTTGCGGCGCTGATCTGGAGTAGCGCTCGGCTCCGAATTGCGAAGCAGAGGTTGACCAGCTGGAATGAGAAGTAATTGATCGATGAGATCTCTTTTAAATAATTGGGTAATTACGTGCAGATGACCACGATGAATGGGGTCAAATGTTCCGCCGTAAATTCCAACGCGGGACAAATTAGTCCCGGTCTAGGCGAAGAGTTAAATAAAGAAGAAGTGATAGAACAGCGAAACCAATAATGCCGTATGCATAAGCAGGCATTGGAAGTTCACGCGTAGTCTCAGCAGCTAGGTTCATCATGGTTTAAATCCTACTATGCCAAGCCATTAAGTAATTGCTTAAAACGAGCCTCATCAATGACGGCAATGCCGAGTTCTTGTGCTTTAGCTAACTTCGATCCCGGGTCAGTACCCACCAATACGTAATCAGTCTTTTTGGAGACAGCACTGGCTGCTTTTCCACCATGGGCCGTAATGGTTTCAGAGATTCCATCGCGAGTGAAAGATTCCAACCCGCCAGTTACTACAAAGGTTAAACCAGCCAGAGTCTGTGGCAACTGCGCAATTTCTTGTTGCACAACTGTTACACCAGCAGCCCCCCACTTTCGAATAATGTCACGGTGCCAATCAATTGCAAACCATTCAACTATCGACTGTGCAATCGTTGAACCAACACCATCAACGGCTGCCAACTCTTCAGCCGATGAGGTTGAAATCTTGGCTATGGAAGCAAAATTTGTAGCTAGTGCTTGCGCAGCCGTAGGACCTACGTGTCGAATAGAAAGTGCCACCAACGTTCTCCACAGAGGTTGCTTCTTTGCTTCTTGGAGTGCGGCAAGAAGCTTTGCAACATTTGCACCAGGTGTGCCATCTTTTTTTGTAAAGAAATCACTCTTTGCAAGTTTTTCTTCACTCAAATCAAATAGATCTGATTCATCTACAATAATTTTGGATTCAAGTAATGCAACTGCTGCCTCGTAGCCCAGAACATCGATATCCAATGCCGCGCGCGAACCGATGTAGTAGATGCGCTCTCGTAGTTGTGCGGGACAGCTCTGAGTATTTGGGCAACGGATATCAACATCTGCCTCTGACATTGCTCGAAGCTTTGATCCGCACTCCGGGCAGTTAGTTGGCATGACAAATGCACGCTCGCTGCCTGTGCGTCGTTCAATGACTGGCCCTAGAACTTCAGGAATAACATCGCCTGCTTTGCGAATAACAACGACATCTCCAATTAATACGCCTTTGCGAACAATTTCTTCAGCGTTGTGCAAGGTGGCATTTGTAACTGTTGACCCTGCAACTTTAACTGGCTCCATAAACGCAAATGGGGTTACCCGACCTGTGCGACCAATACTTACCTTGATATCTAAAAGCTTTGTTGTTACTTCTTCAGGTGGGTACTTGAAAGCAATGGCCCACTTAGGTGCACGAGAAGTGAAGCCCAACTGTGCCTGTTCACTCATTGAATCGACTTTGATAACTACTCCATCAATTTCATGTTCAACATCATGACGGTGCTCTTCATAGTATTTAACGAATTTTTCAACTTCAGCACGAGTCTTACACACTTTGAAGCGATCACTGGTTGGTAAACCAAGTGCAGCTAATGCCTCATAGGCTCCGCTTTGAGAATCAAATGAAATTCCTTCACGTGCCCCAACTCCATGGACTACAACCGATAGCGGACGAGAAGCAGTGACTCGTGGATCTTTCTGACGCAGTGAACCAGCTGCACCATTTCGCGGATTAGCAAAAAGAGCCTTACCTGATTCCTCTAGTGACTCATTGAGTTCATGAAAAGCGGCGATAGGAAAGAAGACTTCTCCGCGAACTTCAATTAAATTTGGAAGCTTCTCACCTTGTAGAGCATGAGGCAGATTCCTAATAGTTTTAACATTGAGAGTGACATCTTCACCTGTAACACCATTGCCACGAGTTAAGCCGCGTACTAACTGACCCTTTTCGTAGGTCAAGTTAATTGCCAAACCATCAACTTTAAGTTCGCACAAATATTGAGGTTGTGGAACTTCCTTTTCAACTCGATCAAACCACGATGAGAGCTCATCACTATCAAAGACGTTATCTAAACTCATCATCTTTTCAATGTGATCACGTTGTTCAAAATGTGTAGCAAAACCTCCGCCGACATGCTGCGTAGGTGAATCTGCCTCACGGAGTTCGGGGTATTTTGCCTCTAGAGCAGTTAACTCTTTTAGCAACTCATCAAATTCAGCATCGGTAATGGTTGGCGCATCTAATACGTAGTATTTAAATTGATGATCTCGTATTTGTCCGATGATCTCACTCATGCGGTGACGTGCTTGGTTACTCACTAGGCAGTCTCACAAATAGTGGCTGAACCTACGACGCGATCACCATCATAAATAACCATTGCTTGGCCAGTTGCTAAACCCAGTAAAGGCTCATCTAATTGCGCCGTTAAAAAGTTTCCATCGTAGAAATAAGAACATGGTAGAGCCGCACCATGAGCGCGAACCTGAACAAAGCCACGTTGATGCTGATCTGTAGCAGCAGGACCGCACCAGACGGCCCTTTCTCCACGCATTGTTGTTACCGCTAAATCTTCACGTGCGCCAACAACAACAGTGTTGCTCACTGGTTCAATCTTTAACACAAATCGAGGTGAACCATCAGCAGTTGGAACGGTCAGCCCTAAACCTTTGCGCTGTCCGATTGTGTATGTGTATGCGCCTTTATGCTCACCGATCTTCACGCCATTTTGATCGACAATTGGACCAACTTCACTTCCCAATCGATCGCGCAACCATCCTGCGTTATCACCGGAAGGAACAAAACAAATGTCGTGACTATCAGGCTTTTGTGCAACAGCTAATCCACGCGCTTCTGCCTCTTTGCGGATATCAACTTTGGTTGTATCGCCCAGTGGAAAAATTGCACCTTCAATTTGTTCAACTGTTAAAACGGAAAGAACGTAAGACTGATCTTTAGAATGATCAACTGCACGATGAAGTGTCTTTCCAGAATCTGATATCTGCGTTCTTGCATAGTGACCTGTGACCACACCATCAAAGCCCATGGCGCGTGCACGATCTAGAACAGCAGCAAACTTAATCTTTTCATTACAACGCAAACATGGATTAGGAGTTCTACCGGCTGCATACTCGGCTAAGAAATCTTCAACAACTCCATCATGAAACTCTTCTGCCATATCCCAAATATAAAAAGGAATTCCAATGACATCTGCGGCTCGGCGGGCATCATGTGAATCTTCAATAGTGCAACATCCTCGTGCGCCTGAACGATACTTTTGTGGATTAGAAGAGAGCGCTAAGTGCACACCAATCACATCATGGCCTGCTTCCACTGCGCGGGCAGCAGCCACCGCAGAATCAACGCCACCACTCATAGCTGCAATTAACTTCATGAAAGATTTGCCGCCCTTCCACGAGTAATTACATCAGGCAGCACTGACACTGCGAAATCCACGTCTGCGCTTGTGCTTGTTGCTCCGAATGAAAAGCGCAATGAAGACTGTGCGCTCACTTCATTATGTCCCATAGCAAGCAGCACATGGCTCGCTTCATGAACTCCGGCGCTACATGCTGATCCTGTTGAACAGGAGATGTTTTGTGCATCCATGAGCAGTAGCAACGTGTCACTTTGTGTTCCAGGAAAAGTAATATTGACGATTCCAGGTAAGCGATCAGCTTTTAATCCGTTGACAATAACTTCAGGCAGAGCAGAGGTAATACCTGCAATGAAAGAATCTCTCAACGCACTTACTTTCGCAGAATCGTAATACTTACTTTTAGCAGCTGCAGCAAAAGCAACAATTGCTGGTGCATTTAAAGTTCCACTTCTTATTTCTCGCTCTTGTCCCCCGCCATGGAGTAAGGCTGGAATTTCAACTGCTCGGCGCAAAATGAGCGCTCCAATTCCAAGAGGGCCACCCGTTTTATGAGCGCTCAATGACATTGCATAAACACCAAGCTCTGCAAATGAAAGAGGTACTTTCTTAAAGCTCTGCGCGGCATCGGTGTGAACTGGAATCTCTCCAGCAATATCAACAACTGTGCGAATCGGTTGAATGACTCCAGTTTCATTGTTTGCATGCATCACACTAATAACGGCAATTTCATTTCCGCGTGTAGCAACTAAATCAGTCAGGAATTTAAGATCTATGACACCATCTGCATTTACTGGTATTTGAATTATTTCGGCACCTTCATGCACTTCTAGCCAATGTGCTGGATCCACGATTGCATGGTGTTCGATAGAACTGATAACCACAACGTGCTTGCCTTTATCGCGGCCCTGCCAATACAAACCTTTAAGTGCAGTGTTATTTGCTTCAGTTCCCGAAGCTGTGAAAATAACTTCGCTAGGCAAACACCCAACTTCTTTAGCAATGACTTCACGAGCATCTTCTAAAGTTTTTCTCGTTGCACGTCCATGTGTGTGAAGACTTGAAGGATTACCTAAGCGTGCTAATTGCGCAGTCATCGCAATTAAAGCTTCTTCAACCATGGGCGTTGTAGCCGCATGGTCTAGGTAGATAGAGGACATAGGTCCAATCTTAGGCTTTGTGGGCTTTAACGCCTTCAGTGGCAGGAGGCAGCACGGCAAAGAGATCTCCCACAACACCAAAATCTGCTAATTCAAAGAGTGGGGCTTCTGGATCTTTATTAACCACCACGATGTTCTTACTCGTTTGCATACCCGCACGGTGCTGAATCGCCCCTGAGATACNGCAAGCAACATAGAGCTGTGGGCTCACAGTTTTTCCAGTCTGACCTACTTGATGAGAATGTGGATACCAACCAGCATCCGTTGCTGCGCGTGATGCACCAACTGCTGCACCTAATGAATCTGCGAAGGCTTCTACTGCTGCAAAATCTCCATTTGTTCCACGCCCACCTGAAACAACAATGTTGGCCTCAGTTAACTCTGGACGACCGCCCTTAACTGGAGGTTGTGAGGAAGTAATCGTTGCTTTCTTTGAGCAATCAGAGATTGGCGCGGTCGTGTTTTCAATTGTAGGTGAAGCTGGAGCAAAATTTGCAGTGATGGTATTTGGGCGCACAGTGATAATTGCAGTACCAGCGGCAACATTTGAGTGGACAGTTGTAGATCCACCAAATACCAATTGAGTGGCAGAGCAATCTGCAGCAACTTCTACTGCATCAGTAATAATGCCAAGCTTTAATTTCATTGCCACACGTCCGGCTACTTCCTTACCAAAGGCATGTGAAACAACTAGAACAGCAGATGGCTGAGTTTGCCCGATGATATGTGCGAGCGCATCTGCACATGCTGCAACTCCATGCTTTGTGAAGTCATCTGATTCAATCACTAATACTTTTGTAACAGGTCCCTGATTAACAGTTGCTGCATACGCTGCGCCTTTTCCAACCGGAGCTAAAACAAGGGCTGTTACTTCACCAATAACTGCCCCAGCCGTTGCTAGTTCAACCGTTGATTTAGTTGCCTTTTCGCCAGCAAAATCTGCCAGAATTAATACGGTGCTCATATCAACTTCTTATCACTCAAGAAATCAACAAGTTTTTGACCGGCTGATCCATCATCAGTCACAACAACACCCGCAGCACGCGGCGGACGAGGTGCTGCATCAATTACTGCAGACCATGACTTGGTGAATTCAGCACCTGTGCTAGCAAAGTCACGGACATCAATAGTTTTTTTCTTCGCTGCCATAATGCCCTTAAAGGATGGGTAGCGAGGTTCATTAATCTTTTCAACAACGCTAATCACGCAAGGAAATTCTCCGTGGACTTCATCAACACCAGCTTCGGTAACACGTGTAATTGAAACCTTCTTAGCACCTGGATCAACTGTTACTTTGGAAGCAAAAGTTAACTGGGCACATCCCAGCTTTTCGCTGATCATTGCTGGCACAACGCTCATACGAGCATCTGTTGATTCAGTTCCACAGATAACGATGTCGTAGTCACCTTTGAAAATCACGTTGGCTAAGGTTTCAGCTGTCACAATGGCATCGGCGCCAGCCAGAACTGCATCACTAATCAAAATCGCATCATTTGCGCCCATTGACAAAGCTTTTCGCACTGCTTCAGTTGCACGCTCTGGTCCCATTGAAATAACAGTGACTGTGTTAGCCCCGCCTTCTTCATTGCCACCATGTGCTTCTGCAATTCGAAGTGCTTCTTCAACCGCGTATTCATCTAAATCATTGAGAACTGCATCAACATTGGCGCGATCGAGTAATCCACCAACCATCTTCTTCTCAGCCCATGAATCTGGGACCTGTTTAATGCAGACTGCGATCTTCATGTGGCCAAGGTTACTGGCCAGTAACCCGATTGACCAACTAATTCTCAGATTTCACGCATGATTTGCCAACACGTAACCTCAAGGATTACTTGAGTCTTTTGAGGTAACCGACCCTGAGGGCCATGAGTCAGAAGATGCGCATTGCAATCGTTACTGAGTCATTCCTACCCCAGATCAATGGAGTGACTAACTCTGTTTTAAGGGTTCTAGAACATCTTAAAAGTGGGGGCCATGAAGCCTTAGTCATTGCACCTGAAAGCATCGATGCTCCTCGCGAATATGCCGGCTTTCGCATTAAGCGCGTTCCTAGTCTTGAAATGAAAGGTTTAATCCCCCTTGGCTTTCCCCAGAGAGCTTTAGAGCCATTGATTGATGGTTTTGCTCCTGATGTCATTCATTTAGCTTCGCCCATCTTTCTTGGCAAATATGCAACCAAGATTGCACAGAATCTCAACATTCCAACTTTATCAATTTACCAAACTGACATTGCAGGATTTGCGCGTCACTACGGCCTAACTATTGCTCATAATTCATTGAAGAAGTGGGTTGGAAAGATTCACTCGTCTAGTGATCGCACCTTGGCACCTTCGACTTGGTCTTGCAAAGATTTAGAACAAAGCGGTGTTAAGAATGTGCACCTGTGGAAACGCGGCGTTGACGCAGTGAAGTTCACACCAGAAAAGCGTGATATCGATTTGCGATGTGAACTTTTAGGTTCACGGCCTGATCGCAAAATCATTGGATACGTTGGCCGCCTTGCTAATGAAAAACGAATTGATGATCTCAAGGTTCTAGACATTAGAGATGATGTTCAGTTAGTAATTGTTGGTGAAGGCCCAGCACGTGCTCGCCTTGAAAAGTACTTGCCCAATGCTCGCTTTGTTGGTTATCAAAGTGGTGACGATTTAGCTAGATACTACGCATCTCTGGATATCTTTGTTCATACAGGTGCACATGAAACCTTCTGCCAATCAATTCAAGAAGCCCTTGCCTCGGGCGTCCCGGTCATTGCTCCCAACTCTGGTGGTCCGTTGGATCTGGTCAAGCATGGTTGGACGGGTTATCTCATTAATACTGCAGACTCGGTTGCACTAAACCAAAATGTTAACAATCTTTTGAACAAGCATGAGCCAGCAATCTTGCGCCAACGTACGCGTGCATCAGTAATAGATAACTCTTGGGACCTTGTTAATTCGCAGCTAATGAATCACTACCGAGAATTAATCCAAGTTTCAGATCAGAGAATGAAGGAGAATGTCGCATGAAGATAGTCCATATCGCCAATTTCTATGGTCCAAAATCAGGTGGAATTAAAACGACTCTTCATCAATTAGGCACCGGATATGTGGCCCGAGGTCATTCTTTTACTTACATAGTGCCTGGCACAGGCTTCTACTGTGAAGAATCAACGAGTGGCACCAGAATTACGATGCCCTCTATTGAGATCCCTTTTAGTGGTGGTTATCGCATCATTCGCAATAATCGCGATGTAAAAAAGCTTCTGATCACACTCAAGCCAGATGTATTAGAAATTTCAGATCGTTTCACTCTCTCGAAAATCGGCGCTTGGGCAGGCCAGCGAAATATTGCAGCTGTAGTTTTTAGTCATGAGACTTTGAGTGGATTAGCTAAGAACTACTTCCCTTTTTCACTCAAGCGCATCGTCGATTGGCATAACCGCAGACTGTCATCGCGCTTTAAGCATATAATCACTACAACTGAGTTTGCGTCCAAAGAGTTTGAAGAAATCAAAACCACAAACCTTGTGAGAGTACCTCTAGGTGTTGATTTAGATAAGTTCTCACCATATTTGCGTAACGAAGAATTTCGTAAAGACTTATTGCAAGGAGCTGAAGTTCTACTGGTGCATTGCGGCCGCATGTCTAGAGAAAAACATCCAGCACGCTCTATCGAAGCTCTTAAGGTCTTATTAGAACGCGGCATTAATGCCCGCTTGATATACGTTGGTATTGGCCCTATGTATGTGGATTTGCGTGAGAAGAGCAAGGGATTGCCAGTTACATTCCTTGGATATATCGCAGATCGCGAACGCTTGGCTGAAATTCTGGCAACGGCAGATGTTTCACTCGCACCTGGTCCTATTGAAACTTTCTGTTTAGCAGCCCTTGAATCACTAGCTGCTGGGACACCTGTGGTTGCATCAAATACAAGTGCGGTCGGTGAATTCCTTCTAATTGACTCTTCTGAACCAGTTGGAGCTGTTGCGGGCAATACTGGGCATGAATTTGCGAACGCCATCGAGCGCGTACTTGAAATGCGCAAGGATCCCAAACTACCTCAGCGCTGTTTCCATCAAGCTGAAAATTTTCCGTGGAGCGCAACACTATCTTTGATGCTCAAGCTTCACGGCGACAGCGCAGAAATAAAGAAAAGACTTAGGGCGGCATAAGTGGAGCGCGTCGCAACCTTCGCAGTTTTGGGAGATAGCGCCGCATCTGGCGTCGGTGACACCGATAGCAATGGCAACTCCCGCGGGTGGAGTTACTACTTAGCTAAAAACTTCAAAGATCCGCTTGTTTATGTCAATCTCTCACGCCCAGGTGCGAAATCAGATGAGATTCTTCATGATCAACTTCCTAAAGCGATTTTGCATTCCCCCTCAATCACAGCGGTAATCGTTGGCGGAAATGATGCACTTCGAAATGGCTTTTCACCCGAGCGCTTGCATCAAAACTTACGTAGCACCATTAAGCAGCTTAAAGCTCTTGGTTCAGAAGTACTGCTACTGCAATTACACGACCCCACATTAATTGTTCCAATGCCTAAGACCCTTGGAGCCGTCTTGCGCCGTCGCATAAATGCAGTTAATCAAGTGACACAAGCAATAGCCGCCGAATTTGGAACCGAGATCCTTAGAACTCGTGAACTTGAAGGAATCTATGAAAGAAAAGTTTGGCATATTGATCGTATGCACCCCTCTAAGTTTGGTCACCAATTACTGGCTCATCACTTCCGCGAAATCTTAAGTAAGAGATGGGAAATATCTCCTATCCAATTAGACCCTGTAGTCAAGAAACCCAGAGCTGAGTCCATTAAGTGGATGCTTAAAAATGGCACACCCTGGTTTCTTAAACGCTCAGTTGATCTACTACCCGCTGCTCTCTATTTGATAGCTTGCGAACACTTGCGAAACCTTTTGCGCCGAAACGTCAATTCAAATGCTGTGATTTACTACCCAGAATTTGTTAATCACCGAGAAGCGGGCTTGCTCGAAGTTTTTGAAGAGCGGGTGTCGTAACCCATAGCCGCACTTTTCACGGCAGTATTGCGCCGTGCTACCCGCTGACCCCCGGACCCTTGGTGCAACAGTGACTGAGGGTGGAACTAACTTTGCCATTTGGTCTAACGCCGCCGATGCCATTGAACTGTGCCTATTTAATGAAGTCAATGGCAAGTTAGTTGAAACCCGCTTTGCAATGTCACATCGCAACGGCCCAATTTGGCACGGTTATTTAGCAGGCGTTCGTCCGGGTCAACGATATGGATACCGCGTCTATGGCCCATGGCAACCAGAACACGGAGTTCGCTTTAACGCAGCCAAACTTTTGATTGATCCATATACGCATGCACTTGATGGACAACTTCACTATGTCCCTGAAATCTATGGCCATCTTGCAACCGATGGTGTGGGAACTGGAGATCTGACTATTCGCGATGATCGAGATAGTGCAGGAAAGCTTCCTTATAGCGTTGTTACTGATCACCGCGCTCGCCAGATAAATCGCCCACTAGTGCCTTGGGCAAAGACAATAATTTATGAAGCACACGTGCAAGGTCTTACAGCCAAGAATTTAGATATTCCTGAAAATGAGCGAGGCACGTATAAAGCACTTGGTCATCCTTCAACGATTTCACATTTAAAATCTATTGGAATAACAGCCCTTGAGCTTTTACCAATTGCAGCATCAGTTACTGAGCCTGGCATCTATGCACGTGGGCGTAAGAACTATTGGGGATATAACTCCTTAGCATTTAGTGCACCGCATGGTGCCTATGCATCAACAAATGATCCTGTGACCGAACTGCAACACTCTGTTGATCAACTCCACAACGCTGGAATCGAAGTAATTTTAGATGTCGTTTATAACCACACCGCTGAAGGTGGAGTGGGCGGGCCAACCCTTTCCTATAAGGGAATAGATAACAAGGCTTACTATCGCCAAGATGCTAACGGCAATTACATTGATGTCACTGGCTGTGGCAATACTTTTGCCGCAAGTAATCCCCACTCAGTTCGACAAATTATTGATTCACTGCGCTGGTGGGTAGAAGTAATTGGCGTGGATGGCTTCCGCTTTGATTTAACCACTGCCCTCTACACAAGCAATAGCGCCTTTAATTCCTCACTTATGTCTGCCATTGAATCCGACTCAGTTCTGCGAAACCTGAAAATGATTGCAGAGCCTTGGGATATCTCTCGCTACTCACTCGGTGACTTCCCGCATCCTTGGCGCGAATGGAACGATGCTTACCGCGATTCAGTGCGTCAGTTCTGGCTCGGAGATCTAGAGCGCGGATATGGCGAAGGCGTAGCTGATATTGCCAACAGCATCAGCGGCTCTAGCTCAATTTTTTATTACCGAGGTCCAACTTCATCCATTAACTTCATTGCAGCCCATGATGGCTTCACACTGCATGACATGGTCACCTATAACGCTAAACACAATGAAGCAAACTTAGAAAATAATGCCGATGGAAGTGATTCCAATAGATCGTGGAATGTTGGTATTGAAGGTGAAACAGATGATTTAGGTGTCAACACTATTAGGCATTGGTTAAAGAAATCGATGCTTGCAACTCTAATGCTCTCATCTGGTGTACCCATGCTCAATATGGGCGATGAAGTCAGTCGCACACAAAGCGGTTCAAACAATGGCTACTCATTACCAATAGATTTTAAAGATGAAAGTGAAGCAACTCTTGATGGTGGTTGGGCATTGCCATGGAATTTAGATGAACAACGTAGCGATATCTTGGCTGCGGTCCAAGAGTTAGCAAAGATTCGTGCCACTTATCTAGCTGATGTCACTTCAGAGTTCTTTACAGGCATCGTTGACGAAGGAACAAAGCGTAAAGATATTGCATGGTTTTCATTAGGTGGACACGAGATGGGCGATGACCATTGGCAGGATGAAGAAAAGCGAAGCATCACAGTCTTTGTTGAAGCAGATCCAAATCGTGGATTGTTGTTACTTATGAATTCTTCTAGCGCCGAAACTGTATTCACGCTTCCAGATGACACTTGGGGCGAAGCGTTTCGATGCATCTTTGATGCCTCAAAAGATGTTGCAACCTATGAGCCTGCAATCGCAGCCCCGCAAGCAAAAATCACTGTTGCTCAACACAGTGCTCAGGTTTGGCTAGTTACTCGTACTAGGTAGTAATCGACTCATTCGAGTAAAGTATTAAGCGTGTTAGCAATTATTGCTCCGGGACAAGGTTCCCAAACTCCGGCAATGTTTAGTTCTTGGGTGACTAATCCCGAATTCCATGCGCTCTTATCTCAATGGTCCATGCGCATTGATTTAGATTTAATTAGACTTGGTACAAAAGCAGATGCAGATGAAATCAAAGACACGGCCAACGCGCAGCCACTAATCGTTGCGGCATCTCTCTTAGGTGCTCATGCACTTGGAATCAAGAATTTTGCATTCACCTCAGGACACTCTGTGGGTGAACTAGCTGCAGCGGCATTAAGCGGTGCGATATCTGATGAAGATGCATTACGCCTAGTGCGAGCACGTGGAATAGAAATGGCAAAAGCGGCAGCCCTTTCTCCTGCTGGAATGTCGGCGGTTTTGGGTGGGGATCGCGAAGTTGTTTTGAAACAACTAGATGAACTTAATCTTGTTGCAGCAAACGATAATGGCGGTGGACAAATTGTTGCAGCCGGTGACTTAGCAGCACTTGCCGCGCTATCTGAAAATCCTCCACAAGGGGCTCGAGTTCGTGCATTAGCTGTTGCTGGAGCTTTTCACACAAGTTTTATGGAACCTGCAGTTGAGCCTTTGCGCACTCTTGCTGCAACCATTTCAACTGCGCCTACGACAATCTCTTTTATTTCTAATAAAGATGGTGAAGTTGTGAGCGATGGTGCGCAGGTGCTCACACGAATCGTTAATCAGATTGCTAATCCAGTGCGCTGGGACTTATGTATGCAAACACTTAAAAACTTAGGAGTTACGGGTGTCATTGAATTGCCACCGGCGGGAACTCTGGTTGGCTTACTCAAGCGGGGTGCTCCGGAGATTGAAACTTTTGCCCTAAAAACTGCAGATGACCTGTCTGCTGCTCGGGAATTCGCAGGAAGGCACGCATGATTATCAAATCATCACCAACAACTAACAGTCAGATTCTCTCTGTTGGTTCTTATCGTCCTAAGCGTTTAGTTCCTAACTCTGAAATTGTTGATCGTATTGAATCAAGTGATGAATGGATTCAGCAGCGCACAGGAATCCAATCACGGCGCTTTGCTGGCCCTGATGAAACTGTCATCACAATGGCTAAAGCGGCATGTGAAAGTGCACTCAAGCGAGCCAAATTATCTATGGCCGATATCGACACTTTGATTCTTTCCACTATTTCTTATCCATATCAAGCACCCAGTGCTGCAACCGAACTCATTAATGAACTTGGTAATCCAAAGGCTGCAGCATTTGATATCAGTGCGGCTTGTGCTGGCTTTTGCTATGGCGTTGGTATGGCAAGTGACTTAGTACGCGGTGGAACTTCGAAAAATGTCTTAGTCGTTGGTGTTGAGAAACTATCTGACTTTACAGACCCAGATGATCGTGCAACTGCATTTATCTTTGCCGATGGCGCAGGAGCAGTTGTTATTGGACAAAGTACGGATGCAAAGATTGGACCGACTATCTGGGGATCAGATGCGGATTCACGTGATGCAATTATGTTAAATCCTGCTTATACAGAGTTTAGAAACTCACCTGATAAAGGTGTTGCGCAATTAGGGTGGCCGAATATTTCACAGCAAGGTCAAACTGTTTTTCGTTGGGCTGTGTATTCCATGAGCAAAGTTGGACTCAAGGCGTTGGAGTCTGCTGGCATTGATGTGAAAGATCTTGATGTCTTTATTCCCCACCAAGCAAATATCCGTATCATTGAAACAATGGTGAAGGAAATGAAGTTGCCAGATTCGGTTTTAGTTGCAGACGATATTCGCGTTAACGGAAACACCTCAGCGGCATCAATTCCTCTTGCGCTGGACGTCTTGCTTGAAAAACATCCCGAAATGCATGGCAAAGTAGCTCTGCTCATTGGGTATGGGGCAGGCCTGGTTTATGCGGGGCAAGTAGTACAGCTTCCGCCTGCGCCCTGAGATTTATGACACTTACGCCTGTCAATACTCGTAAGTAAGCACACTTGTCATAGAGAATTACCACCTGTTGATCCATTGAATTAATCACTGAAGAAAAGGAACACATCACATGGCACTTGCACCAGCAGATGTACTAGCAGGACTTAAAGAGATCGTTGAAGAAGTAGCCGGTATCCCAGCTGCATCAATTGAACTTGATAAGAACTTCACTGATGATCTAGAAGTAGATTCACTGAGCATGGTTGAAGTTGTAGTTGCTGCAGAAGAGCGCTTTGGGGTAAAGATTCCTGATGAAGCTGTTACTGATCTAGCTACAGTTGGCGATGCAGTTAATTTCATCGTTAACGCAGCTAAGTAAGTAGTTAGACCTCTACTTTCATGTCTCGTCGTCGCGTTGTCGTCACTGGACTAGGTGCCACAACTCCAATCGGTGGGGATGTAACAACTTCTTGGTCAGCACTTCTTGCTGGAACAAGTGGGGTTCGCAGCCTTACTGAGGAGTGGGCACAAACACTTCCAGTTCACTTTGCAGCACGAGTAGCAGTTGAACCAGCAGAGCAGATGGAGCGCGTTGAACTACGGCGCCTAGATAGATCAGAACAATTTGCACTCGTCGCATCACGCGAGGCCTGGAAAGATGCTGGTTCACCAGATGTTGATAAAGAGCGACTCGGTGTTGTTATCGCCTCAGGTATTGGCGGAGTTACAACTCTGCTTGATCAATATGACATTTTGCGCGAAAAAGGTGCACGCCTAGTTAGCCCACACACTGTTCCTATGTTGATGCCAAATGGTCCTGCTGCAAATGTTGGCCTTGAACTTCAAGCCCGCGCCGGAGTACACACCCCAGTAAGTGCTTGTGCATCAGGTGCTGAAGCGATTGGTTACGCGCTAGAGATGATTAGAAATGATCGCGCAGACATTGTTGTCAGCGGCGGTGTTGAAGCAGCAATTCACGCAATGCCAATGTCAGGTTTTGCTGCAATGAAAGCTCTATCAACTAGAAATGATGAACCACAACGAGCATCTCGTCCTTATGATTTGAATCGAGATGGCTTTGTTTTGGGCGAAGGCGGCGGAATTTTAGTTCTAGAAGAGTATGAGCATGCAGTGGCACGTGGTGCCAAGATTTACTGCGAAATTGCAGGACAAGGCTTAACTTCTGATGGTTATCACATTGCTGCACCTGATCCAGATGGTGCTGGCGTGCAGCGCGCCGTTAAGTTTGCTCTACGCGATTCCGGTTTGACTACTAAAGACATAGTTCACTTAAATGCCCACGCTACTTCAACACCAGCTGGTGATGTCGCCGAAGCTAATGCTTTGCGCGCAGCCCTTGGCACAGATGCCGATCACGTGGCAGTTTCTGCAACTAAATCAATGACTGGGCACTTGCTCGGTGGCGCAGGTGCCATTGAATCTGTCTTTATTGTTAAGACTTTGCAAGATCGTCTAGCTCCCCCAACAATTAATATCGATGATTTAGATCCAGCCGTCACTGTTGACGTTGTTCGCGACAAGCCCCGAGCACTTCCTACCGGTGACATCGCAGCTCTTAATGACTCTTTTGGTTTCGGCGGCCACAACGTCGTATTGGTATTTAAGAGCATATAAATGCCAACTGCGCAGTTAGACCCACGCGATCCAGAAAGCCGTATCGCTCGCTTAGTCGATGGTGGAAAATTTGAATTCTTAATCCCTCGAACAGATTGCGGAATGGTTGCCGTTACGGGTGATATCAAAGGAAACAAAGTTGTTGTCTTTGCATCTGATGCCACAATTAAAAGTGGAGCATTGGGAGTTGAAGGCTCAAAAGTAATTGTTACGGCATATAAAGCTGCGATGGGCGCTCAAGTTCCCATCATTGGTATTTGGCACTCAGGTGGTGCTCGATTAAGTGATGGTGTTGCATCATTAGACGCCTTCGGTGAAGTTTTCCAATCAATGATCTCTGCAAGTGGACGCATCCCCCAGTTATCACTTGTTCTTGGTCCAACTGCAGGTGGCGGTGCATACGGACCAGCATTGACTGACATTGTTGTTTTATCACCTGAAGGAAGAATCTTTGTAACAGGCCCTGATGTAGTTAAGAGCGTTACTGGTGAAGATACAGATATGGCTTTGTTAGGTGGACCTGAGGCACATCGTAAGAACAGCGGTCTTGCACACATCATTGCCTCTGATGAAGATGAAGCAATTGCTGACATTCGCACATTGACAGACCTTTTTGCTAATCAAGGTTTTATGAACGCAGACGTTAAAGATATTGATCTTGCAGCATTTGTTCCTGAATCAAAAATCCGCACGTATGAAGTTCATCCTTTAGTTGAGGCGATTCTAGATACTGATGCAGAACACATTGAGCTGCTCTCAATGTGGGCCCCAAACATGACAACAGTTCTTGGTCGCCTAGGTGGTGCAACCGTTGGTGTATTAGCTAACAACCCTGCACACATCGCTGGCGCACTTGATGCTGCAGCTGGCGAAAAGGCTGCACGATTTGTTCGCACGTGTGATGCATTTGGAATTCCACTCATTGTTATTGCAGATGTCCAAGGATTCTTACCTGGAGCTGGACAAGAGTGGGAAGGCGCGGTTAGACGTGGCGCAAAGTTATTACATGCATTTGGTGAAGCAGTTGTTCCACGCGCTACATTAATTACAAGACGTGCATACGGCGGTGCCTATGTTGCAATGAATTCCAAAGCACTAGGTGCCACTCGTGTATTTGCTTGGCCCAACGCTGAAGTATCTGTCATGGGCGCTGTTGCAGCTGTACGAGTATTGCATCGTCGAATTTTGGCGGATTTGCCAGCAGAACAACGTGAATCTATGGAGCTAGAGCTAGCTGCAGAACATGACAAGATTTCAGGTGGTGTTGCTCGCGCGGTAGAAATCGGTGCTGTGGATGAAATTATTGAGCCAGCAAAAACTCGTAGCGCTCTAGCTAAAGTAATTGCAGAGGCACCTCATCGCCGTGGTGCTCACGGCAATATCCCGCTTTAGTTTGTATTAAAAGTTACTGAAACTGTTGCGCTAACAGTCTTATTAATGGTGCTGGTGTCATAGGCACCAAAATCTGCGGTCATTGTTGAATCAGGGGTTGTGATTTGAATAGGCCCAGCTTTGACATTTACCAAAGATCCAAGTGATCCGCCCACGGCATTAGTAAGTGATTCAGCGCGAAGCTTTGCATCTTTCATCGCTTCACTCATTAACTCTGGGCGAAGTTCTGGCAAGTTTGAAATGTAGTACTGAGGTCCATAGTTATTAACATTAATTCCAGTTCCTAGCAAAGAACCAATTCCTTGGCTGAGCTTTGATACCAACTGCACATCCTTAGTTCGTACTGTCACATCGCGAGATGCACGGTAGGAAAGAATGCGCCCAGTTGAATTACCGTTGACATATTCCTCATTGGCATAAGTTGAAACTGCGCCAAGGGTGAGAGCATCAGCTGCTATGCCGCCTTGAGTTAAGTATGAAGAGAGTGCTGCAACATCTGAATCTACTTTCTTCACTGCTGCGCCAACTGTTGGTGATGAAAGGCTGACTGAAAGTGTCCACACTGCATTATCTGCTACGGCACTTGTCTTAGCTGATCCCGTTACTGTGATTCCATTACCAGCACGTGTTGCAAAGCCGGTTCCAACTTTAGTTAATCCAACACCAAGTGCCAGCGCGATAATTACTGCTGAAACAATAATTGTGACTGCCTTGCGACGCTCTACGGTGATAATTGGGGATTCATTAAGTTGGCTCATGGTTTTATTCTACCTAATTAAATTGCGTGCAAGCGCGCGACTTCAGCCATGCCAGCACTCCGAAATTTCTCTAACTGCGCATCCCAGGCGGTTCCCATGGCCAGCGCCAATCCTTCACGGATTGAATCCTCATCAAAAGCGTTTTGCATCACATTAGTAATCATGAACTCGTTTAATAGAACGCCACCGCTGAGGTCTGTCATTGCTCTGTGAATTCCAAGCTCTGGTGTGAAGCGAAATAGTTCGCCGCCATTCTCATGTGTCTCTTGGACTTCAAAGTTTAAGTAGTGCCAACTTCGCAAAGTGCTGGCAATTTCTGCTCCAGATCCTTGACGGCCTCTCCATTGGCATTTTGTTTTAAATGTGCCAACCATCATGGGCTGAGGCAGCCAATTCAACTGCGCATCTGCACCAACGATGTTTTGTATTGCCCAATCAATATGGCGGCGCAGCGCAGATGGTGCTGAGTGAATAGTGAGTAAGCCTCGCACCGATAATTGGGCAGAAGGCGTGACAAGACGTTGCATGATGATCTCCTAGCAAGGGCGCCAAATGCGACCTTCCCCAGCTGCATTTGCTCTTACTAGTGCCTTAATTGAACACCGTGCACGCTCAAACTGTCCAGCCCCACTTTAGGCATACGGGTCAGTAGGCGGTAGAGTTCACCTTAGTCGGACGCTTAATCAGTACCCGTTTCATGTAACACATATTCGGTATCGCTGGCGCAAGAGGAAGACCGTGATCCGAGGATTTCTCGGAACACCCACATATCGAAGGAAAAGTAAAAACATGGCAACAGGCACAGTTAAGTGGTTCAACTCTGAAAAGGGTTTCGGTTTCATTGCAGTTGATGGTGGCGGACAAGATGTATTCGTTCACTACTCAGCAATCCAAGGAAACGGTTACAAGTCCCTTGAAGAGGGTCAGGCAGTTTCATTTGAGGTCGTACAGGGTCCAAAGGGTCCTCAGGCTGATGCAGTTAATCCTGCCTAATTAATACCGCTTTATAAATAACCCTCACTGGAAACGGTGGGGGTTATTTTTTTGGTACAGGTGGAATCTCACCAACTTTTAATTTACGTGCATTAACTTCTTTAACAGGTGATAAATCTTTACCTTTTTTCCAAGCATCTAAATATTTCCAAGGCAACACTTCACCGCGGCGAACCCACCATGTGTCTTGCGGTGTCGGCCAAGAAATACCAAAATGTAAATGTGGCGCAGTTCCACGAGCACTTCCAGTGGCTCCTACTGCCCCAAGCAAGCGTCCAGCTAAAACTGAAACGCCAGGTTGAATGCTGGCAGGAATTGAACGCAGATGTGATCCGTAATAGCGGACTCCATCTTCACCAATGATTGAAACATAGAGTCCCCCACGGTCAATTCCTAGATTTGTTTTTCCACTCCAAAGATCTGTGCGATTAACTTCATCTACCACGCCATTGATAGGTGCCACGAACTTACAACCAGCTTTAGTCAAAATGTCGGTGGCAGCATAATCATGATGAGCCCTGGCATAGTTGACTTCACATCCGGCCACTGGAAATACATAAACAGGCGCAGCGTTTGCGCTACTTAGTGGAAGCAACATCGCGAGGCTAAGGAGCGTGGAAACACGGCGCAGATTCATATGTCTGACCTTATCTTTGCCACTATAGAAATAGCCCCGTAACATACGCATGCACTCAAAGATGTTTTAGGGGCGGTAGCTCAGTTGGTTAGAGCCCAGAACTCATAATTCTGTCGTCGTCGGTTCGAGCCCGACCCGCCCCACGTAATTGCTCTAAGAATTAGTTATGTAGATCAAAGCGATCAGCGTTCATCACCCTGGTCCACACAGCAACAAAGTCTTTAACAAACTTTGCCTTGTTATCGTTTTGAGCATAGACCTCAGCGTATGAACGAAGAATTGAGTTAGAACCAAAGACTAGATCTACACGTGTAGCTGTCCAATCAACAGTTCCGCTCTTTCGATCGCGGATGTTGTATAGGTTTTCCCCTGCTGGTTCCCATACGTACTTCATGTCAGTCAAGTTCACAAAGAAATCTGTTGAAAGTGCGCCAATATTCTTTGTAAAGACTCCGTGGGATGTGCCTGCATGGTTAGTACCAAGCACGCGCATTCCACCAATCAAAACTGTCATTTCAGGTGCGGTGAGGCCAAGAAGTTGGGATTTATCCAGAAGCAGTTCTTCAGGTGATACTGCGTAATCTTTCTTCACCCAGTTACGGAATCCATCATGAATGGGTTCAAGCACGCCGTAGCTAGCAACATCGGTTTGTGCCTGTGTTGCATCACCGCGACCTGGTGTAAATGGAACTGAAATCTCTACACCTGCTGCAGCTGCGGCCTTTTCAATTCCGATATTTCCTGCCAAAACAATCACATCAGCGATACTTGCACCAGATTCTTTTGCAATCGGCTCCAGAGCAGCAAGTACTTTGTTTAATCGTGCAGGCTCATTGCCTTCCCAATTACGTGCAGGCTCTAAACGAATGCGTGATCCATTTGCACCACCGCGAAGGTCAGAGCCGCGGAATGTTCGCGCACTATCCCAAGCAGTTGAAACTAACTCTGAAACAGATAACCCTGCTGCCTCAATCTTTGCCTTTAGCGCACCTACATCGTAAGAAGATGTGCCTGCAGGAATCGGATCCTGCCAAATCAAATCTTCTTGTGGAACATCAGGTCCGATATAGCGAATCTTTGGACCCATGTCGCGGTGGGTTAATTTAAACCAAGCACGTGCAAATGCATCGTCAAAATATGCATGATCTGTGTGGAATTTCTTAGAGATTTCCAAATAGATTGGATCAATGATCATCGCCATGTCTGCATCAGTCATCATTGGGTTATAGCGAATCGATGAATCCTCAACATCTACTGGCTTATCTGCTTCAGCAATATTTGTTGGCTCCCACTGTTGTGCTCCTGCTGGAGATTTAGTCAAAGCCCACTCATGCTTGAATAACATTTCGAAGTAGCCGGCATCCCACTTAGTTGGCTCAGATGTCCAAGCACCTTCAATGCCACTTGTTACTGTGTTGCGACCGACGCCACGCTTTGTGTGGTTATTCCACCCCAAGCCTTGCTCAAAAATATCTGCAGCCTCAGGTGCTGGACCCAACAAAGATGCATCACCATTTCCATGGGCTTTACCGACTGTGTGTCCACCTGCAGTTAATGCCACGGTTTCTTCATCATTCATCGCCATGCGCGCAAATGTTTCACGAATATGTTGCGCGGTTAGCGCTGGATTAGAAACTCCATTAATTCCTTCAGGGTTAACATAAATTAATCCCATCTGCACTGCAGCCAGTGGATTTTCTAAAGAGCTGGCATCTGTTGTGTCTGCATAGCGCTCATCACTTGGCATCATCAAATCTTGTTCTGATCCCCAATAGATGTCTTTTTCTGGATGCCAGACATCTTCTCGTCCAAAGGCAAATCCGAAAGTTTTCAAGCCCATGCTTTCATAGGCGATAGTTCCTGCAAGAATAAATAAATCTGCCCAGCTCAGTTTGTTTCCGTACTTTTGCTTAATAGGCCATAGCAAGCGACGTGCCTTATCTAAATTGCCGTTATCTGGCCATGAATTAAGTGGAGCAAATCTAAAACTTCCTGTACCAGCGCCTCCGCGTCCATCGGCAACTCGATATGTACCAGCTGAATGCCATGCCATACGAATCATTAATCCGCCGTAGTGACCCCAGTCTGCTGGCCACCACTCTTGTGTGTGAGTCATGAATTGATGCAGATCCTTTTTTACTGAAGCAAAATCTAATGTCTTCACTTCTTTGCGGTAATCAAAATCCTCGCCGAGTGGATTGGTCTTGCGATCATGCTGATGGAGGATGTCTAACTTCAACGCCTTAGGCCACAATTGTGTATTTGACTCACTCGATTGAGTGTTTGCACCATGTGCTACTGGGCACTTTGCGTCCATGATTCCCCCTGTTTGTTGCTTAGAATTGTGCTTAGTATGGATGCAGCAGTACAGACCCGCAAATTATGAGCGATAGGCTGAGTTCATGACCAGAACTATTAAGAAGTGGACCGCTCGTGATGCAGCCAAATGCATCATCACCCCTTCTGACCTTGACCACAAATACAGTCGCGGAGTTCTAGGTGTTATCACTGGTTCTGCCCAGTATCCAGGTGCTGCAGTTCTAACAACGTCTGCAGCAGCTGCCACTGGAATCGGAATGATTCGCTTTCATAGTTCTTCAGGTTTAGCACACTTGGTTTTGCACTCAACACCTTCAGCTGTGGTGCAACCTGGAAAAGTAACGGCTTGGCTTATCGGTTCTGGAATCCCAACAAAGAAATATTCTGACATCACCACATGGCTTCGCCACCGATGGTTTGTTTTAGCGCACAAACAAAACGTTCCAACAGTTCTAGATGCTGGGGCACTGTATTTGGCTGGTTCTTTAGAGCAACCAACTTTGATCACACCGCATAGCGGAGAACTCTCAGCCCTACTTACTGCGCGAGGTGTTCCAGTTACGGCAGAGGCGATAGAAGGAGATCCGAAAAAGTGGGTATGTGGCGCCGCACAAACTTTAGGTGTGACGGTTCTGCTAAAAGGCTCCGTTACCTACGTTGCAAATGATGATCTACTCATAGAACTTCCTGTTGCAACACCTTGGTTGGCAACTGCTGGAAGTGGTGATGTTCTTGCAGGAATCATCGGTGCTCTAGTTGCCACTAATACTGTTGAAATCCTAAATGACATCAATCGTTTAGCTCAGGTTGCTGCAACTGGTGCCTACATTCATGCTCAAGCTGCAAAGAATGCTTCTAGGGGTGGCCCTATTTCAGCAGAAATGATTACAGCACAGATATCTGGTGCCATCTCTCAAATAATTAAGTAATTAGTAATTAAGGTAGTAATTACTAACTTCAGGTTTAACCTTAATGACATGAACGAGCGTATATTAGTTGTTATCGATGATTCATTTGAAATGTCTACATTAGTTGCGGCACTACGTTTACATGATATTGACGTCATCGCAGAAGCTAAAAGTGAGAGCGTCGGAATGAATCTTCTTCGACGACTGCAACCAGATGTAATCCTCTTAGATATGAGCGTTGTTGGTATTTCAGCTGTGAAGATTGCAGTGCATATGCGCAAGGAAAATCAAAATATTGGAATCGTGATTCTCACAAGTTGTTCTGATCTGCGCCTTATGGGTGAATCAAATGATGAAATTCCTGCTGGAGCCAAAATACTAGTTAAAAAATCAATTGTAGATTTTACAGTTTTATGTGATGCAATTAGAGAATCAAAAATTGCAGGCATTGAAAAACAAAAGGTGACATGGATTAACGGCAATACTTCTTTTCAAGACCACGGGGTTGCTGTTTTGATGGCCCACTTGACTAACACACAGGCCGAGGTGCTCCGATTAGTTGCAGACGGAATGACCAATGCCCAAATAGGACGTACGCGATATGTCAGTGAAAAGTCTGTGGAACAAGTAATTTCTAGAGTCGCACAGGAGTTGCATGTACAACCAGACCAGAATAAGAATATGAGAGTGCAACTTGTTGGTGAGTATTACCGTTGGTTAGGCGCGCCTCACCACTAATAGTGCAGGATTAATAGGTAAAGTTTGCGCCTATGGAGCTGCAAGAAATACGCAATCGATGGAACGAAGTCCTCGATGCAGTTCTAGAAGTTGATCGAGTTTCATGGATTTCATTCTTTGACGCCCGTTTAGCCGACTTTGATGGTCGAGTCCTCACTTTAGATTTTTCTGATGCGCGCAAACTTTCCAGCTCTCACGAATTCTCACAGACCCGTTTGAAGCAAGAAGAATTACTTATTCATACGATTAAATCTGTTTTGGATATTGACGTTGAAATTAGTGAGCGATGAAAGTACGGGCTGTAATTACGTCAATTGCTCTGGCGCTTTTGCTTATCGATGTGCCACAAGTTCAGGCTGCTACTACATCCCTTACTCTTTCTTTAAGACAAACACCTTCGGCCACAGATTCAGTTGTAACTTTCTATGGAACTATAAAGCCTGCTCGTTCAGGTTTAAGCGTAAAAATTCAAGGCAATACTTCAGGTGCTTGGAAGAACACACGATTTGCGGCTAAAACCACCAAAGCGGGAACATGGAAAATTGTTGCTGTTGCTACCTCTTTTGATATCCCTATCAAATACCGTGCTCAGGTAAATGTTGCAGGCAAGATTGCAACCTCTCCAATTCGTACCATTACGATAAAAAAACTTCCTCAGATTTCAAACATTGATCCATCTTTAGTTGTTGAGTCCTTCGGTCCTGGTAGTCGCATTCATGGAGCCGATATAAGTAGGTGGCAGCATCCTAATGATAAGCAAATAGATTTCGCAGTCGCCTATGCTTCTGGACTTCGCTTTGTCATGATTAAAGCTTCTGATACCAGAGATGATGCAGATGCACTTTCACTCAAATACCTTGTAATGGATCACTCGGCAGCCCAGGCTGCTGGACTCTATACCGGCTTTTATCATTATGCGATTTTGCCTGATGTCAGTGATTCAGATGCAATTATCCGAGATGCAACAGCGCAAGCTCAAAAAGCTCTGTGGAGATTGGCTTCTATTGGTGGGTATACCGAAAAAGATTTGCCCTATGCCTTAGATCTTGAAAACAAATGCGTTCGATTATCTTCTTCAGGTGCTTGTCAGAAGTATGCCACTCGAGCTGCAGTGACTTTATGGGCTGAAACATTCTTGGGAATACTTAAAGAAAAGACTGGAAGAACTCCAATCATTTACTCCTATTCAAACTTTCTAGAGAGCTCAATGAATAAGAGTGCGAAATTATCCCAATATCCACTGTGGCTTGCTCAATATGCAATTGATCCATTTAATCCCATCAACCAACCAGGCATTAAAGCGGGAGGTTGCTTTGTTCATTCATGGACTGGCGCTAACTGTGATTCACAATGGACCATTTGGCAATACACATCATGTGGAATTGCTCCTAAGTATGGTGTTCCAGGAACTCGCCTTGACCTCAACATCTTTAGAGGAAGCGCTGCAGATTTCCTCAATCTCTCTAAAGGTAGTTGGGTGCCGACATTAGTAGATTTAATGCCAAATAATGAGCCAACACAAATGGTTATTGATGCTCAGTCGGCTAGTACAACAAACAAATTAGTCACCTTTAAAGCAACTGTCACACGCCCTGACTCAACCCCGGTTGTTACTGGGGCAATTAAGCTTGTCTTTGACCCTGCTACAACGCCAGCAACAAAGCCAGTTCAAACGGTTTTGCGTGCAACAAGTGGTGAATGGACTTTGGCAATAAAGGATGTGCCCGCTGGAACTTATAGTGGAAAAGTTGTTTATACAGATGTGTCACAAACACATGCTCAGAGTTTTCAACAAGTCACTTTCACCCTAACTCAAGGCCCAACACCATCGCCAACACCTGTATCAACTAAGAAGCCAACACCAAAACCTTCAGTTGATGGCTGCGCTAATCAGATTAAGAATTAATGCTCTCGTGCTCTTCTAGAAGTTCATCAAGTGCTTCCAGTTCACGATCTACGAGATCCTCATAGGCAGCAACAGAAGCTTTTCGATCTTTTGCACTCCACCCAAGAACTGGTGCAATAATCGCTGCAATCTCATCTGCTAAGTGCACGCCATGGTCACTGGCTTCAAAAGCAATGCGAGTTCGGCGAGAAATAACATCATCAACCGTCCTTGCTCCCTCATGGCTTGCGGCATATTCAATTTCAGCCTTTATATAGAGCAAATCTTTATCAACTTTAGCGGCAAGCTTTGGGTTAGCTTCGATGAGAGAAAGCACCTCACTAATCATGGAACCATAGCGATTGAGTAAATGAGTAATAGTTTGAGCATCCAGTCCACTGGTTTCACTTAAACGCTCAACTTGTTGCGCTAATGCAAAATATCCATCGGCTCCTACTAATGGCAGCTTCTCAGTTACAGACTCAGGCTTTATGGCGCGAAGTTCAATGACAGCTCGATCAATAGCATCTTTGGCCATCACTCGGTATGTGGTGTATTTGCCACCAGCAACGCTTATAAATCCAGCAGCTGGGCGATCAACTGTGTGCTCGCGCGAAAGCTTAGTAGTCGCAGAATCCTTCTTATTTGCAACAAGCGGACGCAAGCCAGCATAAACGCCAATTATTTGGGAAACATCCAACTTCGGACTCAATACTCGGTTAGCTTGATCCAAAATGTATTGAACATCTTCGCGACTTGCAAAAGGTTCTGCTCGATCTCCTGTGTAAGGAGTATCAGTAGTTCCAACAATCCACTTATCTCCCCATGGAATCAAGAACAGGACAGAAACTGGGGTCTTGAGAATAATTCCAGCGTTGGATTTAATCGCCGAACCTGGCAATACAATATGAACACCCTTACTCATAGTCACGCCATATCCTGGTTTCACATCAAATTTTGCATGGAGCTCATCGCTCCAAATACCAGCACACATAACTGTGGCGGTTGCAGTGATATTAATAGTTTTTCCAGAGACTAAATCTTTTGCTTTAACTCCGACTACTCGCTTACCTTCACGAAGAAGTGACTGTGCACTTACTCGTGTTGCAATTATTGCTCCATGACGTGCTGCGGTGCGCGCAATTGTCATTGTGTGCCGTGCATCATCTACTTGTGCATCAAAATATTTGATTGCCCCAGTGATCATATCTGGGCGCAAAGATGGTGCGATTTCATTGATCTGCTTTTGACCAATGTGCTTATGCCAAGGCAGAGCGCGCTGGAAACCACGAAGTGCGTCATAGAGGGCAAGACCTGCGCCAACATATGTGCGTTCTTTGAATTTTTCAGTTAGAGGAAATAAGAATCCAACTGGCTTTACTAAATGTGGTGAAAGGGAAGAAACCATAAGTTCGCGCTCATGTAGAGCTTCTCGAACTAATTTAAAGTCGTACTGTTCTAAATATCGCAGACCACCGTGAATTAATTTGCTAGAACGACTAGAAGTTCCTGAGGCTAAATCTTGAGATTCGATTAATGCAACTTTCAGACCACGTGATGCCGCATCAAGGGCTGCGCCAACGCCTGTAACTCCCCCGCCAATGACCAAGATGTCGAAAGATTCGCTCGATAATTGTGCAATGGCGCTATCTCGCTGCTCGGGGCTTAGCTGTGACAGGAACATAAGCGTTGATTCTCCATTGCATCTGGGTAGAGTAAGCCTAACTTAATTGTGAAAGGTTTTCACTCCGTGACTTATATCGGCAGTTTGGATCAAGGAACTTCTAGTACTCGTTTCATGATCTTTGACCATACAGGCAAAGTTATTGGCCAACATCAACTTGAACATCGCCAAATAATGCCTAACCCCGGTTGGGTTGAGCATGATGCCAGTGAGATTTGGCAGCGAGTTCAAGAAGTAATCACTGGGGCTCTCAAGCAGGCCGATATTTTAGGTTCAGATTTGGCAGCTATTGGAATCACCAATCAACGTGAAACTACTGTGGTTTGGGATGTGAGCACAGGACAGCCTTTATCCAACGCCATTGTCTGGCAGGACACTCGCACAACCGATTTTCTATCGACCTTAACTGATGCCCAAAAAGAGAAAATCCGCTTTAAAACTGGTCTCACTATTGCTCCTTACTTTGCTGGCAGCAAAATGAATTGGTTTCTCAACAATGTTCCTGCGGCAAAGAATGAAAATGCCCGCATGGGAACAATTGATTCTTGGATACTTTGGAATCTTTCAGGTGGAGTTCGTGGCGGAGTGCACCTCACCGATGTGACTAACGCCAGTCGCACATTACTAATGAACCTTGAAACCCTTGAGTGGGATCAAGAGCTTCTAGATATTTTTGGTGTCTCACGCTCTTCACTTCCAGAGATTAAATCTTCATCTGAGGTTTATGCACACACCGATCCACATGGCCCATTTGGAACTGCAATTCCAATCGCTGGGATCTTAGGAGATCAACAGGCAGCAATGGTTGGACAGGTTTGCTTTGAACGCGGGGAATCTAAAACAACGTATGGAACCGGAAATTTTGCGCTTCTCAACACTGGCACCGAAATCGTTAGATCAAAAAATGGTTTGCTGACAACTGTCTGCTTTAAATTTGGAGACCAACCTGCCCGCTATGCATTGGAAGGTTCAGTTGCCGTAACTGGCTCTGCTATTCAATGGCTGCGCGATCAATTAGGAATCATTACGAACGCTGCTGAAACTGAAAACCTTGCATCCTCTGTTACGGATACGGCTGGAGTTTATTTCGTCCCGGCATTCTCTGGTCTCTTTGCCCCATACTGGCGAAGCGATGCACGTGGTGCAATCGTTGGTTTAACTCGCGCAGCAACTAAGGCTCACCTTGCGCGCGCAGCTCTTGAGGCAATTTGTTATCAAACTCGCGATGTCATGGATGCCATGGTCGCCGATAGCGGTGTGCCAATGAGTGAAATGCGCGTTGACGGTGGCATAACTGCTAACTCTTTGTGCATGCAGATGCAGGCTGACATTATGGGAATTGAGATCACTCGCCCACTTATTGGTGAGACAACTGCCCTTGGTGCTGCTTATGCAGCTGGTTTAGCTGTTGGCTTCTGGAGCTCACAAGATGAAGTTAAAAAGCAGTGGCAACAATCACGACGCTGGTCACCCACTTCAACTTTAGATGTGCGCGAAGCTGGTTATAAGCAGTGGAAGAAAGCAGTTGAGCGTACGTTGAACTGGGTTGATTAAAGCTTTGTAATTTCGATCAGCACTGCATTCGCCGGTGCAAGAATCGGCGCAGCAACTCCAATTGTTTCAAGAGCTGATCCAGACATTGTGATTCCATCCATCCAAACGGGTGGTGAAATCAACATGAAACGTGGTTGTCCTGCAGGGAATACAGCCTTGATTGAATAAGAAGCAGCTGCGTCTAATCCAACAAATTTAAGCGCAGCAGGATGCACAGTAACTGTTGGTGTTAATTGAACATAGGCAAATATGCTCTTCTTAGTATCTGCTGCAACTACGCCATAGAGATATCCATGCTCATCCGGATAATCAATGCGAACAGATTTGCCACTGTGTAAGAGAGCGCGGTTGTCTTTGTAGTACTTGGCCCACATAGCAAGGTTTGCACGCTCCTTGGCAGTTGCTTCAGTGATGTTCCATTCAATTCCAGCATGCCCAAAGAGGGCAGTTATTGCGCGCATAGAGAGTTCTAATGTTCGTCCAGTTTGGTGACCGTGAGTTGGTCCAATGTGTGTACCTAGTAGTTCAGGTGGGATAACTTGCGATGTCCATCGCTGAATTCTTTGGCGCTCAAGGGCATCATTATTATCACTTGTCCAGAAGCGATCAACATAATCAATTACACCTAGGTCAATGCGTGCTCCGCCTGAAGCGCAGGATTCAATTTCAAGTCCTGGGTGTCGCTTTTTTAACTCAGTAAATAAACGATAGATGGCTTGCGTTTGGCGGCGAACTCCCGCAGTCCCTAAATGCCCTGCATCAACTAATACACGGTTGTGATCCCATTTGATGTAAGCAATGTTGTGAGCTGCTAATACTGCAGATGTTTGTTCCAGTACATGCTTGTATGCCTCTTCATGTCCTAGATCTAGAACCAGTTGGTGGCGCCATAGTGGTGGAACACGATCACCTTCATGCAAAATCCATTCAGGATGAGCACGATATAAATCGGAGTCCGGGTTAACCATTTCCCCCTCAAACCAAAGACCAAACTCAATACCTTTGTCATTGATGTATTCGATGATTGGAGTTAAACCATTTGGCCAGACAGCTGGATCTATAACCCAATCCCCTAAACCTGCGCGGTCATTGCGGCGGGAGTGAAACCAACCATCATCTAAAACAACGCGCTCAACACCAACTTCGGCAGCAACATCAACTAATTCTTTAATCTTTGCTTCATCATGAGCAAAATAGAGGGCTTCCCACATATTCAGTGTCAATGGGCGTGGACGCTTAGGGTGAATTTCACGTGCACGAAGATGTGAATGGAAAGCTGCGCTAATTCCATCTAAACCTTGGTTTGAATAAACAGCAAACAATGCTGGGGCTTCATAACTTTCATTTGCCTTAAGAATCACTTCACCGGCAAGTAAGAGCTCGCCAGCACCAATTGATTGTTGTCCATCAAAACCACGTTCCACCAAATAATGAGAATTGCCGCTCCAAGCAATAGATGTTGCCCAAGCAGAACCAGATTGGAAAGAAGTTTGTGGGGTTAATGCAATATCTGCAATAGAGAAATTGTGTCCACTGCGTCCCTCGCGAGATTCACGAACCCACGTTCCAATTTGAATATCACGGCGTTGCGGATTGCGCTCATTTGACCAACGTCCTGCAAAATCTAAAGTCTGCGTTGCCTCTTGTGGCAAAGGTAACCAGAGAATAAATTCATTGAGAACATAATCTGAGCTTCCAATGTTTTTAACCGTTGCTTTCTCGATGAGAACACCAAAAGTATCTAAATCAAAACTTATGCAAACTTCTAATTCTGCATGAAAATCACGAAGTGTTACTGCGCAGTGATTACCTTGATGGTGAAAATCTGTTACTTCAAATTTGGTTGACCAAGCTTTTCCATTTCGGTGACCAGATAGTGATGGACGTCCTAAGCAACCACGCGCACTCTCGCGCATCAAACCTGGAACCTGTGGTTCATCCCAAGAACTATTTGCAATCGATACTCGACTAGCTGCTGTGATGTCATGGTTTTGCCCAAGAATCGGGGCTCCCCAATGGCGTATCACCAAGGCTCCATTAACAACCTCAATAAGCAACGAGGAAGTTGGAGCGCTCAGAAGTGCAGATTGCTTAGTCACAAAGGTAGAGTAACGACACTATGGAGCAGAGTAAAAAACTAAGCGCTGGCATCCTTCGAAATGATCGCCAGATGGCCGATGGGCGCACCATTCGCTATTACGACACTTCTGGTCAAAACCGCAGCGCTAAAGATGCTCGCCCGGTGGAAGAACAACCAGCAATCGGTGAACTTCGACTTGATCCACTGGTTAATGAGTGGATTGCCATGGCTTCTCATCGTCAAGGCCGAATCTTTTTACCTCCTAAAGAACTGTGTCCGCTATGTCCAACAACAGGGGAACTCCTAACAGAGATTCCAGAATCTGATTTTGAAGTTGTTGTTTTTGATAACCGCTCCCCTTCACTTCGCCCTCCCACTGGTGATTGGGCATTACCAGATCAAGTGGGACCAGATACTGATTTAGGTAGCGCTGCAGGTAAATGTGAAGTTATTTGTTTCACTGCCCAGCATGGAAATGCATTTAAGGATTTAACTCCAGCGCGCGTGCGAGTACTTCTTGAAGCATGGATTGATCGCACTGCCGAACTCTCGCAAGAGAGCTTTATCGAACACATTGCACCATTTGAAAATCGTGGTGAAGAAATTGGCGTGACTCTTACTCATCCACATGGTCAGATTTATGCTTACTCATTTATTCCGCCTCGTGTTGAAAAGATGTTAGCTGCTGCCAATAAATACAAAGCTTCAACTGGAAAAGTTTTATTTGATGAAGTGGTTGCCCGTGAGATTCGTGATGAAGAACGCATCATTGCCCGCAACGATCGATGGATTGCCTTTGTTCCTTATGCTGCGCGTTATCCATTTGAAATTCACGTTGCCCCACTAAACCCAGTTGCAGATCTGACTGGACTCACAGATCAAGATCGTGATGCATTTGCGCCCATCGCACTTGAAGTAATGAAGCGCCTCGATGGTGTCTTTGGAATTGATATGGCCTATATCGCGGCATGGCACCAAGCACCTGTTCGTGTTGGGCGCGATGTTATGCGCTTGCACTGGCAAATCACAAGCGTGCGCCGTGCTCCCGGAAAATTGAAGTATCTAGCTGGATCTGAATCTGCCATGGGTGCATTCATCATGGACATGCGTCCTGAGCAATCTGCTGCTCAACTGCGCGAAGTAGTTTTGTAATGCACATTTTAGTAACAGGTGGCACTGGCTATATCGGTTCAACGGCAGTAGATATCTTGCTCGCAAAAGGCTATGAGATTTCTATTTTGGATGATTGCAGTACTGGACATGCTGATACAGCCCCAGCAGGTGTGAGCTTCATTCAAGGCTCACTTCTTAGTGCCGGTGATTTAGCACAAGCCCTGGTTGGTGTTGATGCAGTCATGCACTTTGCTGGTAAGTCACTTGTTGGTGAATCAGTTGAAAAACCTGATCTCTATCATCAAGTAAATGTTGATGGAACGCGTAATTTGCTTGATGAGATGCACAAGAGTGGTGTAACAAAATTGGTTTTCTCCTCTTCGGCTGCAACATATGGTGAACCTGAACAAGTTCCTATTCTGGAAAGCGCACCGACTCAACCAACTAATCCGTATGGCGCTACAAAGTTAGCCATTGATCAGATGATTACCGCAGAATCGGCTACAAGAGGAATCGCAGCGGCATCACTGCGCTATTTCAATGTGGCTGGCGCCCTTCAAACAAAGCGTGGTTGGTTGGCTGAGCGACACAACCCAGAAACGCATTTGATTCCAAATGTTCTAAGAAGTACTAAGGAAAATCCAGTAAAGATCTTTGGTACCGATTGGCCCACTGCTGATGGAACGTGTGTGCGCGATTATGTGCACGTTGTTGATTTAATCGATGCACACATTAAAGCTTTAGAAACTCTCACAGCTGGGGTGCATGAGATTTACAATTTAGGCAGTGGTGATGGGTATTCAGTGCGAGAAGTTGTTGCAGCTGCATCAAAGGCGGCGGGGCATCAGATTCCAACTCTTGATTCACCGCGTCGTGCCGGAGATCCCGCAGTACTCATAGCCGATATTAATAAGGCAAAGACGAAACTTGGATGGGTTCCAACTAGAGGAATAGATGTAATGGTTGCCGATACTTTGGCATCATTTAGTTAGGCCTTTGATGTCAGATATTGATAAGAGATTTGTTCAGGCCTTTGGCGCTGCCCCAGACATCATCGCTGCTGCTCCAGGCCGTGTTAACTTAATCGGAGAACACATTGACTACAGCGATGGTTTTGTCCTCCCCTTTGCCATTAAAGATAGGACCTTTGCAGCCATTCGCGTGAGAAATGATCGAAAAGTGCGTATCACCTCCATGCAGCGCAGAAACAAAGTCGTAGAACAAAACCTGGATGCAATTAAGCCTGGATTAAAAGGTGAATGGGAGCGCTATCCATTTGGTGTTATTTGGTCTCTTGGAATTACTAGCGGCATAGACATCATGATTGATGGCCATGTTCCACTCGGAGCTGGTCTTTCATCATCTGCTGCCCTTGAATGCAGCGTTGCAACTGCACTCAACCATCTCTTCTCGTTGGGATTTTCACTTGAAGAGTTAGCTCGTTTAACTCAAAGGGCAGAAAATGAATATGTAGGTGTTCCATGCGGAATCATGGATCAATCTGTTTCACTTATGGCGCACTCTGGTTCTGCACTTTTATTAGATTGCCGTGACTTAACCACTAGACATATTGCCTTTGATGTTGCATCAAGTGGCCTCGAACTTCTTATTATTGACACTCAAGCCCACCACTCCCTTACCGATGGTGGTTATGCCGAGCGCCGTGCATCGTGTGAATCTGTTGTTGCAAAGCTGGGTATTTCATCTTTGCTTGAACTCTCACTCAATCAACTTGAGTCTTCACGTGAAAAACTCAGCGAGACGCAGTTTATGAGAGCTAGACATGCAGTTACTGAGATGAATCGTGTGATGGATGCTGTAGAAGTTCTTGAGAAAAAGGACTTTGCCTCTCTTGGTCAATTACTCAATCAATCACATACTTCACTTCGAGATGATTACAACGTTTCTTGCCCAGAACTTAACTGCGCTGTGGATGCTTCTATATCTGCAGGGGCCCTCGGAGCGCGCATGGTAGGTGGTGGTTTTGGTGGAAGTGCAATCGCACTTATCAGGGCTTCGCACACCACAGAAACGATTGCGGCTGTTGAAAAGGCTTTTGCTAACAATCGATTTAAGGCACCGCGCTTTTTTACTTCACTTCCAAGCCAAGGTGCAGAGGTTATACAACGGGGGTAATTGAAACTACTTCTACTCCGCCAATTGCACCTAAAACATTAAGTAAATCAGTGGGATCACTTCCTGGCACAGCAACGGTTATGTCGTCATAACCACGTCCATCTTCAGATTTAAGAACAACTAATCCGCGGATATCTCCACCTGCAGCACCGATTGCTGATGCCAGCAATCCAAGGGCACCAGGACGATCGGGAAGAGAGACGTTGAGTTTAAACAGAGCCATGGCTTAAGAATACCGCCAAAATCTTTGCTTCAATCTACGCCTCGATTACCCATGCGCCGCTGACTGCAACCTTCACCTTGCCAAGCGGGTTTTGCGCCGGACCAGTCACAACTTTTGCAGATTTGTTTGGATCAAATTCGGCTCCATGACATGGACACTTCAATGTCTTGCTGGAGGTTGAGTAAGAAACTGTGCAGCCCTGGTGAGTACATATTGCTGAGTAAGCAAAGACACCTGTCTTGGTTCTAAAAAGAATAGCTGGAGCGCCGTTGCTGGCAACAAAGTTGTGGTTGCCTCCAACTTTAAGTGATGCCAGTTTTATAATCTTGGCACCCTTGCCCGCTGCTGAATTAGTTGTTGCAGGTGCAGCTTTGGCAAAGAATTTACCTACTCCAGCAAATGCAACTGCTAATACACCAGTGATTCCAACACGTAATACGCTTCGACGCTCTAGCGACATTTCAAAGCCCTTTCGTTTGCCATTACCCATTAAGAGTAATAAATAAGATAACCATAAAACTGCATAAGCCGTATCACTTGCCAGAAAGTATGGGGATGCATGAAAACTACTGGCTAACCACAAACCTAGCGACATGGAAAACCCACCAAGAGCTGCCAAACGTGGTGCGACCCATAGAAGAGTTGCAAGACCAATGGCAAACTCAGAGATCAACACAAATCCACCAACTAAAGTTGCGTGTTCTATCAGCTTATTAAAAGCAAAGCCCACTGGAGATTGCGTTGAATACCCCGATAACTGAGTTCCTATATAAGTAGAAGAGCCTGGAGTGAGAAAACCTGAATCTGTGGCTTTATCCCATCCAGCATAAATCCAAGTGATTCCAAGCCAGAGGCGCATGATTCGAAGGGCTGGTACTTGATTGCGCCAAGAAGAAGTGGCCGTGCGCAGATAACTTTGAATCATATTCATAAGGTGCATAGTAAAGGTTGAGCCTGAGAAAAGGCCGAGTAGAAAAGCTCCCTGACTTGGATTCGAACCAAGAACCTGTCGATTAACAGTCGACTGCTCTGCCGTTGAGCTATCAGGGATCAATAGAGCGCAAACTCTAGCGCACGCACAGGCCTTGGCTGAAATTGAGGGTTTTTAAAGCCCTCCGAGCGCCAAATCATGCAGATTTCGGCGGGCACTTTCAAGGGCGACTAATTGTGCAAAAGCGGCGTTGTATTCAATTTCATTTTCAACGGGATTGAGTCGTTGGAGCGATGATTTAAGTTCTGCGATGGATCGAGATATTGCAACTTCGCGCAACCTAGCAACAATGCTTTCAACGTATGCAGCGCTAGGTTTGCCATCGGCGCGAATTGGTTCAACTGTTAACTCAGTAAACAATGTCTTGATGCGCTCATCACTAATCGTTTCAGTGGAGATTTCTGCAACTTCATCTATGGTCTTTCGAAGTTCCTTGTAAGCAGGATGCGTAAATGCACCTGCTTCGATATCACTCCATAGAGTTCCTGTGAAAAGTGATGCCTCTTGTAATCTGGCCTTTAGAACTTCACGCTCTAATATCAAACGTGCTTCATTGGGATCTGGTCGCCAATTACTATTTTCTTCAGAAGTTGGCTCAATAGTTTCGCTCACCTTAGGTTGGCTCTTCACGCCTTGGGCAACAGCTTTTGACACTATTTCAACTTCTGTGCCAAGCCAACCTGCAAGTAGACGGGTGTATTCAGGACGAAGTGATTTATCACGGATCTGGGCAACTAGAGGCGCTGCTGCATTAAGGGCATTCACACGACCTTCTGCGCTATCTAATTTGTGATGTGCTAGTTCTGCGCGGATTGCGAATTCAAAAAGTGGAACTCTGCGGGCAATTAAATCGCGCAAAGCTAAATCACCCTTTTGTTGACGTAATTCGCAAGGATCTAAACCATCTGGTTCCACCGCAACAAATGTTTGAGTGACAAACTTTTGATCTTCACTAAATGCGCGAAGAGCGGCCTTTTGACCGGCAGCATCACCATCGAATGTAAAGATAATTTCGCCTCTAAATGAATCATCATCCATCAGCAATCTGCGCAAGATGCGGATGTGGTCTGCGCCAAATGCTGTGCCACAAGTTGCAACTGCAGTTGTAATGCCAGCTAATTGAGCAGCCATCACATCGGTATAACCCTCAACTATGACGGCCTGGCGCTTCTTTGCAATCTCCTTTTTAGCTGCATCTAAACCATAGAGAACTTGGCTCTTTTTATAGACCGGAGTCTCAGGAGTATTGAGGTACTTAGGACCTTGATCTTCTTCATCGCTGGCAAGTTTTCGACAACCAAAACCAACTACATCTCCAGAAATATCTCGAATTGGCCAGGTTAAGCGATTGCGGAATCTATCGATTGGTCCGCGCTGTCCCATCTTTGAAAGTCCAGCAGTTTCAAGTTCATCAATGCTGTAACCCTGTGCGCGTAAATGTTTAGTTAGCGCATCCCACTCATCCGGTGCAAAACCCACACCAAATTTCATACATGCATCTTTATCAAAACCGCGCTTGGTCAGTAAATCTCTACCGTGCGCCGCATCTGGTGAAGTATTGAGTTGTTCTTGATAAAAACGTGCAGCCTCTGTGTTTGCTGCAATAAGACGTGAGCGAGCACCGGCAGAAAAGGCTGGTGTGGAAGGGCCACCTTCGTCATAGCGCAATGTGTAACCCATGCGATCAGCAAGGCGTTCAATAGTTTCAGTAAATGTTAGATGATCTATCTTCATCAAAAATGCGATGACATCTCCGCCAGTCTGGCAACCAAAGCAATGGAAATAACCTTTGCTCGGCGTTACGTGAAATGAAGGAGATTTTTCATCATGAAAAGGACACAATCCCTTTTTCTGTCCGCCGCCAGCACTCTTTAACTGAACGTACTCCCCCACGATTTCATCGATAGGTGCACGGTCGCGGATGTATGCAACATCTTCATCCCGAATGCGACCGCTCATAGGTTCATCTTAACGAGAAGCTAACAAACGGGCATGGAGGGCATATGCGCCAGGGTCAGTTAAGGCTGCTACTTGATCAATAATCACGCGAATACGAGCGATTTCATCGCCGGCTTCATTCCAACTCTTGAGGAAAAAGGAATCTAACTCCTGCGGTGCGCGAGCACGTAGCATTTCAACGAGTTCACTGACAATGAGCTGCTGCTTGGCATATCTATCCTGTGAGTGGGCAGCATTGATTAAGTAATGCCCGGCAATGGCTTTTAAGAAGTCCACTTCAATGATTTGTTCGCGAGGGATTTCAAGATCTGCGCTATAGCGTGAGAGTGGACCATCACCATGAATCTTACGAGTCTCTAGCTCTGCAGCTAGAACAAAGCGACCAATGAGCTGGCTTGTTGAATCCTTTAGTCGTGCAAGTGAGCGATGTGTTCCATCGTAATAATATGGCCAAGCAGATAAGGCTGATAAACGCTTATGGGCATCAATGGCTTCTTGTTGTGTTGCATCACTGCCATAGTCGCGAACCATTACGGTATAAAGATCTTCAAAGTCAGTCTCAAAGTTTTTGACAGAAATTTGATTAGCAAATATCGCATCTTCTAAATCATGCACTGAATAGGCACAGTCATCTGACCAATCCATAATTTGGGCTTCAATACATTTCTTATCAGCTGGAGCACCTTTTCGCATCCAGTTAAAGACATCAACATCATCATCATAAACACCGAACTTGCGGGGATTCTGTGAACGCGGCCAAGGATATTTAGTTGCGCCATCAAGTGATGCTCTGGTCAAATTAAGACCAATGCTTTTTCCATCGCTATCTACTGTCTTTGCTTCAAGGCGCACCAACAAACGAAAGCTTTGAGCATTTCCTTCAAAGCCACCAAATTCTGCTGCAATCGAAGCTAACGCCTCTTCACCATTGTGACCAAAAGGTGGATGTCCTAAATCATGGGCAAGGCATGCGGTGTCTTGTAAATCTGGGTCTGCACCTAGTGATTCACCCAGTTCTCGGCCTATTTGTGCGCACTCTAATGAGTGAGATAAACGTGTGCGTTGAAAGTCATTTTCCCAAGGAACTGCAACTTGGGTCTTTGCAGCTAATCGGCGAAGTGCGGCTGAATGAATAACACGTGCACGATCGCGCATGAACTCTGTTCGCCCAGCACGTTTTGCTGGTTCATCAAGAAATCTCTCTTGATCATGCTGGCTATAGCTCACGGCATAACCTTAGTGACGATGTCAGCGCCGGGTAAATGATCGCTGACTTGAATGCCTCGCCGGCCCACAGTTATATAGACCAAATAGGCTCCGGCTTCACGTAGCAAATACTTATAACTAGAGCTTGTAATCGTATTTGGCCCGCTTTGAACTGGTGAACAAGTACTAACTACCCCTTGATCATTTGCCATCGTCATTGCTCTTTTGCAGTGATAAGGATCAGTAACAATGATGACATCACTGACATACCGCTTCTTCATTACGGCTGTATATGCCTTCGTACTAGCTAACGTATCTCTTCCTTCTTCTATGGCAGTTATCTTTTTAGAAGCTATGCCATGTGTTCGAAGCCAGTATTTTCCTGATGCAGCCTCTGTCGTTCGATCACCCGGTGCACCTGCCCCCACAGTAATAATTGTTGGTGCATAACCTAAATCAAATATTCTTTTCGCTTCTTTTAATCTAGCTTCTAGTGCTTCTCCTGGTCGCCCATTTAATTGCGCAGTTCCTAAAACAACAATGACATCAGCATTTCGCACAATTGGATTCTTAGCAGCGCGCCATACTTGAGAAACTGCATAGCCAGGTGCAATTAAAGCTATAACAACAATAATTGTGATTGTGCGACGAATCCATCGAAAGAGAAACATTTACCCGCCTGAAAATGCATCCTCTAGTTCAACATGAACTAGTTCATCGGGATCATCTAGCCAACCATCAGGCAGAGTGGGTGGACGGCCATGACTTGTGCGACCACGTGGTTTATCGCCCACTTCAGCTGGATATGGTTGATATTCTAATTGATCTAGCAATGTGCGCATTTCCTCTAATGATGAAACCATTCCTAAATCATGGCGAATTTCGCGGGCAACTCTAAAACCCTTTAAATACCAGGCCATGTGCTTGCGCATATCGCGCATTCCGCGATCTTCAGACTCTAAATATTCAACAATCAAATTCGCATGCCTAAACATCACTTCGCGAACTTGGTGAAGATTGGGAAGGCTTTCCTTATCTGCACCTTCAAGTGCACTTACTAAATCTGCAAACAACCACGGTCTGCCAAGGCAGCCGCGACCAACTACCACTCCTGCGCACCCTGTTTGCTTCACCATCTCTACTGCATCATTGCCTGACCAGATATCGCCATTGCCTAAAACTGGTACTCCACTTGGCTTTAAGTGCTCAACTAATCTGGCAATTGCAGACCAGTCTGCTTTGCCTTCATACATCTGCGCCGCCGTGCGCGCATGCAGTGCAACCCAGGCAACACCTAAATCTGCAGCAGATTGTGCCGCTTCTAAATAAGTGTGGTGATCGGTATCAATACCAATGCGCATCTTTACCGTTACTGGAATCCCAAAAGGTTTTGCTGCTTCAACAGCTGCTTGAACGATATTTGAAAAAAGTTTGCGCTTATAAGGAAGGGCTGCTCCCCCACCTTTTCGTGTCACTTTTGGAACTGGACAGCCAAAGTTCATATCAATGTGATCAGCTAAGTTTTCTTTACCCATCATTGTTACAGCTGCGCGCATCGTTGTTGGGTCAACGCTATAGAGCTGGACAGATCTTGGCCATTCATCTTTTCCAGGAACAATCATGCGCATGGTTTCTGGACGGCGTTCAATTAAGGCGCGGGCTGTAACCATTTCGGAAACGAAAAGACCAGCACCTTGTTCACGACAAAGCGTGCGAAAAGGTGCATTAGTAATTCCTGCCATTGGAGCTAGGACAACGGGTGGGTCAATTAAATGATCACCACTTGCCAGTGGCAGCAGAAGTGGTTTTAGCAGCCTAGTAATCGCGGTGCCAACCAAGCTTCAACCTGATCAAGGGCGATACGTTCTTGCGCCATTGTGTCGCGATCGCGAATTGTGACTGCATGATCTTCTAAAGTTTCAAAGTCAATAGTGATGCAGTATGGAGTACCGATTTCATCTTGTCGACGATAACGGCGACCAATTGCTCCTGAGTCATCAAAATCAATTGCCCAGTTCTTACGAAGCTGCGCAGCTAGATCTCTTGCCTTAGGTGACAAATCAGCGTTGCGTGAAAGAGGAAGGACGGCAACCTTAATTGGCGCTAAGCGATGATCAAGTTTTAACACTGCACGCTTTTCCATTTCGCCCTTGCTATTTGGTGCTTCATCTTCAGTGAATGCATCCATCAAGAATGTCAGCGTGCAGCGATCAACACCTGCTGCAGGCTCAATGACATAAGGAGTCCAACGTTCTCCCTTTTCTTGATCAAAGTAAGACAGGTCTTTTCCAGATGCAGCAGAGTGCGCTTTGAGATCAAAATCTGTGCGGTTAGCAATACCTTCTAGCTCGCCCCACTCAGTTCCGGCAAACTCGAACTTGTATTCAATATCTGCGGTGCGCTTTGAATAGTGCGACAACTTTTCTTTTGGATGATCATAAATGCGCAAGCGATCTGGGTTAATTCCAAGACCTGTATACCAAGCCATACGAGTATCAATCCAGTACTGGTGCCACTCTTCATCAGTTCCTGGAACCACGAAGAACTCCATCTCCATCTGCTCAAATTCACGTGTGCGGAAAATGAAGTTTCCTGGAGTGATTTCATTACGAAAAGACTTACCAATCTGACCAATACCAAAAGGCGGCTTCTTTCGTGACGTCGTCATCACTTGATCAAAGTTAATAAAAATTCCTTGCGCAGTTTCTGGGCGCAAAAATGCTAGACCTGATTCATCTTCAACCGGTCCAAGGTAAGTCTTGAGCATTCCGCTAAATTGTTTAGGTTCAGTGAACTGACCTTTGTTGCCACATGCAGGGCAGTTAATTTCAGCTAATGATGCGGGAGCTTTCTTGTGCTTGGCTTCATATGCCTCTTCTAGGTGATCTGCGCGGTAGCGCTTGTGACATGCGGTGCACTCTGTAAGCGGATCACTAAATGTTGCAACGTGTCCTGATGCTTCCCACACTTCTTTTGCCAAAATCACACATGAGTCAAGACCAACAACATCTTCGCGGCCTGTCACCATAGATTTCCACCACTGGCGCTTGACGTTATTTTTTAGCTCAACACCTAATGGGCCGTAGTCCCACGATGCACGAAGTCCGCCATAAATTTCAGAGGAAGGAAAAACAAATCCTCGGCGCTTTGATAATCCAACAATATTTTCTAAACGATCCGTTGCCACAATTTTCTCCATCCGGCTGGCTGTCGGCGAAAAGCAACTGGTGTTACTTCCGTGTCTAAATTTTACTCTGAGTACGGCCTTTCATATGCACCGGGCTCGTCGATAGCCGTGGCTAGAAGTGGAATTGCATTCATCTTTACGTTGTTATTGCTCAGAGCTCTGCGATATGAACCCACATTTTCCCAATGGGTCACCAGCGTCCAGAGTGAGCTTTCATCAAGATTTTGCCCAATTTCACCTTTCACAAAGCCTGCGCACTGGGTCAATGCATCCAAAGCCACGGATAGTTCGGCCTCAAAATGTGCGGCATTGCCCAGGGCAACGTTAAAGCGGGCGATTGCGATCATGAGCCCTAGCCTAATCGCGATACGCTAAAACTATGAACTTAGCGATTGTTTTTGCCATCTTCACCGTTCTTGCCACCACGGCAGGTGGAGTTTTGGCATTTAAGTCACGAGATCGCTTTCATTTAGTTCTTGGGCTCTCCGCTGGACTTCTTCTTGGTCTAGTTGGTTTTGATTTGTTGCCAGAAGTTTTCTCAATGAATACCGATCTTGTGGCTGGTGTACCAGTTGTATCGGTTGCAATTCTTGGCGGGTTCTTACTTTTACATATTCTCGAGCGCTCATTTGGTTCACATGAGCCAGTTGAATCAGATTACGGTCATGACCATGAGCATCACACAATCTCCGGGACTCTCGGGGCACTTGCCATGGGTGGACACGTTTTCCTAGATGGTGTTGGTTTGGGTGTTGCATTCCAAGTCAGCACATCTTTAGGCATTGCAGTATTTCTAGCAGTTGTCGTCCATGCATTTAGTGATGGTCTCAATACTGTATCGATGTTAGTAAAAAGTGGCCATTGGACTAAATCTAGTAAATATCTACTAGGCGTTGATGCTGTGGCACGTATAGGCGGAGCAACTCTTGGAACGTACTTAGCGCTCAACGATAAGTACTTAGCGCTCTATCTTGCACTCTTCTCAGGTTTTGTTATTTATATTGCAACTTCTCATATCTTGCCAGAAGCACACTCTCGTCATGAATCACGCTGGACTCTTGTAATGACGGCCATTGGCGTGATGGTGATGTGGGCGGTAGTTTCAGCTTCTTAAGCTTTACCAAATCTTCGATCACGCTGGGAATACTCTTCAATAGCTTTCCATAAAGTCTTACGTGTTACATCTGGCCACAACACATCCATAAAAACTAACTCTGCATAAACACTTTGCCATGGCAAGAAATTGCTGGTGCGCTGCTCACCTGATGAGCGCAAAAACAGGTCCACATCACTCATTTTGGGTGAATCTAAATACTTAGCAAATACTTTGTCAGTAATTGAATCAGCCTTGAGCTTGCCCCTCTTCACATCACGCGCTAACTCTGCAGCAGCATCAACAATCTCGGCGCGACCACCATAATTAACACACATGTTAAGTGTGAGAGTTTTGTTCTTGGCAGTTAACTCTTCAGCCTCTTCCAACTCATTAATAACACTGCTCCATAGTCTTTTCGAGCGACCCACCCAGCGAATTCGAACACCCATCTCATTCATCTGATCACGGCGCCTGCGAATAACATCACGGTTAAAACCCATGAGAAAGCGAACTTCATCCGGTGATCTTCGCCAATTTTCAGTCGAGAATGCATAGGCACTCAACTCTTTAACGCCAAATTCAATCGCTCCTTGCACCACATCAAAAAGTGCGGCTTCTCCAGCCTCATGCCCTGCGGTGCGCGGCAGACCACGTTGTTTAGCCCAACGGCCATTACCATCCATTACAACGGCAACGTGATGAGGAATATGAATTGTCATACTCGTTCCACCATTGGCAAACTCCTTAAACCGCGTTCAAGGTGCCATTGTAAATAGGCTGCGATTAAACCACTAGCCTCTCGGCGATATTTTCCTTCACTTGCGCTGGCACTTTCCCAATCACTACTAATAAGTGCGCCCATTAACTGCAAGGTTTCCATGGCAGGGGTTGCACACGCAGATGGACGGCAGTCATTACACACTGATCCTCCCCCAACTAATGAGAAATATCTGTGGGGACCAGGTTTTTCACAACGTGAACAAATAGTCATCGATGGTGCATAACCAGCAACTGCTAAAGAGCGCAGCAAGAAAGCATCCAGAATGAGCAGAGGTTCATATCTGTTTTCAGCCAGCGCTTTCATTCCACCCACAACTAATTGAAACTCTTGCAGTGCCGGTTCATGTTCATTAGGTGAGAAGCGCTCTGCAGCTTCCAAGATCGCTGAAGCCACTGTCCAGCGCTGATAATCCTGAGTGAGTGCTTCTCCATAATTCATCAGCGCTTCAACTTGTGTGATGGTGTCAAAGGTTTTTCCCACATGGAGTTGAATATCAACGTGGCTTCCGGGTTCAAGCCGTGCACCAAATTTAGACATCGTTCGTCTGACGCCTTTGGCAACGCCTCTAATGCGGCCGTGATCTTTTGTCAGCATCGTGATGATGCGATCGGCTTCACCGAGTTTTTGGGTGCGCAGGACAATTGCCTCATCCCGGTACAAACTCATACGGGCAAAGGTAGTGCGTTAGTTAGCGAATTGCGCGATTTATGGCAGACACGACAGCTTTAAGGGATGCCGTGGTGGTGTTTGGATCAATTCCAACACCCCAGAAGGTTTCACCATCGATGGAACATTCCAAATATGCCGCAGCCGATGCATCGCCACCTGCTGATAAGGCGTGCTCGTAATAATCTAGAACACGAACATCGACTCCGTAGTTCTGCAAGATATTACAAAATGCTGCAATCGGTCCGTTGCCTTGACCTTTAAGTTCATGGACTTGACCACGATCTGTCAGAGAAACATTTAAGTGCACATCTTCACCAAGAACAGATGTCTGACTTAAGCCCTTAAGGCGAAAACGTCCCCAAGGTGCACTCTCTGTTGGCAAATATTCATCTTCAAATATGTTCCACAAATCATCTGGGCTAACTTCTCCGCCTTCGGCATCAGTCTTAGCCTGAACATTTTTAGAGAATTCAATCTGCAATCTGCGAGGCAGATCAAGGTGATGTTCATTCTTCATCAGATAAGCAACACCGCCCTTACCCGACTGTGAATTCACACGGATAACGGCTTCATAGCTGCGACCAATATCTAATGGATCAATGGGCAAGTAAGGAATAGCCCAGGTGTGATCACGGACTTCTTTGCCTGCAGCCTTTGCATCGCGCTCTAAATGCTCAAAGCCTTTTTTAATTGCATCTTGATGAGAACCAGAAAATGCGGTGAAGACTAGGTCTCCGCCATAAGGATGACGCTCAGGAACGCGTAGTTGGTTGGCATATTCAACTGTGCGACGCACTTCATCAATATTAGAGAAATCAATATGAGGATCAATGCCGTGCGTAACTAAGTTGATTCCAAGAGTCACAAGACAAACATTTCCTGTGCGCTCACCGTTACCAAACAACGTTCCTTCAATGCGATCGGCACCTGCAAGGTAACCAAGTTCAGCCGCTGCAACTCCTGTACCACGATCATTATGTGGGTGAAGCGAGACAATCACGCTGTCGCGATTATTAAGGTTTCTACACATCCACTCAATGGAATCGGCATAAACGTTCGGTGTTGCCATTTCAACAGTTGCTGGCAAGTTCATGATGGTTTTCCACTGCGGGGTTGGCTTCCACACATCATTGACGGCATTACAAACTTCAACCGCAAACTCAAGTTCAGTGCCCGTGTAGGACTCAGGTGAGTACTCGAAAGAAACCTTAGTCTCTGGAACCGTTTTAACCAGATCTAAACAAATCTTGGCAGCATCTGTTGCAATCTTTTTAATACCATCTTTATCAAGGCCAAAAACTACTCGGCGCTGCAATGTTGAAGTTGAGTTATATAGGTGAACGATTGCTTGCTTTGAACCCTTGATTGCTTCAAAGGTACGAATGATTAAAGCTTCACGCGCCTGGGTCAAAACCTGAATAACAACATCATCTGGAATGAGGTTCTCTTCAATAATTTTGCGAACGAAATCAAAATCAGTCTGGCTAGCACTAGGGAATCCAACTTCGATTTCTTTGTATCCCATAGCAACAAGAAGTTTGAACATCGCCAACTTGCGAGGTGTGTCCATAGGATCGATAAGTGCCTGGTTGCCATCTCGAAGATCCACTGAACACCACTGAGGCGCCTTGGTAATTTTCTTGTTCGGCCAGGTGCGATCGGCAAGATCTATTGGATGAAAAGGTTCATAGCGATGCACTGGCATCGATGAAGGTACTTGCTTGGGAAAATTCATTTCTATTGCTCCTTGTTAGTGTGCGGAATTTGTCTTTTAACCGATACGACAAACCCCGCAGCGAGGGGTTCGGTTATTTGACCCCGCCACGGCAGCTAAGGAGGAGACTGCGTGTGTTCATGGGTAAAGGGTAACGCGCAGGCTAAAGAACTGGCAAATAACGATCTAATTCATAAGCGCTGACCTGGCGGCGATAGTCCTGCCATTCAGCGCGCTTATTGCGCAATACATATTCAAAAACATGCTCACCTAAAGTTTGGCGGACTAGTTCACTCTTTTCCATCTCTGCAATGGCTTCGTTCAGATTTGATGGCAGTGAAACTGGATCCTTTGAGTCCTTTAATACATAGCCTTCTTCAACGCCTTTGAGTCCTGCAGCCAACATCACGGCATATGCAAGATATGGATTACATGCAGTATCTGGTGATCTAAATTCAATACGTGTTGAGTTTACTTTCTTTGGCTTATACATAGGAACGCGCACCAATGCACCACGATCACTTGGACCCCAGTTAACAAATGCTGGTGCTTCTCCCCCGCCATGTAAGCGCTTATAGGAGTTAACCCACTGATTAGTAATTGCAGTGATTTCTGGTGCGTGCTTGAGAAGACCTGCAATGAATGAACGTCCAACAGCTGAAAGGTTTAATTCGGCGCTTGAATCATAGAAAGCATTTTCTTCACCTTTAAAGAGTGAGACGTGAGTGTGCATGCCACTACCTGGATGATCAGTAAAAGGCTTTGGCATAAAGGAGGCGTGGAAACCTTGATCCATTGCTACTTCTTTGATCACATGGCGGAAAGTCATGATGTTATCTGCAGTACTTAACGCATCTGCATAGCGCAGATCAATTTCCTGTTGCCCAGGTGCACCTTCATGGTGTGAGAACTCAACTGAAATTCCCATAGCCTCGAGCAAAGTAATTGCTTGGCGGCGAAAGTCATGTCCAACAACTGCAGGCGTATGATCGAAATATCCACCTTGATCAACTGGGATAGGTGCTTTGCCGGCCTCTGGCTTTTCCTTAAATAAGAAAAATTCAATTTCTGGGTGTGTGTAACAGGTGTAACCCATGCTGGCTGCTTTTTCTAAAGTGCGACGTAAAACATTGCGAGGATCTGCCGGAGATGGAGTTCCGTCTGGCATCACAATGTCGCAGAACATTCGAGCAGCACCTGGAGCTTCTGTGCGCCAAGGCAAAATAGAAAAAGTTGCAGGATCTGGTTTTGCCAACATATCCGACTCAGTCACACGTGCAAAGCCCTCAATCGCAGAACCATCAAAGCCAATACCTTCGGCAAAAGCATTCTCTAACTCTGCTGGTGCGATTGCTACAGATTTAAGGAAGCCCAAAACATCTGTAAACCACAAACGCACAAAGCGAATATTGCGCTCTTCAAGGGTGCGAAGAACGAACTCTTCTTGCTTGCTGATTTCGGTACTCATGGACGGCATTCTTACAAATGCACATTACGGCTGTGTTAACTGCCTTTAAATAACAAAAAAGTCAGCGTGATCCAGGTCAGTTTTTGGGGCTAAATCCTTAGTAATGACAGCGTTAGCACTGATGCGCGATCCCTCGCCTATGGTCACATTTCCAAGTACGCGCGCACCAGCGCCAATAATTACATTATTTCCAATTGTTGGATGGCGCTTGCCATCTTCAATGCCACGGGCTCCCAGGGTTACATCGTGATAGAGCATGACATCATCGCCAACAATTGATGTTGCGCCAATAACAACGCCCATACCGTGATCAATGAAGAATCGACGTCCAATAACTGCAGCTGGATGAATCTCAATTCCTGTAGTGAAGCGCACGGCATTTGAGTGAATGCGGGCAAGAAGTTTTAACTTTCTCTTCCAAAGAAAATGTGAAATTCGATGTCCCCAAACCGCATGCACACCTGGGTATGCCAAAGCGACCTCTAAGCGATTTCGCGCTGCAGGATCATGACTGATCGCGTTATCAAGGTCTTCAATGATGCGCTTAAGGATTGCCATTAATTAGTCAACCAGGTCCTCGTATAGAACTGTTGATAGATAGCGCTCACCATTTGAAGCACAGATAACAACAATGTTCTTGCCTGCAAACTCTGGACGCTTAGCAATCTCTGATGCTGCCCACAGCGTTGCACCTGATGAAATTCCAGCCAGGAATCCTTCTTCAGCTCCAGCACGGCGTGCATATTTAATTGCATCGGCTGCAGTTGCATCTAAGACTTCGTCATAGACAGATCGATCCAAAACATTAGGAATGAAGTTAGCTCCAATTCCCTGAATTGGGTGAGGTCCTGGCTCTCCGCCATTTAAAATTGGAGATGCAGCTGGCTCAACACCAAAGACTTTGATTGCAGGGTTTTTCTCTTTTAAGTAACGGCCTGTGCCAGTAATTGTTCCGCCCGTACCAATTCCTGAAACAAAGGCGTCGACTTTTCCATCAAGGTCGCGCCAAATCTCAGCACCCGTTGTTTTGTAGTGAATCTCTGGTCCTGCTTGATTTTCAAACTGGCGAACTAAGACAGCGCCAGATTCTGCAAGCTTTTCTGCAGCAGCAACTGCGCCTTTCATACCTTCTGCAGCCGGTGTGAGAACTAACTCTGCCCCGTATGCACGAATGAGCTTGCGACGCTCTTTTGAAACAGATTCAGGCATTGTCATGATTGCCTTGTAACCACGAGCAGCAGCAACCATTGCCACGGCAATTCCTGTGTTTCCAGATGTTGCCTCAACAATTGTTCCACCAGGCTTTAACTCGCCACTTGCCTCGGCTGCATCAATCATTGCCACACCCAGGCGATCTTTAACAGAGGATGTTGGGTTATAGAACTCCAGTTTGGCATAGACATTTCCTGCCGCGCCATCTGTGATCTTGTTGATGCGCAGTAGTGGTGTGTTTCCGAAAATCTCTGTGATGCTGTTATAAATCTTCATAATTCTCCCTAGGTAAATTGAAATAGATAGTTAAAACTGCAGGCAAAGCGAGATAAAAATCAGCAGCTGCAGGAAGTAGAGAGGCAGAAATCAACCACGCGATTTCGCGTGAATAACCAGTTGATGATTGATTTCATAGTGCAATTCTACTGAGAATGATTAATTGTGCGAGTTGCAAGTAACTTGCAAAAACTACTTCTCATTCCAGCGTGATGTCATTGGCAAACGACGATCTTTTCCAAAAGCCCGGCCTGAAACTTTGGTGCCCGGTGGATATTGGCGGCGCTTGTATTCAGCCTTATCAACTAATGAAATAACACGGCGCACTAATTCAGGATCAAAGCCATCTGCAAGCAAGGCTTCGTATCCATGATCTTCATCAACATAGGCTCGAAGAACCTGATCTAGAAGTGCATAGTCTGGCAATGAATCTGAATCCTTTTGGTCTGGGCGCAGTTCTGCACTTGGCTCTTTAGTAATTGAGCGCTCTGGAATAAGAGGAGTTTGTCCTGCAGTAACTGCCTGAGCATTCCGCCATGTTGCCAGCGCCCACACATCTGTTTTATAAATATCTTTTATGGGAGCAAATCCACCAACGGCATCGCCATAGAGAGTTGAGTAACCAACAGCTAGTTCGCTCTTATTTCCAGTTGCTAAAACAAGATGTCCTTCTTGATTTGAAATACCCATCAACGTGGTTCCGCGAACTCTGGCCTGCAGGTTCTCCTCAGCCAAACCCTTAAGAACCATATTTCCCATATAAGCATCAACCATGGGGGCTATTGGAGTGATCCTGAAGTGAATTCCTGTGGCATCTGCTAGAGCCTGCGCATCTTCAACAGAGTGGTTAGAGGAATACTTACTTGGCATGGCAACACCGTTGACGCACTTTGCACCTAATGCATCAATTGCAATTGCAGCTACTAAGGCTGAATCAATGCCACCAGATAAACCAAGGACCACAGATTTAAATCCATTCTTGCCAACGTAATCGCGAAGCCCCATAACAAGGCCCGCCCACATTTCTGCCTCATCTGAAAGGGGCGTTGCAATTGAAGATTTGAGTGAATCTGAATGCACTGCAGGCTCTTGTGAGATAACAACATCTGGCTTTGAGGATCCCTCGATGCAATCTATGTCAATGACTATTAGCTCATCATCAAACTGGGCAGTTCTTGCAAGCAGGCTTGCATCATTGCCAACAACAATTGTGTCGCCATCAAAGACCAGATCATCCTGGCCACCTGTCATGTTGACGTATGCAACGGGTGCACCAATTTCCTTGGCCCGCTTTTGCACAAGGGCTAGTCGAACATCATCTTTGTTTCTCTCAAAGGGTGAGCCATTGGGAACGACTAATAATCCTGGAGTTCTTGCGCTAATCGAATCCAGTGAATGCCAAATATCCTCACAGATTGCCACGGCGACATCTACTCCATGAATTCGAACAACGAGGGATTCATCTCCTGCTACAAAGTTTCTAAACTCATCAAAGACGCCGTAATTGGGCAGGTGGCGCTTTACATATCTGGCCTTGATTTTTCCATCATGGATAACTGCGACGCAGTTTTTTGGGCCTTTATCTAGGTAGCCAACAACTGCCACCACATCACCTGTGATTGAAGCAGCGATCTCTTCAATAGCCTTGATGCTGGCTGCTTGAAAAGAGGGACGAAGCGCTAAATCCTCAACTGGATATCCAGTCACAATCATTTCTGGAAATACGATCAGATTGGCGCTCTGTTCTTGGGCCTTTTTTACTGATTGCGCAATGAGTTCAGCATTGCCCGCAAGGTCACCAACCGTTGGGTTGATTTGGGCTAGCGCCACGCGCAACTTCATTTTTCAAGTGTAACGGGGGTACCCTTATGCCTGTACCCGGGGACTGCCTATCGCAGCCTCGAGGAGAGGACAGTAAATGGAAAGCCTTTATGGCGGTGCGCTGCACAGACGCGTAACAATCGCCGATCTGCAAGCGGCTAAGAGCCGCGGTGAAAAATGGGCAATGCTCACTTCTTATGAGCAGATGACTGCCGAGATCTTTGATGAAGCCGGCATCCCAGTCCTTCTAGTTGGCGATAGTGCTGGAAACAATTTTCTCGGTGAGGCCAACACAATCCCTGTAACAGTCGATGAGTTAATCCCATTGACCCGCGCAGTTGTGAGAGCTTCCAAGCGAGCTCTCGTTCTAGCCGATCTGCCCTTTGGTTCCTATGAATCATCTCCAGAACAAGCACTTGCAACCTCTACTCGCTTTTTCAAAGAGGCTGGGGCCATGGGCGTCAAAATTGAAGGCCCACATATTGCAACCGTTGAAAAACTCGTGGCCTCTGGAATTCCCGTTATGGGACATGTTGGTTTAACACCGCAAGCAGTCCACTTATTAAGTGGCTATAAAGTCCAAGGTCGCACCGATGGTGAGGCCATTGTGCAAGCAGCACTTGCCCTTGAAAAAGCTGGCGCATTTGCCATTGTCTTAGAGTTAGTCCCGGCTGAATTAGCGGCGAAGATTACTGCCGCCCTGAAGATCCCAACGATTGGAATTGGGGCTGGGGTTGATTGTGATGCCCAGGTTTTGGTCTGGACAGACATGATGGGAATTACAAAGAATCCACCTAAGTTGGCTAAGGCCTATAGAAATATGCGCTCTGAGATGTTGGCAGCGGCCAATGAATTTGCTGCAGAAGTAAAAGCTGGTCAATTTCCAGCAGCCGAACACACTTTCAACTAATCTCACCCTCGTGGCTAAATACGCGATAGACCTATCTCCCCTGCGCAAATCCGCCGACTTTCGCTATCTATGGAGCGCTGGTCTGATCTCATATTTCGGCTCAATGATTACCTATGTTGCCGTCCCTTTTCAGATTAAAGAGCTCACTAACTCCTATGTGGCAGTGGCGATAAGTGGACTGGTTGAAATAGTTCCACTCGTTGTTTTTGGCCTCTATGGCGGGGTCCTGGCCGATGCAATTGATCGCAAAAAACTCATTTGGATTACCGAATTCCTATCCCTGTTTTTCACCGGGATTCTGCTGATCAACTCCCTGCGTTCCTCCCCCAGCATTATTTTGATTTATGTTGTTGCTGGTTTATTTGCTGCCGTCAGTGGCCTTCGACAACCGGCGATGACAGCAGCCCTGCCCCGACTTGTTGATCATGAAGACATGGCAGCAGCTTCTGCGTTGATGAGTCTTCGATGGCAGGCCGGAGTCATCATTGGTCCGACAATTGGCGGAGTTCTCATCTCAACTTTTTCAGTCTCTATTGGCTATGGCGCAGACATTGCAACTTTTGTTATCTCTCTTATTTTGCTAGCAATGATGAGCAATATCCCTCCCTCCAAAGAGGCCGAAAAGCCATCCCTGGCAGGGCTTATGGAGGGAATCAGATACTCCTTTGCCCGCAAGGATTTGTTGGGAACTTATTTGATAGATCTTGCTGCAATGTTTTTTGCAATGCCGACAGCTCTGATTCCTTTTTGGGCAGATCAGTTAGGAGCGCCGTGGGCACTTGGTTTGCTCTATGCCGCAGGCACCGTTGGTTCAGTTGCAATTGTCCTAACAAGTGGGTGGACTAAAAGCGTTCGCTTCTATGGCCGCGCAATTATGTGGGCAGCCATTGGTTGGGGCGCAGCTATTGCCTTGGCCGGTGCCACAAATTACCTAGCCCTGGTACTGCTTTTCCTAGCATTGGCCGGAGCATCTGACATGGTCAGTGCCCTGTTTAGATCAGCGATGTGGAATCAAACAATTCCCGATAATTTGCGAGGACGCCTTGCTGGAATCGAATTGTTGTCATATTCACTTGGACCATTGGCCGGACAAATGCGCGCAGCTGGCATGGCGGCGGCATTTTCCTTAACTTTTTCCGTGACTGCTGGCGGAATTATCTGCATCATTTGCGTGGCCCTACTGGCCGGTTTTTTCCCAATTTTGCGAAAATTCGACATAAAAACCGACAAAAATGCCCTCGAAAAGGCCGCTGAAAGTGAAAAATCACGCTCAAACCCTCAAGGCGAGGGAGAGATATCGTGATTTTGGGGAAAATACGTAATTTTTAATATTTTTTCTATTTTTTTCGATTTCAAATAAATTATTTAGTGAAATTTTCCGCAAATGCATAAAAAATAATTAAAAAGAATTTGCGACACGCACCTAAATAAATGTCACAAAATGTTGGCATTTTTACCTAAATGATGTCACGCTTATCCACGAAAAGGTTTGGGTGACGGATCCGAACCATTCCGATAGGAGAAGTACGTGGCCGCAGCAAAGAAAGCAGCACCAAAGAAGCGCCGTAAGAAGGCAGCTGCTCCAGCAGCTCCAAAGAAGCGCCGTAAGAAGGCTGCTGCAGTAGCAGCACCAAAGAAGCGCCGTAAGAAGGCAGCAGCAAAGAAGGCTGCTCCAAAGCGTCGTAAGAAGGCAGCAGCTAAGAAGGCTGCTCCAAAGCGTCGTAAGAAGGCAGCAGCAAAGAAGGCTGCTCCAAAGAAGCGCAAGAAGGCAGCAGCTAAGAAGGCTGCTCCAAAGAAGCGCAAGAAGGCAGCAGCTAAGAAGGCTGCTCCAAAGCGTCGCAAGAAGAAGGCAGCAGCACCAGCTGCTCCAAAGAAGCGCCGTCGCAAGAAGGCAGCTGCTAAGTAATTAGCAATTAAAAAACCCGCCACTTTATGTGGCGGGTTTTTTTATGCACTTTTTTTATTTAATCATTACTTCCATCTTTGCGAAGTGACTCCTCCACACGGGCAAAAATCGTTGCTATTACTTCTTGATCAGCCTTTGATAAATGATCAACAAACCTGGTGCGCACACTCTCCACATGATCTGGGGCCGCGGCCACAATTACTTTCCAGCCTTTAGCTGTCATCACTGCAAAGTAGCCACGTTTATCTGATGGGCATGCCTCGCGCTTTACCCAGCCCGCCTTTTCCATCACTTTCATTCGATGGGATAAACGCGAGCGCGATAGCAAGGCAATATCTGCTAGTTCGCTCATTCGCATTTTGCGATCAGGGGCATCACTGAGAAGGGCCAAAATTTCATAGTCTGGCATTGATAAATCATGGCTATCTAAATCACTATCCAGGGCCTCAAGTAAGCGACGACTGGCGATGATGTAACGGCGCCAGGCCTTCATTTCGGCAGTATTGAGCCACCGGGGTGCGGTAGCGTTTTGGCCTGCCATAGTTATCAGTCTACGCTAACAGTTGAAGCTTCAACTACTTTTAATTTCTAGAAAGGTGAGCCATTGAGTACGGGTTTCTCCTTTGAGATTAAATCTAGCCAAGAGGCTTCCATGGCCCGCGTTGGAACTATCACCACTCCCCACGGCGCAATCCAAACCCCAGCTTTTATTCCAGTGGGAACTAAGGCCACAGTTAAAGCTGTTCTTCCAGAGACTATGGCAGATCTTGGGGCTCAAGCACTTCTGGCAAATGCCTATCACCTCTATCTGCAACCCGGCTCTGATGTCTTAGATGAGGCTGGGGGCCTTGCCCAATTTATGAACTGGCCTGGCCCAACAATTACTGACTCTGGCGGCTTTCAAGTTCTTTCTCTGGGTGTGGGATTTAAAAAAGTATTGGCGATGGATGCCCAAACATTTCGCCGAGATGATGTGATTGCAGATAACAAAGAACGCCTGGCCCATGTTGATGATGAGGGTGTGACTTTTAAATCTCATTTAGATGGCTCAATGCACCGCTTCACCCCAGAGATTTCTATGAAGGTTCAACATGAAATCGGCGCCGACATCATGTTTGCCTTTGATGAGTGCACCACTTTGCATAACACCCGCCGCTACCAAGAGCTAGCGATGGATAGAACGCTGGCGTGGGCAGTTCGTTGTTTAGATGAACATATGCGATTAACAGATGAGCGATCTACTAAACCCTACCAAGCCCTTTTCGGTGTTATCCAAGGGGCTCAATATGAAGATCTGCGAAAGAAAGCTGCGGCTGATTTAGGTGGCCTTGTTTCATCCGGGCAGTCCTTTGATGGCTTTGGTATCGGTGGGGCGCTAGATAAAGATTCACTAGGAACAATCGTCTCTTGGGTCAATCAAGTGCTGCCAGAAAACAAACCTAAGCATCTGCTGGGCATTGGCGCCCCTGAAGATCTCTTTGTGGGGGTTGAAAACGGCATCGATACATTTGACTGCGTCTTAGCCTCCAGAATTGCACGTACAAGTGCTGTGTACACGATGGAGGGGCGTTTTAACCTGTCTAATAGCGCCTACAAGCGCGATTTCACGGCCATTGACGATGAATGTGACTGTTACACGTGTACGCACTACACACGGGCTTATATGCACCATGTATTCCGCGGTAAAGAAATCATCGCTTCAACCCTTGCAACTATCCATAATGAGCGCTTTATCGTGCGCTTAGTTGATCAGATGCGACAAGCACTCCTGGATGGCAATTTCACTGAGATGAAAGCTGATTTCTTAGGCCGCTATAAGCACCGCAGCGGACAGGCGCGGGATTAGCTCTAGCGAGAAATGACTTTAGGCAGGTTCCAATTGAACTTAATTGAAATCTCGCGAACTGCGACTACAGCAAGGCCTGCGACCAAGGCAGTAACGGCCTCATTTATACCAAGTGAGGTCATGACGACATAGAAAATGGCCCCAGCAACGGCGCTTGTTCCCACAGTTTCACGATGAAGCAATACTGGCTGGACTTGGCACAAAATATCGCGAAACAATCCCCCAGAAACTGCGCCAACGATTGCTAATACAAGGGCAGCTAAAACGGGGGCGTCATGAGTCAGTGCAAACTGGGCGCTAGAGACAGTTGCCACGGCAAGGCCCAATGTGTCCAAGGAGAGTGCAAAGCGTCCGACTTCTTGTTTCTTGCCAATTGCAATCGTGATGATGACTGCGGCAATGATGGGGAAAAATAGCCAGGGATGTTGAATCCACGGTGGCTGCTGGCCCATAAAAATATTGCGCAGCGTTCCACCAGAGATAGATGCAATGGCAGCGATCAGAAGTATGCCGCCGTAATCAAGGCCTTTATTAGCTGCAACGCGAGCGCCCACTAATGCAAATGCAAAGGTGGAGACAAGATCTAGGGCATAAACCAGAAGCTCTAGATCCATCTGTTTCTACTTCTTAGAAGCTAGTCGAGCCTCACGACGTACGCGCTGCTCTGCAGGATCTGGCACCGGCACAGCTGAAATCAAGCGGCGGGTGTAATCATTTTTAGGGTGCTTCAAAATCTGATCACGATCGCCTTCTTCAACGAGTAATCCATCCTGCATTACTGCGATGCGGTGAGACAAGATGTCAACGACTGCTAAGTCATGGCTGATAAATAGACAAGCAAAGTTCAACTTACCTTGTAGTTCCTGCAGCAGGTCAAGAAATCTTGCCTGCACAGAAACATCCAAAGCAGATGTTGGCTCATCAGCAATGAGTAGATCAGGAGTAAGTGCTAGAGCACGTGCAATACCAACGCGCTGGCGTTGTCCGCCAGAGAGCTCGTGTGGATAGCGGTTTCGATAGCTACGTGGAAGCTCTACTTGATCCAGCAAATCTTCAATCTTGTGAGCAAGATCTGAACCCTTTGCAAGACCTGCTAGAAAGATTGGCTCGCCAATTGATTCACCAATTGGAAGTCGTGGGTTAAGAGATGAGGCTGGATCTTGGAAAACAATTCCAGTGTGGCGGCGAATTGAAGAGAGATCTTTTTGAGATGCATGGCTGATATCTCTACCAACGATTTCAATAGATCCAGACTTGATTGGCAGAAGACCAATGGATGCACGGCCCACAGTTGTCTTTCCTGAACCAGATTCACCCACCAAGCCAACGATTTCACCTGGATAGATTTCAAGGTTGAAGTTCTTCACTGCCACAAATGCTGGGATGCGCCCACGCTTTGGATATTCGATAGTCACATCGCTCAGCTTTAATACTGGAGCTGGCTTTGCACTTTCCTTATATGGCAGCGCACGCTTTTTAGAAGTACCAAGGCTTGGAACAGCAGCTAATAGCTGCTGGGTATATGGATGTACTGGCTTTTTAAAGATCTGCTCAGCAGTTCCCTTTTCAACAGTAATGCCATCTTTCATCACCAAGATCTCATCTGCCATATCTGCAACAACACCCATATCGTGAGTGATCAGAAGAATGGCTGAATTTAACTTACCTTTAAGATCTCGCATCAAATCTAGAATTTCTGCCTGAACTGTCACATCCAGGGCCGTAGTTGGCTCATCTGCAACTAGAAGTCCTGGATCACAAGCAAGTGCTTGAGCAATCATGGCGCGCTGGCGCTGTCCACCAGAGAGTTGGTGAGGATATTTATCAATTGATTTCGCTGGATCTGGAATATCAACCATGGTGATTAATTCAAGGGCGCGAGCATGAGCCTCTTTCGGACCCATATCAAAGTGATTACGTAGAGTTTCCATGATCTGGAAACCGATGGTGTAAACAGGGTTAAGCGCGGTCATTGGCTCCTGGAAAATATAAGCAACTTCCCTACCGCGGAATTTGCGCAGTGTTATTGCTTTTGCATTGAGCATTTCCTGATCTTTAACTTTAACTGATCCACTCATGCGCGCATTTGATGCAAGCAAAGACATTAAACCCAGAGCTGTAGTTGATTTACCAGAGCCTGATTCACCAACAATGGCAGTTACTTTGCCAGGTTGTAGGGACAAGTTCATATCGATAACGGCTGGATACCAAACTCCATCCACCCAGAAATCGACATTGAAATCCTTGATCTCTAAGACTGGCTTACTCAATTGATTGCCTCCATCTGTGAGAAACTGTGCTCATGAGCAATGTCGAGAAATTCCGTCCCGGCAGCGCCCTTGTAAGCGGCGCGGTTCTGATTGTTTTCTTCACCGGCTTCATTATTCAAAGTGCTATCTACGGCGGCGACACTGCCTTGACCATGCTGATCTGCAGCGCTGGAATTATCAGTGCTTACCTGCTCTTTCTCAGACCATACGTTTTGATCTTTGATGAGGGAATCAAGATTGTTAACCCAACCAAAGAGATCACCGTTACCTGGGATCTGGTTGATCAGATCGATACCAAATACAGCATGTCCATCAGCGTTGGTGATCAAATCTTCCACGCGTGGGCCGCTCCCGCTCCAAGTCGTACTCACCAGAGACGTCTTCACAAGAGTGACCTTCTTCCCGGTGCTGATCCGCTTCGTCGTGTTGGTGACTCGTCGCGAAGTGATTCGGGTGTTTGCGCCCATATTGCCAAGCTGCGCAAGAAAAGCTTTGTCGGCGTTAGTAATTCCAAGTTCGAAGTCAGAAGCGATGTGCGCATCCTGGCTCTGGATATCGCGCTCATCGTGATTGCTCTGGCAATCGCCATTTTCTAATTTAGTCATTTGCTTGCGCCAACTTTCTAGCAGATGCTGATTCTTGGCGTTCCTTCTTAGAAATACGACGGCGCTGACGTGGATCAAAGGCATCACGCAATCCATCACCAATGAAGTTAATACTCAAGGCGATAGAGATGATGAACAGTCCTGGATACCAAAATAGCCATGGACGAGTCGTAAATGAATCCTGATATTTGTTAATCAATAGACCCAGTGAAACATCTGGCTCAACCACACCAAAGCCAATATAACTAAGGGCAGTTTCTAGCAAAATCGAACCTGATAGCAACAAGGTCACCGAAACGATGATCACACCAACAGCGTTAGGCAGGATGTGCTTAAAGATAATGCGGCGATTAGATGCACCTGCAACGCGAGCGGCATCAACGAATTCACGCTCGCGCAGAGTTAAAAACTCACCGCGAACCAAACGAGATAGACCGGTCCAAGCAAAAAGACCTAAGTAGAACGCTAGGAAAATCGCTCCAAGGTTTCCAAAGTGGTAACCCACCACAGAACCAATGATGATTGCAGGAATTGTGATGATGAAGTCTGTAAAGCGCATCAATACTGCATCAACTTTGCCACGGTAGTAGCCAGAGATTGAACCAATAACAGTTCCGATAGTTCCACCAAGGAAACCAATAACAACCATTACTGAAAGAGAGCGTTGTGTGCCCTTCATAACTAGTGAGAAGAAATCTCTTCCAATGTCATCTTGACCAAATGGGTGATCACCCAAGCCAATTCCATTTCCACCTAAAGCTTTAGGAAGAAGTGAGATCGTTGGGCAACCCACAGTGTCATTAGGACAATCACCAAAACGAAGTTCAGGTAGATCCTCTGGTGACCACTTCCACCAACCCTTCACATGCCAGATTCCTAAGAATCTAAAATCAAGGGCCGTAAATACAAAGACAACTATGAAGGTGATGACGCCGAGTGAAAATACTGCAGCACGGTGGCGGAAGAAGCGACGACGAACAATCTGTCCTTGGCTTAATCCTTCAATTTCCTTATTGGCAATAGCATTCTCACCAGATGAATTCACTTCTGCATTCTGATCAGATTTCTTCTTAAAAACCATTATGCGCCTCCTCCTACACGAATTCGAGGGTCTAAGGCTGAATACAACAAATCTGCTACTAAGTTAGCTATCACTGAAAGAGAGGCAGTAATAAAGAACACTCCCATGAGCAAGTTTAAGTCATAGCCCAGCAGGCCTTGACGAAACAGAGTTCCCATACCAGACCAGCCAAATACGCTCTCAGTAATAAGTGCGCCGCCGATAACACCTGCAAAGTCCACCACCATGATTGTTGTTAGTGGAATCATTGTGTTACGGAAAGCATGGCGCATGATTACTGTGCGCTCAGTTAAGCCCTTAGCGCGCGCAGTACGGATGTAATCCTGATTGAGTACTTCTAGCAAGGTACCGCGTGAATAGCGGATATAGCCTGCAAATGAAATCAAGGTGAGAGCAACTGTTGGTAAGAATAAGTGAGTGGCAATATCGAGTGATTTAATCCAATAATCGGGTGAATCTAGAAGATCACTTCTCTGGCCAATAGTTGGGACTGGGCGATAGTTGATTGCATCGGTTTCCATATAAGGCTTCCAGGTCTGCATGAACTTATCGACAACTACTAAACCAGCAGAGAGAACGGCAGTAATAATTGTTGTTCTAACAATTGGAGCACGGTCAATTTTCGAAAATGAAAGTCCAACAAAGACTGCAATCGTGATGGTCACACACGCCATGATGAAAACTGAGAGTGAACCTGGGTGCTTATCAAATACCCATTGCGCTGGGTAATAGGCAACAAGTGAAAGGCCAGCCATAGTTAACGATGCTTTCAGGGCTGCCTTATTGATAAGACCCACTGATAGTTGTGTGACCCCATAGGCAATTCCAACAGACATGCCTGTAATGATGATTGGGCCTAGACCTGGATTTAAGAACCAACCGCTGAGACTAAAAACAGAAACGATGGTTGCGGCGATGCCTGCAGCTGCGCCAAAAGCAGTCCAAAACGTTTTACGCGATCCACCAATAACTGATGCCCAGAACACTCCACTAAAGATGGCTAAGCCAATAATCCAGCCAATTGGAACGTTGGGTTCTCGCAGGAAGTTATTAAATGAGATGGCTAGATATTCTTTAAGAAGAACTGCCACCCAGAAAATTGGTAGTGAGAACATGAGAAATGAAACAAATGTCATTGAGTAGTCAAAGCGGCTGTATTGACGAAGTGCGGTCACAATTCCAATGGCAATTCCAAGGACGATAGCAAAAATAGTTGCTGCCAGCACCAGGCGAATAGTCACTGGAATAGCAAGGGCAAGTGAGTGAGCAACCGTTGAACCATCACGGCTCATTCCAAAATCAGGCTTACCAATAAAGATTCCAAAAATACCTTTGAGCCATAAGAAGTAGCGGGCAGGTGGTGGAACATCGAGTTGTAATTCTCTAGTCAAAGATGCAACTAAGAAATCTCGGTTTGGATCAGTGCTCAATTTGAGATCGGCCAGTGGGTCACCTGAAATTGCCGCCATGTTATAAAGGATGAAACTTGAGCCAAAAAGGATGACGCTTAGGATGCCAAGGCGGCGCATAATAAATGCAAGCATGTAAGTTCAGGCCTTTCAGGTTTAAACGGCTTTGTATAAATCCATTCGGGGAATCATAGCGTCAAAGAGGCGCCCGGGTTGTTCCCCGAGCGCCTCTTTGAACTGCTTTTTAGAGTTAGAAACTAAAGATTATTAATCCTTAGTATGTCCACTCCCAGTAGTTCCAGACCATCTGTGGTGAAAGTGGGCCTGGCTTAACATTCTTGAGGTCCTTGTTAACAGCAACAACACCTGGGTGAATGAACACACCAGTTGTGATTGCGTCAGCATTTGTCAGACGCTCAATCTGAATGTACTTAGCTGCTAGAAGTGCATCTGACATTGGAGCATCCAATGTTGCGATGATTGCATCTACTGCTGGGTTGCTGTAACCAATGATGTTATTTCCACCATTAGTATCAAAAACCTCAGCTGATTGACGCTGAGTTACTGATGATGCAACCCATGCGAAGAAGTAAGCATCGTAATCTGAGTTACCAAGCTTTGATGGCCAGTCAGTACGTACGTCACCAACTAGATCAAAACCAACCTTTGCCATGTTTGCCTTTGCAAGAGCAAATTCAGAGGCACGGCGTGGGTTGTTACCTGGAACAAGAACGCGAACCTTTAATGGGCTCTTCAATGCGTTTGGATAGAACTTCTGTACAAGAGCAAGAGCACTTGCGTTACGAGTTTCTTGTGTTCCACGTGAGTAGAAAGAAGAACCGTTTGAAGCAGTTACCTTGTCATACATTGCTGAACCTGGTGCAACCCAGGTTGAAGCGATTGGAGTTGTTACACCGTTAATTGGTGCAATCAACTTTGCCATGATTTCGTTGCGAGGAAGAGCTAGCAAGAATGCCTGACGTAGCGCCTTTGACTTTGCTCCATCCTTCACTGAGAACAGACCTGTGTAAGGAGCCTCATCTACGACTGTGTCGTAGTGAAGGTCCCAGTGCTCGTAAGCAACCTGGTCAGTTCCAACAACGTTAACGCTTGAAATCTTCTTCAGCGCTGCAACACCATCAGCTGTTGCCTGGCCTGCATAAACATCTAGCTCACCATTTGCAAGAGCCTGTGCAGCTGCAGTTCCATCACCAATGAACTTGAAAACAACCTTATCGACTGTTCCGCTCATTGCTGGGCCTGAGTTGTACTTAGGGTTCTTAACAAGTGTTACTGAAGTCTTTGCAACTGCGCTTTCAAGGATGAATCCACCGTTGCCAACAAGTAGCAATGGGTTTGTCTTTGAGTCAACAGTTGTAATTGTGTAATCCTCAGACCAGATCTTTCCGATCTTCTTAAGAAGAGCGGTGTCCTTAGACTTGTATGCAGCTAGGAAGCGATCCTTAGCATCCTGGTTAGCTGAAACTGATTGAAGTGAAGTCTTTCCTTCAGCCATCAAAACTAATGTGTGAACTGGTGATGGTCCTGGACCATAAATATCCCAGTTAGCAATTGGCTTCTTGTACTGAAGTGTTACAGACATCTTGTCAGCAGATAGAACTGGCTCTCCAACGATGTTATCGGAATAGACACCTGAGTATCCAAGGCCGTTAAACGCTGGCTTTGCAGTCTTGCTCTTTGGGTCGCCTAGACCTGCTGCGATGGAATATGCATCGCTGCTAAGAACGTGTGACAAAAGTAGGTCAACAGCATCAATTGGTGTGCCATCTGACCAAACACGGCCTGGGTTTACTGTGTACTGGACACGGAAGTCAGTAGCTGACTTCTTAGTGATCTTGTATGAACCAAATACTGTGTTCTTTACAAGTTCCTTCTTGTTGTTGTAATAGTTAAAGCCTGCACCTTGGATGTATGAAACTGCTGAACAGGTAGTTGAGTTTGTAGCTGAGAGGCCGCAGTTCAATCCTGTGATTGGGTTAGTTTCATGCAAGATAACAGTTGAACGAGTTGCTGCTTGAGCTGGAGTTAACAGAGATACTGTTAACGCTGCCGCTGCTGCAACCGCGAACGCATACTTTGCGCTGCGATTTAACTTCATAGTTCCTCCTCGAGGGATAAGTAAAAGCGTCTGTGGAGAGTCGACCTGCCCCATAGGCGCTTTTGGTGGAGTGAGTCTGCCCGAATTGAGCGTATTAACGCAACAGGAGAATGGCTTGCATGAGCGTGGGCTTTGTAACGATGTTCGTAATAAAGAAGGTACGAGGCCCTGCGGAAGGGGTGATTTTTAGCCTGTCTTGCGGGCTGCCTCAATCTTGGCCGTGCTCAACCGAGGGGCAGCCAATGCCCAGAGCAGCAGACCCAAAGCCATCCCAATTAGATAAGGGGCACGCAGCGCATTTTCTCTAGTGAGCACATGGGTCAGCGCACTGACCAGCCCTCCCCCCACAAACATCCCAATGGGAATGGATCCCCAGGCAAAGAATCTATACACGCTATTAACGCGCCCTAATAAATGTGTAGGGATGATGCTTTGTCGAAGTGAGACAGTAATTGTGTTCCATAAAATCGCAACGAAAGATTCCACAACTGTAACAACCCAGACTACTTGCCACGAAGAAGTCACTCCAATTACCAGCGCACCTAAAGGCGCAGCAGCAAGAGCTAACGAGAGTGACGGCCCGCTACCAAATTTGGCCGAAACTTTAGGGGCAAGTATTCCTCCGATAGTTCCACCCACGGCGCCGGCAGTGCCAAGAATTGCAAAAGTGAAAACTGATGTGTGCAGAACTTCTTGGGCAAATAAAATATATACCGCACCGACCATAGTGCCGATGCCATTCATTGATCCCAAAATGATTGCCATAGGTCGAAGTAATGGATGCGCCCACAGCCAGATAAAACCTTCTTTGATCTCTGCCTTGAAATTTATCTTCTCTCGTGGTTTGTCATCAGCAACTGGTTTGAATGTGCCTTTAAGGGAGGCAATCAAAGCAACTGCAAAAAAGAAAGATGCCGCATCAAAGAAAAACGGAATAAAGATTGCAATCCCAATAAGAAGTGAACCTAAAGGTGGCCCAATAAAGCTATTGGTCAATGATTCTGCTGACCACATTCGGCCATTGGCCGTTTCTAGATTCTCTTTTTCCACCACCGATGGCATCAATGTTTGAGCACTGTTATCACGCAAAACCTCAGCCAACCCAAAGAGGAAGGCGTCAATGAGTAAAGTGACATAAATCGGCCAATTAGTCTGCAAATTAGTAATAGTGGTTAATTCATCTAGGGCCGGAAATGAATCTCTATTGAAATAAACAACTGCTCCCACAAATACGGTCAATAAACCCCGCATGAAATCCATTGCCACAATGAGTTTTCTGCGATCAAAGCGATCAGTTAACACTCCGGCATGTAATGTGAAAACCAACCAGGGCAAACGTGATGCAAAGCCTGCAGCAGCGATCAAAATAGGTGAGCGCGTAACAGCTGATGCCAGCCATGGATAGGCAACCATCGAAACTCCATCGCCAAGGTTAGAAATAGCGGTGGCAGTCCATAGTTTCCAATAAGAGGCACCGAGTTTTTTACTCATTTTCTAAGGCCTCTTTTGCTGCTGTTTCGCCAACATGTAGGAGAAATCTGAAAGAAAGAAGTGCGATCACAGTTGCAATTGCGCCGCCAATTAATAAAGGAAGTCGTAATCCCCCTTTAGCTATGAATCCACCTAACAAGGATCCAAATGGCATTAATCCCCACACCAATGTGCGCCTGGTTCCATGGATGCGTCCAAAGAGATGGCTGGGAATAACGCTTTGATAGGTGGCCATGAGAAGAATATTCCAGTTGGTTATTGTGAAAGAGGCAATGAAAGCTAGAGCAATATAGACGTAGATATTGGGTGATAAACCTTGTAGAAGTATGAGAAGAGAACTCAGAAAAATACATATTGCCATCACTCTGCTGCGACCAAATTTGGTAGAGAGCTTGGGAGCCAATAGCGCTCCAATAATTGCTCCGGATCCTTGAATAGTTAAAGCCAGTCCGAAGAGTGCAGGCTTGAGATTTAACTCATTTAAGATAAACAAAATGATGGTGGATGTGGACATGGAATAACAGACACCAATACTTGCAGTAGTTACAACGAGTCTTAGTAATGGCTTGTTGTTATAAAGGTAGTGAATTCCAAATCTCATATCCTCTACAAAATCTGGTTTCTTCTCAGCGCTTTCTTCAATGCGTATGTCTTGCAAGAACTTAACTGGAATAGATGCAGCTAAGGCTGCTGCAATTATAAATCCCAGGCTGTTGATGACAAAGGGTAGATAAATAGCCACGGCATAGAGAAAGCCGCTGAGCGGAGTTCCGACAAATCCTTGAACTACAGTTTCTGAGATTTGAAATCTGGAATTGCCTTTTTCATACTCACTCTTCTCCAGAATCTGTGGAATGAGGGACTGCGAAGTTATGTCTGCTGTTACCTCACACATTCCAATTAGAAAAGTTGCTAAAAGCAATATGTAAATTGTGATCGTATCCGTTGCAATCGAGAGCGCAATGAGTGCTGCAATGACAAATCTTGATGCATTAGCTCCGGCCAATAGGAATCTTCGATCTACACGATCAACTATCGCACCGATAGGTATGGCAAATAAAAGCCATGGCAGCATCACTAATGCGCTAATTGCTGAAATAAGAACTGGGTTTTTAGTCAGCGAAACAGCAAGAAGTGGAGCCGCGGCGATTAAAACACCATCGGCTAGGTTTGTCAGCAAACTGGCGCCCCACATGCGGTTGAAGGCAGGACCCAGGGATTTCATGCGCACTAGCCTAGTGCTGGGAACTACAGAGCTAAGTTCTTAGTTATCTGATCTGCATGCTCAATGGCATGGCGGGTGTAAGCCTTGAGCCATTGCTCAAGTGAGAACTCCCCGCGCTCTGAGTGAATGCAAAAGTTCTTTAACTGCTCTAGCTCAAGACGCTTGATAATTTCTAGTGAGCCCGCACGCACTGCTTTAAAGACTTCTATCGATGTCTGAACTGGCAAAACGGTATATCCAAGAGTTGGATTCTTACCCCAAGCACCTTCGTCATAACCTTGAATAGCAGATCCAGGTTCTGCAACTAAACGCTTAAGGCGTGCAAAAGACTGTGCCTCACTATCGGCGCAGTGATGAATGACTTGGCGAGAACTCCAATCCTCCCCCACGCATACATCTAGCTTTGATTCAGGAACGTTGGTGGCAATAGTTAAAAACTCATTTGTAGCCTTCTCATAGGCTGCGGCAATCTCGGCAATCGATGACATTAGTTTCCAATCTCTAACTGGCTTGAATGGCTCTCCACAAAGTGGCCATCATCTTCAACTTTATCTACCAACAAAACAATCACAATAACGAGCAGCGCCGCGATGATTCCAAGTAGTAAGCCTGACTTCTTATCAAGATTAATTTGCATGGCAACAATATAGACCCGGAAGAAAAGAACGGCCCGGTTCGCATCGCTGCGAGCCGGGCCGTTCTACCCTCGATTTTTAAAGCGGGATTAACCGATCTTTGCTACCTGAGCTAGTGACTTCTTAAGAAGCTCACCGTCGATAACGCTGAAGCCAAGACCTGCACCAACATCCTTTGAGCACTTTGAGCTCAAAATGTATGTGGCGTATGCCTTAACTGCTGCAGCCTTAGTCTTATCTGGGTAAGCAGTATCAGCTAGAAGATAAGAAACGATACCTAGTGGGTAAGCGCCCTTTTCCTTAGTTGCATAGTCATATGTGAGGAATCCATTTGCATCCTGTGTAGCTGATGCAAGGAATGCACCCACACCAACAGAATCTGGAACTACTGAAGAACCAGCTGGGTTAATTACGTTTGAAATCTTTAGGTTGTTAGCTGTTGCATAGTTAACTTCAGCGTAAGTAATTGAGTAAGGAGTCTTACCAGCAAGCTGAGCAACACCAGTTGATGAAGCAGCTCCAACTACGCGACCTAGGTTTGCAGCTGAGTTGATATCTCCAGGGAATGAATCCTTGAATACCTTATTCTTCGCCTTTGTCCAAACAGCAGATGCTGACTTGTTCAAGTAGTTAGTGAAGTTCTCTGATGTTCCTGAAGAATCTGAACGGTAAACAACCTTGATTGGCTTATCTGGCAATGTGTAGTGCTGTTGAATAATCTGTGTGCGAAGAACTACTGGGTTGCCCTTGGCATCTTTTGTTGGGTTTCCGTTCGCATCCTTCTTGTAAATTACCTTTGTTGTTGAACGGTTGTTATCAGCAACAATTGCTGGATCGTTCCAACGTGTGATTGTTCCGCCGAAGATTCCAGCGATTGTTGCTGCTGAAAGAGAAAGTGTTGTCTTTGATGGAAGGTTATGCAAAATTGCGATTGGTGCTGCAACTAGTGGAACGTGAATAAGTGAAGCGCGCTTTGTTGCTGCTGTGTAAGCACCATCTGACATCCAGAAATCACCAATTGACTTATCTGAGTTAGCTTGTCCTGTACCTGATGATGATGAAGCGTAAACATATGTATGTCCTGAACCGCTTGCAGCGAATCCAGCTTTGCAACCTTCGATTAGTAGAGCAGGAAATGATGCTCCTGAACCTTGAAGATCAACTGCATATGCTGGCGTGCCTGCTACTAGGCCGAACGCGAGTGCAAGTGATGCAACTTTCGCGAGCTTTGAAATTCTCATTTATTTCTCCTCATAGGGTTTGTTTGAACTACGAGGGCAAACCTATGGAGCCAGGGTTAACGAATGAGGCGTGCTGGTTTAACGCAAGTAAACCTTTAGGTGAACAAATGGTGTCTTTTAGCCAAAGCGCCCGGTCACATAACTCTCAGTTCGAGAGTCCTGTGGGCGGGAGAAAATCTCAGATGTTGGGGCTACTTCAATCATTTGGCCTGGGCCACCATCGGATAGGAAGAAGGCGGTGTAGTCAGAGACGCGTGCAGCCTGCTGCATATTGTGAGTAACAATAATGATGGTCATCGTGTCTGAAAGGTGACGGATAGTGTCTTCAATGCGAAGGGTTGATCCCGGATCAAGGGCCGAACATGGCTCATCCATCAATAGAACTTGTGGGCGAACAGCAAGAGCGCGAGCAATACACAGGCGTTGTTGCTGACCACCAGAGAGTGAGCCTCCGTGCGCACCGAGGCGATCTTTTACTTCACTCCATAGACCAGCGCGCTCTAAGCACTCTTGAAGTAAGTCATCTTTATTATCAACTTTAAGTTGAGCTAACTTGAGGCCTGAGAGAACGTTTTCACCAATTGTCATAGATGGGAATGGGTTTGGCTTTTGGAAAACCATTCCGATTTGCAAGCGAATCTTGGTTACATCTGTGCCTGGGGCATAAACATCTTTGCCATCAAGTAGAACTTCACCAGCCATTGCAGCACCAGGAATGAACTCATGCATACGGTTAATTGTGCGAATAAAGGTTGATTTACCGCATCCTGATGGACCGATAAGTGCTGTGACTGTGCCTGCTGCAAAATCTAATGAGATATTTGAAAGTGCGTGGTGCTTACCAAACCATGCATGCACGCCACGGGTCTCAAGGCCAGTTCCAAGTGCTGCAGTCCCTGGCACCTTAGGTGCTTTAGCGTTAGCAACATCTGCCAATGATGATGGCTTTACTGATGTCTGCATTTCTTGGTTCTCGCTTTCATGTGAGGTGGTCATTTTGAAACCTTTCGGGATCCGAGGAAGCGTGCTGAAGTGAAGAGGAATAAGACAAGTCCTACTAGAACTAATAGACCGGCCCATGCACGAGTGATTGCCTCAGGTGAGCCAGCGTTAAATGATTTCCAAATGTAATAAGGCAATGAACCCATCGGACCTGTGAAGGCGTTTGGATTAACCTTGTCGCCACCACCAGTTAAAAGAAGGATTGGCGCAGTTTCACCAGCGATGCGTGCCACACCCAAAATGACTGCAGTGACTAATCCGCTTCGAGCAGCTGGAAGAACAATCATCGCAACCGTGCGCCACTGAGTTCCCCCAAGTGCAGTTCCGGCTTCACGCAAATCATTTGGAATCAAGTTAAGAACTTCTTCTGATGTTCGCGCAATTGTTGGAATCATCAAAATAGTTAGAGCAAGTGCTCCCATAAATCCTGAATAACCCTTTGTGATGGGATAAAGAATTGCTGAGAGAATAAACAAGCCTGCAACAATCGATGGCACACCGCTCATAGCCTGAACAAGGAAACGAATTGGCCCAGTAAAACGTCCCTTGATCTCGGTCAAATAAAGCGCAGTCAAAATTCCAATAGGAACGCTCATGATCAGTGCCAGGACCATCAATGTCAGAGTTCCAGTAATAGCGTGCAGCAATCCACCATTTGAAAGTGGATCCGTTGGTGTTGCTAGAGCCATGTCATGGGTGAAGAGGTTAAAACTGATGCCTGGTAGGCCTTTTTTCAATACCGTTGCCAGAATACTTGCAGCCGGAATAACCGTGACAATAGCTCCAATAGCAACTAATGAATTAACTAGTGCATCCTTTGCTGCCGCATTTCCACGCTGGATTCCCTTAAATGCGGTAGTAAAGATTGCATACGCAAGGAAGAAGCAGACAAAGCATGCAAGCTTTCCTTTAAGAGGTGTTAAAAACACTAGAAGGTAGGAGCTCAATAGCGAAAGTGCAAAAATAGATCCATCGACAGCTCGATCTTTTGTTGAAGCTGCCCAAGGCTTTGTTGGAGTCGGGATCATTGTCATATTAACGACCTGACTTTCCAGTTGTCTTAACAATCAAATTCGCAATTGCATTTACAACTAAGGTAAGCAAGAAGAGAATTAATCCTGCTGCCATAAGCGCTTTAATTTCATAGGGGCTTGCATCACCAAATTTGAGAATAATTAATGAAGCAACGTTTCCACCGGCGCCTAGCAACATCTGCCAGTTGACCTGAAAGACAATATTGAGAACGGTAAATACTGCAACGGTCTCTCCCATTGCACGGCCAAGACCTAGCATCGCTCCGCCGATTACACCGCTGCGACCATGCGGAATAACTACGGCCTTAATCATTGCCCAACGTGTTGCACCAAGTGCATAGGCAGCTTGAATACGATCAAGTGGTGCTTGCGAGAAAATTTCACGAGAAACGGAAGTGATGATTGGAATAATCATGATGGAGAGAACTACACCTGCAACAAAAGGTGAGCGTGTATAGACAGGTACTTGCATATCAAAAATAGGAAAAAAGCCAAGGTAGCGATGTAGAAGCTTTGCCCAGTATTCAACACTTGGCATGAGGACTAAGAATCCCCAAATACCAAAAAGGATTGAGGGAAATGCTGCCATCATGTCGATGATTGTTATAAGGATTTTTTTGAGCCAACCAGGTGCGTAAAAGTTCAAAAAAAGCGCTGAAAACACTGAGATTGGGACAGCTATAACCACGGCAATCAGAGAACATAAAATCGTTCCCACTAACATTGCTGCTAAACCAAAGTGACTATCTAGAACGTTTCCTGCATCATCTGTTGAGATTGACCAATCAGAGTGAGTGATAAATCCAATTCCTTCTTGGCGTAAAACTTCAAAGCCACGATAGCCAAGGAAAATCGCAATTAAGCCGAGGATTACTAATGAAGACAAACCACCACCTGTTACAACACCACGAAAGACTTTGTCCGAACGGCGTGGTTCAGTAACAATTTCTCGCGGTGCTGGAATAACTAACTCTTGTGTCGACATTATTACGATGCAAACTTTCCTGTTACAAGGAAATAAACGCGTCGAGAAATTGAAACGGCGTGATCTGCATATCGCTCGTAGTAACGACCAAGCAGAGTGAGATCAATTGCAGTTTCGATTCCATGCTTCCACGTTGGCTCAATTAAAACGGCGATTAGCTTGCGGTGAAGGTCATCCATCACATCATCATCACGCTCGATTTCAAGAGCCATTTCAGTATTGCGAGTAGAAATGACAACACCGGTCTTTTCGGTGATTGCAACAGCTGCAACTCCCATTGCTTGAATAATTGAAACCAGCTCTGGAGGCACTGCTGCATTTGGATGGCGCAAGCGAGCAACCTTGGCAACGTGGTGTGCTAAGTCGCCCATGCGCTCTAAATCTGATCCCATGCGCAATGCAGTAACTAGAGCTCGTAGATCTGAAGCTACCGGCTGTTGTCTGGCAATAATGTCGATGATACGCGAATCTGTTTCGTGTTGATAGTCATCAATCTTTACATCAGTTGCAATTACCTCTTCAGCAAGTTTCAAATCGCATGAAAGAATCGCGGTCGTTGCTTTTGACATTGAAGCTGTGACCATCGCAGTAAGGTCAACCAGAGACTGCGATACGTTGTCTAGTTCATCTTGGAATACAGATCTAATGAGGGCCATGGCCGTAACCTATGTGGAGGTGATGAATAGAGTCCATTGGTTAGGTGAACAGAAGGTAAACTGGGGATTTGAGCCTATAGAGTGAGGCCTGTGAAGTTCTTGCGCCGAGATATTGAGGCCCCAGAACCTAGAGCCTTGCCCGAAATGCTGTTGGAAACCCTTAATCTCCTAGACGGTGATTCCATGATTTTAGCCCCTGGTGAGGTTCCATTATTTATCACCTCAGGCGTTGAGACTTTGGGAATCCTAAAAGATGGCCGAATCCAGAGCTCAGAGTTAATCGCAACGGTCCGCGTAGTACGTCGCACACATAACCAGCAAGTTGGAATGATTGAAATTCCGCGTGGACCAATTGGAGAAGGCAAGCACGAACTAACAGTGAAAGTACTCCCCCTAACTAAAGATGATTTAGTTTTAGTTCTTATTAGCGATGAGAGTGAAGCCCAGCGCGTTCATGATGTACGTAGAGATTTTGTTGCCAATATTTCACATGAGTTGAAAACTCCCATTGGAGCACTCTCCCTCTTGAGCGAAGCTGTTCTTGGTTCAAAAGATGATCCAGTATCAGTTGTTAAATTCGCAACCCGTATGCAATCAGAGGCAAAGCGCTTAACGGACTTAGTCCAAGAGATCATTGACTTATCTCGTGTGCAAGATTCTGATCCATTACAACTTGCTCAAGAAGTAAGCGTTGAATATGTCATCAGAGAAGCAATTGATCAATGTCAAATCACTGCTGATAGTCGCAATATCACTGTAAATTATCGTGAAAACAGTGATGCCCTTGTGTTAGGTGATCGCGACCAGTTGATCATGGCGGTTCATAATTTAATTGAAAATGCCATCAACTATTCACCTGAAAACACCAAAGTTTCTGTCACCACAACTAATGAATCTGGAATCATAGATCTCTCAGTTACAGATCAAGGAATAGGAATCTCTGAGTCAGAGCAAGATCGAATCTTCGAACGGTTCTATCGTGTTGATCCAGCACGTTCTCGCCAAACAGGTGGAACAGGGTTAGGTCTTTCAATCGTTAAGCACGTTGCAGCAAAGCATGGCGGTGAAGTAAAGGTTTGGAGCGTCGAAAACGTCGGAAGTACTTTTTCAATCCGACTACCCATCTATGAATCACCTATGGAGAGCGTTGAATGACAAAGATACTTATCGTTGAAGACGAATCATCATTTTCTGAGGCGCTGGCTTTTCTGCTTGGAAAAGAAGGCTTTGAAGTAAGCGTTGCTGAAGACGGTCGTGCTGCTCTCAATACCTTTGCAAAAGAAGGCGCAGACTTAATTCTGCTCGACCTCATGATTCCAGAAGTCTCTGGGGTAGATGTGTGCCGCACCATTCGCACAACTTCACAAGTTCCAATCATCATGTTGACTGCAAAAGATGCAGAGATAGACAAGGTCGTTGGCCTTGAACTTGGCGCAGATGACTATGTGACTAAGCCTTACTCATCACGTGAATTAATTGCTCGTATTAAGGCAGTACTCCGTCGTGGAACGCCAGATAGTGAAGAGCATGGTGATCTAGATGTTGTTTCAGTTGGCCCAATCAAATTAGACACTGCCCGCCATCAAGCAACCATTAACGGCTCACTAGTTGGTCTTCCACTCAAAGAGTTTGAATTACTCGAGTTTTTAATGAGAAATGCCGGCCGTGTTTTAACACGCTCCCAGCTCATTGACCGTGTGTGGGGCGGAGATTACTTTGGCGACACAAAGACGCTTGATGTTCACATCAAGCGTTTGCGTTCAAAGATTGAAGCAGATCCTGCTAATCCTGTATTGATTCAGACCATTCGCGGTCTTGGTTACAAGTTAGAGAATTAAAGAGACGCAAAGGCATCATCAAGAACGCTTAAAGCATCCTTAAGTAGCTCATCTGTGATCACAAGTGGTGGCAAAAAGCGCACAACGTTTGAATAAGTACCAGCAGTAAGAACTAACACGCCCTGACTCTGGCAGTACTTAACAACTGCGTTCATGGCTGCTGTGTTTGGATTCTTAGTACCTGGCTCTACTAATTCAATTGCCTGCATTGCTCCGCGTCCACGCACTTCACCAATAACTGGATACTTCTTAGCTAGTTCACGAAGTGATGATCCTAGAATTTCACCAATATGCTTGGCACGGGCAACAAGGTTTTCTTCTTCCATTGTCTCCATTGCGCCAAGGGCAGCGGCGCATGCAATTGGATTTCCTCCATATGTTCCGCCCAAACCTGATGCATGAACTGAATCCATTACTTCGGCGCGGCCCGTAACAGCTGCAAGTGGAAGTCCACCAGCAATTCCTTTAGCTGTGACAACCATGTCTGGAACTACGCCTTCCTCTTCCACAGCAAACATGTGTCCTGTGCGGGCAAAGCCAGTCTGGACTTCATCTGCAATAAAGACGATTCCGTTATCTTTTGAATATTTTGCGAGCGCTGGAAGGAATCCCTTAGGTGGAACGATAAATCCACCTTCGCCTTGAATTGGCTCAATTAAAATCGCAGCAACGTTATGTGCGCCGATCTCTTTATCAATTTTATGTGTGACCATATCAATGGCATCTTCGGTTATCGTTGCTTGATTGCCAACCCAATGGAATGAGTAAGGCATTGGCACGCGATACACCTCAGGAGCAAAAGGACCAAAGCCCTCCTTGTATGGCATGTTCTTTGCAGTTAACGCCATAGTTAAATTTGTACGGCCGTGATAGCTGTGTTCGAAAACAACAATTGCTGGGCGCTTGGTGAAGTGACGTGCAATCTTTACAGCGTTCTCAACTGCTTCAGCACCTGAGTTAACAAGTAATGACTTCTTCTTATGTGAACCAGGAGTCATTGCATTGAGTTTTTCGCATACTTCGATGTAGTTCATATATGGGGCAACTGTGAAACAGGTGTGTGTGAAAGCTTGCACTTGCTCGATTACACGATCAACAACACGTTGCGCCGAGTTACCAACGCCAGTAACACCGATTCCTGAACCTAAATCAATAATCTGATTGCCATCGATGTCGAGCAAGATTGCATCACTTGCACGTTCGATTACAACTGGAATTGCCATACCCAATCCGCCTGAAGTCGCTTCCGTGCGGCGCTTGAGCGCCTCAGTGGATTTTGGTCCCGGAATAGCGGTAACCAAACGACGTTCTTGAGTCAGATTAGTAAGTGTGGTCATGGCAAAAGTCTAAGGCCTTATTTCGCATCAGGGCGCCCAGAAGTTACCCTTGGCGCTATGAGTTCACTGAGAGATTCGGCACCGCTTCTAGATGCCTACCTCTCTTACTTTGAAACCAAGCGCACACCTTTCACAATCCCAGGTCACAAGCAGAGGGCTTCGCGCCTAGATGCCGGCTTAGGGGTGGTCGTTGATGGTGACACACCTTTATACGGTGGCTTAGATGAAATTAAGTTAACCAACCAGACATTAAAGAAAGCAGAAGCCCTAGCTGCCACCTTATGGAGGGCAGACTTCGCTCGCTTTTCAACTGGGGGTTCAACACATGCCAACCAAGCAATGATCTTGGCTCTAGGAAAACCTGGAGACAAAGTTGCACTCTCACGCACAGCGCACCGCTCAATTCTTAGCGCACTTGTATTAGCTGGTCTAGAACCAATCTGGCTATCACCACAAATTGATGATACAACAGGTGTGCCAACTGGTATTTCTGTTGCTGAATTTGAAAAAGTATTAAATCAAAAACCAATTGCGCTTCTTCTAACTGAGCCAGGTTACTTAGGCACTTTGTCAGATCTCCCAGCGTTAGTTGCAAGTGCACATGCACATTCAATTCCAGTCATTGTCGATGCGGCATGGGGTGGACACTTTGGTTTCTCACAATTAACTCCACAGCATTGCTTGCAGATGGGCGCAGATGCACTTATTACTAGTGTGCATAAAGCTCTTCCTGGCTACAGCGCATCAGCACTTCTACTTGCCCAAGGAAATCTTCTTAACCTTGATCGCATTGAGCAAAGCTTTGAAACTACTCATACCACTTCACCTGCAGGTGCTCCCCTGGCATCTATTGATGGTTGCCGCGCATTGCTTCAAACTCGCGGGGATAAGTTAATCTCTCAACTAGTTAGTAACGTCAATTCTTTTAAGAACTCTGTTCAGTCTGACTTTGATTTGCCAATTTTCTTGAATGCAAGTGATTTTGCTGCTGGCCGCTTTGATTCAGCCAAGATTGTTCTGCGCGCTAATCAATTAGGAGCATCCGGAGTTGAGATTGAGAAGAAATTACAAGCTCAAAACATCCGCGTTGAGATGGCCGACAGTGACACGGTTGTCTTCATTGCAACTCTGGCTGATTCAACTGAAGAGTTTGAACATTTAGCTAGCGTGCTCATTCCTATTCTCACTTCACTTCAAACAACCCCGCGCCCAACTGCAACCTCACTGAGTTGGTCAGTTGTTCCAACCGTTGCCATTTCAATGCGAGATGCCTACTTTGCCGATACCGAGATGGTTGCTGCCAAAGATTGCGTGGGCCGAATCTCTGCCGACTTAATCGCTCCCTATCCCCCAGGCGTTGCAGTGGTGGCTCCAGGTGAAGTTCTGACATCTCAGATTCTTGATGGTTTGGCGACGACCAAGGCGGCGGGTGTGCGAATCGCCTATGCCACCGATTCATCTCTTGCCACCTATCGCGTTACTAAAAGTTAACTTTGACCCGATAGCATCTGCGACATGTCTGATACTCAAACTTGGCAGAAGCGCGCACTTGATCTAAAGCCCCAATCACAGATTTTCATCGATGGAAAATACGTTGATGCTGCTTCAGGTAAAACCTTTGAGAACTACTCGCCAAGTGATGGTCACTTAATTTGTAATGTTGCATCAGGTGATTCTGAGGATATTAATCGCGCAGTTGCATCTGCGAAAAAAGCTTTTGACTCCGGCATCTGGAGTGAGATGAATCCACGCGATAAGAAAGCGATTATGTTGCGTTGGGCTCAACTACTAAATGAAAACAGAGAAGAGTTAGCGCTACTTGAGGCAATAGACACAGGACGCCCTATAGGCGATGCATTAAGTGTGGATGCGCCAAACTCTGCTCGTGTAATCCAGTGGTATGCAGAAACAATTGATAAGACTTACGATGAAATTGCGCCAGCACCACGCAACGCTCTAGCAATGATCACACGTGAACCTCTTGGAGTTATCGGCGCAGTTGTTCCTTGGAACTATCCAATGATGATTACTAGTTGGAAATTAGGCCCAGCGTTAGCCATGGGTAACACCATCGTTGTTAAGCCAGCAGAAAACTCATCTTTAAGTGCGCTAAAAATGGCAGAGTTAGCAATTGCAGCAGGATTGCCTGCTGGAGTATTTAACGTGGTGCCAGGTCTTGGCGCAGAGGCTGGACAAGCACTTGCACGTCATATGGATGTTGCCAAGATTGCATTCACCGGCAGCGGTCCAACAGGACGCAAAATGATGCAATATGCCGCGGAATCAAATATGAAGCAGGTTTCACTCGAGCTAGGTGGCAAGAGCCCACAAGTTGTCTTAAATGATTGCACCGACCTAGAGGCTGCTGCTTCAACTATTGCCTGGGCTATTTATTACAACGCTGGTCAGACTTGTAATGCAGGCTCACGCATCATTGTTGAAAATGGTGTGAAGGAAGAGCTATTCGCACACCTGCATAAGTTCCTAGAAAGCTTTGTTGTTGGAAATCAATTTGATCCATCAACCCAAATGGCAGGACTAGTTTCTGAACTACAACGCGATCGCGTTAACGCCTACCTTGACCTTGTTGGTCAAGATGGAGAAAAACTTGTTTTTGGTGGGGAAAAAACAACTGGTAAAGATTTACTTATCAAGCCAACTCTGGTTGATAACGTCAAACCTGGATCACGTCTTGCTCAGGAAGAAATCTTTGGACCTGTTCTAGTTGCTATCGATGCAAAAGATGAAGCCGAGGCTTTGCAGTTAGCCAATGGAACTGAATATGGTCTTGCAGCATCAGTCTGGACGAATAACGTTGCACGAGCACATAAGTTAGCTCGCAAACTCCGCGCCGGAACTGTCTGGATAAATACCTTTGACATGCTCGATGTCATCACACCATTTGGTGGCTTTGGCTCCTCAGGCAATGGCCGCGATAAGTCATTGCATGCCCTAGATGCCTATAGCGCGCTTAAAACTACCTGGGTGGATCTTAACTAGCAGTTCGTACCACAACCGTTGCGCAAATTGCGCCTAATCTAAGGAGTAATAAAGTGAAAATGAAGGCAGCGGTTCTAGATGGCATTGGTTCAAAGTTTGAAGTTCGCGAAGTTGAACTCGATAAACCAAAATCTGGAGAACTCCTAGTAAAAGTTGCAGCCAGTGGATTGTGTGCAAGTGATTTAAATGCCGTGGATGGAAAACGCAAGCTGGTTCCATTTCCAGCTGTTATTGGCCATGAAGCTGCAGGTGTAGTAATCGAAGTTGGCCCTGATGTAACAGGTGTTGTTGCGGGTGATCACGTCATTATGTCTATCGTTCCAAGCTGTGGGACTTGTGAATATTGCAAGAGTGGGCGACCAAACTATTGCTCTACTGCAGGAAATGCGATGTCAGTTGGTGGATTATTTGATGGAACATCACGCCTTAGCCAAAATGGTGAAAAGCTCAATCACTTTTTAACCGTTGCCTCTTTTGCTGAATACGTTGTCGTGCCAGTATCTGGCGCAGTTGTTATCCCTAAAGAGATGCCACTTGATCGCGCAGCGTTAATTAGTTGCGCAGTCCTTACTGGCTATGGCGCAGTGATAAATACTGCGAAAGTAAAGCCTGGTTCAACTGTTGCAGTCTTTGGTTGCGGCGGCGTTGGATTAAATATTGTGCAAGGTGCACGTATGGCTGGTGCAACAACAATCATTGCTGTTGATGTAACCCAAGAAAAACTTGATTTAGCTAAAAAAGTTGGTGCTACTCACGTCATCAATGGAGTAACGAGTGATCCTGTGGCTTTGGTCAAGGAAATCTGTGGCGGTGTGGACTATGCCTTTGAAGCACTCGGCCGTGAGAGCACGATCCAACAGGCTTGGGGCACGGTCGGCGTGGATGGAACCCTGATTTTGGTTGGCCTAATGAAAAATGGCGCCACCATCACGCTTGATGCCGGCCCTTTCGTCAACGAACAGTCAATCAAGGGTTGCTACTTTGGCTCAGCCAACCTGAGAAAAGATGTACCAGCGTTAGTAAAAAGTTATCTAAATGGCGAACTATTCCTAGACGAGCTCATCTCTGAGCGGATAGGTTTAGAGGGCCTTAACTCAGCCTTTGATCGTTTAAGGGCTGGGGAGGGGGCGCGAAACGTATTGGTCTTCGACTAATTCGTTTTACGTAAGTACAAAATTCCAGACCGCTTGCGCTCAACACGTGTAGTGCAAGAGGTAAGGATGTATGACAAAACACATACCACTTACAACTAGGAGGAACGTAGTGAAGTTTACAAAACTAACTAGTGGATCCGTAGCTGCAGCAGTTGTTGTTGCACTAGCGATCCCAGCACTAAGTACTTCTTCTGCATCAGCTGCTACAGACTACTCAAAGATCACCAACGCCTCACAAGGTGGCGGTATGGCCGGGCTTGCAGCTGCATGTAAGAAAGAAGGACAGCTCAACGTAATCGCATTGCCTCTTTATTGGGCAAACTATGGCGAAATGATTGATGGATTTAAGAAGACATACGGCGTCAAGATTGATGAAGCTAACCCAGAAGGTTCTTCACAGGAAGAAATCGATGCCGCAGTCACAAACAAGGGAACTAACCGTTCACCTGATGTATTCGATATTGGTCTTGCAGTTGCAGTCAAGTACCTCAACACAGGTACTTTTGCTCCTTACAAGGCAAAGACATGGCAGTACTTGCAGTTCGCTCAATCAGTTGATCCAAGTGCACAGGTAACACCTAACTACACAGGAACAATGACAATTGGTTACAGCGGTACTCTTGGAACTATCACCAAGCTTGATGATCTTCTAGATCCAAAGTTCAAGGGCAAGATTGCTCTTAACGGAGATCCACAAGGCTCATCAGCTGCTATGAACGGTATCTTCATGATTAACAAGGCACTTGGTGGAACTTTTGATGATGTCACAAAGGGTGTTGCATTCTTTGCAAAGCTCAAGGCAGCAGGAAACTTCATCAACGTGAACCCAACAGAGGCAACAATTGCTTCAGGTCAAACACCAGTTGTAATCGATAACGGTTACATCCAAGCTGGAGTTATAAAGACCATGGCAGCAGCAGGCAAGGTATGGAAGATGTACACACCTGCAGCAGTTGGTTCTACATACAACAGTGCAATCTCTGCATGGGCACCACACCCAGCATGTGCTCGTCTATGGATGGAATACACACTTGGTGAAACAGGTGCAACCGTCTGGGCTAAGGGTGGAGCAACTCCAACTCTATGGGTACATCTACTAAAGACTGGTCGTGCATCTGCAGAAGGTAAAGCAGCTATTGGTGTGAGCAAGGTTGTTGCTGAAAAGGCAACATCTGATCAGACTGCAAAAGCTCGCCTTTACCTAAAGACAGCATGGCCTGCAGCTGTGGGAACAAACTAAGAAGTCAATTCAATTGACTCAGCTTCAATACAAGGGAACCGGTTCTGCCAGTGGCAGGACCGGTTCTCGGTATTGGCGCAGTAAAAGCGCATACCTTGGTGTAATTCCATTCCTCATTGTTAGCGGTTTATTTCTTCTCTATCCAACATGGAATGTTGCATCAGGTGCTTTCCAAGATAACTATGGAAAATTCAGCACTTCAATTCTTAAAGAAGTTTTTAAATCACCTGTTGCACGACATGCATTTGCTAACTCGCTCGAAATTTCGATTAAAACTGCACTTGCTGGTGCCATCATGGGTGGCCTCTTCGCATGGGCCATTGTTAATGGCAAACGCGATGGTTTTTTCTACCGATTCTCAGTGGCTTTGAGCTCAGTGCTCGCCCAGTTCGGTGGCGTTATGTTGACCTTTGCTTTCTTAGCTACTTTTGGTTTCAACGGACTTGTTGCAAATATTGCTCTCAAAGTTGCACCTAATTCATTCCTTGCAGAATCTTCATGGCTTTATGGAATGTTGGGTTTGAGTATTCTTTATACTTTTTTCCAAATTCCACTTATGGTGCTTGTATTTTTACCAACTCTTGAAAACTTGAAGCCTCAGTGGCGTGAAGCATCAGATGCCCTAGGTGGAAAAGCCTGGGAATACTGGCTTCGTATTGGTATTCCTATTCTCACTCCTTCATTTGCCGGGGCTGTGCTCCTACTATTTGTTAACTCGTTTTCTGCATATGCCACAGCTCAAACCCTTATTAACCTTTCAGATTTCCTTACTCCCCTTGAAATCGCAACTGCGCTCACGAGCGAGACTGGCGGCTCTAATCCAGCCGAAGCTAAATCACTTTCTTTCTTCATGGTGATTGTCGTAATCATTGCAATGACTCTCTACGCCCTCCTTCGCCGCCGCGTGAGCAGATGGGAACAGCGTCGATGAAGAAGTCATGGGGCGTTCGCATCTGGCGCTGGTCAATCATCACAGTAGTTGGTGCTTATCTTTTAGTGCCTTTGTATGCAATGTTCGATTTTTCAACTAAGCCATTCGGTTTCCAAGATAAAGGCCGCACCTTTAGAGCGTGGCAAATCATTCCATCGCAACCAGATTTAATGATCTCGATTGCTAGATCTCTAATAACTGCAGGCATAGTTATGTCGCTAATCCTGTTTCTGATTGTCCCAACAGCCATTTGGGTCCACCTCAAACTGCCGTTGCTACGCAGGCCTTTTGAACTTCTCTGCTTGCTACCTCTTGCTATCCCCGCAATCGTTATTGTGGTTGGTATTGCGCCTCTCTATCGCTGGATTTCAATTAACTTGACTGAATCACCTATCACTTTATCTGCCGTGTATTCGATGTTGATTTTGCCTTACACATACCGTTCCCTATCAGCTGCCTTAGATGCCGTAGATATTCACACTTTGGCTGAAGCTGCACGCACCCTGGGTGCTAACTCTTCCCGTGTGATCTTTGGAATCATCATGCCAACCATTAAGACTGGCATCGTCAATGGTTCATTCATTGCTATTGCGTTAGTAATGGGTGAATTTACAATTTCAAATATCCTCAACTACAAGACATTCCAAGTAGTTGTTGCCCAAATCGGTCGAACTAATGGAAATGTGGCTGTTGCGGTTTCACTAGCTTCAATTCTCTTTGTACTTGTTTTACTTCTAGCCATCCCTACTAAGAAACGTCGTGGCGCAGTACTCGACGTTGACCTCGTCTGAAGCGAAAGGACCATAAGTTGAGCTCCTCGACATATGTACAACTAGTTGATCTGGCCAAGTATTTTGGAAAGGTCAGAGCACTCGATGGTCTGAGCCTTGATATCGCCCAAGGTGAACTCGTGGCACTGCTTGGTCCATCAGGTTGTGGCAAGACAACGGCCCTTCGCGCTCTTGCAGGCTTGCAAGAGTTAGATCGTGGTCAACTCATCGTTGATGGCAAAGATGTAACTTTCCAAAGTGCAAACAAGCGTGGAATGGGAATGGTTTTCCAGGCTTACTCACTCTTTCCACACATGACTGCCCGTGAGAATGTTGAATATGGCTTAAAGCTAAAAGAGCATAAGACTGCTGGTGATAAGCGCAAAGCACGCTCGGCTGAACTGTTAGATCTTGTTGGTCTATCAACTCACGCCAATCACTTTCCACATCAACTCTCTGGTGGACAGCAACAGCGCGTTGCTTTAGCCCGTGCCCTTGCGATTTCACCAAAGGTTCTACTTCTTGATGAACCTCTCTCAGCACTTGATGCAAAGGTGCGCACACAGTTGCGTGAAGAAATCCGACGCATTCAAATGGAACTTGGAACTACCACTCTCTTTGTTACTCACGATCAAGAAGAAGCGTTGAGTATCGCTGATCGCGTGGGAGTTATGCGCAACGGTCAACTAGAACAGATCGCTGCTCCATCAGAGCTCTATGACCGCCCTAAGACATCATTTGTTGCTGAGTTCGTTGGCTTAACTAACCCAATCTCTGGCAAAGTCTCCGGTGGTTCAATTGAGATTCTGGGCAGTGTTGTTAAGACACTTCCTGGCTCTGTTACATCAGGAACTGGTATCGCACTGGTGCGACCAGAGAGCATTGACGTTGTTGCAAGCAAGTCAGGCAATGCAAAAGTTGCAGCAGCAAGCTTCCTTGGAGCTTCATGCCGTTTAAACATCACGATGAATGATGGTGCAAAAGTTACAGCTCAGCTTCCAAGCTCTGATGCTGCTGGTATCGGTGCAGGTGCAACAGTCTCGGTATCACTTCTAGACATGCCAGTTTTCGTGAAGGCTGCGGGATGATCTTTGGCTCAATTACAAAGCTAGAAACTTTCACTGATGAATTCGTTTGCTTTGTAAAAGTTACAACTTCTGATGGACACATCGGATGGGGACAAACCTCTAACTATCACTCAGACATCACTGCCCAGATTTTTCATCGCCAAGTAGCACCATGGGTATTGGGTAAAGATGCATCCGATATTGGGGCGCTAGTCACTCTCGTTGAGGCAAGAGAACATAAATTTCCTGGAAGTTATCGTGCACGTGCAAATGCTGGTTTAGATACCGCGCTTTGGGATCTGCGGGGCAAAGTTGAGGGTAAACCAGTTGTTGAACTTCTTGGTGGCACAGCTAAAAAACTTCGCACCTACGCATCCTCCATGCGCCGTGACATCACACCAAAGGATGAAGCAGAGCGTTTAGTTAAACTGCGTGAGGAGTTTGGCTTTGATGCATTTAAATGGCGCGTTGGTGCAGAGTGCGGAAATGATATTGATGAGTGGCCCGGCCGCACAGAAGAAGTAGTCCCTATTGTTTCTCGCGCCCTTGGTGATGGAATCTCTAAGTTAGTAGATGGCAACAGCGGCTTTTCACCTAAGCGTGCGATTGAAGTTGGTGCGCTACTTGAATCAGAGGGAATTAGTCACTTTGAAGAGCCTTGCAAATACTGGGAGCTTGAAGAAACCAAGCAAGTCACTGATGCATTAACAATTGATGTAACAGGCGGAGAACAAGATTGGGATCTAGTCACCTGGCAGCGCATGATTGATATGCATGCAGTTGATGTATTACAGCCAGACATTATGTATATGGGTGGAATCTGGAGAACGTTAAAAGTTGTAGAGATGGCTAAAAAGGCTGGAATGCCAATCACTCCCCACAGCGCAAATCTTTCCCTTGTAACTATCGCCACCATGCATCTTCTTGGAGCAATACCTAATCCAGGAAAGTATCTTGAGTTTTCTATTGAAGGTTTTGAGTACTACCCATGGCAAAAAGATCTTTTTCTTGGAAATCCTTTTGCAATTGAAGGTGGAAAAGTCCAAATCCCACAAGCTCCAGGCTGGGGTGTTGAAATCAATCCTGCTTGGCTAACTAAAGCTAAGTATCAAGTTTCAGAAATTTAAGCTGTAATCGTTTTTCTAATCATTCGCTGATAAAACTTTCCAGGCTGTCGGCTACTGGGTTGTGGTCCACCCATTTCAACAAAGCCCAGTTTTTCATAAGCGGCTATGGCTAAATCATTATCTGTCCACACACCAAGGCCTTGGACTGACCAGTCTCGCGAATCTGCTTGCTTATCTAGGAACTCAAACATTGTGCGCATTAAACCAACACCACGAAAATCGGGATCACTCCAACATCCGCCAATCCAACATGTGGCATCAAAATCACCACGAAGGTTTTCCACATACATCATTGCCGCATCAACACCATCGACTGATGCAATGACAAAGGCTTGCTTTACAAATTCAAGGCGCCATCTATCTTCATCAAAGGCGCTCTCGTTCTCATATGTGCCCCCGAATGCATGAGGACTATCAATGAGTGCTTTTAAGCGGATATCGCGCAGCCGTGCCCATTCATCAGCATGTAATTCAACGCATGCGATGTTGTGAGGCATTAGGCAATTATGCCTTATTTACTCTTCTTATATTTCTTAGGCACAATCTTGCTGGCATGAGCTTTAGCTTTTGCCAAAAATCTTTCAGCCCAAGCAAATTCAGCAGCAAGAACAATTAGTCCAGCTATTACAAAGGGCATTGTGAAAGGACCGGGGAGGACAATTAAAACCAATCCGATTAGAACTAAAAATGAACCAACAGAAAAAGCGATGATCTGCCTCAATCTCTTAGGCAAGAGCAACCAATTTTTCTTCACTTATCGTCCTCTTCTTTATGTCCGGTAATGCGCCCAGGGTGGGCCTTCATTTCAGGATTCTGCTTACTCTTAATCAAGCTGGCAACTGTTGAGATCAACAAAATTGTCGCTATAACGGCAAGACTAACAGGAGTAGGAATCTTTGGGACACCATCAAAGATTTCATGGGCATAGGTAAGCATTAACTTGCCGCCAATGAATATCAAGATGAATGAAAGGCCCAGGGAGAGATAGATCAACTTGTCCAGTAGGCCCTTGATGAGGAAATACAGGGCTCGTAGCCCAAGGAGTGCAAAGGCATTAGCTGTGAAGACTAGGAATGTTTGCGATGTCACACCAAATGTTGCTGGAATTGAATCTAGGGCAAAAAGTAGGTCTGTCGACCCAATTGCAACAATTACTAAAAACATTGGGGTGGCAAAGCGCTTGCCACTCACTTTTATGAATAATTTCGAGCCATGGAACTCATCGACAATGGACATACGTTTTCTGAGTGTGCGAACCATGAAATTATCATTTGGTTCTGGATCTTCATTCCAGTGCTTGAATAGACCGATTCCAGTCCAAATGAGGATTGCACCAAAAATTGCAAAGGTGAATGAGAATGCAGAGATAGCAACTGCTCCGATTGAAATAAAGATTGCTCTAAAGACCAGCGCGAGCATCACACCAATAAGCAGAACTCGTTGGTGATAAATAGTTGGGACTGCAAACTGGGCCAGAATGATGACGAAAATAAACAAGTTATCAATGGATAGTGAGTACTCGACTAAATATGCAGCAAAGAACTCAGTTCCATACGTTGATCCAAAGTAGGACCACACCCAAAGACCAAAGCCAATTGAAATGCTGACGTAGAACAAAGTGGTAGCTACTGCCTCTTTGAATTTAACGTCGTGAGCTTTGCGTGAGGCGGTCAGTAGATCAACCAAAATGAGAGCAAGAATTAGCCCAATTGTTCCTGCCCAGATGAACGTTGAAACCTGCATGAATTTCTCCCTTGATAGCCATGAGTAGAACATGGTCAAGGTCTCCCTAACCGAATGAACGGCCAGCGCCCCGGGTTTTTACACCGTATTGACGAGGTAGCTGTTGCGAGGTACTCCCCTTAAACATCTAAATCGTAAAGCCAATTCAGCGGGACCGCAAATCAATCTTCTAAAGAGCCTTATCTATGCACCAATGCCTTGATTGACATAAGGTTCGGGGGTGAACAAAAATGTAGATGCAGATTTCCTAGCCCTTCCACTAACAGCCGTTAGTGATGCCGCGATTAGCACAGCAAAAGAAGCTGGAGCATCCCATGTGGATGTGCGCATTGAGCGCACACGCAATGGTTTGCTCTCTTTGCGAGATGCTCGTCCTGAGACACAAAGTGATGAGACCAATGCCGGTTTAGGCGTTCGCGTTATCGTCAATGGAGCGTGGGGCTTTGCTTCATCTCCTGAAATCTCTGTAGATGTTGCCAAGAAGCTGGCATTAACGGCTGTTGCAATGGCAAAAACATCAAAGCCTTTGTCAACAGAGTTAGTTTCACTTGTAACAGAGCCTGTTTATGCAAACCAAACCTGGGTATCTGATTATGAAATCGATCCTTTCTCAGTTTCAGACTCAGATAAAAAGGATCGCCTGGCAGATTTGAGTAATCGTCTGCTTAAGAGTGCAAACGTTAATCACACATCTGCTCATACAATGTTTGTTAAAGAACAAAAGCACTATGCCGATTCATATGGAACTAGCACCACCCAACAGCGCGTGCGCATCCAAACACAGATTGAAGCAATCTCCATTGGAGACCATGGCTTTGAATCCATGCGCACATTGGCACAACCTGCAGGCTTTGGTTGGGAGTGGATGGGTAATTCACATTGGAAGTGGGATGATGAAATCGCTGAACTTCCCTCCCTATTGGCTGAAAAGGTTGCAGCTCCATCAGTTGAACCTGGTCGCTATGACGTATTAGTTCATCCATCAAACTTGTGGCTAACAATTCACGAGTCAATTGGCCATGCAACTGAACTAGATCGCGCCATAGGTTATGAAGCAAATTATGCCGGAACTTCTTTTGCCACACCAGATAAGTTAAATAAGCTCCAATACGGCTCAAAGCTCATGAATGTGACTGGAGATCGCGCCACACCTCATGGCCTTAGCACTGTGGGCTTTGATGATGAAGGAGTTGCAGCCCAACGTTGGGACATCATTAAAGATGGTCTGCTCGTTGGTTATCAATTAGATCGCCGCATTGCTGCCCGCGTTAACCGCGATCGCAGTAATGGCTGCGCCTTTGCAGATTCACCAGCACACGTTCCAATTCAGCGCATGCCAAACGTTTCTTTGCAACCAAATCCAACAGGTCCAACTTATGAGGAAATGGTTGCTTCAATGGAAGATGGAATCATCATCAAGGGTGATAAGTCTTGGTCTATTGATATGCAGCGCTATAACTTCCAATTTACTGGTCAACAGTTCCACCGCGTTAAGAACGGCAAAATTGTTGGTCAACTCAAAGATGTTGCCTACCAAGCAACGACAACTGATTTCTGGGGCTCCATGAAGGTTGTGGGTGGTCCTTCAACCTATGTTCTAGGCGGTGCCTTTAACTGCGGTAAAGCACAACCAGGTCAGATTGCAGCGGTGAGTCATGGTTGCCCATCGGCAATTTTCGACAAAGTAAACATTCTCAATACTGTTGCGGAGGCTGGAAAATGATTTCTGCTCAAGATCTAATTGAAAAGATTACATCGGCTGCAACGTGTGATGACTGCATTGTTGTTGTGCGCGATAAGACTCAAGCCAACCTTCGTTGGGCTGGCAGCACGCTGACTACTAATGGTGTTATTCAAGAGCGCAGCGTTACAGTTATTGCTTTCGTTGCCGTTGATGGTGGCATGGCATCTGGTGGCGTTTCTCGCACAGATGTCTCACTCGCAGATGTTCCAAAGCTGCTCGAAGAAGCTATTGCAGCAGCAAAGGCATCAGGTCCAGCCGATGACTACGCACCTCTTGCCACCAATGTTTCAATTGGTGATTGGTCAGGCGCTCACGTTCCAACTGGTCCTGAAATATTTTCTACTTTTGCTCCAGCTCTAGGCGATATGTTCTCTCGCTCAGTGGCAGATAAAATCGAACTCTTTGGATATTCAGAACACACCAATGAAACAACCTGGGTTGGATCAAAGGGTGGGTTGCGTTTGCGTAAGGATTCACCAGTTGGTCGCGTAGAGATGACTGGAAAGTCCCATGATCGCTCTCGCTCCACATGGGCAGGCGTTGAAACTCGTGACTTTAAAGATGTCTCAGTTGCAAATATCGATGCCCAGATTCGCCAACGTTTAACGTGGCAGGGCACAAAAGTAGATCTTCCAGCTGGTCGCTACGACACCATCTTGCCTTCAGGCTCTGTTGCAGATCTCTTCACCTACATGATGTGGGTATCAACTGCTCGTGATGCCCATGAAGGTCAATCAGTATTTTCTAAAAAGGGTGGCGGAACTCGCATTGGTGAGAAGCTTTCAAATCTTTCTCTGCAGTTCTTTACCGATCCTGAGTTCAAGCAACTTCCTGCATCTAACTTTGTAGCAACAGCTGTGAGTTCACCATTCTCATCAGTATTTGATAATGGTCAACCAATCAAGCGCGTTGACTGGCTCAAAGATGGCGTTTTGCAATCTCTTATTCAAACTCGCGCAACTGCAAAGCTGACTAACCTTGATTTCACACCAATCGGTGAAAACCTAGTGATGAGCGTTGATGGAGCAAGTGGAACTCTGGAAGATCTAGTGAAGAAAGTTGATAACGGACTTCTACTGACAACCTTCTGGTATATCCGCATGGTTGATCCCAACTCACTACTTCTCACTGGTTTAACTCGTGACGGTGTTTATCACGTTAAGGGTGGCGAAGTAGTTGGTGCTACTAATAATTTCCGTTGGAATGATTCACCGGTTTCAGCCCTCTCTCGCATCGCACATGCTGGTGCATCTGAGTGGACTCAACCACGTGAATGGGCTGGCGATATGTCCAATATGTCAGTTCCACCACTAGTGATTAAAGATTTCAATATGTCGACGGTGAGCCCAGGAAGTTAACTAGGAAAGTTAGTTTTCTTATACGCTTTTCCGCTTTGATCATAGGTAGTCCACAACCCAGTTTGCGTGCCCGCTTTAAATGAGCCTGAGCGCATTTTGGTCCCATCTTTTCGAAACCATTCCCAATACCCATGCATCTTTGCCTGCTTCATTTTCCCTTTAGCTTTGAGCAGGCCATTGCCATAGAACTCTAAGTACTCACCGCTTTTATTGGGATAGGAGGCATTGATCTGAGCGATTCTGACCTTAATAATCTTCTTTAGCAGTGCGCGTGGAAAGGGCTTATCTAGCGCAAAATGAATGGAGCCTTTGGTCTGAACGTATTTAGCTAACTCTTTTTCTAGATACTTATTAGTGGAGCCGCTATAAGGAAAAAGTGAGTTATGGGCTTTATAGCCATCAAAGCCAAGAACTGGCACACCTTCTATGGCAAAGGTGGGAATACCGTATTTGATGATCTCTTGGGCAGTTGGTAGCTCTTCTAGAATCTCTTTGCGCAGCTGGCTCAGGATATCGCGCTGAGCTTTATCAAATTTCTTTAAGTGCGCAGTAATTTGTGCCTTGCTCATGGATTGATAATGCCTGCGCTCAATAGGACCAACACTGTGGTTCCAAGTGCGATTCTGTAGATAATGAATGGCATAAAGGACTTAGTTGTTACATATTTGAGTAACCAAGCGATAACGGCATAGCCAACAACAAAGGCAATAGCTGTTGCTACAAATGTTTGAGGCAGGGTGTATACATTAGAAGCACTTGCTCCAAATGCATCTTTGAGTTCATAAAGCCCACTGCCAAAGACTGCTGGCAGAGCTAAGAGGAATGAATAGCGCAGCGCAGCCTCGCGGGTGTAACCGAGATAGCGGCCCATTGCAATCGTTGCACCAGAGCGTGAAACACCTGGGATTAGAGCAAGTGATTGAGCCAGTCCATAAAGTATGCCGTGCTTTGAATTCAAATCACTCAGGCTCTTTTCCTTCTTGCCATAGTGATCTGCTAAACCAAGAATCACACCGAAAATAATCAAGGTTGAAGCAATGAGCCAAAGTGAGCGGAAATCATTAGTAATGATGTCTTTGCCGAGGTATCCCAAGATAACGATTGGAAGACTACCTACGACAATGAGCCAGCCCATGCGAGCTAACGGTTTTTGATCTGCAGTTAATTCTTTTCGCAAAATAACTTGGTTAAACCACGCTAGAACAATGTTTTTGATGTCATTTCTAAAAAAGATAAGAACGGCTAACTCTGTGCCAATTTGGGTAATTGCCGTGAAGCGAGCTCCTGGATCTTGAGCATTGCTAAAGAACTCTCCAACAATGCGCTGGTGGGCACTAGATGAAATAGGAAGAAACTCTGTAAGACCTTGCACGATTCCCAGAACTATTGATTCAATCACTGTGAACACCTTTTCATCCCGCTATTAATGCCCAATGGTAACTGGTGAGCAATTCAAAAGAGGTTAAATGATGATCTTTTCAGGCTTACCTGCGAAATAACCAACCCCAGCCAGAAATAGTCCAAGAACTACAGGAACAAGCAATGCTGTATTCCAACTGAGAGTGGAATCAAAGATTGCTCCAACAATTCCAGGGGCAAAGGCAGCCATGAGATAACCAATGGATTGAGCCATGATTGAAAGAGAACGGGTCTCCCCCGCTTCAAGGCTTCGCGTAACAGTTAAAAGCAATGACAAAGGAAAAGTAATAGAGAGCCCAATATTAGAAATTAACAACCAAATTACTAAGCGCCAGCCGCTATCCAAAATCACTGCGGCAAAACTTGCAGAAATCATAACTCCAAGCAGTAGCAGGAGTGTGCGGATGTTTTTAAGCTTGGATGCATAGTGAGGGGCAGCAATACCAACGAGTGAACCACATAAACCTGTAATTGAAACTGCTAATCCAGCATGTCCCAGGGTGAAACCCTTAGAAACCAAGATAGTTGGTAGCCAAGTAGCTGTGCCATAGAAGAGCATGGATTGCAGACCAAAAAAGATTGCAATGCTCCACGCACCAGGTTTTCTAAAAAGAGCCGTATGAAACTTCGAACTGACTTCCATATGGCCTGATTCATGAGACTTTGAAATTCTTAATAACCACCACGATGATGAAATCACACCAATGACTAACCAAGGAATCATCGATAAGCGCCAGCCCCAGGATGTGGCTTGAGCCAATGGCACTGCAACTGCCACAGAGATCGCAGCAAAAGTTCCCATAATTGTTATATAGATTCCGGTGAGCAGTCCTGAATGTTCAGGAGCATTCTCTTTCACCCATACAGGCAAAGAAAAGTTGAGCACTGCAATAGCAATACCAACTGTTACAGATGAAATAAAGAGCATTGGCACATTACCAACGGTTCGAAGAAAAATTGCAGCTGATAAAACTGTCAACGTCCAAGCAATAACTTTGTTAGTTCCACCTACCTTGCCCACAAGTGGCATTAAGAAGGCACTGCCTGCAAAACAAAGAACTGAAAGTGAAGTCAGGAATGAGAGATGAAAAGAGCTCAGGTTGTACTGCTCTTTAAGAATGGGATAGAGCGGGCTCATAATTGTTAACCCAGCCCGCATATTGATTGCTGTGATGAAGATAGGTAGCCCGACACGAATCGCTTCACGATTGGTCATAGCTGGCATCGACATTACTTAAGCCTATCTTGGAAAGCTCTATTTATTGCTACATACAATTACACAACACCCATTGATGGGATGTTGGTAATGTTGAGATATGGCTAAGGTGCAAAAGTCGCAAACAGAGTTAGTTTTACAACTCTCTGCCTGGGAAAAACTCGGTGGATTGCACTCAAACCTAAAGGCTGATGTTGATTCTCTTGTTTCAGTGACTAGCGCCCAGAATCCTTGGAGCAAAGAAGTCCTTAAAGGAGTAAGAGCTCCTGGCACAGGAATTCCATATGTAATTTTGTTGGGATCAATGCGATACAGCGGCGGAAAGGATTTCACTGCTATCTATGGCAAAGGTCCTGTAGATATCTATGAATTTAGTAGTGGTGAGTTTAAGCGCTGGATAGTTAGTCAGAGATAGAAATCAACCCAGCAATGGGCGTAGCTCTACTTTTCTATTACAACTTCTAGAGCCCTCGGCAGCAAGTTCTTTAGCAATCTCTAGAGACTGTGCCTCAATGATCCAAAAACCACTAAAGAACTCATCGGATGAAACAAATGGACCTTCGCTGCTTTTGTTTGCGCCATTACGGTTATCAAAAACTATTGCAGAAGCAGGTGAATCTAAACCGCCAGCAAAGATGCGCTGGCCGTGGGCAGAAAGCTTGTCGTTGAAATCATCAATAGCCTGAATCTCTTGCGGCGTGTGAGGTGAACGAGTTTGACTATCGATGACTGAGACTAGAAATTTCATGGGGAAACTATAAAACATGGCGTATTAGTTAAGGAAATTGAGGGTGGCTCTGTACGATTCAAACATGAGTCTGTATGAGGAAGAAGTTCAAGCACGATGGGGCGATACTGATGCCTACCGTCAATCAACTGCTAAAACCTCTAAATACTCTAGGCAAGATTTTGCTGCAGCCAAAGTAGATCAGGAGGCTGCAACTGAGCTATTTGTTTATGCCTTTGGAAATTCATTACCTATTGACTCAGATAAGACTAAAGCTGCTGTTCTTGCTCATCGACAAGCTATTACTAAGTGGTTTTATGACTGCTCAGTTGAGATGCAAAAGAACTTGGCGGTGATGTATGTGGAAGATCCACGATTTGAAGAATATTACGACGGACGGGTAAGAGGCTTAGCCCAATACGTCCATGATGCTATTTGGGCTCAGTGAGCTGCTCCGCCTAGATTCATTACTACAACGCCAACAATAATGATTGCCATGCCAACAATATTTAACCTAGAGAGCTGCTGATCAAAGAAGATTACGCCGCCAATGGCAGCTCCCATAATTCCCACACCAGACCACACTGCATAAGTAATACCCACTTCAAGTTTTTTAAGTGAGATAGCCATGAGCGAGAAGGCGATTACATAACCAACGGCCACACCAATAGATGGCCATAGCTTGCTCAGTCCATCACTAGCTTTTAGAAATAGCGTTCCTGCAATTTCAGCAACAATAGCTATTGAGAGTAAGAACCAGGCCATAGTGGACAGACTACCTAGATATCCCGCTCACGCCAAGCCTGATAGTTGAAGAAATCTTCGCCGATCTACTTCTGATAAATGTCTAACTTCATGTTCATGGCTCATTTCTATGTCTTTGGCTTAATTACGTAGCTGTGTGCCACGCTTAAGTTCTTGCGATTTGTGTCTTGACTACGAGCCGCTAAGAAATACTCAACTTTTGCTTGTGATGGAGCCACTGTCACCCGTACGTGCCCAGAATTAGGGGCTTTCGTTCCACTCTTATATGCATCATCGTTAAACATAGAGAATGTGTCATCTGCTGGATTAGGCATTGATTGATAAATCAACCCGTCACGTTCTTGAGTGCAGAAGATGTGGTCATGTCCTTGGAAGAAAATAGAAACCTTGTTTTTAACCATGAGGTCGTGAATCGGTAGCTCCCAATTAGGACGCTCCTTGGCAAATGTTGACTGACCTTTAGGATCTTTTCCACCCCATTCATAATTGGTAGAAACTTCAATGGCTCCACGACCGGTACCCATTACATGGTGTGCAAAAACAAATTTATATTTAGCTTTACTGGTTTCGAGAGTCTGTTTGAGCCATGCATACTGCTCGTCGCCAATTCCGATGCTCCAAAGATTTGTTACTTTTCCATTGCCCGTTGGTGCCGCAGGTGCGGTTGTTCCTGGTGTAGCGCCACCATTCTTCTTTCCACCACCACCTCCACCACCTTTAGTTGCAGATGGATCCTCTACGCCTGCAACGTTGTCCACGGGATTACTTGAATGCCAATAAGGATCTAGGGTTACAAAGAGAGCGTCTCCCCATGTCCATGAGTAGTAGTCGCGAGGAAGTCCGACTCCGGGTATTGGAGTTGGGTCTCCGTTATAGAAATTATCGGGCTCAGGAAGAGGGAAATATTTTAGACGTGCGTTACCAGCCAAGATTGCTGGGTTCGTTGATGTGCCATCAAGCAAATATGCTGCTGCTTGCTCATGGTTTCCATTTACAAGAAAGAGTGGCACTGAACTGGTAGCAATCGTGAGCCAGTTTCTATGAGTGCTATAGATTTTTTCGACGCTCTCTTGGTTCGCCTGGCCCTTGCTAATTAGCGGATCAATACTGAAATCATCGCCGACCATGATGTGAAAGTCAGGCTGCTGGGCAGCTATATTGGCAAGAGTAACTCCATATAGTTCAGCGTTGAACATCTTGCCGGCACGCTCTGGGTGAGTATCTCCGTGAACTGAGAAACTAAATGTTGAACCTGCTTTTCGAGCAGTTGTAAATGAGTACTGCTTTCCATTCATAAAGTTGGCATCAGCGCTGCCTTTGTAATTTACTCGGTAATAGATTTTTGTTCCGGCACGCAATCCTTTGATGTCAAATACTGCTGGTGCTCCAGGGGCTGTTTGTAATTGTGCCGACTTTCCTGTGTAACGAGTCTTTGAAGTGCCGTACTCAACAAAAGCAGTAATCGGCTGCGAAGATAAAACGCTGACCCCAATTGAAGAGTTAGTTGGACGACCCAATACTTGGGTAATAACTGGAGCCGTAACGCCGATTGCCTTTCCGATGGACGTACCAGCAACAGCTGTTGTAGCGGCCATCAAAAGCAGGGATCTGCGGGTTATTGGCGCCTTAGCCCAGGATTTCAACAAGTACGAAAAGTCATTTTTCATTTCAAAACTGTAAATGAGATATCTGGTGCTTACCAGAAGTCTTAGATCAGAAACCCTAGGAAAATCCTGTGAATTTCACGCCTTGAGCACGAAATTATAAAAGAAGAGTCGCCCTATAAGCTAATCTCTAGGAATACTGGTTTTTTTGATAGCTGGGCTTCATAATCTACTTATGAACCCAGTTGAAATCCTTGAAGAACGTTCCCATGGAAAAGCCTCTGAAGTTTATATAAATGTGAAATTCACCTATGGGAGCGACGTGTATGACTGGGATGTCCCAATTGTGTATAGACGGACAGGTTTAGATTTATCTGAGAAGTCCAAAGAAGAGATTAAAGCGTACTTAAGTCAAGTTTACGAAATGTGCAATCCAAAGCATTGGGTAGCCTATCGCTCTGAACAAAAAGCCTACTGGGCCAATAAATCCGCCGCAGTTACTAAGCCCTTTTTTGATGTGCTGGTGAGCGATTTTAATTGGAAATCGGCTGAGTCAGACTTTCCAGCAAATAATAACCCAGCACGAAGAATACAAGATTTAAAAGACCAGGGCTACACAATCGCGACTCGAACTAAGATGTGGGATGAGAAACTTAAAAAGAATTGCACACACTTAATGCTTTTACCAATACCCCGAGGTGGAGCAACAGGTTATGAATCTTGGTCTCCAAAACTTAAGGACAGGATTATCACCCTACTCAACGGAATAGATGTATATGAGAACCGCAAAATTAAAAAAGACCACTTGATAATTGACCATAAGTTTCCTGAAATTCGGTGGGATACAAGCACGCTTAGGGATAATCTTGAGAATCTCACAGATGAAGAAATTCTTCACGATTTTCAGCTAATCGATAATCAGCGAAATCAGCAAAAGCGCGAAGTGTGTCGAAATTGCTTCCAGACTGACGAGCGTGGTTCACCCTACGGTATCGAATTCTTTTATGCGGGAGAAAAAAATTGGGAATCTTCGATTCCAAAGCAAGGCAAAAAAGCAGAAGCAGGTTGCGTCGGCTGCGGGTGGTATGACTTAGCAGAGTGGCGGCAAGCACTTCAAAAAAGAATTAGAAAGCTATAGCAGCTTTAGTTGAGTTCCATTCATTTGAGCTGGTGGAATCCACTCTTTGAATTTTGGTACATCTCCAGTTTCGATTGATTCTAGGAATGGAATTAGGGCTTTTCCTATAGCTTCGGCCATTAGTGGAGCCACAGCATTGCCGATTTGCCACATTGCCTTTTTCATAGTTCCCGCAAATATAAATGTGTCAGGGAAACTTTGTAGTCTAGCCATCTCGCGCGCCGAAATGCACCTATTTAGAGTCGGGTGAATATGCGTTCCGCCATGGTTTTCCTTGATGGTCATGCTCGGTACGCCAAGATATTGGCGTTTGTAGGCATCTAAAAATGTTGGGTACAAAGATTCCCCTGGTTTAACTTTCGAAATTCTCTCGATAAATTTCTTGGAGTGTCTTGTCCATTCGTGATTAATTTCTGGAATTGGACTATCAGCTGGTAAATCAGAAATAACTTTTTCAATTGGAACAAAGTTGTTTTTATCTAGAATTGGTGCTGGAAAAGGATTCGGCAAACCCTTTGCATTTCCTATAAATATCGCACGGCTACGAAGTTGCGCCACACCCAAGGTAGCGGTTTCTAAAACAGCAATTGAAACTGAGGTATACCCAATTTCTGCAAATGCTTCCAGAATGGCCTCTGCTACTTTCCCATTTTGCATCGTGAGAATTCCTGGGACATTTTCCATCACAAAATAGTCCGGCTTTAATACATCAACTACTCGCACAAATTCGCGGAATAGTTTGTTGCGAGGGTCATTCGGGTCTCTCTTTCCTGCAACGCTAAAACCTTGGCAAGGGGGGCCACCAACTACCACCTTGACATCTTTCTTTTTTACGACTTTCAGTGGGTCATACTCCGCGATGTCTCCGCAATGAACGTGAGAATTGGGGAAATTTAAATGATGAGTTTCGGCTGCAATATCCACAACTTCGACCGCTGAAAGTATTTTAAAACCAGCCTGTTGGAAACCTAAAGACATTCCACCTGCGCCAGCAAATAGGTCAACAGTCCCAAAACCTCTTAAAGTTTTCTTCACTTTAGTGGTGTCCACAAAAACCCGATTGGGGTCATATTCCGCCATTAATTTTTCCGCTACAGCAGAGTAGCGACTTAAATTAGGCGTCTTCGTCTTTCGCGCACTACTCTCTGGCAATTTAATCTTTCCAATCTAAGAGAACCTAGTTAGAGCCTATCTTGGGGCACTGACAAAACTTTATACATCGAATATTTCAGGTTGCTTGATTCCTGGCAGAAGACTTAATATTTTTACTTTTTACTGTTTTTGAACTTTTGGACTGTGAACGAGAATTCTTCCAGTTTTCAATGTCGAGCTTCCACCAGTAGCGCACTGGGTGTCGATTTTTCCCCCTCAATTCATAAATAGGTGCTGGAAAAGCTTTTTCTGGAATAGAGATAAGTGTATTTACACTTGAACGCGAAATTTCGAGCCAATCAGCAACGCCGTGAATATCCAAAACATCCTTCTCAAAAAGACGTTCCAATATCCTGGCCGTCTCACTCCTTGAAGTCATACGACTTAGCCTAGAGGCATTTTGCCTCAATTTAAAGTATAAGTCATATGACTTTACAAAGCGAGTCGTAGTCACTACAATAAAGTCATATGACTTCTATTGAACTTTTTCTGAACCAAACACAGCAAGTTGGGCCACTTCAAATTTGGCCTATACGGTGGAATGGCTTATCCAAAATGGATTACCAAGTCCCTCCCTCCATCAACCAATTAATTTTTCGTGAATATGACGAAGGTGGAGGCCCCGAGATTGGAAGAATTGAGGTGTTCAATCCAACTTCCGAAGCAGTTCTGATTCCAATTGGGTGGGTAATAGGAGGCGACTTACTTCAGGTTCGTACTTTTGACGAATCTGAACTCGTAGCTCCAATGTCTTCAGTCGTAGCCAATGTGTCCTGTGTGGAACGAGGTAGGTGGGGCCAAGGCCAAACAGAAGTTGATGGCGGAAGAGCACCTCTTTCAATTCAAGTCGCTGGACGCGTTTTTGTTAGTGAAAAGCGTATTTGGAATATTGACGTAGCAACAAGGCAGCAAAAAGTGTGGCGTCAAGTCACAAACTTGGAGAACCGAACCGGAAGACGTCCGACAAACTCGCTTAAGCAAATAATGGAGGAGGATTCTCTAACTAGTAATATCTCGCAATCTTTAGACTTTGAAGTTGGTTCTTCACTTCAGTTATTGCGAGGGCAAAACGCGCTACTCATTGCATTTGAGGGTGAGCCGCTATTTCTTGAAGGTTTTTCAAACTACAGGGCTCTAAGAAAGATAATCCGGGCATCCCTTAATTCACTATCTTTTGATTTAGACCACCTTGAATATTTGCCCACTTCCAAAGAAAAAGTACAAGATTTTTTCGAAATGGCGACTTTGAACAAACTCGCGATAGCTGGAAAAGGTGGAATGAGTATGCGATTACTTGGTGGCGGTGAAAGCGTAGATACAAATGCACTGAGTGATTCCGATGGAGGACTTGTCCACATCACGGCACTAAATAGAAAACATCGAATACTTCAGGAGGTATAAATGAACGGAATAGATACAGAGTTATATAGTGAGATTTTGCCAGGATTGTTCATGGGTGGCACCGCAGATGATGACATAATTTGCTATCCGAAGAGTGTCGGACTAATTGGAGCGAAATCAGAATTTGATTCGGTTGCAACACTTTATGCGAGTGCTCATCCAGTTTCTTGGGGCGTTTCCGAACGTAGATTTGGTTTCCCAGATTCAGTTTTGGATGATAAAAATCTTCCAGAAATTCACGCCATCGCCGAATGGCTACACAGCGAATGGAAGCAAGGCAAGCGCGTACTCGCGAGGTGTCAGGCTGGTTGGAACAGGTCAGGAATAATCATGGCCATCGCACTGATGCTGGATGGCTATAGAGCCGATGATGCGATTGCCCTGATTCGTGCCCGCCGAAGCCCTAATGCCCTGTGCAACAAGGATTTTGTCGCATATTTGAACAGTCTCTGCGAAAAGAAGGAGAACAAGCGTATTTTGGATGTCAGCGAAGTGCAGTAAGTTTCAATCATTAAAAAAGTAGGCGCAACTTTGACTAAGTGGGGGAATCTTGAAGGCGAACGCGACAAAACTGTTGGGATTCCTGCATAAGGCTAGTCAGTTCGTAATTCCCATTTACCAGAGAAATTACTCCTGGGACGAGAAGCAGTGTCAGCAACTCTGGGAAGACATTCTTCGCGTCGGTTCTAATTCAGACATTGGCGTTCACTTCATCGGGTCTATCGTCTACGTTGAAGGCGGACAGTCGCAAGTAACTTTGCAGGCTCCACTTCTAGTAATCGATGGGCAGCAACGTCTTACAACTATCAGTCTTATCCTCGAAGCGCTTGCCCGAGCCGTAGGAGATTCAGAGCCTGTCGAGGGTTTCTCTGCTGAAAAGATTCGACATAACTACCTCACAAACTCACTTGAAAAAGATGAACGTTTTTACAAACTAGTTCTCTCAGATACCGACAAAGACACCTTAAAGGCTCTCATAAAGGGAAATGATTATCCTCTTGCTGCGTCAATTAAGATTCGGGAGAATTTTGATTACTTCGCTGAGCAGATTAAATTAAATGGCAAGCACATAAATGAAATCTGTAACGGACTCGCAAAGCTAATGATTGTGGATATATCACTTGAAAGAAATCAAGATAATCCACAACTCATTTTTGAAAGCATGAACTCAACTGGTAAGGCCCTCAGTCAAGCCGATTTAATTCGAAACTTCATATTAATGGGCTTAGAACCTGAATTGCAGAATAGCTTGTATGCACAGTACTGGCGTCCGATGGAACTTGAATTCGGTCAGGAAGCCTATGGGGATGAATTCGATGCATTCATGCGACACTACTTGACGATAAAGACTGGCGACGTTCCTCGCGTGAGTGAAGTTTATGAAGCCTTTAAAGAGTACTCAACTAAATTTGATAAGGAAGATGGAGTTACCGACCTTGTCGCTGAGATTCGAAAGTACTCTAAGTACTTTGTTGCGATGGCTCTGGGTGGCGAGACCAATCCTGCACTGAAGCCTCTGTTCAAAGACCTCATTCAGGACCTTAATTACAGTGTTGCTTACCCTTTGTTACTTGAACTTTATGCAGATTATGACGCTGGCACACTCACTGAAAAAGAGTTCGGTACGGCTATCAAATTAGTCGAGAGCTACGTATTCCGCCGTTCAATTTGTGAAATTCCAACGAACTCTATGAATAAGACTTTTGCTGAGTTTTCAAGGTACCTAGTAAAGAATGACTACTTGAACAGTATTTATGCTCACTTTTACTCCTTGCCTAGCTACAGACGTTTTCCAGGTAATGAAGAATTCCGATTGGCATTTGAAACAAAGGATTTATACAACATTTATTCAAGAGCCTATTGGCTGCGAAAGATGGAGAATTTCGGGAAAAAAGAACTAGTAGCAGTAGAGAATTACACTATCGAGCATATTCTTCCTCAGAATCCAAACCTTTCCGCTGAATGGAAAAATGACTTGGGTGATAATTGGGAAGAGATTCAAGCCAAATATCTTCACACTTTAGGTAACCTCACTTTAACTGGCTATAACAGTGAATACAGCGATAAACCTTTCAAGGAAAAGAAATCGATGAAAGGTGGATTTTTGCAAAGTCCCCTCACGCTAAATGAAAGGGTGCGCGAAGCAGAGGTTTGGAACGAATCATCAATTCTTGAACGAGCAGCATTCCTATCTAAGCGAGCGATTGAGATTTGGCCACGTTTTGAAGTCGATGCTGGAACGTTGAAGAAGTTCGAAGCAGTCAAAAGCGCAGCCTCTAACTACACACTGGCAGACCATCCGAATCTGGAACGTCAAGAAGTCAGAGCCCTATTTGATGCGCTGAGAGCAGAAGTTCTCGCACTTGATTCAAATATTTCGGAGACATTTCTGAAGTATTACATCGCATTTAAGGCTGAGACCAATTTTGTCGACGTGATTCCCAAGGCTCGCTGGCTTCGACTCTCACTTAATTTGAAATTCTCTGAAATAGATGACCCTCGAGGAATAGCTACGGACGTTACAGGTAAGGGCCGCTGGGGTAATGGGGATGTATCAATTAACTTCAAAAAGATTGATGAATTGCCTTATGTAATTGGGCTAATCAAGCAGTCTTTATCAAAACAATTGAGTAATAGCTGAAAGAGTAATTTATTGCTCCGAGAAGCATTCATGCTTGATTGACCCACCAATAGCAGGGAACCACGCTTCACAGTCTGGACATTTGAAATTGATGCCAGAGCCGTCCGAAATGAATCGATTGTGGTATTTTTCAGAATCTTTGTAGAAGTCTGTTGAACAAGTGATGCACTTGTAGTCAGGCATATCATCCGAAACTAGGCACCCACCAATTACATACTTGGCAGGGTCTGGCTCTTCGCTCGGCATCCCATAGAGGTACCGTCGAACACCTTCAGTAGTTTTACAAACGGGACATTTCTTCATGGATTGAAGGTATCTGAAGCCACTGACAATAAGTGAGGGAGAAGTCGCTTTGAAGTTGTTTATAGTTGTTTGTTGTCCGAGATTTATGTCCGATGTCCGATTTTTCTGACCGAGAAATCTGACAAATTTGGGATAGGTTCTGACAACTCTGAACACATTTAAATAACAAAAGTGAGCGGAGATTTAACCTCCGCCCACTCCTGCTAATGAAGAGTCGCCCTATAAGCCGGATCCTGTCCTCTTGCGAGGGATCACCATCCATCTAGATCTGTAATTACTTACAGATTCAAGCAACCTACCCGTTGACTCGAGCGAGCAGCTCTCAAGCGCCAACTGCATGGTCTTGCTCCAAGTGGGGTTTACATAGCTAACTGCATTGCTGCAATTACTGGTGGTCTCTTACACCGCCGTTTCACCCTTACCAACTTTCGTTGGCGGTTTGCTTTCTGTTGCACTAATCCCGCGGATTGCTCCGGGTGGGCGTTACCCACCACTTTGCTCTTTGGAGTCCGGACTTTCCTCGGTACTTTCATAACGCGGTGATCCGGGCGACTCTTCAGCCTTAAGGATACTTGCATTATTGATGTTCTTGTAATCCCTTTAAAAATAGGCCACAGTTCACGGATGCAAACGGGCCGAAGCGTTGTTTATGCCAAAAATGGCGGAGCTGCTGCAAGCCAGCCATTGGCCGTGAGCGCTGCGATTTCAATATTAAAACAGGGTGGCTCATTTATTGATGCTGCCATTGCACTGAGTGCGGTGATCTGTGTTGTGGAGCCAGGTGCTTCGCATTTAGGTGGAGATGCTTTTTTAGTTACTCACCATGCAAGCACAAAGACAAACCTTGCATTTAACGGCAGTGGTGAGGCACCACACGCTGCAACTGCTGCTGCTTATGGCACAGAGATTCCTTTGCATGGATTTAAATCCGGAACCATTCCAGGATTAGTTTCAACCTGGTTTGAAGCCCATGAGCGCTATGGCAACTTACCTATGGCCAAGTTATTAGAACAAGCCATTGATTATGCAGAAAATGGTTTTCCAGCAAATACTGGTTTTGTTCGCAGAATTGCTAACCACTTAACTCTTGCCCCTGATACTTCTCTCTTTAAAGATATGGGTATCGATGTAAACGTGAAGATTGGTGATCTAGTTATTCAAAAAGATCTAGCGCAATCACTACGCGAGATTGCATCAGGTGGTCGCAGCGCATTTTATGAAGGGCGAATTGCCCAGCAACTCATCAGTGGCTCAGAAGGTTGGTTTAATGCCCACGATCTAGAGGCACACACCACCAGAGTTCTAGATCCTCTATCGATTAAGTATCGCGATCTGACTATTTATGGTCAGCCGCCTCCTACACAAGGAATGATCTTGATGGAGGAGCTACTCATTAATGAGCGCTTTGATCTGGCAAGGATGAGTAAAGCTGATCGAATTCACATTGGAGTGGAATCTAAGAAGGCTGGTTTTGCTGATCGCAACGCGATTCTGGGAGATCCTGAATTTATTGAAGTTAACGTTGCAAAGATTTTGTCGAAAGAAAACATTGATAAGCGCACCGCCCAAATATCTATGGATAAAGCAGCTACAGACATTGCCCCCGTCAGTGAAGGCAGTGACACCACCTACTTTTTAGTGGCAGATAAGGATGGCAACGCAGTTTCCTGGATTCAATCTGTCTTCCATGGCTTTGGTAGTTCATGGGTAGTACCTGGAACTGGAATCATTTTAAATAATCGCTTAACTGGATTCTCTTTAGATCCAGCCTCTCCTAACATGATTGAGCCAGGAAAGCGCCCAGCACACACCCTCAATGCCTTTACTGCAGTTAATGCTGATGGAACTTTGCATTTAGTGGGTGGGACACCTGGTGCAAATATTCAGGTGCAGACCAATCTGCAGTTAATCATCAACGTTGTTGATTTGAAAATGAACGTACAAGAAGCGACCGAGGCACCTAGATGGCAACATCTCAACGCTCCTGGGCAAAGCTCAGCTGAAGAGAATGGCAGTGGCGTGCTCGAGATTGAAAATCGTGTTTCAACTCAAGTTCTCGATCAACTTCGAGCCAAGGGTCATGATGTGAAAGAACTTGCTGCTTGGGGTCATGGTTCATCTGTGCAGTTAATGCAGGTGTTGCCTAATGCAACCTATGCCTTTGGTTCTGATCCGCGCTGTGAAGGCCACGCTGCAGGCCTCTAAGTTAATTGCGCAGGCTTTGAGCCCATTCTTGATATTTAGCTGATAGTTCTTTAACTGCAGCAATCTCGTCTATTTTAGAGCGTACTCCATTTTTTGCTGCATACAGATCTGCAATTGAGATGCGGTGATTTGGCTTAGAAATAACTTCAATGGCATCGCCAGCGTTTATATGGCCTTCTTGAATAATGCGTAGATATGTTCCAGGTTTACCGGCTGCCATAAAATCTTTAATCAACGTTGGTCGCTGCCAGAATCCAGCAAAGACTCGGCATGGAATTCGTGGTTGTGAGACTTCAAGGATTGTTGTGCCAATCCTCCAACGCTCTCCCACAAGTGCGCTATTAACATCAATTCCTGATGTGGTTAAGTTTTCACCAAAGCGACCATTAGCAATTGATTGACCGAGCTCTATTTCCCACCAATCAGCATCTTCTCGTGCATAGGCATAGACCGCTTGGTCATATCCCCCATGGAAATTGCGATCTACGACAACATCGCCTATCACTTCATCATTAGCAAAATGAACTGGACCAAGAGCTGCGCGCTTATCAATTCCAGTTTTACCTTCGCTACCAGTCCATTCACCCTCATGCACAACGCTAGTGATGTTAACTGTTAGAACCTTCATTTTTTACTTTTCTGGAAAGTGACAAGCTACTTGTGATTTACCAATTGAAAGAAGTTGTGGCTCAGAAGTTGCACACACATCTTGTGCTTTCCAGCAACGTGTGCGGAAGCGGCAACCTGAAGGTGGATTAGCTGGACTTGGAACATCACCGGTGAGAACAATGCGTGAAGTCTTACGGACTCGCTCCTGCTTTGGATTAGCTAGAGGAACAGCTGAAATCAGCGCCTTTGTATATGGGTGCTGTGGGTTTTCAAAGATTTCTTCGCGTGTGCCAATTTCAACTATCTTGCCCAAATACATCACAGCAACGCGGGCTGAGATGTGTGAAACAACTGAAAGATCATGTGCAACGAAGAGGTAGCTAAAGCCAAACTTTTCGCGCAAATCATCAAGTAAGTTAAGGATTTGAGCCTGCACGGAAACATCTAGGGCAGATACTGGTTCATCTAGAACAACCAGCTTTGGACGAGTAACGAGAGCGCGTGCAATACCAACGCGTTGGCGTTGTCCGCCAGAGAACTCATGTGGATAGCGATTACCGAATTCACGTGAAAGGCCACAGAGCTCAATCATTTCATCGACTGCAGGATCTGAATCATCCTTAGCTAACCCATGAACGATGAGAGGTTCAGCCACAATCTGGCGAACAGTCATACGTGGATTAAGGGATGCGTAAGGATCCTGGAAAACAATCTGCATATCTTTGCGCTCTTTGCGAATTTCTTCTCGTGAGAGGGTGTGAATTTCTTTGCCGTTGAAGTAAATCTCTCCAGCAGTTGGATCAAGTAAGCGAAGGATTAAACGGGCAGTCGTTGACTTACCGCACCCTGATTCACCCACAAGACCTAGAGTCTCACCGGCTGCAATATCAAAAGAGATTCCATCAACAGCATGGATTTGTCCAACGGTGCGCTTGAGTAGACCGCGCTGAATTGGAAACTTCTTTTCTAAGTTAACAACTCTTAGTAATGGTTCACTCATTTGAGCACCTTCACAAAGTTAGGCTCAGAAACTCGGTGGCAGCGCACCATGCGATTAGCTGCAAATTCAGTTAACTCTGGAACTTGTGTCTGGCACTTATCGACTGCAAACTCACAACGCGCAGCAAAAGCACATCCCTTGGGAGGACGTGACATGACTGGAGGTGACCCTGGGATTGTGTAGAGGCGAGAACCTTGGACTTGATCCATCTGTGGGATGGATTTCATTAATCCCCATGTGTAAGGCATTAAAGGACGCTCAAATAAATCATCAACCGGTGCCTCTTCAACAATGCGTCCGCCATACATAACAGCAACGCGATCACAGATACCAGCAACAACGCCTAGATCGTGAGTAATGAGTAGAACTGCAACGTTTAGTTCACGTGCTGATTTCTCTAAAATCTCAAGGATTTGCGCCTGAATAGTTACATCTAGGGCAGTTGTTGGTTCATCAGCAATGAGTAACTCAGGATTACATGACAACGCCATTGCAATCATCGCTCTTTGGCGCATTCCACCTGAGAATTGGTGTGGATAGTCATCAACGCGCTGCTTGGGATTTGGAACACCTACTAAGTTCAACATTTCGATAGAGCGCTCTTTAGCCGCCTTTGCAGAAATGCGCTCGTGCACCCGAATCATTTCAGAGATCTGGTGACCAATTGTGTAAACGGGATTAAGTGAAGTCATTGGATCTTGGAAGATCATTGAGATTTCCCCACCACGAATTTCGCGTAGTTCGCGGTCAGGCGTTGTTAGAAGATCAATGCCCTTCCATAAAATACGACCCTCTGGATAAACAGCGGGTGGCTTTGGAACTAATCCCAAAATACTCATAGCTGTTACAGATTTACCTGAACCAGATTCACCCACAAGACCAACGATTTCACCTGGATTAAGAGTTAATGATGCACCGTTAATCGCCTGCACAAAACCATCTGAGGTATTGAAGTGAACGTGAAGATTATCGATATGAAGAAGTGGCTGACTCACTTGACTCCTCGTAACTTAGGATCAAGGGCATCGCGCAAACCATCACCGATGAGAACAATTGAAAGAGTAAGTAGAACCAAGACAGAGCCTGGAATAAAGAATACGAAAGGCTTATCTGTTAAGTAGTTACGTGAGCTAGAAATCATTACACCTAGTGATGGAGTTGGTTCACGAAAGCCCACACCCAAGAATGCATAAACTGACTCAGACAAGATTGCTCCTGCCACAGAAAAAGCTAAAACAACAATGATAGGTGGAATCGCATTTGGGCCAATATGGCGCAAAATGATGCGCTTCGTGCTTGCTCCAGTTGCCCGAGCTGCTTCCACATAATCCAAAGACTTCACTTGCATAACAGAGGCACGGAATAAACGCGTAGTCGAGTACCAACCCGTGAAAACAAGAGCTGCCACGATGACCCAGAAAGAAGAGCCAAAAACAGTGATAATTGCAAAGCCGATAAGAACGAACGGGATTACCTGCCAGGTATCAATAAAGCGGCTGATGATTGTGTCGATCCAGCCACCGAAGTAACCAGCAATACCACCTAGTGTCACACCAACGAATACTGAGATTGCCGTAACAACAATGGCAACAGTTAAAGAAAGTCGAATACCAAAAGTAACGCGAGTAAAGATGTCTCGACCTAAATCATCTGTTCCTAGCCAGTGACCATTAGATCCTGGTCCAACCAAAATATCTGGACCTAGATCATCATATTTCCAACCACTAATAAATGGTCCAACGATTCCAGCAATAATGAGGAAAACGAGCATGACTAAACCGACAATAGAAATCTTGTTACCAAAAAAGCGCTTGCGCACATCTTGCCAATAGGAAAGTGATTGTGGAATCTGCTCGATTTCAGACATTAATGCACCGCCTTAGAATCGATTTTGATACGTGGATCAATGAGGGCATAACTTAAATCAACAATTAAGTTCACGACAGCGCCAAAGGAAATAACCACAATGGCAAGACCTAACACAACTGGTGCATCTTGCGACAGAGCTGAATCTGCAATAGTTGATCCCATTCCTGGGAGAGAGAAGACTTTCTCAGTCTGAACGGCAACTCCAAAGATTGCAATAAGTGAAGTTCCATAGACTGTAACAACTGGAATGAGGGCGTTGCGAAGTGCATGGTGGAACCACACGCGTCTTGCAGATAATCCCTTAGCAAAAGCAGTGCGGATGTAATCGGCACGCAAAACTTCAAGCAAAGATGAGCGCAGCATGCGCGCGATGAAGGCTGCATCAACTACTGCAACAACTAATGCAGGTAGGACTACGCCTTTCCAACTATCGCCCGGAATAATGCCGGCATGCCAGGTTGTAGGCCAGGGTTTAAAGAAGTTGAGCCAATCCCAATGTAATTGGAAAGGTAAAACACCAAAGAGATATTGAGCTAATAAGCCTGATACGAAAACTGGAATACCTTGAATACCCACAGAAAACACGGTTCCAATGCGATCTCCAAGAGATCCACGCTTGATTGCGCTCGTTAATCCAACAGTCAGGGCAATGATGAGTTGTAGCAGTGCGCCCCAAAACAGCAATCTGGCGCTTGTAGAAAGGCCATCATGCAAAATTGTATTTACAGATTTATCGTTCTTATAGGAATAGCCAAGATCTCCTCGAAAGAGGTTTCCCCAGAAACGGAAATACTGAACGTAAGTTGGCTTATCTAAGCCATATTTTCTTTCAATGTTATCGAGAATCTCTTGTGGAAGAGCTTTTTCACCACTCTTAAGTGAGATTGGATCTCCAGGAATAATGAAGAAAAGTGCAAACATCAACGTTACAGCTGCCCAGACAACAATAAGGCTCTGGAGCAATCGCTTAATCGTGTATGTAAACATCTCTCGCAATCTTACAGGTAATTAATGCTGGGGTGTAAATCGAAGTGAGGGGCCCCCTTTCGAGGACCCCTCACAACGAGGAACTACTTTTTAATTAGTTCTTTACAACCTGATCGAAAACAATCATTCCAAGTGGAGTGATTGGGAATGTAGCAATGCTTGGTGCAAGCACTGTTGCAATTCCACGGTTAACGGTCTGTGTAATAACAACATCGCTGCGTAGAGCTTGTACCTCAGCACGACGGTACTGACTCTGTGCAAATGACTTGTTAGTTGTTGAGCGAGCTGAGTTAACCAATGCATCAAATGTTGCACTGTTATAACGCTCTAGATTGTCTCCACCGATAGAAGCTGAGTGAAGCAATGGATATAGGAAGTTGTCAGCGATTGGATAGTCAGCGAACCAACCAGCACGAATCATCTGTCCCTTACCTGAACGCATCTTTGAGAAGTATGTTCCGTCAGCTGCGAATGGATCAAGCTTTGCTGGAATTCCAACATCCTTGAGGTTAGCGATAATGATTGAAGCAACCTTGTCCCAACCAGCACCGTCGTTGTATGAAAGACGAATTGCAGGAGGTGTTGTGTTGCCAGCATCTAACCAGCGCTTGTAATCAGCCTTTGCTCCAGCTAGATCGCGAGAGTTTGTAAGGCCTTGACCTGACTGGTAGCCAGGAAGTCCTGGTGGAAGTAGACCTGTAGCAGGCTTACGAACACCCTGATAAATCACTGATGAGATCTGATCGCGATCGATCGCCTTTGCGATAGCTGAGCGAAGATACTTGTTCTTTGTTCCGCCAACGATTGGATCTTCCCAGTTAAATCCCCAGTAGTCAGTTCCAAGAGTTGACTTAACACCCTTAGTTCCCCACTTTGTGAGAAGTTCTGTGTAACGACCTGCTGGGATTGGACCTGAATCGCATTGACCTGAAGCAAATGCGTTGTATGCAGCATTTGTGTCAGAGAAAATCTTTGCAGTTAACTTTGAAAGTGTTGGTGTCTTTCCACCGTAGTTAGGGTTCGGAACAAGAACAACTTCGCCACCTGCGCGCTTTGTAATTGCTGAAGCCAACATGAATGGACCATTTCCAACTAGCTTTGTGCCATCTTCTTCAACTTTATCTGAAGCACCAACCATTGTTGTAGGAATTGGTGAGAACACTGAGTGACCAACAATTGATGGCCAGTCTGAAGTTGGGTTTTCCATCTTGACTGTAAGTGTCATTGCCTTGTCATCTGCAACTACTGAAGATGAAGGGAAAGCACCCTTACCTGTTGAGTATGCATTCATGCCAAGAATAAAGTCACCGTGGTATGCAACTTCTGAAGCCAACTTGGAATCCATTGAGCGCTTCCAGCCGTTGACGAATGATGAAGGAAGAACTGCTTCTCCGTTAGAGAACTTCAGACCCTTCTTGAGTGTGAAGACCCAAGTCTTTGAGCCGTCAGTGGTCTTCCACTTTGAAGCAACTTCACCGTATAGGGCTCCATTTGCATCTGTATCTGTAAGACCATCGAATAACATTGTTGCAACGTTTGCACCAACAAGAGTTGATGTGAGAGCTGGATCGATGTGATCAGGCTCGCCTGCTGCAAATAACTGGCAATCGATGAACGCAGGAGCTGCAGCGTGTGCTGTAACTACTGTGCCACCAACTGCAAGGCCAAGAGCAGCAAGAACTGCAACGCTGCGCTTTCCTAGAGATAGAACCTTCATGTAAACCATCCTTTAATTAACTGCCACGACACGAGTCAGGGCATTGGAATGAAGCCATCAAGGCTTCGAGGGTGTGCTTACTCTAGGCGAAATGCACGATTTTCCCAAGATTTAGGCGTAACGAATGGGTTACGACTAGCGTAAATGGGCCTGTTCATTCAGGGTTCGAAGGGCTCTTAAGCCATCACTTGGCCACACAGAGACTGTGGTGATTGAACAAGGCGAGATGTCTATATGAAAAATTGATTCGGAAGGAGCACCAACAACTACTTTTGCTGCAGATTTAATTGTTCCATTGTGTGTGACAACTACTACGCGCTGTCCTGGGTACTCAGCACAAATCTGAGAAATTGCTGCATCCACGCGCAATGCAACTGAGTCATAAGACTCACCCTCAGGCGGTGCAAAAGAAGTTGAGCACACCCATGAGTTGTAATCTGCTGGATAACGCTCTTTTACTTCATCTATAGACATTCCATCCCAGATTCCAAAAGAGCATTCAATCCATGCATCTTCAAAAACGATAGGTAGCCCTGTTGCTTTTGAGATCGCTTCTGCTGTTTGAGTTGTGCGTTTAAGAGGTGAAGCAATAATCACTTCTGGATTAAATTTAGCTATGGCCTCTGCAACTTTTTCTGCCTGGCCCAAACCAATGTCGGTCAGCTCTGGATTTAAAGGACCATCACCTGAAAACTTCTTCATAGGAGTTAAAACTGTCTCACCATGTCGAATGAGGAATATCGTTGTTGATTCTTCAGGGTTAAGCAGGCGCTCAGTTAAGTAATTCTGGCGCACAGAGATGATTTCTCCCCCACCACTTTGCTCATCTAGGGCCTTATTTGCCAGGCGATCAGCATGGGAGTTTTCATCACGTGGGATCCAGGTGTAGCTAACAAGGGCTGCGGTGTGAGCAGAACGAGCATCGCTGGCTAGTTTGCGCATATCTGCATGCTTGATCTGCCAGCGCCCAGACATCTGTTCTACTACTAGTTTGCTATCCATCTTCACATCCACAGTTGCTTGCGGATCAAGGGCGTTAATTGCAGTTAAACCAGCAATGAGTCCACAATATTCAGCAACGTTATTTGTTGCAATTCCAATGAAGTCATAGAGCTCTGCAATGATTTTGCCGTTTTCTGTAATGACAGATCCATAACCAGCAGGTCCAGGATTGCCGCGTGAACCACCATCTGCAGTTAATGAAAAATGACGTGCCATTGACTACGCTCCGCGCACCAAGATGCAGCGGCACTCTTCACAGCGCACCACTTCATCATCAGCTAATTCAGCAATTCGCTTGAGCTCAACTGTATTAATTGAAAGGTGACATCCCGTGCACGCACCAGCAACTAGTGCAGCTGCACCTGTTCCATTATTTGATGCACGAATTTTTTCATACAGCGCTATAAATTCAGCAGAGACAGACGCCAGCGTTTCACTGCGCTCTTTGGCAATACTTTCTAGTTCACCGTTAATCTTTGCGAGCGCATTTTCTTTGCGGATATTAAGGTCGTTAATCTGCGCCGTGAAATCAGCTTCTTGGTTTTGCAGATCTGTAATGCGGGCTTTAATTTCATCCACTCGCATCATTATTTCCAGCTCTACTTCTTCGAGTTCTGCCCGACGTGCATTTAGAGTTCCCACTTCATGTTGGAGCTGTTCGAGCTCTTTTGGTGATGCTGATCCACCAGAAAGACGGGCTTCGTCACGGGTAATACGTGTAACTATCTGCTCAACATCTGCCTCTGCGCGCAAGAGTTCGCGTTTAACATCATTGAGCTCAGTCTCGGCGCCAATACGAAGATCACGAGCGTTATGAGATTTGGTTGTGGTTGTTACTAATTCTGCGATTTCTGGAAGCGTTGAGGCGGTGTGGTTGAGTGCGGTGGTTTTCTGGTCAAAAGCTGCCACATCAATAATCTGACGTTGATCACTTGGGCTGGCTTTCATTCTCTGCAATCAACCCCTTCGTAAAGAACTGGTGGGCGCTGAGGGTTTCGAACCCCCGACATTCTCGGTGTAAACGAGACGCTCTACCACTGAGCTAAGCACCCTTTGTACTGCTATGAGTACTGGTGAATCTTACTTCACCATAGTTAAATCGCTAAATCCCGCGCTTAGAGCGCAGCAATTGCCGCCTTGTAATCAGCGATATTGCGGGCATCGCCAAGACCATTGACTACCTGCCAGCGCAAGATGCCTTCCTTGTCAATGACAAATGTGCCACGAGTTGAGCAACCACGTGATTCTTCAAATACTCCGTAAGCCTTAGCAACTGCGCCATGTGGCCAAAAATCTGCAAGCACTGGGAATTTGTAACCTTCAGCTTCAGCAAAAGCACGCTGTGCATACATGGGATCACATGAGATTGCTAGCAATTGCACATTATCGTTTTGAAAGGCTGCTAGATCATCACGCAGTGCACAGAGCTCACCTGTGCAGATTCCTGAGAATGCAAAGGGATAGAAAAGAAGAACAACATTCTTTTTACCTTTAAATGATGAAAGTGAAAGCATCTCACCATGTTGGTTGAGAACTTCAAAATCTGGAGCGGCTTGGCCAATTGTTAGAGTCATACAGGCAAACCTATCGTTTACCAGCTTTGCGTGCCACCAGACGAGTAGCACTCCAGTCAGCTGCAATAGAAAAAGAAGACGTCTGACTTAAGCCAGCAGTTGGAGCCGCATCTTGAATATCACTTGGCTCAACATGGCCATCACGGCCGACTTTGGGAGTTAATACCCAGATAGGTCCCGTTTCACTTAAATAAGTAAGTGCATCCATTAATTCATCAACTAGATCGCCATCACCATCGCGCCACCAGATAATTACGCCATCAACAACTTCTTGTGCATCACTATCTACAAACTCTGTTTTAGTAATGGCGCTAATCGATTTGCGCAGGCTTTCATCGCAGCCTCCAGAACGGCCGACCTCTAGAACTAGGTCACCCTCCTTGAACCCCATACGCGCTGGCACAGGCTAATTCCACACAATGAATGCCCCTTGCACAAGAGATATGGCTAGTCCATTTCGACTTACTGGTCAGTTCACGCAAGAATAGGCACCATGAGCGAAACCTTTGAGGCGCCCGATCAGATTATTGACCAGCTAGTTGATACCGACCCTTCAGAGACGGCCGAATGGCATGCATCCTTTGATGCGGCTCTAGCTAATGCAGGTCCAGTACGCGCTCGCTATTTAATGTTGAGTCTTTTAAAGCGTGCCCATGAGAAAAAAATAGGTATCTCTGACCTTCGCACAACTGACTACATGAACACAATTTCTCCAGAACATGAACCAGCTTTTCCTGGTGATGAAGGTATTGAGCGCAATATCCGTGCGATGAATCGTTGGAATGCAGCGATGCTGGTGCACCGTGCACAGCGTCCAGGCGTTGGCGTTGGTGGACACATCTCTACTTATGCATCCTCTGCTGCGCTCTATGAAGTTGGTTTTAACCACTTCTTCCGCGGACAAGATCACCCAGGTGGCGGAGATCAAATCTTTTTCCAAGGACATGCAAGTCCTGGAATGTATGCACGTGCATATCTTGAAGGTCGTTTAACTGAGGATCAGTTAGATGGTTTCCGCCAAGAACTCTCACATCCAGCTGGCGGACTTTCTTCTTACCCACACCCACGTTTGATGCCAGATTTTTGGCAGTTCCCAACAGTGTCAATGGGTATCGGACCAATCAATGCTATTTACCAAGCGCGCTTTAATCGTTATCTCCACAACCGTGGAATCAAAGACACAAGTGATCAACGCGTATGGGCATTTCTTGGTGATGGTGAAGTAGATGAAGTCGACACATTGGGTGCTATTGGATTAGCTACACGTGAAAAACTCGACAACTTAACTTTTGTTGTGAACTGTAATTTACAACGCCTTGATGGTCCGGTTCGCGGAAATGGCAAAATCATTCAAGAGCTTGAATCAATCTTTGGTGGCGCTGGTTGGAATGTTATTAAGGTGGTTTGGGGCCGCGAGTGGGATCCACTATTGGCTCAAGATCGCGAAGGCGCACTTGTTAACTTGATGAATAAGACTTTAGATGGCGATTACCAGACCTTTAAAGCTGAATCTGGTGCCTATGTTCGTGAGAACTTCTTTGGTCGCGATCCTCGCACTGCAGCAATGGTTGCCGACTGGTCTGATGAAAAGATTTGGGGCTTAAAGCGCGGTGGACATGACTATAAGAAGTTATTTGCTGCATACACCGCAGCAACTCAAGACAACGGTCGTCCAACAGTTATTTTGGCTAAGACAATCAAGGGCTGGACTCTGGGATCAAGCTTTGAAGGTCGTAACTCCACTCACCAGATGAAGAAGATGTCACTTGAAGACATCATGCAATTCCGTGACACATTGCATCTAGATATTCCAGATGAGAAGTTAGATAAGTACTTACCCCCTTATTACAAGCCAGCTGCCGATTCTCCTGAAGCTATTTATCTAGCTGAGCGCCGCGCAGCCCTTGGAGGATCTATTCCTCGTCGCCGCGCAATCTCACGCCCACTTGCCCAACCTGATGATTCTGTCTATGAATCAGTTAAGCGCGGTTCTGGTCATCAAGAGATTGCAACAACGATGGCATTTGTGCGCATGCTCAAAGATTTAGTGAAAGATCCTGGACTTGGTGCACGAATTGTTCCAATCATTCCGGATGAGGCCCGTACATTCGGTATGGACTCATTGTTTCCAACGTTAAAGATCTATTCACCCAATGGACAGCAATATGCAGCTGTTGATCGTGAATTGATGCTCTCATACAAGGAATCAACTACTGGTGTGATCTTGCATGAAGGAATTAACGAAGCTGGTTCAGTTGCATCATTTACTGCAGTGGGCTCTTCATACTCCACACACGATGAACCAATGATTCCTATCTACATCTTCTACTCAATGTTTGGTTTCCAGCGCACAGGAGATGCTTTCTGGGCTGCAGCTGATCAATTAGTACGCGGGTTTGTAATCGGTGCAACTGCTGGTCGCACCACACTTAACGGTGAAGGTTTGCAGCATGAAGATGGTCATTCACCACTTCTTGCTTCAACTAACCCAGCTGTGGTTTCTTATGACCCAGCCTTTGCATTTGAACTTGGACATATTGTTAAAGATGGTTTGCGCCGTATGTATGGTGAGAACAGCGAAAACATTTATTACTACGTCACTGTTTATAACGAGCCATATGTTCATCCAGCTGAGCCTGAAAACCTTGATGTGGAAGGCCTGCTCAAGGGTATTTATCTTTATTCTCCCGCAGCTAAATCACGCAAGAAATCAGCGCAGATCTTGGCATCAGGTGTTGGAGTGAACTGGGCACTTAAGGCTCAGCAGCTTCTTGCCGATGACTGGGGTGTTAATGCATCTATCTGGTCTGTGACTTCATGGAATGAACTTCGCCGTGATGGCCTAGAAACAGATCGTCACAATCTTCTTAATCCAAATGATAAGAAGCGTGCATATATTTCACAGAAGTTAGCTGGTCACAAGGGTCCTGTAATTGCTGTGAGTGATTACATGCGCTCTGTGCAAGATCAAGTTGCACCATGGGTTGATGCGCCTTTCTACTCACTGGGTACTGATGGCTTTGGATTATCAGATACACGCGGTGCACTTCGCCGTCACTTCAAAGTTGATGCTGAATCAATTGCGGTTGCCGTGTTGCAGCAACTAAGTAATCAAGGCGATATCAAGAAAAGCATTGTCACAAAGGCAATGGAAAAGTATCTTATCCATGATGTCTCAGCTGCAGATGCTGGCAATACCGAAGGCTCAGGTTGATCTCACGAATTGCAATTAGCGATATCTCCCCCGCGGTTTACTTCGGTGGAGAATTTTTACCTGTTAAAGCAGTAGCTGGTGAGACTATTCAAGTCAGTGCAACCGCTGTCATTGAGGGCCATGAAAAACTAGGTGCCCAAGTAGTTTTACATGATTCAAAAGGCAAAGTGGTATCTCGCGCAGATATGAAAGAAACCTGGCCTGGAACTAATCGCTATGAAGGTTCAATTACTATCCCTGCGCAAGGTGATTACTTTTTCGTCGTTGAAGCAGATAGCACATCCCAATATCGCACGGTCTATGGATCAACTGAAAAATATCTAATTCGCGCTGATCGTGAGAGTGCTCTAGTTGGTGCTTGGTATGAGTTCTTTCCACGCAGTGAAGGTGCAGTAAAAAACGCGGATGGAACAATTACTTCTGGAACATTTGTAAGTGCAGCAAAGAGATTGCCTGCAGTTGCAGCCATGGGCTTTGATGTTTTATATCTGCCCCCAATCCATCCCATCGGTGTTGCCCATCGCAAGGGACCCAATAACTCTCTAACTGCAGGTCCTAATGATCCTGGTGTGCCATGGGCTATTGGTAATTCAGATGGTGGCCATGATGCGGTTAATCCAGCACTTGGAACGATGAAGGATTTTGAAAACTTTGTTTCAGCAGCAAAGAAGGCTGGCTTAGAGATTGCATTAGATCTAGCACTTCAAACTTCTCCTGATCATCCGTGGGTGAAAAGTAATCCTCAATGGTTTAACAAGCGTGCCGATGGAACGATTGCTTATGCTGAAAATCCACCCAAGAAATATCAAGATATCTACCCCATTAACTTTGATGATGACTACGAGGGTATTCGTGATGAAGTACTTCGCATCATCCGTTTATGGGTTTCTAAGGGCGTAAAGATCTTTCGTGTTGATAATCCACACACTAAGCCAGTTCACTTCTGGCAGGACTTGCTCGATATTGTGCGCAGAGAGAGCCCAGAGGTAATCTTTTTAGCTGAAGCTTTTACTGCGCCAGCAATGATGCATGCACTTGGTAAAGCAGGCTTTCATCAGTCCTATACATATTTCACCTGGCGCACCAGCAAGTCTGAGCTCACTGAATACGGCCGTGAAGTTGCGCAACAAACTTCTGCATTCTTTCGTCCCAATTTTTGGGTCAACACTCCAGATATCAATCCTTTCCATTTACACAGTGGCAATCCAGCAATGTTTGCATTGCGCGCAGTTCTGGCTTCAACTCTCACGCCTTCATGGGGAATGTATGCAGGGTATGAAATTTATGAACACCGACCATTTAAAGAAGGTGGCGAAGAGTATTTAGATTCAGAGAAGTATGAAATCAAAGTTCGCGATTGGGATGGTGCAACTAAGAAGGGTCTGACTCTGGCACCATTCATCACGCAACTCAATGCAATTCGCAAAGCTAATCCGGCTCTTCAGCAACTTCGTAATCTTGTTTTTCACAACACCGAATCTGAAGCGATCATTGCTTATTCAAAGCGCGAAGGTAAGAACCTAATCTTGGTTGTCGTAAACCTTGATCCTTCCTTTGCTCAAGGCACTATTGTTCATTGGGATATGAACGCACTGGGTCTTGAAGGTACTTTTGCGGTTAAAGATCTCCTTGATGGCAAGAGCTTTGATTGGTCAGAGCATCAATTCATTCAGCTCGATCCCACTCGTCCGGTCGGCAAAGTTGCCCACATCTGCCAAGTGAAGCTTTAAGAAATGGGAATCTTTTCCAGATTTACTAAGAAAGATTCAATTCACGCTATGCATCCTGTCTCTTTTCTTAATCCACATTCAACTTTAGGTGAGCTTGATCTGTATCTCATTGCCGAAGGTCGCCATGAGCAGCTATGGAAAGCATTAGGAGCACATGTTCGCCGAGATGATTCAAATGAGCTTCTAGGTACTGCTTTTTCAGTATGGGCACCTAATGCACAGGCTGTTTCACTTATTGGTGATCATAATTTCTGGGATAAAAACACACACCACATGGTTCGTATTGGTTCCTCTGGCATCTGGGAAATCTTTATTCCAGATATCGGAGTTGGAACTAGATATAAGTTTGCAATTTGTGGCATAGACGGACGCTGGGTAGATCATGCCGATCCGATGTCTCGTGCGACAGAAATTCCCCCATTGACTGCATCAATTGTTGAAGAATCTACATATGTATGGAATGACTCAGAGTGGATTACAAAGCGCACAAAGTTTGAATCCTGGCGCGCCCCTGTTTCGGTCTATGAAGTGCACTTGGGGTCATGGAAGTTAGGTCTTTCATATCGAGAGCTTGCAATTGAATTAGTCGATTATGTTCGAGCACAAGGATTCACTCATGTTGAGTTCTTGCCAGTAACCGAGCACCCATATGGTCCATCATGGGGCTATCAAGTAACTTCATTCTTTGCGCCCACTTCTCGCTTTGGTTCTCCTGATGATTTCAAGTTCCTAGTAGATGCATTGCATGCTACCGGTATTGGAGTCATTCTGGATTGGGTTCCTGCGCACTTTCCAAAAGATGAATGGGCTCTGGCTAAATTTGATGGCACTGCCCTTTATGAACACTCTGATCCACGTTTAGGTGAACACCCAGACTGGGGCACGCTTATTTTTAACTTTGGGCGAAATGAAGTCCGTAACTTTCTCGTTGCAAGTGCGCTCTATTGGTTAACTGAGTATCACATTGATGGATTACGAGTTGATGCTGTTGCTTCCATGCTTTATTTGGACTACTCACGAAAAGAAGGCGAATGGGTGCCAAATATCAATGGTGGCCGTGAGAATTTAGAAGCTGTTCAGCTTTTGCAAGGAGCTACATCTACGGCCTATAAAACCCACCCGGGCATCATGATGATTGCCGAAGAATCAACTGCTTGGTCTGGTGTCACTCGTGATACTTCATCTGGCGGTCTTGGTTTTGGTTTTAAGTGGAACATGGGTTGGATGCATGACACATTGCAGTACTTACAACATGATCCTATTCACCGCGTATATCACCACAATGAAGTAACTTTCTCAATTCTCTATGCATGGAGTGAGAACTTCATGCTTCCACTTTCCCATGATGAAGTTGTGCATGGAAAAGGTCAGTTAGTTAATAAGTTCCCAGGAGATCGCTGGCAAAAGACTGCAACACTTCGTGCCCTTTATGGATTTATGTGGGCCCACCCAGGTAAGAAGCTTTTGTTTATGGGTAGTGAATTTGCACAAAATGATGAGTGGAATGAAAGTGCTGGGTTGCAGTGGTATTTAACTGAATATGGTGAGCATCAAGGTGTTCAAAAGTGTGTTGCTGAAATAAATGCTCTCTATAAAAAAGTTCCATCGCTCTGGGAGAAAGACACTTCACCTGAAGGTTTCACATGGCTCGTTGGAAATGATGGTGCGGCAAACATTGTTGCTTTTGCTCGTTGGGATGATCAAGGAACCCCATTTGTTGCAATAACAAACTTCTCCCCTATGCCACATGAGAATTACTCCTTGCCGTTTCCGACGGCTGGCACATGGACCGAAGTACTTAACACTGATGATTTAGCTTATGGCGGTAGTGGAATTACCAATGAACCTTTAGTTATTAGTGATGCAGCTCAATTAGCTAGCGCAGTGCGAGTTCCACCGCTTGCAACTATTTGGTTTAAACGCTCTTAAGGGCCTTTGCGTAAAGAGGAACTGTAAGTAGAAGAATTCCTGGAATGAGTAAGCCGATTGTTAGTGAGGTGGCTTGCGCTGTCCAAGCAACGATCCACTTCAAAATGAAAGCTAAAATGATGTTTGCAACCCCAACATGGCCAATAACCACACTGGCTGGGTGCTTTGAGCGGGCATTGGCTGCAGTCATAAATGTTGGGCCAAGGAAAGAGCTCCCAAGGCCAGCAATGGAGAAACCAATGCAGATAACTAAAAAGGCAATATCTTGATTACTTGCAAATACTGTTCTTGCAAGAGTGACGCTAACAAGAAAAGAGATTCCGGCAAGTAGTGAAGCCGCAATAGCTAGGCGCTCTAGTGTGAAGCGTGGCAACAAGTAGTGAACTGTGAAACGTCCAAAAATCATCCACATAGTGAAGAGAATAAAGGGCAGGGTATTAATGCCTCCCTTAATTCCAATCTCCTCTTTTGTGTAAATAGTGGCCCAGTCGCTTAAGGCGAATTCAAGAAATATTGCACAAATTAATCCAAATGAAACTAGTCGATCAAAAGAAAATCCAGCAAATAACTCTTTGAGTTTGTATTCAATGTTTACATCTTGATTAGCTTTAAGAAGCTCTGGTTCAAGAGAACGAATTACAAAGACTTGAATAAGAAAGACAAAAGCGGTTAAAACAGCAATATGAAAGTGAAGAGAGACTCGGTCAACAAGAAATCCTGAAAGGAAGGCGGTAATCAATGCCCCGGCACTCCATAAGCCGCTCATCTGCGTAATAATGAATTTTCCCATGCGATCTTGATAGTTAAAGCCCTGGGCATTAATTGCGATATGAAAAGCTGATATCGATGCACCAAAGGCAATGTTTGCAATAAAGAATATGAGAGAGGAATTAACAGTGGTAAGAACGATCAGGGTTGCCATGAGGAAGAATGAGGCAACATAGAGAACTCTCTTAACACCAATTTTGTGAACCACGTGTCCCACAGTAAGAAGTGAAATAAGTGAACCTAAAGAGCCAGTACTAATGAGTGAGCCGAAGCCACCGTTTGTTAGTTTGAGTGCTTCTTTAACCTCTGGAAAGCGAGGAACCCAGGACATGATTCCAAGACCAAATGTGAAGAAGAGAATTCTTAGGTAATTAAGCTCTTTTTTAGGAGTAATCGTGGGCATATTAGAAGAGGGCATTCGCTAGCGCACTGCGGGCAGCAGTTAAACGCGGATCTGCAGGATCAACCAAAGCAAAAAGTGAGAGAAGGTGATCTTTAGCTTTGTTGCGCTCATCCCCCGAACTTTCTTTGACTGCATGTAAGAGACGAGTAAAGGCAGCTTCAACTCCCCCATTTACTATCTCCATGTCAGCAGCTCGCAGCTGTAGGGACAAGTCGGTGGGATTATCTGAGGCTTCTTTGATTACTGCATCCAATACTAAACCGTCAGTGCGAATGAGCAGTTGAGTTTGAGCAAGACCAAGCTTTGCAAAAGAATCAGCTGGCTTCCTCGCTAGTAATTTCTTATAGGCAACCTCTGCAGTAGCAAAGTCACCAGCTTCAAGAGCAGCAACTGCTTCTTCTTCCTCAGGTTCAATAACTTCTATTGGTGCTTCACCAACACCTTGTTCGGAAGCTAAAGTGAGAACTTTATCTAGAACCAATCGAATTTGGGCTTCTGGATAAGCTTGTTCAAATAGAGGAACGATTTGTTCATTAATTAGTGCAACTGCATAAGGAATCTTTTGTGTTTGCAGAGCTTGGGCAACTTGAGGCTGGGCATCGATATCAACTCGACCCAAACTCCAAGCACCTTTATAACTAGTCTCTAGTGCACCCATCACATTCAACATCTCAACAGACTCGGCACTGCGCGGTGACCAGCAGAACAAAATGACTGGACGAGTTTTTGATAGAGGTAAAAACTCTGATGTTAAGTTTGCAACAGTAACTTCAATACCTGGAGTAGGTCCTGCTGAGGCGCTCTTTGGTTTTCCTAATGAGCTTAGATCAACAGCTTGTGCAAAATTAGGAGGGTTGCTCACGTTGTAATCCTACTGGGCGATGAGGTCAACGCCAGAATCGCGCCGATAGGGCAAAATCTCTTGAACATAGTTATCGGCAGCGAACTCCAGGCCCACATCAGTTCCCTTTTGTTCACTCAAATACCAGCGGTTTTCAAGGATTTCATGGAACATCTGAGCCCGTTCCACACGACCACGCATCTGTTCTGGGACTCGGTTAATTATTGGTTCAAAGACTTCTATAAACCACGTCTTAGCCATTTCGGTCACAGACATAGAGGAGTTTTCATGTCGGGCACGGTAGCGATCAAAGGATGCAAGTAGGCGTTTGGCTTGAAGCTCTTCAGTTTCAATTCCCATCAATTCACGCAAACGTTGCGTGTGATAACCAGCTGCAACTAATCGAGGTTGGAAAGATAGAAGCTGTGTATCACCATCGATTGTGATTGAAACTTCTTCAACCGCAAAACCTAAATCGTGTAACTGGCGCATAGCGCGCTCAACTGCATGTCGATCTTTAGGATCAAGTAACTGGCGCTCTTTAAGGGCTGACCAAATTCTGCGGTAGCGACGAATAACAGCTTCGGCTGCACGCACTGGATCCATACCGGGATATAAAACTCCAGATAAACGTAGATCTTCTAATTCAGCTGCAACGTTAAACATTGCAATATCTAAATCATGTTCTCTCTGACCATCGCTGAGAGATTTTTGAAACTCTCCCGTTTCCGCATCGACAAGATAGGCAGCAAAGCCTTCAGCATCTCGGCGAAATAAAGTATTTGAGAGTGAACAATCACCCCACCAAAAACCTAAAAGGTGTAATCGAACAAGTAGCAATGCAAGGGCATTTGCCATGGTATTAATATCGTGGGCAGTTACTGAGCCAGAGAGTAGAACTCGGTATGGCAAGGAATACGGCAAGAAGCGAGTAACCATTGCACACGGAAGTTCTTCGCCTTGCGCATCTGTTCTGCCCTCAACAACTGCAATTTGTTCAACGCACGGGGCATTCAGGGAAGTTAGTTCACGTAAGACCTTGTATTCACGGTTAGCAAACTCAGAGACAGTTTCTTTGACGGCATAGACCGGCGCATCTGCATCAGTGGTCGCTCTAACTAAGCGGACCACGTGGCGAGAAATACCGCGCTTTTCTGCCAGAGCGGGATCTTCTGGCCACTCTTCCAAACTCTGTTGCCACGGCAGGCCAGTAACAGCTGCGATCTCCTCGCCTAATCCTGTAATCCGTAGGGCCATAAGGCTCATTCTTCCCTAAAAATGTGACGAGAAGATGAACACCACGTCTCATACAAGTGAGATAACTATCTTTACAATGCACCTATGGCAATTAAAGAGCGAATTAAGAAGGTTACGAAGCGAGCAGCCAAACCTGCACAAACTCCAGCAGATTATGGAGTTGCAGGTGTTCCAATCAATAGATCCCATCCGTATTACTTTGGATTTGTTGCCACGTTAGGTGCTCTCACTGCAATCGTATTGATGCGCGCACTTGCTAGCGTCTCTCAAATATTTATTTTAATCCTCATTGCGCTGTTTTTGGCAACAGGCCTCAACCCAGCAGTTGAAGCTCTTCGCCGTCGTAATATGTCACGCGTTACTGCAGTGACAATAATCTTCACTTCAGTTATTGCTTTTGTTATCTTCTTTGCTCTTGTGGTTGCCCCTCCTGTGATTACTCAAGGAACGCAACTCATCAATAAGGCACCTACTCTCTTGGCTGATCTAACTAATAACGCCACAATTAATAAGCTCAATGAGCAATATGGAATTATCGATACGCTGCAAACTAAATTGAAATCGGTAACTTCCGATGGAACCCTTTTGATTTCAGCTTTCGGCGGCGTTATTGGTGTTGGTAAGTCGGTACTTTCAGGGTTTTTCACTTTCCTTACAATCCTGGTTCTGACTCTCTATTTCATCACTTCCCTGCCTCAGGCTGTTGATCTTGGGCTTTCATTAGTTCCTGCAAGCCGCCGCGCACGAGTTGGCCACCTGACTAACGCGATCATTGCTCGTGTGGGTTCATTTGTGGGTAGCCAAATAGTTATTGCAGCAATGGCCTCTGTCTTTGTTTTCCTACTCTCACTTGTCCTGGGTCTGCCTTCACCAATAGCTATTGGAATGATTGTTTTAGTCTGTGGATTAATTCCGTTGGTGGGTCACTTCTTGGGCTGTGGAATTGTCACAATAATTGCATTAACCCAATCAATTGCTATTGGTGTTATCGCTTTTGTTGCATATGTGGTTTATGTGCAAGTAGAAAACTATGTTGTAACACCACGCATCATGAAAAGAACTTTGGCTGTTCCTGGAGCAGTAACAATCATCTCAGCTCTCATTGGTTCATCACTCTTGGGGCTAGTTGGCGGATTACTTGCCGTGCCAGTGGCAGCTTCAATTATCTTGATTTTGGACGAGGTTGTAATCCCTCGTGCTAATAACTCTTAATACTCAAGAGGTAGAGCGCTGGTATCACCGGTAACAATGGTGTTAATTTCAGAGAGCACACGATGAACAGATGGTTCACCCACCCAAAGATGCTTTGCATCATCTACTGGAATTATTCTTAATTTAGGCACGATTGCAAAGCGCTCTTTAGCAGCATTTGGCTTGAGGTAATCATCATGCTCGGGCACAAGGGCAGTTATTGGTCGTGGATCACTATTCCAATACAAAAGCTCTTGATCAGTTGTTGTGCGAAGCGGTGGGCTAAGAAGAATCAAGCCTTGATGGCGTGGATCTTTGGCATGGCGCAAAGCTAGATCTGTTCCAAATGACCAACCAACAATCCAAAGGTTTTCTAACGCTAAAACATCGAAGCAATAATTAATCATTGCTTGAACATCTAAGCCTTCTGCTCCTCCATTATCAAATGCGCCGGAGCTTGTTCCGGCCTCAGATGATGTTCCGCGGGTGTTGAAGCGAACAACAGTTATGCCAGCCATAGCAGGTAGGCGGTTGGCTGCTTTCTTATAAACATGGCTATCCATCATCCCGCCAGCTGTTGGAAGTGGATGCAGAGTTAAAATCGCCCCTTTTGATTGACCTAAGGGTGATGCGACTTCTCCGATTAAATCCACGCCATCACTAGTGAGAACATGAAACGGTGTGCGAAGGGCCGGCAACACTGTGCTGGGTCTGATTATCTCGGCCATACTTCAAATCTTATCTTCACCCCACTAGGCTTCCAACCATGGCTACTAAGCGCACTCCATCTTTTGATTCACATAACCCTGCAACTGGTGAGGTTGCTGGGACATATCCAATAATGAATGCCAATCAAGTAAATGAAGTTGTTGCTCACGCCCGAAACGCTTCAGCTCAGTGGCAAAAACTTGGATTCTCTGGTCGAAAGAAAGTTCTTCTCTCTTGGTCTAATGTGATTATCAAGCGCATTGATCAGATAGCCGAATTGATTTCCCTAGAAACTGGAAAGCCTGTGGGAGATGCGAAGTTAGAGGTAAGCATTGCCGTTGGCCACATCGGCTGGGCCGCGCGCCATGCAGAGGAAATAATGCGCACTGCTTATCGTGCTCCGGGCTTACTTTTGTCGAATATGTCAGCAACAGTGCAGCGCTCTCCTCTTGGAGTTGTCGGTGTCATTGGTCCATGGAACTACCCCATGTTCACACCAGTTGGCTCAATAACTTACGCACTAGCTGCAGGAAACACCGTTGTCTTTAAGCCCAGTGAATACACACCTGGTGTTGGAATGTGGCTAGAAGAAACCTTTAATGAAGTAGCACCTTTTGCCGATGTCCTAACGACAATTACCGGGTTAGGTGAAACTGGCGGTGCACTGTGCACAAGTGGCGTGGATAAAATCTCATTTACTGGTTCAACTAGAACAGCAAAAATAGTTGCTGCCCAATGTGCAACAACAATGACTCCAGTTGTTTTGGAGTGCGGCGGAAAAGATCCTGTCATCGTGGCCGCCGATGCCAATCTTGAGCGGGCAGTTGATGCAACTATCTGGTCTGCCATGGCTAATGCTGGGCAATCATGTATTGGCGCAGAGCGTGTATATGTTGATGAGAGAGTGGCCGATAAATTTGTAGAACTGGCTGTCCAGTTAGCTAAAACAATTCATGCTGGTGCACCAGGTGATGGAAACTATGGACCTGCAACAATGCCTTCACAAATTAAAGTTATTCAATCCCATATAAAGAGTGCGATTAAAGATGGTGGAACATGCGCCTATGGTGGTCCAGAATCTGTTAAGCCACCATTTGTTCAACCCGTTATCTTGCTAGATGTGCCTGAAGATTCAGCGGCAATGCGTGAAGAAACATTTGGACCAACAATTATTATCAATCGCGTGAAAAGCATGCGTGAAGCCATTGATTTCTCAAACGCATCTAGCTATGGCTTAGGTGCAAATGTTTGGTCTAAGCGCCAAGGTAAGCGAATTGCTGCAGAGTTAGCCTGTGGAATGGTTGCAATTAATTCAACATTTTCATTTGCTGCCGTTGCTTCCGTGCCATTTGGAGGCGTGAAAGATAGTGGTTATGGACGCGTTCATGGGCCTGAAGGATTGTTGGAGTACACCTATGCCCGCACAGTCGTTCGTACTCGCTTTAATGTGCCGCTCAATCTTTTGAGTTTTAAGCGCAAATCGAAAGAGGAAAACTTAGTTATTACTTTAACTCGCTGGTTAAAGGGACGCTTCGGTTAAAAACGCGGTGCGTTACGAGTTCTTTCAGTATTAGGGCGTCGCTTATCTTTCTTTGTCCAGCAAGCGTTATGCCAATGTCGTCTACTTTCTTCATCATCTTCTAACCAGGCAACAATGTGAGGAGTTGCCATCGGAATTACCTGATCGCAACCTGGACAGCGATATGGTTTGTTAGAACTAGAGCCAGTTAATTTGCGAACTATGTACATTCCTTCATGATGTTCCTCAATAGTTTGACTTGAGGTGGAAATGTCGCGCTCATCACTTTTAGGCCGCTTATTTTTTGGATAGTTTCTGCGCGGGCTCATACCTATATTTTCTCACATCAATTGCAGGAGTAGTATCTGAACGTGAATGTAATCGAGGTCAAAGGTCTCAAAAAGAGCTACGGCCAGGTGCATGCAGTGCGTGGAGTTGATCTCTCTATTCCAGCCGGTGAAATCTTTGCTTTGCTTGGCCCCAATGGTGCGGGCAAAACAACCACAGTTGAAATCCTAGAAGGATTTAGAAGCCGTGATGCTGGCCAGATTTCTATCTTAGGTTTTGATCCTCAAACTCTGGGACACGCTGCCCGCCAATGGCGCGATCGCATTGGCATTGTTTTGCAATCTGCTGCCGATGCTGGCGATTTAACTGTTGTTGAGACCGTTGAACATTTCCGTGGCTACTACTCAAAACCAAGAAATACCGATGAAGTAATTGCAGCGGTAGGTCTAGAAGGAAAAACAGGGGCTCTGATTCGAAATCTTTCAGGTGGCCAACGTCGTCGATTAGATGTTGCATTGGGAATCATTGGCAGTCCTGAACTTCTCTTCCTTGATGAACCAACTACAGGCTTTGATCCAGAGGCGCGTCGTGCATTTTGGGCTCTAATTGAGCAGCTGCGCGGAGATGGAACAACCATCTTGCTCACAACACATTACTTGGATGAAGCTGAAGCCCTAGCCGATCGTGTGGCAGTTATTAATAATGGATTGATTGTTGAAGTATCCACACCTGCCGAACTTGGTGGCCGCGCAACTTCTAAGGCCCTTGTCTCCTGGCGCGATGGCAGCCAAGTAAAGAGTGAAGAAAGTGATAATCCAACTTCTGTTGTTACCCGTCTGACTACACAATTTGGCGGAGAAATTCCAGAGCTCTCTGTTACAAGACCTTCGCTAGAAGATATCTACTTAAAAATGATTGGGGGCGTTCATGAACAAGATTCCTAGCGCCCTTAACTTAGGTATTCGACGTGGAAGACTTGAGATTAGGCAGTTTGCCCGCCAACGTGAATCTGTTGTCTTCACGCTTCTGTTTCCAGTTATTTTGTTAGCTATTTTTGGTTCAGTCTTTAAGGACACCATTGCTCCCGGCGTGACTTTTTCACAGTATTTCGTAGCGGGAATGATCGCATCTGGCCTTGTTAACACTGGCTTTCAAGCATTAGCCATCACAATCCCCATGGAGCGCGATGTCGGTGGGTTGAAGCGCTTGCGTGGAACACCTATGCCTGCCTCTAGTTATTTCATTGGCAAAGCCATTTTGATTGCTGTAACCATGATTATCCAAATTGCACTTCTCTTTGGATTCGGTCTACTGTTTTTTGGTGTTGAAATGCCAACAGAGCTAAGTAAATGGATCACTTTCACATGGCTCGTCCTACTCGGAAGTGCATGTTCAACGGCGCTCGGAATCGCGTTTTCAATTGTGCCAAAGAGTGGACGCGGAGCATCAGCAGTTGTCTCACCCATAGTTATCATTTTGCAGTTCTTTAGTGGCGTCTTCTTTGTTTTCACTCAACTGCCAACCTGGATGCAGCAACTTGCTGCGATATTTCCTTTGAAGTGGTTAACCCAAGGTATGCGTTCAGTATTTTTGCCAGATTCGTTTGCTGCCCAAGAAGTAGCTAAGTCCTGGGAAACCGGTCGCACCTTCCTCATCCTTATTTTCTGGCTAGTTATTGGCATCTTTTTCTCAGTCCGCAAATTTAAGTGGGATCGCGATTAAGCGCGCATTAAGCATAGTTATTGCGCTATTAATGGTGTTAACTGCTGCGCAATCGAATGCGGCAACCTCTAAAGCTACGCCGACCCCAACGGCCAAAACCACAGCCAAACCCTCAGCTAAACCCACGGTCTCACCAAAAGCTACCGCCAAGGCAACTACAAAAGCGACAAAGAAAGCTACTGTTAAAAAGAAGCCTCGCAAAAAAGTCACTGTCTCACCTTCACCTAAAGCAATCTGGCCTCCTGTAGGTTTTAAAGCCAATGGTGAAGTCTTTGCAAAGATTCCAACTGCAAAAGAGTTAGTTGGGACTGCTTCTAATAGCAAGGTTTTGACAGCACAATTAGCCCAACAGGTTGATGGTGTTGCAATCTGTGAAAAGTATTCATGTGGAGCGGTGCAAGTGGCTTCCCTAAATGGCTGCACATGGTGGGAAGTTAATGCAAAGCTAATTGGGCAAACTTCTGCCACTGATAAAACATTGAAAACTTTTGGAAGTATCCGCACCCTAGTTGGTCCAACAACTGATAAACAGATAACAACTATCCTGCTGATCAGTCAGGAACCGCTTGAATTAAGACATGTTGTCACGAATATTTCTGCAATCTGTCATCATGATCCAAGTACGGAAAACATTCCAAGCACCACATATAAAACTGCAACAAACTAGCGATTGGCTCCTGGAACCCAGAGTTGGTCGCCAATTTCCTTATTGGCATAACGTGCCAAAACAAAGAGTAGGTCTGAACAACGGTTGAGGTATTTAGCAGTTAATGGATTTACTCCCCCACCAAATGCATGGATGGCTGCCCATGTGCGACGCTCTGCACGGCGAACTACAGTGCGGGCAACATGAAGGTGGGCAGCTGCTGGAGTTCCAGAAGGTAAAACGAAAGAGCGTAGTGATTCAAGCTCTGAGTTGAACTTATCAATCTGTTCCTCTAGATAAACAACTTGAGACTCTAATACGCGCAATGGCTCAAAGGCAGGTGCATCAACAACTGGCGTGCACAGATCTGCGCCCACATCGAAAAGATCATTTTGGATACGCACTAACAACGCGCGCACTTCATCTGATAGTTCATCAGTTGCTAGAACAACTCCAATTGAAGAGTTGCCCTCATCAACGGTTGCATAGGCTTCAAGACGTGGATCGTTTTTAGATGTTCGGCTCATGTCTCCTAGGGAGGTAGTGCCGTCATCGCCTGTCTTGGTGTAAATGCGCGTTAAATTAACCATGCCCGTAGCCTATAAGTAGACTGCGGCTATGGCATCCCACGACCGTTTCCGCGTAATTGGCGGCACTCCACTGCGTGGTGAGGTCACAATCTCTGGGGCTAAGAACTCAGTTCTAAAACTCATGGCGGCCTCATTGCTTGCTACAGGCAAAACCACCATTACCAATGTGCCAGAAATCGCTGATGTGGACATCATGGCCGATCTTTTAACGCGCCTTGGCTGCACAGTTGTCCGTGGCCAATCTCAAGTAAGTATTGATGTTCCACAAACACCAGGACATCGCGCTGATTATGACTTAGTGCGCAAAATGCGTGCATCAATTAACGTACTTGGACCTTTAGTTGCCCGTGTTGGCGAAGCAGAAGTTGCACTGCCCGGCGGAGATGCAATTGGATCTCGTGGATTAGATTTTCATATTAAAGGTCTTGAAGCTCTAGGAGCTAAGGCCCATATTGAACATGGTTATGTCGTCGCCGAAGCACCACATGGATTAACTGGCGCAGTCATTGATTTAGATTTCCCAAGTGTTGGTGCCACTGAAAACATTATGACGGCAGCTGTTTTAGCTAAAGGTGTAACAACTATTGATAACGCAGCTCGTGAACCAGATTTAGTGGATCTAGGTGAGTTCTTAATCTCCATGGGTGCAAACATTCAAGGATTAGGTTCTCCAACAATCACCATTACTGGTGTGAATGAGTTGAAACCAACCACACATGCAACGATTCCAGATCGCATCATCACAGGAACTTGGGCATTTGCCGCTGCCATGACACGTGGTGACATCACAATTCACGGAGCGCGCGCCGAACATCTTGAATTGCCACTAGAAAAACTGGCATCAGCTGGCGCAATTGTTACAACAACTGCCGATGGAATCCGTGTGCGCATGGATGTTCGACCTCAAGCAATTGATGTTGCAACACTTCCCTACCCAGGTTTTCCAACAGATCTACTACCTATGGTTATTGCGCTTAACTCCATTGCCGATGGCCACTCTTTAGTAACTGAAAACGTCTTTGAATCACGCTTTATGTTCGTCAATGAGCTCAGCCGCCTAGGTGCTCAGATTTCAGTTGATGGCCACCACGCCTCTATCGAAGGCGTTCCAGAGCTTTCAGGTGCACCAGTTGAAGCTCATGACATTCGTGCTGGTGCAGGCTTAATTCTGGCTGCACTAGTTAGTGAAGGTGAATCAACGATTGATCAGGCTTTCCATGTTGATCGTGGCTATCCTAATTTTGCCGAGCAGTTACAGGGCCTTGGCGCGAAAGTTACTCGCGAATAATGGCTATTCCAGATCGCAACTTAGCTCTTGAACTCATCCGTGTAACAGAAACTGCAGCACTTGCTGCCGCGCCATGGGTTGGTCGTGGTCAAAAAGATTTAGCAGATAAAGCTGCAGTGGAAGCAATGCGAAAGATGATCAACACAGTTGATATGGCTGGCGTTGTAGTCATAGGTGAAGGCGAAAAAGATAACGCCCCAATGTTGCATAACGGTGAAAGCGTTGGAAACCAAGAAGGGCCAGCTTGTGATGTGGCAGTTGATCCAATAGATGGAACATCGTTGACAGCAAATGGAATGAACGGTGCAATCTCAGTTATTGCTCTAGCTCCACGCGGCACTATGTATGACCCAAAAACTTCCTTTTATATGAACAAGATTGCTACTGGACCACAAGCGGCTCACACAATCGATATCACTGCAACAACTGCTCAAAATATTGCAGCTGTTGCTAAGGCAAAGAATTTAGCAATTAGCGATATAACTGTAGTAGTGCTCAATCGGCCACGTCATGAACAACTCATTAAAGAGATCCGTGAATGTGGTGCCAGAATTCGCTTAATTCAAGATGGCGATGTTGCTGCAGCAATTGAGACTGCGCGTCCGAATACTGGAATTGATTTACTCATGGGAATTGGTGGAACTCCAGAAGGAGTAATCACAGCTGCTGCAATGATTTGTTTGGGTGGTGCAATTCAAGGTCAACTTCATATCGATGGGAAAAACTCTGGCCCAATTCTCACAACGCGTGATTTAGTCAATTCAGATGATGTTTTCCTGGCTGCCACAGGTATTACCGATGGAGAATTGATTAATGGAATTCGATACACCAGCTATGGCGCTATCAGCCAGTCAATTGTTATGCGAGGAAAATCTAAGACTGTTCGTGTAATCGAAACTGAGCACTACCTCAAGTAACTTACTTATTGACCGTCTCTGTAAGAATCGAAACACGATTATTTGAAACAGATACGAAGCCACCACTGACATTAAAATCAGTGGTGCTCCCATCTACAGATGTAATGCTTACGACGCCGTCGACTAGCACGCCAAATAGAGGTGTATGCCCAGTTAAGATCCCTAGGTCCCCATCTATTGTTCGTGCAGAGACAGAGGTTGCATCCCCTGACCATACGCGCTGTATTGGCGATACTAATTCGACTTTGAGCGTCATCTCTTTACTTACTTTCCAACACTAGCTGCAATTTCAGCAGCTCTTCGTTCAACGTCATCCAAGCCACCACACATAAAGAATGCTTGTTCTGGAACGTGGTCGTACTTTCCGTCTGCAAGGGCTTCAAATGCTGCAATGGTTTCTGTAACAGGAACAAATGAACCATCAAGGCCTGTGAAGACCTTTGCTACGAACGTATTTTGTGACAAGAAGCGCTGAATACGACGAGCACGACCTACCAAAATACGATCATCTTCAGAGAGCTCATCGATACCAAGGATTGCAATGATGTCTTGGAGATCCTTATAACGCTGCAGGATCTGCTTAATGCGGTTAGCAACCTGGAAATGGTGCTCACCGATATAGCGAGGATCAAGAATACGTGAGGATGAATCCAGCGGATCCACAGCTGGGTAGATACCTAGCTCTGAAATTGGACGAGACAACACTGTTGTTGCATCTAAGTGGGCGAAAGTTGTGTGTGGAGCTGGGTCAGTAATGTCATCAGCAGGCACATAAATTGCTTGCATAGATGTAATTGAGTGACCACGAGTAGAAGTAATGCGCTCCTGCAACTGACCCATTTCATCGGCCAATGTTGGCTGGTATCCCACAGCAGATGGCATACGACCAAGCAGTGTTGATACTTCAGAACCAGCTTGTGTAAAGCGGAAGATGTTGTCGATGAATAGAAGCACGTCCTGCTTTTGAACATCGCGGAAATACTCAGCCATTGTTAGGGCAGATAAAGCAACGCGAAGACGCGTTCCAGGTGGTTCATCCATCTGACCGAATACTAAAGCGGTCTTATTAATAACACCGGTTTCAGTCATTTCTAGGAATAAGTCGTTACCTTCACGAGTACGCTCACCAACACCGGCAAACACAGATACACCACCGAAGTTTTCAGCTACACGATAAATCATTTCCTGAATCAAAACAGTCTTTCCTACGCCGGCACCGCCGAATAGACCGATCTTTCCTCCCTTTACGTAAGGAGTGAGTAGATCGATAACCTTAATTCCAGTTTCAAACATCTCAGTCTTTGATTCCAACTGATCGAATGAAGGAGCATTACGGTGGATTGGCCAGCGTTCTTTAATATCCAATGATGAAGTGGGAACATCTAGCGATTCTCCAAGGGTGTTGAATACGTGTCCTTTAGTTACATCTCCTACTGGCACTGAGATAGCAGCACCTGAGTCAGTAACGGGTGTTCCACGAACCATTCCATCAGTTGGTTGCATAGAGATAGCGCGAACTAAGTTGTCGCCGATGTGTAGGGCAACTTCTAAAGTTAACGTGCGCGTCTCACCGCTCATCGTCACTTCTGCTTTGAGCGCGTTGAAGATTGCGGGCATCGCATCGGCTGGGAACTCAATATCCACCACCGGTCCAATTACTCGCGCTACGCGACCTTTATTGGTTGTCTCTGTCGACATCATTCACTCCCTGCACTAGCTGAGGCCAACGCGTCTGCGCCGCCAACAATTTCACTGATCTCTTGGGTAATTTCGGCCTGACGTGCCGCGTTCGCAAGTCGTGTTAGTGACTTGATGAGCTCATCAGCATTGTCAGTTGCTGATTTCATTGCGCGACGGCGAGCAGCATGCTCGGAAGCTGCTGACTGCAACATCGCGTTAAATACTCGAGCCTCAATGTAACGCGGTAGAAGTGCATTGAGCACTTTTTCCCCACTTGGCTCGAATTCATACATTGGCAATATGCCAGTTGGTACTGGCGCATCGGATTCGATAACTTCCAAAGGCAACATACGTTTAGCTTGTGCATTTTGAGTCATCATCGATTCAAACTGAGTAAATACGATATGAATTTCATCAACTCCGGCCTTATCGGACTGAGCATCAGCTAAAAATGCTGTGATGAGAGCATCAGCGACTTCTTTAGCATTTTCATATGATGGATTATCTGAAAAACCACTCCATTGACCGGCGATTGCACGATTGCGGAAGCGGTAGTAGTTAATTGCCTTGCGTCCAACTAGGTAAGAAGTTGTTTCCAAACCACGTTTCTTCAGGGCTACTGCCAGTTGCTCACCCTCTTTAATCGCATTATTTGAATATGCGCCAGCCATTCCACGGTCGGCAGAGATAATTAAAATCGCTGCACGAATTGGATTCGCAGATGGTGTTGTGAGTGGGTGGTTTGTTGATGAGTATGTTGCAACTGCAGAAACGGCACGAGTCAACTCATTTGCATATGGAGTAGACGCAGTAACCCGTTGTTGCGCTTTAACGATACGAGAAGCAGAGATTAACTCCATAGCTTTCGTAATCTTTTTAGTCGCTTTAACAGATCGCATGCGTCTGCGATAAATGCGGAGTTGAGCACCCATAAGTTACTTCTCCACCGCCGGAGGAACATGCTTTGTAATCTGCTCTGAATCTTCGCCAGTAAGGGCTTCAACTGGAGCATCCTTAACCGCTGCCGCAACAGTTGGAACAAAGCGGGTCTTGAATGTGGCGATAACTTCGATAATTGAAGCAACCGTGTCATCCTCTAACAGCTTAGTTTCTGCGATAACGTCAAAGATTGCTTTGCGTTCGCGAGCGATGTAATCCAAAAGTTCAGATTCAAATCGGCGAATATCAGCAACTGCAACATCATCTAAAGCACCTGATGTACCAGCGTAGATTGAAACAATCTGACGCTCGAGTGAGTACGGTGAGTACTGACCCTGCTTCAAAAGTTCAACCATCCGAGCGCCGCGCTCAAGTTGTGCCTTTGAGGCCGCATCTAAATCCGAACCGAATGCAGCGAATGCTTCAAGCTCACGGAACTGCGCAAGGTCAAGACGTAGACGTCCAGCGATCTTCTTCATCGCCTTAGTCTGAGCAGATCCACCCACGCGAGAAACCGAAACACCTACGTTAATAGCAGGACGGACTCCGGCGTTAAAAAGATCTGTTTCAAGGAAGCACTGACCATCTGTAATTGAAATAACGTTTGTTGGAATAAATGCAGAAACGTCATTTCCCTTAGTTTCAATGATTGGTAGACCAGTCATTGAACCGCCACCAAGTTCATCAGAGAGTTTTGCGCAACGTTCTAGTAAACGTGAGTGCAAGTAGAAAACATCGCCAGGGTAAGCCTCACGGCCTGGTGGACGACGTAGCAAAAGCGATACTGAACGATAGGCCTCGGCCTGCTTAGATAAATCATCAAAGACAATAAGAACATGCTCGCCCTTATACATCCAGTGCTGGCCAATTGAAGAGCCTGTGTAAGGAGCTAAGTACTTGAAACCAGCTGGATCTGAAGCAGGAGAAGCAACGATAGTTGTGTACTCCATGGCGCCAGCCTCTTCTAGTGACGCCTTAACAGATGCAATGGTTGAACCCTTTTGCCCAATAGCAACATAAATACATTTAACTTGCTTCTTTGGGTCTCCTGTTTTCCAGTTTTCCTTTTGATTAATGATTGTGTCAACAGCAACTGCAGTCTTACCAGTCTGACGATCTCCAATAATTAATTGGCGCTGTCCACGACCAATAGCAGTCATAGCATCGATGGCCTTAATTCCAGTTGCTAAAGGTTCTTTCACTGGCTGGCGCTGAACTACTGACGGTGCCTGAAGTTCAAGTGCACGACGAGCTTCTGCTTTAATCTCGCCTTTGCCATCAATTGGTCGGCCCAATGGATCAACAACACGGCCAAGGAATGCATCTCCGACTGGCACAGAGAGAATTTCTCCAGTGCGTCGCACAGATGATCCCTCTTCAATACCTGCTGTGTCACCCAGAATAACTACGCCGATTTCGCGCACATCTAAGTTTAGTGCAAGACCAAGTGTTCCGTTCTCGAACTGCAATAGCTCATTTGCCATTGTCGATGGGAGACCTTCAACACGAGCGATTCCATCGCCTGCCTGACTGACAGTACCAACTTCATCACGAGATGCTGTGCCTGGATCGTATGACTTAACAAAAGTTGCTAAGGCATCACGGATCTCTTCGGGCCGGATTGTAAGTTCCGCCATTTTATTCTCCCTTTTCCTATTTCCTAATTAAAAACTTAAGCGCTCTTACCAGCAAGCAGGCGATCTGCTTGTGCTAACCGAGCAATTAAAGTGCCATCGATGAGTTCATCTGCAATGCGAATTGACAGACCCCCAACTACTTCCTTTTCAATACTGACATTTACTCGAATTTCATGGCCCATCATTTTCGTTAGGGCGCTAGTTAAACGAGAAGCCTGTTCTGAAGTCAGCGGATTTGCCGAAACAACATGTGCAATTAAGCGTGCTTTACGTGCGGAGATAATGTCAGCAAACTCAGAAAGTCCGCTCTCAAGATTTCGTCCACGTGGATGGTCAACCAAGAATGAGATCAGTTCGATTGTTGCTGCAAGTGCCTTCCCAGACAGGAGGGATGAAACAAGAGCGCTCTTCTTAATCTCTGAATTCGAGCGAAGCGCAAAGGTTGCACGCAGCTCTGGATTCTTTTTAACAATTTGGGAAAAGCTAAAGAGTTCAGACTCAAGTTGATCAAGCTGAGATGACTTTTCTACTGCCACAGTGGCAGCTTCCACACCTAAGAGCTCAACCACATCAGCTAAGTCTCTAGGTGATGACCAGCGCAGACCAACCATGGTTGAAAGAAGTGTGAAGGCATTACCGCTTTGAATTGAGTTGAAAACGGTCTTACTTAATTCAACTTTCGAAGCTGCATCGCGAGCGAAATCAGTCAACGCTCTGCGAAGAGCGATGGATGAGTCAAGCACCGTAACAATTGCTAAAAGGTCAGTTGAGACTTTAGCTGCAGCCGAAGCATCACCACTTGAGATCAATTTCTCAAGTTGAGAGCGGGTTGCAACTAATGAAAGTCTGCTGGAACCTTTTAGTGAAAGTGTCATAGTTACTTTGACTTCTCCACTTCTTCTAGAAAGCGCTCAACAACTCGTGATTGTCGAGCAACATCATCTAGAGATTCTCCAACAATTCTTGATGCAAGTTCAGTAGCAAGTGCACCCACTTCATTGAGGAGTGAATTGAAAGCAACTTGACGTTCGGCCTCGATTGATGTGCGTGCTGAAGCGGTGATACGAGTTGCCTCTTCTTGAGCAGTAGTTCTCATCTGTTCGAGGATCACTGAGCCCTCAGCGCGAGCTTCCTCACGAAGTTTTGCGGCTTCACCACGTGCATCTGCAAGCTGTGCCTTATACATCTGCAATGCTTCTGCTGCCTCACGTTGTGCCACTTCTGCACGCTCTAAACCGCCTTCAATTGCTTCAGTACGATCTTTATATGCTTTTTCGAAACGCGGAACTGCACGTGCACGAATAAGCAAGAAAAGAATTCCGAAAGCAATAAAGCCAACGGCTATTTCCGCGGGTTTAGGAATGACGGGACTTGCCCCTGCCTCAGCAGATGCAAGAAATCCAAATTTACTAAACATATTTTCCCCTTGTTTCTAGCGGATTCTTACTTCAGTACGAATGCAAGAACAAGGCCGAAAAGCGCCAAAGCTTCAGCAAGTGCGAAGCCAAGGAATGCGATTGGCTGAAGGATGCTGCGAGCCTCTGGCTGACGAGCGACGCCGCTGATGTATGCAGCAAAGATCAAGCCGGTTGCAGTACCTGGTCCAATTGTCGAAAGGCCGAAGCCTACGATTGCGAGAGTACCTGTCATTTCTCTTTCCTTTCATATTGGCCAAACGGTCGTTTGGTCAAAGTTATTGTGGTTTTAGTGCTCGTCGGCAAGTGCTCCGGCGATATATAGAGCTGTTAATAAAGTAAAGATATAAGCCTGTAGGGCTTGGATTCCAAGTTCGAAAAAGCTTAATCCGATAGCAAAGCCAAATGAGAATAAACTAAGAAACTTCAAAATTAATCCGCTTGTTAATAGATACTCGCCACCAAGAGTGAAAACTAACAACAAAAGGTGGCCAGCAAACATATTGGCAAATAAACGCATAGAAAGCGTTAGTGGCCGAGTAACTAAATATGTTAGTAGCTCAACTGGAGTTAAAATTAAATAGACAGGCTTTGGAATTCCTGGCATAAAACAAATGTCTTTCACATATTTACTAAAACCATGTTTTTTAATTGCAACATAGTGGTAAGTGACGTATGAAAAAATTGTCACGCCAATTGGAAAGCCAATGTGCGACATTGTCGGGAACTGTAGAAGTGGGACAATACCGAAAATGTTATTCGTCAGAATAAAAATAAAGAGTGAAAATAGAAATGGCACGAAGCGCATGAACTCTGGCCCAATAACATCGCGACCAAGTTCGTTGCGAATGAATGTGTATACAGATTCACCAGCAAATTGCAGCTTCGATGGAACGATGGCAGCTTTGCGGGCAGAAAGAGTAAAAAAACTTCCAGCCACAATAACTGAAAGGAAAACTAAGAGAACTGGCTTGGTGAAAAGGATACTATCGCCAAAAATTGGCGCAAAATCGAAATCAGCACTGCTTGGCGGAACAAAGCCTGGATTGGCCTGACTCCATAATCCGCGCACTGAAAACTCCTTCTAAAGGGATGGTCAAAGCTATTTGCCCATGGGGAGGAAGGGCACTGCCTAAACTTAGAGGGTCAGTGGCCTACATGCAAAATGGCTCATGAGCTTCTCAGACCAAGGTTCAAGGATGCAAAGTGGGGATTTAGTTCTTGAGAAAGCGCAGCCAAATCAACCAAAAACTTGAGCCGATGCCGAGAATCAATCCAGTGATAAGCAGGAAATGGGTGCCAAGAAAATGATCACCCAGGGCGCCAGCACCACCCCAGAAAACTAAACCGGAGATTAAATAGGCAAGTATCGACCAAAAAGCTGCGTCATCATTCATCGCCATTACTGTTCATCCATTCCATTGCTTAGTTTGTGACTCGCATCACTAGGCAATGGTAGGTGAAGTCGAAGCTTTAAGAAAGCTCTGACCTCGCCCACGAGCCAGGCAAATGTAATTGCAACTGCAACAACACCAAATGTTGTTCGATCCAAATCCTTTTCTGGCACTGCATTTACAACGATTAGGAGAAACACTCCCAGAATCAATAACTTAGCAAAGTAGGAGACCAAAACTAAAACCATTGTCATCATGGGATCAAGTTTTCGAGAATACTTTGAAATTGCTAAGTGAATTCCGAAAAAAATCAAGACAATAAATTCAGCTAAGACTCCCCCAAGGATGGCTGAATTTCCGCGAGCAATAGTCATACCTATTGTTGTGAGTATGCCAATTACGCTGGCTGGGATTACAGCACCACGCCACATTTCAAACTCAGATGACTGACTCATTTTCTAACCATACTCCTCTTACTGATCAACAACGTAGCCATGAACAACATAATTGCAGTCAAAAGCGCAACCCACCATGGTTCAAAAGCCAGCACTGTCACAGGAAATGCAATTGTTGCAGTCCACATATACAAAATGAATGCCGTCTTTAACTGTGAGTTGCCGGCGCTGAGCAAACGGTGATGCAAGTGTTCATTATCAGGTGCAAAGGGAGATTTACCGGCTTTCACTCGACGCCCAACTGCAAGTAGAAGATCAACCAAGGGAATTGCAAGAACAGCAAAAGGAAGTAGGAGTGGGAGCAATGTTGGTCCCCGTGATTCAGCAGAGATTGCATTGGGATCAACTTGGCCAGTTAAAGTGATTGCAGCTGATGCCAGTAGTAAGCCAAGCAACATTGATCCGCTATCTCCCATAAAAATACGTGCTGGATGGGCGTTATGTGGCAAGAAGCCAATACAGAGGCCCACTAAAACAGCGGTTGTGAGTGATGGGGCACCTGCGCGACTAAAGCCAAAATCCACGGCTAGAAGGTAGGCAAAGGCAAAAAAAGCGATTCCAGAGATTGCAACAATGCCTGCAGCTAGCCCATCCATACCATCAATAAAGTTCACGGCATTAATAATGACTAAGACAATAAGTACTGTGACTAACTGGCCAATACTTGGCGGCAAAGTAATCACGCCGTTAATAGGTAGCCACAGAATCTGAATTCCATACATCAATAAAATTCCTGCAGCAAAAATCTGCCCAGTTAACTTTGTTAAAGCATCTAGTTGAAAGCGATCATCGGCCATACCGAGCAAGACAATGGCAGTTGAGGCTAAAAAGATGCCTTGGGCTTCATGACCAAAAGATTTTCCAACAAGGGGCAAGTGATTGACAATCATGAATGTAATTGCCATAGCGAGCCACATTGCGACCCCACCCCACCGTGCTGTGGGTGTGGTGTGAATATCTCGTCCACGAATTCCAGCAACTGCGCCAAAACGAATCGCTTGGGAGCGAACTAGCGGAGTAATCAGATAACACAACGCTGCTGATATCAGCAGCGTAACTAGATACTCGCGCATGCGCTCTATTTACCCTTGGTAGATAGGAAAGCGTGATGTAAGAGCATGAACTTCACTCTTAATCGTTGCGTGAGCTGATGCATCATCAGTTGCAATTGCACGAGCAATAAGTGATGCAATCTGCTTCATCTCTTCAACGCCCATTCCTTGAGTCGTTGTAGATGGTGTACCAACTCGAATTCCACTTGTGATACCTGGCTTCTCTGGATCATTTGGAATTGAGTTCTTATTCATAACAATTCCAGCTGCTCCGCAACGCTCATCAGCTACTTTTCCAGTAACCCCTGTACTTCGAATATCCATCAGGGCTAAGTGGGTTTGAGTGCCGCCTGATACTGCGCGCATGCCTTCTGTCTCAAGGGCTTTAGCTAATGCTTGGGCATTAACAATTACATCCTTGGCATATTTTTGGTACGCAGGTGTTGCACACTCTGCCAAGGCAACAGCTTTGCCTGCCACCATAGACATGATAGGACCACCCTGCATTCCTGGGAAAACAGATTTATCAATTGCAGCTGCGTGCTCGGCCTTAGTCAAAATCATTCCACCGCGTGGTCCACGCAAAACTTTATGTGTTGTAAAAGAAACAACATCTGCATAAGGAACTGGGGATGGAATAGCTTTACCTGCAACTAGACCAATGAAGTGAGCAGCATCTACCCACATGATTGCCCCTACTTCATCGCAGATTGCGCGAACTTTTGCAAAATCAATAAGTGATGGGTATGCAGTTGCACCAGAACAAATCATCTTTGGCTTTGTTGCAATTGCCTTATCGCGCAGCTCGTCATAATCGATTAATTCATTATCGCTGCGCACGCCGTATGACTCAATGTTGAACCATTTACCTGAAAAGTTAACTGGTGAGCCATGTGTTAAGTGACCACCATGTGCCAAAGACATCGCCATGACGGTGTCTCCTGGCTTAGTAAATGCTTGATAAACGGCGATGTTGGCGCTAGCACCTGAGTGTGGTTGAACATTTGCATGGTCTGCACCAAAAAGAGATTTAGCGCGTTCAATTGCTAAGTTCTCAGCTTTATCAACTTCTTCACAACCGCCGTAGTAGCGCTTTCCAGGATAACCTTCGGCGTATTTATTGGAAAGAGTTGAACCTATAGCTGCCAGCACTGCGCGTGAGGTGAAGTTCTCTGATGCAATTAGCTGCAAATTCTTTTGCTGACGTGTCATTTCAGAGAGCAGAATTGCAGCAATCTCTGGATCTTGATTGGTTAGGGCATCGAAATCTGGGCCATAGTAAGTAGACATAATCCAACCTTATCGTGGGAGCTTAAATAAGGCGCGCGCTCGGAGCGATAGCCTGAATTTCCTTGAGTGAAATAGCCCCAACCCGCAATACTCGGACACCTTCAGCATCGGCTTCGACAACTGTTGTTGGCGCTCCTTGGCGCAGTTTTCCGCCGTTGAACTGAAAGGCAAGATCAGAGTGCAAAACAAAAATGTCGCTGAGCTCTTTGGGTGCCGGCATTCCTATTCTTGAAGCGCTCGTAACTGCAAGTGGTCCACTCTTTGCCAATAAAGCTTTCGCAAATTTACTTTTTGGAGTTCTGATACTGATGCGATCAAGTTGATTGGCATCCCCGAGATCCCAACTCAAACCCAACTGTGGCTTGAGATTTAACGAGAGAAGACCTGGCCAAAACTTTTTCATCAAGGCAGAAATCTCTGGAGTAATTTCACGAACAACTCCTTGAGCAGTTTTAGTACTTCCTACAAGAACCTGCGCCGAAGTAAATAAAGGTGAGCCATGCAAAACATTCATTGCACGAACTGAGTCATGCTTGAAAGCATCACAGACAAATGCATAACTATGCTCTAGTGGAATTGCGATGATGTAACCATCAGAGATCGCCTTGAGGGCTTTATTTACGTGACGACTGAGTTCGCCTTTTTTAAGATCTACTTCTTTACCCATGACTACCTCCTCACCGCACTAGTCCAACGGGGACGACCTACGAGGTCATCATGGAGTGCAATATCTTCGAAATCTACGGCCAACTCCCCTGCAATTGCAATTGCCTGCTCTTCTGTATGTTCGATAACCAATACTCCTGCTGGCTTTAATAATCTAGCGGCTGCTTGGATAAAGATGCGCGGAAGTTCCATTCCAGTTGGCCCACCAAAGAGAGCAATATGAGGCTCAAAGCCAGCCACATCTCGTGGCAAGTGTTGTGAATCTGGAATATATGGTGGATTAGCAATAACAACATCGCACTTGACGCCAGGTAATACATCGGCAACATCGCCTTCAACAACTCGCACGTTTTCGGCAATAACTGAGACGTTTTTCTTCAACCACACCAGCGCCTCTGGGGACTTCTCAACTGCAATCACTCGCGCAGTTGGTGCTTCAGTTGCAATGGCTAATGAAAGAGCACCAGAGCCTGCACCTAAATCAATAACGCTGACAGGAGCTGGCAAGTTAGTAATGTGTTGCAAGACTGCTTCCACCAGTAGTTCTGATTCAGGGCGAGGAACTAAAACTCCTGGTCCTACTTCAATCTCCAAGTAACGAAAGGGTGCAACACCCGTTAAATACTGCAGGGGTTCATGGTTAAGCCGGCGATCTAACATATTGAAGAACTGTTCCTCAATAACATCAGCATCACTAATAGTTGCAAGAGTTGATTCGATTAAGACTGGATTATGTAGATCCATACGAGATAAACCAAGGACATGAGCTAATAGGTGTTCAGCATCTACTTCGATGATGCCAGATTCTGCTAACTGTGCTTTAGCAACACGAAGCAGAGTTTTAATCTCCATGTGCTTAGTTCGTGCTCGCCAAACGTGCAGCTTTATCTGCATCCAGTAGCGCTTGAATCATGTCATCGAGATCACCATTCATTACGGCATCAAGATTGTTTGCCTTGTAGTTCACACGGTGATCACTGATGCGGTTTTCTGGGTAGTTATATGTGCGAATGCGCTCTGAGCGATCCACTGTGCGCACTTGGCTCTTGCGCTCTGCAGAGGCTGCAGCTTCAGCCTTTTCTTGGGCATCGGCTAATAGACGTGCGCGCAAAATACGCAGCGCAGACTCTTTGTTTTGTAGCTGGCTCTTTTCATTCTGGCAAGAAACCACAATGCCTGTTGGAACGTGGGTTAAACGCACTGCAGAGTCAGTTGTATTCACTGACTGTCCACCAGGACCTGACGAGCGATAAACATCCACGCGCACATCATTCATATTGAGCTCAACATCTACTTCTTCAGCCTCAGGCAAAATCAATACACCGGCAGCAGAAGTGTGAATGCGCCCAGCGCTTTCAGTCTCTGGCACGCGCTGCACGCGGTGGACTCCACCTTCAAATTTCAAACGTGCATAAGGGGATTCTCCAGGTGCTGCGGTTCCCTTTGATTTAACAGCAACTGAAATATCTTTATAGCCACCCATTTCACTTTCAGTGGCATCAATAACTTCTACTTTCCAATTGTGCTTTTCTGCATAACGCATATACATGCGCAGTAGATCACCAGCAAAGATTGCTGATTCATCACCGCCAGCACCTGCTTTGACTTCCAAAATCACATCACGATCATCATTGGGATCACGTGGTAACAAGAGCTCTTCTAGCTTTTCAGCAGCATGCGCACATGTTGCCTCGAGCGCTGGAATCTCAGATGCAAAATCAGCATCAACGGCTGCTAACTCTTTACCTGCGGCCAAATCATCTTCAGCAGATTTCCATGCCTTAAAGCCGGCAACAACTGGACCAAGCTGGGCATAACGACGACCTAATTTGCGCGCATTGTTTTGATCTTCATGGATAGAAGGATCAGCCATCTTTGCTTCAAGTTCTGCGTATTCACGCACCATTTCATGGGCAGATGCAAAGCGATCACTAGTCATTGGCTTCTCCTTATCTGTTCTAGTTGGAAATCATCGTTTGGGAAATAAAAAAACCGCGACCGCAACCGTTAAGGCTGCGATGCGGTTTTTTAAGAAAGCTACTTAGCTGCTTTTTTACCGAAGCGCTCTTCGAACTTAGCTACGCGACCACCAGTATCAAGGATGCGCTGCTTGCCGGTGTAGAACGGGTGGCATACAGAACAAACTTCAACATAGATTGAACCGCTTGCAACAGTTGAGCGGGTAACAAACTTCTCACCACAACCACACGTTACTTGGGTCTCTTTGTACTCTGGGTGGATCTCTGGCTTCATGGTTATTCCTTCTTTAATGTTTGGGTCCCTCACGGGTGAACCAAACGGCTTGGTTAACAGGGCTAAATCGTAGGCGATGGCCCGCGATTTACGAAATTTACGCTTACTTTGAGTCGTCAGGACCTGACGTTGTCTTCTGAATCTGCATCAAGAACTCGACGTTGGACTTAGTGCCCTTCATCTTCTCAAGAAGAAGTTCAAGTGCTGCTTGTGGCTCAAGTGCGTGAAGAACACGACGGAGTTTCCAAACAATGTTGAGTTCTTCTGAACCCATAAGGATTTCTTCCTTACGTGTGCCTGATGCAACAACGTTGACCGCAGGGAAGATGCGCTTATCAGCCATCTTGCGATCAAGGATGAGCTCCATGTTTCCAGTTCCCTTGAACTCTTCGAAAATAACTTCGTCCATGCGAGAACCTGTGTCAACAAGTGCTGTTGCAAGAATCGTAAGTGATCCGCCATCTTCAATATTACGAGCAGCACCGAAGAACTTCTTAGGTGGATAGAGAGCTGCTGAATCAACACCACCAGAGAGAATTCGACCTGATGCTGGAGCTGCGATGTTGTATGCACGGCCCAGACGTGTGATTGAGTCAAGAAGAACAACTACATCGTGTCCAAGTTCCACAAGACGCTTTGCGCGCTCGATTGCAAGTTCTGCAATTGTTGTGTGGTCATCGGCTGGGCGGTCGAAAGTTGAAGCAATAACTTCACCCTTAACTGATCGCTGCATATCTGTAACTTCTTCTGGGCGCTCATCAACTAGAACAACCATCAAGTGACACTCTGGGTTATTAGTTGTGATTGCGTTTGCAATTGACTGCAGAACCATTGTCTTACCAGCCTTAGGAGGCGAAACAATAAGTCCGCGCTGACCTTTACCAATTGGTGCAATCAGATCGATAACACGGGTGGTTAATACGTTTGGCTCTGTCTCAAGACGCAGACGCTCTTGAGGATAGAGAGGGGTTAACTTGCCGAATTCAACGCGGTTACGCGCTTCCTCTGGAGTCATTCCATTGACTGTTTCAAGAGTAATAAGAGCGTTGAACTTCTGCTTAGTTTCACCCTCACGAGGTTGGCGAACCTGACCTGTTACAACATCGCCCTTACGAAGTCCGTTTTTGCGCACTTGCTGCAATGAAACATAGACATCGTTTGGTCCTGGGAGGTAACCAGCTGTGCGAATAAATGCATAGCTATCGAGAATATCGAGCAAGCCACCTACTGGTACTAAGACATCATCTTCACCAATAACTGGTTCACGTTCTTCGCGTGGTCCACGATCACGGTTGCGATCGCGGTTGCGATCGCGTCCTCGTGCATGGCGGTCATTGCGATCAAAGCGCTCGTTGCGGTTTCCGCGCTCGGTGTTGCTTTGTGGTGATGACTCTTCGCCATCATCATCTGAATCTTCATTTGAAGCAGAGTTGTTTGAGCTCTTGGCTTCCTTCTTGCTCTTATTGCGTGCTTCGCGGCGAGCTTCGCGTTCAGCTTTAGCAGCTTCGCGGTTCTTGGCCTGTAAATCAGCGATCGCCTCTACGAGTGCATCCTTCTTCATCTTTGCTGCGCCATCTACACCAAGTTGTGTTGCTACTGTCTTTAACTTAGGCAGGGTCATTGCAGAAAGCTCTGGACTATTCGAACGTACAGGTTCAATTTCTGTTGTCATGTGTTTCTTTTCTATATAGGTCAACAGGTTTTAGATATATCCCGTTAAGCCGTGGATGTTTTTTAGATTTACCTGATGTGTTGCTGGCCGCTAGAGAAGGGCCGTTCAGATGTCCCAAGGTTAGCACCCGGGGGCGCTAATTCGCAAAATCTCCAGATTTACGCGGAGATTAGGCTTGCTCCAGTTCGGGCAATACCGAGCTCTGTTGTAATGAATTTATCTCCCGCAGCTCTGCGTAATTCTTCAGCCTCACTTGGGCCACCGGTGTGAAGAACTAAAACTGTTGGTCCAGCACCTGAAATAAATGCAGCAACGCCAGCATTGCGAAGCTTTGTCAGCAGTGCAAAAGATTGTGGCATTGCCTCTTTGCGATATGACTGATGCAAGAAATCTTGTGTGGCAGTGTGAAGTAGATCTGGGCGCTGGGCCAATGCATGCACCAAGAGCGCAGCATTTGATGTGTTTCGAACGGCATCGCTATGCGCAATTGACTCTGGAAGCATCTTTCGGGCCTTTGATGTTGCAACTGAAGTTGCTGGAATAAATGCCAGCGCACCGATACGCGCATCAACTTCTATATGAACTGATTGGGCAACCATTGCACCGCGTTGCAGATCCTGCCAAGCAATATTTGCGCCGCCATAAATTGCAGCTGCGACGTTATCTGGATGGCCTTCCATTTCATTGGCAAGAACTAACATCGCTTCATCTGACATGCGCTCATTGCCACCTAGAACTAATGCGCGGGCAAGTGATAAACCACCAACGATTGCACTGGCAGAGGAGCCAAGACCACGGCCATGTGGAATGACATTTAACTGGCGAAGTGCAATACCGCGAGGCTTACCACCAAGGAAGTCAAAACCTTTATACATCGCCTTAATAACTAAGTTCTTATCATTTCTTGCAACATCATCGGCGCCTTCACCAGTGACATCAACATCAACACCTGGTTCATCTTGAACTTGTGCGATGTAGCGATCAAACATAGTTAGAGCTAAACCAAGGCAATCAAAGCCAGGTCCTAAGTTTGCACTGGTTGCAGGAACTTGCACCTGCATGGGTTGTGCTTTAAATGTTGGCTTCATGATGAACTCTTAGGAAAGACCCAGCGCTTTTGCTGCAGCTTTAACATTGACTGGAACAACAACTGGCTTTTTCGCAGATTCAAGAGCGTAAGGAATATCTTTCAAACCATGGCCGGTAACAGTAATAACGATTGTCTTATCTTTAGGTAGCTTCCCAGCCTTTTTATACTTAATAAGTCCAGCTAAGCCTGCAGCAGATGAAGGTTCAACGAAGATTCCCTCTTTAGATGCAATTAAACGGTAGGCAGATAAAATCTCTTTATCTGTAACCGAATCAATAACTCCACCTGAAACATCACGAGCTTCAACGGCTTGGGCCCAAGAAGCAGGATTACCAATACGAATAGCTGTTGCAATGGTGTCTGGGTTCTTAACAATTTTGCCTTTAACAATAGGTGCAGCACCGGCAGCTTGGAATCCATACATCTGTGGCAGCTGTGATGACATGCCATCTTTGTAATACTCCTTAAAGCCCTTCCAATAAGCAGTGATATTTCCAGCATTGCCCACAGGAAGTGCGTGAATATCTGGTGCATTACCCAACATGTCCACGACTTCAAAGGCGGCAGTCTTTTGTCCTTCAATGCGGTAAGGATTAACTGAGTTAACAAGTGCAACTGGATAGTTCTCAGATAGTTCGCGAGCAAGGGTTAAGCAATCATCAAAGTTGCCATTGACCTGCAAAATTGTTGAGTCGTGGATAACTGCTTGAGCTAACTTGCCCATTGCAATCTTCCCTTTAGGAATCAAAACCGCTGGAACCATGCCAGCTTTAACGGCATAGGCTGCTGCTGATGCAGATGTATTTCCAGTAGATGCACAGATGACAGCTTTGGCGCCATCTTCTGCCGCCTTTGAAATCGCCATTGTCATTCCGCGATCTTTAAATGAACCTGTTGGGTTTAAGCCTTCGTATTTAATCCACACGTTGTTGCCCAATAATTCTGAAAGATTGCATGCATAGATAAGTGGTGTGCCACCTTCACGCAGGGAAACAATTGGAGTATTTGCACTCACTGGTAAGCGGTGGCGATATTCTTCAATAACTCCGCGCCATTGGTGAGCTCCGCTTTTCTTGTTTCCAAAGATTCCCATTTAGGCAACTACCCCTTCAACACGGATCACAGATTCGACTTTGCTGACAATATCCATGTCAGTTAACTTCTTAATGCAGCCTTTAAGAGATGACTCAGTTGCAGCGTGTGTGACAACGACTAGTTCAGCATCACTACCTAGTCCTGCTTGGCGCACAGTTTGGATAGAGATGTTTTCACTGGCAAATACTTGAGCAATAGAAGCCAAAACACCTGATTTATCCGCCACATGCAATCGAACAAAGAACTGTGATTTCACATCACCAACTGGTGCAATATCAAGATCGGCATAGTCAGATTCACCGTATCCAACAGTTGAATAAGCACGGTGGCGTGTGACAGCAACTAGGTCACCCAAGATTGCAGATGCAGTTGGTGCACCGCCAGCCCCGCGGCCGTAGAACATGAGCTGTCCAGCTGCCTCTGACTCCACATAGACGGCGTTAAAAGCATTTCGTACAGATGCCAATGGATGAGAACTTGGAAGCATCACTGGGTGCACACGAACTGAAATCTCATCTTTAACAGTTAGCTCTGCAATTGCTAGAAGTTTGATCACTGAGCCCATTGCTTTGGCAGCATTAACATCATCGATAGAAATTCCTGTAATACCTTCGCAATAAACCTCATCAATTGTCACAGTGCTGTGAAAAGCAAGGCTGGCAAGGAGTGCAGCTTTGGCTGCAGCATCATGTCCTTCAATATCTGCAGTGGGGTCTGCTTCGGCATAACCAAGTGATTGCGCCTCTTTTAACACATCGTTGAAGGCACGGCCTTCTTCATGCATCTTTGTGAGAATATAGTTAGTTGTTCCATTAACAATTCCCATCACGCGAGTAATTTGATCACCAGCAAGTGATTCACGCATTGAGCGAATAATTGGAATCGCACCGGCAACTGCTGCTTCATAGTAAAGATCTACTTTTGCTGCATCGGCTGCATTGAAGAGCTCATGGCCATGTGTTGCAAGCAAAGCTTTATTTGCAGTAATCACAGATTTCTTGTTCTTAATTGCTTCTAGGATCAATGTGCGGGCTGGCTCAATGCCACCCATTACTTCAATAACAATATTAATCTCTGGATCATTAACAATTGAATTCAAATCTGTTGTAATCATTGAAGGATTAATACCTTCGCGGGCAGCGTTACTACGCACACCAATTTTCTTAAGGACAAGCAGTGCACCCGAGCGCTCAGAGAGCTCTTGCTCATCGGATTGGAGCAGGCGAGCAACTTGGCTGCCGACCACACCGCAGCCGAGCATGCCAATAGATATTGTCTTTAGCTCTGCGCTCATGCGGGCTATTCTTTCACAGATGCCTGTAACGGCGTTAAATATCTAGCCCTAACAGATCAGCTTCAGTCTCACGGCGCAGAATCACGCGGGCTTTTCCATCTTTTACTGCAATTACTGGTGGTCGTGGCACATGGTTGTAATTAGTTGCCATGCTGCGTCCATATGCACCTGTTGCTGGGGTGGCTAATAAATCTCCAGGCACAATGTCATTTTCTAAATCAATCTCTCGAATCACAATATCGCCAGTTTCACAGTGCTTACCGACAATGCGTGAAGAAACCTTTGGGGCGCTGCTGGTGCGATTAGCTAACGCTGCAAAGTATTGAGCATCGTATAAAGCAGGGCGCAAGTTATCGCTCATGCCGCCATCCACTGAAACATAGCGCCGGTTAGCCCCATTTTCTAAAGTGACATCTTTAACCGTTCCAACTTCGTAGAGTGTGAACATTGTCGGACCAACTATTGCTCGGCCTGGTTCAATTGAAATATGTGGAATAGCAAGCTTGTGCGCTGCGCATTGAGTACTAACAACTGATGCTAAATCTTTCATCGTTGAAGCTGGATCTAAAGGGTTCTCTCCAGGTAAATAAGCGATGCCATATCCCCCGCCTAAATCTAGTTCAGGAAGTTCAGCTGAATACTCATCACGGTACTTAGCAAGAAGTTCAATCAAGCGCTGAGCGCTGATTTCAAAGGAATCATTTTCAAATATCTGTGAACCGATATGGGCATGAAAGCCGCGCAATTCTAGGGATGCATGTCTGCGAACTTGAGTAATTGCATTCCAAGCAGCACCACTTGCAATTGAGAAACCAAACTTCACATCTTCATGGGCTGTGGCAATTGATTCATGAGTATGAGCTTCAATTCCTGGAGTCAGGCGCAGCAAAACCTTTTGAACAACCCCATGCTTAGTGGCAGCAGCGCTTACCCGCTCTATTTCATAGAGTGAATCGATAACGATTGTTCCAACACCGACTGATACGGCCTTTTCAATTTCAGCTACAGATTTATTGTTTCCATGTACTTCAATCTTTGCAGGATCAATTCCACCCTTAAGGGCTACTGCTAACTCCCCACCTGTGCACACATCAATACCAATACCAAGATCTTTAATCCAACGGGCTACTTCAACGCAGATAAAGGCTTTAGCTGCGTAATACACAGTGCCAGCGTTACTTTCAAAGGCGTTATTAAGAGCAGCGTTCCATGCACTTGCCCGATCTCTAAAATCTGCTTCATCCATAATGAAGGCAGGTGTGCCAAATTCTTTTGCTAAGGCAGTAGCTGAAATAGAAGAGATTGTTAACTCTGGACCAGTCTTAACGTGCGAGGACCACATGTTTACATCCTCTCCGGTGCACTAACGCCCAATAAATCCAAACCATTTTTAATTACTTGTTTGGTAGAAGCACAGAGTAATAGACGGGCAGTGTGTAATGCAGATGGGTTTTCTTCACCCATTGGAAGAACTCGGCAGTCTGCATAGAAACCGTGATACGTCCCAGCTAACTCTTCTAAATAGCGAGCAACACGGTGAGGTTGGCGTAGTTCAGCCGCGCTTTGCACCACGCGAGGAAATTCAGCTAGCGCTCCGAGTAATTCATTTTCACGATCATGGACCAACTGCGATGAATCAAAGGCGCTTAAGTCAACTGAGATATATAGCTCAGCGGCATTTCGTAACACAGCAGCAATGCGAGCATGGGCGTATTGAACGTAGTACACCGGGTTCTCGTTGGTGTTCCGCTTCAAGATATCGATATCCATCACCATCGGCGTATCCACTGGGTAACGAATCAATGTGTAGCGGGCAGCATCAACTCCGACTTTTTCTACTAGCTCTTCTAAGGTAATAATCGTGCCGGCGCGCTTTGAGAGTTTTACCTCTTCCCCGCCTTCCATAATTTTTACAAGTTGTCCGATCAGCACATGGATGTTGTATTCAGGATCATCACCAGCACATGCAGCGATAGCTTTTAAGCGACCCACATATCCATGGTGATCTGCGCCTAACATGTAGATACAAATATCAAAACCCCGCTCGCGTTTATTAATGTAATAAGCGGTATCTGATGAAAAGTAAGTAAGTGAGCCATCAGATTTAGTTAACACGCGATCTTTATCATCGCCAAAGTCAGTTGTGCGCAGCCAGATTGCACCTTCTTCTTCAAAGACATGACCTTGTGAGCGCAGCTTTTCAAGGCCGTGCTCAACTGCGCCTTGATCGTGGAGTGAGCGCTCTGAGAACCAAACATCAAAATGCGTCCCGAAAGTATCAAGTACTCGCTGTTGATCTTTTAACTGAACGGCATAGGCGGCTTCACGAAATGCTGGATGGCGCTCCCCTTCTGGCAAAGATGTAATAGCAGGATTACTTGCAACAACTGCCTTAGCCAAATCTGCAATGTATGCACCTTGATAGCCATCTTCTGGAATTGGATTACCTAATGCTGCTGCTTCAACTGATGCTCCAAATAAATCCATCTGGTTTCCGCGATCATTGATATAAAACTCGCGCTTCACGTCTGCCCCGGCCGCACTTAGCACTCGGCCTAATGAATCCCCCACTGCTGCCCAACGCGTGTGACCTAAGTGAAGTGGACCTGTTGGATTGGCACTAATGAATTCAAGATTGATGCGCACACCGGCGAGCGCACTACCTTTTCCATAATCCTTGGTTGCCTTAAGAATTCTTGAAACCAACTCAGCTTGATTAGCGCGATTGAGAGTGATGTTGATAAATCCGGGGCCAGCAATATCTACCTTTGAAATTCCTTCTGTGCCGGTAAGTAACTGCGAAATAATCTGGGCAACATCGCGGGGATTCTTACCCGCTGACTTGGCTAGTTGAAGTGCAATAGAAGTTGCATAGTCACCATGGTCGCGATCTTTGGGCCGTTCTAATTTGATGGTGTCAGGGATTTGTCCAGATAGTGAGCCAGCAATGAGGGCTTGCTCGAGGGCGGCTTTAATCGCCGCTTCTAACTGCTCAATCTGTGTGGACACCGCCTAAGGCTATCGTGCGCTCAGTTGAGCGTTATCAAATCGTTAGGTTATGGGGTGATTTTCCCCCAAAAATAGAGTGACGAATCCGGGCATCCCCACTACCGTTTGCTTCACTATCGCTCCTTTCTCATCCGGGTAGAAAAAGATTCGCCCAGGGGTGCGATCCCTTTCGAAAGGTGTTTCATATATGAAAAAGCGCCGCCTCGCGATTACTGCAGTTCTTGCTGCAGTTGCTATCGCACTAACAGGTTGCTCAAAAGCTGACAAGGCCGCAGATGGTTTTGTTGGTGTAATCCTTCCTGACGCAGCATCATCAAACCGCTGGGAAACTGCTGACCGCGGATTCCTACAAGCAGCATTTGATGCAGCAGGAGTAAAGGTTGACATTCAGAACGCAAACGGCGACAAGGCACAGTTTGCAACTATTGCAGATCAGATGCTTACAGCTGGTGCAAAGGTTCTTATCCTTGTAAACCTAGATTCAGATTCAGCTAAGGCTGTTCAGGACAAGGCTGCAGCACAGGGTGTAAAGACAATCGACTACGACCGTCTAACACTTAATGGTTCAGCTTCATACTATGTTTCATTTGATAATGAAGCAGTTGGCAAGCTACAAGGTGAAGGCATCAAGGCATGTCTAGATGCAGCAGGAAAGACATCTGCTCGTATCGTTTACCTAAACGGTTCACCAACAGATAACAACGCAACACTATTCAAGGCTGGATACGATTCAGTTCTACGTCCATTGATCGATTCAAAGGCATACACACTTGTTGATGACCAGGCTGTTCCAGACTGGGATAACGCAAAGGGTGGAGTAATTTTCGAACAGCAGCTATCAAAGGCTGGCGGAAAGCTTGATGCAGTTGTTTCAGCTAACGAAGGTCTTGGACTTGCAGCTGTAGCAGTTCTTAAGAAGAACAAGCTAAACGGCAAGGTCTGCGTATCTGGACAAGATGCAACTGTTGACGGATTGCGTGCAATCCTTACAGGTGACCTTTCAAACACTGTATACAAGGCCATCAAGGCTGAAGCTGAAGGTGCAGCTGCTCTAGCAATCGCATTGCTAAAGGGCGAAGATGCAACAACAGCAACAGGTTCTGTAAACAACGGAACAGTTGATGTCCCATCAGTGCTACTAGTACCAGTTGGAATCACAAAGGCAAACGTCAAGGACGTTATTGCTGATGGCTTCCAGAAGCGTGAAGATGTCTGTAAGGACATCGAAGACCTCTGCACAGCTAACGGAATCTAATTTCCGACCTAGCTAGGCAATAGAAAGTAGGTTGCGGCTCGGGGATCATTCCCTGAGCCGCAACTTCTTTTATAGGATATTTTCATCGTAAGTAAGCAGAATCTAAAGAAAAGTGGTTAGAGACATGAGCTCACCGATACTTTCATTACGCGGCGTCAATAAATCTTTTGGCCCGGTACACGTCCTTAAAGATGTTAACTTCGATATAGCTGCAGGCAAAGTAACTGCCTTAGTTGGAGATAACGGCGCGGGCAAGAGCACCTTGATTAAATGCATCGCCGGTATCTACACACCTGAGACTGGCGACTTTCTCTTTGAAGGTAACAAGGTAGATATTCATGGTCCTCGCGATGCAACGGGCCTTGGAATTGAAATCGTGTATCAAGATCTAGCTCTGTGCGATAACTTAGACATTGTTCACAATATGTTTTTAGGACGCGAGCAAAAGCGCGGCCCAGTATTAAATGAAACTTCTATGGAAGCACTCGCCCGCAAAACTCTCGATGGCTTGAGTGTTCGAACCGTTAAGTCGATTCGCCAAACAGTTTCTTCACTTTCAGGTGGACAGCGCCAAACCGTTGCAATTGCCCGCGCAGTTCTTTGGAATAGCAAAGTTGTTATTTTGGATGAGCCAACTGCAGCGTTAGGTGTTGCACAAACCGAACAAGTTCTTAACTTAGTTCGCCGCTTAGCCGATAATGGTTTGGCTGTCGTTCTAATTAGTCACAACCTCAACGATGTATTTGAAGTTGCCGATAACATCGCTGCCCTCTATTTAGGAAACATGGCTGCCCAAGTTGATAAGAACGAAGTTATTCCGCGCCAAGTAATTGAATTAATCACGACAGGAAAATCTGCCGGCGTCCAAGCACCAGCTGCGAACAAGGGAGCAAAGTGATGAACGTTATTGTTGAACAAGAAAATGCAACGATTAAGGGTGCTATCGCAGATTACTGGGCCCGCGTTAAAGCAGGCGATATCGGCTCACTCCCAGCAGTTCTTGGCCTAGTTGTCCTCTGCATTGTCTTTGGCTCAATGTCGAGCGTGTTCTTAACTCCAGGTAATTTCGCCAACCTCTTAACTCAAGCTGCTGCAGTAATTGTCATCGCTATGGGCTTGGTTTTTGTTCTACTTCTCGGGGAAATTGATCTCTCTGCCGGCTTTACAGCAGGTGTGACTGGAGCAGTACTAGTTATTTTAATTACCAACCACGATGTGCCTTGGTATGCAGCACTGCTTGTTTCAATCATCGTTGGAGTAATTCTTGGCTTCGGTCTTGGAACTTTGGTTGCACGCCTTGGAATCCCATCCTTCGTTGTTACGTTGGCAGCATTCCTGGCATTCCAAGGAATCCTTCTCCTACTAGCAGGTGAAGGTGGAACTATCCGTGTTGAAGATAAGACTATTTTGGCCGTTGAAAACTCAAATCTTTCTCCACTATTTAGTTGGGTATTTTTCATAGTTGTCTCAGTTGTCTATGTCCTCATGGGATTGAGCAGCATTAATGCTCGCCGCAAAGCTGGATTAAAATCTGAACTCATCAAACTGTGGGTTCTAAAAACTGCTGGTTTACTTGGAATAACTGGCGCTGCAGTATTTGCTTTGAACTTAGAGCGAAGCAATAACCCAGATCTAGTAAGCCTTAAGGGAATTCCTTATGTTGTTCCAGTTATTCTCTTGCTGCTAGTTGTGGGCACGTTCGTTCTTGGTCGCACTGCCTTTGGCCGCCATATCTATGCAGTGGGCGGAAATGCAGAGGCTGCGCGCCGTGCAGGTATTAACGTTAAGCGAGTTCGAATCACAGCATTCATGATTTGTTCTGGTCTTGCAGCTATCGCTGGAATGATCTTTGCTTCTCGCCAAAACTCTGTCTCACCAACAACTGGTGGAAGTTCAACACTTCTCTATGCCGTGGGTGCTGCAGTTATCGGTGGAACCTCACTCTTTGGCGGCAAGGGAAAGATGCGCGATGCCATTCTTGGAGGCCTTGTGGTTGCTGTTATCGATAACGGCATGGGTCTTTTGGGATATGCAGCAGGAATCAAGTTCATTGTTACTGGACTTGTATTGCTGATTTCAGCTGGCGTTGATGCGATTTCTCGCCGCGGCGCAGCCGTTAGTTAAAGCCTTTTTAAGCTTTTACACCCATCAAGTGCTCAAGTGCTAGTTGATCAACTAGTTCATAGCCATATCCGCGCGCTCCGGCTGCTTCAACATCGAAGGAATCCTTAGCAAGATCTCTCCATGTTTCACCAGCGCCAAGAGTTGATTCATTTAACCCTGGGATATTAGAAGCCTTCATCGCTTCAATAACACGGTGATCAGTGCGAAATGCCGCTGCACGCTCTTTAAGAGCTAAGTAAGTGCGCATGTTTGCAGATGCTGACTCCCACACACCCTTGTCATCTTCTGTACGAGCTGGCTTGTAATCAAAGTGCTTTGGTCCCTCGTACTTATAGCGTTCAAGTAAATCAACTAAGAAGAAAGCAGACTTTAAATCTCCATGACCAAAAACTAAATCTTGATCATACTTTGGACCATGTTGGCCGTTTAGATCGATGTGATACAGCTTCTTCTGCCATAGAGCTTGTGCAATGCCATGAACAAAGTTAAGTCCTGCCATTTGTTCGTGGCCGACTTCAGGGTTAAGTCCCACTAACTCTGGGCGATCTAAGGTGTAGATGAAAGCTAGAGCGTGACCAATCGTTGGCAAGAAGATATCGCCTCTTGGCTCATTTGGCTTTGGTTCAATTGCAAATTTAATGTCATACCCGTTATCGGTAACGAACTCACCTAGGGTATTGAAAGCTTCACGGAAGCGATCAAGTGCGACATAGCCATCCTTGGCACCATCTGATTCAGCACCTTCACGTCCACCCCAGCAAACGTAAGTCTTTGCGCCTAGCTCAACTGCAAGTTCAATGTTCTTCATAACTTTACGAATTGCATATCGGCGAATGTCTTTATCATTTGATGTAAAGGCACCATCTTTAAAGACTGGATGTGAGAAGAGATTTGTCGTAGCCATTGGAACTTTCATTCCAGTATCGGCTAAAGCTTTCTTAAAACGATCAATATGTGTGCGACGTGCACCTTCATCGCTACCAAATGGAATCAAGTCATCATCATGGAAAGTAACTCCGTAGGCACCACGTGCAGCAAGCTCATTGACTGTGCGAACTGGGTCCAGCGCACCTCTAGTTGGATCTCCGAAAGGGTCACGCGCCTGCCAGCCAACGGTCCAGAGACCAAAAGTGAACTTATCTGCAGGAGTAGGTGTAAGTGACATGGCGCTAGATCCTTTTAGTCGGTGAGAAGAGGCTCGTTTTGGTACATCGCTAACTTACCTCTAATCTTGTCCCCTATCCATATGAAGCCGCAAGGTTTTTCATCTGGGTTAGCGGGAGTGGTGAAATGGCAGACACGCAGGTCTTAGGAACCTGTGTCTTCGGACGTGCGGGTTCAAGTCCCGCCTCCCGCACACTGAATCTTCAAGAAGATTAGAATTTAACTATGGCGAAAAAATCGGCAGCCAAAATCAAAATGGAAGCCGCAGCAATTAAGCGCGCTGCTTCTGCAAGACGCGAGGAAAAAAGAACTAGAAATATTTGCTCGGTAACTTATGGCGAAGTTGATTTGGAATACTACGCCTCAGTTGATCAAGCGTGGCTCAAAATTGGTTTAGCAGCTCCTGCACGACGTGCATTAATCGATGATGGATTGTTCAATCTTTCAGATCTTCGAAAGACTTCATTGGCTGCGGTGAAAGAGCTTCACGGCATGGGGCCAAATGCAATTCGAATTTTGATTAACGAAATGAAAAAAGCCGATCTTTCTTTTAGAAAGTAAAACTTCTTTTACTTAACAGATCCGGCCGTCAATCCTTGAATGTAATAGCGACCAAGCAAAAGGTAAATTAACGCCGTTGGAAGAGCGGCAATCAATGAACCAGCCATTAGTACGTTCCAGTCAACAGTTTGAGTTCCAGCTAAGTTGTTTAAAGCCGCGGTCACAGGCTGCATTGTCGGATTCGGGATCGCAACAATGCCGAAAAGGAAGTCGTTCCAAATATTTGTGAACTGGAATAAACCAGCTACAACAAAGCCTGGAATTGAAAGCGGGATAATGATTCTCACAAAGGTCTTTAGAAGGCCCGCACCGTCAATTGACGCAGCTTCAACGATAGCTTTGGGAATTGAGACATAGAAGTTTCTAAACATAAGACTTGTGATTGGGATGCCATAAACAATATGCACAAGTGCTAATCCAGGCAAAGTTCCATAAAGATGTATGTACTGTAAAAAACGAACCATTGGAATCAAAATAGTTTGATATGGAATAAACATTCCAACTAGCATCAAAGTGAACATAATGTTGCTGAACTTGAATTTGTATTTTGAGAGAATAAAGCCGTTCAAAGAGCCGATTAGCGATGAAATAATTACCGCTGGAATTGTCATCAAGAGCGAATTACTAAAATTACCTTTCAGCGAATTCCAAGCCATGCTCATGCCACTAGTTGTCCATTGTTCAGGGAGCTTCCACATTGTAGATACGTCTGCACCTGCGCTGGACTTAAAAGATGCGCTTAGAACTACGTAAAAAGGGATTGTAAAGAGCGGAATGAAAAGACAGAGCAAAATGAATTGCACCCGACGAGATATACGGCTCGAGCCGACGATGCTTGGTGCTTGTGAGCTCATTCTTCAGTCCCCTTGTTGAATCGAAGTAGGTAAGGCAGTACGACCACACAGACAAGTACCAACATAACTATTGAAGCGGCGGCGCCTAGCGGGTAACGAAGTGCTTTGTACATGCTCTCATAGACGTAAATACCGGGCATGTCAGTTGAGAAGCCGATGCCACTTCCTGACATTGCATAAATTAGGTCGAATATTTTGAGCGATGTCGAAGTCAAGATAACAGCACATGTAACAGCCATCGGAATCAATGATGGGATCGCAATGGATCGGTAATAGCGGAATCCGCTTGCACGGTCGATGGCAGCTGCTTCTCGAAGTTCATGAGGGATTGCTGAAAGGCCAGCTAAGAACATCGCCATGGCAAAACCACAGAGCTGCCAAGAAGCAGCAAAAATCACTGGTAAAAGCGCCACAGGAATACCCATTTGAGCTTGTAAAACATCTCCCCCAGGAATTAATTTCTCAAGTAAGCCATTTACATTTCCCCAAACCGTTGGTGATGTCATCCAATCTGGCTCTAGTGGTGATCCAAATGCTTTTTCATACAAACCACTTACGCCTGTGTATTTAAAAAGTAAATTTACGCCAGATACTGGATTGAAAATCCAACGCCAAATTACACCAGTCACGATAAACGAAACCGCATAAGGCATGATAAAAAGATTTCTGAAAAAGACTTTAGATTTACTCATATTGCTCACAGCGATCGCCAAAAATAATCCTGCGACAACTGAAATAGCTAAGAATAAAATTGTAAAAATTATTGTGTTTCTAATGTCTGCTTGGAATCTAAAATTCGTAAATAATTCTTGATATGTGCCGTACCACTTTTCGGGCAATGAGAAATCTTGGAGGCCGGGCATCCAATTTTTTGAGAAAGAGATTCGAATCGTGTATGCAATAAAAATATAAACAAATATAAAAACTAGAATAAAACTTGGAAGCAGGGCAACAGTTGCAGGTTTAAACCTGAACTTGCGACGTTTATTAATTGTTGCCACTTTTACTCCTATTATCAAAGTTGAATTGAAAGAGGATGTTGCGGGCCAAAATGTTAAGCCCGCAACATCCTTCTTACTTAGTGATTATCCCTTTGTTGCTGCGTTCATTGCCTTGCCAAATGCTGCAGCGTCCTTGTTAGCTTGAAGAACTGTTACACCATCTGAGAAAGCCTGTCCTACAGAAGCCGCTACAAGCTGCTGTCCGTGAACTAGAGAAGCAACCAAAGTACCTGTTGCAAGTGTCTTAGCAGCTGCACGTTGGTATGCACCAAGTGATGCTGTGCTGACATCTGTACGGTATGGAGCTGATCCCTTTAACTTGTTGAATGCGATCTGGACCTTTGGATCCATAACAGCCTTAGCAAATGCCTCACCAGCTGCTGCATTCTTTGACTTCGCACCGATAACGAATGAATCGCCAACTGTTACGAATGTCTTTGGATCACCGATAACTGTGTAGCCGAAGTCGATGTTGTCCTTCTTCTGCTGCTTCACGATGAGTTCGCCGTAAGCCCAGTCACCCATAACGTTCATTGCACATGTTCCCTTTGCAAGTGCAGCAACTGCACCTGTCCAGTCAAGTGCCTTGTGATCTGAGTTTGCCCAAGTCAACATTGTGTTGAAGTGGTTAACTGCAGTTACAACCTTTGCATCTGTCCAGCTTGCCTTACCAGCTGCAAGATTATTGAATGTTGCTGCGCCAAGTTCGCCAACAAGAGTTTCTTCTAGCAACTGAGCTGCTGTCCAGATGTCCTTGTCTCCAAGGCAAAGAGGAGCAATTCCTGCAGCCTTAAGCTTCTTAGCAGCTGCTTCTAGTTGTGCGAATGTAACTGATTCACCAAATGATACGCCAGCCTTTCGAAGCGCAGCCTTGTTTGTCCAAACAGCATTTGCACGGTGAATACCAGTAAGAACTGAGTATGTCTTTCCGTTGTATGTCATGCTGTCGACAAGTCCCTTAGGTACAACATTATTCCAGCCTTCTGACTTGTAGAGAGCTGTTAGATCCAAAACACTTGCCTGATCTACGTAACCCTTAAGTTCTCCACCTGGGTGTGTCTGCCATGTCTCTGGTGTATCACCAGCTGCTAGGCGAGTTGCAAGAACCTGCTTTGCGTTTGTACCAGCGCCACCTGCAACAGCAGCATTGATGATTTCAATTCCTGGGTTTGACTTCTTCAAGGCTGACAAAATTGCATTTAGTGCAGCGCTTTCAGATCCTGAAGTCCACCATGAGAAGACTTCAACCTTTCCTGTAACTCCTGCAGCTTGTGCAACAGTTGCTTGTGAAACACCAAGCACAGCTGCTGACATGATTGCAACAGAAGCAATGATCTTCTTCTTGCTGAGCATCTAGCTCTCCTTTTTATCTACGGGTGAACTCCAAAGGTTGAGAGCCATTGCTTTCGCATTGGTCCAGCCATGTCCTCACACTCGTGTGAGGACCCCTTCTTCCGGAGTATGTGAAAGAAAGTCGTAGATCTTTTGGAACGATCCAAATGATCTGCGTGCGTACTTAATCACAAGGTTTTGCAATAAAACAAGGAAATCTCCAATATTTATCTAATCGTTATAGATGAATTACGCTCAAATCGTAGCCTCTTCAAACTGAGCAAAACCTCCCTCAAATGAAGTTCTTGAACTGAAGGCTAGTTTTTTTGGCGGATTTATGGTTAGTTACGCTTATAAATTTGGATCGATCTAAAAGGGCAACAGCCAAGGAGGCTCATGAGCGGCAAGGTCAATTTGAAGGACATCGCCCAGCATGCAGGCGTGTCCCGCTCGACCGTGTCGCTAGTTTTGCAGGAAAGCCCTTTGGTCGCTGACGCTACTCGTCAAAAAGTTAAAGCTTCTGCCGAGAAACTTGGCTATATCTACAACAGAGCTGCAGCAAGCCTGCGGAGTCAAACCTCTGGAACAGTTGGCGTGATTATTAGCAGTGTAGGTAACCCTTTTTTCGCAGAAGTAACACTTGGACTTGAAAAGGTTTTTGGAATAGAAGGAAAGTCTGTCTTACTAGGGCAGCACTCAGATGACCTGGTTACACAAGAACGACTCATTGTGTCAATGCTTGAATCACGCGTAGATGGATTGATCATTGTCCCCGCGTATGGAACAGAGGCCAGGCATGTTGGGAGACTTGTAAATACAAAGGCTCCAACTGTGTTTTTGAATCGTAAAGTCAATGGCGTAAAAATTCCTTATATCGGCAGCGACACTATTTATGGTGCAAAAGTCGCTGTAGATCATTTGTTATTTCATGGTTGCTCGAGAATTGTCTTAATTGGTGGTCGCATTGGAAGTTCTGCACATGGTGAACGGCTTGAAGGAATTCGTAAGTCATTTGTCGAAAACGGAATTTCTGTAGAGAAGCTCTCGTCTGTTGGTGAGCTATCTACGAGAAAAGCTGGTTATGACGCTGCGCAAATACTCATGAAACGCGGTCTTAAAGGTGTAGGAATACTTGCTTATAACGACATTGTTGCATCAGGCGCGATCGCCGCATTTAATGAAGCGGGAATTGTTGTCGGTAAAGAAGTACCGATTATTGGAATTGATGATGTGGAACTCGCCCAATATGTGAGGCCAGCGCTCACAACGATTCACACGGATCCAATGGGTATCGGATACACCGCAGGGCAAACTTTACTTTCAATCATTCAACATGATGATTCAAAGTTGAAAAACATAATTTTAGAAAATGAACTTGTAATTCGACAAAGTTGCGGTTGCGATACTAATAAGGAGAAAATCAAATGAAATGGGCATTAATCGGCGCAAGTGATATCGCTGCAACTCGAATGATTCCTGCAATGCGAGAATTAGGTCACGAAGTTGTGGGAGTAATGAGCTCTAATGCTGCGCGAGCTCAGGAGTATGCAACCAAAAACGGACTCAAACTTCATACCGACAATCTTGAAACTGCAGTTTCATGGGATGTCGATGCTGTTTACATTAGTACAACAAATGATTTGCATAAAGAGCAGGCTATTGCTGCGGCAAAAGCAGGTAAACACATACTGTGTGAAAAGCCCATCGCTATCAAGCTTTCAGATGCTTTAGAAATGGTAAACGCCGCTAAAGAGGCAAAGGTTGTTTTTGCAACTAATCATCATCTTCGATGCTCTGCTACACATCGCAAGATTCGTGAATTAGTAACTAGTGGAAAGCTAGGTACGATCTTTTCGGCTCGAGTGAACCACGCTGTTTCTCTACCGGAGCGTTTACGAGGTTGGAGACTTGATTCCGCAGAAAAAGGTGCGGGTGTTGTACTCGACATTGCTGTCCATGATGTTGACACGATCAGAGCAGCACTAGCTGCCGATATTTCAGAAGTAACTGCGCTGACTTCTACACAAGGTCTTGGTACAAATGGGGTTGAAGACAGCGCCATGTGCATATTCCGTATGGACAATGGAGTTTTAGTCTCAAGCCATGAATCATTTATGGTTCCTTACGGTACAACTTCAGTAGAAATTAATGGCTCACTGGGTTCTATTCGTGCAACTGGAGTCATGACCCAAGACCCTGTTGGAGAAGTAGTTCTAAAAACATCAGCAGGAGAAGAAATCGTTGATGTAGGAGATCGTGGAAATCTTTATATTTGGGGTCTACAAAAGTTTGTAGGTGCCGTAAATGGCACAGAAGAACCAGCAGCAACTGCTGAAGATGGAATCGCATCTCTGGCTGGCGCACTTGCCGTACTCGAATCTGCGAAGAGTAAGCGAACTGTGAATATTGAAGAGATCCTAAAAGGGGCAAGTTTGTGAACCAACAAATTCCTAACCGAAGAGGTAAGAAAGTTCCAGTAATGACTGGGCCTGAGGCTGCCGCTTTAATTCCTGATAATGCAACAATAACGATTTCATCTTCATCAGCTCTCGGATGCCCTGATTTTGTGTTGAAGGCAATTGGCGAACGCTTTGAGAAAGAGCAGCACCCAAAAAATATCTCTGCAATTAGTCCAATTGCAGCGGGAGATATGTACGGCGTTAAAGGTATTGACCATATCTCCAAGAAGGGCTTGTTAAAGCAAATTATTGCTGGCTCATACCCAAGTGGTCCATCTTCATTTGAACCTCCACTCGTACGACAATTGATTGCTGCCGAAGAAATTGATGCATGGAATCTTCCTTCAGGAGTTATTTTCCAAATGCACCGCGCAAGTGCATCCCGTCAGCCCGGCGTCTTTAGCAAGGTTGGCTTAGACACCTTCATCGACCCCCGTATTTCAGGTGGAGCATTAAACAAGCGAACTCCGAAAGACTTAATTTCAATTGAAAATTTCAAAGGTGAAGAGTGGATTTTTTACCCATCTGTTCAGCCTGATATTGCAATCATCCGCGGTACAACTGCAGATGAACATGGGAACATCACTTACGAACACGAAGGTTCGCCACTTGGTGCGCTAGATCAAGCATATGCAACACATAATCGTGGCGGAATTGTAATTGCACAGGTTAAGCGAGTTGTTGAGTATGGACAATTAGATCCAAAGAGCGTGCGCGTACCTGGAATGTTGGTAGATGCAATAGTTATTGATCCAGATCAATGGCAAACCACAATGACGCCATACGATCCTGCTTTATCTGGCGAAGAGTTCAATCCGAGCGAGGAGTTATCTCAACTGGATTACTCGCTTGAAACGGTAATTGCACGTCGTGCAGCAGCTTTCTTAAATGATGGCTGGATCGTAAATCTTGGATTTGGCATTTCTGCCCTTGTACCTCGAGCTCTATCTGAGGATGAGCGCCGCGTTGAAGTAACTTGGGTAATTGAGCAAGGAGCTGTCGGAGGCACTCCGGTCACAGGTTTTGGCTTCGGCTGCGCCCACAACGCTGATGCGCTCATGCAAAGCGTAGACCAATTTACTTTGCTGCAAGGTGGAGGATTCAATGCTGCGATGTTGTCTTTCCTCGAGGTTGATGAAAAGGGAAATGTAAATGTTTCTGATCTTCCTGGGCGAACACATGTAACTGCAGGTGTCGGCGGCTTTGCTGACATCACCTCAAGCGCCCCAATTATCGTCTTTAGTGGTTATTTCACTGCAGGCAAAAAGGAGATCGAACTTTCCGAAAGCGGTTTAAATATCATTAGCGATGGCTCGATTGCGAAATTTGTCCCTGCAGTTTCACAAATAACTTTTAGCGGACAACGAGCCCTGAAAAACGGTCAAAAAGTTTTCTACGTTACTGAGCGATGTGTAATAGAGCTTCGCAAAGAAGGTTTGACTGTTGTTGAAGTTGCTCCGGGTGTCGACTTTCAAAGAGATGTTTTAGATCGCGCAAGCATCGAATTGAAAGTTGCTTCCGATTTAAAGGTAACGGATCTCTCATTATTTACTCAACCAAAGGTGTCAGCATGAGCAACTTAATACTCCTGGAAATTAATAACTCTGTGGCAACAATTACAATCAACCGCCCAGAAAAGCGGAACAGTATTACACCTGAGATGCTTGAAAGCTTGGAGCAGATAGTTTCTCAAGTTGCGAACGATAAATCGGTTCGCCTAGTTTTATTACAAGGTTCTGGAGATAAAGCATTTAGTACCGGTGCTGATTTGAATGCTTTTTCAGCACATGATCGCGATTCGGCACGTCGAAATTGGATCCCGGATGGACACAGAATCTATCGTCGGTTAGCCCAACTTCCTCAGGTGTCGATTGCAATATTAAATGGAGATGCGCTTGGCGGAGGGCTTGAACTGGCACTTGCTTGTGATTTCCGAGTTGGCAAAAGAGGTGCACGCGTCGGACTGCCTGAGGTGAGTATCGGCACCTTCCCCGGATGGGGTGGCACAGGTCGACTTGTAGATGTCATCGGCCTCAATCGTGCAAAACAATTGATTCTTGCTGGAACGACAATAGATATGGAGACTGCTTTCCAATGGGGGTTGGCGAACATTCTCTTTTATGGTGACTTATCAGAAGAGTCGTTCCAGCAATTCATTTCACCATTTTTAAAGGTAAGCCCGATTGCGCAACAAATTGGCAAGCAGGTCATGGCGGCCTTTGAAAATAAGACAAACTCAGAAGTTCTTGAAGCGTTGGCCGGCTCATTAAGTGTGACGACCAATGACTTTAAAGAAGGTGTAGATGCATTTAAAAACAAACGATCAGCCAATTTCGAGGGAAAGTGATGACTATGTCAATTCAAGCTGTTAACTACAAAATGACCATCGACGGTAAAGAAGTTGAGTCGAAGAGTGGTGAAAGATTTGATCGCGTTAGCCCTGGTCACAACGAAGTAGTTGGAACCTATCCTGCAGGTTCAGTTGAAGACATAGATCTAGCAGTTGCTGCCGCTCGTAAGGCGTTTGATAAAGGTGCATGGCCACGTTGGAGCGGCGCTGCACGTGCGAAAGCACTTCGTACTGTGGCCGCATGTATCGATCGTGATGTCGAAAAGTTAGCACGAATCGAAGCGCTAGAAAGCGGTAAGCCAATTGCTCAGGCACGCGGAGAAGTTATTGCAACAGCTGAAATTTGGTATTACGCAGCAACACTTGCTCAACATGCTTATGGAGACTCTCATAATGCGTTGGGAGAAGAGTACTTAGGTGTGATTGTCCGTGAACCTATTGGAGTTGTTGGAATGATTACTCCTTGGAACTTTCCACTTCTGATTATTAGTCAAAAGCTTCCATTTGCTATTGCGGTTGGATGTACCGCGGTAGTCAAACCAAGTCAGTTGACTCCAGGCACAACATTAATGCTTGGTCAATACGTCAAAGAAGCAGGTATTCCAGATGGTGTTGTAAACATTGTTTCTGGCAAAGGTGCGGTTGGTGGAAGAATTTCAGAGCATCCAGATGTGGATATGGTTACTTTCACTGGAAGTACTGAAGTTGGCAAGAAGGTTATGCAAGCCGCAGCCGGCACATTAAAGAAAGTTGGGCTTGAGCTTGGCGGCAAGAACCCACAGATCATCATGGCCGATGCCGATATGGAAGCAGCTGCCGATGCAGTTGTTTTTGGGGTTTATTTCAATCAGGGTGAATGCTGTAACTCAGGAAGCCGAATCCTTGTACAAAGATCAGCCGCTAAAAAGTTTATGGACATTGTTGTAGAAAAGGCTAAGCGAGTTCCTGTCGGAGATCCGCTTGATGAGAAGGTATTAGTTGGTGCAATTGCAAGTCCAGAACAACAGGCGACTATCGAAAGGTATGTAGCGGAAGGCAAAGCATCTGGTGCAAACCTAGTTCTAGGTGGTTCACAAATTAACACCGAAATTGGTCGCTATTTTGAACCAACAATATTCACGGGCGTGACTAAAGATATGTCAATTGCAAAAGAAGAAATTTTCGGACCTGTTTTATCGGTTTTGGAATTTGAAGATGTTGATGACGCGATTGATATCGCAAATTCAACTATCTACGGCCTGTCATCTGGTATTTGGACAAAGAATATTGATGATGCGATTAAGTTCGCCAAGAATGTTAGATCTGGAACTGTCTGGGTAAATTGCTGGATGGATGGTTTCCCTGAAATGAGTTTTGGTGGATTCGGAGAAAGTGGAATTGGGCGCGAACTTGGTCGCCACGCAATTGAAGAGTTCACAGAACTAAAAACAATCACAATTCGTACAGGCGAGAGAAAGAATTGGCTGTCATGACACAATTAAAAAATGGAGTCGTGATTCCGGAGGCAACTAAAGTTCGCGCAAAAGAAGTTCTGGGATTATTTGATCAAAAAGTGCGGGCACTTGCGACTAACCATCCCGACTACTTTCCTCTGTTTACAGAAAACGGAAAGTGGAAACACGGAAAGGAACCTTGGACAAACTGGTGTGAAGGTTTCTTAGGTGGCCAGATGTGGATTCTTGCAGATCACATTGATAAGGATTACTGGCGCCCAAAGGCTGAGCACTACTCGTCTCTACTAAAAGGTCGTGAATTTGATCGTGAAGTCCATGATCTTGGATTTACTTTCTGGCCAACTTGGAAGAAGTGGTACAAAGAAACTGGCGACCTCGAGATTAATAAGGTCGTGGTAGAAGCAGGCAAGACAATGTCTCTTCGTTTCAACAAAAAAGCTGGATTTCTGAGATCTTTCTTGACAGAAGACAGCACTTTTATCGACATCATGATGAATGTGGGAATCATTTTTTATGCAGCCCAAGAGCTCAAGGATGAAGGCATACGTGAGATTGTGGACACACATTGTCTACAGACACGTAGATACATGGTTCGTGGAGATGGAAGTACAACGCATGAGGGCATATTTGACTTAGAAACAGGCGTGTTCTTGCGTCAAACCACTCAACAAGGCTGGCGAGATGACTCTTCTTGGGCTCGTGGTCAGGCGTGGGCGCTCTATGGATTTGGTACTTGCTACGCATTTACTGGAGATAAAAGGTACTTAGAAGTTGCACAAGCAACAGCTGATTTCTTTATCGAACGAACTGGCAATCGCCTTATAGCTCCAAATGACTGGGAAGAACCTAACCCAATTTTGCCAGTTGAGACTTCCGCATCTGCAATTACTGCAAGTGGATTATTGCAACTTAGTCAGCTTGTTGACAATGAAGTTGACGCACAACGATATGCAAAATTTGCAATTGATTCTATTAACGAACTCTGCTCAGATAAGTATGTATCTCTCAATGATCCAAATTGGGAGGGCGTCCTCAAGCACGGTAGTTACCATGAACAAAAGCGTCTTGGTGTTGATGAAAGTGTTATGTGGGGAGAATATTTCTTTGCGGAGTGCCTAGATAAAGTCCTTGGTGGAGAAATGCTTTACACGAATCGATAATCATGACAATTAAACTCGAAACTGAAATCGCAATCATTGGCTCTGGAATGGGCGGTGGAATGATTTCGCGTGCGCTGGCAGAAAAAGGTCATAAAGTATTGATTTTGGAACGTGGTTCACGCCTGCCACGCGAAGACCGAAACTGGGATCCAAGCTATGTGTTCATTAAGGGCGCGTACAAGAATGCATCAACCTGGTTGGATGAAAATGGAAAAGAGTTCGCACCTGGTGTCCACTATTACGTAGGTGGAAACACTAAAGTTTATGGTGCGAGCTTATTTAGATTTCGTGAAAAGGATTTTGAGGAGTACCAGGCTGCAGAAGGTGTATCCCCTGCATGGCCCTTTAAATACGCCGATTTGGAGCCCTACTATTCAAAGGCGGAAAAGTGGCTAAAGGTGCATGGAAACGTTGGGGAAGACCCGACAGAACCCTGGAGAAGCGAGCCATATCCATTTCCGGCGGTTCCACATGAGGCATATTTAAAGAAAATTGCTGAACAAATGGAGCGGTTGGGATTAAAGCCATTACATATGGCTATGGGCGTAGACCGCCAAACCAACGGACTTTGCATTCAATGCAAGACGTGCGATGGCTTCCCTTGCAAGCTTGGCGCTAAAAGTGATGCAGAAACATGTGGGGTGGATCCAGCAATTGCAACTGGAAATGCAACACTTATAGAAGGAATTGAAATTTATAAACTAGAACATGATGAAACTGGCAAAACAATTACAAGTGCAAAAGCTCGCAAGAATGGTGAAGAGTATGAAATTCATGCAAAGACCTTCATACTCTCAGGTGGTGCAGCTAACTCTGCCGCACTTTTACTTAAGTCTAAGAGTAGTAAATATCCACATGGCTTAGCCAACTCAAGTGGTTTAGTTGGCAAAAACTGGATGGTGCACAACGCCACGTTCATGGTTGGTTTTGATCCACGTAGAGGAAATGACACTAACTTTCAAAAAACTCTTTCGGTGAATGATTGGTATTGGGAAAGTCCGCAGGGATATCCATTAGGAAATATCCAAATGCTAGGTAAGTTGCAAGCTGCTATGTTTAAGGCTTCGCGTCCTTGGGCGCCAACTTGGGCATTAAAGTATTTAGCCAATCATTCAATTGATTTGTATATTGAATCTGAAGATTTGCCTTCAATGGAAAATCACATCAGCGTTGATGCCGATGGTCGAATTCGCATTACTTGGAAGCCAAATAACATGAAGGCTCATAAAGGCTTGGTTAAACAGGCTACACGGATGCTTCGAAAACTCGGTTTTCCCGTTGTTCTTACAGAACAAATGGGAATTGAGACTAACTCTCATATGTGCGGAACAGTGGTTGCCGGTAACGATCCTAAAACAAGCGTTTTAAACCAGTTTTGTAGAACACACGACCTAAGTAACCTTTATGTCGTAGATTCATCATTTTTCCCATCGTCAGCTGCGGGAAATCCAGCTTTAACAATTGCTGCTCAAGCATTAAGAGTTGCAGATCTGGGAGGGATTAGTTCATGAGCAGAGTGAGCGCTTTAGAACATGAGTCAGAGTTTGGAGTTCACGACTGGAAGCGAGAAGAGTTATTCGAACTCGGCGAGTTGATTATTTCATCTGGCTTGAAGGAAAAACTCCCATTAGTAGTTGCAATTTTCTTCAAGGGGCAACGGATATTTCAGAAAGGAATCGAGGGCTCTTCGGCAGATAATGATCTATGGGTTCAGCGAAAGCTAAATACTGTAGAACTGACTGGGCATAGCTCTTTAGCACTTCGTGAAAAGGTCGATTCCCTGAATCTTCAAGAATCAGAATTAGGTTTTCGAACATCTGATTTAGCAGTTTGTGGTGGCGGATTTCCCATTTTCAACAAAGACGGCTTGGTTGGGGTATTGATTGTCTCTGGACTTCCGCACCTTGAAGATCATGATTTGATTGTAAATTCATTGCGAGAGTTTTTGAAAGGTAGGAAGTAATGAGCGCTCCCGATTACTGGAGAAGTCAACCTGTAATTCCTGTGGTTGTAATTAATGATTCGGCAAATGCGGTTCAATTAGCACGCACATTGGTAGATGCTGGTTTGTTAAAAATCGAGATCACTCTACGAACTGAGGCTGCACTAAAATCTATTGAGCTAATTGCCAATGAAGTACCCGAAGCCATTGTTGGAGCTGGAACTGTCGTCAATGAAAAAACCGCTCAATCGGCGCTAAATGCTGGTGCTAAATATTTAGTATCGCCAGGCGCCACTCCCTCTGTACTGGCATCTCTTGACGCTACTAAGCTGCCTTATCTACCTGGAGCAGCTACGGTCTCAGAAGCCCTGCTTCTCGTCGAACATGGAATCTCTACAGCGAAGTTCTTTCCTGCGGTCGAATCTGGGGGAATTGCCTGGTTAAAGGCGGTTTCTAGCGTAATTCCACAACTTTCCTTCTGCCCTACTGGCGGAATTTCGCCTTCGAACTATCAAGATTTTCTAGCTCTTCCGAATGTAGCGTGTGTTGGAGGATCATGGGTTGCTCCAAGCAAACTCATTGCAGAACAGAACTGGACTGAGATTTCAAAACTTTCGAATGCAGTATTCAACAATGAAAATAACGGAAAATAAGGAGCACAAAATGCAAGATAAAGGCCGCTACTCATACATCGTCGTAGGTGCTGGAGCAGCCGGTTGCGTAGTTGCGAACCGACTTAGCGCTGACCCAAAGAACTCTGTGCTTCTTCTTGAAGCCGGTGGTAAAGACTGGAACCCGTTAATTCATGTGCCTATTGGATTTACCAAATTAACAACACCGGACGTTAACTGGGGATTTAGTACCGTCCCACAACCACAAATGAATGACCGTGAAATGTGGTACCCACAAGGCCGCACACTAGGTGGAAGTACATCTATTAATGCAATGATTTATATTCGAGGAAACAAAGAGGATTACGACAAGTGGGAAAAGCAAGGAAATAAACATTGGGGATATCAAGGCGTACTTCCTTACTTCCGTAAATCCGAAAACAATGAACGTTTGAACAACGAGTACCATGGTGTTGGTGGGGACATGAATGTCACTCAGCAGACACAATCTAATCCACTCACTAAAGCTTTCGTTCGCTCCGCTCAAGAGGTCGGCATTCCATTTAACCAAGATGTAAATGGAGCTGTTCAAGATGGCGTTACATTTTATGATGTTACCCAACGCAATGTTCGCCGTGAGTCTTCAGCAACAGCATTTTTAAATCCAGCTAAAAAGCGTTCAAATTTAACTGTCTTGACACGCTCAATTGGATCAAAAATTCTGATTGAAAATGGAAAGGCAGTTGGTCTGGAATTCATTCAGAATGGCAAAAAGTGCGTTGCATACGTTGATAAAGAGGTAATTCTTTCCGGTGGTGCGGTTAACTCACCTAAACTTCTTATGTTGTCAGGAATTGGTCCAGCAGATGAACTCCGTGCCGCAGGCATTGACGTAGTTCACGATCTTCCTGGCGTTGGAAAGAACTTCCAGGATCATATGGATGTGTACATCACTGCAGAAACCGCACCAGTTAGTTACAACATGGAGGATCGACCAGATCGTGCGGTACGCCATGCGATCCAGTATTTGTTGTACAAAACTGGTCCGGTCACCGCATGTGTGGCTGAAGCTGGTGCCTTTATCCGCAGTAGCGACAAAGTTGATTCACCAGACATTCAGATTCACTGTTTGCCCGCTTATGTTATCGATCATGGTCGAAAGCGCGTTAAGGGTCATGGAATAACAATCAACACGTGTAATTTGCGCCCAAAGAGCATTGGCTCAGTCAAACTTCGTAACGCAGATCCAACTGCACATCCACTCATCGATCCAAACTTCTGTGGAGATGCCGAAGGCTATGACTGGAAGATTTCCATGGAAGGTTTCAAGTGGGGTCGCAAAATTCTTGCAGCTGAAGCCTTCGCACCTTTTATTAAGAAGGAGTTCATGCCAGGAGTAGATGTGCAAGATGAAAATCAAGTTCGAAAGTACATCAAGGAATGGTCAAAAACCGATTATCACCCAGTAGGTTCATGCAAGATGGGTCATGATGACATGGCTGTAGTCGATGAACAACTTCGAGTCCATGGTCTGAAGGGGCTCCGCGTAGTCGATGCATCAATCATGCCAACTCTTATTAGTGGAAATACTCAAGCGCCTTCAATCATGATTGGTGAAAAAGGCGCTGCAATCATTCTCGCAGGTCAAGAAGTCTAAGTAATCATACTGATCAACAGGATAAAGGTAGAAAATGGATACTCGTACTGCACTCAAAGTTAAACCTGCGTCAGAATGTGACTTTGACATAGTCTCGCTGGGCGAAGTCATGCTTCGACTTGATCCAGGCGATGGAAGAGTGCGTACTGCACGCCAGTTTTCAGTGTATGAAGGAGGCGGTGAGTACAACGTTGCGCGTGGACTTCGTCGGTGCTTCGGTCTCCGCGGAGCAATAGTTACAGCTCTGGCTGATAATGAGGTGGGACGGCTTGTTGAAGACTTTATGTTGGCTGGCGGTTTAGATCTTTCATATGTCAAATGGGTCAAATATGACGGGATTGGTCGAACAGTAAGAAACGGTTTGAATTTTACCGAGCGTGGATTTGGTGCTCGAGGTGCAGTTGGAGTTAGCGATAGAGGCAATACAGCTATCTCGCAAATGAAGCCAACGGATGTCGATTGGGATGCCCTCTTCTCCAGAGGAGTCCGCTGGTTGCACACAGGTGGAATTTTTGCCGCACTTTCGGAGTCTTCTGCAGATGTTGCGGAAGCAGCAATGAAGTCAGCCCGCAAATACGGAACGATAGTTTCATATGACTTAAATTATCGACCTTCCCTGTGGGAGAACATTGGCGGAATCGAGAGAGCTCGAGAAGTCAATAAGAAGCTCGCACAATATGTTGATGTGATGATCGGTAACGAAGAAGACTTCACGGCTAGTTTGGGTTTTGAAGTCGAAGGTGTAGATGAGAACCTAACCGACTTGGACACTTCGAGTTTTAAGTCAATGATCAATAATGCTGCTCAGGAGTACTCGAATTTTCAAGTAATTGCCACCACTTTGCGTGGTGTTGCAAGCGCATCCCGGAATGATTGGGCAGCAATAGCCTGGTCTCGAACTGAAGGTTTTGCGGAATCAAAGCAGCGAAAGGATCTGGAAATCTTTGATCGAGTCGGTGGCGGAGATTCATTTGCATCTGGCCTTGCATATGGATTGATGGAGATAGGAACAATCCAAGAGGCAGTTGAATACGGTGCCGCACATGGGGCACTTGCAATGACAACACCGGGTGATACTTCGATGGCTACTTTGGCGGAAGTTAGAAAGCTAGCAGGCGGAGGCAGTGCTCGCGTAGTTCGTTGATGTAATTGTTAGATGTATCTAAGTTCTGCAATTGCAAATAATTCGCAACTTTTCATTTCTATATCTATGTGATTGAGTTTGCCCTGTTCACGAGTTCTACGTACTAGCCCCGGCTTAGTAGACGGCAACCCTCCAACGCGGTGGGGTGCTCCGGGTGACGAACTGGTCAGGAAACTGACAAGCGCGGTATTCATTACTTAAATGAATTCTTAAGTAATACCTACCTTCGTTTGCAGATGAATGACACCTACTGCGATGGAGAGATAACAATGTCTAACAACTATTCCTTTGAAACACTGCAGATTCATGCAGGACAAGCACCCGATCCAACTACTGGTGCACGCGCATTACCGTTGTATCAAACAACTGCCTATCAATTCCGCGATACAGAGCATGCAGCGAATTTGTTTAGCTTGGCTGAACTAGGAAATATTTATACACGCATCATGAATCCAACTCAGGATGCTGTCGAGCAACGTATTGCAGCCCTTGAAGGAGGCGTTGCAGCCCTTCTAGTTGCTTCAGGTTCTGCAGCAACAACATTTGCGATTCTCAACGTTGCAGAAGCTGGCGATCACATCGTATCTAGCCCAAGTTTGTACGGCGGAACCTATAACTTGTTCCACTACACACTTCCAAAGTTTGGCGTTGAGGTCACATTTGTTGATGACCCAAGCGATCCTGAAAGCTGGCGCAAGGCTGTTAAGCCAAATACAAAGGCGTTCTTCGGTGAAACCATTGCTAACCCAAAGAATGAAGTTTTAGATATTCAGACAGTTGCAGATGTAGCCCACGAAGTGGGTGTCCCATTGATCGTGGATAACACTGTTGCAACTCCATACTTAATCAAGCCAATTGAATTTGGCGCAGATGTTGTCGTTCACTCTGCAACGAAGTTCCTTTCAGGCCACGGTAACGCTGTAGTTGGAGCGATTGTTGATGCGGGAACCTTTGATTACGCAAAGTACCCAGCAAAATTCAAGGGTTTCAATGAGCCAGATCCAAGCTACAACGGCATCGTTTATGCGCAGGCACTTGGAGTTGGTTCAGCATTTGGTGCAAACCTTTCTTACATCTTCAAGATTCGTCTGCAACTACTTCGCGATGTAGGAGCCGCGGTTGCACCATTTAATGCATGGTTATTGGCTCAAGGACTTGAGACATTATCGCTACGCATCGAACGCCATATTGAAAATGCCAAGGCGATCGCAACATGGCTTGAAGCACATCCAAGTGTTGCAAAGGTCAATTACGCATCGCTTGCATCATCTCCATGGAACAAGTTGGCTACAAAGTACGCTCCAAAGGGTTCGGGTGCTGTCCTGTCCTTCGAACTCAAGGGCGGAGTAGAAGCGGGTAAGAAGTTTGTTGAATCATTGAAGTTGTTTAGCCACGTTGCAAACATCGGAGATGTTCGATCACTTGTAATTCACCCAGCAACAACTACACATTCACAGCTTTCTGCTGATGAGCAGCTAGCAGCAGGAGTTACTCCAGGCTTGGTTCGCTTGAGCCTTGGCCTGGAAAACATCAATGATCTGAAGGCAGATCTAGAGGTTGGTTTTGCCGCAGCTAAGTAAGTGAAGTAAGAATTGAAAAAGGCCCCGACAGTCGACCATCGGGGCCTTTTTCTAATCTCGATAAATTAATTTTTGAATGCGTAAGCAATGAGCAGAATTCCAAGTGCGCCAAGCAGAAACTTCACCTCGCGGCGAGCAAGCACCTTTAGCGCCGCTGGGATAAATGTTGTACCAATAATGAGCGCTCCGGGTATGAATATAAGTGCACTGTGGGCTGCAATATTTGGCTGGCCCCATTGGTAACGCAAGTTAATTAATCCGCAGGCAAACAGTAGATATCCGCCCATGCGATAGTTATTAATCCAATTTGTATCTGGAACTTGATTACTTGGCTGTGAATTGCTCATGTGATGAGTCTAGAAAGCAAAACAGGGGCGCCGCTTTCGCGACACCCCTGTTTTTAAGGATTATTAAGTTAAACCCTAATTACTTTCGTAATTAGTGATCTTCCTTCATGCCTTCAGCAATTGACTTCATGCGTGCGATCTTCAAAATTGTAAGACCGAATACGCACTTAGCAAGAACGTCAGCAACTGTGTATCCCACTTGAACGCCGACGAACTGTTGTGAAGTTGCATCTCCGCCCATTCCTAGGATGTAAGAGATTGGGTAAACGCCCCATGTCGCGATCAAAAGAAGACGCAAGCGACCAACGGTCTCTGCAACTCCTGCTGGTTGACGATCAAGTGACTTTCCAAGCTCTACGAACAGTACGTAAAGGATGTATAGGAAAGGAAGTGTTGATAGAACACCGTATAGAACCTGTGTGTTCTGATCGTTTGAAATTTCACCTGGGTAACCAAGCGCGATCATCGCAGCTGAAGCTGGGACCAAACGCATGATGAGGGAACGTGAAACTTCCTTGGCTAGTGCAAGTACTGCAATTACTTCAACAAGAAGTAGTGGCACTGTAAGTAGCCAGTCAACATAACGATAAGCCTCGTTGAATGAACCTTGAGCACCAGACACGTTAACTGTCATGTCTGCTGATGATTCATTGAATGAGTTGAAAATACGCATGTAGTGGTAGCCAGCAATGAATGTAACCATTGATGACATCACTAATGCATTGCGGTACTTAGCTGCTACGCGCTGTTGTGAAACAAGCGTGTAGATCGTGCATGCGAGCATAGAAACGAGGCCAAACGAGAATACGTTGTAGACCAGGTTCCATTGATTGCTATCGAGTTTTAGCATGTAGCTATGCCTCCGTGAGGTTTATGTTTTCTAAATGCCTACTGGCATCTAGCACCGCTTCGCCATTGAGGACCTCGAGGCGCCTCATCGCGCTTTGGTAGGCACAATTATGAATTACCACGCGGAAAAATGCAGTATGAAATCCCAAAAATTTCTCAGGAATCTCAGATTTTTAGGCGCGAAATGCCCTCAACCTAAGCTTATTTGCCATCCCAAGTAGCCAGTTCGATGGCAAATGGGTCAAGCCCCATTGGGCCGATCTTGAGGGCATAGGTGTGGAACTTCTTGAGGGAGAAGGCCGAACCAAGTCGTGCCTTGGCATCTTCACGGGCTTTCATCCAGACGCGCTCGCCTACCTTGTAGGAGATGGCTTGGCCAGGCCAGCCCAAATAACGATCGGTTTCACTGCGTGAATGATCCTCATCAAGGAGAGCTTGCTCGTTTAGTAGTTTGCGAGATGACTCGGCATTCCAAACCTTGCCATCAAAGTCGGTGTACCCAAGGTGCATTCCGATATCTACAACGATGCGTGCAGCACGCAATGCCTGAGCAGATAAGTAACCCATCTCAATTCCAGGTTCGTCAAAGGCACCCAATTCATTCATGAAGCGCTCTGCATATAAAGCCCAGCCTTCACCGTAACCACTAATCCATGCACCATTGATTTGAAAACGAGACAAGCGCTCCTTTTCAATTGCAACCGTAGCGCACTGTAAGTGATGACCTGGGACAGCCTCGTGATACCAAGTTGAAACTAAGTGCCAGCTGCTGGCTTCATCTTTGCCAAGCATTGGAATCCAAGTAGTTCCAGGACGAGATAAGTCTTCTGACGGTGGATTGTAATAAGGCGCTGATGCACTTCCTTCTGGGGCAAGACGTGCCTCACAAATCTTGATGCGATCATCGATTTCAAAGTATTCGCCATCCATGCGTGCAATCGCCGCATCAGTGAAATCTTGTAGGAATTTAATGACATTCTCTTTACCCTTGATTACATACTTTGGATCTTTATCAAGGTGATCTGCCACTTCACGAAGAGTTTTAGCACCAGGCTTAATCTGCTCGGCAATTTCCCACATGCGCGCATTAATAGCTTTCAGATCAGCCATTCCCCATTCATAGGTTGCACGCAGATCTAGCTTTGCACCAGTGAAATAGCGTGCCCAAACCGCATATCGCTCTGCTCCAACTGCATCTTCTGGATTTGCAATAGGAAGATACTGATTCTTCAAAAACTCTGCAGTCTCTGCTGCTGCCTTTTCAGCCAACTTTGCATTCTCATGAATTGCTGGATATTTACCTGCAGCGTCAAAGTTTTTACACATTGCGCTAAATCCACCATTTGCGTAATTAGTCAGCTGTTCAATAACTCCACGAACTTGGCGCTGGGCAGTTGTCTTTCCGCTCTTGGCGACCTCCATGATCGCACCAGTCCATGACTTATATGCCCCATCTACAGCGGCTAAGCGCTTGGCAATATTGTCAAAATCTTTATCGGTGTTCTTTGGCATAAGTTCAAAAATTGAGCGCACATTTGATGGAGGGGATGTAAGAACATTCCACAATACAAATGACTCCTGGCTATCGTGGAGAGCAAGGGATGATTCAAGTCGCTCTTGCATAACAGTCTGTGCAATTCGATCAATCTCATCAATTGGCTTTAACTCGAGAAGTTTCTTGAGAGTCCGGCGAGTTAAGTCAGCTGAAACTGCTGCACCTGCGATTGAGAAGTCATCAAGTTTGTCTTGGTTAAGACCATTGCCTAGATAGGTGCAACCCATTGGGCTCAAGGCTGCTTCATCGTCAATGTAGGTGTGGCTGAGTTCGAATATCGGAGATCTAAATGTCATAGGAGATTCTTATCAGCGCGGCGAGTATTTGTCGATACAGCCGGCATAAACAAGCAGTACCCTCCTTACATGACTCAGATTCCTGTGGTCCCGCCAAAATTGCGTGGCTGGTTTCATTTGGGTGCAACCCCTGCCGTCATTATTGCTTCACTGGTCCTTTTCATACTCAGTAAAGAATCACTGAAATTCGCTGTGGCTATTTACTCAATTACGGCAATTATGTTATTTAGTGTCTCAGCCGTTTATCACCGAGTACCTTGGACGCCAGCAAAGAAAAAAATATGGCGCCGATGGGACCATGCAAATATTAATTTACTTATAGCTGGTTCCTATACTCCTTTTGCTGTTGCACTACTAGAAGGTCGAAGCAGAAATATCTTGCTCCTAGTTGTTTGGATTGGGGCAGCAATTGGTGTGGGCTTACGAATCTTTTGGCTCAATGCACCCCGGTGGTTATATGTTGCAAATTATTTATTACTTGGGTGGGTTGCCATCGTTTACACCCCAGCTCTCTATCGAGAGGGTGGTTTATGGGTATTACTTCCAATTCTTATAGGCGGCCTTTTTTACTCAATTGGCGCAATCTTCTATGCCCTCAAGCGCCCAGGCCGCGATGCAAAGTACTTCGGCTTCCATGAGCTCTTCCATATATTCGTCCTGGCAGCCTGGATCTCGCAGTATGTAGCGATTTCAGTGGCGATTTACAGTAAGTAAGGCCTTGCTCTAACCTAAGGCTCTCTTATCAACGAGTTGCGAGGTACGACGATGGCTGAGAAAAACTCCTTCCTTAATTGGGTCGGATTTAAAGGCGAAGAAGAACAAGCGCCTTCATCTGTTGAGCGCATCCGCGAACTTGAATCACAGTTAGCTGATCTCAAATCCCGCCGTGACATCACCGGCTTGAGTAAAGAAGAATTTGAAATTCTTGCAACAGAGACTGCAATGTCAATGATTAAGTCTGCTCAAGCACGTGAGAGCAAGGCGCAGTCAATTGCAACTCGTTTGATTGCTGAAACCAATCGCACGACAAAAGAGGAAATTGAAGCAGCAGATGCAAAAGCGCGCACAATTTTAAGTGGTGCAGAATCACGTGGGCGCAAATATATTCAAGCTGCTGAGTCAGAAGCAGCGGACAAGCTTGCTGAAGCTGAAGTTGAAGCTGAATCAATTATCGAAAGTAAGCGACGTGAAGCCTCTGCCCTAGCAACAGCTGCTCGCCGTGAAGGTGAGCGCATTATTGGTGAAGCAACTGGAGAAGTTTCTAATTATCGCCAGTGGCTTTCCAGTGTTATAACTGAAGCAGAGCGTCTCTATAAGATTCAAACTCAATCACTTGATGCTGCAGAATCTGCAATCCACCAATCTCGCGCACGCCTTGAGAGTGCCTTTACGCGTCTGGCCGATCTACAGCGCAATGTTCTTGAAAATCTTAATTCTGATGACACCATTATCAATGCTGGTCCAATCCGTGTTGCTAGCCAGCGAACTAAGCCAGCGCTAGCTGCTCCAAAAAAGAGTGCAAAAAAGACCGTTAAGAAAACCGCTAAGAAGGCAGCTGCAAAGAAATCTGCATCGCGTAAGTAATTAGTTATGTCCACTCCCCGCGGTATTCGCTATATCCCTGCCATTGATGGCTTACGTGCTGTAGCTGTTATCGCAGTAATGCTTTATCACTTGGGATTTTCATGGATACCAGGCGGCTTTCTTGGCGTAGATCTCTTCTTTGTTATCTCTGGCTATGTAATCACTCGCTTATTACTTGATTCAATCCAACGCAGTGGCGGTCTGGATTTGCGGGCGTTTTATAAAGCGCGAATTCGCAGGTTATTTCCACCTCTTGTATTCATGATTTTCGTGACGATTATTTACATCGGCATCTGGGCCCCTGAAACTATGCGTCGCTTTATTAGCGATAGTCCATTCGCACTTCTTGGTGGGATGAATTGGTGGTTGGTTTTTAGGCATACTGACTATTTCGACACAATCGCACGCCCCCCATTGCTTCAGCACACATGGTCACTTGGTGTTGAAGCTCAGTTTTATTTAATCTGGCCCCTAATTTTGCTTTTGGTTTTGCGTCAATTTGGAAAGGCAAAAATCCCTGGTGCTGCCTTATTCATCGCAGCAACATCAGGTATTGCCCTCTTGTTCGTCTCCTTTGAAGTTGATGCCGCTAGTGCATCACAAGTGAGCCATGTTTACTTTGGTACCGATACGCACAGCATTGGATTATTTCTAGGTGCAGCACTTGCTGTTAGTTGGGTTCCTCAAAATCTTCAAGAGCAGGTAAATAGACGAGCACAAGATTTCATCGATGGGATTGGCGTCATTGGCTTTGTTGGGCTACTGGGAGTTTTTCTTTTAGTTAATGAAAGTGATCCAACTTTATATAAATTAGCTTTTCCACTTGCAGGTCTCTTTGGTTGCGCAATCCTGACTAGCATCGTTCACCCTGCTTCACGTTTTGCGCCAATTCTTAGCAGCAGAATCGCTGTGTGGATTGGTGAGCGCTCTTACGCGATCTATCTGTGGCACTGGGTTGTATTTCAAGTTACTCGACCAGCGGTAGATCTTGAAGGTTCTACTTGGGCGCTATACGCACTGCGTATATTGGTTGTCTTTGCACTTGCTGATATCTCACTTCGCTTAGTCGAACTTCCAGTTCGTAGTGGTTTAGTTGAATATTGGTTTAAAGGGATGAAATATCGCACTAAGAATGTTCAACGACGTCAAAAGAGCGCAGTTGCTGCATCAGTAATCCTGATTGCTCTAGGCACTTCATTAATGAGTGCCCAAGCAATTTCACAGAGCGATAAGGAGATGGCTGCGCTGAAGGCACAACTAAATCAACCTGCAACTCCCACTCAGATTTCGCCAACTCAACCGGGTGGTTTATGGGTCACTGGAGATTCTGTAATTTTAGGGATTCATTACGAACTAGATGCTCGTAGTCATATAGCCCTCATCAACGCACGTGTTGGTCGCCAAGCAGCAGAGCTCATTGAAGTCATGAAGGCTGATAAAGCAAACGTGATTGACTCACCGGTAATCTTTAACTTAGGAAACAATAATAAATTGACCTCGGATCAAGTCCGAGCGGTCTTTGAAGAAGTGAAGAATCAGCCAAAAATTATTGTTGTTAATACAGCAGTGCCCAGAGGCTGGCGTGATGAAAACAATGCTCTGATCGCCCAATACGCCGCTGTATATGGAGCAACGGTTATTGATTGGGCAGCTATTTCATCTGGTCATCCTGAGTACTTTGCACCCGATGGTGTGCACTTAGTTCCAGCAGGTGTTCGAGCTTATGTTGACGCGATCACTGCGTCCTTATAGATAACTAATTCGGAAATGTAAAAGACCCCCGCCGATGAGCGAGGGTCTTTTACTAATTACTTTTTACTTAAATTCACCTGGAATACCAAAGACTGTTGCAGGCGCGGTTTGTCCATCTGAATAAACAGAAGACACACGGAACTGAGTCCAACCAGCATCACCGCTCTTTGTAACAGCTTGAGTTAATTGATCTGCTGGAACAGTTGCAATTGTTGTCCAATCACCAGTTCCATTTGCGCGAATCTCAACGTTATAACCAGTCAAACCTTCTGTGGCCATAGGTGCAACCCAGCGAAGATTTAAGCCATCTGCACTCTTAAGTGCAACAAACTTTGATGGAGCTTCAATAGTTCCAACTGCTGCTGTGGTTTCTGTTGGAGATGCTGATTCAGATGCTTCAGCAGACTGTGACATTGAAGGAGCAGGAGCTGCGCCATCATCGCTTTCTTTACCTGACTTTGACCAAACGATCATTGCAAGCAAAACAATTCCAACAACAACAGCAAATACAACGCGTCCTGAAGCACCTTGCTTTGGTGCAGCAACTGGCTTAGCAGCAACTACAGGCTTTGGAGCAACTGGCGCAGCAGCCACTGGACGAGAAGAAGTCACAGTGACTCTTGGTGCTGCAGCTTTCTTGGCGCTCTTCTTTACTGTGCGCTTTGCAGCGGTCTTTTTCTTAACAACTTTTTTAGCGGCAGCCTTTTTCGCAGGTGCCTTCTTCGCAGTTTTCTTAGCAACGCTCTTTTTAACTGCGCGCTTTGCGGTTGTCTTCTTCTTTGCTACAGATTTCTTAGCAGCTGATTTCTTTGCAACAGCTTTTTTAGCAGGTGCCTTCTTGGCAACCTTCTTCTTTGCTGCGCTCTTCTTCTTTACGGCCACGAGTACTCCTTGGATAGTGGTGCGCACGTCAAAAACGCGCGTCTATAGGACAAGGTTACCCCAGGCTCCTCAGCATTTGTATGACATGTGGCGCAATTGAGCGTAAAGCTTTTCCGCGATGACTGATGGCATCCTTTTCTTCGGGGCTCATTTGTGCGCTTGAAATAGTCATCCCAAGGGGTTGGAAAATAGGGTCATAACCAAAGCCTTCATGGCCAATTGGCGCATGCATGATGTGGCCATGAAATAAGCCCTCTTCGACATGACTACGGCCATCGGGCATTGCTAACGCTGCAACGCAGGTGAAATAAGCGGTGCGCTTGTCATCGCTGACCTCTTTTAATTCATCGAGAAGCTTTTCTAGATTAGCTTGATCATCTCCGTGAGTTCCAGCCCAACGTGCAGAATAAATCCCTGGATCCCCATTAAGGAAATCAACGCATAACCCTGAATCATCTGAGATGGCTGGTAAACCAGTTGCACTAGCTGTGTATCTAGCTTTGAGTAATGCGTTCTCTTCAAAAGTTGAACCAGTTTCTTCAACATCAACTAAATCAGGAAACTCATCTACGCCTACTAAATTGATTTCACCTGGTGCTAGTACATCTAGAATTCTGCGGAACTCAACTAACTTACCTTTATTGCGCGTAGCAAGAACTAAAGTCTGTTGCACTATTTTGAGAGAACTTCTTTTTGTAGTTTGCTCAATGTTGCGCATCCATCAACTGCTAAATCTAGAAGCTGATTAAGTAATGCACGATCAAACGGCGCACCTTCTGCGGTGCCTTGCACCTCAATAAATCGGCCATCCCCAGCAACAACAACATTCATATCTGTTTCAGCGCGCACATCTTCTTCATAGCAAAGATCTAGCATCGGAACTCCATCAATAATGCCAACACTCACTGCTGCAACACCATCACTTAAAGGATTAGCACTTGCCTTGATGTGGCCTTGAGCCTTAGCCCAAGAGATTGCATCTGCAAGTGCGACATAGGCACCAGTTATAGCTGCAGTACGGGTACCACCATCGGCTTGTAATACATCGCAATCGATAACAATTGTGTTTTCACCAAGTTCTTTCATATTCACAATTGCACGAAGTGAACGTCCTACTAAACGTGAAATCTCTTGCGTACGGCCGCCCAGCTTGCCTTTTACGCTCTCACGGTCAGAACGAGTATGAGTAGCACGTGGCAACATCGCATATTCAGATGTGACCCACCCATTGCCTGAATCTTTTAACCAACGAGGGACTCCTGGAGAAAATGATGCGACACATAGAACTCGGGTCTTACCGAACTCAACAAGAACAGATCCTTCGGCATGGTCAAGCCATCCGCGAGTGAACTTAATTTCGCGCAGGTCATTAACTTGTCGTCCATCATTGCGTGCCATTTGCTGCTCCTATGTTTTATAGATCTTGGTGTTCAACGCGGGTTACTTCTGGACCTAGAAAACGTCGAGCTAAGCTTTCAAAAGCTTTTGCATCGCCAGTTGCTAAGAATTTATGTGTTGGTGCACCACTACGAGCATCTCGCAGTAAATTGTTTTCAACTAAAGTGCGATAAAGATCCTTCGCTGTTTCTTCAGCACTTGAAACCAGAGTTACACCTTCTCCCATAACGTATGAAATAACTCCAGTTAGTAGTGGATAGTGTGTACAGCCCAAAACTAAAGTATCAACTTTTGCTTCCATAACTGGTGCTAAGTAGTCACGGGCTATCTTCGTAATTGCAGGACCTGAAGTCTCACCGCGTTCTACAAATTCAACAAAATCAGGACAAGCTATAGATGTAATCTGCAATTGTGGTGCTGCGGCAAATGCATCTAAGTAAGCTTTGGAATCAACCGTTGCGCGCGTTCCAATAACTCCGATATGTCCACTTCTAGTTGCAGCAACTGCGCGTCTCACCGCGGGTTGGATTACTTCAATAACTGGAACCTTATAGCGTTCACGAGCATCGCGAAGCATTGCAGCACTTGCTGTATTGCACGCTATTACTAAAGCTTTGACACCTTGCTCAACTAAGAAATCTAAAGTTTCTAATGCAAATTCACGTACTTCTGCTAAAGGCCGCGGACCGTAAGGACCACGTGCAGTATCACCGATATAAATGGTTGATTCATTTGGAAGTTGGTCCAGAATTGCTCTAGCAACGGTAAGGCCACCTACTCCTGAATCAAAGATTCCAATGGGTGCATTACTCACAGGCCAAGCCTACCGTGAGCGTGTTGTGAAAACTAAATAGCTTCATCCATAAGCGCAACTATTAAGGATTCTTGCAGCCAACCTAACCAACTATAAACAGCGTAGACCCCGCGCATCGGATCATCTGGCGCTAAGAGTTCCAACTCTTCATGGCTGGTTTGTTCTACCTTTAATCGAACGCCAAGTGCCAAGCGAATATCGTTCATAGCGCCCAACCAATCATTTGCGCCTTCATGATCTACTTCAATAATTCCATCTAGTGCACTCTTTAATGTAATTCGCATAGACATAGAGTGCGCATACTTTTTCGCTCTTAATGTTGATTCGGTGTACCGACGAAACTCTGCCGCATCCACCTGATCTGCATAGGCATTAGGTAGAAGTCGAAGTAATACTTCATCTTCTGGTGGTGAATCATGAGTTGTAATTCCAACCATTGCGGCAAGTGGATCATCTACATGGTTATCCGTGCGCTCTCCAAGGAGTTCAATAATTTGTTCTACCAGATTAATAAGTACTTCGCGCTCAGATTCAGAAAATTCAGCTACAAAGGCGTTATCTCCGTGGCGATGGAATCCGTGTTGTTCATCTGAATTCTGATCTGTCATAGCGCCTGATCACCTCGTTGCAGAGTCGCCCATAATCCATATTCATGTAAACGGGCAACATCGTGTTCCATTTCTTCTCGACTTCCCGTTGAAACAACTGCTTTACCCTCTGTGTGAACTTTCATCATTAGCTCGTGAGCTTTTTCTCGCGTGTAACCAAAAAGCTCCATTAAGACATAGGTTACATAGGACATCAAATTAACTGGGTCATCCCAAACAATTGTGACCCACGGCTTATCACCACTAAAAATCTCTTTGATTGCTTCTTCTATTTTGTCATCGACTTTAACCATGATTAGCGAACCACCACGGTGAATTCGGGAGTTAGAACTTGTTCATTCTTGGTAGTTATTTGAACTCGCAATTTCGTTACTCCTTTCTTGCTCTCAATAATGCTAATTTGAAACTCTCCATTGGCTCCAGTGGCTGTAGCTGTGCCTATATTTTGCCACTTACCTGAAACATATTTCTGAAGTAGAACTACTTGTCCTGCCAAAACTGGTAAGAGTGTTCCTTTAACTGTTAACTCCTTGCCAGACTTAACCGTAGTTGGGCGATCTAGAATTATTCGAGAAAGTAAGACCACTTTTTCTTCATTACTTAAGGACTCTGCGCGCTCCCACGTTCCTTGCGTGGTGAATCTAAAGGATGCACTTGCAGCCAAAGTTACAGGCGCACTTACCGTTCCATCTAGGCCGCTAGTAAGTTCTGCAATAGGAGTCCAAGAACTTTCATTTAATCGTTTAATTTCAAGGCTTACTGGTATTCCCACAACTGGTGATTTGTCTTTGAGGGTTAGTGCTCCGCGTACAGTGAATACTCCCCCATAGAAAATACCTTTGCTATTAACTTGCTCAATATTTAATGTGCTCAAAACCGTGTCTGGTGCAATTGCTAGAGCAACATTTCGCATTGCTGTCGTAGCTGCCGTATCTTCCATGCCCAGAGTCCATACTGCCGCGCCACCTAATCGATATTTGGCTACAAGGTTCATGCGTTCTAAATAACTTCGATCATTTTGATACCAAACAGTTCTGTTGACTGTGCAAGCTGTTGCTGCACCTTTTGCAGTTAATCCGTTAAAACTTTGCACATATGAATATGTTGCCTCACTACTTTTCTCATCAAAAGTTGGAGCTGCCTGATCGATTGCAGCCTTTGTGCCTGCATAATTCATCTTAAATGTTGCAGCCTTTGCACCTGCAGTTAATCCAGGTGGAGCCGAAACTGGACAAGTGCCAGTCACTGAAGTTATCCAATCCCGACCATAACCGGGAAGCCCGATGAAAACTTTTGAGGCAGGCATAATTGAAATTGCATACTGAAGTGTTTTTTCAGTCCAACTGATAGGACCTATAGGGCCCGCTTTAGCAACTGAATAGTCATAGGTCATGATTCGTAAACGATCAATACTTGCAGCAATCTCTGCCCAGGCATAAACGTAATAGCCCTTTTGTTTCTCTGTTGGATTGAAAGAGTAAGGGGCAGAAATGGAAAGTAGCTTCTGCTGGGCATGTAAAGCTGTACTAAGTTCTTTTACAAATAAGACCCAATTAGGAGCAGTTTTAGTCCATGTGGTGTTTTCATCTACAAAAGCGAAGCCTTCAAAATCTAAGTCAACACCATCAAATGAATATTTGTTTACCAGATCAACAATAGATCTAACAATTGTTGTGCGAATCTCGGGCTTTGCTAAATAACCTGCCAAGACTGATTTATCTGTTCCATCGGTAATAGTTGGAATTAACTTTAAACCGCTTTTGCGCATAAGGCAGATTGTGTCTGCTATTGGCCATGACGGGTTCGCCGTTGAATAGTCATCTCTGATTAATTTTGGGCTTTTCAAGGTATACCAAAATGGCATTACTTCTTTCATTAAATCTTTGTTTGTAAACAAATAAGAACTATTTAGAAGTGCTATATCTTCGGCTGAATATTCATTTGCTTCACAAGTTACAGGTGCATTTGGCGCAGGTGTCGGCAATGTTGGAAGTTTTTTAATAAAAGGCATCACTGTTTTCACGGAGTAATAAGGAATCCAACCTGAAACTATTTTACGAGGTTGATTATCGGCAGCTATTGCATGTGGAACTAATGAAATAATCATCAGTAAGCAGAGAAATATGTAAGAAATGCGCCTCATCATTACTTATCTTCTGGTTCGGGTTTTAACCCTGCATAAATCTCTTTGCACGTTGGGCAGATTGGATATTTCTCTGGGTCTCGAGATGGGATCCATTTCTTCCCACACAGGGCTCTGACCGCTTTTCCAGTCACAGCAGACTCTGTGATTTTTTCCTTCTTCACATAATGAGCAAACCGATCATGGCCGCCGTCATCTTCTTCAAGGTCGGGTCTAGTTAAGAGATCGGTGTCAGAATCCGTCTCAATTCCGCGCTTTCCAAAGAGGCCCATGAGGTAGATAAGAATACCTTTGGCGATGGCAAAACTACCTAGTAGAATTCACAAATGAAGGACTTACTGCGCACACAAGATCTCAGCCGCGATGATGTTGAGCTTTTGCTAGAAACCGCTGCGGCATTCGCCGAAGATCCACTTCGTTCTAAGAGCGCTTTAGCAAATAAGAGTGTTGCTATCTATATGACAAAGCCTTCAACCCGAACGCGACTTTCCTCTGAAACTGCTGTTGCCCATTTAGGTGGCACACCAATCTTCATTCGTGGTGATGAATTGCAATTGGGCCGTGGTGAGACGATCGCCGATACTGCCAAGATCATTAGTGGTTACTGTAGCGCTCTCATTATTCGCACCTTTGCGCAAGCTGATGTTGATGAACTTGGTGCGCATGCATCTATTCCAGTTATTAATGCCCTAACTGATGATGATCACCCAACTCAATTACTTGCGGATTGGTTGACGATTCGGGAAAATTTTGGAAAAGATATTGCAGGTCGCAAATTTGTTTATCTAGGTGATGGAAACAACATGTCACATGCCTGGCTCATCATGGGTGCAATCATGGGAGCACACGTTGTTGCTGCCACACCAACGGGTAAATGGGCACCAAATCCAAAAGTTGTTGAGGTTGCAAAAAACATTGCGGCAAAGAGTGGCGGAAAAATAGAAGTTGTTCATGATCCAGAATCTGCATCCAAAGATGCATCGGTTTTATATACAGATGTATGGATGTCAATGGGAGATTCTGAGAGTGAGCGAAGTGAGAAAGTGCTAGCACTCGCACCCTTTGCTGTAACTGAGAATTTAATGTCACTCACAAATAAAGATTCAATATTCATGCATTGTCTACCTGCGCATCGAGGTGAAGAGGTTGAAGCTTCTGTCATCGATGGTCCGCGTTCTGTGATTTGGCGTGAGGCATATCATCGCCGCACAACGATCCAATCGTTGCTTTTCCACCTCACAAAGGGTGACTTGAAAGGCAACTAGCACTAGCATTCTGCCCATGCGTGTAGTCGTCCCGAAAGAAATTAAAGATGGTGAGAAGCGCGTGGCGCTTGTCCCCGATGTCATTAACAAATTGACTCGATTAGGTTTCGATGTTGTTATCGAATCCGGTGCCGGAGTCCATTCTCAAGCCACAGATGCTGAATATAAGGCTGCCGGTGCAACAATTTCTGATGCTGAAGTACTTAGCACTGCTGATGCAGTTCTCTCAGTTCAACCTCTGACTCCGACTCAAATGGGTAAGTTGAAAAAGGGTGCAATCACAATTTCATTCCTTTCTCCTGTCACTGGTGTTGATTCAATCGAAGCAGCAGCATCTGCAGGAGTTACAGCATTTTCACTTGAACTTGTTCCACGAATTTCTCGTGCACAATCAATGGACGCACTAACTTCTCAAGCTTTGTGTGCTGGATATCGCGCGGTACTTGTTGGCGCAGAGCTTTCACCAAGGTTTTTCCCAATGCTTATGACAGCTGCAGGAACTGTTACACCAGCACAGGTTCTTGTTCTTGGCGCAGGCGTTGCAGGACTACAGGCAATTGCAACAGCTCGCCGACTTGGTGCAGTTGTTTCTGCCTACGATGTTCGCCCAGCATCTGCTGATGAAGTGCGATCAATGGGTGCAACATTTATTGAACTAGAACTAGAATCTCTTGAAGGTTCGGGTGGTTATGCACGAGAGATGACGGAAGATCGTGCAGCAAAGCAACGTGAACTTCTAACTCCTTATATTGCTAAATCACACATTGTTATTACAACTGCTGCAGTTCCTGGGCGCCAAGCTCCTCGCTTAATGACGCAAGCAATGGTTGATTCAATGAGCCCAGGCACAGTCATTGTTGATTTAGCAGCTGAGACTGGCGGAAACGTTGAAGGATCTAAACCTGGAGAGATAGTTATTACTTCAGGTGGTGTGAAGATTTGGGGAGGCAAAGATGTCCCAAGCCAGCTTCCATTCCATGCCTCATTCCTTTATTCACGTAACGTAGTAAACCTATTAACGCTCATGACCACTGCTGCAAAAGAAGGTGAAGCAGTTGCTTTTAACCTTAATTTCGAGGATGAAATTATTAATGGCTCTGCGCTAACACATGCTGGTTCACGAAGAGGAGACAAGTAAATGGCACCAATGGCAATTGTTTCAATCTTTGTTTTAGCTGTCTTCGTGGGTTTTGAGGTTGTTTCTAAAGTTTCTTCAACACTTCACACCCCCCTTATGTCAGGTGCCAATGCGATTCATGGAGTTATTTTGGTGGGGGCAATCATTGTTGCTGATCACAGCTCAACTAACCTCGAGTTAGGCCTAGCAGTTGCCGCAATTGTTCTCGCAACGATCAACATGGTGGGCGGTTTCGTCGTTACCGATCGAATGCTTGAAATGTTCAAAGGAAACAAAAAATGAACCGCACGCTCTATGACCTCATAGGTTTAGCTGCCGGCGTGGCATTTATTCTTGCGCTTAAAGGTTTATCTCACCCAAAGACTGCTCGTCGTGGAAATTTAATCGGCGCTTTTGGTGCCACTTTGGCAACTCTAGTTGTCTTCTTTTACGCCAATCCTGGTTCATCACTTCCACTTAATAACTTAGGGTGGATTCTTGGGGCGATGGTGGTTGGTCTAGCAGTTGGTGTTCCAGCTGCACGTAAAGTTCAAATGACGCAGATGCCACAACTTGTGGCTTTGTTTAATGGTGTGGGTGGTGGCGCAGCTGCATTAGTAGCAATCGTTGAGTATCTCCACTTAGGCGCTGAGGCAACTACTGCTGAAGTTGTTTTCACAGTATTTACAGTAATCGTCGGTTGCGTTTCATTTAGCGGATCAGTAATTACCTTCTTGAAACTTCAAGAGTTAATGACTACTCGCCCAGTAATTTTCCCGGCAGGCCGTTTCATCATCGCAGCCACCTTGGCCAGCGTTATTGGTGTTGGAGGCTGGGTTGTCACTTCACTTGGAACAACTCCGCTGCTTGTACTTGCTGGATTGTCTCTACTCTTTGGTGTTCTGTTCGTGCTTCCAGTGGGCGGTGCGGATGTTCCAATTGTTATCTCACTATTAAACGCTTTCACTGGTTTAACTGTGGCAGCAAGCGGTTATGTTCTAGATTCAGTTCTCTTAATCATTGCTGGAACTTTGGTTGGAGCATCAGGAACCATCTTGACGCGCTTAATGGCAGAGGCCATGGGACGTTCATTATTCGGAACTCTCTTTGGTGCATTTACTGCAAAGCCACAAGATGCAACAAGTTCAGGGGAAGAGCGACCAGTACGATCAGGTTCACCTGATGACGTTGCAATCTTGCTTAACTATGCACGTCGCGTAGTGATCGTTCCAGGATTTGGTTTAGCTGTTGCACAAGCTCAACACACTGTGCGCGAACTTGCAGACATGATGATTGCTAAAGGAATCGATGTCGCCTATGGAATTCACCCTGTAGCAGGTCGNATGCCTGGACATATGAACGTCTTGCTTGCAGAAGCAAATGTCCCATACGAACAACTTGCTGAAATGGATGAAGTAAACCCAACTTTCGGTCAGACCGATGTAGCAATTGTTATTGGTGCCAACGATGTTGTTAACCCAGCTGCACAAACTTCTCCAGGTTGCCCAATTTATGGAATGCCAATCTTGGAAGTTAATCAGGCTGCAAACATAATCTTCTTAAAGCGTTCTATGCGCCCTGGCTTTGCAGGAATTGAAAATGAACTGCTTTATGATCCAAAGACCATGCTTTTATTTGGTGATGCAAAAGCTTCACTTACTAAGGTCGTATCTGCGCTTAAGGCTCTCTAACTCCAAGTTGCAGGTGGTTGAATGTTCAACTAACCTTGGCGTTAACGAAAGAGAGTTGAGATGCCTGCTGTAAACGTTGCCGATATAACTGTCCTGCCACGCGTTAGTGAAGTGCCTAATGCGCGTGCTCGCACGGTAAAAAGCATCACTACAGCGCCTCAAGGTTTTGAAGGCGAAGGTTTTCCTGTTCGCCGCGCTTTTGCTGGAGTTGATTTAGCCGAACTCGATCCATTTATTCACTTAGATCAAATGGGTGAAGTGGAATACGCACCTGGTGAACCTAAAGGAACTCCTTGGCATCCACACCGTGGTTTTGAAACTGTTACTTACATCATTGACGGAATTTTCGATCACCAAGACAACAACGGTGGCGGTGGAACAATTTCTAACGGTGACACACAATGGATGACAGCTGGTGCTGGAATTCTTCATATTGAAACTCCCCCAGAACATTTAGTTATGAGTGGCGGCTTATTCCACGGTTTTCAACTCTGGGTGAACCTGCCTGCTGCTAAAAAATGGTCACCTCCTGCATATCAAGATGTACGCGCAAAAGATGTTGCATTACTTTCATCTAGTGATGGTGGATCACTCATCCGTGTAATCGCAGGTGAAGTAGACGGTCATGCTGGTCCTGGGACAACACAAACTCCCATCACTTTAATTCACGCAACTATCACAGCTGGCGCTGAACTGCGTCTGCCATGGCGACGTGATTACAACGCTCTTGTATACACAATGGCTGGACATGGTTTTGTGGGTGATGAAGAACGCCCAGTGCACACTGGTCAATTAACAGTATTTGGCGATGGTGACTCAATCGTTGTTCGCGCAGCAAATAATCAAGAATCACGTTCTCCAGAAATGGAGCTCTTTATTTTAGGTGGCGCCCCAATCAAGGAGCCAGTTGCTTGGATGGGACCATTTGTAATGAATACAAAGCGTGAAGTTCTCCAAGCTTTTGAAGATTTCCAAAAAGGTTTACTCGGTTCAATCCCAGCAATCTATAAAGACGATGCGAAAAAGCCCTTGAATCGAAGTGGTGCCGGAACAAAGCTAGGCGGGGATTCAAAACCAGCCGATGTTTTGGATGTGCACGGAGCGCCAAGGGATCTGCAGCAGGGTTGATTGATTAGCCCTACCTGTCATACTTCGCAAATGATTTGGTGGCCCACAGAAGTTCCGACGCTTTCACACGGTCTCATCACTTTGCGTGCACCACAAGAATCTGACATCCCTGCCTTATTTGAGGGTGCCCAAGATCCCATCATTCCTGTATTTACACGCATTCCATCTAATTACTCAATGGCCAACGCTGAATTTTATGTTCGAGAGAGATCTCCAAATACTTTTGCAAATCAAACTGAACTGCAATTAGCCGTTGAATACGGAAATGGCGCAGATGCGAAATTTGCTGGCGCATTTTCTTTTCACAGCATGGACTTACGGGAGCATGTTGCAGAAATTGGTTATTGGCTTTGTGAACCTATGCGCGGCAAAGGAATTGCTTCTATTGCAACTAAGTTATTGACTCAGTTTGGTTTTCAGAGCATCGGCTTTGAGCGTATTGAGGCCGTAGTCAATGTTGAAAACTTCGCTTCTCGCAAGCTTCTAGAGAAGTCTGGGTATACCCTAGAAGGCATCATGAGAAAGAAATCTCGTAAAGAAGATGGAACGCAATTAGATATGGCGCTATACGCCGCGACTCGTGAGGATTGGCAGGTGCTTTAAATGGAAGGTCTGGCAGTACTAGTCACGATTCTCTTTACCCTTGCAATCATCTCCGGCNCAATAGCAATGGCTATAGCGAGAATTAAAACTAAATCTGTAATTACTTTATTAATTAAGCGGATTTTCCATGGAATGTTTATCACTTTGGGCACATTGGTTGGCGCGCAATGGCTCCTAATTCCAGGACTTCCGATTGCTCCACGATTAATTGGGGTGACTTCTCTATGCACATGCTACGTAGCAACTAGGAATGAATATTTCCCTACTTTTAGAGTATTGGAACGCCTCGGAATTAATCTCGGAAAAAGATCGGAACACGGTCCAGTAACTAAATGGAAACTTGGTGGACGAAGTAATGGAAAAGATGGACATGGCCCAGGAGGCCAGCATTAAATAAAACTGGTGGAGGTGCCGGGAATCGAACCCGGGTCCTTCGGTGCAAAAACAGGGCTTCTACGGGCGTAGTGTGATTATCGCTTTCTCAGTCCCGAAGTTTCTCCACACGACTCTTCGACGAACTCAGTTGCAAAACTGTTCTCCATCGTTGTTTGCAACACCAACGAAGTGAAAAGCCCTCTAGCGACGCTAGGGTCCAGGTCGAGAGCGGCACCTGGGCTAACGGCTTCGAAATGCTTATGCAGCGAGTTCGAAAGCTTGCTGATTAGTGTCAGCAGTTATTTTTTGCACGGATTATTGGTTTACGAGATCATTCCGGCTTCCTCGGCCCGCTTCCCCTGCCTCAACATCCAAAGTCGAGACCGTTCACCCCCAAGATTAAAACTTGAAAGAAAAGAAACGTATTTCATTTCATCACTATGTAGTTGTCAAAGTAATTCACATTACTTACCGTCGCTAAATCGCACCCAAAAATTGGGCGAACTAGGCGGCGGTGGATTAAGTGTAAGACATAAAACGGACAAGCCATAATCGATGAAAAAACTAGTCTTCGTAACGCTTAGATGCGCGGCCACTCTTTCCTGAAGAACCTCTAGAAACCACGCGTGCTACTTCACGATCAGCCTCACGAGCCTTAAGGGCTTCGCGCTTATCGTGAGCTTTTTTACCACGTGCAACAGCTATTTCAATCTTTGCTTTTCCATCTTTGAAATAAAGAGACAACGGAACCAAAGTGGTACCCGAATCCTTAAGCTTTCCAATCAGCTTATTGAGTTCGTTTTTGTGAACGAGAAGTTTGCGATCACGACGTGGGGTGTGATTAGTCCATGTTCCTTCGGTGTATTCAGGTATATGAACACCACTGAGCCAGAGTTCTCCGTCATTAATCATGGCAAAGCCATCGATGAGCGATGCTCGACCGAGTCGTAGTGATTTCACTTCAGTGCCTGTTAAAACCATTCCACATTCAAAAACATCCTCGATTGAATAATCGTGGCGTGCCTTTTTGTTTTGGGCTATGACTTTGTGGCCAATTTCTTTAACCATAACCGCATCACCGCCCTTTCCTATTAGTTTGCGTTAAAGGATTACAGGGGCAATTCTCTCACTAGATGCGAAGGCTTTAGACCTTTAAGTAGCGGCGTAGCGTGATTACTGATGCAACAGTTGAAACAAATAGGCCAGTTGCCAGCAAATACGCTGAAGAGACCCAGACCTCTCCCCAACCAAAGAACTTGGTGAAGGACAAAAGTGGGGCAACTTTGGAATCAATAACGCTCTTTAGGGCTGCTAATAAACCAGTAGCAAGTGCCCAGCCAACGATTGCCGAAATAATTCCCTCTAAAAGAAACGGCAGTTGAATTGACCAGGAGGATGCACCCACAAGTTTCATCACACCAGTTTCACGGCGGCGGTTAAAAGCTGCGATTCGTAAAGTGTTACTAATTAATAGCGCAGCCGTTAGCACTGATGCCAATCCAACAAGTAATGCACCATTTCTTAACACACCTAATAATTTAAAGAACTTATCTAAAATACTGCGCTGATCTTGAACCACATCAACCCCAGGTCGACCTGAGAATGCGCTCACGATTACAGCAAACTGGGTTGGATCCTTTAATTTCACTCTAAATGACTCAGGTAGCTGATCTGCAGTTACGTTTGCAGCAATTGCTGAATCCTTAAAACGCTCTTGAAAATGCGTAAAAGCTTGAGATTGAGATTCATAAAAGACGCTATCAACTGCAGGCATGGTCTGTAGATCTTGTTGAATCTGCAGACGTTGATCTGAAGTAACTACGCCACCTGAACATGAAGGAGATTCAGATAGTGAACCACACAAGAAAACCGATACTTCGATCTTGTCATACCAATAATCTTTCATTGCACCGACTTGCGCATTAGACAGTAAACCGATTCCAAGCAACGAAAGGGAGATAGCTGTTGTGACGATTACGGCAAAAGTCATTGTCATATTTCGACGAAGGCCGATACCAACTTCGCTTAAGAGAAACCGTGCGCGCATGTTGTGCCCCTTATCCCGTGTATCCATAGACACCGCGAACTTGATCGCGGATGACGTGGCCTAAATCAAGTTCAATAACACGCTTTCGCATCTGATCCACAATTCCTGCATCGTGAGTTGCCATCAAAACTGTTGTTCCCTCGCGGTTAATACGATCAAGCAGTTTCATAATTCCCACTGATGTTGCTGGATCTAAGTTTCCAGTTGGTTCATCGGCAATTAAAATTGGTGGGCGACTGACATATGCACGTGCAATTGCAACGCGCTGTTGCTCACCACCTGAGATCTCTGAAGGTAATCGGTCACCCTTATCTTCAAGACCGACAAGTTCTAATACTTCTGGAACTTCACGGTTGATCTCTTTTTGGGAGTAGCCAAGAACATGCAGAGCAAATGCCACGTTTTCAGTAATTGTTTTATTAGGCAATAAACGAAAATCCTGAAAAACAGTTCCAACCTGGCGGCGAAGCTCAGGAACTTTGTGTGTTGCAAGCGTGCCTAAATCTTTTCCTGCAACATGGATAACTCCAGTTGTAGGGCGCTCTTCACGCAAGATCAATCTCAAGAAAGTAGATTTTCCTGAACCCGAAAGTCCAACAAGGAAAACGAATTCACCTTTTACAATTTCAAGATTCACTGAATCAAGGGCTGGACGTTCTTGCCCTGAGTAGAGCTTTGTGACGTTCTCAAAGCGAATCATTTAAATCTCCCATTGCATCTGCGACGCGGATATCTGGGAATCCGCTCTCGGCCTGATGCATAGTTTATGGAAAATTGAGGCAAATACCCGTATGTAACGCGCATGTGAGCCTGTGAAAAAAATGTGATTTCTGCTTTAGGCAAGGAATTTACGAACTTCTGCGCCACCTAATGCCAGCTTCGATAAATTCATCGATTTCACCGTTGAGAACTGCAGATGTATTTCCAGTTTCATAATCTGTGCGCAGATCCTTCACCATTTGATATGGCGCTAAAACATAGGAGCGCATTTGATTTCCCCAAGAACCAGAGTTATCACCTTTGAGAGCATTAATTTTTGCTTGCTCTTCTTGGCGGCGGCGTTCTAATAATTTTGACTGCAGCACTGCCATGGCTGTTGCCTTATTTTGAATTTGAGATCGCTCATTTTGGCAAGAGACCACAATGCCAGTTGGTATGTGAGTTAAACGAACTGCAGAGTCTGTTGTGTTCACACCCTGTCCACCAGGTCCAGATGAACGATAAACATCTACTCGCACTTCTTTTTCATCAATTTCAACATGATCACTTTGATCGACCACTGGAACAACTTCAACTCCAGCAAAAGATGTGTGGCGACGGCTTTGGCTATCAAATGGGGAAATACGAACTAATCGATGGGTGCCTTGCTCTACAGATAAAGTTCCATATGCATACGGTGCACAAACTCTAAAAGTAGTTGATTTAATTCCAGCTTCTTCAGCATAAGAAGTTTCGAGGACATCAACTTTGAAATTATGACGCTCGCAGTAACGCAAATACATGCGCATAATCATTTCTGCCCAATCGGCAGCCTCAACACCACCAGCCTCTGAGCGAATAGTGATTAGGGCATCTCGATCATCGTATTCACCGTTAAGCAGCGTCTGAACTTCTAATTCACCAATCGATTTCTTAACCGCATCCAACTCTTTTTCAGCATCTTGAATACCGGAACCATTGGGCTCACTTGCAGCTAATTCAAAGAGAATAGGTAGATCTTCAACGCGCTGGCGTAAGCCAGATAGCTTTGCTATCTCTGACTGCACGCGTGATAGGCGACTAGTTATCTTTTGTGCACTCTCAGGGTCATCCCACAAATTGGGCACTCCTGCTTCTTCTTCTAACTCTGCAGCTTGTTTGCGCAGTTTAGGAAGGTCTAAAACCTTTTCAATTGAAACAAGGGTCGCGTCAATTTCATTGATCTCTAATTGATATTCACGCGCTGCCATAGTGCAAGGATAGCGGAGAGCGAGTTAGCGAAAGACCGATGCCCGCACTCAATGCAGGCGAACACCAAATATATAGAAGCCTTCTTGCACTTGATTAGTACTGGCAGCAGAGGCTTTCAAACTAGCTGAGCTCTGGGAAGTAAAGGGCACCATGAAAGGAAACTTCACTGTGGCAAAGGTAGAAATTTCAACAGAAATTCCATCACAAATAAAATCTGTAAGCACAATCCCCTGTAATTCCTGGCGCTTCATTGATGAAGCATCTGTACTCCAATTGTGTAACTCCAGCATCACATCTAGAACTGCTTGATTACAATCAATCGGAATTGCCGGATGATCACGCTTATTTATTAGAGCAAGAGGCGTTGTAGCCATAGTGCCTTTCCCGGTGTAATAAGAATCTCGATCAAGGGTATGAACACCGCGCATCGCAGCAGCTTCAGTGGCTTGGGTTAGGGATCTCTTTGCAACCATCACTGTGGCAATATCAGTCATCACCATAAGACTTGCAACAGTTACAACAAACAAACCAATTATTACCACACTTAAGGATCCACGTTCATTTCTTAGTTTAGATACCTGTTTTATTTCCATGGGCTGATATTTTCTTGTGCTGATGCTTCAATTGTGCGATGAGATTTACCATCGATAAAAGAAATAGTTAAACGAATGCGACTATTAGCTGACAAACATGGCAATCGTGAGCACTCAAAGTTGACATTAATCGTCTCTATTTCCTTTGGAGTAAGTCCTAAATGTTGGGCAATGAGATCAATAGCTTGTTCAGAAACTATGCGACCTGAATAGTCACTATCACTTGCAGCGTAAGCGCGAACTCCTTCGCGGGCCATTACTCGTATCACTGCCTCATTTCCACTTACAGAAGCAAAGCTATTGAGATATATGAGCACCGGAATAAATAGTGGAATAGCTAGTGCAACAAACTCAACAATGGCACTTCCACTTTCATCTCGCAGTTTGGCAATCAATTCAGGTTTTCCATTACCGCTGCGCCTTTTACTTCAACGATGGCATTTCCGCCAAGGAGTGCAACTAAACCTGGAACTAGCTGAGGCAATGAGTGAACTGCTCAATAATTGATCGTGCCCCTGAGTGTTTAATTGCAACTCCGTGGGATGAGGTTGCCATGGTCACAGAGGTTTCCTGTGTTGAAAGTAGTGAACTGATAAAGACGCCGTTTTTTAGACGGGGAAAAATAGGGGCTGCGCTCTGTGTGGTTGTCATTGCGCAAGAATCACCGGCTATGCCAATTCTTATTCGTGCCTAGTTATAATCTGTGGAACACCTACGGCAATTATTACTCTGTGAGAAGTCTCATTACTTTCTGAATCATTGTGATGGCATAAAGAAGCCCCCATATTCGAAAACATGGAGGCTTCTTTTAACGCTAGACGCTCACATCGTGTGAGCGAAATTTAATTACTGTGCTTTGCCAAGGATGCGATTGACCTTGGTGCCACACACTGGGCAGATGCCCTGTGCCATGCGACGACCAGAGTCAGAGACCTTTACGGTTCCCTCGAAATCACGCTTCTCTTTGCACTTAACGCAGTAAGCGTCACCTTTGTATGTCTCTACTGTCATTTCTTTGTCCTCCGTTCGACGCTTGCAATCCCTACGGGGTTGCTCCCCGTGCGGGGCGAGCGTTCTGTTAAGTAAGACGATACCCCTCGACACGCTCAATTGAGCCTAACTAGGCGCGTTTGCGAAGGAGTTTTTTCAGCCCTTAGCCAAGAGCTTTTTGAGTGCCTCAGGGGCTACGAGCGCAGTTTCAGCGGCCTCATACCCATCCAAATACGCGCTGGCGATTTCAGCCTTAGGAAACCTAGCCAGTAGCTCTTTGAACTCGGCTCTATGGTCGAAATACTCCAGGTGAATGGCTTCATGAAAGAGGACATAGTCCAGGGCGTAGTCGGGTGCGCCTTTGAGTCGATCTGAGATGCGGATGGTGCGATCCACACCCGTGCATGAACCCCAGCGCTCGCGCATCCCTCTCCAGGCCACCGATGCTGGGCGCAGGGATATTTCAGGGGCCAGTTGGGTCAAAAGCTCGTCTATTCGTGTGGCCAGGGCCTGCTCACTCATCGTAATTGCCGCTTCTTGTGCCCTGATCTTGGCCACCATCTCTGGAACCATCGCCCGCTCATCAGCTTTACTCATTCTGGCCGGGATAGAGACCACAATCCGTCCACCTTGGCGATAGGCAGAGATGTTTTTCTTTCGCCGGGTGGATCTAATAACAATGATCTCGCCTTCGCTGATACCTGGAAGTGTGTTCTCACTTCCTAGATCTTCAAAAGCTGGGGTATCCATAGAGAGCACGGTATCTCCCATCCCAGAATTGGCATGGAAACCTCAACTACGTGTTGAGAGATTTTTAGAATTTTCGAGAAAAATAAATCTCCATTACACGAGAAAAACAGGTTGTGTCAAAGGCGTTCTCAGTTGATTCTCGGGCCAAATACATTTACGTTACGACTACGAACTCCTCGGATAACTGTTCTATATCAGCAAGGGGAAGGCTGATACAGAATGAGCGGCCGGGGAGTTCGCTTTTCTATCTGTGGCTTTTATAGGCCCGATAAATCATCAGGAATTTCAATACTGGCCAAGTAGGTTTGCGGCGTTAATAGATCATCAGAAGTTGGCAGGATTCCGCTCCAAATTCGATCTCTACCTTCTAGATCTTTCACCTCACGAACTGCCTTCCAAAACGTTGCAGCTTCTCGTGCCAATTTAGGTGAGACTTGCAAACCAAACATTGTTGCAAATAACTGTTGGGCTGGCGCTGAAGTTGCACGACGGCGACGCAAAGTTTCTTGCAATGCAACAAGGTTAGGAAGTCGATCACCCGCAGCCAGTGTCACAACTTCTTCGCTCCATCCATCAATGAGGGCTAGAACAGTTTCTAACTTCGTTAGAGCTGCGCGTTGGGCTGGAGTTTCCTCCGGAGTGAAGATTCCTTCATTGAGTGCGATATTAAAACTCTCTGGATTAGTGGGATCAAACTCTTTGCCATCTTGTGAAGCATTGTCGAAAACTTCTTGAGCTTGACGCTGAATAGCTTCGATATCAATGCGAATTCCTCTTCCGTAATCTGAAATTGCAGTGCGAATATAAGAAATCAGCCAAGGGTTGTGAGCAAATAATCGTGCAACTGCGCTTTCTCGGAGTGCATGAAAGATTCGAACTTCATCCATAGGAACATTGAGGTCTTGTCCCCACTCATCAATATTTTGTGGAACGAGTGAAGGGTAAACAGGCTCTACTAATGGCAATCCCACGTCGTGCGTTCCAGTAACTGATGCTGCTAATCCCCCAATTGATTGACCTAGCTGTGTTGCAATTAATGAGCCAATAAATGAGCGCAGAAGCGTTGCAATCATTCCTACGGGGATCTGCATAGCGTTTTCAGCCTCGCTTTGCCCCGCTTCTCCATTGGCATTGTTGAGCAACTCTGAAATCGCTGCAGCTAACCCGGTTGCTAAAGGTTCAACTGATGTTTGCCAACCACTAAGGGTTGTGTCGACCCAATCGGTTCTAGCCATCGCGGGATTTCCCGTGGCAGTTGATTGTGAAAAGTAAGTTGCTTCGTTGAGCCAGAGCTCTGCAATTGCAAAAGCTTCTTCGATCTTTGCAACATCATTGGCGCCGATGGGGGCTGAACCCTTTGCAGTGACGAATTTCTTTGCTGTATCTCTCACTATGTTCTTGGGGAGCGCTTCTGTAGTTGCAGAAAATCCTGGTGCACTCATTCCGAGTGCAGAAAACTGTTGCTGGATCTGTTGTTGCATCTGCGCCATCATGGCGGCGAAATCAACAGACTCGCCATCCTTATTTTTTTCAGGCTCGTCTGAATCATCAGGTGTAAAACCAAATGGCGACATGAGTAAATCCTCCCAGTGCTGTAACCAGATAGCCATCTGATTTCTTCCCAAACTCAATGAGTTATTTGTGAGCAAGTTAATAAATGAGCATCTTTAGCGCCGTTCGCCCGCACAAGGTAGGCTGACCCTATGTCCAGCGCCTTCCTTGCACTCATCTGGTGGGTTGTCCCCGCGCTGGGATTAAGTGGCGCTCTTCTCTATGTTTTGTGGGTTACTAAATTTGAGGGAAAGTTTCAGCAGGAAACTCAGCGCTCTGTTGGCCAGTTCCAACGCTTTCAAGATTCCTTGCGCGATTCACAGGCCCGAGATGTTGCAGCAGATTCAGTGCAATTGCCAATAGCTCCAAGTACTGTGGCAGCCAAGAATCAAACACAAATAATTAAACCAGATTCTGCTACTGATTCCTTTGACGATAATCCTTTTCTGAAGAAATCCTAAACAGAACTCTCGCCTAGACTGTGCGCTTTTCACCACTTCCGCGAATCGCATTAATAGTTCTTACTCTCTTTTCTGCGCTAGCACTTATTGCCCCCTTGCCATATGTCATCATCTTGCCAGGGCAGGCGCAAAACATCTTTGACAAAATTATTACAATCAAAGATCAAAAATCATATCCAGCCACTGGCCGTATTGATTTAATGTCAATCAGAGTCACTAATCCGAATTCATGGTTAATTGGACCTGAAATTATTTATTCATGGCTCAAAGCCGATGAGGCTGTCTATCCACGTGCTGCAATTTATCCACCTGGGACGACTCAGAAGAGTGAAGACAAAAAAGCCAAAGCGGATATGACTAACTCACAAGATAATGCCAAAAACGCTGCACTTTCATTTCTGCGATTACATCCAGAGTTTGGTGTAGCCGCAAATGATTTGCACATAAAAAATATTGCATTTGATGTAAAGAAAACTGGCGGGCCAAGCGGCGGAATGATCTTTGCCATAGGCGTGATTGAACTGCTTACTGAAAAAGACTTATTGCACGGCCGCCATATTGCAGGGACAGGAACGATTGCTACTGATGGAAAAGTCGGCCCCATAGGTGGAATTAACGAGAAAATCTTGGCAGCTCATAAAGCTGGCGCCACACTCTTTATAGCCCCTGCCGGAAATAGCGCAGAAATTGCACATGTCCCGCCTGGAATTAAAGTGGTGACAGTTGCCACCCTGGCCGAGGCAATCGCTTCCCTTTAAGAGGTGGGAATGTAGCTTGCGCTCACGTGCGCTAGCGTATGGGCATGATGAGTAATGCAAACCCGCAGTTTAATTTCAAAGGCCGTCGCAGTCCCCTCGCACTAACAATCACAATTTTGGTTGTTCTTTCAGGGATACTGATTTCACTCAGTGGTTTCTATGCTGATTGGTTATGGTTTAAATCCGTTTCCTTCACATCTGTCTGGACAACTGTCTTATCCACCAAAGTTTTTCTATTTATAGTCGCGGGATTGCTTACTTCATCAATAATTCTGCTCAACATCATCATCGCTTATAAGCGTCGCCCACTTTATGTTCCTCTTAGCATTGAAGCAGATAATCTCGAGCGCTATCGTGCACAAATCGAACCAATAAAGCGCTGGGTTGTCATTGCACTAGCTGCCGGACTTTTCTACTTTGCCGGAACTTCAGGATCGGCGATGTGGGAAACATGGCTGCTGTTTAAGAACTCAACAAGTTTTGGTGTGAAAGATCCGCAGTTCAATATGGATATTTCGTTTTTTGCATTTAGACTGCCGTTTTATCAAACTGTAATCGCGTGGGCTATCTCGACATTGGTTCTTGCAATTATTGCTTCAGCTGTTGTCCATTATCTCTATGGCGGAATCCGCTTACAGGTCCAAGAAGATCGCACAACAGTTGCAGCACGTGTGCAGCTTTCAGTTCTTCTAGGTGGCGTTGTTTTGATGAAGGCAGTGGCGTATTGGTTTGACCGTTATCACTTAGCCCTTAAGGAAAGTAAGTTGATTACAGGTCTTACTTACACCGACGTTAACGCCACACTTCCTGCTAAAGCGATTCTTGCTGCAATAGCTGTTGTGTGTGCACTTCTATTTTTTGCAAATATCGTTCGCCGCTCATGGGTTTTGCCAGCAGCTGGAACAGCACTACTTGTTATTTCCTCAGTCTTGATTGCTGGGATTTATCCAGGTGCTATTCAGCAGTTCCAAGTTAAGCCAAGTGAGTCTTCCAAGGAAGCACCATTCATTCAGCGCAATATCGATGCAACTCGTGATGCCTATGGTTTATCTAATGTTGAAGTGAGCGATTACCAAGCAACTCTTACAACATCGGCCGGTCAACTCACCAAAGATGCTGCCACTATTGCAAATATCCGCTTGATGGATCCCAATGTAATTTCAGCTACTTTCCGCCAATTACAGCAAATTAAGCCTTATTACACTTTCCCAGAATCACTTGATATTGATCGCTACACCGTTGACGGCGTGAAGCGCGATGTGGCAGTTGCTGTGCGAGAACTAAACATTGCAGGTAACCCATCACGAAACTGGATCAATGACCACTTGGTATACACGCATGGATTTGGATTCGTTGCTGCCTTTGGAAATGCACGCGATACAGATGGCAAGCCCTCATTTGCAGTTGGAGATTTGCCTCCAACTAAAGGCCTTGGAAGCTTTGAGCCACGTGTCTACTTTGGCGAAAATGTTCCCGATTATTCAATCATCGGTGGAGTAAAAACAGATTCACCAGTGGAGTTCGACTATCCAGATGATGCATCTGCTAACGGTCAAAAGAACGTGACGTACTCAGGTACTGGTGGAGTTCCAGTCGGTTCACTTGTGAACAAGATTGTCTTTGCACTTAAGTATCAAGAACAACGTATTTTACTTTCATCTTTGATTAATAAGGACTCAAAGATTCTCTTTAACCGTAACCCTCGTGATCGAGTCGCAAAGGTTGCACCATGGCTGACTCTGGACGGAGATCCATATCCAGCCGTTATCGATGGGAAGATTCTTTGGATTATTGATGGCTATACAACTAGTGCTGGCTATCCATACTCAAAGCAAACTTCACTCTCAAGCGCAACATCAGATGCTTTAACTGCAAACTCAACCTCAGTTACAGCCCAAGGAAATCAAAACATCAACTACATTCGTAACTCGGTTAAGGCAACTGTTGATGCTTACGATGGCACAGTTACTTTGTATCAATGGGATGAAAAAGATCCAGTTCTTGCAACATGGAGCAAAGCTTTCCCTGGGACAGTTCAGTCAAAGAGCAAGATTTCTAAGTCACTGCTTGAGCACATCCGCTATCCAGAAGATATGTTCCGCGTGCAACGTGAAATCCTTTCTTCCTATCACGTGCAAACTGCCGCAGCTTTCTACGGTGGACAAGATTTCTGGCGCGTACCTCGCGATCCATCAACATTTGGAGCTAATGCTGGTGCACAACCTCCTTATTACTTAACACTTCAAATGCCTGGTGAAGTTAAACCGGAGTTTGCACTGACAACACCATTTGTTCCACGTGGTGGACGTGAGAACTTATCTGCATTTGCAGTTGTTAACTCAGATGCCGGTCCTAATTACGGCAAGATTTCCGTACTTCAACTTCCTCGAAGTACAAACGTTGCAGGACCTTCTCAGGTAGCTTCCAACTTTGAAGCAAAACCTGAAGTTGCTAACTCACTTTCATTGCTTCGCCAAGGCGGATCAGATGTTGTGCTTGGTAACTTGTTGACTCTTCCAGTTGGTGGCGGATTGCTTTATGTACAACCGGTATATGTTCGTGCAACTGCTAATGCTGCTTCATATCCATTACTACAAAAGGTTCTCGTTTCTTTCGGAGATCAAATTGGTTATGACGACACACTCAAGGGTGCACTCGATCAAGTATTTGGTGGTAATTCTGGAACTACAACATCATCTGGAACAACAACAACAGGCACAACTAATTCATCTCTTGCTAACGCACTAGCTAGTGCTAAGCAGGCATACGCCGATGGATTAGCTGCACTTGCAAAGGGTGATTTCGCTGCTTATGACAAAGCACAAAAGCGATTGAAATCAGCACTTGATTCAGCTATTAATGCGCAAAGCAAGAAGTAAATAAGACCGATTTGGTCTTTATCTATTGATGCGCATAAGATTGCTTCACCGACGCGGGGTGGAGCAGCTCGGTAGCTCGCTGGGCTCATAACCCAGAGGTCGTAGGTTCAAATCCTGCCCCCGCTACTACGCACAACAGTATGAAAGATCTCGCTGCTGGAACATCCACTAGCGAGATTTTTTATTTTATACGCAGTGAGTTAGTAACTACAAAGAGTGAAGAAAGTGCCATGGCTCCAGCAGCATAAATTGGTTGCAAAAGACCAAGGGCTGCAATGGGCAAGCCAACAACGTTATAGATAAGCGCCCAACCCATATTCAAACGAATGATCTTTAAGGTCTTTTCTGAAATCTTGAGCGCTGAAATAACACTACCCAGGCCTGAGTTCATCAATGTTATATCGGCAGAAGAAATCGCTGTGTCAGTACCAGTTCCCATTGCCATAGATAAATCAGCAGCAGCTAAGGCAGCAGCATCATTGATTCCATCACCAATCATAAGAACGCAATGTCCTTCGGTCTTTAACTTTTCTACAATTACTAACTTTGTCTCTGGCAATGCCGTAGAAACAACGTGATCACTATTAATACCAACAGTTGAAGCAACTGTTGCAGCAACTTCTGCACTATCTCCTGTTACAAGCCAGGGTGTGATACCCATTGACTCAAGGCTAGAAATAGTTTCTGCTGCATCGTTTTTTAGCTGATCACCAACAGCAAAGACGGCCAAAGCCACACCATCCCAAGCTAATACCGAAACAGTTAATCCTGCGCTCTGACCTGCTGCAACAGCTACCTTAATTTCAGAGTGAAAATCAGTACAGCTATGTGCAACGGCTGCCGGCGAACCAATTAATACAACAGGTGATTGAGATCCTAGATTTACACGACCTGCAGCACCAGAGCCTGGCGTAACTGAGAAATCTGTTGCCGCAAAACTCTTTGCTCCAGCGCTGAGTGCATATCGAGAGATAGCCAAAGCAACAGGGTGTGAATTAGCAGATTCAATAGCATGCGCTGAAGAAAGTATTGTTGTTTCGTTAATCAAGGACGCGAAAGATGAACCAAGTACTGCCCCAGCTGCCACAGAAATTGTTGCACTCTGCACGTTCATAACACCTTCTGTGAGTGTTCCAGTCTTATCAAATACAACTGTGTCCACTTTACGAGCAACTTCTAGCACTCGTGGTTCACGCAATACAATTCCCCGCTGTGCTCCGCGTCCTGATGCAACAAGTAATGCAACGGGTGTAGCCAGTCCTAAGGCACATGGGCATGCAATTACAAGCACTGTAATTGCCACTGAAATAGATTGAGTGAGTGTGTAACCGCTGTAATACCAGCCAGCAAAGGTTCCAATTGCAATTACGGTAACAATCGGAACAAAGACTGCACTTATTCGATCAGCTAGTCGCTGAATGGGAGCTTTAGTCCCTTGTGCACTAATTACCATTGCAGTGATACGAGCAAGTTCAGTATCACTTCCTACACGTGTGGCTCGCACGATTAATCTTCCATAGTGATTAACCGATGCACCAATTACTTGAGATCCAGGACCAACATCCACAGGTCTTGTTTCTCCTGTAAGCATTGAGTTATCAACTGCGCTCTGGCCACTGACCACAATGCCGTCAGTTGCAACGCGATCTCCCGGTCTGACTTCAAATTCATCACCAATTTGTAGCTGATCAATTGGAACAATAAGCGGGAATCCACCGCGCACAATCGTTACTTCTTTGGCACCAAGTGCTAGCAATGAAGAAAGGGCTGCTCCAGCACGTGCCTTGGCTCTTGTTTCTAAGAATCGTCCAAGAATTACAAAGAAAATAACGCCGGCAGCAACTTCTGTGTAAACATCGCCTTCACCAGTTGAGTTTGCATATATCGACCAGATGAATGCGGCCAGTGAACCCATCGAAATGAGATTGTCCATTGTTGGGTGCTTAAGATTTCGTAGTGCTGCGCGGTGAATCGGCCAAGCAACAACTAGTACAACCGGTGCACTTAATGCAATCACTAACCAAGCTGTGGCTGAATACAGTGGATGTGGAAGCCCAAATGCATCTAGCTGAGTATGAATCCACATATCAATACTGTGGTGCCAACTCATAACCATTGAGATTGCCACAGCAGGTACTGCAAAAATAAAGGCAAAGAATAAAGCGCGTGCTGACTTCTTACTGTGCAAAGTTACAGACTGAGCATCTTGCAAAAGAGCGGCTTTATAACCAGCCTTTTCTACGGTCTTGATTAACTCTTTAACATCCATATCTGCAGGTGCCAAAATATGCGCAGTCTCTGTTGCAAAATTGATACTGGCGCGAACGCCATCCATATTATTGAGCGCTTTTTCAACTGCATTCACGCAAGAAGAACATGTCATTCCCTCAATTGCAAGGGTTGTGGGTTCTAAGATCGTTTCAGTTGCCATCAGCGATTATGCATTCAACGCTTTGATTAAAGCACCATGAACTGCCTTATTTGTTGAAACTCCACTGCCACCAAATGGACCATGTTCACCTGAAGTATTTGTGAACACTCCTCCGGCTTCGCGAACAATGATGTCTAGGGCAGCCATGTCCCACACAGCAAGAGTTGGTTCAATGGCGATATCTACTGCACCTTCTGCAACCAGCATGTGTGACCAGAAGTCACCCATTCCTCGAGTGCGCCATGCAGTAGAGAGAATTGAGTTAAATGCATTTAATCGTGAACCAAAACCAACAAAATCTGAATATGCAACTGATGCATCAGTTATAGATGAAACTTGTGAGACTGCTAATTTTCTACTCTGGCCATTAAAGGTGACATATGCACCTTCACAACATGATGCATACCAACGACGTGCCAAAGCTGGAGAACTAGCAATTCCAACGACTACTTCCTGCGTTCCATCGTCAGCAACTTCGACAAGTGCAATAAGTGTTGCCCACGTTGGAACTCCACGCATAAAGTTTTTAGTTCCATCAATGGGATCTATAACCCAATAACGCTTGGCACCTGTGATGTCACTGCCAAACTCTTCACCCAGTAATCCATCATTAGGACGGTGCGTTGCAAGTGCTTCTCTGATCGCCGTTTCTACCGCGCGATCAGCATCAGTAACTGGTGTGTTATCTGGCTTGGTCGTAATTACTAAATCTAATGATTGATAGCGATCGAGTGATATCGCATCAGCGATATCGGCGAGTAGGTGTGCCAAAGCTAAATCTTCGGCGTACTTACTTTCGCTCATTTTCTATTCTTCCCTCAATCAACTCATGCGCCTTATCTACAGATTGAATACTAATCCTCTGGCACAAATACTGCTTGGTCCTTGACCGATAACAATGAACGAAGGCTGCTTAATCTGGCTGCTCTCTCGGGATCAACAACCCCGTTAGGCGCAGCCCATGCATCAAGTTTGCAAGAGCTTTCAGCGTGTGAGCAATTCGACAAACATGTTGCAGCTACAAGTGAGAGATCGGTGAAGGCATCAACAATTCGACTCACATCAATATGTGAGAGTCCGAATGCTCTAATTCCTGGTGTATCAATAATCCATCCATCGTGCGTGTCTAGCGCAAGTGCAACTGCACTAGATGATGTGTGTCGACCGCGACCTGTCGCCTCATTCACATCACCAGTTAAGCGATCAGCATCTGGAACTAAAGCGTTAATGAGTGTTGATTTACCAACACCAGAATGACCAACGAGCACAGAGATTTTGCCTGAAAGCATCTGATGCAGCGCTTCTAAATCTTTTTCACGTGTATCACTCTTAATTGCAGTGTGCAGGATTTCAACGTCTAACTTTGCATACTCAGCTAAGAACTCTGGAACTACTCCCAAATCAGTTTTAGTAACAACTAATTTAGGTGTAATGCCTTCAGTAAATGCTGAAACAAGGAAGCGATCAATCAGACCACGGCGTGGTTCAGGATTTAGCGCTGCAACTACAATTACAAGTTGATCTATGTTTGCAACAATTGTGCGCTCAACTTGCGCAGCATCATCAACAGTTCTGCTGAGTGAGTTTCTACGCTCATTGACTGAAACAATGCGAGCCAAACTTCCTTCATCGCCAGTGACATCGCCAACAATAGAAACACGATCACCCACCACTACAGATTTAGGTCCAAGCTCTCTTGCGCGCATTGCTGTAATAATCACACCGTCATCGCTGATACAGGTTTGTCTTCCGCGATCAACTGCTGTGACAAGTGCTGAAATGGCAGTGGAATGACTTGGTCGATCTTTACTTCGTGGACGCGTGCTGCGTGCAGGTCTTACGCGCGCATCTGATTCATCGTATTCGCGCGGGCTCATCGTTTGATTCTCTGGCTAAGCAAGAAGAGAACTCCAAAGACCTGGAAAATCAGGCAAAGTTTTGCGAGTAGTTGCAATGTTTTCTATTTCAATTTCTGGAACTACTAAACCAATAACTGCGCCAGCTGTTGCAAGACGGTGATCATCATAGGTATGGAATACGCCGCCATGTAGTGGTGCTGGAGTTATATGTAAGGCACTTGCTTCCTCAACTACATCTCCGCCCAAAGCATTGATTTCACGTGTGAGTGCAGCGAGGCGGTCAGTCTCATGCAAGCGAAGGTGAGCAATACCGCGCAAATGTGATGGTGAATCAGCAAGGGCTGCAATGGCTGCAATGGATGGTGTTAGTTCGCCAACATCATGTAAATCAATATCAATTCCATGAATCACGCCAGTTCCGGTCAACGTTAATCCACGCTCATCCATAGAAATTTTTGCACCCATTTGTGTGAAGATTGAACGTAATTGATCTCCAGGCTGAGTTGTGGTCTTGGGCCAATCTGCAATAGTGACACTTCCTCCACAGACCATTGCAAGAGATAAAAATGGTGCAGCATTTGAAAGATCAGGTTCAATAACTAACTCTTGACCATAAAGTTTTCCTGACTTCACACTCCAAGATTGCGCGGCAGTATTAACTTCTACCTGTGCTCCAAAGCTGCGCAACATATCAACAGTCATTTCAATGTGCGGCATCGATGGAAGTTGACCACCTTCATGTGTTGCAACAATGCCATCTTCAAAACTTGGTGCTACTAATAACAATGCTGATAAGAATTGGCTCGAAGCACTTGCATCAATTGTTAATGCCCCTCCTGGAATTTTTCCATTTCCGTGCAGCTTCAGCGGAAGGCTGTATCTACCTTCATGCTCAACTGAAACTCCCAACTCTTCTAAAGCCTTAATCACTGGACCCAATGGGCGCTCATAAGAACGTGGGTCGCCATCAAATGCAACATCTCCTGTTGCAAGAGCTGCAAGTGGTGGGAGAAAGCGCATCACTGTTCCAGCATTACCAACATCAATTTTCACGCCGCCGCGAAGTGGACCTGGTGTAACCGTCCATTGAAGTTCTTCAACACCATTGATACTCACTGTTTGTTCTTCAATTCCAACTCCCAGTGCACGCAAGCCCGCAACCATCAGTTCGCTATCGCGAGAAACAAGTGGGCGGCGAAGAATGGATGGGGAATCAGCTTGGGCTGCCAGTATCAATGCACGATTAGTTACAGATTTAGATCCGGGAATGACAACGAAAGCCTCGACTGGTTGTGAGCCGCGAAAGAGCGCGGGCCAGTGTGCGTTGTTATTCATCATCGGCTAAGTCTATCGCGGCTAACATCACTCTCGTTTTACGCATATCCTTTGCACATGTGTGGTCGTTATGCGCAAAGTGCAGATATGCGCGAACTCATGGAGCACTTTGAAGTCACGGGCAATTCCCCTGGCCAATCCATTCCAGTGAATTGGAACATCGCCCCGACAAATCCCATTTATATTATTCGCTCTCCCAAGAAAGAAGAGAGTACGGCTAAGAAAGATTTGGCGATAGTTTCATGGGGGCTCATAGCACCATGGCTAAGTGATGTTGCTGAAGCAAAGACTTCACAATCTCGAGCTATTAATGCGCGCAGTGAAAGCGTTCATGAAAAACCAACATTTCGAGATGCCTTCAAACAACGTAGATGCTTAGTTCCAGCCCAGGGATATTACGAATGGGCCACAGCGTTAGGAAGATATAAACCAAAGCAGGCTTTCTATATTTCCTCTCGCGATGGTGCTCAGCTTTCTATCGCAGGCATCTGGAGCAGCTGGCGCGCACCCAACGGTGAAGTAATTGAGAGCGCATCAATTATTACGCAAGAAGCACAAGGTGAACTTGCAACCATTCACAGCAGAATGCCAGTTTTCATGCCGCGTAATCGCTGGGATGCCTGGCTTGATTCTGAGAATAAAGAGATCGAGGGATTGCGAAACTTAATGCAGGTCCAATCCCCCGAATCAATAGTCAAGGCTCACCCCGTTTCAGCCGTGGTTAACTCAGTTGCAAACAACGGGGCTCACCTTATTGAGGCAATTGAATTGGGTGAGCCAGAGACCCTGTTTTAGCGATAATCTTTGCTAGCAATGACATCGACAGATTTAGTTAAAGAGAGCTCAGCGGAGCGTGCTGCCCGCTTTGAGCGAGATGCCCTTGCATTCACAAACCAGCTCTATGCCGCAGCGCTGCGTTATACAAAAAATCCTGATGATGCAAAAGATTTAGTTCAAGATACTTACCTCAAGGCTTTTGCTTCATTTCACCAATTTGAACCTGGAACTAATTTAAAAGCCTGGCTTTATCGTGTTTTAACAACAACCTTTATTAATACCTATCGCAAAGATCAGCGCCGCCCTCAACTATCTTCTGGTGAAATCGAAGATTGGCAATTAGCTGATGCGGCATCACACACTAGTAATCAAGGTAAATCGGCTGAAGTAGAGGCCCTTGAAAATCTGCCTGACAGCGATATTAAACGCGCACTTCAAGAAATCCCTGAAGAATTTCGCATTGCTGTCTATCTCGCCGATGTTGATGGCTTTTCCTATAAGGAAATTGCCGAAATCGTCGGTGTGCCAGCTGGAACAGTGATGTCCAGACTTCACCGGGGAAGAAAACAGCTGCGTGAGCGGTTAACAGAGTATGCAAAAGAACTTGGATATAACGTCAAAGCCAAGCCTTCGGCTAAGAAAACTGACCCTGATGAGGGGGCAGAATCATGAGTTTCTCATTTGTAACACCATGCAGTGAAGTCCTCAACTCCTTCGTGCTACTGATCGAAGGCAACATTGAAGCGCCTCAAATGCAGGTTATTGAAGTTCACGTTGCCGAGTGCCCCGCATGTGAGGCTGAGCTTGCCCATGAGCGTCAAATGCATTCATTGGTGCAAGAAGTTCTGCGTCGCACATGCAATGAAGAAGCGCCACAAGATCTTCATAATGCAATCTTTAACCAAATTCATGGCCAAATGACTGGTGCCTTTACTGAGGTTGTCACACAGTTCAGCATGACTGAGATTTCTATCGAGATTGATGAGTTTGGCCAAGTTGAACACCGTGAAGTTACAATCGAACACACCGAAGAAATTCGATACATCAATGAAGGCGATAATCCCACCACTTAAGGCTTAAGCAGGTAAGTTATTAATCATGAAACCTGCTGAGGAAGTCATCGGAGCCGTTGGTTTAACGGTCATGACTGTGCGGGCTGGTGACACATCTGTTGCAATGGGAATTGGTGATTTACCAATCGTTTCTCAATCACAGTTGATTTCACTCATGGAGCATGCGGCAATTATTTCAATGGATGAGCATTTAGAGCCAGAAGAAACAACAATCCCCATTAGTTTTGAAATGATTACGTTGAGTCCATCAACTATTGGAGCTGAACTGCGCGCAGTTTCGCGTTGTATCGAGATTGAAAACCGTGAGTTAACTTTTGAATGTGAAGTTTATGAAGGTGAGCGCCAAGTTGCAGCTGCCATGATTAAAAGATCGGCGGTGGAGCGAGTTTCATTCCTCGCTCGCACCGCCGCGCAATCTTTAATTTCTTAAGCTTTTTTAGTTGCCCAGAAAATCTCTGCGATTTCATCAATCTTTGCGATCAACTTATCTGCAACTGCAACATCTTGAGTTCCCTTTGTGCCCGCGGCACCTGCTAGCTTTGTTGCATCATTAAATAGTGAGTGCAGTTGTGGGTATGCCTCAAAGTGTGGTGCCTTGAAATAGTCAGTCCATAGAACCCATAGGTGCTCTTTGACTTGGTGTGAACGCTCTTCTTTGATTGCAACAGAGCGTGAGCGGAAATCCGCATCAGGATTAGCTGCGTATTTTTCCATGCATGCCTTTACTGAAAGAGCCTCAATCTTTGCTTGGGCTGGATCGTAAACACCACATGGAAGATCGCAGTGTGCGTAGACAGTTGTCTTTGGTGCAAACATTTTTTCTCCCCTTTTATATATTCGTGCCATTAGCACGCAGTTCGCATCGACTGAAGGAACTACAAGTGCGAGACTACCGCCCATGAGCAAATTTGGCACAGTCAAGGTATCTGGAGGCTCCATGCTTCCCGCATACCGAGATGGGGATTGGCTCTTTGTTAGTTGGATAGATGGAGCCGCGGCTTTAACCGCGGTTGGAAACTCCATTGTCGGCAAGGTCGTGGTTGTCGAACGAGAAGAGAAGCCGGGAATCTTTTTAGTTAAACGTGTGCAGAAGTTTCACGGTGGCAAATATTGGGTCGAAGGCGATGCAAACGAGAGCACAGATTCGCGAAGTTGGGGCTGGATAACTCCAGAGGAAATTGTTGGTGTGGTTCTCTTTCGTTACAAGCGAGGCAAGAAAATCGCTTAGCGTGTGAATGCTTCGAGCATTAATGCTTTTTGTTCATCTTCATGCAAGTGATGATTTCCTGTAGCAGGTGAAGCTGTTGCTCTGCGAGAAATACGACGCAAGATGCGAGAACCAAAACCATGACCACCATGTTGTTCTGAGGTGCGAAGTGCGATGTGTGACCAAGGACCTTGATTTGCAGGTTCATCTTGAACCCACAACAAATTAGCATTTGGATGCTTGCTTGCTACTGCAACCATTTCATCAATTGGTAGTGGATACAAAAGCTCAACCCGAACAATTGCAGTTGAAGTTTCGCCTAGCTTTGCACGCTCTGCAACTAGGTCGTGATAGACCTTGCCTGAACAGAAGATCACGCGAGAGGCGTTGCTAACTGAATCATCACTAATTACTGGTTGGAAGTAACCTGAAGTGAAATCACTTAAAGCTGAAGCTGCAGCTTTTAAGCGCAACATTGATTTAGGTGTGAAGACAATCATTGGGCGACGAGCAGGGTTCTTTGCATGCCATCGCAGCAAGTGGAAGTAAGAAGCAGGTGATGATGGCTGAGCCACGGTCATGTTTTGCTCAGCGCATAGTTGTAAGTAGCGCTCAATACGTCCGGATGAGTGATCTGGTCCTTGGCCTTCATAACCATGCGGCAAAAGCAAAACAACCGATGAGCGCTCACCCCACTTTTGTAGGGCAGAAGAGATGAATTCATCAATGATTGTTTGTGCGCCGTTAGCAAAATCTCCGAATTGGCCTTCCCATAAAACTAGAGCTTCTTCGCGCTCAACGCTATACCCATATTCAAATCCCATGGCCGCATATTCACTGAGCAAAGAGTCAACGACAAAGAATTGATTCACATCAGATATCAATGCGCGTAGCGGAGTCCACTCATTACCATTTTCTTTATCAACGATTACTGCGTGACGGTTGGAGAAGGTTCCACGTCGCGCATCTTGACCAGCAAGGCGAATTGGGCGTCCTTCATTAAGAAGTGAACCAAATGCCAACATTTCTCCAGTTGACCAATCAATAGATGCGTCATTAAGAGATTCAACGCGCTTAGCCAACTGTGGTGAAAGTTTTGGATGAATACTAAAGCCCTCTGGAGTTGCGATTTGTGTGGCAGCAATTTCGCGCGCAAGCTCTTCTGAAATTGAAGTAACAATCTTGTTTGAATCCGGTGCAACTGGTGCCTTGAAGTTTGGATTGGTTTCAGCACTTAAATTGTTTACTGCAGCAAAAACAGCTTCCAATTGAGTTTGATAGTCACGTGCTACTTCTTCTGCCTCTTCAACTGTGATATCGCCTCTACCAATAAGTGCTTCGGTGTAGAGGTGGCGTGTAGAACGCTTTGCATCAATGAGTTTGTACATCAATGGCTGAGTAAAGCTTGGCTCATCGCCTTCATTGTGACCACGACGACGGTAGCAGACCATGTCTATGACAACATCCTTATTGAATGCTTGGCGGTATTCGAAAGCCAAACGAGCGATTCGCACACAAGCTTCTGGATCATCACCATTTACGTGGAACACAGGGGCCTGGATAATCTTGGCAAAATCAGTTGAATAACGTGAAGATCGCGCTGAACTTGGTGATGTTGTGAAGCCAACTTGGTTATTAATAACAATATGGATGGTTCCGCCGGTGCGATAGCCAGCTAACTGAGACATCTGAAGTACTTCTGCGTTAACTCCTTGGCCAGCAAATGCTGCATCACCATGGAGCAAGATTGGCAGCACTGAGTAAGCATTCTTGATATTGAGACGATCTTGCTTAGCGCGAACAATTCCCTCAAGCACCGGGTTCACAGCTTCTAAGTGTGAAGGGTTTGCTGCTAAATAAATCTTTGTTGTTGCACCAGAGTTTGAAGTAAATATCCCCTCAGTACCTAGGTGGTACTTAACGTCGCCAGATCCTTGGACTTGATTTTCTGCGTAGTGACCTTGGAATTCTTGGAAAATTTGTCCAGCAGATTTACCAGCAATATTTGCCAAAACATTCAGGCGCCCACGGTGTGGCATACCGATGCATACTTCATCTAACTTCATTTCTGCTGCAGATGAAATCACTGCATCAAGTAGTGGAATAACAGATTCTCCACCTTCAAGTGAGAAGCGCTTTTGTCCAACAAACTTAGTTTGCAAGAAATTTTCAAAAGCCTCAGCGCTGTTGAGCTTGTGCAGGATGCGTAGTTGCTCTTCACGAGGGAATTGTTGAACGCCTACTTCAACGCGTTCTTGAATCCATTTGCGCTCTTCTGGGTTTTCAATGTACATGTACTCAACACCTACTGTGCGACAGTATGAATCTCGCAAAATTCCAAGAATCTTACGAAGTAACATGAACTTCTGGCCGCCAAATCCACCGGTAGCAAACTCGCGATCAAGATCCCACAGTGTTAATCCATGGTTTTGAACATCTAAATCCGGATGATTGCGCTGGACATATTCAAGTGGATCAAAATCTGCCATTAAGTGGCCATTGGTGCGATATGCCTGGATTAACTGCTGAATGCGAGCTGTCTTATCAATCTCTTCATCATGGATAAACTCTTTATCGGCAGCCCATCGGATTGGCTCATATGGGATATGCAGGGCAGCAAAAATCTCATCATAGAAACCTTCAGCACCCAGAATGTATTCATGCATTCTGCGCAGGAAATCACCTGAAGTTGCGCCTTGAATAATGCGGTGATCGTATGTACTTGTGAGAGTAACAACCTTACTTATCGCAAGACGAGCCAAAGTCTCTTCACTCGAGCCTGCAAATTCAGCTGGATAATCCAAGGCTCCAACGCCCAGAATCAAACCTTGTCCTTGAACTAAACGTGGCACAGAGTGAACTGTTCCAATTGTTCCTGGATTAGTAATTGACATTGTTGTGCCAGCAAAATCTTCAACAGTTAAAGAACCATCGCGTGCCTTTTTAACAACTTCTTCATATGCACTACGGAACTGGGCAAAATCTAGAGATTCACAACCCTTAACTGAAGGTACCAAGAGCTGACGTGATCCATCAGGTTTAGCTAAATCAATAGCAACGCCAAGGTTGATGTGTTCAGGTTTTCCAATAGCAGGCTTGCCATCTAGTTCCCCAAAGAATGCATTCATCTCTGGCATTGCACGTACTGCTTTGATCATTGCATAAGCGATGATGTGGGTGAATGAAACCTTTCCACCACGAGCACGTTTCATGTGATTGTTGATAACAATGCGATTATCAATCATTAACTTTGCAGGAACTGCACGCACTGAGGTAGCAGTTGGAACTGAAAGTGAAGCTTCCATGCTTTGAACAACGCGGGCAGAAACTCCGCGGATGACTTCAAGAGTTGACGCACTTGGTGTGCTTAAGACTGGTGCAGGTTTAATAACAGGGTCCGCCGGCTTTGGTTGTGGCGCAGAACTTTCTCGCACAATCGGCTGAACATGTGGAACAGGTGCAACTGGCTCTGGTGCCGTAGCTTTTTGCGCAGCTTTAGGCACTGGCGGAACACCTTTTGAAACTGGAGTTGATGAAGTTGTCGTAGGAGAACCTGGTTTATTGTTTTTAAAATACTCAACCCACGCAGGGTCTACGGAAGAAGGATCCTGCAGATAGTGCTCGTACATTTCATCGACGAGCCAATCATTTGCACCAAAATCCTGTGCCGACACTGGCGAACTCCTTCTGGGCGGTTATTAGGTTAAGCCTATAGCCATGCGGGGCTGGCTTAAACTAAAAAACTGGCGCTAGAGCGCGAGATAGACCACATAATCACTGTTTGTAGAGCAGTGGCCAAACTAGAGGCCTACGGCACGCTCAATCTCGGCCACGGCCTGCGAGAGATCTTCAACGATAGCGACGTCCTTGCATTGATCGTGATTCCACCCAGGCCCACCAAGTACTACACGTGGCATAGGTCTAATCGCTGGAATCTCGTTGAAATACTTTGGGTCGGCATTTTTAGATAGCTGTGCCCACAAAAATACTGCAGGTGGTGCTGACCGAGAAATCATTGCGCACAAGGCTTCATGTGGAGTTCTGGCTCCGAGGAAGTAGGTTTCGATTTTGCGTTCTGCTAGAGCTGCAGCCAGTGCGTGCAATGCCAGTGAGTGCATTTCTTCACCCACTGATGCCAATAAGACCGGGTGGGCATTTACAGGTTTCTTAATATCTTCAACATGTTCACGCAATATCCCTTTGAGTACTTCAGTGAGCACGTGCTCTACTTCAACGCCTGTCCCACTTGCCTCCCACTCATTGCCAACTAAAAACAAAAGAGGCACGATGACTTCAGACCAGGATTGTTGAACTCCGTAGTGCGCTAAATCTTTGCGCAAAGCCGCTTCAATAAATTTCTTATCCAACGCCTTAGCCGCTTTGTGTAAGGCTTCAACTAATTCTTCGCGAACCACATAATCAGCAACTATTGTTTCAAGATTAATTCTTCCCTTGTGGTTCTTTGCTTGTTCAGCAGCATCACAAGGTGAGACCCCACTGGTGATTAATCTGCGCATTAATGTCAGGCGAGCCAAATCTTCGGGGCAGTAACGGCGGTGCTCTCCACTTTCATGGGAAGATGGCCCAAGACCATAACGGCGATCCCACGTGCGCAGGGTGGCTGGAGCAACTCCCAAACGGCGTGCGACAGCTGCGACAGTGAGCTGCTCTTCTTTAGTGGCCACGGGGCAATCGTGGCCTGAAGTGGGCCAACTCACCAGTTGAAACACGCCCATGAACAACTTCTGGAGCGTTGGGGCTTGAACAACCTATGGCGCGGTTGTAGAGTATGGACATGGCCGAAATTTCACGCTTACCCCGTCCCGTTGCCGATGAATGGGAATGGCAGTACCAAGGCTCATGCCGCGAGCTCCCAAGTGAGATGTTTTTCCATCCTGATGGCGAACGCGGCCCACGACGTCGCAATCGCGAGAACACTGCCAAGGCAATTTGTGCAGCATGCCCAGTAATTGCTGCATGCCGTGCACACGCACTTGCTGTGCAAGAGCCATATGGAATTTGGGGCGGTCTGTCAGAAGATGATCGCTTATCAATTTTAGGTAAAGAAGTTACTCCAGATATTTCACATGCATCCTAAGTTTTAACTCTCCTCCTGAGTTGAAAAAGAAAAGCCCCGCAGATTTTTCTGCGGGGCTTTTCTACTGAGTTCTTTTCTTAGTGGCTATGTCCACCTGGACCGTGTGAATGCCCATGTCCGCCTGCAGCTTCAGCTGCTGCTTGCTCTGCTGGCTTTTCAAAAACAACTGCTTCAGTTGTAATGAACATTGCTGCAATTGATGCAGCGTTAGCTAGAGCTGAACGAGTTACCTTCACTGGATCGATGACTCCATCTTTAGCAAGATCGCCATAGATATCAGTTGCAGCATTGAAACCTTCATTAGGCTTCATTGCGCGAACTTTTGCGACTACTACGTAGCCTTCAAGTCCGGCATTTTCTGCAATCCAACGAAGTGGCTCATCGCAAGCCTTACGAACTAAACGCACTCCTACTGCCTTATCGCCAGTGAAGCCAAGATCGCCCTCTAGAGCATCGGCTGCGTGCACAAGTGCTGCGCCTCCGCCAACAACGATTCCTTCTTCAACTGCTGCGCGAGTAGCTGAGATTGCATCCTCAAGACGGTGCTTCTTTTCATTGAGTTCAACTTCGGTGTGTGCTCCAACCTTGATGACGCAAACGCCACCAGCAAGCTTTGCAACACGCTCTTGTAGCTTCTCTTTATCCCAAGAAGAATCTGAGTTTTCAATCTCTTTGCGAAGCTCACCAACACGGGCAGCAACTGCGCCCTTGTCTCCAGCACCTTCAACAATTGTTGTTGCATCCTTTGAAACCACGATGCGACGTGCGCGACCGAGATCTTCTAAAGTTGCAGCATCTAGCTTCATACCAATTTCAGCAGAGATGACTTGTCCGCCAGTTAGCGTTGCGATGTCTTGCAACATGGCCTTACGGCGATCACCAAAGCCAGGGGCTTTAACTGCCACGGAAGTAAACACTCCACGCATGCGGTTAACAACTAGCGTTGATAGAGCTTCACCTTCGATGTCTTCAGCGATGATTAAAAGTGGCTTAGATGTAGCAGATACCTTTTCAAGGATTGGAAGTAGTTCTGCCAAAGCAGAGATTTTTCCAGCTGAGATTAATACGTATGCATCTTCAAGAATTGATTCCATACGATCTTGATCTGTTACGAAATATGGAGAGATGTAGCCCTTATCGAACTGCATACCCTCTGTGAACTCTAGGTCTAGGCCAGTCGTAGAAGCCTCTTCCACAGTGATGACGCCATCTTTACCCACGCGATCCATTGCCTCAGCGATTAAATCGCCGATGGCACGATCTTGGGCAGAGATAGTTGCAACATCTGCAATCTGTGCTTTTCCACTTACTGGAGTAGCTTGCTTGCGAAGGTTTTCTGAAACTGCAGCAACTGCAGCTTCGATGCCTTGCTTAATATCCATTGGCTGTGCGCCAGCTGCAAGGTTACGTAGTCCTTCTTTAACCATTGCTTGAGCTAGAACAGTTGCAGTTGTAGTTCCGTCACCAGCAACATCATTAGTCTTAGTTGCTACTTCCTTAACTAGCTGTGCACCCATGTTTTCAGCAGGATCTGAAAGTTCAATCTCTTTAGCGATAGTCACGCCGTCATTGGTGATAATTGGAGCACCATATGACTTAGCGATTACTACGTTGCGACCCTTAGGTCCAAGAGTTACTTTTACGGTGTCAGCAAGAATGTTGACGCCACGTTCCATTGCTCGACGTGCTTGCTCGTCGAATTGAAGGGATTTTCCCATTTACTTCTCGATTACAGCGAGAATGTCGCGTGCTGAAAGAACCAAGAGGTCATCTCCACTGTGCTTGATTTCAGTTCCGCCGTACTTGCTATAAAGAACTACATCGCCAACTTTGACATCCATTGGAACGCGAACACCATCGTCAAAGCGACCTGGACCAACTGCAATAACAGTGCCCTCTTGTGGCTTTTCTTTTGCTGTATCTGGGATAACAAGACCAGATGCTGTTGTTGTTTCAGCTTCGTTTGTCTTGATAACGATGCGATCTTCTAGTGGCTTAATGGCCATGTGCCTAACTCCTTTTAGTTCAGATTTCCTCGTGCGGGCCCGGTTAGCAGTGTGGACCCGTGAGTGCTAACGCAAGGTTAGACGGGGCTATTCCCAACGGCAAATCGGCTAGGACAGGCTCACAACAGTCACTGGCAGGCTGGAATCGGCATCAAAGGCCACAGGGCTAGGCTCACGCCCAGCTGCTGCCATCAGAGCGCCCAGGCTGGCCACCATTGCTCCGTTATCGGTGCATAGACCTGGAGCTGGGATCCGCAAGGTAATACCGGCCTTTTCGCAGCGTTGCTCGGCGACTGCTCTTAGTCTGGAGTTAGCGGCAACGCCTCCTGCAATAACTAATGAATCAATCCCGCTCTCCTTACATGCCGCCAGCGCCTTTAGCATCAAGACATCAACAATAGATTCTTGGAAAGAGGCTGCAACATCGGCGCGAACATAATCTGGAACGCTTTCTAGATATCTAGCAACAGCGGTCTTTAAACCTGAGAAAGAAAAGTCGTAGGGACGTGTTAGCCAATCATTAGAAGTTGTTAATCCACGTGGGAAATCAATTGCAGTGGCACTACCCTCTTTTGCGATTGCATCAATAGCAGGCCCTCCTGGAAAACCTAACTTCATTACTCTAGCTATTTTGTCAAAAGCCTCACCTGCAGCATCATCAATAGTTTGGCCTAACTTCACAACCGACGATGTAATGTCATTGACCTGCAAAAGTGAAGAGTGACCACCACTAACAAGGAGTGCAATCGTTGGTTCAATCTCTTCGGCATGAGTTAAGTAATCAACGCTAACGTGGGCCGCTAAATGATTAACTGCATAAATTGGTTTATCCAAACCAATGGCAAGACCTGCAGCAGATCCCACACCGACAAGTAGTGCGCCAACTAAACCAGGACCTGCCGTAACAGCTATTGCATCAATGTCGTTAAGTGAAACTTTTGCATCAGCTAGCGCTTTTTTAATCGCTGGCTGCATCGCCTCTAAATGCGCACGGCTAGCAATTTCAGGAACTACTCCCCCAAAGCGGGCATGCTCCTCAACACTAGAAGCAATGACGTTTGCTAATAACGTGCGACCGCGGACAATTCCAACTGCCGTTTCATCGCATGATGTTTCAATGCCCAGTACTAGTGGCTCACTCATGGCAACTCCTTGCGCATGACTAATGCGTCTAAGCCGGTGCCAAAGTAATCTTTTCGAACATTTAGTTTTGCATAACCAAGGGATTCATACAAAGAAATCGCTTCAACGTTATCGGTTTTAACCTCTAGCATCATGGCAATTGAGCCTTGGTCTTGCGCCCATAGGGTAATTCGTGCCATTAATTCTCGAGCAATTCCTTGCCCTCGATGTATAGGAACCACACCCACGGTTAAAACATCAGCTTCAGCGCCCCCTGGTGCAAAAACTCCTGCATAGCCAATAACACTTTGTCCTTCATCTACGGCCACGATAAAGCGACGCGTGGGAGCAGAGATCTCTTCGCGATATTGCCCTGCAGACCATGGTGAATATGGAAACAAGTCCTTATCTAATGAAACAAGAACAGGGATGTCAAAGGAGTTAGCGTCGCGATAAGTAATCATGTGCGATCCGCCGTTGCTACTGCATCTGGTCTGCGCAAATACATGGGTTCAGTTATGTTGCCACTTAGTGCAACTAACGCTTTCATATCTGGATAAAGATCAGGATAAATTGGGGCACCAGAAACATCTGCTGGAAAACTTGCAGCTGGTTCGCCAATACGAACTCCATCTTTATAGCGAGCCCAATAAACCTCTTTGCGTCTGGCATCGACAGTGACAATAAAGTCCTTTTCATTTACTTGTGCTGCGATGGCATCAAGTGAACACACTCCACGAACCGCTATTCCACGAGCCAATGCAAAGCTTTGCGCAAAAGCGATTCCCACACGCAATCCTGTAAATGGACCAGGTCCCATTCCAACTACAACTTCATCGATAGCAAAACCTTTAATGCCTTCTTGAACCAGTGACGGCAGAGCTGGACCATGTTCTGTTGCACCATCTCTGTGCCCACTCCACAGTATTGATCCATCTTCTATGACTGCAACTGATGTGCGAGAGGTTGAAGTATCAATAGCTAAAGTAATTGTCATAGCGCAAAGCCATCCCAGCGCGCACCTATAGCTTTAATCTCAACTTGGCGAATCTCATTTGTTCTATCAATGCTTATCTCTAAGCGATCTTCGCTTAAACGTGCAGATTCAGCCCCGCCCCATTCAACAACTGTGACTGAGTCTTCTGTATCTAAATCCAGATCATCTAAATAAAGATTGGGGTTGTCGGTATCAATTAAGCGGTATGCATCCACATGAATCATGGGTAATAAGCCTTTATGTGTTCTTGAGATTACAAATGTAGGAGATGTGATGTCATCTATTCCTAAACCCTTGCCAATACCTTGGGCTAACACTGTCTTTCCTGCACCAAGGGGGCCATTAATAAGAATTAAGTCGCCTGCTTTAAGCCGTGTAGAAAGCCAGATGCCGAGATTAAACATCTGTTGCGCCGTTGCTACATCGATTCTCACCGCTTAAGAGTAAAGGAAACGGGGGCCTCGGTTTCCCGAAGCCCCCGTTTACTACCCTCGATGTATTACTAGAGATTATCCTCCGTAGTACTTCAACTGTGGAGCGCTATAGCCACGATCGTAAGTCATATTTCCTGCCTTACGAATCTTGGTGAGCATTGGACCTCCAGAGAGGTTTTTACCATTATCAGCAGCATAAGCAAGTAGTTCTGCTACTGCCATGTATTGAGATGTGGTGAAGTTACAGTGGTTAGTGCCAGATGCAGCAGGAACAGATGTATCTGGTGCTCCAGCAGCTGTGTACTTGGTGTACTTCGCACTTGGGAAGTTCCAGAGGACTAGCTGGTTGTTAGCAGGACGCTTGCGATCTCCTGCCTTCCTTGCAGCTACCCACTTGTCTGCCCAATACGTTGCATACTTATCGACAACTGACTGTTGGTTTCCAGCAGCAGTCACAGGATCAGCAGTACCCGTTAAGAGAATGGTTGGGATATCAACCTTTCCAGAATGTGAAGCAAGTGTCTTCAACTTCTCTACTGCAGCTGGACTTGCCTTAGCGCGTGGTGATGCAGCAAGAACACTGAGAAGTCCAGCGGTTCCTGAGTTACCAGAAAGGGCTGAAGCCCAGATGAATTGTTCATCTGCAATACGTGCTGCATAGTCAGTAGCGGTGTTATCAAATACTGCACCACCAGCTTGTTGCTCAAGATCATGCGTTGCAAGAACTGCAAGAGCTGCAGCGGTTGCTACGTTCTCAAGAGCTGCAAATGCAGGGTTAATTGCAACCTGGAACGAAAGCGTGCTTGAAGCCGACAAACCAGCAGGTGCTGAAGTTGAATCAAAGTGTGCCGATTGCATTGGAATTCCAGACATCAACGCAACCATTACAAGTGCGCTTCGTGAAGGAATACCCTTGATTGCATCTGGAACCTTTGATGTTGCTGGCCAGGCTGGAGTACTTGGGTTGGCTGCAAAAGCTGCCTGCAATTCTCCGATAGCTGTGAAGACCTTTACTAGGTCACCCATCGCTTCGGCATAACCTGCGGCTCCAGCTGAGTAATTACCACCCTTGATTGTTGGATCAAAGAAAGTCTTCATTCCCCAGAGCGCATCTCCTGCCATAGTCATAAGTGGAGTGACATCGCTAGCCATACACATTGGTGCTGCAGCACTGAAGAGATCTGAATGCTTCTCTGCGAGCGCTTGAGTAATGAAACCACCAAGTGATTCACCCCATGCAACAACTTTTGTGGTCTTTGTAAACTGCTTCTTGAACAGTCCTACAAGTTCAACGTTTGTCTTGATAGCTGAATCTGCATTCCAACCTTGGCGTGCAAATCCTGATCCCACAACGCCATACCCCTTAGCCAAAAGCGCACCAATTACAGTTGCGTTTGGACCAGGTTGAGGCGTATTGGTAACTGTGTATCCACCATATCCAGGAATTCCAGCAGGAACTGGAACGTTTGGACGATATCCATGTGAATAGAGATAGACAGTTCCGTTGAAGTTCGCAGGAACCATCATTGCGTACGGTGCACCATCAGATGTCGCACCACCACACGTCTGTACTGGACTCTTTCCATCACAAGCAGGAGCTGCTTGTGCGACCGTTGGAATTGAAACGATGGTAAGTGAGAGCAGTGATGTAACTGCTGCGAGCGTTAAGGAACGCTTGAATTTAAAGTTTCTCATGAGTTACTTGGTAATCCTTTCGCTGGCATTGCCGGACGCTTGAAGGTGGATACCACAACTGGACCAGAGCCACTATCAGTGGTGTAAAGCGTTACTTTTCCACCGAATGGTTTTCTATCTCCGTTGGCATCCATAACTGCCATGTAGTAACCGGTATGACCAACGTTGCTGGTCATTGAATACCCAAGAGGAGAGTATGCAACAGATGCAAAGGTTGAACCCTTGCTTTCCATAGCACTAATCAATCCCTTACGGGTTGGGTTTGATCCTGCCGCCCGTAGACCTTGAACAGTCATAAGGCCAATGTTCATGCCTTGAAGTACATAGTCATCAAATGCGGTACCAGTGTTGTACTTGGTATTGATCTCTTGGAACTGCTTGACGTACTCATCGCTAGTGTCATTTGGTGATGGATTACCAGCTGGAGTCAGTGCGCCATTGAGAACTGCTAAAGGAACACCAAGTGCTCGTAGAGTTAATGGGTCTGCACCAACTGATCCAAGGATCCATTGTGGTGCGTACTTCGCTGCTGCAGCTACTGCAAGTAGCGGAGCTGTTGCTGAAGTTACGCCAAAGAAGACAACTACTTGGGCTCCGCCTGCTGCAAGCTGGGAGACCCAGGTCTGCGCAGTGGCTGCGCTCTGAGTACCTGATGTGTAAGGAACAGATACATCAAACTTTGTACCAGCTGCCTTAAATGCACCCATTCCATCAATTCCAAATTCATCGTTCTGATAAACAATGCCGAGTTTCTTTCCAGCATAATTCTCTTTGAGGAATTTTGCGATGATCTTTGCTTCCATAGCGTAGGAAGGAAGAATCATGAATGAGGTTGGATAGCTTTTCTTGCTTGCAAAGCCGCTAAATCCAGTGTTGAGGAAAAGACTTGGAACTCCGCGCTTGGCAAGGCCTACCGACTTATGAACTGATGTGTAGTTTGCAGTTCCAAGTGGGCCGACTAGTGCAAAAACTTTATCCTTTAAAATTAATTCGTTTGTCTTAGCGATCGACAATTGTGGGGAGTACTCATCATTTTTTTGGATGAGGGTGATCTTTCGACCATAGACTCCGCCGTTGTCATTGACATACTTGAAGTATGCGTTCATTGCATTGCCAATCTTGTTATAGCCTGGCGATGCTGCTCCAGTAAGCGGAAGAGTGATACCGAGTTTTATCTCGCTGCTGCTAACTCCCGTCTCTGCGTGTGCTGGAAGCGCTGTTGCAAATAGGCTGCCAACTGCGAGCACCGTGGCGACGAGCCAGGTCCCCTTTGCACGAGTCTTTCTGATCATTGTTTTCCTTCCATCGAGGGTGGTTGAACTTCTCGTAATCTACTAGTTACCTTCTAGAAATTTAAGGCACTCACGCTTTTTTATGGTGTCGTCTTTTAAGCTTTTCTCCCGGACCATTTGGGGTGAAAATTACTGAAAGTATGAGTAAAACGCTCACAATTAGACCTGGGAGATAGTTGTTTAAGTTCTCATCACCCCCCCATCTGGTGGCCAAAACATCTGCGACCTCAGGTATTGCAACCAGAATCAGAGCTCCAAAGACCACACCCGGCAGGCTAGAAACGCCAGCCAGCACTGCACCTGTAACCAGTGCAAATGAGAGGGCGAGTGTGTAGGCCCCTGGGGCGACCAGGCTAATAGTCATGGCCATCACCGCTCCAGCAAGTCCTGCAAGTGCTGAGCTGAGGGTGAAGGCCAGGATTTTCATCCGCCCTGAATGGACCCCTGATAGTTCGGCGGCCAAAGAGTTACTGCGGATTGCACGCCAGGTTCGTCCGTAGCGCGATTGAAGGATATTAGAAGTTATAAATAAAGAGAGCAGAGCTATAAAGGTAGCGATCCAAAAGAACCACTTATATTGAGTGAACTCTTCGCCAAACCTAGCCGGAGGAAAACCAACATCAAAGAGAATCCCAGGAACTCCTCCAAGAAAATCAAATTGATTGGCAATTTCTGGAAGGCCCACAGCTAGAGCCAGCGTTGTTCCCGCCAAATATGGTCCCGATAATCGAGCAGCTGCTGCTCCAAGGAATGCACCGAAGAGAGCTGAGACAACAACTGCCATCACAAATGCAAACCAAACCGGGCTTCCTAAATTATTAAGGGTAAGAGCAGCGGAATAACCACCAACAGCCATCATCGCGCCATTGCCAAGTGATACTTGGCCGGAGTAACCAGTGAGTAAAACTATTGATGAGAGAGCAATCGCATACATCGCAATCTGCGCTCCTTGATAAACACGAAGTTCATCTATGCGATCACCGACTAAAAGCAAGATCCAACCAAGGAAGATGAAGAGAGCTAATTTCTTACGCACGGCGCGCCCTGCCTTTCGCCATTATTCCATCTGGCTTAACAAGTAGCACCACAATGAGAACTACAAACCCACCGATGAATACCAATGACGTACCGACGTAGTTCAAAATAAATGTGAGAGCAATTCCAAGGATTAAGGCTCCAACTACAGAGCCGACCATACTTTCAAGTCCGCCAATAACGGCTGCAATAAATCCAAAGACTAGTAATAGATCTAGCGAATAAGGTGAAAGGAAGTTGGAGGAAGTAACTAACATTCCAGCAACTCCACCAACTCCACCGGCGATCGCCCATCCAATAGTCCTAGTTCGCGCAGTCTTGATACCTGCTAACTGTGCAATCTCGGGTGCATAGGCTGATGCGCGTAAAGACAAGCCTAGATTTGTGCGCTGAAATATGATCGCTAGTGAAATGAGAATTACGAAAACTGTCACGATAATTAGAAGATTTAATGGCGAAAATGGAATCGTCTTTTCACCAATGGTAAAGCCGTCTGTGGATGCTGGGGCTTTAATTGATTTGAACTCCCCGCCCCAAATCAATCCCACAATGCTCCTTATTAATCCGAGTAAGCCCAACGTGGCAATTACTGGAGCAACCACGGCAGCAGGGCCTGAAACAGCGTGTTTGAATAAAACTCGCATGAAGAAATAATCCACGCCAGCTCCAAGTAGAGCACCAGCAGCGATGGCAAATAATAAGCCAAGCCAGAATATTTCAGTTCGGGTAGCTATCTCAAAACCAATATAGGTGGAAAGCATCGCCTGGCCTGCTTGCGCAAAATTAACTACACGAGTGGATCTCCAGACCAGCACGAGAGCAATTGACATGAGCGCATAAATAGAACCGGTAGATAGTCCTATAAGAAAGGTTTCTAATATTTTTTGCATTAATACCCCAAATATGCCGCGCGCACGGCAGGATCATCAATCAGCACTTGAGCATGGTTCATTGCAACAACTTTTCCAAGATTGAGAACAATTCCAAGGTCTGCAATCTTTAATGCACCCATTGCATTTTGTTCTACTAACAAAACTGTTAAATTCATTGAGGTTGTTAAGTCACGAATTGTTTGGAAGATCTGCTCAATAACAAGCGGTGCAAGACCAAGGGATGGTTCATCTAAAAGAAGCAACTGTGGCTTAGACATAATCGCTCGCCCAATGGCCAACATCTGTCGCTCACCTCCAGATAAAGTATCGGCACGCTGTTGTAGGCGCTCACCTAAACGAGGAAAAATTGAAACAACTTGATCAATAGATTCTTTTGATTCTTTAGCATTGCGGCGCCAAATTGCACCTAGCTCTAAGTTCTCTCGAACAGTTAATTCTGGGATAACAGATTTGCCTTCAGAGACATGTGAAATACCTCGGCGAACTAGAGCTTCAGGTTTAATCCCAGCAATCTTTTCACCCTTCCACATAATCGAGCCATTGGTTGGTGTTTTAAGGCCAGAGAGGGTTCGCAGCAAAGTAGTTTTGCCCGCTCCATTAGCACCAATAATTGCCGCTAGCTTGCCCGTAGGAACAGCTATTGATACCTGGCTAACTGCGCATATCGCACCATGGTGAACAGTTAAGTTGGAAACATTTAGGCTCATTTAGCACCTGTTCCCAGATAAGCAGCCATCACTGCTGGATCTCTACGCACAGTTTCGGCGTTGCCACTGGCAATAACTTCACCAAAGTTAAGAACATATAGCTTGCTACACACTGACATAACAACATCCATATGGTGCTCAATAAGGAGCACAGACATAGATGCGCTTAAATTTCGAATGAGAAGGTTCATCCACTCAATATCTTGTGAACCTAAGCCACCAGCAGGTTCATCTAACATCAAAATCTTTGGTTCACTTACTAGTGCACGTGCAATCGCGACGCGCTTTGTATCAGGATATGACAAAGTATCGGCGCGACGATTAGCTAAGCCACCTGCATACACACGCTCTAGTGCACTAAATGATTTTGTGCGAATCTCTTTTTCATCTTTGCCACTGCGCCCTAACGCTGCAGAAAGTAATCCTGAATTTGCAAGGTGGTGTGCACCAACCATGACATTTTCAAGAACAGTCAAGTCTCCAAATAGTCCAACACCTTGCAATGTGCGAGAGATACCCAAATCAACTAAATTCGAAGTACGTAGGAAGTCATGATCTTTTCCATCTAAGAATAACTTTCCAGAATCTGGTTTAACTAACCCGCAGAGTGCATTAAATAAAGTTGTCTTGCCGGCGCCATTGGGGCCAATTAATCCAACAACTTCATTCTTGCCAATCTCTAAATAAACATCATTGAGAGCGCGAAGTCCGCCGAAGGAGACATTGACACCTTCGACGCGCAGCGCTGCATTATTAGTTGACATGAGGTGCGTAGATTCTAGACACACGGGGACCGATTCTTGTCACAATTTCATAATTTATTGATAACGAAGCGTTACCCCAGTCATCTGAGGTGTATTCACCGTGAGAGCCATCGCCAAAAACAACCACCCAATCACCTGATTTGGCGGTTGAACTCACCCCTAAATCAACAACAAATTGATCCATAGAAACTCGCCCAATTATCGGAGCTCTATTGCCGTCAATAAATACGCCTGCACCTTGTGCAATACGTGGAATTCCATCGGCATAACCCATTGCAACCACGCCAAGTTTTGTCTCTTTTTCTGTCACTGCAGTTGCGCCGTAACCAACTGCAGAACCCGCAGGTACTTGTTTCACTAAATGTAATTTTGCTCGAAGTTGCATGACTGGCTTTAAACCTAACTTCTTACTATCTCCCATAGCTTTAACATCTGGGCTCAACCCATACATCGCGATTCCTGTGCGCACCATGTCAAAGGCAGAATCACTATCTAACAAAGTTGCCGCTGAGTTAGATAGATGTTTAATGGGTGGATTAATCCCAACCGCCTTTAGCTGTTCAATCTTTTTCTTAAATTCTTTGAGTTGATCAAGGTTTTGTTGTTGACCCACTTCATCAGCTCGTGCAAAGTGCGAGAAGATTCCAACAACTTCTACTTTAGAAAAATCAGCTTTAAGTAACTCGTCCCACTCATTCAGGAAACCACCACGTGTCATTCCTGTATCGACTTCGATATGAATTCGCGGTCTATTAGGTAATTGTGAAATTTCCTTCAAAGTCCCTAGGGATGCAACTGCTACATCGATGTCATGCTTTATTGCCAAATCAAAATCGGATCCTGGTGGAACTAACCATGCCAAAATTGGAATGCGGACACCGTGCGTTCGAAGTGATATTGCCTCTTCGAGTAATGCAACTCCTAACCAGTCAGCACCACTTTTCTCGGCGGCTAATCCAATCTCAACTAACCCATGTCCGTATGCATCTGCCTTAACAACTGCCAAGAGATCCACTTTGGACGTAGCTTTTAAGATTGAAATATTTGAGGCAAGAGCAAGCAAATCAATACGGGCTTCAGCGCGATGTTGCATTACGTGCGCTCCACAATCACCATGGCCGATGCGATACCGGCGTCATGAGAAAGAGAAAGGTGAACATGCGCCCCATCAACTAAATCAGCGATCTCACCGCGAAAGAGAAAAACAGGTTTCCCGCTCTCTAAGTTAACAATTTCAGCCTCGTGCCAGCTCAAGCCCTTACCGGCACTTAGCGCTTTAGCCAACGCTTCTTTTGCTGCAAAGCGTGCAGCAAGTGAGTGGATTGGTTTTGTTTGTTCATTGATTGTGAATAATTTTTCAAGCAATCCCGGTGTGCGTTCTAATGAGGATCTAAATCGTTCGATATCAACGACATCAATGCCGATTCCATCAATCATGAGGTTGAGTCTAGTGCAGTTGGCTCTTTGAGGGAACGTAGCGATCTACGGCAATGACTGCCACAAGCAAAGCACTACCAATAAACAGGCCCCCCCAATAAATCAGTGAACCAGTGGGTATGTCGTATAAGTGAAACTGTGCAAACAGTTAATGAAATCGCCACAACTCCAGCACTTGCAAGACGGCCTTGATATCTATCAACTTTTGCATATCTATAAATCAAGTAAGCCAAAATTCCCCAGGATAAGACTGCATTAGATGCATGCCCACTTGGATAAGACATTCCACCAACATGGATTAAGTCAAAACCATCACGCGGCTTTGTTCTTCCTAAGATTAACTTAAAAGTTCCAACAACTAAATTCAAAAGTATCAAAGAAAGAAAAGCTAAATTTAAAGGTCGCCAAGTTTTGAACTTATATGCGATAAAAGATGCAGCCAGAATCAACACCGTTGCAGTTAATCCTCGAAGTCCTAAGTCATCTAATCTGCGAAGTAAAAATCCAGCAAGACCTTCAAACTGTGGTTTGGGATCACTATTAATCTTCTTGTCATATTCAACTAATGGACCAAAGGTTAGTACCTGCTGTGTAACTAATAGAAAGCCGGTGAAAAGCAGCAAAGACCAGCGCAATGCGCGATCCATCTGTTTTCTGCGTAATTGAGTTTCTGTTTGCATTTATTCAACTGTAACTGATTTTGCCAAGTTTCTAGGTTGGTCAACATCATTGCCGCGAGCAACTGCCATTTCATAGGCAAAGACCTGTAACGGCACTGTGGCCAAGACCGGCTGGAACAAAGCTGGAACTACCGGAATACGAATAATGTGTTCAGCGCCTTCAACATGCGCACCTTCTTCAGCGATAACAATGACACGAGCACCGCGTGCTCTAACCTCTTGGATATTGCTGAGCATCTTTTCATCAAGTGCATGTTCATGTCCTGCAGGCAAAATTGCAATTACTGGTGTTCCTTTATCAATGAGAGCAATTGGTCCGTGCTTGAGTTCTCCGCCAGCAAATCCTTCAGCGTGAATGTAGGCAAGTTCTTTGAGCTTCAACGCACCTTCGAGTGCAACTGGGTATCCAATATTTCTACCTAAGAACAAAACAATGTTGTTTTCGGCAAAGCTGCGAGTCAGTGCACGCAATGGCTCTACAGTCTCAAGAATCTGTTCAATCTTTCCTGGTAGCTCCAGTAGCTCTTTATACAAACTCTCTACTTCAGCATCTTTGAGCGCTCCATTTACTTGCGCTAGGTGAAGTCCAATTAAGTAAACCGCCACCATCTGCGTCAGCAGGGCTTTAGTAGAAGCTACTGCTATCTCAGGGCCAGCATGGGTATAGAGAACTGCATCAGATTCGCGGGGAATGGTTGAAGAGTTTGTATTGCAGATCGCAAGTACTCGACCACCGGCAGCTTTAGCATGGCGAACTGCCATCAAAGTATCCATCGTCTCACCTGATTGTGAAATAGCGATAACCAATGTGCCTGCATCGATTATTGGATCGCGATATCTAAATTCACTAGCAATTTCTACATCTACAGGAATCTTGGCCCATTTTTCAATTGCATACTTAGCCACTAGGCCTGCGTGATAAGCAGTGCCACATGCAATAACTGTGATTTTCTTTAGTGCACGGATCTCATCCGCGCTCATGCGAAGTTCATCTAGAACAATTTGCTTGTTATCACTGAGACGGCCAATCAAGGTATCTGCAACTGCCTTTGGTTGTTCAAAGATTTCCTTGAGCATGAAGTGCGTAAAACCACCCTTTTGCGCCGCACTTGCATCCCACGTAATTTGATATTCCTTAGGTGCTACTTCTTTACCTTCTAAATCAGTAATTTTCACTGACGATGGAGTCATTGTGACTACCTCATCTTGGCCAAGTTCTATCGCTCGCTTGGTGTAATCGATAAATGCTGCAACATCAGAGGCCATGAAATTCTCGCCATCACCTAAACCAACAACTAAAGGTGAGTTTCTGCGAACTCCAACAACAACCTCTGGTGCATCACCATGAATTGCAAGAAGTGTAAATGATCCTCGCAGCGCTTTAACTGCTTCACACATTGCTGCAGATAGATCGCCATTGTGTTTCTTGCGCAAGTCACTCAGAAGGTGTGCCACTGATTCTGTATCGGTTTCTGAAGAAAACTTATGTCCGCGCGCTTCAAGTTCTTTTCGAAGCTCTGAGTAATTCTCAATAATTCCATTATGGATAACAGCTAACTTGCCTTCGTTATCAACGTGAGGGTGGGCATTGCCATCTGTTGGTCCGCCGTGGGTTGCCCAGCGAGTGTGGCCGATTCCAGAATGAACGACTGGAAGAGAAGAATCTAAAGAACTTTCAAGATTTGAAAGCTTTCCAGCTTTCTTTTCAATAAAGAGTTTGCCGGGTGTTCCAAGAGCTATTCCTGCTGAGTCATAGCCGCGGTATTCAAGTCGACGCAGACCTTCGATTAGAGGCGTTGCTGCAGATTGTGGCCCGCTGTAACCCACAATTCCGCACATAGATTCTTACCCCAGTTCGCTTTTCACAACATCTGCAAGTTCTCTTGCAACTTCTTGGGCAAGGCTATCACTGGCAGCTTCAACCATGACTCTTACCAAAGGTTCTGTGCCAGAGGCGCGCAATAACACGCGACCACTATCAGCCAACCGTGCTTCGGCAGATTTAACTGCCGTAGCAATTACTGCAGAATCTGCCAACTTATCTTTCTTAACATCTTTAACATTAATCAATACTTGCGGAAAGCGCACCATAGTCGCTGCTAGTTCTTGCAAAGTCTTACCCGTGCGAACTACCTCTTGCAATAGCTGCAACGCAGTCAAAATTCCATCACCAGTATTTGCAAGATCACGCATAATCACATGGCCCGATTGTTCTCCGCCAAGCGAGTAATCATTAGCAATCATATTTTCAAGAACGTAGCGATCTCCAACCGGAGTTGTAACAACATCAATTCCAGCATCTTTCATTGCATGCATGAAACCAAGGTTGCTCATTACTGTGCCAACAACTGTGTTGCCCTTTAACTTGCCACGAGCCTTAAAGCCACGAGCTAACAAAGTCAGAATATGGTCCCCATCAATTTCATTTCCAGCTGCATCAATTGCTAAGCAACGATCAGCATCACCATCATGGGCGATACCAACATCGGCACCTTCTTTAAGAACTGCAGAACGAAGTTGGTGAAGGTGGGTAGAACCACAATCATCATTAATGTTCCAACCATCTGGCTGATTAAAGATGGCAACTACTTCAGCGCCTGCTCTGCGATATGCCTCAGGTGCAACAAAGGATGATGCACCGTTTGCACAATCCACGACAATCTTCAATCCCTTTAGTGGTGTTTCAACTGATGCAAGCAAATGCTTGAGATATCGCTCAGTAGCACTGTCATCATTGATTGCACGTCCCACATTTTTACCTGTTGGACGTTCCCAATCCTCACCCATACGCGCTTCAATACGAGCCTCAATAGCATCATCTAACTTGCCACCACCGCGAGCAAATAACTTAATTCCATTATCTGGCATTGGATTATGTGAGGCACTGATCATCACACCTAGGTCTGCTTTTGATTCGGCAACAAGATGGGCAATTGCAGGAGTGGGCAATACGCCAATGCGATAAACATTGATTCCAGCACTTGTTAAACCAGCAACAACAGCTGCTTCTAAGAACTCCCCTGAAGCACGTGAATCTTGACCCACAATTGCAGTTGGGCGATGGTCCTTATTTGATGAGCTTTCTACCAATATATGGGCAGCTGCAACAGAGACATCTAAAGCAAGTTCAGCAGTTAAATCGCGATTGGCTAAGCCACGAATTCCATCAGTACCAAAGAGCGCCATTGGAACTCCTTTGCTAGAAAAAGTGAATTAACGCTTGCTGTATTGAGAACGCTTACGTGCCTTCTTAAGGCCGTACTTCTTGCGCTCGATAACACGTGCATCACGTGAAAGGAATCCAGCTTTCTTAAGTGCTGGACGGTTTGCTTCTTCATCGATCTGATTAAGTGAACGTGCAACGCCTAGACGTAGTGCACCAGCTTGACCAGAAACTCCGCCACCATTGATACGGGCGAAAACATCGTATGAATTCTCTGCACCAACTGTGCGGAATGGTTCTGACACTAGTTGTTGGTGAACCTTATTTGGGAAATAGTTTTCAAGAGTCTTTCCGTTAACAACCCACTTGCCGCTTCCTGGAACTAAGCGAACACGTGCAACTGCCTCTTTACGACGACCTGTTCCGCGACCTGGAGCTTTGATAGCTGGGCGGTTAGTTGCTGGTGCTGGAGTTGAAGAAGAGTATGAAGTAGGAACTTCGGCCTCATCGAGATCGAAAGCTGTTGTGTTCTCTGACATTGTCATCCCTTACTTCACGATTTGTGAAACTTGATCGAATACATATGGTGTTGGTGCTTGTGCTGCATGTGGGTGATTTGGTCCCGCATAAACCTTTAGCTTTGAAGCCATTTCCTTACCAAGACGGTTCTTAGGAATCATTCCCTTAATCGCCTTTTCAACTGCGCGAGTTGGGTGCTTCTCAAGAAGTTCGCCGTAAACAGTTGAAGTTAAACCGCCTGGGAAACCTGAGTGATGGTGAGCCCACTTCTGCTTTGACTTGTTACCAGAGAGTGCAATCTTTTCTGCATTGATAACGATGACGAAGTCACCCATGTCCATGTGTGGTGCAAATGTTGGCTTGTGCTTTCCGCGAAGTAGAACGGCAGCATGTGTTGCAAGACGGCCCAAGACCACATCTTGTGCATCGATGATGTGCCACTTACGGACTGCATCACCAGCTTTTGGACTGTATGTACGCACGCTATTGCCTACCTTCTCATTCGTTGATTACTACCAAGCCCGTTTAAGGGCAGAGGATTAGGGTACCCGTGCAGCGCGAATGGGTCAAAATGGCCTCATTCTGAGTAGTCCACCTGGCGCAAAGTCAGGCCCCGGGATGGGAAAACAAGGGAATCTGAGATCCGCTCTTTATTCTCCAAGGTGGCTTGAATCCAATCGGGCCCAAATCGCCCCTCAGCAACACAGACAGCTGCCCCGACAAGATTTCTCACCATGGAATAGCAAAATGAATCAACAGCTAGTTCAGCAACCAATATTCCTTCACTATTTCGAACCCAATCAAAGCGCACAAGATTTCGAATGGTTGTGCTGCCCTCACGGAATTTGCAATAAGCCGCAAAATCATGTTCTCCCACCAATAGAGCACTGGCTGCATTGAGTAGATCAACATCAAGGGTGCGATACCAGGGCGTGATATCAAAGCGATTAATAGGTGGAACGGCTTTATTGCCATCCATAATCTTGTATGTGTAATACCTGCGGGTTGCAGAAAAGCGGGCATGAAAAGCCCCCGTCACAACTGCCACATTATTAATTCGAATATCTTCATCCAGCATGCGATTTAACTTAAAAGCTAAGTCATCAAGGCTTGTGGACTCTGCAACATCAACATGGATTACTTGCCCAGTTGCATGCACTCCAGCATCGGTTCTGCCAGCCACAATAGTTTCAATGGGGCTTTGCAAAATAGTTGAAAGTGCGTTTTCGAACTCTTCTTGAACTGTGCGGCGATCAGGTTGTTTAGCCCAGCCTGAGTAATTTGTGCCATCGTAGGATAAATCGATCCTTAAACGAAGAAACCCACTCTCTGGGTAGAGAGTGGGTTCCGTCATGAAAATGTATTTCTAAGGTTTTAGACTTAGTTATCTTTCTCAGTTAAAACTTCAATTACTGCCATAGGTGCGTTGTCACCCTTGCGAGGACCGACCTTAGTAATGCGTGTGTATCCACCATTACGTGCAGCAAAGCGTGGACCGATAACAGTGAAAAGAGTGTGTACAACGCTCTTATTTGAAATCTGTGCCATAACTTGGCGACGTGCAGGAAGATCACCCTTCTTAGCGAAAGTAATTAACTTTTCAGCTAATGGACGTAGGCGCTTAGCCTTTGCCTCGGTTGTTGTGATCTTGCCATGCTCGAACAACTACTCTGCAAGAGTGCGTAGGAGTAAGCGTTCGTGTGATGGGCCTGAACCCAAACGAGGACCTTTACTTGGTTTTGGCATTTCTTTTTCTCCTAGGCCTGATCTGCATCGACGAAATCATCGTCAACTGCTGCGTTGTAGTTTTGGTGCTTGGTTGGATCAAATCCAGCTGGGCTGTCCTTGAGAGACATTCCCATTGAGACAAGCTTTGCCTTGACCTCATCGATAGATTTTGAACCAAAGTTACGGATATCAAGTAGATCAGCCTCTGAACGACCAACCAACTCACCAACTGTGTGAATGCCTTCGCGCTTCAAGCAGTTGTATGAACGAACTGTTAAATCAAGATCTTCAATTGGAAGAGCAAGATCGGCAGCAAGTGCGGCATCCATAACAGATGGCCCCATCTCAATGCCTTCAGCTTCAAGGTTAAGTTCGCGTGCTAGACCAAATAGTTCAACCAATGTGCGACCAGCTGATGCAACTGCATCGCGTGGCTTCATTGATGACTTAGTTTCTACATCTACAACAAGGCGATCGAAGTCTGTGCGCTGTTCAACGCGAGTTGCTTCTACCTTGTATGTGACCTTCAAAACTGGTGAATAGATTGAGTCAACAGGAATGCGACCGATTTCAGCGCCAGCCTGCTTGTTCTGGACTGCAGTTACATAACCACGGCCACGCTCAACAGTAAGTTCGATCTCAAGAGATCCCTTGCCGTTAAGTGTTGCTAAGTGAAGTGATGGGTTATGAACTTCAACGCCAGAAGGAACCGCGATATCTGCACCAGTTACTGGACCGGCACCTGACTTGCGGATGTAAACAACGGCTGGTTCATCGCTATCTGAAGAGAAAACCAAGTTTTTGATGTTCAAAACGATATCGGTGAGATCTTCCTTTACGCCTTCAAGAGTGGTGAACTCATGAAGTGCACCGGCAACGCGGATGCTTGTCACTGCTGCACCTGGAATAGATGAAAGCAATGTACGGCGCATGCTGTTGCCTAGTGTGTAACCGAAGCCTGGCTCCAGCGGTTCAATGATGAACCGTGAGCGATTCTCGGAAATTACTTCTTCACTGAGGGTGGGACGTTGTGCAATTAGCACTGCTGCTCCTCTTCATTCGGGGAAATCCTCTATTTGATTTCCACTTTGGTCGTACTGGTACTGCGTGCATGCCCTTTGCTTGGTAGCTCTGGGCTTTTAAAAATTACTTAGAATAAAGTTCAACGATGAGCTGCTCTTGAACCTGGGTGTCGATAACGGCACGAGCAGGAACTGAGTGAATGATGATTCTCATCTGAGAACCAACAACCTCCATCCATGCAGGAACTGCCTTCTCGCCAAGTTCAGCGCTAGCCACGATGAATGGTGTGAGATCCAATGACTTTGGAAGAACATCAATGATGTCCATCGCAGAGACACGGAATGAAGGAATGTTTACCTTCTTGCCATTAACCAAGAAGTGACCGTGACGTACTAGCTGACGTGCCATGTCGCGGCTCTTTGCAAAGCCTGCACGGAATACAACGTTATCTAGACGAGTTTCAAGAATGACAAGAAGGTTTTCACCAGTCTTGCCCTGCTTGCGGTTAGCTTCTTCGTAATAACCACGGAACTGCTTTTCTAGAACACCGTAAATACGTGCGCACTTTTGCTTTTCGCGCATCTGCATGAGGTATTCAGATTCTTTTGCACGGCCACGGCCATGCTGTCCTGGTGGATATGGACGTGATTCGATAGGACACTTTGGTCCATCGCACTTTGCGCCCTTAAGGAAGAGCTTTACTTTTTCGCGACGGCAACGCTTGCAGTCTGCTCCGGTATAACGAGCCATTTATTCTCTTCCTTCCTTAAACTCGACGTGGTTTACATGGACGGCAACCGTTGTGTGGAGCAGGTGTTACATCAGAGATGGCACCAACTTCCAAACCAGCTGCTTGCAATGAACGGATTGCAGTTTCGCGTCCGGAACCAGGTCCCTTAACGAAGACATCTACCTTCTTTAAGCCATGCTCCTGTGCGCGACGGGCTGCGGCTTCTGCCGCAAGCTGTGCTGCGAAAGGAGTTGATTTACGTGAGCCCTTGTAACCAACCTGGCCAGATGATGACCAAGAGATAACAGCGCCGGTTGGATCAGTAATAGAAATGATTGTGTTGTTGAAAGTGCTCTTAATGAACGCTTTACCAACAGCAACATTCTTCTTTTCCTTCTTGCGAATTTTAACTTTGCCCTTAGCTGCTGGGGCAGTCTTAGTTTTAGCTGCGGCCATTACTTAGTCACCTTCTTCTTACCTGCAATTGCCTTACGAGGACCCTTACGTGTACGCGCATTTGTATGTGTGCGCTGACCACGAACAGGAAGTCCCTTACGGTGACGAATGCCTTGGTAGCTCTGGATTTCAACCTTGCGACGAATGTCGCCGGAAATTTCACGACGAAGGTCACCTTCGATTTTGAAGTTTGCTTCGATGTATTCACGTAGCTTTGCTAGATCTGCTTCTTGCAGGTCCTTCACGCGAATGTCTGGGCTAATCCCAGTTGCTGCTAATGTTTTTTGAGAACGGGTAAGACCCATTCCAAAAATATAAGTGAGTGCGACTTCCAAGCGCTTTTCGCGCGGGAGATCGACACCGACAAGACGTGCCATGTATCTACCTATCTATATCTGGAGGTCCTCCGCAATACTGTTCTCTGGCCTACCAGTCCAAAGGTCTTTTAGTTTCCTAAAAGTCGTATTACGAGTTTGTTAGTGCTTATTTATCCTTGACGTTGCTTGTGACGAAGGTTTTCGCAAATGACCATGACGCGACCCTTGCGGCGAATGACTTTGCACTTATCGCAAATCTTCTTAACGCTTGGATTAACCTTCATGTCGTTGTGCTCCTTCGTTACTTGTAACGATAAATAATTCGACCTTTTGTAAGGTCATACGGACTCATTTCCACGATCACACGATCGGCAGGAAGAATACGAATGTAGTTCTTTCGCATCTTGCCGCTTATGTGAGCAAGGACTTTATGTCCATTTGTTAGCTCCACGCGAAACATTGCATTAGGTAAAGCTTCAGCAACAGTGCCTTCCATTTCGATTGCACCATCTTTACTAGCCAAGCTGTAACCACATTTCTGTCTTGAGCGTGAAACAAGCGAAGTCGTAGTTTAGAGGGCGGGCTCAGATAAGGGAAATCGGCCCAAATGAATTACATAGGTGTAACTCAGGCCACATCCCCCGCTTAGATTGAGAGTAAATCAGAGGTTTCAACCCCTAAGCGAGCCAGTTGGCTCTTGCCACCATCGATAGCCGTAAGGACAAATGCTTTGCCATCTGGACAGATCACATAACTGTGTTCAAAGTGAGCGCCTCTAGATCCATCAGTAGATACAACTGTCCAATCATCTTGCAATACTTTTGTGCGAGCAGAGCCACGAGTAATCATTGGTTCAATTGCTAGAGCTAATCCGGCAACGATCTCTGGTCCTTGTCCTGCACGTCCAAAATTTAATACATGTGGTTCTTGGTGCATCTCAGTACCAATTCCATGCCCACCATATTCCTTCAAGATTCCATATTTGCCTTGTGAATTAACGTATTGCTCAATTGCATAACCAATGTCAGAAAGTTTTGCTCCGTGCTTTCCTGCGGCAATCCCCCGCCACATTGATTCTTCACAAACATCCATTAGTTTTTGATCATCTGGATTTACCGAACCAACACCAATCGAAATCGCTGCATCACCATGCCAGCCTTCAATAATCGCGCCGCAATCAATAGAGACAACGTCGCCTTCTTTGATAATTCTTGAACCTGGAATTCCGTGAACAATTTCTTCATTGACAGAGACACAGATTGTAGCTGGGAAGCCGTGGTAGCCCAAAAAGTTTGAGGTACCTCCACCGCGCTTAATATTTGCTGCAGCAATTGCATCTAGCGCATCAGTTGTCATGCCTGGCTTAATTGATTCACGCAAGAGTTCAAGAGTTTGTCCAACAAGTAATCCAGCACGGCGCATGAGCTTTAACTGTTCAATGTTTTTGATCTGAATTGCCATGTTTACTAGTTTATTCTGAAACGCGGCTTAACGCCGAAATTGCATGTGCTGTTATGTCTTCAACGCTTCCGAGTGCGCCAACAGTAATAAGTAGGCCTTCATTGCGATAGAAGGAGATGATTGGTGCAGTTTGTTCCTGGTAAACCTCTAAGCGACGGGCAATAACTTCAGCCTTATCGTCTTCGCGCTGGTATACATCTCCCCCGCATTGTGGGCATTTATCCTGCCCAACAGAAGGCTGTCCGCACTCTTTACATGTGCGACGTGAAGATAATCTGGCAACAATCTCTTCATTAGCCAATGAAAACTCTAGAACTGCATGCAGCGGTGTCTTTTTCTCAGCCAAAATTGCGCGCAAGACTTCAGCTTGTGCAACATTTCGTGGGAAACCATCAAGTAAGAATCCGTTAGCCACATCATCATGAGTAAGACGATCTTTAACCATTTCATTTGTTACAGAATCTGGTACTAACTCGCCATTGTCCATAAAGCCTTTAGCTTGAAGACCAAGTGGAGTTCCTGCCTTTAAATTGGCACGGAAAATATCTCCAGTAGAAATATGTGGAATTGAATAATGCGCTGCAAGGAATTGTGCTTGTGTTCCTTTTCCAGCGCCTGGTGGACCTACCAGGACAAGACGCATTACTTAAGGAATCCCTCATATGAACGCTGCTGCAACTGTGACTCGATCTGCTTTGCAGTATCAAGACCAACACCCACAACGATCAAGATCGCAGTTCCACCAAATGGGAAGTTCTGTGTTGCACCAAAGAGCACAAGTGCACCGATTGGAATAACGGCAACGAGAGCTAGATACAAAGAACCTGGGGCTGTAATGCGTGAGAGAACATATTGTAGATATTCAGAAGTTGGGCGACCTGCACGAATACCAGGGATAAATCCGCCGTACTTCTTCATATTTTCTGCAACCTCATCTGGGTTGAATGTGATTGCAACATAGAAATAAGTAAAGAAAATAATGAGTGCTGCATATGCCCCAACATAGATTGGGTGATCACCCTTAACAAAGTTACGGCTTACCCATACCGCCCATGCTGCCTGGCTGTTTGTGAAGTTCACAATCAGTGAAGGAATATAGAGAAGTGATGAAGCGAAAATTACTGGGATAACACCAGCCTGGTTAACCTTGATTGGAATGTATGTGCTTGTTCCACCGTATGCCTGACGTCCAACCATGCGCTTGGCATATTGAACAGGAATACGACGCTGAGCTTGCTCAACGAACACAACAGCTGCAACAACTAGGACACCAACAGCTAGAACGAATAGGAATGCAAACAAGCCCTTTTGAAGCTTGATTGACCACAAGTTGCTAGGAAATCCTGCTGCAATAGATGTGAAGATCAAGATGGACATACCGTTACCAACACCGCGATCAGTGATTAATTCACCTAACCACATGATTACAGAAGTTCCTGCAGTCATTACGAAAATCATGGTGACAATACGCTGCCATGATGAATCAGGAATAATTGCTAGAGAACAGCCTGAGATCAAACGACCTGGTGTGCGAGCAACTGCGATCAAACCTGTTGACTGCAAGATTGCTAGACCGATTGTTAAATAACGTGTGTATTGAGTCAGCTTTGCAGTTCCTGACTGTCCTTCATTCTTTAGCGCTTCAAAGCGAGGAATAACGACAGTTAGGAGCTGAATAATAATTGAGCTAGTGATGTAAGGCATGATGCCAAGTGCGAATACAGAAAGATGTAGAAGCGCACCACCGCTGAATAAGTTGATAAGACCAAAGAGGCCACCTGATTGAACAGTCTTCAAACATTCTTGAACGTTTGAATATGAAACACCTGGTGTTGGAACTACTGAACCAAAGCGGAACAGCGCCATGATAGAAAGAGTGAAGAAGATCTTCTTACGTAGATCTGGTGTCCTAAAGGCCATACCAAATGCTGAAAGCATTGATCTTCTCCTCTTCCCGTTAAATCTTTAGTCGAACTTATTAATTAAAGAACGTTTGTCTTTCCGCCAGCAGCAGTGATCTTGTCGACTGCTGATGATGAAAATGCATGTGCAGTTACAGTCACCTTGACATCGATTTCGCCATTGCCGAGAACCTTAACTGGAAGGCTGTCGCGAACTGCGCCTTTAGCGATCAAGTCTGCAACTGTTACGTCTCCACCCTTAGGGAAAAGCGCGTTAATTGTTGAAACATTGACTGCCTGGTATTCGATGCGAGCTGGGTTCTTGAAACCACGTAGCTTAGGCAAACGCATTACGAGAGGTAGCTGACCACCTTCGAAACCTGCGCGAACTGTGTTACGAGCACGAGTTCCCTTGCCACCACGACCGGCCGTCTTACCCTTTGATGCTTCACCGCGACCCTTACGAGTCTTAGCTTTCTTAGCACCAGGAGCTGGACGTAGATGATGAAGTTTTAGCGTCATCTTTATTCAACCTCCTCAACTGTGATCATGTGACGAACAGCGTGAACCATTCCTCGAATTTCTGGACGATCTTCTTTAACAACAACATCATTGATGCGCTTGAGGCCCAATGAACGAAGTGTGTCCCGAAGCTCTGGCTTATTGCCGACCTTCGAACGAATCTGAGTTACTTTTAAGCGAGGCATTATGCACCTACCGTTGTCTGTAATGCGCGGATAATTGCTGCAGGTGCAACATCTTCAAGTGGACGACCACGACGCGCAGCAATTTGTGCTGGGCTTTCAAGCATCTTCAATGCAGCAACGGTTGCGTGAACCATGTTGATTGCATTGTTAGATCCAAGAGACTTAGTCAATACATCTGTGATGCCTGCGCACTCAAGTACTGCACGCACTGGGCCACCGGCAATAACTCCGGTACCTGGGCTAGCTGGGCGAAGTAGAACTACGCCAGCTGCTGTTTCACCTTGTACTGGGTGAGGAACAGTTCCTTGAACGCGTGGAACAGTGAAGAAAGACTTCTTCGCCTCTTCTACTGCCTTCGCAATCGCTGCTGGAACTTCCTTAGACTTTCCGTAACCAATTCCGACCTGACCATTGCCGTCACCGACAACAACTAGAGCAGTGAATGAGAAACGACGTCCACCCTTAACAACTTTAGATACGCGGTTGATGAACACAACGCGCTCCATGAATGGGTTCTTTTCTTTTTCGCGATCATCGCGGCGTTCGCGGCGTTCACCGCGACCTTTGCCTGAATTACCACGCTCGTTGCCTGCTGCTGCAGGAGCTTGAGCAGTTGTCTCAGCCATTAGAACTCCAATCCATTCTCGCGCGCACTGTCAGCAACTGCTGCAATGCGACCGTGATACTTATTACCAGCACGGTCAAAGACGACAGTTGAAACGCCAGCATCTTTTGCACGTGATGCGATCAACGCACCAATTGCCTTTGCCTTTGCACTCTTGTCTGCTTTATCCGTACGGAAATTTGCTTCCATTGTTGAAGCGTAGGCAATTGTCTTACCTAGTTCATCGTTAATAACCTGCACGAACAAGTGACGTGATGATCGTGAAACGACTAAGCGTGGACGTTGTGCTGTTCCAGAAACCTTCTTGCGAACACGGAAAGCACGACGGGCACGGGCATTTGTAGCCGAACCTTTGCGGACCTTTACACCAATAGCCATTACTTCTTACCCGTCTTTCCTTGCTTGCGGCGAACGACTTCACCGGCGAGACGTAAGCCCTTACCCTTATAAGGATCAGCCTTACGAAGCTTCTTAACCTTGGCAGCAACTTCGCCTACCAACTGCTTATCAATTCCAGAGATATGGAACTTAGTTGGTGA
>KB900455.1 GCA_000378885.1 actinobacterium SCGC AAA044-N04 | reverse complement strand
CCAACCATGCTTATTACTGCGATTTCCTTTGTTTTAGGCACACAGCTGTGGTGGGAAGGCCCGGCATATGTTATTGCCTTCACAGTCTTTCTTGGTCAGCTCATCATTGGGTGGAGCAATGATCTCTATGACTATGACGATGATGTGAAACATAATAGAACCAATAAACCTTTAGTTGCCGGCGCAATTACGCCAGAGAAGCTTCGCAGAACAACATTTATCTTTATTCCTATTGCAGTAATTGCAATTCTGATTGGCCCACTTGGAATAAAAGGGGGAAGTGTTTATTTGTTAGGCGTGGGATGTGGCATTGCCTACAACTTCTACTTTAAGTTCTCGCCTCTTTCACCACTTCCTTATGCAATTGCATTAGCGGCTCTGCCAGCATCGGTCTACTTTGCAGTTGATCGCACGCCACCTCTATGGGTTTTAGCTGGGGGATCCTTGTTAGGAGTGGGATTTCATTTCTTGAATGTTTTGAAAGATATTGAAAAAGATCAAAGCAGTTCGATTAAAGGTCTGCCACAGATTGTTGGAAAGAGAGCTTCAGCGATAATTGCAGTAATTTTGATTGCATGTGCAATTGTTGTCGTGATTAATCGCTAACAGTTATCTCAATCTGATAGATCTTGCTTGGATCATCTGAGTTAACAACTTTGACTGTGGTGGCACCAGCTGCCAGGGCTTTAAATGCAGGGTTAGTGATGTAGCCGCCTTGGTCACCACCGGGAATGAAAGAAACAACTCCATCAGTTAAAACTTCAGCGCTCCATTTTGCGGGCTCTGTCACT
>KB900454.1 GCA_000378885.1 actinobacterium SCGC AAA044-N04 | reverse complement strand
CTTAACTTCAAGAATGTTGAGCTGAACTTGCTTGCCAGTTAGCTTCTCTAGACGCTGACGAAGGATGTCTGCTTCTTGACCACGTCGGCCAATAACAATTCCTGGACGAGCAGTGTGTAGATCGATACGGACGCGATCGCGTGTGCGCTCGATTTCAATTCGAGATACACCAGCGCGCTCCATACCTTTCTGCATCAAGCGACGGATTTCGACATCTTCCTTGACGTAATCCTTGTACAACTTGTCTGCATACCAACGTGACTTAAATTCAGTTGTAATGCCGAGACGGAAGCCGTGTGGGTTTACTTTTTGACCCATTACTTGGTCGCTCCCTTCTTGTTCATAGTCTTGCTAGCGGCTTTTACATCGCTAACTGCAACTGAGATGTGTGATGAACGCTTCAAGATACGGAAACCGCGACCTTGTGCACGTGGGCGAAAACGCTTCATTGTGCGACCCTCATCAACGAGAGCTTCAACAACCCAAAGTTCTGAAGCATCACGAATAGCTGGGTTCTGCGCTTTTGCATTAGCAACTGCAGAGTTAAGAAGTGTGAACACATCAGAACCAGCTGATTGTGGAGCAAACTTCAAAACTGAGAGAGCTTCATCTGCGCGCATTCCACGGACCAAGTCGACAACGCGACGAGCCTTCTGTGGTGTGTGGCGAATGTCGCGCAAAATTGCGCGAGCAATCAAAGGATTATTAGTTGTATTAGGCACGTGTTGCTCTCCGATCGTCGCCCTTAACGTGACCGCGGAATGTACGAGTTGGTGAGAACTCACCAAGCTTGTGTCCGACCATCGCGTCAGTAATGAAAACAGGAATGTGCTTGCGTCCGTCATGGACTGCAAT
>KB900453.1 GCA_000378885.1 actinobacterium SCGC AAA044-N04 | reverse complement strand
ATATGGTCTGCCATCGATTTGGGAGGCGATTCAAATTTGTGGCGCTGAACGCTTAGGACATGGAGTTCGGATAATTGATGATATTGATTTCTCAACGCCATCGCCGAAATTGGGCGCTTTAGCGTCATATATAAGAGATCGCAGAATTCCACTTGAATTGTGTCCGACCTCGAATTTACAAACAGGTGCAGTAAAGACTTACTCCGAGCACCCAATTGGAAAATTAGCTAAATTAAGATTCAGAGTTACTTTAAATACTGACAATAGATTAATGAGTAACACATCTATGAGTAATGAAATGACTCAATGTGTCAAGTCTTTTGATTGGAAGTTTGCAGATCTTCAGCGAGTAACTGTAAATGCCCTTAAAAGCTCATTCATTCCATTTGAGGAAAGACTTGAGATTATTGAAAATACTGTAAAGCCAGCTTATGCAGCTATTTCAGCTGAGTAATTTACTTAAATTCCAATTGGATGCCAGATAGTTTTTTGTTCCATAAAGCTAAGGATTCTCTCTGGATGATCTGTATTTGAGAATCTAAATATTCGTTTTAGATTATCTACACCTGCAAGTCTTAATTCTTCTTCCTGCTTTTTGCTAACTCCAGTTAGATCTATGCCATCGATTTCCATATGAGAGCCAACCCAAGGGATTAATTCAGAGGCTTTTCCGGTGAGTATGTTTACAACCCCACCTGGTAAATCACTAGTAGCGATCACTTCTCCCAGTGAAATTGCTGGAAGTGGGAAATTTTCGCTGGCAATCAAGATTGCTGAATTACCACCAGCGAGAACTGGTGCAAGCGCCCTTACGGTTGCTAGTAATGAAGGTTTTGCTTCTGCAAAAACTGCAACTACTCCTAAT
>KB900452.1 GCA_000378885.1 actinobacterium SCGC AAA044-N04 | reverse complement strand
TCACATGAGAGCAGGAAGAATAAGCGTTTCTACGCGCGCCTTTGAAGTTGTGGATGTGCCAACGCCAGATGCTGGGGCTGGGCAAGTGCGAATTAAAGTAGGTGCTGCTGGTGTGTGTTTATCTGATGTGCACTTTTTAGAAGGCATTTTATCTCCTGGCTACTTAGAGGGTGATCACGTCACCCTCGGTCATGAAGTTGCAGGAACTATTGATCAAATCGGCGCAGGTGTAACAACATCTTCTGTTGGTGATCGTGTCGTTGTTATTGCAGGTGAGCGCAATACAGCGCAACAGATAACAACAATGGGCTTTGACTATGACGGCGGCTGGGCCGAATACGTTGTTACTAAAGCAGAGTTAGTTGCAAAGATCCCTGATTCACTCCCCTTTGAACAAGCTGCAATTATTCCTGATGCTGTTTCAACACCGTGGGCAGCTATTACATCAACGGGCCATGTTGTGGCAGGTGAGAAGGTAGCAGTCTTTGGTGTGGGCGGCCTTGGAATACATGCCGCACAACTTCTAAAGATTATTGGTTGCACTGTTATTGCCATTGATCCACGTGAAGATGCACGGGCTAACGCTCTAGCGCGGGGCGCCGACTTTGCCTTTGCCCCAGATGATGGTGAGTTAAAAAAGCACCGCGGTGTAACGGCCGCCTTTGATTTTGCAGGAGTATCACCGGTTAGAAAACAAGCGATTTCTATGCTGGGTGAGCAAGGGCGTTTAGTAATAGTGGGTATTGCTAATGAACCTATTGTGATTCCTAATGACATGGCCTTTACCTACATGCGCACACAGATCATGGGCCACTATGGCTCAGAAGCCCATCACGTTACAGAGCTCATTGAACTTGCAGGCTCTGGGCGCTTGGATCTATCCCACTCAGTAAGTGAAGTAATGCCACTTGATAAGGCAGGTCAGGCGCTAGATAAGTTAGCCAATAAGATTGGAAATCCAATCCGTATTG
>KB900451.1 GCA_000378885.1 actinobacterium SCGC AAA044-N04 | reverse complement strand
TGACATCGTTGAAGGTATTGGGCGTATCAAGAAGCTAATTACTGAAGGTTAAATCTCGATACCAATCAGATTTACTTCAGCTTCTAATGTAATTCCAAAAGTATTCTGCACTTGATCGCGCGCTTTGCGAGCTAACATTGCAATATCTGTAGCTGTTGCACTTCCTGCATTGGTGAGAGCAAGTACGTGCTTAGTTGAAATCCTTGCACCACCCACTTCATCGCCTTTGTGAATTCCAGAGTTTTCAATCAGCCATGCAGCTGAAATCTTCACGCGACCATCTGTTAGTGGCCATTTAGGTGCAGCGTTTGGAAGTCCATCGGCCGCTTGCTGAGAAATAATTGGGTTCGTAAAGAACGAGCCTGCTGACCAAGAGTCTTTATCGTTCTCAGTAATGAGCATGCCTTTAGCTGCGCGAAGTTCCAAGACTGCTTTTCTCACATCAACTACGGATGCCTTATCCCCCATGTCAACGCCAAGTTTTTTTGAAAGCTCGGCATAAGTAATGGGATCACTCATCTCACCACGTCGGATTTGGAATTGAACTTCCAAAACAACATAGCGACCTGGGTGAGATTTAAAGTGAGAACTGCGATAAGAGAATTCACATTCGCTATTTGTAAAAGTGCGAATCTCTTTCTTTTCACGATCATATGTGCGCACGCGAGTAATGAACTCACTAACTTCATGTCCATATGCACCAATGTTTTGAATAGGCGCGGCGCCCACAGTTCCTGGAATTCCACTTAATGTCTCTAACCCCGCAAAACCTCTATCAATAGTGGTTGCAACTAGATCATCCCAGTCCTCACCAGCACCAATAGTTAATGTTGCTCCGCTGCATGCATCCACCTCTGCTTGCACAGAGTTATTTGAAATTCGAATTACTGTGCCCTCAAAACCTGAATCTGAAACTAAAACATTTGTTCCCCCACCTAGAATCAAAATAGGTGAATCCCCTGCTTCATCAATTGCAGCAATGATTTCTTCCTGGGTTGAAACTTGGAGGATTTTTTGCGCCGGGCCACCCACGTGAAAGCTCGTGTATTTGGATAGATCGGTCATGGGTTAAGGCTACCGACGTGGAGACAAAATCGCTTCTTTGCCTCTGTACTTCTCCAGGATGCGGTCAAAGGTCTTTTTTGATTGCGCATCACGATAATCAGGATCTACATCGTGATAACCGTGATGACGCCCCTGAGTCAGAGGTAGATCCATTTGTAATAGCTTGCCGCCGGCTTGTCTGATTTTGAGTG
>KB900450.1 GCA_000378885.1 actinobacterium SCGC AAA044-N04 | reverse complement strand
AACCAAAAGTATTTGATAAAGGAATTTCAGGTTGGAAAGGAACGTGCACACCAGTCACAACCCAGGTCCAATTACCTTGTGCCACCATTAACGGATCTAAAAACAGGTCCCACGCAGCAAGTGCGACTCCGCCATAAAGGAAGACCCAATTGCCTGCGATGCGCCGGGCTGCAGTTAGCACTGGGTGCGCCATCATGATCCAAGCAAATGGCACAACAAGAGGTACTTCAAAAATCTTTAAACCTAAATTGCCAGAGTATGAATAGTTACCAAATGGCCATTGCGTCAAAACACCAACGTGTTCGATGATGAGGGCGAAGAAGAAAGTAAAGAAGAAATATGTAATGGCATAACGAGCACCATATGCAAGGAGTGCATGTAACAACATCGCACCTGCGCCCCAATAAACAACATTGAGTGTGAGCAAGCGCAAGACCTCACCATTAACTAAGGGATAGAGGACTTGGAGCACGATTGCGATACCAAAAACAGAGTTCAAGAGGGCATTGGCCCGAGGTGATAGTTGGCCATGGCGGCGCCGTCTTGGTGTGTAATGACGGATCGACATGGCTTAAGTCTGCCCTAAAAGCCTTGCTAACTATTAATCGAACCGCGAATATCTCTGACTGCAAAGCGCGCAAAGAGCTCTTCTGAATACCATTTATAGGTAGATGTGTCAGCAATCGCCTTTTGGTGGGCTGCACCCTTATATGCAAAGTTCTTTATTGCATCCCCTGACTCCCACAATGAGAAGGTGCCCTGCAAACCAATAGGGGCCTCACCAATTCCTATTGCAGAGATTAATCCAGGAGCTGATTTCAAAGACATTGTCACGGGTGGCACAGAGCTCCAAAAGCGAAAGTTTTGATGCCACTTAATGCGCGCACGTGTAATTGCAGCAACTGGACCCGTCCAATCCTTTGCTGCTGCAATAAATGGTTTCTGCTTTGCCCATTGACCGTGAGATGAGATTGGTTCAAGTACTGCGCGAAATTCACTCACACTGTTTTTGCGCCATTGCTTCACAACAAAAGATTGATCAAAGGCATCAATGTCGTGAACTTGAGCAATCAAACCCCACCGCAAAGTATTGGCATCCGAAGGCGTGAAAGTCTCACCTTTACCTGTACCTAAGGATTTAAAGAAACCAACGTTTTTGGATGAACGCAAAACAAAACGATCCATACCCATTGCAACTAAAGCAAAGGGAATGCGGCTAGGGGTGATGGTCCAGAAGTAGGCAACAATCATTTAGAAC
>KB900449.1 GCA_000378885.1 actinobacterium SCGC AAA044-N04 | reverse complement strand
AGATTTTGTCAGCTCAAAATATTTAAGCACGTTATTTGCCGTGTTGCGACAAACTAATTTGGTACTCCCGTTTGTAGCCGTCTCCCCCTCAACTTTGCACCCTGATCCAACGCTCGGTAATTCAATAGGTTTAGTTGTGGGCGTAGGTGTTGGTGTTGGTGTTGATGTTGCAGTTGGAGTAAGAGTAGGAGTCGGTGTTGGTGTTGGAGTTGCTTTAGCTACACCCTTATTCCACACCAACTTCTTGCCAGATTTAATGCAGGTATAAGTTTTATTCATATAAACCGATTTTTGATTCACACTTTTGCAGGCTGCACCCGGTGTGATTTTCTGAGCAGAAGTTGCTGCAACGGGAATTAGGGCAAGAGAAAGCGCAATTAACAGCCCTTTAAAGAACGTGCCCTTGATTCCCATTACAAAAGAGTATCTGGGGTTGTCAACACATCCGTTCATAGCCATTTTCTGCCTAAGCGATGTGGCAATACAGATCACTAAGCAAGTGGTTGTGAGTACTCCCCTAAATCATAAGGTGGAGGACTACACCTTAAACATCTTGGCAAAGCGTGGTCCGACAAATCTATTTAAGGTATTAACTGGGTTGGCCAGGGTTGCAACATAGAGGCCGTAACCAGTCAAGGCTAGCCATGGATTAACCAATGACAGAGAAGCTAAAGCTAGGCCAATTAATGTAGGTCCTAGTTGAAATAGGAATAGGAACTTGTTTCGCTCTTGTTGTGAGAGCTTAGATAAAATGAAATCATCTGTGAAAGTAAAATCAAGATTGCCTCTAAATAGCTTTGTGAGAGCCCACTGAATTAACCAGCTCCAGTACTGCCCAAAGAGAGCTATGCCAAAGTAAAAGACTCCCCATTTCATATTCTCTGTGTTGATGTTCTCGGCAAGTATTGCCACACCAAATGGCATTAAGGCAACCCAGCCCATAGTTATTCCATGGTTCCAGACAATGAATGTATTTGTTCCAACCACGTATTGACTTGTGACGTGGTAGTTATACCACCAGGCTAAAAGAACAAAAAAGCCTAGGAAGTAAGCAAGAAATGTTGGCCAATGTGAAAATAAAGTGGCATTGAAATCTTCGCTCTCACTAATGCCATGGACTAAGCCAACAACATCTAGACCTAAAAGTGTCAGTGCGATGGAGAAGACACCATCACTAAGTGAATCAATTAACTTATGACTGATGTGCTTTACTTTAATTTCCATGCCGGATCTCCGCCTCCGTCTAAATTTGGGGCAAAAGTAACTTGAAAGCCCTGATATTTCTCAAGACTCGCCCAATCCAAAACTTACTTAAGCATGTATTCAT
>KB900448.1 GCA_000378885.1 actinobacterium SCGC AAA044-N04 | reverse complement strand
AGGTCTCTAGTTAAACCAATAAGGCCAGCCTTTGATGAGGCATAGGCAGCCTGAGGTAGTCCTTGTGGCTTTAAACCTAGGATGCTTGAGATGTTAACAATGGCGCCGCCATTCTTATTTGCCTTAGCAAATGCTTGCGACATCCAATAAGCACCAAAGAGATTGACATCTAAAACAGATCTAAATTGTTCTGGGGTTTCATGGGTTGCAGGAACGGCTGTGCCAACACCTGCGTTATTAACCAAGATATCAACGCGGCCAAATTTTTCAATGGCCAGTGCAATAAGTGCATCGCAATCTTCAACCTTTGTGACATCTGTTGTGAGGGCTGCATATCTGCGCCCGGCAGCTGTTACAAGAGCTCCGGTTTCTTCAAGACGCTCTGCGCGACGCGCACCCAGAACAACATCGGCGCCGGCCTCGGCTAAGGCTTTAGCAAATGCAACGCCTAACCCAGAGGATGCACCGGTGACCACTGCCACCTTTGAATCTAAACGAAAGCGATCAAGAACGCTCATGTGTGCCTCCTCAAATTGAGTAACTATGCGTAAGGTTAAGGCATGGACTTCTCCTTAAGCGCTAAGACAAGCCAATACGCAGCCAAACTGCAGGCTTTCATGGACTCTGATGTTTTTCCATCAGAGGCAATCTATGAACAACAACGTCATGCGCTTATCGCAGCCGGCAAACCACATGGCCTTCCTCCTGTTGTGGAAGAGCTCAAGAAGAAAGCCCGAGCACTTGGTTTGTGGAATCTTTTTCTTCCTCACAGCACCAACCCTGCCCACGGCTTAACTGTGACTGAGTATGCAACTCTGGCAGAGATAACAGGATGGTCACCTGAGTTAGCACCAGAGGCAATTAACTGCGCCGCACCGGACACAGGCAACATGGAACTACTCGATATGTTTGCAACAGATGAACAAAAGAAGGCCTGGTTAGAACCACTTCTTGAAGGACGCATTCGCTCTGCTTTTGCAATGACTGAGCCTGATGTGGCATCAAGTGATGCTAGAAACATTAGAACCTCTATTACTACTGATGGTAATGATTTTGTCATCAATGGCACAAAGTGGTGGACAACAGGTGCGATGGATGAGCGTTGTCAGATCCTTATTGTGATGGGCAAAACAAATCCAGAAGCAGATGATCACCATCAGCAATCTATGGTGCTGGTGCCGATGAATACTCCTGGAGTAAAAGTTGAGCGCAACTTAACTGTCTTTGGTTACAGCGATCAACATGGCCATGCTGAAGTTTCTTTTACAAACGTGCGAGTACCAAAAACTAATTTGCTTGGAGCACAAGGCGAAGGCTTTGCACTTGCCCAAGCCCGCCTTGGACCAGGGCGCATTCATCACTGCATGAGAGCTATTGGTATGGCAGAGCGCGCTCTGTCTTTGATGATTAAGCGCACG
>KB900447.1 GCA_000378885.1 actinobacterium SCGC AAA044-N04 | reverse complement strand
GCCGATGCAAAAATAGGTGCCGATGCAATCGAAGGTTTGCAGATTAATGATGTGATTTTTGACGTGGCAGTTAACCCTGATCGCGGTTATGCGTTAAGTATTCGAGGAATAGCACGAGAGGTTGCTGGCTCACTTGGCCTTACGTTCACAGATCCAGTTGAAGCACTGCGCTCAGTAAAGTTTTCAGAAACCGGCAAAGGTGTGAGTGCAAAGATTGAGGATAAATCTTCGGCTTCAGTTTTCTATCTTCGAACAATGTCTAATTTTGATCCAAAGGCCACAACGCCCCTATGGATGCGCAGACGTATTGAAAAGATGGGAATGCGCTCTATTTCACTCGTTGTAGATGTTACTAACTACGTCATGTTAGAACTTGGCCAACCATTGCACGCTTTCGATAAATCAAAAATCAAAGGTGGGCTCACAGTTAAACGCGCTGGCAGGGCACAAAAATTTGTTACCTTGGATGGGCAAGAGCGCACATTAGATCCAGATGACTTAATGGTGTGTGATGATGATCATCCGTTGGCATTAGCTGGAACTATGGGTGGGCTTTCATCTGAGATCACTCAAACAACGACTGAGATTGCTTTGGAAGCTGTTCGATTTGATCCAGTGTGTATTGCTAAGAATTCACGCAGACACAAACTCTCATCTGAGGCATCAAGGCGTTTAGAGCGAAGTGTTGATCCATCTTTGGCAGAGTTTGCATCAGCGCGATTTGTTCAACTACTCACCGAACACAGTTCTGCCATGCATGTGGCAACTGTTGTCGCTGGTGAGCCGATATACCCAGCCGTTGTGCAAATTGATCCAACCTATATTTCAAAGATTCTAGGCTTTGAGGTTTCAAATGCTGATGTGGCGCGCATTCTTCGCCTTATTGGCTGCGATGTGGATGAGAAGGACTGGACCGTTGATCCACCATCATGGCGCGCAGATTTAGTTGGGGTTGCAGATTTCGCTGAAGAAGTAGCGCGCATGATTGGTTACGACAAGATTCCATCCATCTTGCCACCACGTCCTTTGCACGCATCGCTAACCCCAACCCAAAAGCGACGCAGAGCCATAGCGACAATGCTTGCAAGTCGTGGATTAGCTGAAGTTCAGACTTTCCCATTCACAAATCAAGAAACAATTGATGCAATGGGCTTTGTTGGAGAACGGGCTGCAACCTATGCCATTGCTAATCCAATGTCTGAAGAGTTCCCTTTGATGCGCGTTCATTTAGTTCCAGGATTGATTGAGGTTGCGCAGCGCAATATCAGCCGCGGAGCTAAGGACTTTGCAATCTTTGAAATGGGATCAATTTTCCGTAGCGCACAGAAATTAGACCCAGCAATTTCTCCCGACTTGTCCAAGCGACCAAGTCAAAAGGTTATTGAAGAGATTTTTGCTTCCGTTCCTCCACAGGCTTATCACGTGGCTGGTTTGCTCGTAGGAAAAGTTGAAAATGAGAATTGGCAAGGAAAAGCTCGTGCATACACCTGGCACGATGCAATTGAATATGCCCAAGATATTTTGGCTCTCTGTAATCTTGAGTGGAGTATCAAGCGCTCTGATTTTGCACCGTGGCACCCAGGACGATGCGCAGAATTAATTGTTGATGGCAAAGCAGTGGCACACGCAGGAGAGCTTCACCCACGAATTATTGCCAAATATGGATTAACTGAGCGAAGTGTGGCATTTGCTGTTGGACTCAGTGTTCTTCCAGATTCATCTCTGGTTCGTCCCACTCGGGTTGGAACTATGCCAGCAGCGTTGCAAGATGTGGCCTTAATTGTTGATGAGAAGGTGACGGCCGCTGAAGTTCAAGCGGCGTTAACCGAGGGTGCTGGAGATTTACTTGAATCCATTTCCCTCTTTGATCGCTACGACAAGATTGGTGATGGCAAGATCTCTCTAGCTTTCACTTTGGTCTTTAGAGCACCTGATCGCACGCTAACAGGCGATGAGGTTTCAGCCATGCGCGAGGCAGCTACTGCGGTGGCGGCCAAGAAGTGTGGGGCAGTAGTCCGCACCGCATAAATATGCAGGTGTTTGCATAAATATCGACTAACAGATATCCTAGCGCCATGAAAACAGCGGTCATCGGTGCAAGTGGCTATGCCGGGGGAGAACTCCTTCGTTTGCTAGCAGTACATCCCCATTTTCAAGTTACGGCCATTAGCGCCCATTCAAATGCTGGCGAGCTAGTCACATCCGTTCATCCGCACCTAACAACTCACAACGGTGAGAAGTTTTTGGCTGTTTCAGAGATTGATTTTTCAGATATCGATTTGGTTTTCATTGCCCTGCCACATGGTGAGTC
>KB900446.1 GCA_000378885.1 actinobacterium SCGC AAA044-N04 | reverse complement strand
TAATACGTTTTGCCGTGTAGAGAATTTAATCTTTTGCACTCGGCATAGGATGCCTCTAGCTCATTCATTTACTTTACTGGTCCCACAATTCGCTCTGCAGCAAGTCGTCCAGAGATCAAAACCATGGGAACTCCAACGCCAGGTTGTGTTCCAGAACCGGCAAAGACAACGTTTTCAATTCCTTGTGCCATGTTGCGTGGTCTAAAGGGACCAGTTTGGAAGAATGTATGTGCGCTAGCAAATGGTGCACCCATCTCCATTCCCTGATTTTTCCAATCAAGAGGAGTGGTCATCACTTCGGTTTCAATGGAATCACCAAAGCCCGTATAGCCGCGCTCTTCAATAGTTTTAATCATTTGATCACGGTATGGACCGGCTTGTTTAGTCCAATCGATATTGCTATCTAAGTTAGGCGTTGGGAACAAAACATAATAAGAATGCTTACCTGGGGGAGCTAAATTGGGATCATCATGAGTTGGAATGGTGACCAGGATGCTGGGATCACTCATCAACTGCTTTTTCTTGATGAGTTCATCAAAGACGCCATCCCACGAGTGACCAAAGTGAATGTTGTGATGGGCTGCAAAGTCATATTTCTTACTAGAACCAATGAGAAGAGTCACGCAAGAAGGTGAATACTTCAGGCGCTTAATTGATACTGGTGATTTGCCGAGTAACTCGCGGTATGCCACAGGTAAATCTGGATTCAAAATAACGGCGTCGCACTCATAGCGCTCACCAGATTCGGTAATAACTGCTTTTGCACGGCCATTACTGACTTCAACATTTGTCACGGTGGTGTTGTATTTAAAGACCACTCCATGCTTTTCGGCAGCTGCTGCTAGTGCGCGAGGAACTGCGTGCATTCCACCCTTAGGAAAGAAAACTCCATTAACTGAGTCCATGTATGCAATGACTGCATAGATAGCTAGAGCTTGCTGCGGGCTCACTCCTGCATACATAGCTTGGAATGAATAAACCTTTTGTAGGCGAGGATCTTTCATAAATTGATTTACTTTAGGAGAGAGTCTGCGAAAGCCCCCGAGTGCAAATAAGCGGGCAAGGTTAGGCGTGAGCAAGTTCAGGGGACTATCGATGTTTCTATCGATGAAGTCATTCATCTCATACTTATAGAGTTTTGTAACAAAATCTACGTATCTGCGGTATCCGGCCGCTTCGGTGCTGCTGATGTGCTTAGCAATCTCTGCTTCCATCTCACCGGTATTGGCATGAACATCTAATTGTGAGCCATCAGCATAGAAAGCGCGATAGAGAGGTGTGAGTGGAGTCAGCTCTAGCCAATCTTTCATATCTTCGCCAACGCAGTTGAAGGCATCGTTGATAAGAGATGGCATTGTTAAAACTGATGGCCCGGTATCAAATGCGTAGCCATCTTTGTTGAGCAGACCATTTCGTCCACCAGGAACGCTGTCGCGCTCTAATACAGTTACTTTACGACCAGCTCCAGCAAGACGAAGTGCTGCGCTTAATCCAGCAAGGCCTGCGCCCACAACTACAACGTGATCTGTGGGGCCTTTAACTCTGGCAACCATTTACATACTCCGCTTCGTGGCAATCAGGGCTAGCTCATTGAGTAAATCTCGCCCAGCGTTATCGATAGCTGGGTTTTCAATCGCTTTTAATGCCTTTGAGGTTAATTCATCAATCATAGTTTCAAGAGCTGCTTTTGCGCCTGTTGAAACAATCATCTCCTGCAAGATAGCCACGCCTTTGTCATCAATATCGTTCTTACCAAAATACTTGCGGCTCTCGGCTTTCATAGCTTCAGTGCATTTTGCATCGGTCATCGCGATAAGGGCTGTGCGCTTTCCTTCGCGCAGGTCATCACCGGCCGGTTTTCCTGTAACAGATGGATCGCCAAAGACGCCGAGTAGGTCATCGCGGAATTGGAATGCCTCACCAAGAGGTAATCCATAATCGGAGAGAGCGGCGAGAAGTGCAGGGGAGGCATCTGCAGCTAGCACTGCTCCCAGGTGCAGAGGTCGCTCAATTGTGTATTTACCTGATTTGTAGCGAGCAATCTTCATTGAACGATCAAGATCTGTGTTCTTTTGTGTTTGTTCATGAATATCTAAGAACTGTCCTGCCATTAACTCAACGCGCATCTCATCAAAGATGGGCATGACGCGGCGAAGCTCATCGGTTGAAATCCCGGAAGTATTAAGCAGTTGATTTGACCAGACAAGTGCTAAATCGCCCAGCAGAACTGCAGAAGCTAAACCGTATGCAGGTGCAAAACCTTCCAACTCATCTTGCACATGGATAGATTCAAAGTGGCGATGAATAGATGGCTTACCACGGCGTGTGTCAGAACCATCCATTAAGTCATCATGAATAAGTGCGCATGCTTGCAGGAGTTCAAGACAGGAGATGGCTTTAGTGGTTGCGGGTGTTAATGAACCACCTGCGCTTTTGATTCCAGCGTAGGCAAAGAGAGGGCGTAATCGCTTACCGCTATCTAGTAGAAAAGATGAGAGAGCAGAGGAAACTGGTTGTAATTCAGGTGAGATTGAAAGAAGGTATGCGCTCTGATCACGCATGAATTGAGTGAGTTCAATTTCTACGCAATCGCGCGTCTCTTGTAACTCTGACTTAGTCGCTGAACTCACAGCGTAAAGGTACCCTCACCCAGTTCTCTACGCCATTCTTAGCGCTCTTATGAGCCTGCACTTCTATACTATTAATACCGAAGTGCCAGAAAAAGGAAGAGAGAAAATGCTCAGCAAGCAAGAGTTCACCGCTACATGGAGTTCGTTGCATAACGATGCTCCTGTAACTGGCGTTGTTGCTTGGTGGCTCAAAATCTCCTATCGATTTGGTCTAGTTGCAACTCTGCTTCGTATTTCACCCAATGTTTTAACAATGTTAGGTCTTCT